>NZ_FNRV01000001.1:0-1200000 GCF_900105115.1 Pseudomonas mohnii
CTGGGGCTGCTGAGTAAACTGGCCGGAATCGGCATGGGCTTTCTCATTTTCATCTTTGCGCTGATCATCGCCGGCATCTTCATGGCCTACGGCGAAGCCGGCAGCCGTAGCGCGGTCCAGATCGCCTCGCGCATCAGCGGCCCGGACCGGGGCCCGAGTATCGCGGCGCTGTGCACCGCAACGATCCGTGCCGTGGCGCTCGGGGTGGTCGGCATCGCCTTCATCCAGATGTTGCTGGTGGGCCTGGGGTTTGTCTTCAAGGGCGTGCCCGCTGCCGGGTTGCTGGCATTGGGTGTGTTGTTACTGGGCATCATGCAGCTGCCGGCGACACTGATCACCATCCCGGTCATCGTTTATGTGTTCGCCACTGAAGGCCCCAATACCGGCACCATCGTATTCGCCATTTATGTGTTCGTTGCGGGGCTGGTGGACAACGTACTCAAACCCTTGATGCTGGGGCGCGGTGTGGACGTGCCGATGCCGGTGATACTGATTGGTGCCTTGGGCGGCATGGTCACCAGCGGCATCCTCGGCTTGTTCATCGGCCCGGTGGTGCTTGCGGTCGGCTATCAGTTGTTCTGGCAGTGGGTGGAAGATCGGCCCCAGGATGAAAATCAGCCATTACTCTGAACCTGTGCGGGAAGGAACTCAGCATGCGCATCAGGGGACTCACCGTCGTCATCGCCATTTTCTGTTTATTGAGCCCGGTGCATCTGTGGGCCGAGGACGCACCCAAGGCCCCGGACGCGTCCGCCGAACTCAAAGTGGCCAACCGCAGTGTCATGGTGTTCCGTGCCACGGTACTCGGAGAACCGCCGCAATCGCGGGTCAAGCGTGCTGGCGCAGTGATCCGCGAAGCGCTGGATGAAGCCGACGATCTCAACGTCCGCATCGATCCGATCCAGAACAGTTACCTGGTGCTGTTGGGCAACCGGCGCGCGTTCATTGTCTCACCCAAAGACGTCGACAGCCTGGGCACTGCGTCAGTTCTGGAGACCGCCGAGCAAGCGGCGCAGAACCTGCGTCAGGTAGTCGCTGAAACCCAGGAAGCACGCAGCCTGCGGCTGATTCTCAGGGCGTTGATCGCCGTCACGCTGGCCACCACCCTTTATTTCGCGCTGCTGTGGGGCATGGTTTACCTGCGGCTCAAATTGTTGAAAAAACTCCCGGAGTTGATGCATCGGCACACCAAGGCGTTGAGCGTGGGGCGCGTGCAGCTCATCGATGCCAATTTCCTCTACCCGCTGGTCAGCCGTGTGCTGTGGTTTCTGCGCTGGTTGGTGGTGTTGCTGTTGACCTACGAGTGGCTGGGATTTGTCCTGTCGCGTTTTCCCTACACCCGGCCGTGGGGCGAAAGCCTCAATAACTACCTGCTGGAGGTCGCGACCTACCTGTTCCAAAGCATTATCAGCGCGATTCCCGGGCTGGGCGTGGCCCTGATGATTTTCTTCATCGCCCGGGGCGTCAGCGCATTCAGCAAGCGAGTGTTGCGGCGCATGGCCGGCCCCGGCATCTTGAATTGGCTGAATGAGGAAACCCTGCAGCCGACCACCCGGCTGATGTCCCTGGCGATCTGGTTGTTTGCGTTGGCCATGGCCTATCCGTACTTGCCGGGGGCGGGCACCGATGCATTCAAGGGTTTGTCGGTGCTGCTCGGCCTGATGATTTCCCTGGGCGCCACCAGTGTGGTTGGCCAGGCGGCGTCGGGGCTGATTCTGACCTACACACGCACCCTGCGACCGGGGGAGTTCGTGCGCATCGGCGAATACGAAGGCACGGTGACCGAACTGGGCATGTTCACCACGCGCATCCGGACCGGCCTGGGTGAGGTGCTGACCTTGCCCAACTCGATGATCACCAACTCGGTGACCAAGAACTATTCGCGGATCGTGCAGGGCGCCGGTTATGTGGTCGATACAGTGGTGACCATCGGCTACGACACGCCGTGGCGGCAGGTCGAAGCCATGCTGCTGGAGGCCGCCAGACGCACCGCCGGGATTCTCGCAGTGCCGACGCCCCAAGTGTTTCAGACCGCTTTGTCGGATTTCTACCCGGAGTATCGCCTCGTGGCCCAGGCTATCCCCAGCCAGCCGCGCCCGCGTGCCGAATTGCTCAGCATGCTGCACGCCAATATCCAGGATGTGTTCAACGAGTACGGCGTGCAAATCATGTCGCCGCACTACCTTGGCGACCCGCGACAAGAGAAGTGGGTGCCGAGGGAGAAATGGTATTCGGCCCCTGCCCAGGAACCGAAGGAACGTTGATCGCGCCGTATCACCTGGCAGCGCGCTGCCGGAAGCGACCCTGTCCAGGTCACTTCCGGCGTACCGCGAAGGTTTACCCTTGAGGTACCGCCACGCCCGCGCAAGCGGGTGATTTTTTCTGCACGGTTCGGTACAGCAGGGTGGACACCATGAAGCCAACAATGGCCAACACGCTCATCAGGCTGAAGACATAGTTGTAGCCCTGCTGACCAGGGAAATGATCAAGCAGGGTGCCGTAGATCACATAAGCGAACATGCCTGGCGCATAACCGATCAGACAACCGATGCCGAAGGCCGAGCCCGTGATGTGCTGAGGGATGCCGACTTCACCCATGGGCGCCCAGAACACGCCGCGCATGGAAAACACAATCAGTGCGAAAGACAGCGTGGCAGCCATGCCCGCGTAGATGAAGCTCGGGCTTTTCGGGATCAGCAGGATCACGCCCATCAGCGGCAACAAGGCCAGGAATGCCCATTTCAAGTAACGACTGGTGCTCTTGAACTGCTTGTCCGCGATGAAGCCACCGGCAGGTCCGCCAAGGATCTTGAGGAAGTACTGATTCATGATGCCGTAGGCGCCCACCAGTGCCACCGGCAGTCCATACATCTCCTTGAGGTAGGGAATGAAATAGGTCAGCCCGCAGTAGACGATATAGACCATGAACACGTTGAGGCTGACCAGCCAGATGCCCGGTACCTTGACCGCTTCAAGCAGGTTCGACCAACCGTTCTTCGCCTTGGCGGCTGCCTGTGGGGTGCCGCCCTTGAGCAGGAACCAGGTCAGGGTTCCGGCAATCATGTCGATGACCGAATAGAAGAGGATGGCCGACTTCAGGCCGGCCTCACCGGAGCCCATCGCGACAAACACGCCCAGCGCGGAGAAGGCGACCACGGTATCAATCACGCCACGCCCGCCTTCCAGAAGGCCGAATAGCCGTCCCTGTTCGTTGTCGTCGCCAAGGTTGCGGATCGCCTTGAGCAGCGATGGCCAGAAGATGCAATCGGCGCAGACCGCCAGCAGACAGAACACGATCAGCAGGTTGCTGAACGGAGGAAAGGTGGCCAGGTACAGACCAAGGCTGCCGGTGCCCAGCAGCCCCAGGGGAATCAACTTGCGTGTGTCGAATCGGTCGGCAAGCATGCCGCCCACGACAAACAGCGCCGTGGCAATGATGGCATTGGCGCTCAACAACAAGCCGATTTCAGTGTGGCTCAAGCCCATGAACTCTTGCATGGGCACATAGAAGGCATCCTTGAGGCTGGCCAGCTTGTAGATGGTGCCGCCACCGAGGATGAGAATCAGGAATCTGAGCCATTTGGCCTTGTCACGAGTTGTCATTTTTGTTCTCCAGGCGAAATCAGGGACGCAGTGTCAGGTTCAGGCTTGGGTGCCGTGGGCCAGGGTCAATTCGGCCAAGGTTCGAAACTCGGCCAGCAAACCCCGTACGTATGCGACCTGGTTGTTCGCCCAGCGGTGTTCGTCGGCCAGCATTCGCTCCAGCGAGTAGCCCGCCGGCAGCGCTGTTTCACTCATTTCCCGGTAGGCGATAAACGGATCGGCGGCTTCATTGGTCTGGCGGAACGCCGGCGCCACGTAATGGTTTTCCTGCTCCAGGATGAACGCGATCACTTGTGGGGTTGAGTCGCCCAGCATCAGCAGTTCGAACAACATGCGGGCGTTGGGCAGATCGTCCTCGTCGCAGCCCTGCAGCACGCCGTAATGGCCGAAGCCGTTGTGCTCGGGCACGATGCGCACCCCCTTGAGATGGACCTGGCGGATGTGCGGCCCGAGGGTGCGCAGCGCCTGCAGGGGTTGTTCGCAGGCATTGATCATGTTGCCGAAGTCGAACAAGGCATGCAGGCGAGGGTGGTCGAGTCGGTTCAGCAGTTGCGCGATCTCGGCGCTCTTGAGTTCTTCGTGCTGCTCGAAATCAAAGAACAGGTCATGGGCGTCCGCCTGTTGCGCGAGGTAATGCAAGTCCGACTCGATCACGTCCATGACCCGGGACAGTGCCCCTTCATAACGTGAGTACACGCGGATGTTGCGGGTGCCCAGGGCCTTGGCGATGGCGATGACCTGATCGACGTCTTGTTTGCGCGTGCTGCTGATTTCCAGGTGTACATCGAGCGCCAGCGACTTGGCCTTGTCAGCGAATGCCTGCAATTGCGCGGGCGTCATTTGGCTGAGGCTGTTTTCCTCGCCATCGAGCAGGTGCAGGCTGAGCCCCTGCAATTCGTGCCGATAGGCGAAGTCCAGCAGATCGGCGGGTTTGACCCGGCCGTGGGTGAGATTGGTCAGCAGGGGGTAGGCATGCGCAAACAGACGCAGTCGGGCCAGTCGATCGAGCAACTGGCGGGCCAGTGTCTCGGTCAGTGCGGGCGGGGTTGCGGCCTCGTCAACCTTGTGGCTGAGCAAGGCATTGAATCGCTCTTGGATCTTATTGTTCATTCGAGTCATTCCTGGTTCAGACGCCGGGTCTACCGGCGCCGTCTTTATCGCGCCAGTCAGGAACTCTCGATAGATCCATTATCCGTTAATTGATAAGACCACTTGCCGCGCTTCAAGGGGCCTGTTGCAGGCAGCCCATTTTGCTCAAGGCCTGAAACAGCGCTTCGACGCGCGCTTGCGCCTGGTCCTCGGGGGTTCCGGCAAAGCCGATCAACAGGGCAGGGGGTAACACATGCTCAAGGCAGTAGTCGCTCAGGGCATAGGTATGAATGTTGTGCCGGGCCAGTTCCTTGGCGATCTCATCGTCATTCAGTTGGGGTGGCAGCCAGGCGATCAGATGCATGCCGGCTTCCACCGGCGTGATCCGGAAAAATCCGCCCAATTGCCGCTGCAATTGCTCGACCAGTGCCTGTTGCCGAGCCTGGTACAGCGCGCGCATGCGGCGAATATGTCCGATGAAGTGGCCTTCGCCCATGAAGTCAGCTGTCACCGCCTGCAGCAGGGTGGGCGGGCTGCGATCCATGACCGCGCGCAAGGTGCAGAAGGGTTCGACCAGGGCCTGCGGCAGGATCACGTAGCCCAGGCGCAGCGATGGGAAGAGCACCTTGCTGAAGGTGCCGACATAGATGACCCGGGCCCACTGATCCATGGCATAGAGCGCAGGCAACGGGCGGCCGCTGTAGCGAAACTCACTGTCGCAGTCGTCTTCGATGATCCAGCTTTGATGGGCCGCGGCCCAGTCGATGAGTTCCTGGCGTCGCCCATAACTCATGGTGACCCCCAGCGGGTGTTGGCGCGACGGTGTGGTGAATACCAGGCGGGCATCAGGACAGCGGGCCAAGCCTTGCTGGACATCGATGCCCTGTTCATCGACAGGCAAGGGGACCAGCAAGCCACCCTGGGCCTGCAGTGCAATGCGCGCCGCGATATGCCCCGGATCTTCCATCCACACACTGTCCTGCGGGTTGAGCAGCAGCATGCCCAACAGGTTGAAGGCTTGCTGGGCGCCGGAAACGATCACCACCTGCTCGGCAGTGCAATCAATGCCACGGGCATCAAACACGTAGTCGGCAATCGCCTTGCGCAGGTCCGTTAAACCCTGCAGCTCGCCATAGCCAAGCATTGCCTTGGTGGGCTTATGCAGATGGCGGTTCATCAAACGTTTCCAGACCGCTTGTGGGAACGCGTCGTAGGCACTGTGGCTCGGCAGGAAGGAGGTCGGGGTCCCGGCGGCCCAGCCGGCATAGGACACCCCCTGGAAATGACGGCTGCGCATGGACAGCATCGAGCGGCTCAGATCGGACAGGCGCGGCGGTTGGGGTGGCGGCTGATCATCGGTCAGGCCTCGGTCTTCCCACTCATTGCCGACATAGGTGCCGGCGCCGGTCCGCGACGCCAGAAAGCCTTCGGCAATCAGTTGATCGAATGCATTGAGGATGGTGATCCGCGACAGGTCCAGCTCTTTGCTCAAGGTGCGGGTCGATGGCAGGCGCACGCCCCCTTGCAGTCGCCCGCTGAGAATCTGTTTGCGAATCTGCAAATACAGTTGGCGGTACAGGGGCATGGCGCTGGCACGGTCCAGCTCAATGCCCGACAGCAGCAAACCGGCGGGGGATTTCATGGGGCGCTCGTCTGGATGGGGTGTGATTTGACCTGAATCAGCGTCAGGCACTCGCGGCGCGCAAGGTTATCGAGCGGCAGTCGATAAGTCACCCGCAGCGGGCATCGTAAACGTTGGCACAACAGGCTGGTTGTCATGAAATGAAAAGCCGTTGTCGTCTGATGAGAAGCGATGACTGAGCCGCAGACCTACAGTCCAATCAGCGCAATTCGACGCACTCGCCAAAACGCAGATTGGAGAATAAGAAAAAATGGCCAAAGCCGTTCGCTTTTACGAAACCGGTGGTCCCGAGGTGCTTCGTTACGAAGAGGTCGAAGTGGGGGACCCGGGCCCGGGCCAGGTTCGTCTTCGTCACGTGGCGGTCGGCCTGAACTATGCCGACACTTACTTTCGCAACGGCACTTACCCGATCCCGCTGCCGAACGGTATGGGGGTCGAAGCGTCCGGCGTGGTCCAGGCCGTTGGCGAAGGGGTGACCAATGTCCAAGTGGGTGATCGCGTCACCTACACCGGGTTTCTCAATACGCTGGGGGCCTACAGCACCGAGCGTCTGATCCCGGCGGCACCGCTGATCAAACTCCCGGAAACCATCAGTTTCGAGACCGCCGCGGCCATGACCATGCGCGGCCTGACGTCGTCGTACCTGATGCGCCGCATCTACGATTTCAAGGTCGGCGACAGCATTCTGCTGCACGCTGCCGCCGGTGGGGTCGGCCTGATCGTTTCACAGTGGGCCAAGCTGCTGGGCCTGACCGTGATCGGCACCGTATCCACCGAGGTCAAGGGCGAAATCGCCCGGGCCCATGGCTGCGACCATGTCATCAATTACAGCCATGAAGATGTCGCCCAGCGCGTTCGCGAACTGACGGACGGTGTCGGCGTCAACGTGGTATTCGACAGCGTCGGCAAGAACACTTTCATGGGTTCGCTGGATTCGCTCAAGCGCCGCGGCCTGATGGTCTGCGTCGGTACGGCTTCCGGCCCGATCCCGGCGTTCGACCCGGTGATGCTGGCGATGAAAGGCTCGCTGTTCCTGACTCGCCCGGCGCTGGCCGATTACATCGCCGACCCTGCGGAAAAAGCGGCCCTGGCCGGTGAATTGTTCGACCACGTCGGCAATGGCCGGATCAAGATCGAGATCAACCAGCACTACGCCTTGCAGGATGCCGTACAGGCCCACCGGGACCTGGAATCGCGCAAGACCACTGGCTCGTCGATTTTCGTCATTTAAGGGAGTCCGCTGCCATGAAAGTCGAACAATTGACCTGCAACATCGGTGCGGAACTGATCGGCGTCAATCTTGCCGACGCGATCCATGACGAGGGGCTTTTTGCCGAGATTCGGGCCCAGTTGCTCACCCATCGAGTGGTGTTCCTGCGCGACCAGAACATCAGTCGCGCCGAGCACGTGGCGTTCGCCCGGCGCTTTGGCGAGCTGGAAGATCACCCGGTGGCCGGCAGTGATCCGGATCACCCCGGCCTGGTGCAGATCTACAAAAAGCCGGACCAGCCGATGGACCGCTACGAAAACGCCTGGCACACCGACGCCACCTGGCGCGAAGCGCCGCCCATGGGTTGCGTGCTGCGCTGCGTGGAGTGCCCGCCGGTCGGCGGTGACACCATGTGGGCGAACATGGTCGAGGCCTACGCCAACCTGCCCGATGACGTGAAGGTGAAGATTGCCGACCTGCGCGCCCGCCACAGCATCGAAGCGAGCTTCGGCGCGGCCATGCCGATCGAAAAACGCCTGGCGCTGAAGGCCCTGTATCCGGACGCCGAGCACCCGGTGGTGCGCACCCACCCGGAAACCGGGGAGAAGGTGCTGTTCGTCAACGCCTTCACCACCCATTTCAGCAACTACCACACCCCCGAGCGGGTGCGTTTCGGCCAGGACGCTAACCCTGGCGCGAGCGAGCTGCTGCGCTACCTGATCAGCCAGGCGTACATCCCCGAGTATCAAGTGCGCTGGCGCTGGAAGCCCAACAGCGTTGCCATCTGGGACAACCGCAGTACCCAGCATTACGCCGTCATGGATTACCCGCCGTGCCATCGCAAGATGGAGCGCGCCGGGATCATCGGCGACAAGACTTACTGATCGACCCCTTCTGCATACGCACTCGTAAACACGTCTGCCCGGCACGATCCCGGGTGGACGGGACAATCATAAAAACAGGAGTAAACCATGCAATTCTTCGACGATTCCCTGCACCCCGAAAACATGGAAAAGGTCGTCATCACCGTGGCCCCCTACGGCCCGGAATGGATGCCGGAAGACTTTCCTGAAGACATACCGCTGACCATGGACGAGCAGGTGCAGAAAGCGGTCGAGTGCTACGAGGCCGGTGCCACGGTCCTGCACCTGCACGTGCGCGAACTCGATGGCAAGGGGTCCAAGCGCCTGTCCAAGTTCAACGAGCTGATCGCCGGTGTGCGCGAAGCCGTGCCGGACATGATCATCCAGGTCGGCGGCTCGATTTCCTTCGCCCCTGAAAGCGATGGCGAAGCGGCCAAGTGGCTGTCCGACGACACTCGCCACATGCTGGCCGAGCTGACGCCAAAACCGGATCAGGTCACGGTGGCGATCAACACCACCCAGATGAACATCATGGAGCTGCTGTATCCGCAATACCTGGAAGGCACCTCCCTGGCCAATCCGTTGTTCCAGGCCGCCTACAGCGAAATGACCGTGCCGGCCGGTCCAGCCTGGGTGGCCGAACACCTCAAGCGCCTGATGGACAACGGCATCCAGCCACACTTCCAGTTGACCGGCATGCATGCCCTGGAAACTCTCGAGCGCCTGGTGCGCAGAGGCGTGTACATGGGCCCGCTGAACCTGACCTGGATCGGCATCGGTGGCGGTTTCGACGGTCCGAATCCGTTCAACTTCTTCAACTTCATCCACCGTGTTCCGAACGGCTGCACCCTGACCTCCGAATCGCTGCTCAAGAACGTGCTGCCGTTCAACACCATGTCGATGGCCATGGGCATGCACCCGCGTGTGGGCAACGAAGACACTATCATTGATCACAAGGGCGAACGTTTCGGCTCGGTCGCACAGATCGAGCAGACCGTGCGCATCGCCCATGAACTGGGTCGCGAGATCGCCACCGGCAAAGAAGCCCGTGAGATCTATCGCATCGGTGTGCAATACCAGAGCATCGAAGAAACCCTGTTGGCCAACGGCATGGCCCCCAACCGCAAGGCCGGGCAAAAAGGTGTGCCGCAGCGCGGCTGACCGGCAGTGGCGGCGAGAGGTCGTTGGCCTCTCGCTCACTGCATGCAACACGCTTGATAACAACAATAAAACGAAGCTTTGAGGAGGCTGCATGGCCTTTCATCCAATCGCTGCGGACGATGACGACTGCAGTGGCGTCGGCGTTGCGCGCAAATATGCCTGGATCGTCTTTGCACTGACGTTCGGCCTGTTGATTTCCGACTATATGTCGCGTCAGGTGCTGAACGCGGTGTTCCCGATGCTCAAGGGCGAGTGGTCCTTGAGCGATGGTCAGCTCGGCTTGCTCAGTGGCGTTGTCGCCCTGATGGTCGGCTTGCTGACGTTTCCCCTGTCGTTGCTGGCGGACCGCTTCGGCCGGGTCAAAAGCCTCGCCCTGATGGCGCTGTTGTGGAGTGTGGCCACTCTGGGTTGTGCCCTGGCCCAGGATTACCAGCAGATGTTCATTGCCCGGTTCATGGTCGGGGTCGGTGAAGCGGCTTACGGCAGTGTCGGTATCGCGGTGGTGATTTCCGTGTTTCCCAAACACATGCGGGCCACCCTGGCCAGCGCCTTCATGGCGGGTGGCATGTTCGGTTCCGTGTTGGGCATGGCGTTGGGCGGAGCCATCGCGGCCAAACTGGGCTGGCGCTGGTCGTTTGCCGGGATGGCGCTGTTTGGCCTGCTGTTGGCGGTGCTGTACCCGATCATCGTCAAGGAAGCCCGCATCGCACCGAGGCGCATGGCCAACATGGCTGCTGCCAAGGTCAAGCAACCGTTGCGTACGCTGTTTTCCAGCCGTTCGGTGATCGCGACCTACGTCGGCAGCGGCTTGCAGCTGTTCGTCGGCGGCACCGTGATCGTGTGGATGCCCAGTTACCTGAACCGCTACTACGAAATGGGCACGGACAAGGCCGGAGGCATGGCCGCCATCATCGTGCTGTGCAGCGGCGCCGGGATGATTCTGTGCGGCATGCTCAGTGATCGCCTGTGCCGGCAATCGCCGGAGCGCAAGGTGGCCCTGGCCATTGCCTATTGCCTGGGCAGTTGCCTGCTGTTGTCGGCGGCGTTCGCCCTGCCGGCGGGGCCCGGGCAACTGGCGCTGATCTGCCTGGGCATGTTGATTGCCGCTGGCACCACCGGTCCCGCCGGGGCGATGGTGGCCAACCTGACCCCGTATTCATTGCATGGCACAGCGTTCGCCACCCTGACCCTGGCCAACAACATGCTCGGCCTGGCGCCGGGGCCGTTCATCACCGGCAGGGTGTCCGACCTGATCGGCCTGCACGCGGCCTTCCAGTGGGTGCCTCTGGTCAGCCTCGGGGCAGCCGCGGTGTTCTTTTATGCCAAGTGTCATTACCACAGAGATATTGCCCGCCTTCAGGGTCAGCACGTGCCTGATCCTGTCAATGCAGCCGGGTTAGAGGTGAAGTTGTGAGTCGTCGCTTATCCATTGATGTGTTTTTCGATTTCATCTGCCCCTGGTGCCTGATCGGCAAACGCCAATTGGAGCATGCGCAAGTGCAGTTTCGCAGTCGCTATCCGGACGTGCAGATCACCACGGTGTGGCATGGTGTGCAGTTGCTGCCTCAGTTGCCCGTGGAAGGTGAGCCCTTCGCCGATTTCTATCGCAAGCGTCTGGGCAATGCCGAGGCCATGACCATGCGTCAGGCCCAGGTACAGCAGGCTGCCTCGGCGGTTGGGCTGGCCATCGACCTCAGCCGCATTGCGACGATGCCCAACACCGCTGATGCCCATCGCTTGTTCGAGCGTGCGAGCGTGCTGGGCAATGCCACCCAGCGTGAAATGTTGCTCGAACGAATGTTCGCCGCTTATTTCCGCAAAGGCGAAAACCTGGGTTGCCGAGAGACCTTGCTCGCCATAGCCCGCTCTTGCGGCGTCGATGCGGACAGTGTGCTCGATTGCCTGAAGGGCGATGCGACGCCCTTTGCCGGATCCCCCGGTGCGACCAGTGGCGTGCCGAGCTTTCAGTTTGACCGGCGCATGACCGTGATCGGGGCACAACCCGCGCAGGCGTTGCTCGGGGCCATGAGCGAAGCGCTCAAGGAAAGTGAGCGCGAGCGGCAACCGGCATGACCAGACGTATCCCCGTACCGGCCGGCAAACACCCGCAGGCCGGTGGTCGCGCGCTGTTCGAGTTCGAGGACAAAAGCCTGGCGCTGTTCAACGTCGACGGGCAGTTGTTCGCCATCGACGACAGCTGCCCGCACCAAGGCGCGTCGCTCTGTGGCGGGCGCCTGGAGGGCCGGGTGATCCAGTGCCGCGCCCACGGCCTGCGCTTCGACCTGCTCAGCGGCTACCTGCTCAATTCCACCCAGGTCAAGGTCACCCACTACCCGGTCGAGATCATCGACGACCAGGCGTTCATCATCATTTCCGAGGAGTCCGCGCCATGAGCGCCATTGCTCTTACCCGTATCCATAGCCGCACCCGCGAATTGGCACCGGGGTTCGTTGTCAGTCTGATCGTGGCCGCCGCCGCGTCGTTTTTGTCCGAGCATTACGGTGCCCCGGTGATGCTGTTCGCGTTGCTGCTGGGCATGGCGCTCAACTTTCTGGCGGGTGACGGCGCCTGCAAGGCCGGCATCGAGTTCACCGCTCGCAGCGTGTTGCGCATTGGCGTCGCGCTGTTGGGCATGCGCATCACCCTGGAACAAATGGCCGCGCTGGGCTGGAAACCGGTGGCCCTGGTGGTGATTCTGGTGGTCGTGACCATTAGTGTCTCGGTGATCGCGGCCAAGGCCATGGGGTTCCAGCGCCTGTTCGGCATGCTCACCGGCGGGGCCACGGCGATCTGCGGCGCATCGGCAGCGCTGGCCCTGGCGGCGGCGTTGCCCAACCATCCGCAGAAAGAGCGGGCTACCTTGTTCACGGTCATCGGGGTTTCGGCGCTGTCGACCCTGGCGATGATCGTCTATCCGATGATCGCCAATTGGCTGGCCTTGTCGCCGCAAGTGGCCGGTGTGTTTCTCGGTGCCACCATCCATGACGTCGCCCAGGTCGTCGGGGCCGGTTACAGCATGTCGACCGAGACCGGCGACACCGCCACAGTGGTCAAGCTGATGCGCGTCGCCATGCTGCTACCGGTGATCGTCAGCGCCGCGATGATCACCCGCATGCAAGGCGCCGATCCCACCGGCAAACGGCCGCCGCTACTGCCGTGGTTCGCGGTCGGTTTTCTGATACTGGCCTGCATCAACAGCACCGGCTGGGTGGTCCCGGCGGTGCAGGGCGCGGTCAATGAACTGTCGCGCTGGTGCCTGGTGGTGTCCATCAGCGCGCTGGGCATGAAAACCCAGCTCAAGGAACTGGCGGCCGTCGGTATCAAGCCGATCCTGCTGATGGTGGGGGAGACCGTGTTCCTGGTGGTTCTTGTGCTGCTGTTGCTGCACTGGGGGATGTAAACCCGGCTGCTCGCGACCGCATTCAACAAGCGGCGCCACATTGTGTTCACTCCGACGCAGTGCGGCACTCGACCGGCGTCATAAGCACCGGTTCCTTTACGGCGACTGTACCAGCAGTCGTCGTTTTTTTATTTGGAGGCTGCCTACAGGTAGATCTGCGCGTGTTCAGGGTTTCTCTGGATCGGAAAGGACGCTGCTGTCTGCCGCCTTGGCACTGCCAGGCTTATGAGTGGTGCGCCAAACGGCTGGCGGCATGTCGAACTGGCTGATGAACCAGCGCGTGAACGAGCTCGCCATGGAGTAGCCGAGCATGTCGGCGATTCGGCTCAGCGAGTAATTGGGGTTGTCCAGATAGCGCAGCACCAGGTCGCGACGCACATCGTTGATCAGGTCGTTGAACGCGCAGCCATCCTCTTTGAGGCGACGTTGCAGGGTCCGTACGTTCATGCCCTGGGTCTGGGCAATCTGCTCGATCGTGGCGCGCCCCATCGGCAGCAGCAGGTAAATGGCCTTGCGCACCTCAAACAGCATCGACGGCCCTTCGTGGCTCTGTAGCGAATCCAGGTAGCTTTGGGCGTAACGGGCCATGGCCGGGTCGGCATGGGGATTGGTCATGTCGAGGCTGGCGTCTGGGCAGACAATGCCATTGAACTCACTGCCGAACTCCAGGTTGCAACCAAACAGGCGGCGATGCAGGTGCAGGTTTTCCGGGGCCTGGTGGGTGAAGTTGACGCTATACGGATGCCAATGCGTTCCCAGCAGGGCCGCGCACAGACGGAACATCACGCCGATGGCCAGCTCATTGGCCTGCCGGCAGGACATCGGAGACTCGGTGACCACCTCTTCACGGATGATCACCATCTTGCCCGCTTCCTCGACGAAGATCGCCAACGAGTCGTTCATGAGATGGCGGTAATGCACCAGCACCTGCAACGCATCACGCAGTGTCCGCTGATGCGTGAGCAGCAGGCTGACCACGCCAAAGTCCGAGAGTTGACGCGACTCGGCCATGCTCAGGCCGAAGGTCTGACAACCGCTGGCGGTCGCCGAAAGCTCCAGCAGACGCACCGCGGAATCGATTGGAATGCGTTGTTCGGGGGCCAGCAGGCGGGCCTTGCTCAGGCCGACCTGCGCCAGCACATCATGCGGATTGAACCCCAGGTAATGGGCTACATCCAGGTAGTTGGTCAAGACAGCGGCGCGAACGAGCTTGGTCATGAAGAGGTCATCCCTGGAGCGTCTCGATGGAGTTGAGCGGGGCGGACTATATCCAGCACATCATGAAATGAAAAGTTTTTGAAGCCATGTTTTGCGCGTCCACACGACCACCAATCAGGCGCTCCTGTCCTGTCATCAAAAGAAAAGTCGGTGTCGTCAAATGAAAAGCGTAGCGGGTGGGCGCTCTTTAATGTCGGTACTACAAAAAGATTCTGGCGAAACAGCCAGGCGAGCTACCGAGAAGGTGAGGTGTTCAAGTGAACAAACTGCAAACCGCCGCTACCGTTCTGATTGTACCGGGTCTGCGCGACCACGTTGCCGAGCATTGGCAAACGCTGCTTGAGGCCCGGTTGAACAACGTACGCAGCGTCCCGCCGCTTGAAACCGACAAGCTCGACTGCGCTGCCCGGGTCCGGGCGATCCAGCATGAACTGGAACAAATCGACGGCCCGGTGATTCTCGTCGCCCATAGCGCCGGCGTGCTGATGGTCGCCCACTGGGCCGCCCGCCACAGCGGCTCGATCAAGGGCGCTCTGTTGGCCGCGCCGCCGGACCTCAATGCCACCTGGCCGGCAAACTACCCGTCCCCTGAAACCCTCAAAGCCAACGGCTGGGCCCCTCTGCCTGCCGGTGCGCTGCCGTTTCGCAGTCTCGTGGCGGGCAGCACCAACGATCACCTGGCCAGTCTCGAGGCCGTCACCCGCATGGCCCGCGACTGGGGCAGCGAACTGGTCAACCTCGGCGAGGTCGGCCATCTCAATCCTGCTTCGGGCTTCGGCCACTGGCCGCAAGCCGAAGCCCTGATTCTGGAACTGGATCGCTAATCAGGCACCTGGCCGGGCGCGATCCGTCCGGCAATTGCTCTAACGCGTGAAAAAAACGCAGGCCTCTCAGCAGGGCCTGTGCATGGAAAGCTGCGCTTAAAAAACAAGTACAACATGGCGGAGACAACGTAATGCATAACAATAAGAGTCACAGCCACACACTTCCTTCGCGACACAGTCTGTTGGCCCTGGCCATTCTGGCGGCGTCCATGCCGGTCGCTCACGCCGTCGAAGTGGATACCGGCAACCCTGACTGGTCGGTACGTTTCGATAACACCGTGAAGTACAACTACGGCGTGCGCACCGAAGGCGCCGACAAGCGCATGTTGGCGACCCCCAACAATAACGACGGCGATTACAACTTTCGCAAGGCCGGGACCAACATCACCAACCGCGTCGATCTGTTGACCGAAATGGATGTGGTCTACCAGCAAAGCATGGGCTTTCGGGTCAGTGCCGCGAGCTGGTACGACAAGGCGTATGAAAACACCGGTTCCAATTCCAACCCGTTCGTCAACGGCAATGGCGGCACTTCCGGCCTGGTCGCCAATGACCCGCGCCTGGCGGCGGTTACCAACGACAACGTCGGCTTCGGCAGCCCGCACCTGAGCAACTATGCCCAGCGTTATTACAACGGACCTTCCGGGGAAATCCTCGACGCCTTCGTGTTCTACAGCACCGAAGTGGGCGATGAGTCGATGTTCAGCGTCAAGGCCGGGCAACACAACGTGTTCTGGGGTGAAACCATCCTCAACCCGGTGCATTCGATCAGCTACGGCCAGTCTGGCCTGGACCTAGCCAAGCTGGCCGCATCGCCGGGGACCGAGGCCAAGGAACTGTTCGTTCCTCGCAATCAGATTTCGATGACCTTCACCCTCAATCCCGAATTGACGGTGGGCGCCCAGTATTTCCTCGATTGGGATGCGGCGCGCCTGCCCGAGGCCGGGACCTACTATGGCGGTTCCGATCTGGTGGGCTTCGGCGCGCAGTCGTTCCTGCTGGGCAATACCAACTCCGTGACGCCGGGCAGCCCGCTCGGTTGTGGCATCGCGCCTTGCAACGGCCTGACCAACGTGCGCCGCGGCGATGACCTGACACCGCGCAATTCAGGCGATTGGGGCGTCATGGCCAAATGGTCGCCCGCCTGGCTGGACGGTACGCTGGGCTTCTACTACCGCCAGACGTCGGACATCTTGCCGCAAGCCTGGCTCGACGCCCGAGGCGTGAGCTCGGTCAACCCGAACGGTACGCGGCCAGCGGGTCAGGTGCCGGCGGTGGTCAATACCCTGAACTCCCTGAGCACCGCCACCTATCAACTGGCCTATTCCGACAAGATCGACATCTTCGGCTTGAGCCTGTCCAAGGACATCGGCGGCATCAGCGTCGGCAGTGACCTGAACATCCGGCACAACATGCCCCTGGCCAGTATTCCGGCGATCGTCAGCACCAGCAGCCCGCTCGGACTGGGGCAGGGTCTTGGCCTGTTGCCAGCGCGTTCGGCGGCCAGCGGCGTGATCTATGACACCCCGCACGATGGCGACAGCATGAGCGCCACCGGTGACACGCTGCACTGGACACTCAACGGTCTGATGAGCCTGTCGAAAACGCCGGTATACGATTCGGCGACCCTGCTCGCCGAGCTGTATTACAGCAACCTGCTCAAGCTCGATAGCAAGAACGAGGCGCTCTACAAAGGCAAGAGCACCTATCGCGGTATCGATGCGCCTACCCGCGACAACTGGGGCATCGCCGTCAACTTCACCCCGACCTGGTATCAGGTGTTTCCGGGCGTCGACATGAGCCTGCCGATGTCGGTCAACGTCGGCCTCGCTGGCGTGTCCCCGGTCTCCGGCGGCGGCGCCAAGGACACCGGCAACTACGCGTTCGGCGTCGGTGCCGCGGTGTACAACAAGTACTTCGTCGACCTCAAGTACGTGGACTCCTTCGGCAAGACCGACAAGTGCAATGTCAGCGGCAACAGCACCGGTGCTGCCAATGCCGGAAGCGGCGACGGCTCCACGCCGAACGCCTTCAGCGGTAACGAAAACTATGCGTGCTACGCCGGTGGCTATTCAGCCTTCTCGGGTGGCGGTGCGACCACCGAAGACCGTGGTGCCCTGTACCTGACGCTGAAAACCACCTTTTGATTCACCCAATGCTTAGTCACTAAGCAGGAGTATGACCCCATGAAATTCGTGCAAACCTTGCTGGCCGCTTCCCTGGTCATGGCCATTGGCGCCCAGGCGCAGGCCGCCGTTTCGACTCAGGAGGCCGCCAAACTGGGCAGCAGCCTGACCCTGGTGGGGGCCGAAAAGGCCGCCAGCGCCGATGGTGCCATTCCCGCCTATGCCGGCGGGCTGACCACGGCCCCGGCCAGCTTCAAGGCAGGCGACAGCATGCGCCCGGACCCCTTCGCCAGTGAAAAGCCGGTATTGGTCATCGACGGTAAAAACGTTGATCAGTACAAAGGCATGCTCACTGCCACCACCGTGGAGCTGGCCAAGCGCTTCCCGACCTTCCGTGTCGATGTCTACCCGACCCACCGCACCGTTGCATTGCCCCAGGCGGTGCTGGACAACAGCGTGAAGAACGCCAGCGGCGCCAAGTCCCTTGAAGGCGGCCTGGCCATCGACAACGTCTTGCCGGGCGTGCCGTTCCCGATCCCGCAATCGGGCAGCGAGGCGATGTGGAATTTCCTGCTGCGTTATCAGGGCGTCAACATCAACTCCAAGTACGACTCCTGGAACGTCGACTCGGCCGGTGTACCGAGCCTGGCGACCACCGGGCAGGCGTTCATCACTTACCCGATCTACGAAAACCTGGCGCAGACCATCAGCAGTGCCGACGTGTACTACCAGATGAAGCTGTATTACACCGGGCCGGCGCGCCGCGCCGGTGAGTCGATCATGCTCAAGGACGCCGCCAACCCGCTGCAGCAGCCGCGCCGCGCATGGCAGTACCTGCCGGGTCAGCGTCGCGTCAAGCTGGCACCGAACCTGGCCTACGACACGCCGAACCCGGGTACCGCCGGTGCCGGTACTTACGACGACGTGTTCGTCTTCAACGGTGCGCTGGATCGCTACGACTGGAAGCTGGTCGGCAAGCAGGAAATGATCGTGCCGTACAACACCTACAAGCTGACCTACGCCCAGGACCCGAAAAGCCTGACCACGCCGAACCACCTTGCCCCCGATTTCGTGCGCTGGGAGAAACACCGCGTGTGGGTGGTCGAGGGCAACCTCAAGGCCGGCGCACGCCATGTCTACCAGAAGCGTCGCTTCTACCTGGATGAAGACAGCTGGGCCGCTCTGGCCTCCGATCAATACGACGCACGGGGTCAGCTCTACCGTGGTTCCTTCGCGTTCCTCAGCCAGAGCTATGACAAGCAAGTGCCGGACTCCACGCCTTTCATGATCTACGACCTGGTCGGTGGTTCCTACAACATCAACGGTGTGGTCGGGCCTTACGGCGGTATCCGCTACATCGACTCGCTGTCCAAGGCGCAGTGGTCGCCGGAGTCCCTGGCAGGCGCCGGCATTCGCTAAGCGCCGTGTTGGACGCCGGGTGCACATGAGGTGCGCCCGGCGCGGTCTTTCCAAGAGGACGCAGTATGTGTTCGTACAAGAAGTACCTGCAGTGGGCGCTGGGCGCCACACTGGCTGTGCTCCAGGGCTTCACCCAGGCGGCCGGTTACGTCGACGTGCTGGACCTGCCAGCCCGGCCCAGCGCCCTGGCCGCGCACAGCCCGTTGCTCGGCGCGGCCCGCGCGGGTGAGCGACTGGTCGCGGTCGGGCAGCGAGGCCACATTCTCTACTCCGATGACAGCGGCAACGCCTGGCAGCAGGCCGCCGTGCCGGTCAGCGCCGACCTCAACGCCGTGAGCTTCCCTTCGCCCACCCAGGGCTGGGCGGTCGGTAACGACGGCGTGATCCTGCACAGCAGCGATGCCGGCGCGACCTGGAACAAGCAACTGGACGGCCGCCAGATCGGTGCCTTGCTGGTCAAGCATTACAGTGCGCTGGCCAGTGCCGAACCGGCCAACGAACAATGGGCGCAGCTGGCCGCGGATGGTCAGCGGCTGGTCGAGGAGGGCGCCGACAAGCCGCTGCTCGACGTCTGGTTCGCCAATGAAAAAGTCGGCTATGTGGTGGGCGTATTCAATCTGATTCTGCGTACCGAGGATGGCGGTCAGCACTGGACACCGTTTCAGGACCGCACCGATAACCCGCAAAGTCTGCACCTCAACGCCATCGCCTCCACGGGGGATGGGCTGTTCATCGTTGGCGAACAGGGGCTGCTGCTCAAATGGGATGAACCCAAGCAGCGTTTCGTGGCGCTGGATTCGCCCTACCAGGGCAGCTTTTTCGGTGTGATCGGCAAGCCCGGCGAAGTGCTGGTGTATGGCCTGCGCGGGCACGTGTTCCGCAGCGTCGACGGTGGCGCCAGCTGGACGGCGCTCAGTACCGGCCTGCAAGTCAGCCTCACGGCGGCCACTCTGGATGCCGAAGGGCACTACCGACTGTTGAGTCAGGCAGGACAGTTATTGGTTAGCACCGACGATGGCGCGCGCCTCCAGCCGCAGCCCCGAAAAGACATCTCGCCGGCCGCCGGCGCGATCACAGCTCCCAACGGCGGGCTGGTATTGGTCGGCAGCCGTGGCGTGCGCGCACTCGACGTCAAATAAGAACTGGATTCACTAGAGCGAGAACCCTGACATGGGCAACCTCAAGCAAGACACCATGCCGGTGATCCGCCACATGCGTGACTTCGATCGTAACTCCGGCAATCGCCTGGAGCGCTGGGTCTTCAACTACCGTCCGCTGTTCATGCTGGTCATGGCCTTGATAACCCTGGTGCTGGGCTACATGGCGGCCACTCGCCTGGAACTGCGCCCCAGCTTCGAAAAAATGATTCCGCAGAGCCAGCCCTATATTCAGAACTTCCTGGAGAACCGCCAATCGTTGCGCGGCCTGGGCAGCTCGGTGCGGGTGGTGGTGGAAAACACCCAGGGCGATATTTTCGACCCCGAATACCTGGCGGTGCTCAAGCAGGTCAACGATGACCTGTTCCTCACCGAAGGCGTCGACCGCGCCTGGATGAAGTCCTTGTGGAGCCCTTCGGTACGCTGGAATGAAGTCACCGAGGAAGGCTTCCAGGGTGGTCCGGTGATGCCCGACGCGTACCAGGGCTCGCCCGCAGACATCGAACAGCTGCGCCAGAACATCAACCGCGCCGGCATCGTCGGCAGCCTGGTGGCCAGTGATTTCAAATCGACCATGCTGATCGTGCCGCTGCTGGACAAAGCCTCGGCGACCGGTCACGGCATCAATTACTACCCGTTTGCGCAACTCCTCGAACAACAGCTGCGTGACAAGATCGAGTTTGCCGGCGACAGCAAGGCACGCAAGGCCGGGGAGGAGGGCAAGGGCAAGTACAAGGTGCGGGTGATCGGTTTTGCCAAGTTGATCGGCGACCTGATCGACGGCCTGATCCAGGTGATGATGTTCTTCGGCCTGGCCGTGGTCACCTCGTTCGTCATCATTTACCTCTACACCCGCTGCCTGCGCAGCACGCTGCTGGTGATCTTCTGTTCGCTGACGGCGGTGGTCTGGCAATTGGGCATTGTCGCCTGGCTGGGCTATGCCATCGATCCGTACTCGGTGCTGGTGCCGTTCCTGATCTTCGCCATCGGTGTCTCCCACGCGGCGCAGAAGATGAACGGCATCATGCAGGACATCGCCCGTGGCACCCATAAACTGATCGCGGCGCGCTACACCTTCCGCCGCTTGTTCATTGCCGGGGTCACCGCTTTGCTGGCCGACGCGGTGGGTTTCGCGGTGCTGATGCTGATCGACATTCCGGTGATCCAGGACCTGGCCATTACCGCCAGCATCGGCGTGGCCGTGTTGATCTTCACCTCGCTGCTACTGATGCCGGTGGCGCTGTCCTACATCGGTGTCGGGCGCAAGGCCGCCGAACGTGCGCTGAAGATCGACACCCGCGCCGACGAGAGCCGCGGCTTCGGCAAGCTGTGGGATTTGCTCGATCGCTTCACCACGCGCAAGTGGGCCACCGGCATCGTGCTCGGCGCCGTGGCGCTGGGCATCGCGGGTTTCATGGTCAGTCAGCACCTGCAGATCGGCGACCTCGACAGCGGCGCCCCGGAGCTGCGCGCCGACTCGCGCTATAACCGCGATAACGCCTACATCACCAGCCACTATGCGCTGTCCAGTGATCTGTTCGCGGTGATGATCAAGACCGCACCCGAAGGTTGCCTCAATTATCAGACGCTGATTCTGGCCGACCGCCTGGCCTGGGAGCTGCAGCAATACCCGGGCGTGCAGGCGACGTCTTCGCTGGTCAACGCGGTCCGGCAGATCACCGCCGGATCGTTCGAGGGCAATCCCAAGCTCAACAGCATCCAGCGCAACCAGAACGTGCTGAACTACGCGGCGCAGCAGGCCTCGGTCAATGCCCCGGAACTGTTCAACACCGACTGTTCGGTGATGCCGGTAATCGCCTTCCTCAAGGACCACAAGGCCGAGACGCTGGACGCGGTGGTCGCCATCGCCGACAAGTTCGCCCGGGAAAACAGCACCCCGGATCGCCAGTTCCTGCTGGCTGCCGGCACCGCCGGTATCGAAGCGGCGACCAATATCGTCGTGCGCGAGGCCAACCACACGATGCTGCTGTACGTGTACGCAGCAGTGACACTGTTCTGCCTGATCACCTTCCGCAGCTGGCGTGCCACGCTGGTGGCGCTGTTGCCGCTGGTGCTGACGTCGATTCTCTGCGAAGCGTTGATGGTCATCATGGGGATCGGCGTCAAGGTCGCGACGCTGCCGGTGATCGCGCTGGGGGTCGGGATCGGTGTCGACTACGCGCTGTATTTGCTCAGCGTGCAGTTGCACTACCAGCGCCAGGGCATGCCGTTGGCACAGGCCTACCGTAATGCCGTGTCCTTCACTGGCCGGGTGGTGGGGCTGGTCGGCATCACCCTGGCGGCGGGTGTGGTGTGCTGGGCCTGGTCGCCGATCAAGTTCCAGGCCGACATGGGCATCCTGCTGACCTTCATGTTCATCTGGAACATGCTCGGCGCATTGATCCTGATCCCGGCGCTGTCCTGTTTCTTGCTGCGCAACATCACCCCCGTACCCGCAAGCACCACCGAACGCACCGCGGAGCTTGTGGGCGCAAACCATTAACCCTTCGCACTTCCATTGACCAGGGCATGTTGAATGCCCTGACATTGCCTGAGTATTTCAAATATGGCTGACTACAAAGCGCCCCTGCGCGATATCCGTTTCGTACTCAACGAAGTTTTCAAAGTCTCCCGCCTGTGGGCGGCGATGCCGGCGCTGGCCGAGGTGGTGGATGAAGAAACCGCCAATGCGATCCTTGAAGAAGCCGGCAAGATCAGTGCAGAACTGATCGCACCGCTCAGTCGCAGTGGCGACGAGCAGGGTTGCGCCTGGAACAATGGCGAAGTGTCCACCCCTGACGGTTTTGCGCAGGCCTATCGCGCCTTTGCCGAAGGCGGCTGGGGCGGTGTCGGTGGTGACCCGGCCTACGGCGGCATGGGCATGCCCAAGGTGATCGGTGCGCAGGTCGAGGAAATGGTCAACGGCGCCAATCTGTCTTTCGGCCTGTATCCGATGCTCACCGCTGGGGCCTGTCTGGCGATCAAGGCCCATGCTAGCGAAGAACTGAAGTCCGCCTTCCTGCCGAACCTGTACGCCGGCATCTGGGCCGGATCGATGTGCCTGACCGAACCGCACGCGGGCACCGACCTGGGCATCATCCGCACCAAGGCCGAACCTCAGGCCGACGGTTCCTACAAGGTCAGCGGGACCAAGATCTTCATCACCGGCGGCGAGCAAGACCTGACCGAAAACATCATTCACCTGGTACTGGCCAAACTGCCGGATGCCCCGGCGGGTCCGAAGGGCATTTCGCTGTTCCTGGTGCCGAAGTTCATGGTCAATGCCGATGGCAGCCTGGGGTCGCGAAACGCGCTGTCCTGTGGCTCGATCGAACACAAGATGGGGATCAAGGCGTCCGCCACCTGTGTGATGAATTTTGACGGCGCCACCGGCTGGATCATCGATGCGCCGAACAGGGGCCTGGCGGCGATGTTCACCATGATGAACTACGAGCGTCTGGGGGTCGGCATTCAAGGCCTGGCCACGGGTGAGCGTTCGTATCAGAACGCCGTTGAATACGCCCGTGATCGTCTGCAAAGTCGTTCGCCGAGCGGCGCGCAGAGCAAAGACACAGTGGCCGACCCGATCATCGTCCATCCGGACGTGCGGCGCATGCTGTTGACCATGAAAGCCGCAAATGAAGGCGGCCGTGCCTTCTCGACGTACGTGGCCATGCAACTGGACACCGCCAGGTTCAGCGAAGACACCGCAACCCGCCAGCGCGCGGAAGGCCTGGTGGCGTTGCTGACCCCGGTGGCCAAGGCGTTCCTCACCGACATGGGGCTGGAGACCACGATTCATGGCCAGCAGATCTTCGGCGGCCACGGTTACATCCGCGAATGGGGTCAGGAGCAACTGGTGCGCGACGTGCGCATCACCCAGATCTACGAAGGCACCAACGGCATTCAGGCGCTGGACCTGGTTGGACGCAAAGTGGTGGGCACTGGCGGTGAGCTGTACAAACTGTTCGCTGACGAGATTCGCCATTTCACCGCCACCGCTTGCGCCGACCTCGCGGAGTTCACCAGACCGTTGAACAGCGCCCTGGACAACCTCGACGAACTCACGGCATGGCTGCTCGACCGCTCGAAAAACAACCCCAACGAAATCGGCGCGGCGTCGGTCGAGTACCTGCACGCCTTCGGCTACACCGCCTACGCCTACATGTGGGCGCTGATGGCCAAGGCTTCGGTGAGCAGGGAAGCGCAGGACGACTTCTACGCCAGCAAGCTGGGCACGGCGCGGTTCTACTTCGCTCGCCTGCTGCCGCGCGTTCAGTCGCTGGCCGCGTCGGTCAGGGCCGGTAGCGATTCACTGTACTTGCTCGACGCCGATCAGTTCTGACCCCGTGAACCGGAGATGATCTCCAATCAACCGCATCAGGAAGACTTCACCGTGGTGAAAACAAAAATACTCGCCCCCGCGCCAGGCGCTTATAGCTACCCCTTGTTGATCAAGAGCCTGTTGCTCTCGGGCGCACGCTATGCGCCCGATCAGGAAATTGTCTATGCGGACAAGCTGCGCTACAGCTACCGGACGCTGAATGAGCGCATCCAGCGATTGGCCAACGCGCTCACGCAAGCGGGCGTCAAGGCCGGTGATACCGTGGCCCTGCTGGATTGGGACAGCCATCGGTATCTGGAGTGTTTTTTCGCCGTGCCGATGCTTGGCGCGGTGTTGCACACGGTGAATATCCGTCTGTCTGCGGACCAGGTTCTCTACACCATGAACCACGCCGAAGACGACCTGGTGCTGGTGCATGACGATTTTCTGCCGCTGATGGAGCAGGTCCACGATCAGCTGACAACGGTCAAAGGCTACATTCAGCTCACCGATCATGGAGCGCCGTCGACTGCATTACCGGTGTTGGGGGAATACGAAAGTCTGTTGGCGCAGGCTGCACCGCACTTTGATTTTCCTGATTTCGATGAACAATCGGTGGCCACGCTGTTCTACACCACCGGCACGACGGGCGACCCCAAGGGCGTCTACTTCTCCCATCGCCAGTTGGTCTTGCACACGCTCAATGCCGTCGGCACCCTCGGCGTCTATCAGGGTTTGCCATTGTTGCGCTCCGACGATGTCTACATGCCAATCACGCCGATGTTCCATGTGCATGCCTGGGGCGTGCCCTATGTCGCGACATTGATGGGGATCAAGCAGGTTTATCCCGGGCGCTATGAGCCCAATAGCCTGGTCAGGTTGTACCGCGAAGAGAAGGTCAGTTTTTCCCATTGCGTGCCAACGATCCTGCAAATGATCCTGGGTTGCGACGAAGCCGCCGCGACTGACTTCAGCGGCTGGAAAATGCTCCTGGGCGGCAGCGCCTTGACCCATGGCCTGGCCGCCCAGGCGACCGCACGGGGCATGCGTGTGCACAGCGGGTACGGGATGTCCGAGACTTGTCCACTGCTGTGCCTGACGCACCAGAGTGAGACCGAGCTGGGACAACCGGCGCCAGACCAGGTGGCCGCTCGGATCAAGACCGGGGTGGCAGTGCCGATGGTCGACTTGCGCATCATCGATGCCAGTGGCCATGAAGTGGTACAGGACGGCGAGGCACTCGGCGAGATCGTCGTACGTGCGCCGTGGTTGACCCAGGGCTACCTGAATGCACCCGAGCAAGGCGCGCAACTGTGGGAAAACGGCTGGATGCATACCGGTGACATCGGCTCCATCGACCCCATGGGCGTCGTGGAGATCAGGGACCGGATCAAAGACGTGATCAAGACGGGCGGGGAGTGGATCAGCTCGCTGGAACTGGAGAGCCTGATCAGCGAGCATCCCGCCGTCAGTTCGGTCGCGGTCGTGGGTGTTCCGGACCCGCAGTGGGGTGAGCGACCGGTGGCCCTGGTGGTGTCAGAAGGCATCACGGCCGAAATGCTGGTGGCTCATCTGCATCAGTATGTAGAGAGTGGTCGCATCAACAAATGGGCGATTCCCCGGCAGATCAGGCTGGTGGCCGACATACCCAAGACCAGTGTCGGGAAGATCAACAAGCGGCTGATTCGTGAACAGGAATTAAGCCAATAGCCGACGATGTGCCTTTGTAGGAGCGAGCCTGCTCGCGATGGTGGTCAACGAAAACGCGGGGAACCTGACACCCCGTGGCGTCTTCGAGTTCATCGTCGGAACGCCGCCCGGAGCCGGCTCGCTCCTACAAGGGCGGTGGGTCATCCCAGGTGTTCGGGTTTGACCGGGTCGCCCGACTGCATGTTCAGTTGCACCCGTACATCCTCGAACATGAGGTCGTAATGCTTGTGGATCGAGCCGATCTGGCTGTGGGTCTTGGGAATGCCGTACTTCTCCGCAATTTTCGTGACGTTGCTGGCGAAGTTGTAGGCCTGGTCCTTGGGCAGATAGAACGTCTCTTCGAACTCCCTGCCTTGAATGGTGCCGTGCATCTTGAACTGCATCCCTTTGCCTTCATCGGGATGTTGAGTGACTTCATAGTCGATGTACACGTTGTAGCTGACGTCGTCGCTGGTCAGCGCGTGACGCTCGATGTGTAAGTGACCGGGCTCGAACTTAGCCATTGTCATCTCTCCTGCAAACAGGCCTTGAAGGCGGGCAGGCCTGCTGCCGGCCCGCGACTTAACGTTTATCGATAGCTGATACCGGGTGTCGCCATACTGACGCGAGTGCCGGCCTTGCCCTGGACGATCGCTTCGATGTCCGAGAGTGAGCCAATCACCGCGACCTTTCCAGTATGACGGGCAAATTCGCAGGCTGCCTGCACCTTTGGCCCCATTGACCCGGCGGCAAAACCCTGACGCTCCAGTTCATCCGGGTGCGCCTGGGCGATGGCTTTCTGGCCAGGCTTGCCGAAGTCGATGTACGCCGCATTGACGTCGGTGGCGATCACCAGCAGATCGCTTTCCAGTTGTTCGGCTAGCAGCGCCGAGCAAAGGTCTTTGTCGATCACCGCTTCGACGCCTTCGAGTTTTCCGGGCGCCGTGTACAGGGTCGGAATACCGCCACCGCCGGCACAGATCACGATGCTGCCTTTCTCCAGCAGCCACTTGATCGGGCGGATTTCGAAGATGCGCTTCGGTCTGGGGCTGGCGACCACGCGGCGGAATTTGTCGCCGTCCGGAGCGATGGCCCAGCCCTTTTCGGCGGCGAGTTTTTCCGCCTCGGCCTTGGTGTACACCGGTCCGATGGGTTTGCTGGGCTTCTGGAACGCCGGGTCATTGGCGTCCACTTCGACCTGGGTCAACAGCGTGGCGAAGGGCACTTCGAAGTCCAGCAGGTTGCCCAGTTCCTGTTCGATGATGTAGCCGATCATGCCTTCGGTTTCGGCACCCAGCACGTCCAGCGGGTAAGGCGACACTGAGGTGTAGGCCGCCGCTTGCAGCGACAGCAGGCCGACTTGAGGGCCATTGCCGTGGGCGATGACCAGTTCGTTGCCGGGATGGATCTTGGCGATCTGTTCGGTGGCGACCCGGATGTTGGCGCGCTGGTTGTCAGCGGTCATCGGTTCACCCCGGCGGAGCAGGGCGTTACCGCCCAGAGCAACGACGATACGCATGGTGCATGTCCTTCAAAAAGAGAAGTAAGCGGGCGACTCTGTCTCCTGTGGGAGCTGGCTTGCCAGCGATGGGAACACCGCGGTCTATCAGAGACACCGAGGTGCGGCCATCGCTGGCAAGCCAGCTCCCACAAGGAGCCGAGTCAGCTGTTACAAGTCAGCCAGAGTCGACACCAGAATCGCCTTGATGGTGTGCATGCGGTTTTCCGCTTGCTCGAAGGCGATGCAGGCCGGTGACTCAAACACGTCGTCCGTCACTTCGATGCCGTTGGCCAGGTGCGGATACTGTTCGGCAATTTGCTTGCCGACCTTGGTATCGCTGTTGTGGAACGCGGGCAGGCAATGCATGAACTTGGTGCGCGGGTTGCCGGTGGCTTTCATCAGTTCGGCGTTGACCTGATACGGCAGCAGTTGCTTGATGCGTTCGGCCCAGGCTTCGACCGGTTCGCCCATGGATACCCAAACGTCGGTGTGGATGAAGTCCACGCCTTTGACCGCAGCTTTCGGGTCCTCGGTCAGGGTGATGCGGGCACCGCTTTCTTCCGCGTATTTTTTGCAGCGACCCACCAGGTCGTCCGCCGGCCACAGGGCTTTTGGCGCGCAAATGCGCACGTCCATACCGAGCTTGGCACCCACCAGCAGCAGCGAGTTGCCCATGTTGTTACGCGCATCCCCGAGGTAGGCGTAGCTGATTTCATGGATCGGCTTGTCGGCGTGTTCACGCATGGTCAGCACGTCGGCGATCATTTGCGTCGGGTGATATTCATCGGTCAGGCCGTTGAACACCGGGACGCCGGCAAACTTGGCCAGTTCTTCGACGATTTCCTGTTTGAAGCCACGGTATTCGATGGCGTCGTACATGCGCCCGAGCACCCGGGCGGTGTCCTTCATGCTTTCCTTGTGGCCGATCTGCGAAGAGTTGGGATCGATGTAGGTGACATTGGCGCCCTGATCATAAGCAGCGACTTCGAAGGCGCAGCGGGTGCGGGTCGAGGTCTTTTCGAAGATCAGCGCAATGTTGTTGCCCTTGAGGTGTTGCTGTTCCGTGCCGGTGTATTTGGCCCGCTTGAGGTCGCGAGACAGGTCGAGCAGATAGCGCAATTCGCGAGGGGTGTGATGTTCCAGGCTCAGCAGATTGCGGTTATGGATGTTGAACGCCATTTTGGATCTCCAGGGTGTCGGTTATCCCCTTGGTCCGCACTCGGTAAGTACGGACCGAGGTCTATAGGTTAGTAGTCGATCGGGTCGCGAATGATCGGGCAGGTCATGCAGTGGCCACCGCCACGGCCGCGGCCGAGTTCGCCGGCGCTGATGGTGATGACCTCGACCCCGGCCTTGCGCAACAGGGTGTTGGTGTAGGTGTTGCGGTCATAGCCGATGACCACGCCGGGTTCCATGGCGACCACGTTGTTACCGTCGTCCCACTGTTCGCGTTCGGCGGCGAAGCTGTTGCCGCCGGTTTCCACGACGCGCAGTGCTTTCAGATTGAGGGCCTTGGCCACGGTGTCGAGGAAGTTGGTTTCTTCGCGACGAATGTCGATGCCGCCTTGCTTGCTTTCGTCCGGACGCAGGGTGAAGGCAACGATCTGGTTCACCACTTCCGGGAAGATGGTCACCAGGTCGCGGTCGCAGAAGCTGAACACCGTGTCCAGGTGCATCGCTGCACGGGATTTTGGCAGGCCGGCGACGATCACTTTCTCGACGGCTTTGTTCTTGAACAGATTGAGCGCCAGTTGGCCAATGGCCTGACGGGAGGAGCGCTCACCCATGCCGATCAAGACCACGCCGTTGCCGATTGGCATGACGTCGCCGCCCTCAAGGGTGGAGCTGCCGTGTTCCTGGTCAGGATCGCCGTACCAGATCTGGAAATCGGCGTTGGTGAACTCCGGGTGGAATTTGTAGATGGCGGTCGCCAGCAGCGTCTCCTGGCGGCGCGCCGGCCAGTACATCGGGTTGAGCGTCACGCCGCCGTAGATCCAGCAGGTAGTATCCCGGGTGAACTGGGTGTTGGGCAGCGGCGGCAGAATGAAGCTGGAGTGGCCGAGGAAGTCGCGGAACATCTGGATGGTTTTGCCACCGAAGCTGTCCGGCAGGTCATCGGCCGACACGCCGCCGATCAGGTACTCGGCGATTTTGCGCGGTTCCAGGCTGCGGAGCCACGAACCCGTTTCATTGACCAGACCCAGGCCGACCGAATTGGCGGTGATCTTGCGCTCCAGAATCCAGTCCAGGGCTTCGGGAATGGCAACGATGTCGGTCAACAGGTTGTGCATTTCCAGCACATCAACGTTGCGTTCTCGCATTTTGGTGACGAAGTCAAAATGGTCGCGCTTGGCTTGTGCCACCCACAACACATCATCGAAAAGCAGTTCGTCACAGTTGTTCGGGGTCAGCCGCTGATGGGCCAGGCCGGGGGAGCAAACCATGACTTTGCGCAGCTTGCCGGCTTCGGAATGGACGCCGTACTTAACTTTTTCCGTGGTCATTACCGTGATCCTCCAGATGACAATTATTCAGCTATTACATGGTCAGGAAGCCGTCATACAGCCCATAGGCAGCCACCAGGGCGCCCACGACGACGGCTGCGAAAATCAGCTTCTCGACGTTGGTGAAAACCGGTTTGTTGAGTTCCATCTTGGCCTTGGCGAACAGAATCACGCCGGGGGCATAGAGCAGGGCGGACAGCAGCAGGTATTTGACGCCGCCGGCGTAGATCAGCCAGATCGCGTAAATCAGGGCGACAGCACCGATGAGCAGGTCTTTGCGGCGCTCGGCCGCCGCGTTTTCATAAGTCTCCCCGCGTACCGCCAACAGCAACGCATAGGCCGCCGACCACAGGTACGGCACCAGGATCATCGAGGTCGCCAGGTAGATCAGTGACAGGTAAGTACTGGCCGAGAACAGGGTGATGATCAGGAACAGTTGCACCATGGCGTTGGTCAGCCACAGGGCGTTGACCGGTACATGCTTGGCGTTTTCCTTGCGCAGGAACGCCGGCATGGTGTGGTCCTTGGCCGCGGCAAACATGATTTCCGCGCACAGCAGCACCCATGACAGCAACGCACCGAGCAGCGAAATGACCAGACCGACGCTGATCAGCACCGCGCCCCAATGGCCCACCACGTGTTCCAGCACGGCGGCCATCGACGGGTTCTGCAGCTTGGCCAGTTCCGGTTGGGTCATGACGCCCAGCGACAGTACGTTCACCAGCACCAGGAACAGCAGCACGGTGATGAAACCGATCACGGTGGCTTTACCCACATCGGTGCGTTTTTCCGCCCGCGCCGAGAAAATGCTCGCACCTTCGATGCCGATGAACACCCACACGGTGACCAGCATCATGTTGCGCACCTGGTTCATCACACTGCCCAGGTCGGGGTTTTTCAGGCCCCAGATGTCAGCGGTAAAGATGTCCAGTTTGAAGGCAAACAAGGTAATCAACATGAACAGCATCAGCGGCACGACCTTGGCGACAGTGGTCACCAGGTTGATGAACGCCGCTTCCTTGATCCCCTGCAACACGAGGAAATGCACGGCCCACAGCAGCACTGACGCGCCGATGACGGCGGCCACGGTGTTGCCTTCGCCGAAGATCGGGAAGAAATACCCCAGCGTGCTGAACAACAGAACGAAGTAACCGACGTTGCCCAGCCAGGCACTGATCCAGTATCCCCAGGCGGACGAGAAACCCATGTAGTCGCCAAAACCGGCCTTGGCATAAGCGTAAACCCCGGCGTCCAGATCAGGCTTTCGGTTGGCCAGGGTCTGGAACACGAAGGCCAGGGTCAACATGCCCACGGCGGTAATTGCCCAACCAATTAGAATGGCGCCGACGTCAGCACTCACGGCCATGTTTTGTGGCAAAGAGAAAATGCCGCCGCCAATCATCGAGCCGACGACCAAGGCAACCAGTGCGCCAAGTTTCAGTTTTCCGGGGGATTCAGACATTGCATGACTCCAATGCAGGAGAAGAGAGACAACAGATTAGTTCTGTTAGCAATTCAATCATCTGACTTAGATCAGTACATGGGTACATTCCATCGTAATTTGAAGGACTTATGCGCATTTCATTGGCATAGTGATTTCTCCGGAAAGGCCTTATCCAGAGGGCTTTGACAGAACAAGCGGCAATACCCGGTATTGCTTTGAGTTTTTAAGCTAGTTCGTTTTTTGGTTTTCGCAAATTTTTGACATCCGATTCCAGTAGCGCTTGTGGATTAACGGTTTCGTTCAACCCAAGTGTTCTTAGCAAGGCGCCTATATTCTGATCGGCTATAAATAAACGGATCCCGGATTTGGCGTTATTTAATAAACGTAATTACGCTTTGACCATGTTAGTTAATGCCAACCAAGTGACGGTTTGATGGCTGTGCCAGCACCCGGCCGCATCGGGAAATACATGGAGACCCAGGAATGTCGCTACCGACGCAAAAGCTTCGACTCAGTGCATTGATCGCCCTGGTGGTGGGCTCGATGATTGGTGGCGGTATTTTCTCTTTGCCTCAGAACATGGCAGAACGCGCCCATGCCGGCGCGGTCCTGATTGGCTGGGCAATTACCGCCGTGGGCATGTTGACCCTGGCCTTCGTATTCCAGACCCTGGCCAATCGCAAGCCGGAGCTGAACTCGGGGGTGTATGCCTATGCCAAGGCCGGTTTTGGCGACTACATGGGTTTCTCGTCCGCGTGGGGATACTGGATCAGTGCTTGGCTGGGCAACGTTGGCTATTTCGTGTTGCTGTTCAGCACCCTCGGTTATTTTTTTCCGGTATTTGGCCAGGGCAATACACCGATCGCCATCGGCTGCGCCTCGGTGCTGCTGTGGGCGGTGCACTTTCTGGTGATGCGCGGGATCAAGGAAGCGGCGTTCATCAACCAGTTGACCACCGTGGCCAAGGTCGTCCCGCTGATCATGTTCATCGTGATTGCTGCGGTGGCGTTCAAGGCCGAAGTCTTTACTCGCGACATTTGGGGCAAGAGCAATCCGGACTTCGGCGGCGTGATGGACCAGGTGCGCAACATGATGCTGGTGACGGTGTTCGTGTTCATCGGCATTGAGGGCGCCAGCATCTATTCGGCCAGGGCAGAGAAACGCGCGGATGTCGGGCGGGCGACGGTGATCGGCTTCCTCGGTGTCCTGGCGCTGCTGGTATTGGTGAACGTGTTGTCGCTCGGGATCATGAGCCAGCCTGAACTGGCGACGTTGCAGAACCCGTCGCTGGCCGCTGTTCTGGAGCACGTGGTGGGGCATTGGGGGGGCGGTACTGATCAGCGTCGGCCTGGCGATTTCATTGCTTGGGGCCTTGTTGTCGTGGGCATTGCTGTGCGCGGAGATCCTGTTTGCCACCGCCAAAGACAAGACCATGCCGGCGTTCCTGACCCGGGAGAACGCCAACCATGTACCGGTCAACGCCTTGTGGCTGACCAATTCAATGATCCAGATTTTCTTGCTGATCACGCTGTTTTCCGCAGGGACCTACACCAGCCTGATCTACCTCGCGTCTTCGATGATTCTGGTGCCCTACCTGTGGTCGGCGGCTTATGCGGTGCTGTTGAGCGGGCGCGGGGAAACCTATGAGCATGCCTCGGCGGAGCGGACCAAGGATCTGTTGATCGGCGGCATCGCGTTGAGTTACGCGGTGTGGCTGCTGTATGCCGGGGGCGTGAAATACCTGCTGCTCTCGGCTTTGCTGTATGCACCGGGGGTGATCTTGTTCGCCAAGGCCAAGCACGAGCAGGGCGAACACCTGTTTACCCATTTCGAGAAGGGCATTTTTACCTGCGTCATCACCGGTGCCGGCCTGGCGGGATATGGGTTGTACAGCGGTTTTCTGTCGTTATGAGGCGTGTTCAAACCTCCTCGTCTTCGGCACCGGGATAGAATCCATGCAGCAGGCGATAGCGGTCATGCCGTACCTGAGCGATGCGGTCGAGGACCTGACGCTCAGGGAAGCCCAGCATGATCAGGGCATGGGAGGCGAGCATCAGGCTGGACTCGAGTAACTCGGGCACCACTTCGCTGGCACCGGCCGCTTTCAACTCGGGACTCTGGCTGTCGTCCCGCGTACGCACCAGGATCGGCACGTGCGGATTGATGCGGCGCGCCTCCTTCACCACCTGCAGGGCAACCTCGGATTTGTCGACGGCTATGACCACCAGGCTGGCACGTTCCAGGCCCACGGCGACGAGTAGCTCGCCACGATGAGAGTCGCCGTAATGCACCGCGCTTTCGGCGACGGCGGCTTCCCGAACCCGGACCGGGTCATTATCGAGGGCGATGTAGGGCTGCCGGGCCTTGTGCAGGATGCGCCCGATGGATTGCCCGACGCGACCGTAACCACAAATCACCACATGGCCCTGCACCCCGGCGTTAAGCGCGCTGATTTCCTCCAGCTTCGCCTCTTCGTTGGGCTTGCGGTGCAGACGTGCGGCAATCCAGGGCGCAGCGCGCAGCAGCGACGGAGTGACCACCATTGAGCAAAACGTCGCCGCCAGCAGCAAGCTGCCGAGCCCGGCGGGCATCAGGTCGTTTTGCTGCATCTGCGCCATCAATGCAAAGCAGAATTCACCCCCCTGAGCCAACGCCAGGCCGCTGCGCCAGGCGGTCTCCCGGTCGCTGCCACGTAATTTGACCAATAGCGCGACCACGCTGCCCTTGATCAGCAACAACGCCAGGGTCAGCCCGAGGATCAGCAGGCCATGACTGGCGAACAGGCGCAAGTCGATCAGCATGCCGATGCTGATGAAAAACACGCCGAGCAGTATGTCGCGAAACGGCCGCAGATCGGCCTCGATCTGGTGCCGGTAGTGGCTTTCCCCCAGCAACATGCCGGCGAGAAATGCGCCCAGGGCAGGGGAGAGACCGATCAGGTGCGTCAGCCCGGCGGTCAGCAGGACGATCACCAGGGCCAGCAAGACGAACAATTCCGCCGAGCGAGCCGCCGCGACCTCATGGAACAGGCGCGGCAATACCCAGCGACTGGCCAGGGACAGCCCGAAGAACAACACCACGGTTTTGCCCAGGGTCAGGGGCAGCGCCCAATACCAGGCTTGATCACTGGTGCCGGCGAACACGGGCACCAGGGTCAGCAACAACACCGCGACCACGTCCTGGAACAGCAAAACGCCGATGGCATTCTGGCCGTGGCTGCTGAAAATCTCGCCGAGGCTGGTCAGCTCCTTGCTGACAATGGCCGTGGACGACAGCGCCAGGCCGCCGCCGAGTAACAGTGCGGGCGTGGTCGGCACGCCGGCGAGCATCAGCAATGCGCCCAGCACTGCCCCGGACACCAGCACTTGAAGGCTGCCCAGGCCAAAGACAACCTGGCGCAGCGCGATCATTTTCGACAGGGAAAACTCCAGCCCGAGCGAAAACAGCAAAAACACCACGCCCAGTTCGGCGAGCAGCGGTAGCGCTTCACTGTCATCCACCCAGCCGAACGCCTTGGGGCCGACGATCAGGCCCACAAAGAGATAACCCAGCACCGGTGGCAATCGCAGGCGATAGAACAGGGAAATGACGACCAGCGAGGAGGTGAGGATGATGATCAGACTGACAAACATGGAGACTCCGTGACGGTACTGGGGGCGGCCACAACGCCGCGCCAGTGAGGCTCAAGGCGAAAGGTTGACGTCAGGGGGGCCTGATTCTTCAAGTCGGCTATCGAGGGTAACGCTAAGCCAGTGCGTGGTTACCGGGGGAGTGTAGCCCGCGCTTCGAACACAACCGGGGTTTGCTCGCGTGAATACGGCAGCAATATCGATTCAAACTACACTCACAGGGCTGGAATTGCCCTGTCGAAAGGCCGGGATCAGCGCAAGCCCGTGAACTTGAATGCCGTGGGTGATCCCGTTTCTGAGGCTTGAACGGACGATGCTTGCAGTACGCCTCCGCCGGGGCGAACTTTTGTAAGTCAGTGACTCTTCTTCGTGAGGTCTTGAACATGGCAAAGGACAAAAAAGGCAGCTCCAAGGGCGCTTCCGCTGAAAGCCCGAAACTGACAAACAAAGCGTATCTGGCGCAATTGCGCCTGTTGCATGTCGAACTGGTCAAGCTGCAGGAGTGGGTCCAGAAAAAGGGCGTCAAGGTCTGTATCGTCTTCGAGGGGCGCGACGGTGCCGGCAAGGGCGGGACGATCAAGGCGCTGACCGAGCGCGTCAGCCCCAGGGTCTTTCGGGTAGTGGCCTTGCCAGCCCCGACCGACCGTGAAAAAAGCCAGATGTATGTGCAGCGCTACCTGCCGCACCTGCCCGCGGCCGGTGAAGTGGTGATCTTCGATCGCAGTTGGTACAACCGTGCGGGCGTCGAGCGGGTGATGGGGTTCTGCAGCGAAGAGCAGGTGGAAGCCTTCCTGAAAACGGCCCCCATGGTCGAACACGCCATCGTCAATTCCGGAGTTATCCTGCTCAAGTATTGGCTGGAGGTCAGCGAGCAAGAGCAGACCCGTCGACTCGAGGCGCGCATCCAGGACGGACGTAAAATCTGGAAGCTTTCCCCGATGGATCTCAAGTCCTACAGTCGCTGGTACGACTACTCGCGCGCCCGTGACGAGATGTTCAAGGCAACCGACACCGAGTTTGCGCCGTGGCTTGTTGCGAACTCGAATGACAAGCGCCGGGCGCGCCTCAATATCATCACCGACCTGCTCAGCCGCATCCCCTACCAGAGTGTTCCGCGCGAGAAGGTGAAGTTGCCCAAGCGGCAGAAGCCTGATGGCTATCGCGAACCGGATTATCCCTACAGGAAAATCCCGCAAAAATTCTGACCGGTACGTCCGCGCGAACCTGCGCCATCGCCAGAGGGCTGATGTCCCATGAATCAATCGGATACGACGCCACCCGAGCCGGGGCGGATTGCGCGCAAGGAAACAGGCGCGGACCAACCTGGCTGGAGCCGCTGGCTGCCGGGCCTGCGAGTGCTGCGCAGCTACAAGGCTGCCTGGCTGCAGCACGATATCGTCGCCGGCCTGGTGCTCACGACCATGCTGGTGCCGGTCGGTATCGCTTATGCGGTGGCATCAGGGGTCCCCGGTATCTATGGCCTCTACGCGACCATCGTGCCGCTACTCGCCTATGCGCTGTTCGGGCCCAGCCGGATTCTGGTACTGGGGCCCGATTCCTCGCTGGCGGCGGTGATCCTCGCCGTGGTCCTGCCATTGTCCGGCGGCGACCCGCAGCGCGCGATCGCCCTGGCGGGCATGATGGCGATCGTCTCGGGGACGGTGTGCATCCTGGCCGGTGTGGCGCGCCTGGGTTTCGTCACGGAGCTGTTGTCCAAACCCATTCGCTATGGGTACATGAACGGGATCGCGTTGACGGTATTGATCAGTCAGCTACCGAAGTTTTTCGGTTTTTCGATCGAGTCGGACGGCCCCCTGCGAAACCTCTGGGCCATCGCAACCGCCGTGATGAATGGAAAGACCAATTGGGTCACGTTTGCGATTGGCGCCGCCACCCTGGCGGTGATCCTGCTGCTCAAAGACAAAAAGCGTGTGCCGGGCATCCTGATTGCGGTGGCGGGCGCCACCGTTGCCGTTGGTTTGCTGGACCTGGCGACGTACAACGTCGCGATCCTCGGCTCACTGCCGCAAGGCTTGCCGGCATTCGCCATCCCGTGGATCACCACTGACGATATCGTCCCGGTGCTCATCGGCGGTTGCGCCGTCGCCCTCGTGTCATTCGCCGACACCAGTGTGCTTTCCCGGGTGTATGCGGCGCGCACCCGTTCCTATGTCGACCCGAACCAGGAAATGGTGGGGCTCGGCGTCGCCAATCTGGCGGGTGGGCTGTTTCAAGGTTTCCCGATCAGCAGCAGTTCATCGCGCACCCCCGTGGCCGAAGCGGCGGGGGCCAGAACCCAACTGGCCGGCGTCGTCGGTGCGCTGGCGGTCGCCGTGTTGCTGATGGTGGCGCCGGACCTGCTGCACAACCTGCCGACCAGTGCGCTGGCGGCGGTGGTGGTTGCCTCGGCGATTGGCCTGATCGAGGTCACCGACCTGCGACGAATTTATCGCATTCAGCAATGGGAATTCTGGCTCTCGATAGTCTGTACGGTCGGGGTGGCCGTGTTTGGCGCGATCGAGGGCATCGGCCTGGCGATCGTCATTGCGGTCATCGAGTTCCTGTGGGACGCCTGGCGCCCGTACTCTGCCATTCTGGGACGCGCCGAAGGCGTGCAAGGCTTTCACGACATCAAGCGTTATCCCGGCGCGCGTATGCTGCCCGGACTGGTGTTGTTTCGCTGGGACGCACCGTTGTTTTTCGCCAACGCCGAGCTGTTCAGTGACCGCGTGCTGGACGCCGTGGCCGCATCCCCGACGCCCGTGCGTTGGCTGGTGGTGGCGGCAGAGCCGGTGACCAGTGTCGATGTGACCTCCGCCGACATGCTCGCCGAGCTGCACCAGACCTTGTACGAAGCCGGCATCGAATTGTGCGTGGCGGAAATGAAGGACCCGGTCAAGGACAAGCTGAAGCGATTCGGGCTTCTCGAGAAGTTTGGCGAGTCGGCGTTCTTCCCGACGGTGGGCTCCGCCGTCAGCCACTACCTCCAACGCTATCCCGTAGAGCATCGGGAGGGAAATGACCTGGATCTCGAGTAAGCCATCACGATGGCGATAGGGCGGGCCCTGGCGGTTTGATCATGGCTGCGCTTTCGGCACATCGGTTGCGGTCAGTTTGTCTGCCTGATTCACCCAGCCGCCGCCGGTAGCCTTGTACAGATCAATCATGCTTGTGAACACCGAGCCACGGGTGCGGGTGTAGTTCAACTCGGCGTCGAACAGGCTGCGCTCGGCGTCCAGCACTTCGATGTAGCTGGTGTAGCCGTTGTCGTAGCGCAACCGTGCGAAGTGGGCGTAAGTGCTCAGTGCCTCGACCTGCCTGGCCTGGTAGGCCATCTGTTCTCTGGATTTGCTCGACGCGACCAAGGCATTTTCCACGTCCCTGAACGCCGATTGAATCGACTGTTGGTAGATCAGCAGCGCTTGTTGTTGGACGGCTTCGGCTTGTTGCACCTGCCCGGCGATACCACCGGCGGTGAAAATCGGCATGCTCGCCGCAACACCATAGGACCAGGTGGACGCGGGCCCGGTGAACAGGTTCGACAGCTGGTTGCTGGCAGAGCCCAGCAGCCCGGTCAGGGAAATGGTCGGGAAGTACTGGGCCTTGGCTGCGCCGATCTGGGCATTGGCCGAGATCAGGTTCAGCTCGGCCTGACGCAAATCAGGTCGCCGTTCGAGCAAATCCGACGGCAGGCCGGCAGGCACCGTTGGCAGATTCAGTTGGGCCAGGTCACGCCCGCGGATGATCGGCCCCGGGTTGCGCCCGAGCAGAACGGCCAGGGCGTTTTCCTGTTGTGCGACCAGGGGTTCGAATTGCGCAACCGACGCCCGGGTGCGCTCGTATTCGGACTGATTCTGCGCCAATTCCATTTCGGAAATGGTGCCGGCACCGTAGCGCAGTTTGAATATTTCGTAGGATTCACCGCGCGCCTTGGCGGTCGTGCGGGCGATTTCCAGCTCCCGGTCGAGATCACGCAGCGTCACGTAACTCGACGCGACTGACGCCACCAGGCTCAATATGACGCTTCGACGGCCTTCTTCCGACGCCAGCAGATCGGCACGGGCGGATTCGTCGAGGCGGCGCAAACGGCCCCAGATATCCAGTTCCCAGTTCACGCTGAGAATCGCCTGGTAGTTGTTGAACACCGGGTCCACCGACGGATCGAGCGGCACCGGCCCGTTGTCTCGCTGCGAGCGGGACCGCTGACCCTGGGCGCCCAGCCCGACTTGTGGAAACAGCAGGGAGCGGGTCTGGCCGTAACGCCCCTGGAATTCCTCGACTCGCGCGGCGGCAATCTTGATGTCCTTGTTTTCGAGCAGCGCGGTGCGGATCAGATCATTCAGGACCGGGTCTTGGAACTGCTCCCACCACAGCGTGTTCGACAGATTCTTCGCTTCCTTGTCCGCGTAACGGTAGGCCGCCGGGGTTTCAATTGTCGGGTGCTGGTAGTCAGGTCCCACCATGCAACCCGCCAGGCCCAGGCACAACAACAGTGGGAAAGGGGGCTTAAGCATCTCAATCCCCCTCATGTCTGTTCTGCGCCGCGCCGTCGGGAAGCTGCGGAGCCTGTGTCAGTGCAGCGGGTTTGGCAGGTTTTTGGACGGCGTCCTTTTCCCCGAACATTCGCTCCACCAAGTAATAGAAGAGGGGGATGAAGAAGATCGCGATCACCGTCGCCGCCAGCATGCCGCCGATCACCCCCGTGCCGATGGAGTGGCGACTGTTTTCGGAGGCGCCGACGGCAATGGCCAGCGGAACGCAGCCGAGGATGAACGCCAGGGACGTCATCACGATAGGGCGCAAACGCTCTCTTGCGGCGGTCATGGCGGCGTCATAGGCCGACATGCCACTCTCCCGGTTGAGTACCGCAAACTCGAAAATAAGGATCGCGTTCTTGGCGGCCAGCGCCACCAGCATGGTCAGTCCGATCTGGAAGTACACGTCGTTGCTCAAGCCTCGAAGGAGGACGGCGAGCAGAGCGCCGAACAAGGCAAAAGGCACCGCCAGCAGTACACCGATCGGCAGCGACCATTTTTCGTACTGCGCGGCGAGGATCAGAAACACCATCACCAGGCCAAAGATGAACACCTGGGAAGAGGCGCCGCCGCTCTTTTTCTCTTCGAACGCCTCGCCGCTCAAGGCCAGCGCGTAGTCGTTGGTCATGATTTCGGCGCTGATTTCTTCCAGGGCCTTGAGCGCCTGGCCAGAGCTATAACCGGGTGCGGGGTTCGCCGTGAGTTTGACCGCCGGGAAGTTGTTGAAACGGGTCAGCAGGTCGGGGCCGGTGACGTAGCGGGTGGTCAGCAGGGCCTTGAGCGGCACCATGTCCAGGTTTTTGCTGCGCACGAAGATCTCCTGCAGGTCCTCGGCTTTCAAGCGATAGGCCGGTTCGGCCTGCAAAATCACCTGCCACAGGCGACTGAACTTGTTGAACTGGGACACGTACAGCGAGCCGAACATGGTCTGCATGGCGCTGTAGACATCTTCCACCGGCACCCCGAGGGATTCCGCTTTTTCCCGGTCGACATCGACCATCAACTGGCGGGAAAACACGTTGAAGGTGGAGGTGATTACGCCGAGCTCCGGACGTTCCTTGGCCTTCGCCAGCAGACTGCCCACCATTTCCGCCAGTTGATCGGCGTTACCGTCGCCCTTGCTTTGAACCCAGACCTCCATGCCGCCGGTGGTGCCCAGCCCGGGAATGGACGGTGGGTTGACCGGTAGGATGATCCCGCCCTGAACCGTGGAAAACGCCCGCGCGGCCTTCTGGATCACCGCCGGGGCGCTTTGGGTCTTGATGGTTTCGGAGTCCTTGTAACGCTCCTCGAAATCCTTGAAACCGACGAAAAACGCACCCGCGTTATTCTTGTTCTGGCCATCCAGCAGGCTGTAGCCGTTAACGATGGCGACGCCTTCGACCGCCTCGTCGTTCATGAAGAAGTCACTGGCCACTTTGCCCACTTCAGCGGTGCGATCCAGGCTGGCGGCGTCGGGCATGATCACCGCGCCAAGCAAGTAGCCCTGGTCTTCAGGTGGCAGGAATGCACTGGGGATGCGCTCTGCCATCAACAAAATCAGCACGATCATCCCGGCAAAGAGCAGCAGCGCCAGGACGAAGCGCTTGATCATGAAAGCCACCGAGCGTGAATAGCCCTCGGTCAGGCGCTCGAAGTTGCGTTCGAACCAGCGGAAAAAGGCGTTCTTGTCGCCGTGCTGTGGCTTGAGCAGCAGGGCGGCGAGGGCGGGGGACAGGGTCAGGGCGACCAGGCCGGAAATCACCACGGAAATGGCGATGGTGATCGCGAACTGTTTGTAGAGCTGACCGGTGATACCGCCCATGAAGGCCACCGGAATGAACACCGCGCACAGCACTAGCACGATGGCGACCACGGGGCCTGCCACTTCATCCATCGCCCGTTTCGCCGCGTCCTTGGGCGTCATCTTGTGTACATGCATGTTGCGTTCGACGTTTTCGATCACCACGATCGCGTCGTCGACCACGATACCGATGGCCAGCACCATGCCGAACAGCGTCAGCATGTTCACCGAAAACCCGAGGGCGGACATGCCGATGAACGTGCCGACGATCGACACCGGCACCGCCAGCACTGGAATCAGCGTGGCCCGCAGGCTCTGCAGGAAGACGTAGACCACGATGACCACCAGCACCAGGGCTTCGAAGAAGGTGCGAATCACCTCGGTAATCGAAGCGCGGGTAAAGTCCGTGGTGTCCATCACGATCTTGTATTCGATGCCCTCGGGAAACGTGGCCTTCATGTCCGACAGGGTCTTGGTCACCGCTGCGGACACGTCGAGGGCGTTGGCGCCGGGTTGCTGATACACGGCAATCAGCGTCGCCGGCCGGCCCTGATAGGTGCTGCGCAGGGAATAGTCTTTTTGCCCGAGCTCGGCGCGGCCGACGTCCTTGAGTCGAACGATGGCCGCGCCGTTGTTGCTGGCGCGCAGGATGATGTTCTCGAACTCCGAAGGCTCGGTCAGGCGCCCCTTGGTGGTCACCGCAAACGACTGCTCGACCGGTTGCCCCGTTGGCGACTGGCCGACCCGGCCGACGGCGAACTGCTGGTTCTGATTGGCGACGGCTTTCTGCACATCGGCAGCGGTGATGCCCAACTGGGCCATGCGGTCAGGCTTGAGCCAGATCCGCATGGCGTAGTCCGGGGTGCCGAAGATACTGGCCTGGTTCGCCCCCGGAATCCGCTTGATCGCATCGAGGATATAGAGGTTGGCATAGTTGGCGACGTAGGTGCTGTCGTAGCGCTCGCCGGCGGAATACACCGCAAGCACCATCATGAAAGCCGAGGATTTTTTCTGTACCTGGATGCCCTGGCTCTGCACGGCAGAGGGCAGTTGCGGCAAGGCCAGGTTGACCCGGTTCTGCACGTCGACCTGGGCCAGGGACGGGTCGGTGCCGATTTCGAAGAAAACGTTGAGGGTCATGTTGCCCGTCGCGGAGCTCGACGAGTTCATGTAGATCATGTTGTCGGCGCCGTTGACCTGCTGCTCGATGGGCGCGGCCACGTTATTGGCCACGACCTGTGCATCGGCCCCGGGGTATGTCGCGGCCACCGTAATCTGTGGCGGCGTGATGTCCGGGTACTGCGCAACGGGCAGCTTGAGCATGGCCACTGCACCGGCCAGGGTGATGATAATGGAAATCACCGAGGCGAAGATGGGCCGATCGATGCAATAGTGAGAAATGCTCATTGGCTTTTCCCGCCATTGGCTTTTGCCGGTTGCCCGTCGGCGGCGCCTGTGGAAGCGGCGCCAGGCGCATCGACAATATTCAACGGCCCGCCCGGCGTGACCCTGATCGCGCCATCGACCACGATGCGCTCGCCGGCCCGCAGGCCCTTGTTGATGAACCAGTTGTCACCCTGCCAGTCACCCACTTCAACCACCCGTTGCTCGGGTTTGCCTTCGGCATTGAGGACCCATACGAAGTGACTTCTGGCACCTTCGAGCACGGCCTTTTGCGGTACGAGAATGGCGTTGGGCCGGGAGGCCCCTTTGGCCAGTGCTCGCACAAACTGGCCGGGGCGGAGCAGGCCATCGGGGTTGGCGAGCACGGCGCGAACCAGGAAGGTGCCGGTGCCCTGGCTATAGGAAGGCGCCAGAAAATTCAACTTGCCCTTGTTGGGGAACACGGTGCCGTCCGCCAGAACTACCTCAACGATAAATTCACTGCGCGGCGGGAAAATGAGATGGCCGGCGGCGATTTCGTCGCGGTACTTCAGGGTTTCGTTTTCCGAGAGGCTGAAATTGACGTACATCGGGTCCATCTGTGACACCGACGTCAGCAACCCCGACTCGCCTGGCGTCACATAGCTGCCTTCCTGCTTCTTGGCGTAGCTGGAAAGCCCGTTGAGGGGCGAGGCGATGGTGGTGTAACTGAGGTTCAACTGTTCGGTACGCACAGTACCCTCTGCGGCCAGCACGGCAGCACGGGTTTCACGCTCGTTGCCCACGGCATTGTCCAGGTCCATCTTGCTGACTGCATTCTGCGCCGCCAGTGGCTTGACCCGGGCCAGCGTAGCCTTGGCCACTTCCCAGCGGGCCTGTTGCTGGGCCAGTTGACCCTGGGCCGACAGCAGCGCGGCCTCAAAGGGTTTACGGTCCATCTGGAACAGTGTCTGCCCGGCTTTCACCACATCGCCTTCGGTGTACAGCCGCTTCTCCAGGAATCCGGCCACGCGAGCACGGATTTCCACCTCGCGGGAGCTCTGGGTCTGGGCGACGAATTCGAAGGTCACTGGCGTGTCGCGGGCGGTGACCGTCATGACCGTTACTTCAGGCGGCTTGCGCGCCGGGGAAACCGGTTCCTTTCCGCAGCCGGCCAACAGGACGCAAATCCCCAGCAGACTGGCAACTGGCAGGCCGAAACCGCTGGAAAATTTCACGCCACCCATACCAATGCTCCCTCAGGTCGATGAAGCAAGCGTAGCTAGCATTGCTTTGGATACCAGTGGCGAGGGGCGTTTTTGGCTCAAAAAAAAGCCGTGATTACGATGTTCTACTGAGCTGCGTTTCTTGACGAGCCGGTGAGATTGACGCCACCGGCTTTACGCGCATTAGAACGAGAGGATCTGGTCCCCCGGACGTTCGCAATTCACCGTCAGCGGTTATTGCGCCAGATGGAAAAATTCAACGCAGCCGCTACACACAGCCATGCAAGGTAAGGAAAGAGGATCAGGCCGGTGATGACGTCAAGCCGCAATGCCATCAACACCATTGCCGCGACGACCAGCCAGAGCAGTGTCAGGATCAGCATGGCGGCGAAGAGGCGATGAGCGCCGAAGAACACCGGTGTCCAGAGTGTATTGAGTGCGATCTGCGCCGCCCATAAAGCCAGCACCGCCTGACTTCCAGGGATCAGGCTCAACCGGTATCCGGCCCAGGCGAGCAGAAGATAGATAGACGACCAGGCGACGGGAAACACCCAATTGGGCGGTGTGAAGCCGGGTTTGACGAGAGACTCGTACCACGGGCCCGGTTTGAACAGCAGGCCGGTGGTGGCGGCAGCAGCGCAGGCGAGAAGAAAAATGAAAAAGGTCATCACCAGTCCTTGATTGAGGTCAGTTGTCCGGGGTTACAAAGCCATGTCGGCATTCTTAAAGAAAAGACGCTCGGCGAAGCGAAAAGTTTGGGTCGAGGGATGACATTTCACTGATCGCTGCTTTCCCGGTGCATGCGCCCCGGCCTGAATTAGCGTAGTTCAGGATTTCCAGTATCTTTAATCCAGGTGCTCAGTTCCGTAACCATTTTGTTGACCTCGCTGTCTTCCCGCTCGGAGGGGCGAACGATGGCGTTCCAGGCGATGTCGAGGCCGTCATTCAGGGCCGCCCATGCCAGCTCCCCACGCTCCAGGCTGGGGGTCACCAAATCCCGTTGCAATATGCTGATTCCGTACCCTGAACGAACCAGTTCGACGATGGCTTCGATCAACTCCACGGTGATCATGCGCCGTGGCAAGATGCTGGCGGGGGCGAAGAACCGATCATATTCCCAGCCACTGGCGCGATCGGTTGAGTAGGTCACCAGGTTGTAGGTCTTGAAGTCTTCGGCGTAGATATTTTTCCTTCCCGCAAGGGGATGGTCGGTGGCCATGATCGCAATCAAATCGTCGCGGAACAGCGGCAACTTTGCGACGCCGCTGGGCACCATGCCGTCATCGATAATGGACACGTCAAGCCGACCTTGCATCAAGCTCGCATAAACGTCGTTGCGCGGCACCGTCACCAGTGTGATTTCGATGTCCGGGCGCAGGTTTGAATAATGCTTGATGAATTTGGGGATCCAGCGAAACGGTCCGTAGGAGGTGACCCCCATACGAACAAACGCTGTAACGCCTCCAGCCATGGACCGGGCTTCGGACTCGGCTTCATTCAGTATCGCGATGATGTCCTTGGCGGCTCGTTCCAGGCGCACGCCGGCAGGGCTGAGTCTTAGTTTTCCTCCGGATCGTTCTGTCAGGCTCACACCCAGTCGCCGTTCCGCCTCGCGTATGCGGTGACTGACGGCGGAGGGCGTCAGCCATAGGCGCTCGGCAACGGCCGTCACTGAATCGACTTCCGACAGGGTTTGCAGCATGACGAGGTGATCCAGAGTGAGTCTCATAGGTAGGCGCGACCTGAAAATAATTCACAAATTTGCGTAAAAATATGAGCGTGACTTGTTTTTTGCTCCGGTGCAATCTGGTTTCAGCAACAGCCCACCGGAGAACAACAACATGTCAAAGCTTGCTTTCACCCCTGCAGTCACTCTGGGCGATATCGTCGACCTCGAGCGTTATCCCATCACCAATCGAAGCCATCCGGCGTATCAGCAACTGGTCGCCCGCAGCCAATCGTTGCTGGGCGAAGAAGGCGTTGCGATCTTTCCGGGGTTCGTCCGCGATGAAGTGGTCGCCTCGATGGCGGATCAAACCCTTGCGCTGCACCCGCGCATGTTCCCTTTCCGGGAAAACCACACGGTGTATTTCAAGCCGCAGGACGACAGCGTTGAACCGACGCACCCGCTGCGGCGATTGATGAGCACCGAAAAAGATACGGTCGCCTACGCCGATATCCCGACAGACCATCTGATCCGGCAGATTTACCAATCGGACGACGTACTTTCGTTCATTCGGGATGTACTGAATCTGGACGTGCTCTATCGCCATGCAGATCCATTGGCGGCGCTTAATCTGCAAGGTTTCTCGGCGGGGCAACAGTTGGGCTGGCACTTTGATCGTTCAGACTTCAGCGTGACGCTGTCGCTTCAGGCGGCAACTGCCGGTGGCGATTTTGAGTATGTGCGCATGCTGCGTAACGAGAACGACGATTGCTATGACGCGGTCGGGCAATTCCTCGACAACCCCGCGACACAGAAAATAGAAGTGCTGCCGCAGGTGCCCGGAACGCTGACGTTGTTCCGTGGCCGTTATTCACTGCACCGTGTGACGCCGGTGGTGGGGGACAGGCTCAGGCTCAACGCGGTATTTGCCTACGTGGATCAGCCCAATGTCGAGTTCAGCGACTATGCACGTAAATTGTTCTACGGACGCACGTCGGTAGAGCCATTGGTTTAAGTTCAGCAGCACTCACAATAAAAACAGTCGATTCACTTCTTCGCTTCACGTGTTTGCACAGGCACTTGTCCACCTTTGATCGGTGGGTCTCGTTTTGCAGGTGCAGCACGCAACAGCTCGCTGCCCCCAATAATAATTTCGGAGCGTCTGATCATGAAATACAGGAAGAACTTGCTGGCCTCGTTACTGACCCTTGGCGTACTGGTTGCCAGTGCTTCAAGCCAGGCATCAGGGTGGTGCGACTCGGGCAAGTCGGTGAAGTTTGCCGGTCTGAACTGGGAGAGCGGGATGCTGCTCACCGACATCATGAAGATTGTGCTCAAGGAAGGGTACGGCTGTGCAACCGACGAGTTGGTCGGCAATACCATCATTCTCGAGACCGCTCTGGCCAGCAACGACATCCAGGTATTCGGCGAAGAGTGGATGGAGCGTAGTGAAGTCTGGAAAAAGGCGGCGGCGGCCGGCAAGGTCGTGGCGATCGGCTCGCCGATCATCGGCGCCGTTCAGGGCTGGTACGTGCCGCGTTACGTGGTTGAAGGGGACGCGAAACGCAACAAGCCGGCGCGGGCGCCAGACCTGAAGACGGTCGCTGACCTGAGCAAATACCCCGAGGTTTTTCGCGACGCGGAAGAACCATCCAAAGGGCGATTCTACAACTGTCCGGCAGGTTGGATCTGCGAACAGGAAAACACGGAGATGTTGAAGGAATACGGTCTTGAAAACACCTTCGTCAACTTCCGTCCGGGAACCGGTGCAGCCCTGGATGCCGCGGTACTGTCCAGCTATAAGCGCGGGGAACCGGTGCTGTTCTACTACTGGTCGCCGACGCCACTGATGGGACAGATCGATGCGATACGGCTGGAAGAGAAGCCGGGTGTCGACAAAAACGTGGTGACCAAAGTCGGCATTTCCAAAGCCTTCCATGAGCAGGCGCCCGAACTGGTGGCGGTGCTGGAGAAGGTCAATATTCCCATCGAACTGTTGAATCAGAACCTGGCGAGGATGACCAGGGAACGCATCGAGTCGCCCAAACTGGCCCGAATCTTCCTCAAGGAACACCCCGAAGTGTGGCATGCCTGGGTGGATGATGCGGTCGCCAGCAAAATCCAGGCGGCGCTTTAATCGGCAATCAGGGCAAGGACGCCCGCCAGCCATAACGCCTTTCGCAACACCGAATTCACGACTGACTTTCTTGCTTCTATCCAGAGGCAGCCTTTTTTGCGTGCGGAATTTTATGAACAAGATCAAATCACGAGCGGCTGTGGCGTTCGCGGCCAACCAGCCCCTGCAAATTGTCGAAGTCGACGTGGCACCCCCGCAAGCCGGGGAAGTACGGGTCCGGATCGTGGCAACCGGTGTTTGCCATACCGATGCCTTCACCCTGTCCGGTGCCGATCCGGAAGGTATCTTTCCGGTGATTCTCGGCCACGAAGGCGGCGGTATCGTCGAAGCCGTGGGTGAGGGGGTGACCTCCCTCGCGGTGGGCGATCATGTGATCCCGCTGTACACCCCGGAATGCGGCGAGTGCAAATTCTGCCGGTCCGGCAAGACCAACCTCTGCCAGAAGATCCGTGCCACCCAAGGCCAGGGCCTGATGCCGGATGGTACCAGCCGCTTTTCTTATCAGGGGCAGCCCATCTTCCACTACATGGGCACCTCGACTTTTTCCGAATACACCGTGCTGCCGGAAATCTCCCTGGCCAAGATCCCCAAGGATGCACCACTGGACAAGGTCTGCCTTCTCGGTTGCGGCGTGACCACCGGCATCGGTGCGGTGCTTAACACCGCCAAGGTGGAAGAGGGCGCCAGCGTGGCCATCTTCGGCCTGGGCGGTATCGGCCTGGCGGCGATCATCGGTGCGACCATGGCCAAGGCTGGCCGCATCATCGCCATCGATATCAACCCGGCCAAATTCGAGATCGCCAGGCAACTGGGCGCCACCGACTTCATCAACCCCAGGGATTACGCCAGGCCGATCCAGGAAGTGATCGTCGAAATGACTGAGGGCGGCGTCGATTACTCCTTCGAGTGCATCGGCAACGTCCAGCTGATGCGTGCCGCACTTGAGTGCTGCCACAAGGGCTGGGGCGAGTCGGTGATTATCGGCGTCGCCGGTGCCGGGCAGGAAATCAGTACCCGTCCGTTCCAGTTGGTGACCGGTCGCGTCTGGCGCGGTTCGGCTTTTGGTGGCGTGAAAGGGCGCAGTGAACTGCCCAGCTATGTCGAGAAGTCCCGCACGGGCGAAATCCCGCTGGAGACCTTCATCACCCACACCATGGGCCTGGAAGACATCAACCGGGCCTTCGACCTGATGGATGAAGGCCGCAGCATCCGCACAGTCATTCATTTCGATCGCTGATTCAACCACTACCACCCACCGTGTTTTTACCCGAGAGAACATCACAATGAGCATCTTTACCCATGTCACCGTCGGCACCAACGATCTGCAAAAAGCCCGCGACTTTTACGACAAAGTCCTCGGCGCACTGGGCCAGAAGCGCCTCGCCGACCTGGATGACAATGGCTCGATCTGGGGCCAGGACGCCCCGTCCTTCTTCGTACTGAAACCGGCCAACGGCGCCCCGGCGAGCTTGGGCAACGGTGTCACGGTCAGCTTTGAAGCGCCGGATCGCGCCGCGATCGATGCCTTCCACGCCGCCGCGCTGGCCAATGGCGGCACCGACGAAGGCGCACCGGGTCCTCGCGGCTGGGCGCCAAACGCCTATGCGGCCTATGCCCGCGACCTCGACGGCAACAAGCTGGCGGCGTATTGCTTCAAGCCTGCCTTGTAAGTGTCAGGGCGAGGCTTGGTTCAAGCCTCGCCTTTCACGACGCCACGAAATCGACCCTTGGTCGCCTCTCGACTGCTCAGGCCTTTTAAGGTGTCTACTGCTCATCAGGGCCTGCAGATACAAAGAGGAGCGCATGATGAGCAACGAACAAATGGCACCCGAAACGAAAGGTGTTGCGGTGCAGTTACTCGCAACGATCGACCTGGGTCCCGAGATCGAGGGCATGGCCGGGCGCCAACTCAGGATGCGTTTGGTGACCATCGAGCCTGGAGGCGTGTTCGGGCCGGTGCACAACCATGTCGACAGGCCGGGCATCGTCTACATATTGCAAGGAACGATCACCGATCATCGAAATGGAACGGCCACCGACTACGGGCCGGGAGTGGGCTGGCCTGAAGACCGGAACACCACCCACTGGCTTGAAAACAGGGGAACGGTCGCGGCGTGTGAGATCTCGGTCGACATCGTCAGGCAGGGGTAAGCTCAACGGGACATCCGCATTGGCAGCGGACCGGCTAAAGTCCGCTGCGCGCTCATTACTCTTCTTCCCTCAACACATTGATCCGTCCCGATTTTTCTGCGGCCAGCAACATGGCATGGTCTTTTGCAGTCTGATCGGCATAGGCGATGGCAAATTTGCCGATGGCCTGGTCGAAGGAATCCGTCTTGCCCAGGTAGCCGCTGATGAGTGCGGCATCCCCTGATTTGGCGTGGGCACGGGCCAGGGTCAGGCCACACCACTCGGCATACATCTTCATCCTCGCGGCGGAAATACCCTCGATGGGCGCTGACATCTTCATGTCGCGTAGCTGACGGACAAAGAAGTAGCGACCGTTCTGACTGCGTGTCCAGCCCAGGAAGATGTCGCTGGACGACTGCATCAGGCGCTGCCCGGTGACGACGCGTTGGCCCTGGTTTTCGTATTCGCTCTTGCCCGCATAGGGCGCCAGCACCGAGGGACAGGCTTCCTTGAATTGCAGGAGCAACGGGTGATTTTCCGCGGAAAAGAACAGGCCGACGAAACAATAGGTGCCGACGCTACCGATACCGACGGCCTTGACCGCAATGTCTTCGAGGCGATAGCGATCGAAGAGCACCCGCCGTTCATGGGGCAGCGACAATCGATAGTCTTGCAGCGTCAGGCGCACGTTTTTCATGAAGCCTTTTTCATACACATGAAACAGTATCGGGGGTTGATCGATCAGGCGCCGCCGTCCGCCGACTTCACTGCTGATCTTGGGGTAGAGGTAATCGCCGACGCGCATCCTGGCCTTTGCGATCACTTGCTCGCGAAACTTCTTGATCTCTGAGTTGGGCGCCATGTCGATGATCGACTGGGCATCCAGTCGGTCATACCAGACATCCAGTGGGCTCATTTTCGAAAATTTACGCAGGCGCTCGCGATAGGCACGAACGCTTTCGACGGCGATGCCCCGTGCCTCTTTATCGCTGAGGCGGTTATCCCTTGCGGCCACGGCAAAACTGATCGCCAGGCGTTTGACATCCCACTCCCAGGGGGCTGGAAGCGTTTCGTCGAAATCGTTGATGTCGAAAATCAGATTGCGCTCAGGTGTGGCGAATAACCCGAAGTTCAGCAGGTGACAATCGCCGCAGGCTTGCACCTGAATGCCGGTGGTCGGGGTCGTGGCCAGGTCATGCGCCATCAATCCCGCAGAGCCACGCAGAAAAGTGAATGGACTGCGCGACATGCGGCCGTATCGCACCGGTACCAGATTGGGCAATCGATAGCGGTTGGAGACTTCGAGGAGTTCGATGGGGTCACGATGTTTGCGCGGTGGTTTCCATACGGCGTGATCCGCATGGGGCACGCGCTCGCGTATTTGTTCACCTTGGTACAGACGCTCCTTGCGCGAGTGAAAGACCCACTCGTCCCCGTGGTCTTCCGATTGCGCTGTCTTGCCATGGGCGGGGCTATTTTTGCGGGGAGGCATGTCCACTCCTTTGCTCAACGAAGTCAGACTCGCTTGGGCACGGGATCCGGGAATGCGACTGCTCCATCAGCCCACAGAAAGTGCGTGTGCCGGTTTCCTGAAAGCGCCGAAGTACATTGTTTCAAGCGTAGCAGCTCCCGCGACGGATCATGGTGCCCCGATCATTGCGGCGCTCTTTTAGGGAATCGCGTAGACCTTGAACAGGTTTTTCGCCATGTCGCTGATGCCTCCCAGGTAGGTATTGCAGGCCTGTTCGATTTCGCCCGATCTGTACATTTCGCTGAGAGCGGTATCAACCAGCAAGCGGAAATTTTCGTCGTCTCGATCAAGGGCCATCGCGGTCGGTGAATACTCGAATACCCGATCCAGCAAGACCAGCTTTGCCGCGGATGGGTGCGTGGCGAGGAGATTGCTCAGCATGATGCGTTCGGCGAAGAAGGCATCGGCCTTGCCTTCGGCGACCAGGTTGACGCCCGCTTCAGTGTTCTTGACCGTGACCAGGTTGGCCACCACGCCGAGCAAACGCATTTGCTGGCGGATCCATGTCTCGGTGATCCCGCCAGCGGTGGTGGCATAGGTTTGATCGGACAGCCCATGATTGACCGTCGCCCGCCAGGTCGGCCCGGTACGGGCGACTTTGCCGTTGAGGACATTGATCAGCGCCTCGGGGGCTTCCTGGCGCACCACCACCGAAAGGCCCGCGGTGTAGATCGGCACCGAGTAGCTCACCTGCTTGCGACGCGCCAGGGTAGGTGGGCTGGGCGTACAGAGGATGTCGATCTTGCCCGTGCTCACGGCCGTCATCGCGTCGTCGAGGGAGACCGGTTGGTAACGTACCTGCAGGTCGGGCAAGCCCAGTTCGACTTTGACGCTGTCAGCGATTTTCTGGCAAAGCTCGATCGCATAACCGCTGGCCTTGTCGCCTGCCTGGACACTGAATGGGGCCAGATCCGGCAGGTAGCCGAGCGTGAAGGTGTTGCTCGTGCGCACGCGATCAAGGGTATTGGCATCGGCCAGTGCCGGCGCCATGGCGAGCAGGCTGACAAGCAGCAAGTGGGTGGCTTTGATCCTTTGTACGTTCATATCCTGGCGCCCCGCATTCGAATGTCTGTGTTGCCTGAAAATTACAGCTGAGGACTGCCGGCACTGGTCTGGGCGGCGGGAGGCGTATCGACAAAACGTATGGAGACGAAGCCATAGAGCAGGTAGCCAAATGCAAGGACGATGAGGCCACCGAATACGGCATCCTTGCCACAGGCATACAGGGCGTACAGCGAATAGGCCACGGCGATCAGTAATAGCGAGGTGTTGCGGGTGTAGATCCCTTTGCTGACTCTGGCTTTGTACATCATGACCAGCAGGCCCGTGGCGGCTGTCACGTAGGGGATCAGGTTGGTCACGGCCGCCAGGCTGACGAGTTTGCCGAACTGCTCGCTGGCATTGGGTGAAATGGTCGACAGCGCCATCAAGGTCTGCAGCACGCCGCAGACCAGCATGCCGATAATCGGGGCATCCCGCGTACTGACCCTGCTGAAAAATTTCGGGAACATCCCTTGGTCCGCGGTCATCTTGGCGGTTTGCGCCAGGGTGAATTGCCAGCCCAGCAGCGACCCGACACAAGCCATCACGGCCAGCGCCATGACGATGTTACCGACCGTGGGATTGAACATGTGGGCATACACGAGGGCGAAGGGCGCGGATGAGTTGGCCAGTTCGGCATTGGGAATCATCCCCTGGATCACCGTCGTCGACAGTATGTAGACCACCGCCGCGCCCAGTGTGCCGAAGAGACAGGCCAGCGGCACGTTGCGCTTGGGATCTTCCACCGCATCAGACGCCTGCGCCGCCGACTCCATACCCAGAAAAGCCCACAGGGTCAGGGGAATCGCCTTGCTGATGGCTTCGGAGATCGGCAGGTTGTTGGGGTTCCAGGCGGCTATCAGCACATCGGCCCTGAACCAGTACCAACCGATGATGCTCAAGCCGGCCACCGGGATGATGACACCCCACACGGTAATCGTACCGATTTTGCCCGTGATGCTCGGGCCGCCGAAGTTGGCCACGGTGGTGAGCCAGAGCAGGCCGACCGTACCGATGAACAGGGGAATGGCGCCACTGCCGAGCCAGGGCACGAACGCTGTCATGTAACCCACCGCAGAAATGGCGACGGCCACATTGGCGATACCCAGGGAGAGAAAATACAGATACGAGCAGAGGAAGAAGCCCGATTTGGCATGAGCCTCTTCGGTGTAGGCGGACAGCCCGCCCGAGCGCGGACAGTAGATGCCGCACTGGGAAAAGCAATACGCGATGGCCATGGAGCCGACGGCGGTGACGAGCCATGAGAGCAATGAAATGGCACCGAGTTGCGCCATGCTCGTCGGCAGCAGGATGATGCCCGAGCCCATCATGTTCACGGTCACCAGCGTGGTAAGCCCCATGAGGCTCATCTTCTTGCTTGAGTCGGCCATCGGAACTCCTTGATATGCGCAACGCCTTTGCCCGAGCACTGAGGCCTTCGTTAACCCACCACTTTTCAGTCGTTACCGCTAACCACGTGAATCGCTTTTGCGCAGGGTCAGTTATCGCAAGATCATGTTCTTCGTTTGCGAGGGGTTGCCTGCGGATAACCTTAGAACATGGATTCACGCACGCCAGTGTTGCACCGCAAAACGGGAAGAATTGGCGAGACTCGCGAGTAGAGGCTGGCCAGGCTTCTCTACGTGCGGTCGCGCAAAACCATCCTGTCCATTGCCGGCGACACGGTTCGACCTACAAAGGACGGCGCCCACGTTACTTCCTTTATTCCTCATTCAATTCCTGTGGCGAAACCACCCAGACGCTGCACGGCATCTTGTACAGCAGATGTTCCACCGTACTGCCGACCAACCGGTCCATGACACGATGCCCGGCCCGGCCCATCACGATCATGTCGATGTCATAGGCGGTTGCGTAGCTGGCAAGCACCTTCGCCGGATTGCCCATGATCATGCGCTGGTGCTCCGGCGGGATGCCGTTGCGCTCCGACAGTTCGCGGAAGGCATCAGCCTGTGCATCGAACAGGGTTTTGGCTTTGCTGGAAGAGAAAAACGTCGAGGCATTCTCGAAGCCGAATTCGTCTGCGCTGATGGAAGAGAGGTCATGGGCATAGACAACGTCCAGTTCGGCATGACAGGTAATCGCCAGTTTTGAAGCCTCTTGCAGAATCCGGTCATTGAAGTCCTGGTATTGCCCCTCGCGATGGAAGGGGTCGATGGCGGCGACTATCTTGCGCGGCAAGGCGTGGTGCATGTGGCTGACAAAATGCAAGGGCACCGGGCATTCGCGCAGCAGATGAATGTCCAGCGGCGTAAACAACAGGCGCGACAGACGCGATTCGTGTGCCAGGGCCTTGATCAGTACAGCCATGGGCTGCTCTTTGAGATGGATCAGGATTTCCTGCAAGGGTTTTTCCACCCAGACCACTTCCGTGGTCACGTGCACCCCGATTTTGCGCAACGGCCGAGCCTGATCTTCCAGCCATTGGCGATGGCGTTCCACGTACCCGAGCCGCATCTGTTCCAGCGCTTGCTCATTGACCATGCCGGCGGTCGCCAGCCCTTCGAGATAGTCGAACGCCACGATGTGCAGTGCCGCGTTCGATGCATGGGCCAGTGCGGCGGCCCGATCGAAGGCGGGGCTGTTTTCCATCAAGGGCGAGACGACCAACATGAAACGTGATTGATCCGACATGACCTGTCTCCTCTAGTCATTTTGCAAGTATTGGGTCCAACGGCTGCGGTGCAATCGGGGCGTGAAACCTTGCATTCATCCTGCGTCTATCCGGGGAAGCGGGCTTGATCTTTGTCAAACCCGGGGAGTTACGACGATGCCGCCCGACGTCCGGTCATGCGTGGCGCGTTCAGTCATTGAAATTGTTGACCGTGATCAACTTTTGCTCAGTCACCCTGGCGCAATCTGGAGTTCGTGCTTATCGCTTGCGCACCTGGAACGAAAGCGTCCGGCAGTTGGGTGCGAGGGCATTTTCGGGAGGTTTTCGATGATTATTGAGATCACGCAGAAGCAGGCAACCGATGTCTGGATGGTGTGCATGGACGACCTGGCGGTGGACTTCAACAGCCTGGAAGGCGCCCAGGCGTTTGTCGACCAACTCAAGGCGCGAATCGATGCGCCGCATGTCTGGCCTGCCCGCACCGGCCGGACTTCTTTCACACGTCCATTCCCCGGGGGGCAATCTGGTCATACCCGGGGCGCAAGGATTAGCGCCGACCTTGTGGACTGACTGACAGAATCACGCTGAGACCGAAACAGGCGATTGAACGGGGGAGGGACTTGCAATCTTGAGTACTCAATCGCCCCGCGATGAACCGTTGGCCGGTACATCGCGGGGCGATGTATTACAGGTGCAGCCGATGAATGACCTGGCGAGTGTCATCGGGATCATTGCGTGTCTCGAAACCCAGGGATTTGGCCAGGTCCCGCATCGGTGCGTTGCTTGAGGCGTCCACCGAATACATTTGGTGAAAGTCGTTTTTGCGTGCGGTCTTGATCAAGTGCTCCATCAGCAATGTGCCCAGGCCCAGATGTGTCCATTCATCGGCGACGGTCACGGCGCATTCACATTCATGCTCGGAGGTAGCGGCATAGCGGGCGACACCAATCTCAATCAATTGGCCGTTTTCGTGGACCAGCGCGACGTAGGCGGTGCGCTGCTTATTGTCGGTATCCATCAGCTGGTCGAGCATCTCGGTGCCGGGCTCACTGATCTGCGAGAGAAAGCGCATGTGCCGGGACTCGGGCGACAGCCGCTTGATGAAGGCGTATTCACGCTCGCGGTCTTTCTCCGTCAGCGGCCGGATCAATACATGGCGGCCGTCCTTGAGCGCTTCGATCCAGTGTTGTCCGGTGACTGTGGAGTAGGCCGCTGCGGCCCGATCGTTGTGGTCTTTGACGGTGAGCATGGGGTAATCCTCCATCCGGTTTGAAAGGCAGGCGCACGGTGACGAACCGTACGGTTCATTCCTTTCTACGCCGTCGGCGGCGCTTGAATCTGATCTGGATCATAGACTCTTGCCGACGGCGCAGATTTGCACGTGTTTGATGTAAATCAACGTGGGGCAGGGGGTAACGAGCGCAGTCTGGAACCTGACGGCGCTAAAGGGCCGGAACCGAGCGGAGGTGCGTGATGGGTCAATATCAACGTTTATTGCTGATTGCCGACCAAACCCTGCAACAATCTCCCGCCCTGCTGCGCGCCGTTGCGCTGGCCAAGGTGAGCGGGGCGGGGCTGGATGTAAGAGCCTTTGTCGAACCGGTGCCGGTCGTGCATTTGTGGGAAGAGAAAACGGACGACGCCGGGTATCAGCGTTACATGCGCCGCTATCGTCGCTGGGTTGCAGACGAGGTCGAACAACTTGGCGGACAAGGGCTGGATGTCTCGGTGGAAGTGGTTTTCACGACCCATCCACTGCTGGACATCTTGAAAACGGTCGAAGAACTCAAGCCCGACCTGTTGATCAAGGATGTCACCCTGGAGCCTGTACTCAAGCGAGTGTTCATCACGCCGCTCGATTGCCACCTGCTGCGCGAATGCCCGGTTCCCGTGCATCTGGTCAACCAGGCCCGCTACAGCTTGCCGCACCGGGTCGTGGCTGCCGTCGATCCGTTCGATCCTTCCACGCAAATCAACGGCCTGAACGACACCATCATTCAAACCGCCAATGCCCTGGCCTTGCAATGCGATGCGCCGTTGCACCTGCTGTATGCCTACGATTTGTCGCCGGCCTTCAATGCCGATTCGCCGCTGGTGGGCGGTGGTTGGGGGGTGGACTTCATCGAGGAACTGCGTCAGTCCCTGCACCAGGCTTTTGTGACCCTCGCGGATCGTCATGGGGTGCCGCCTGAGCGGCGGCATTTCGTCATGGGTTTGCCCGTGCCGGTGATCAGTGAGTTTGTCGAACAATACGTGGCGGATGTGGTGGTGATGGGGACCGTGCACCGAGTGGGAATCGATCGCTTGATCGGCAGTAACACTGAACGTGCGCTGTACTCGGTGCCGGGCAGCATTCTGGCGGTCAGGACGGGCGTTACGGGGTGAGCACGATCGCGCCATTGAACTGCCCGGCTCTCAAGCAGGCGAGTGCCTGATTGGCGTCGTCCAGGGCAAAAAGAGTGACGTCGCAATGCACGGGCGTGTGTTTGAGCTCTTGAAAAAACGCGCTGCCATCCTCGCGGGTCAGGTTTGCCACTGAACGAACGCTGCGTTCGCCCCAGAGCAGCCGATAAGGAAACGCGGGAATGTCGCTCATGTGAATGCCGGCGCAGATCACACAGCCGCCCTTGACCGTCGCCGTCAGTGCCATCGGCACCAAAGCACCGACGGGCGCGAAAATCAGGCTGGCGTCGAGCAAATGCGGTGGCGGTTGATCCGATGCGCCCGCCCATTCGGCCCCCAGGGATCGGGCATAAGCCTGACCGTCATGGTCATCCGGTCGGGTAAAGGCATACACTTTTTGCCCGCGGCCCCGCGCCACCTGAATCGCCAGATGCGCCGCCGCGCCGAACCCGTAGAGGCCCAGGTGGCGCGCGCCCCTGGCCATCTGCAACGCGCGAAAGCCGATCAGCCCGGCACACAGCAGCGGAGCCGCTTGAATGTCCGAGAGCACTTGGGGGATCGGGAAGCAGAAACGCTCGTCGGCAACGGTGTATTCGGCGTAACCGCCGTCCAGATGGCAACCGGTGAACTGCGCCTTGTCGCAAAGATTCTCCCGGCCCGACAGACAGAATTCGCACTGGCCGCAGGTCCACCCCAGCCACGGAACCCCGACCCGCTGGCCGATCCAGTCCGCTGCGACGTCGGCGCCCACCGCCGTGACTGCACCGACGATCTCGTGGCCTGGGACCCGTGGCAGTTGCGCTTGCGCCAATTCGCCGTCCACCAGGTGCAGGTCGGTGCGACAGACGCCGCAGGCCAGGACTTTGATTAACAGTTGGTGCGGGCCGGGTGTGGGGACAGGGCGTTCTTCCAGCTGCAGTGGTTCGCCGTAAGTACGTAGCACCATGGCGCGCATGACGATTCTCCAGATGTGCAAGGGTTAGCGCACAGAGCGATTGCATCCGGCGACCAGTTGCTTGAGCCCTTCCAGGTTCTGGATCTTGACGTCTCGGCCTGCGACCTCCACCAATCCTTGGTCCCGCAGGTGCGCGATCCCCCGGCAGATGGTTTCCAGCCGCAGCCCCAGGTAGGAGCCGATTTCTTCGCGACGCATTTTCAGCACGAAGTCCTTGGCGGAATAGCCACGGATGCTGAAACGTTGCGACAGGTTCAGCAGAAAAGCGGCCAGCCGCTCATCGGAGTTCATGTTGCCCATCAGCATCAACATGCTGTGATCACGCACGATTTCACGGCTCAGGAGCCTGTTGAGGTTGTGTTGCAGCGATGGCAGGTTTTGCGCGAGTTTCTCCAGTTGCGCAAAAGGGATGGGGCAGACTTCGCTGTCTTCCAGGGCAAACGCATTGCAGGCGTGCTGATCGGCGCTGATGGCGTCCAGGCCGAGCATCTCGCCGGGTATGTGAAAGCCTGTGACCTGTTCACGCCCATCGACAGACAGCACGCTGGTCTTGAAGGAACCGATACGGACCGCGTAAAGCGAACGCAGGGGATCTCCCGTACGGTACAACGCAGTGCCCTTTTTGACCTTGAAGCGTTGCACGATCAGCGTATCCAGCCGTTCGACCTCCAGGCTGCTCATGCCAATCGGCAGGCACAATTCCAGCACGCTGCAGTTGGAACAGGCAGCCTTCATATAATGAACGTGAAGTGGGTGGATTTCAGGCATGGGGCATGACGCCTTGTTAGGGAACGCCAGTCAGTTAAGCAGCCCTTCAATCTGTTGCAAGGGAGTTTGTCGGAATGCCGAACCGTCCGTGTTTTTGGGGCTGCTTCGCTGCCCGGCAGCAGCAAACTCCCTTGCCACACTTGACTCTTCGCTCGTTCAATCACTTCACTGATCGGCATTAGCCTTATTGGGAGGTGTACTAAGCATAGGTGTTGGTCATCGGGATGCGTCCCTCATTCGGTCATTTGGCGGGATAAGTGACGAACGGGGAAAACGCGCATACCGCTGGGTCGATATCGATGGATTCCAACGGCATTGAGCTTGAACGTCGGCTTTGACATTTGATGTAAATCAAGTCTTGAACGTTTCAGGCTCCCAGAATCGACCAACAACTTCAGCAGGCCGGACGCTGGCGGAGAACTTCATGAGCGATTTTCTGAGTGATGAGCAACTGGAAGGGCTGGATGCCTATTGGCGGGCCTCCAATTATCTGGCTGTGGGGCAGATCTACCTCAAGGACAACCCTTTGCTGAACGTGCCCCTGACACAGGCACACATCAAACCGCGTTTGCTGGGCCATTGGGGCACGACGCCGGGACTCAACCTGATCTACACGCACCTTAACCGGCTGATCAATCAGTATGACCTCACGGTGCTCTTTGTCGCCGGCCCCGGCCATGGCGGGCCAGCGGTGGTGGCGCAGACCTACCTCGAAGGCACCTACACCGAGCTTTACCCCTCGGTTGAGCGCAATGCCAACGGCCTGCTGCGCCTTTTTCGACAGTTTTCCTGGCCATACGGAATCTCCAGCCATGTGTCGGCGCAGATTCCGGGCTCGATCCATGAAGGCGGCGAACTCGGCTATAGCCTGGCGCATGCCTATGGTGCCGCGTTTGATAACCCGGACCTGATCGTCGCCTGCGTGATCGGTGACGGCGAGGCCGAAACGGGTACGCTGGCGGCCAGTTGGCATTCCAACAAGTTCCTCAACCCGAGGCGTGACGGCGCGGTGTTGCCCATCCTGCACCTCAATGGCTACAAGATCGCCAACCCGACGGTGCTCTCCAGAATCAGTGAGGATGAGTTGTCGGCCCTGATGTATGGCTATGGCTACGATCCCTATTTCGTTGAAGGCGATGATCCGGCACAGGTGCATCAGGCCCTGGCCCGGACGCTGGATACGATGGTGCTGAAAATCCGCGAGATTCAGCGCGACGCGCGCCAGTCCCGACAGTCCGGCGGGTTGGAGCGGCCGCTTTGGCCCATGTTGGTGTTGCGCACCCCTAAAGGCTGGACCGGCCCGACATTCGTCGATGGTCATCGTGTCGAAGGGACCTGGCGCGCCCATCAGGTGCCCCTGGCCGACTTTCAGCAGCCCGTTCATCTACAGCAGCTGGAGGAGTGGCTCAACAGCTACCGTCCCGGCGAGCTGTTTGATGCCAATGGCGCCTTGCTGCCCAAAATCGCCGCGCTGGCACCGACCGGGCATCGGCGCATGAGTGCCAATCCCCACGCCAACGGTGGCGGGCTGTTGCGCGCCCTGGACCTGCCGTCGTTCAGCGACTATGCAGTGAAGCTCGAGGTTCCCGGCAGCCTGCGCGCCGAGGCCACGCGGGTACTGGGTACGTTTTTGCGCGACGTGATGAAAAACAATCTGGCCTCGAATAACTTCCGTCTGTTCGGTCCGGACGAAACAGCCTCTAACCGGCTGGATGCGGTCTACGAGGTCAGCGCCAAGGCATGGATGGAGCCGCTGGAGCCCGACGATGTGAACCTGTCAGTCGATGGCCGGGTGATGGAGATCCTCAGCGAACAGGTGTGCGAGGGTTGGCTCGAAGGCTATTTGCTGACGGGGCGCCATGGCCTGCTGTCCTGTTACGAGGCGTTCATCCATATCGTCGATTCGATGGTCAATCAGCACGCCAAATGGCTGAAAACCGCCGCCGAGGTGCCGTGGCGCAAGCCGGTTGCTTCGCTCAATTTTTTGCTGACGTCCCATGTCTGGCGTCAGGACCATAATGGCTTTTCCCATCAGGATCCGGGGTTCATCGATCTGGTGGCGAACAAAAAGTCAGACGTGGTGCGGATCTACTTGCCGCCCGATGCCAATTGCCTGTTGTCGGTGGCGGACCACTGCCTGAAAAGTCGCAACTACATCAACGTCATCGTCGCCGGCAAACAACCGGAGTGGCAGTGGCTGGATATTGATGCCGCCATCCGACATTGCCTGGCGGGCATCGGTCGTTGGGACTGGGCATGCCGGGATGATCAGGACCCGGACGTGGTGATGGCCTGCGCCGGTGATGTGCCGACCCTGGAAACCCTGGCGGCGGTCACTTTGTTGCGCGAGTACGTGCCTGATTTGCGCGTCAGGGTCATCAATGTGGTCGACTTGATGGTGCTGCAGCCGTCCTTCCAGCACCCCCATGGTTTGCCTGACACGGCGTTCGATGAGCTGTTCACTGTCGATAAACCGGTGATTTTCGCCTTCCACGGCTATCCCGCGCTGATCCACCGCCTGCTGTACAAACGCACCAATCATGACAATTTTCACGTCCGCGGCTTTAAGGAGGAGGGCGCGACCACGACGCCGTTCGACATGGCCGTGATCAATAACCTGGATCGTTATCAACTGGCACTGGACGTCATCGAGCGAGTACCCCGCTTGCATGATCAACTGCAAAACGCGCGGTCGCGGTACTGGTCGACGATGGAAAAACACAAGCTCTACCTGATCGAACACGGGCAAGACATGCCCGAGGTGCTGAATTGGCAGTGGACGCCTGTGGCCGTTGGCTGAGGTCCAGAGGGGGCAGGGCTGTGATAGCGAGGGGCAACGTCCGACCCTTCGCTATTTGCTCTTCCAGTATTTCTGCATTTCGAGAAAAAGAAACGAGGCCGTCCAGGTGATGAGCACCAGGCCGGTCAACGCTTGCAGGCCGGTCAGGTACTTGAGATTGCCCACGGGTGAGATATCGCCGAAACCGATCGTCGTGTAGGTCGTGAAGGAAAAATAAACACAGTCCAGCAGCGAACCATCGAAGTTGCCCGTCAGACCGCCCCAGTCGCCGGAGCGCACCATCAGGTAATAGACCAGCGCAAAGCACCAGACTTCCAGCGCGTGAGCCACCAGTGCACCGAACACCCCGACGACAATCCTGAAGCGGCTCCAGAGCTTGAGTCGCGGAAGCCAGTCATTCAGGCGTAAAAGGCATTCGTAGTGGATCACCACGACGACGATGACCACCAGCGTGTTGATCAAGGTGACTGCCAGCATGGCGATTCTCCGGTGATGACGGATGCGTGGAGGTCCGCACCAAGGGGGGTCGACAAGGCAGGTTTCTCAGGACGATGTCATCCACTGAGCCGGTGCCTTTTTCCTGCTGGACCTGGACTGTTTCGGCACTGCCCGTACCCCATTACAGGTCGCCAGAACCCGGTTCTTTTTTACGCCTGAGCAGGGCGAAGACATTGAGCTAAATCAACGAGGCCTGAGTGAGCCCCTGACAAATCGCTCGTGGGTCATGGCAACGCGCCGATATCACCCCTCTGCACAAAACGGATAGCGATATGCGCAAAGCGGATATTGCCACTCTGCCGGTCTCAATACCCTCCATTTGCATCCCGCGTAACAGTGCTGTGCATGGCGCGTAACAATGCGGCCGCCATTGGTGGACCCTTGCCTGCACCGCTCACGGCAGCACGCTGAAACGCCCAAACGAACAATAAAAAATAACAACAAGAGACCCATGCCATGCGAAAAATCGATGTACACGAGGTTATCGACAACGCACGCTTCAACCGCTTTCACTGGATGGTGTTGTTCTGGTGCGCCCTGATCATCATCTTCGACGGCTACGACCTGGTGATCTACGGGGTGGTCTTGCCGACGCTGATGAAAGAGTGGGGGCTGAGCCCGTTGGAGGCCGGGGCGCTGGGCAGTTATGCGCTGTTTGGCATGATGTTCGGTGCGCTGTTTTTCGGCCCGCTGTCCGACAAGATCGGGCGCAAGAAAACCATCACCCTTTGTGTGATGCTCTTCAGCGGCTTCACCGTGCTCAATGGCTTTGCCACGAGTCCCACGACCTTTGGCATTTGCCGGTTCATTGCCGGCCTTGGCATCGGCGGCGTCATGCCCAACGTGGTGGCGCTGATGAACGAGTACGCGCCGAAGAAAATTCGCAGCACCCTGGTCGCCATCATGTTCAGCGGTTATTCGGTGGGCGGCATGCTCTCGGCGGGCCTGGGGATCGTGCTGATTCCAAGCTTCGGGTGGCAGGCGGTGTTCTATGTGGCGGGGCTGCCTTTGCTGCTGTTGCCGCTGATCATGTACTTCCTGCCTGAGTCGGTGGGGTTCATGTTGCGTCAAGGCCGCAACGAGCAAGCGCGTGCTGTCTTGCAACGCGTTGACCCGGCCTATGTTGCCCAGGCCAGCGATACCCTGCACATGGCGGAAGTGAAGGGCACCGGCACGCCAGTACTGCAGCTGTTCCGCGAAGGCCGCGCCATGCGCACGCTGATGCTCTGGCTGGCGTTTTTCTGCTGCCTGTTGATGGTCTACGCCCTGAGTTCCTGGCTGCCGAAACTCATGGCCAACGCCGGTTACAGCCTGGGCTCAAGCTTGTCCTTCCTGCTGGTGTTGAACTTCGGCGCGATTTTCGGTGCGGTGGGCGGTGGCGTATTGGGCGACAAGCTCAACCTTCCAAGGGTGCTGGCGGTGTTCTTCGCCATTGCCGCGGTGTCGATCACCTTGCTCGGATTCAAAAGCCCGACCCCTGTGTTGTACCTGCTGATCGCAATCGCCGGCGCCACCACCATCGGTTCGCAAATCCTGCTGTATGCCTGTGCCGCGCAGTTCTATTCCATGGCCATTCGTTCCACGGGGCTTGGCTGGGCGTCGGGGATCGGCCGTAACGGCGCCATTGTCGGTCCTTTGTTAGGCGGTGCGTTGCTGGGAATCAGTTTGCCGCTGCAACTCAACTTCATGGCGTTCGCCCTGCCGGGTGCGGTGGCCGCCCTCGCCATGACCCTGTACGCCATCAGCAGCGAGCGAAACGCCTCCAGGGTGACCGCGCCACTGTCCACGGCCAAGGCTTGAGTGCGCAAGGAGCTGTTTGATGAAAGGCTTGATGCGTGACTTTTCGCTGTCCGCTGCGGTGGCGGGCTTTATTGCCACGGTGATCTCGTATGCGGGCCCACTGGTGATCATTTTCCAGGCGGCGGACGCCGCGCATCTGTCTCGCGAGCTGTTGTCGTCCTGGGTCTGGGCGATCTCCATTGGCAGTGCGCTGCTGGGCATCGGCCTGAGCCTGCGCTACCGCGTGCCGATCATCATTGCCTGGTCGGCACCCGGCTCGGCCCTGCTGGTGGCGTTGCTGCCGGGCATCTCGATGAACGAGGCCGTCGGTGCCTATCTGCTGAGCAGTCTGATTATCTTTCTGGTCGGCATCTCGGGCGCCTTCGACCGCGTTATCAGCAAGCTGCCCGGCGCCATCGCAGCGGCCATGCTGGCGGGGATTCTGTTGCGTTTCGGCACTGGCCTGTTCGTGTCATTGCAAGGTCAGCCCGGGTTGGTGCTGGCCATGTTCGTCACCTACCAGGTGTGCAAACGGCTGCTGCCGCGTTACGCGGTGATGGCGGTACTGGTGGTGGGCTGTGCCATCGCCATACTCACCGGCCAATTGCACCGCGAAGCCCTGGTGATCGGCCTGGCGACGCCGGTTTGGGTCACCCCGCAGTTCAGCCTGAGTGCAACCTTGAACGTCGCCTTGCCACTGGTGATGGTGGCGCTGACCGGGCAGTTCGTGCCGGGCATGGCCGTGTTGCGCGCCTCGGGTTACGCCACGCCGGCCAGCCCGATCATCGCCTGCAGCGCGCTGGGCACGGCGCTGTTGGCGCCGTTTGGTTGCCATGGCCTCAACCTGGCGGCGATCACTGCCGCCATCTGCACTGGCCGCGAGGCCCACGAAGACCCGGGCAAACGCTATGTCGCCGGTGTGGTCGGCGGTCTCTGTTACCTGGTACTGGGCATCTTTGGTGCGACCCTGGTGTCGTTGTTTGCCGCTTTCCCCAAAGAACTGATCGCCGCCCTGGCGGGCCTGGCCCTGTTCGCTGCCATTGCCGGCGCCCTGGCCAATGCCATGGCCGTACCCCATGACCGCGAAGCGGCGCTGGTGACGTTCCTCACCACCGCCTCGGGCATGTCGCTGTTCGGCTTGTCCGCCGCGTTCTGGGGGCTGATTTTCGGCATGGCCGCGCACCTGCTGTCGGGTGCGCGGCGGCCGCCCCATGCCACGTCCAGCAGCGCCCGGGAGGTGGCGCGCTGACCTGTATCCGCCACGCCTTACCTATTCATAACAACAATAAGAGCACATCGATGAAGTCAACCATTCATGCAACTCGTACGCTTTTGTCCACGGCTGTCGCCTTGGGTTGTTCCAGCCAGTTGATGGCCGCCGAGGGCGGTTTTATCGAGGACGCCACCGCCACCTTGCAGGCACGCAATTACTACTTCAGCCGGGACTACTCGGACATTGTCGGCGCTAACAAGCAGTCGAAGGCCGAGGAGTGGGCCCAGGGCTTTATCTTCAACGCCAAGTCCGGTTACACCCAAGGGACGATCGGCGTTGGCGTCGATGTCATCGGCCTGCTCGGGCTCAAGCTCGACAGCAGCCCGGACCGGGTCAACACCGGCCTGTTACCGGTGCAAAGCGATGGTCGCGCGGCCGATGACTACAGCCGCGTGGAAGGCACGTTGAAGCTGCGTTACTCGAAAACCGAACTGCGCGTTGGCGAACTGCAACCGAACTTGCCGGTGCTGGTTTTCAGTGACATCCGTCTGCTGCCACCCAGTTACCAAGGGGCGAGCATCACGTCTGCAGAGATCAATGGCCTGACGTTGCAGGGCGGCCATCTGAGCTCCACTCACCTGCGCAACGAGGCCGGCGACGAGAAGATGCAAGCGATGCTCAGCTACGTGCCTCAGCGCCAGGCCAGCAGTGACGCGTTCAACTATGGTGGCGGCGATTACGCCTTCAACGACAAACACACCAGCGTCAGTGCCTGGTACGGGCAACTGGAAGACATCTACCATCAAGGCTTCCTGGGCCTGAAACACAGCCAGCCCCTGGGCAGTTGGACCCTGGGCGCCAACCTCGGGTATTTCGATGCCAGGGAGGATGGCAAGAAGCTGTTGGGCAATATCGACAACCAGGCGTTCTTCTCCCTGCTGTCGGCCAAGTACGGCGGCCATACCTTCTACGTCGGCTACCAGGGCATGTTTGGTGAAAGCGCGTTCCCTCGGGTATTTGCCAACATCTCGCCGCTGGGTAACGAAGTGCCGACCTATGAATTCGCCTCCACCGACGAGCGCTCCTGGCAGGCGCGCTACGACTACGACTTTGCCGCCCTCGGCGTGCCGGGCCTGACCAGCACCGTGCGCTACATCACCGGCAACAACGTTAACACCGGCAAGGGCTTTGAAGGCAAGGACCGCGAACGCGACCTGGACCTCGGTTACGTCGTGCAGAGCGGCACCTTCGCGGGGCTTGGGATCCGGGTGCGCAATGCCATGGCGCGCTCCAATTACCGCACCGATATCGACGAGAACCGACTGATCCTGAGCTACACCTGGACGTTGCTGTGAGCGAACTGGGGGCGAGTATGAGCAATAAAGCCTGGGCACGACTGGCCCTGATTACAGCCGGCGGCGCAGTGGTGCTGCTCGCTGTCGGCAACGGCATGCACCTGATGTATGCCGGCGTCATCGACCTGTTGCTGCTGGCGGCGGCGGTGCTTTATCAGCGTCAGCCAATGCGCGTGGTCGAAGTACTCGTGGAGCGGGAGCCGGATCCCGTGGTGTCCAGTGCACCGGTCCCGCTACCGTCCTTGCCGGTGGTCGAGCCCGCCTGGCCGGGCGCCGAGGTAAAGGTGGCACTCGAACACTTGACTCAAGTGGTGCAGCAGACTGAAGACGACATGCGCTTTGCCAACCAACTGGCGCGTGGCGCGGGCGAGCGGGTACAGGCAAGCGCCGTGAGCATGCAGTCTTCGGCTGCCGTGCTGGGGGATCTTGATCAGTACCTGCAGCGCCTGGATCAGGTGTTCGATGAGCTGGGCAGCCAGTCGGTACGCATCGGTGCGATTGTCGGCAGCATCCAGGACATCGCCCGGCAGACCAACCTGTTGGCGCTCAACGCCGCGATCGAAGCCGCGCGGGCCGGTGATCATGGTCGGGGCTTTGCCGTGGTGGCGGACGAGGTGCGCAATCTGTCGCGCCAGGCCGCGGACTCCAGTGCGCAGATCCGGCAGATTGCCACGGGCCTGGAGAAGTCGGCACAGGATGCCCGCCAGGGTCTTGAACAACTGACCGATTCGACGCGTTTGGGCCTGGACAAGGCCGAGGTCGCGTTGCAGTCGATGGGGGAGTTACGCAGTGGCGCGGTGGCCAGGCTGGAAGTGGTCGAACGCGTCATGCAGCGGTTGGCCGATTTGCACGAGTTGGCCCTGCAGGCCACCCGGATAGCGGCGTGAACGAGGTGCCTTTGCGGTCTCTCACACGCCCGAGCAACTGCCCATCACGTTGTAGGTCAACTGGTGGGTTTCACCCTGATGGTCGATGTAGACCATGGTCGCCGGTACGACGTCGCAGGCAGTCGAGGTATCGGTGACCGAGATGACCTTTGCGATATCCAGGGATGGAGGTGTTGTGGCCGGGTTGCCTTCACCGGCCATGACGGCGGTCGTGGTCAGGGCCAACAGGACGCTTAACAAAGTCTTCATGGTTTCTTCTCCGTGGTGTTTCGATGAGTCAATTCTATTCTTCTACAGATAGGGATAAAGAGGGCCGTACTTGATGCAGCGTTACATCAGATGCAACAGTCGTTGTCGCCGGAGGGTCCATGGACTTGCTTAACAGCCTGCGCGTATTTGTACGTGTAGCCGATGCAGGCAGCTTTACCACCGCCGCACAGGCGCTGGACTTTTCCACGGCGCAAGTGTCTCGGCTGGTGGCGGAACTTGAACAGCACGTGCAGGCGCGTCTGCTGCAACGCACCACCCGCCGTTTGAGCCTGACCGAAGCCGGCGAACGCTTCCTGTTGCGGGCGCGGCAAATACTGGATGACATGGCCGAGGCCACCGCAGAAGCCCGTGGCGCTCACCTGGAGCCCAATGGCCGGTTGCGTCTGCACTGTTTGACCGGGCTGGGTGTGCTGATGACGCCGCTGATTGCCCGCTACTGCGAGCTCTATCCGGACGTGGTGGTCGAGATGACCTTGTCGCAACGCAACCCCGACCCCCTTGAAGACGGGCACGACGTGGTCATCTCCATTGCCCAGGACCTGGCGGATTCACAATTCGTTGCCCAAACGGTAGGGCGCATCTTCAGCATGCCTTGCGCATCGCCCGCGTACATCGCGCGTCGGGGCCTGCCGACCCGCCCCGAACACTTGAATGAACATTGCTGCCTGCGCATGATCGACCCGTTGCACGGCGATGAGTGGGTCTTCCGTGACGAGCAGGGCGAGCATTGCGTGGTGCCCGGCAAGACCTTCCAGAGCAACGTTCCCGAGGCGATGGTCAATGCCTCGGAGGCCGGGATGGGCATCAGCCTGTTGCCGTTCTACACCGCCACCCGGTCACTGCGCGAGGGCACCTTGCTGCGCCTGCTGGGCGACCACCGGCTCAGGGAGCGCAACGTCTATGCACTCTATCCTTCCAAGCGTTTTCTGGATGCCAAGGTCAGGACCTGGGTGGACTTTCTCAAGGCCGAGTTGCCTGGGCTTTTTTCCGGACATGAGGTCATCGCGAACGATGTTCGGCACTGGGGAATGAGCTAGCTAAAAAGATCAACCGTGCTGCTTGGGTACCTGGCCGCTCGCCGATCATGCAGCTTTTCTAAAAAGCCCCTTCAACGTCAGCACCTACTCTACGCGGCGACACTCTGCCGATAATCCCTCATTGCATATTCGCCTGGGTTGCATGGTGAGCTGGCCGCAAGGTTGGCGCACTCAGTGACGGGCTTTTGAATGAGGACTTACATGAGCATTCGTATCTGGCATCAAAGTTTCACCGTACTGAGCGACCTGGGCGCTTACGACGAGGCCTTGCGTGCGCATTTTCGCAGGGTGGCCCGGCCGGACACCGAGATCCATATGCATGGGATGCGCCCGGGTACCTACCGCAACCACTATCCGGGAGACGACATCAAGTATTCGGCCCTGCAGTACCTGCATGGCCTGCAGTTCATGGCGGCGGGCATCAATGCCCAGCATCAGGGTTTCGACGCCTACGCCATCAGCACCTTGCCGGAACCGGCACTCAAGGAAACGCGCAGCCTGCTGGATATTCCAGTGGTGGGCTATGGCGAATCGGCGATGCTGACCGCGTGCATGCTCGGGCGAACGTTCGGGGTTCTGGTGTTCATTGACGAGTTGGCTGAGCAGGTCACTGAAAACGCTGCGCGCCATGGTCTCGCCGGGCGGTTGACGGAGGTGCGGCATGTCGGCTTTCGCTTTGCCGATGTGCTGGCAGGCTTCACCGATCCCGCTGAACTGATCGAACGTTTTCGCAGCGCGGCGCGCGGCCTGATCGCCAGTGGCGCTGAAGTGATCATTCCCGGCGAAGCCCCGCTGAACGTACTGCTGGCCACCCATGGCATTAACGAGGTGGACGGTGTGCCAGTGCTCGATTCGCTCGGTGCCTGGGTCAAACAGGCGGAAAGCATGGTGGACTTGCGGCGCGCCAACGGCACACGCACTTGCAATCGTGGATATTTCTCAGCCCAACCCGAGCCTGAGCGGGTTCGGGAAATCTTCGACTTCTATGGCTTGGGCTCGTTTATTCAAGCAGGAGATCAGGCATGAATCGTTATGAATGTGATTTGCTGGTGATCGGCGGCGGGCTGGCGGGTTTCAGCGCGGCCCTGGCTGCAGCCCAGGCGGGCTTGCAGGTGATCGTGCTGGAAAAGACCGCACAAACCGGTGGTTCATCGGCCATGAGTGGTGGTTGCCTGGCGTTCGCCGGCACCGACCTGCAGCGTGCGCACGGTATTGAAGATTCGTCGCAATTGCTGTTCGACGACCTCGTCGAGGTGGGCAAGGGCGAATGCGACGAGGCACTGGTCAAGCTGTACACCGATCACCAACTGCAGACCTACCAGTGGCTCAAGGACAACGGCGTGGTGTTCACCGATGTCATCGAGGCCGCCTCCGGGCAGTCGGTACCACGGGTGCACAATGTGGACCCGGCCGACATGGTGCGGCAACTGCAACAGGCGGCGCTGGCAACGCAACAGGTCGAGGTCTGGCTGCACAGCCGCGCCCGCCGTTTGTTGCGTGGGGACGGTGGCCGGGTGTGGGGGGCGAGTGTCGAGCGTAACGGCGAAGTGGTTGACGTCATGGCTCGTAGAGCGGTGCTGCTGGCCAGCGGCGGGTTTGTTCAGGACCGGGCGTTGATCCACCGCTTTGTCCCGCAGTACGACAATGCGGTGTTCATCGGTGGCGAAGGCAATGAAGGCGACGGCCTGCGCATGGCCTGGGCCTTGGGCGCGGACGTGCGTGACCTGCCGTACATCAAGGGCACCTTCGGCAAGCACCCCATGGATGAGCACAACCACCACGCTTGCCTGGCGGTTTACAAGGGCGCCATCGCGGTGAACCAGGAAGGTCGGCGATTTGTCGACGAATCACAGTCCTACAAGTTGCTCGGCGATGCCGTGATGCAACAGAGCTACGGTGTGGGCTATCAGATCCTGGATCAGGACATCCTGCTCAGCGGTGACAATCAGGTGCGAATCCTGGACTTCACCCGGCGCCTGGAGGAGGGGCTGTTCGTCGAGGCGCAGACATTGCAACAACTGGCGCGTCTGATCGAAGTGCCCGAGGACGTGTTACTCGCCGAAGTCGCTGCCTACAACGATGCCGTGCGCCAGGGGCAAACACCGGCGTTCGGTCGTCAACACCTGGTGCATCATCACGGTCAACTGCGCACCATTGAGCGTCCCCCCTTTTATGCCTACCCATCAACGGCGGCGGTTTTCGGCACCTACTGCGGTGTGATCGTCGACAGGGATTTGCACGTGCTCGATGTTTTCGGCGAACCGATCACCGGGCTGCTGGCGGCGGGCGAGATGATCGGCGGCTTCCACGGCGCTGCCTACATGACCGGTTCGGCCCTGGGCAAGGCGGCGGTATTCGGGCGCCTGGCCGGTGCCAGCCTGGGCAATGCGAGTGAGGGCTGAATATGAAAATTCTGGTCCTGCTGGCGGGTGTGGCAGATATCCGTTTCCCGTTACATCCCGTCAGTTTGAATAGCGAGTCGTTGATCCAGGAGCAAGGATCCCCCCGACGCCTGCTCGGCCCGTTCGACGAGGCTGCTTTGGAGGTGGCGCTAAAACTGCGCGATGCCCGGCCTGACACACAGATAGACGTGTTGCTGCTCGACGGCTGCAACAGTGAAAACCTGTTGCGCAGTGTCGCGGCGTTCTGCCCTGATTCATTGCGATGCCTGCAGCTTGAACCCTGCCAGCCATGGGATGCCCGACAGACAGCGACGCAGATCGCCGGGCTGATCAAGCGCGATTATCTTGCGCATGATTTGGTGCTGCTGGGGCGTGAGTTGGGCGACCTGGACGAAGGCAGTATTGCCGTACTGCTGGCGCGTCGGTTGGGTCGACCGCAACTGGCAATGGCTCAGTTTGGCCAGTGGCAGGACGCGCAGCTGTGGCTGATGCGCGAACGTGGTACCTGCGAAGAATGGCTGAAGGTCGATCAGCCCTTGTTGGCGAGTGTGACCAATGATCGACGCAACAAGCTGCGTCACCCGTTGTTGAAAAATGTCATGCAGGCCAAGCGGATGACGTTCACCCAAGTCACGGCATCGGCGCCGACGCGTGCGGGGCTGTCGTTGTCGCAGCTGGAGACTGCGCCGCTGATTGCGCGAGGCGGGCAGTGCCGGCTATTGAGCGGCGACGTAACCGAGCAGGCCGCGGCGCTGATCGGTTGGCTAAAAGAACAAGGGGTCAATTCATGAGCAGACTGCTAGCGGTTATTCCTCAAGCCTGGGGGGCGGAGGCACTGGAAGCTGCACTCGGTGCGGCGCAGCAGGTCGGTGCCGGAGAGGCTTTTGCGGTGGTGCTGGTCAGTAGCCAGCCGAGTGCCGAGCACGCGCAATTGGCGACAAGGGCAGGCGCTCAATTGGTATATCAGGCCGTGCACGCGGCATTGGGCGAATGTGACGAGCCTCAGGTCCTGGTGGCCGCGGTGGCCGAAGCGCTGCGGGCGATTCCCCGTCTGGGCAGTGAAGTGCCTCTGGTGTTGCTGCCGCCCGGTCCTCAGGGTGAGGAGCTGGCGGCATTGTTGGCAGACTATCTGGATGGGCAGGCGCTGGGCCGTTGTGTCGCACTGCGGCTTGAGGATGACGCGGTGCTGGCCGAGCGAGCGGCCTGGGGCGGGCGCATGCGCCTGGCGCTTCGGGCGGCCAGCGGACCGGCGTTCGCCTGTCTGCGCGCTGGCCGGCCGAAGCTCGAGGCCGAGTCCTCGGCGGAACTGTTTAACCTCGAACTGCATGGCAGCCTGCCAAAGGCATTGAGTCTGGACAAACGCGAAAGCGGACAGCGCCTGCCGCCCCTGGAGGGCGCCAGGCTGGTGGTGTCTGGTGGACGCGGGGTGAATGAACAAGGCTTTGCCTTGCTCGAGGCGTTGGCGTTAAGCCTGGGCGGCACCCTGGGCGGCAGTTTGCCGGCCGTGGATGCGGGCATGGTGCCGGTGCTGCGGCAAGTGGGTGTCTCAGGCAAGTTTGTCAGCCCGCAGATCTATGTGGCGGTGGGCATCTCCGGCACGTTGCAGCATCTGGCCGGGGTCAGCCTCGACAGCTGCATCGTGGCCGTCAACCAGGACCCGGAGGCGGACATTTTCAAGGTCGCCAGCCTGGGCATCGTCGCCCCTTGGGAGACGTTGCTGCCGGCGTTGCTTGACGGTCTGGGTCAGTCGCTGCCCGGATAGAGCCCGCTGCAAGCGTTGAACAAAAATGCCAGCCACCCAGTGGGCTGGCATTTTTTTTCGTCGTCGCCCGTGTCTCAGATCAACCCGCGACGCCCCTGGCGAACGGCAATGCTGGCACCGGAAGGGGGGCGGCGTTGAGCGTCCAGCGTAGCCAGAATGAACTCGATGAAGGCGCGTGTACGCGGCGCAACAAAGCGCGACTTGGGGGTTACGGTGTAGAAGTTGCGGCTGCCGGTGCTCCAGTCGGGGAATAACTCCACCAGCTCTCCGCTGCGGATCAGCCCGTTGACGAACACGTCCAGCACGTAAATGACGCCTTGCTCGGCCAGGGCAGCCTGGATTATTGCGTCGGTACTGTTGAAGTGCAGTTCGCCCCGCGGGGTCAGTTGGTGATGCTCGCCCTCGCGGGCAAACGTCCAGTCCGACACGATATAGCGACCGGCGCCAAAAATGCCCAGGCAATGCTGTGGCAACAGCGCCTGCGGTTGCTCTGGCGTGCCGATGCGCTTGAGCAGGCCGGGTGCGGCGCAGGCCACGTAGTGCGCCTGATACAGGGGGCGCGCGACCAGGTCGGCGTCATTGACAGAATCGATGCGAATGGCCACGTCGGTGCCGGTGGCGATCAGGTCCTCGGCGTGGTCGGTCTGGCGCAGCGCCACGGACAATCCGGGGTGTTGCGCAGTAAAGGCCGGCAATGCCGGGCATAGCAGGGCGCGGGCGAAGGCAGCCGGTGACTCGATGCACAACTGTCCGCTGATCTCGCCTTTCTTTTGCCTGACCTGGGCTTCCATGTCGGCAATTTGCTGCAGTACCTGATTGCACTGCTCGAAGTAACCTTCGCCGTCATCGGTCAGGCGCAACGAGCGTGTATTGCGCGACAACAACGTCACCCCTAGGTAGTTCTCCAGGTTACGCACACTGGAGGTCACGGTGGCATTGGCGATATCCAGCGATTCGGCGGCGCGGCTGAAACTGCCGCATTCCACTACCCGCACGAACACCTGCATTGCCCAGAGTCTGTCCATCGGTTTTCACCTTTTTCTAATAGCCCATTAGCCGCGTCACGCTCGAACCCTGGGGCAGCGATTTCTATAGTACCAGCCACCAAGTGAGGAACTACCTATGGCTGAGTTGAATTTCGATCTGATTGTGCTGGGCTGCGGTGTCGCCGGTTTGTCGGCAGCGGTGGCGGGGGCCGAACGTGGCTTGCGCGTGGCGGTTCTGGAACGGGCCAGCCATGAAGAACGCGGCGGGCAGAGTCGCTTTACCGAAGCTTACCTGCGAATGAAGAGCCATACGCAGGTGACCGATGATTTCGATACATTCCTGGCCGAGCATTCCGGGTATTACCAGGACCCTGATTTTGTCGCTGAAACCCTCGCCGATCGTGCCGACTGGTCGGCACAGACTCGCGCGTTGGGTTCGGTTGATGCCTCGGTGATCAGTACCTTTGCCGAACAAGTACCGGGCACCATCGAGTGGTTGAAGGGCAATGGGGTGAAGTTTGACTTCCTGCCCACTCAGTTTTTGACCAGCACCCAGCCGCGCCTGTTGCCGGTGGGGGGTGGTGAAGCCATTGTCGAAGCCCTGGCGACCAAGGCCGAGGCCCTGGGGGCGGAGTTTTTCTATGAAACTTCCGGGCGCCAGTTGTTGACTGAAGGCTTCGCCACGGTCACTGGCATCCGGGCGCTGTCGCGCCAGCACGGCGATCTGGTTTTCCACGGTGCGGTGGTATTGGCCAGTGGTGGTTTTGAAGGAAACACCGAAATGCTTGGCCGCTACCTCGGGCCACGATCGGTGTATCTGCGCCCGGTGTGCAAGGGGGCCTATTACAACCGCGGCGAAGGCATCCAGATGGCGCTGGACATGGGGGCGGCGCCTAGCGGTGAATACGGCAGTTATCACGCAGAGCCGGTGGACCCGCGCTCGGGCATTTCCGAGCCGTCGATCTTTGTCTTCCCTTATGGCGTGCTGGTCAACAAGCAGGGGCGACGCTTCACGGACGAAGCACCGGGAACGGTCGATGCCTGGTACGAGCGCGTGACGCGGCAGATTTACCAGCAGGATGAAGGCATTGCCTGGGTGATTCTCGATCAGAAGGTCAAGGACGTACCTAATTACCGCCTGGCAATCCGCACTGATCAGGCCGCGATAGAAGGCGCAAGCCTGGTCGAGTTGGCCGCTAAGCTGGGTATCTGCGCGAACACTTTGCAAGACACCGTGAGCCGCTACAACGACGCCTGCCGTCCCGGTGATTACCAACCCTTGCAGCTCGATGGCGTGGCCACGGTCGGTCTTGAACCACCCAAAAGCAACTGGGCCCTGCCATTGGATGCGGGACCGTATTTTGCCTACCCGATCATCTCTGCCAACGTCTTCACCTTCGGTGGCCTCAAGGTCGACGAGCGAGCGCAGGTGATCAACGCGGAGGGCCAGCCGATCGGCAACCTTTACGCAGCCGGTGAAACCGTGGGCTTGTACTTTGGCAACTACGCGGGCGGCACTTCCGTACTCAAGGGGCTGGTGTTCGGCCGTCTTGCCGGTCAGGCCGCAGCGCAGCAGCGGGGTGTGCAATGAACGTCGCGGTGGTGACTGGCGCCGGTGGCGCCATTGGCAGTGCCGTGTGCAAGCTGCTGGAAAGTGAAGGCTGGCAGGTAGCGGCGCTGGACCTGGCTGAGCCGCGGATGCTCGGCCCGAACATGCGCTTCTATTCCTGCGACGTGGCCTCGCGCATCGCCGTACGCGATGTGGTCGAGGACATCGAGGATCACATGGGCCCCATCACCGCACTGGTCAATGTCGCGGGCGTCTTGTCCACCGGCAGTGCGCTGGAACTCAAAGTCAGCGAGTTTGAACGAGTGATGCGGGTCAACGTACAGGGCACGTTAATTCCTTGTCAGTTGATTGGCCAGCTCATGGCTGAGCGCAAGCGGGGCAGCATCGTCAACATCGGCTCGGTGGTCGGCAAGAACGGAGGCAATGCCCGTCCATGGCTGGATTCCAGCGAACAGACGCGAGCCGGCGGCGTTGCCTACGGCATGTCGAAAGCGGCGGTGCACAGCATGACCCTGTTCCTGGCCAAGGAGCTGGCGAGTGCCGGCGTGCGGGTCAACGCGGTGGCGCCAGGCCCCATCGCCACGGAAATGACCACTGCCTTTCCCGAGAATTTGCGGGCCCTGATCCCCCTGGGGCGCATGGGCCGCGCCGACGAAGTGGCGGCGGCCGTCAGCTTCATGCTGTCGGACAAAGCCGGATTTATCAGCGGGGAAATCCTCGACATCAACGGTGCACTGTGGTGCGACTGATTCAAGCCAAGGGAAACAAAAAATGAAAAGCATTTATCTGGTGTTGGACATGCAAAACGATCTGGTTCACCCCGACGGTGCCAGTGGCAAAGGCCCGCTGGGCGAGCAGGTGCGTAGCCGCGAAGTGATAGCCCGCACGGCGGCGGCGATCGCCAAGGCGCGAGCCAAAGGCATTGCCGTGGCCTATGTGCGGGTGGCGTTTTCCGATGATCATCGCGAAGCCAACCCCAACTCGCAGGTATTCGGCGCGATCGCTAAAAACGGCATTCTGAAAAAGGATGCCTGGGGCGGTGCGGTGCATGATGACCTGGCGCCGTTGGCTGGCGAATGGGACATCGTCAAACACCGGGTTTCGCCGTTCTACGCCACAAGCCTTGAAGTACTGTTGCGCGGTCAAGGCATCGAGCGCATTTACTGCAGCGGCGTGAGTACCCAGGCCGTGGTTCAGGCCACGGTGCGCGATGCTCATGACCGTGACTTTGATGTGGTGGTGCTGGAAGATTGCTGCGCTTCGCCATCAGCGCAGGAGCATGAAAACTCCATGGCCAGCATCGCCCGCTTTTGTACCAGCATTGATTCCGCCAATGCATTCAACTGAGTTTTCCGATTGATCACGCCCTGGCCTCGGCCGGGGCGTTTTGTCGAGTGAACATCCCGACACCGGGCGATCATCCCGGCGCTGGTCATTCACGGGGAAACACTGGACTCGTCCAGCGACATCTTCTTCAGTCGATAGTCGAGCTGCGCCCGGCTCAATCCCAACAGGGTGGCTGCACGAGAGATGTTTTTGTCACTCAGTTGCATAGCCACTTCGATGTACACCTCTTCGATTTCGCTCAGGCGCACAGGGCCTCGCTGTAGCGTGCGCTTTACCAGGGCCAGCAACTGATCGTGACTGGCATTGCCCTGCTGGGCTGCTCCTACGCTGGGAGGGACGACGTCAGGCATGCGAATGCCGATGGCCGGACCGGTATCCCAACTCACTGTGCCGATGCGCTCGAGCTGCCCACCCAGGGCGTCCAGCCCCGAAAGATGGCGGATATCCAGCAAGTCGCCGTCATCGGCGAGGATGATTGCGCGTTCGATGACGTTTTCGAATTCACGAATATTGCCTGGCCAGTGATAGTCCAGAATCACTTGCAGGGCACGTGGCGTCACACCGGCCAGTTGCCGACCATGCCGGGTACTCAGCCGACGCATGACGCTGTCGAGCAGCAGCGGCAGGTCATCCTTGCGCTCGCGCAGCGGGGCGATGGTGATCGGGAACACATTCAGGCGATAGAACAGGTCGCTGCGAAAGCGCCCGGCCTTGACCGCGCTGGCCAAATCTTCGTTGGTGGCCGCGATCACCCGGACATCGACCTTGATCGTTTTGTTACTGCCCAGGCGCTCCAGGTGACCGCTTTGCAGTACGCGCAGCAGTTTGCCTTGGGCCGTCATGCTCAAGGTGGCGACTTCATCGAGGAAAATCGTACCGCCATCGGCAATTTCAAAACGCCCGGGTCGGGGATCGGTCGCCCCCGAATAAGCGCCACGCTGCACACCAAACAACTCTGACTCGATCAACTGCTCGGGGATCGCCGCGCAGTTGATTTCAACGAATGGCGTGTTGGCGCGCAGGCTGTTGCGGTGCAGCTCGTGGGCGAACATGGTTTTACCCACGCCACTCTCGCCCAGCAACAATACCGTCGCGTTGGTGCCTGCCACCCGCAGGATCTTGTGCATGGCGATGTGGTAGGCGGAGGAACTGCCCACCGGGCGGTCGAAATCGGTTTGCGCGGTTCCGCTGTCCTCCAGGCCGAAGGGCGAGGGGGTGGGCAGGGTGGTGGCCTTGACCGGTCTGGTCGGCTGCGCGCGGCGATGATCGGTGACCCTTGGCTGAAAATACTTGAGATCGTCTTCAGTGTTATCCCAGTCCTCGACCGGCTTGACGATAACCCTGCAGCGGCTATGCCCGCAGCCTTGACACTCCATTTCCCGGGCCAGCAAGTGGCGCCCCATCAGGCGGCTCATGAAGCCCGAGCTGTAGCCGACTTCCATCCAGCAAATGGGGTCAGTGCTGACGCCGTTGGCGGCGATATGCACATCACTCTCGACTGAGCGTTTCCAGGTGAATTCACCGTACTTGTAGCCCTTGGCCTGATCGAACTCGATGCACACCGGTTCGACTTCGACGATCCCCGACAGGGCATGCAACTGGCCGCCTGCGGCGCAGATATCCAGTTCATTGCCCGTGCCACGGGCCTGGATCGCCAGGTCAGCATCACGTTGGCCTGTCAGGTAACCGACCCGAGTCAAAAGACCACGGGTAAATTCCACGCCGTTGCTTTCCAGCAGTTCCTGACGCAACGCCCCAAAGGATTCGACGTGCATCAGCATCATGCGTTTATCGCCCAGCCAGATCAAACCTTCCTTGGGGTTGAAATAGAGTCGATCAACCAGGTCCTGCATGTCCGGAAAGCGCAGGTCAGTGATGATGTTGATGCCGTGTCGGCTGCGTGATTGGCGTGGCGCCTCGGTGTCATCGATCGGGGAAGTCGTCATCTGATGAGCCCATGTTTTTTATTTATTGAAGGCAAACTCGATGCCAGGCGCTCGCCAATAGCCGCCGGCGCTGATGCTAGAGATGGTTGCTACGGTATCGCTTACTGGGGTTCTCGCAAGGTTTTTCTTTGAACCAGGGCAAATCACGAAAATCCTTACATGAAATTCATAACATTCTGAATTTTCGTATTGCCCGAAGGGTTCGCCCGCACAGCACTTGATGAGCTTGAAACTCGTAGAACCATGTTTAATGCATTGAATATAAAGGAGTATTTAATTGGTTTGAATGAATTTCATCGTCTGGCACAGCGCTTGCTCTTGTCCTGTCACCACTGCTCATCAACGGGAACTCCCCCGCCAGGGCAGCACGACAAAAACAACAAGAGGTACAGGCAAGTGGCAGAAATTCACTCGTTGGCCTATGCAGGATTTGGTGTAAGCGATCTCGATAAATGGCAGTGGCTCGCCACAGACATTATCGGCATGCAAGTCGCCAGCCGCGATGAGCAGGGTCTGACCCTGCGCATGGATGAATACGCCCAGCGATTCTTCCTGGAAAAGAATCCGATTGACGACATTCTGGTGGCTGGCTGGCAACTGCGCTCGGAGCAGGAGCTGGAAAGCTATGTCGCAGAATTGCGCGACAAAGGCGTCCAGATTGAGCCGCTCTCCAGGGAGCTGTTGCAACGTCGTCGGGTCGAAAAGGCTTACAGCTGCCAGGACCCGAACGGCTTCACCCACGAGTTTTTCTTCGGTCACGCCGAAGCGGGCCTCAATGATGTGTTCCATTCGACAGTGCTCAAAGGTGGTTTCGTCACCGGCGAACTGGGCATTGGCCACATCCTGCCGTTTGCCAAGAACGGCCCGCAGACGGTGAAGTTCTACACCGATGTGCTGAAGCTGCGAGTCAGCGATTACATCCGCGAGGAAGTACAGCCTGGCATGGTGGTCGACGCCACCTTCTTTCACACCGCCACAGGCCGCCATCACTCCATTGCCACCGCTCAGGCCCCCGCGCCGAAGGTGCTGAACCATTTCATGGTGCAGGTCCAGAACATGGACGACGTTGGCATGGCCTACGACCGCTGCGTCAAGGCGGGTGTCCCGATCATTCTTGAGTTGGGTCATCACCCGAACGACAAGACCTTTTCTTTCTATGCCCAGACCCCTTCGGGTTTCAACTTCGAAATGGGTTGGGGCGGGGTGGTCATCGACGACCGGCATTGGGAAGTCAAGGCGTTCAGCAAGATGAGCGACTGGGGTCACAAACGCAACATCGTTCTCTGACCAGCAGCGAGCTGCCGGCCTGACCGTGCAGTGAACAGCATTCAAGGCCATCCGTGGCTGCGCAACAGCGAGGTTTTCCAGATGTTAAACGCCATTCAATCGAGCGGTACGCCATCGGTGATTGCGCCCACAGTCGCTACCGCTGACTTCTGTAAAGGCATGCGCCATCTGGCGGGTGCCTGCGTCGTGATCGCCAGCGGCAGTGACAGCGAAAGAGCCGGGCTGACCGCCACGGCGGTGTGTTCGATCACTGCCGACCCGCCGCGCCTGCTGATCTGCGTGAACCGCAATGTTCGCGCCCATGAAGTGATTCAACGGTCCGGCGCGTTCAGCATCAATGTGCTGGCCCATGACCAGGAGTTCATCGCCAAGCGCTTTGCCGGGATGGTCGAGGGCGTCAGCGGCGAAGCGCGTTTTGCCGAAGGCTGCTGGGAGTCGGGGGTCACCGGCGTGCCGTTGCTCGAAGACGCACTGGTGAGTTTCGAGTGCCGGCTGGAACAAGTGATTCCGGCCAGTACTCACGACATGTTCATCGGAGAAGTGGTCGGCGTCCGGGGGCAACAGGAGCAGGACGGCCCCTTGGTGTACTTCAACAGCAGGTTCGCTGCGCTCAAGTGAAACCTGACCACTTGCGACATGCAAATACAACAATAAACAAGAGATCACAGACCTATGAACAACTTCGTCACGCCAACCGAGCCTGTGGATACCCAAGCGATTCCGAGCGAAGCGCAATTGCTGGAGCGCGCGCGCGGGTTGATCCCGATGCTGATGGAAAAAGCCGATTCGGTGGAACAGAACCGCATGGTGTCCAAAGAGACCATCGCGGCGTTCGTTGACGCCGGTTTCTTCAAGATCCTCCAACCCAGCCAATATGGCGGCTGGGAGATGAATCCCGCGGTGTTCTACAAAGTCCTGATGGAGTTGGGTCGTGGCTGCGGCAGCAGCGCCTGGAACATGATGATCCTGGGCATCCACCAGTGGGAATACGGCTCCTTGCCAGAACAGGCTTGCCTGGATGCCTGGGGCGAAGACAACGCGGTGATCACTGCCTCGTCTTACCCGCCGTTCGGCAAGGTTGAGGAAGTCGAAGGCGGCTTCAATATCAGCGGTACCTGGAAAACCTCCAGCGGTTGCGATCACGGCCAATGGGCGTTCCTCGGAGGCCTGCGGCGTGATGCCAGCGGTCAGGTGATTGATCGCCTGTCGATGCTGGTGCCCAGCTCCGCATGGGTGATCGAAGACGACTGGCACACCTTCGGCCTGGCGGGCACCGGCAGCAAGAGCCTGGTGATCAAGCATGCGTTCGTTCCCCATCACCGCGCCCACAGCCTGATTCAGTACACCTACAGCGAGCGTCCGGCGAACTACCTGTATCCGTTCAACCAGATCTTCTTCGGTGCCGTTTCGGCGCTGATCGTGGGCATCGCCCAGGGTGGGATCGATGAGTATGTGCGCCAGATGAGTGTGCGCACCAACACCACCGACGGCGCGGGCGCGGCACTGAGCCCGTATGTGAAGGATCGCCTGGGTAACGCGGTGGTTCGGGTGCGTTCTGCCCGTGCGCGGCTGCTGCAAATGCTTGCCGAGAGCAGCGCCTATGTCGAGCGGCGCGAACTGGTGCCGGTCTCTGACCGCGTGCATTACATGCTCGACATCGCCCGTGTCGGTCGCGATTGCGAAGAGGCGGTGATGCTGCTGTTCAAGGCCACATCGGCCCGTGGCATTTACCTGAGCAATCCACTCCAGCGAATCCTGCGCGACGTCATCGCCGCGGCCAACCACATAACCCAGAACGCGGATGACACGGCGGGCATGCTCGGGGCTTATCTGTTGGGGCAACAGTTGCCACCGATGCTGTTCGGTCTGGAGCCCGTATCGCTCAACGATTGAGTCGCTGGACCGGGAGGGGGCGTGCTCCTCCCGGCGGGACCCGACTTCCGCTCATTCGGCGGTCACTCATAAAAACAAAAAACGGCTTACTGTCGCAGAGGTCTTTGCATGTCTAAACATCAAAAACAAGTGCCCGGCACCCAGCGGGCGGTTGAGCAGCGCCTACGGCTTACTCGCCTGACGGCGACCTTGCTCGGCTGTTCAGTGTTATCCAGCGCCTACGCGATGGAGTTTGACACCGGCAGTCCCGACCTGAAGGTTCGCCTGGATACCAACGTCAAATACTCCAGCGCCTGGCGCGTCAAGGACCGGCAAGACAAATTGGTCGCGGATGCGAACCTGGATGATGGCGACCGAAATTTCAACAAAGGCCTTATCTCCAATCGCCTGGACCTGTTCTCGGAGTTTGACGTCTCTTACCAGAAGGTCGGCGCGCGCGTCACCGGCGCGGCCTGGTATGACGATGTGTACAACAAGGGCAACGACAACGCCTCACCGGGTACAGTCAACTCCTACAGCGTGCGTTACGACCAGTTCACCAAGGATACCCGCGACCTGCACGGGCGAGACGCGGAGTTTCGCGATGCGTTTGTCTACGCCAACTATGACATCGGCGATGAAATGTGGGGCGTGTCGCGCCTTGGCCAGCACTCGTTGATCTATGGCGAAAGCCTGTTTTACGGAAACAACGGCATCGCCGCAGGCCAGCAACCGATCGATGCGGTGCGTGCGCTGACTGTTCCAAACTCTCAGTTCAAGGAGCTTGCGCTACCGGTCAAACAGTTCTCCACCCAATTGCAGATCACTCCAACGATCTCGGTCGGCGGTTACTACCAGTTCGAGTGGGAACGTACCCGCATTCCCGGGGCCGGCAGCTATTTCAGCCCGGCCGACCTGCTCGACGAAGGCGGTGAAAGGATCGTCGTGGGGCGTCTGCCGGACGGCGTACCAGCGGCTTCCTTCTATCGCGGTAAAGACATCGAAGCGCGTGACAGCGGTCAGTGGGGCGTGCAGTTGCGCTACCGCTCCGAGGCCCTGGACACCGATTTCGGCCTGTACGCCATCAACTACCACGACAAGAGCTTCCAGACCCAACTGCGTCCGGGTATCGGTGCGGGCGGGCGCCCGGACCAGATCGGTGAATACATGCTGGTGTTTCCCGAGGACATCCGCGCCTATGGCTTCAGCGCCAATCGCGGCTTTGGTGACGTCAACATCGGGTTTGAAACCTCGGTGCGCGATAACGCACCGCTGGTCAGCCTGACCATGACCGACCTGGCGGGCGACGGCGATAACGACGGCAACCCGCTCTATGCCGTGGGCCGCACCGCCCACGCCCAGGTCAACATGATTTACATCATGCCGACCAGTGCGTTCTGGGATACCGCCAGCCTGCTGGGAGAATTGGCCTGGAACCGCACCCTGAGTGTCCAGAAGAATCTCGACAACCTTGACCCCAATGCCACGCGCGATGCCACGGCTATTCGTGTCGCTTTTACCCCGACCTACTTCCAGGTCATGAACGGCGTCGACCTCTCCGTGCCAATGGGTTTGAGCTACGGCATAGACGGGCGCTCATCAGCGGTCGGCGGTTTCAGCCAGGCCAAAGGCGGCGATTACAACATCGGCCTGACGGCGGACTACCTGAAGTCGGTCACCTTCACCCTGGCTTACAACGGCTATTACGGTGCTTCAGCGCCTATCAACATCAACGGCATCAAAACCTACAAACAGACGAATGCTGATCGGGATTTCGTGTCCTTCAGCGTCTCCCACACGTTCTGAGGATTGAACAATGCATAACAATAAAATCGCTCAGTTGTTGACCTGTTTCACGCTCTCCCTGTCTGCCATGACTGCCTGTGCAGCTGTCAGCGCGGTGGACGCCCAGGCACTGAAAAGCACACTGACGCCGATGGGCGCCGAGCGTGCGGGCAATGCGGATGGCAGCATTCCAGCCTGGACCGGTGGCTACTCTACGGTGCCGGCGGGCTTTCAACAGGGCCATCGAACATTCGACCCGTTCGCTCAGGACAAGCCGTTGTACACCATCACCGCAGCCAACCTGGCCAAGTATCAGGACAAGCTCAGCGACGGCGTGATCCAGCTGTTCAAGGACAATCCGCAGACTTTCCGTATCGACGTGTTCCCCACACGTCGCACCGCATCGGCTCCGCAGTGGGTGTACGACAACACCCTGAAAAACGCGACCAACGCCACGCTCGACAGTGACGGTCTGGTGGTTCACGGGGCTTACGGCGGTGTGCCGTTCCCGATCCCCAAGTCCGGTATAGAAGTGCAGTGGAATCACCAACTGCTGTGGCGTGGCGAGTCGACCCACAGCAAGTACAAGGTCTGGACCACCACTGCCGACGGCCAGCGAGTGTTGGCCACGGCAGCCGAAGACGAAGCCCAGTATCCCTACTACTTCAAGGAGGGTTCGGCGGAGTCTTCGGGCATCAACTACATGATGGCCATCCAGCTGACATACGCTCCGGCCTTCCGTGCGGGCGAGGCGTTGATGGTTCACAACGTGACGGACTACGTGCAGGGTCGAACGTTGTGGCAGTACCTGTCGGGCCAACGCCGGGTACGTCGTGCCCCGAGCATCAACTTCGACACGCCTAACCCCGTGGCCTCTGGCGTCAACTTCGTCGATGAAAACTTTGGCGGGTCCGGCTCGCCGGAACGGTATGACTGGAAGCTGATCGGCAAGAAGGAAATGCTCATTCCGTACAACAGCAACCAGCTGTTGGCCAACGCCGATGAGAAAGTCATGGCACAGCGTCATGTCAACCCGGACTACATGCGCTGGGAATTGCACCGGGTCTGGGTGGTCGAGGCGACCCTCAAGGCGGGCAAACGTCACGCGGTGCCCAAGCGCAAGTTCTACTACGACGAAGACAACTGGGGTAACGCGATCATCGACGGCTGGGACGCCGAAGGCACGTTGTGGCGTACGTCCATGACGACGCCGTTCGTGGCTCCGGACATCCCGGCGACTGTGAACTACTGCACCGGTTTCTTCCATGACCATCGTACCAAGGCCTGGATGTACAACTGCGCGCTGGGGGATGCGGGTAACGAGCAATACGCAATCACCGATCGTCGTCGTGAAAGCTTCTTCTCGCCCGAGTCGCTGACCAAGATGAGCGCACGCTGATGTTCTTAGCGAGCCCTGGCTTCGCGGCGGGGCTCGCCTGTCTGACCGGAGGTATGCGGTGAATACACACAAATATGCGTTGGCGTGCCTGCTACTCCTGGGCGTGATTGGTGAACTGGCATCAGCTGCCAACAGCACCGGTAGCAGGAAGGTGGCCGACACGCTGGAACAGAACGCGCCACTCTCAACGCTGGCCAGCCATTCCTCACTCAATGCCGCGGCGATGGCCGGCGAGCGACTGGTCGTCGCCGGCATGCGGGGCGCCATTCTTTACTCCGATGATCAAGGCCAGCACTGGCAGCAAGCCAGTGTTCCGGTCTCGGTCAGCCTGACCGGGCTTTGCTTTACCGATGCCCTCAATGGTTGGGCTGTCGGCCATCGCGGGGTGATCCTCGCCACCCGCGATGGTGGGGCTCACTGGGCCCGGCAACTGCAGGGTGAGCAAGCCGCCCAGGCGATTTTGCAGGTGCGCCAGGACCCCGGGCAGATTGATGAAGCGCGCCGCCTGGTGGTCGAAGGCGCCGACAAACCGTTTCTGGCCGTGCAGTGCCTGGGCGATGGACGCGTGTTGGCCCTGGGGGCTTACGGCTTGGCCTTCAGCACACAAAACGCTGGTCAGAGCTGGCAGCCTGCGCTGGCGTTACTCAACGGCAGCGAGTCACAACACCTCAACGCGGTGCAAGCGTTGGGTGGGCGGATTTATCTGGCCGGGGAGCAGGGCGCTCTGATGCGCGTCGACCATGACCTGCAAGGATTCAAGCGTTTCGCCAGCCCTTATGACGGCAGCTTTTTTGGCCTATTGGCCACGCGTAACAACAGCCTGCTTGCGTTTGGTCTGCGCGGGCATGTGTTCCGCTCCAGCGATCAGGGCGCCAGTTGGCAGTCGGTGGCCGTGGCATCGAGCAAGAGCCTGACGGCGGCGACTCAATTGCGCGACGGCTCGCTGCTGTTGGCGGATGAGTCGGGGCAAGGCTGGCTCAGTCATGACGACGGTCGCAGCTTTCGGCCGGTGGCGCCTGAGCAACGCTTCCCGCTGATCGCGCTGTTGGCCTTGCCCGATGGCGGCAGCCTGGCTGTCGGTACCCAGGGCATCACTCGTTTCCCGCCGAGCGCGTTGCGCTGAGTCGGGCGGTATAGAAAAAGGAAACTGACAATGGCTATCAGCAATTCAGATGGCTTTACCGCTATCGCCTCCCTGTCGGACTTCGACAAGTATTCAGGCAATCGCCTGGAACGCGTGCTGTTCAATCACCGGTTCCTGGTGGTCGGCTTCTGCCTGATGGTCACGGTGTTGCTGGCCGTTGCCGCCAGCCAGGTCAGGCTCAATGCCAGTTACTTGAAAACCATCCCCGCGCACCATCCCTTTACGCTCAACTATCTGGAGCATGCCCGCGACCTCAAAGGCACCGGCAATGCGTTACGAGTGGCAGTGGCGATGCGTGATGAGGGCGATATTTTCAATGCCCGTTACATGGAAACCCTGCGCCAGCTCAACGACGAGTTGTACCTGCTCAACGGTGTCGACCGAGCCTTCATGCGTTCGCTCTGGACCCCGGCGACCCGCTGGCAAGGGGTGACCGAAGAAGGGTTCGACGGTGGGCCCGTGGTTCCCGACGGCTTTGACGGCGACGACCGAAGCCTGGAGGACTTGCGCGCCAACGTCGAGCGCTCCGGAGAAATCGGCCAACTGGTGGCGGGCGACCTGCGTTCGAGCATCATCTACTTGCCACTGTTGGAAATAGACCCGAAAACCGGTCAGGCGCTGGACTACAAGCAACTTTCCGACAGCCTGGAAACGTTGCGCGACACCTATCAACAACGGGGTGTGGACATCCACATCATCGGTTTCGCAAAAGTCATGGGCGACCTGATCGATGGCCTGTATGCGGTGCTGGCGTTCTTTGCCACGGCGGTGTTGATCACCAGCGCGATCCTCTATCAATTCACCCGTTGCGTGCGCAGTACCCTGGTGGTGCAGAGCTGCACGCTGATCGGCGTGATCTGGCTGATCGGCCTGTTGCCGCTGCTGGGTTATGAACTGAATCCGTACTCGATTCTGGTGCCATTTCTGGTCTACGCCATTGGCGTCAGCCATGGTGCGCAGAAGATGAATGGCATCATGCAGGATGTTGGGCGCGGCACTCATAAGCTGATCGCGGCACGCTACACCTTCCGCCGTTTGTTTGCCGCAGGGATGACCGCGCTGCTGGCCGACGTTGTGGGGTTTGCGGTGCTGTCCATCGTCGATGTGCCGGTGATCAAGGAATTGGCGCTGATCGCCAGTCTGGGTGTAGGCATCCTGGTGTTCACCAACCTCGCCTTGTTGCCGATCATGCTCTCGTTCACCGGTGTCTCACCGCGCGCGGCCGCCCGCAGTCTCAAGCATGAGACCCCGGTCGCAGGACAGGCGCCGCAACTCCTGGTGCGTCTGTTCGGGCATTTCACCCATCGGCGTTCGGCAGGCGTGGCGATCGGTGTGGCGGTAGCCGTCGGGCTCGGCGCATTGTGGATGGGCAAGGATTTGAAGGTTGGCGACCTCGATCCGGGGGCGCCAGAGCTGCGCGCCGATTCGCGCTACAACCTTGATAACCGGTTCATCATTGAGCACTACCAGGCCAGCAGTGACGTGTTCGTCATCATGGTCGAAACCCCGGCCGGCCGATGCGTCGACTACTCGACTTTGCGCAAGGTCGAAGAGCTGGAATGGCGCCTGCGCGAACTGCCCGGCGTTGAAACCACCAAATCCATCGCCGGGTTGTCGCGCAAGATCAACGTCGGGATGAACGAAGGCAACTTCAAATGGGATGAGTTGCCGCCCAACCAATCGATGATCAACGCCGCCGCCATGCGTTCACCGCGCGAGCTGTTCAACGGCACCTGCAGCTTGCTGTCGATTTATGCCTACCTCAAGGATCACAAGGCCGACACCCTCGACTCCGTGGTCAAGGCCAGCGCCGCCTTCGCTGAAAAATACAACGACGAGCAGACCACGTTTCTGATGGCCGCCGGCAATGCCGGGATCGAAAGCGCGACCAACATTGTGGTGAAAAGCGCCAACACGCGGATGCTGCTGGGGGTGTATCTGGCGGTGACGCTCTTGTGCTTCATTGCCTTCCGCTCATGGCGCGCGGTGCTGTGCGCGGTGCTCCCGTTGATCCTCACGTCATTGCTGGCCGAGGCGCTGATGGTCCAGCTGGACATGGGGCTGAAGGTCGCGACCTTGCCGGTGGTGGCATTGGGCGTAGGGATCGGCGTGGACTACGCGTTGTACATCCTTAGCGTCACGCTCTTCTGGTTACGCCGTGGCGAGAGCCTGGCGATGGCTTATCGGCAGGCGCTGATGTTCACCGGGCGGGTGGTGGTCTTCACCGGTCTGACGCTGTCCCTGGGGGTCGTCACCTGGGTCTTCTCACCGATCAAGTTCCAGGCGGACATGGGTGTGCTGCTGACCTTCATGTTCCTGTGCAACATGCTGGTGGCACTGGTCCTGGTACCGGCGTTGGCGTGCTACCTGCTCCATCCGGCGAAACCGATCGCGCAGCCGGCAACCTCTCTCAAGGAAATCTGCGTATGAGTCTGGACACTTCGTTTGCCGATACCCAGTTGGCCGACCCGTTAAGCATGGCGGCTGCCCGGTTGGCGCTGGATACGGCCCTGCTGTATGCCGGCAAACATGGCTGGCGAGTCAGCGTTGCGGTACTGGACGCTGGCGGGCACCTGCTTGCGTTCGGTCGAAGCGCCGGGGCGCCGTTGCACACCATCGATCTGGCCCAGGACAAGGCCCTGACCGCGGTTTCTTTCGCCTTGCCCACGGCCGATGTCGGCAAGCGCTTGCGTGATGCCCCCGAGCATGTCCGCCAATGTTTGATTCTGCGGCCGCGACTGGTGCCCATGGGCGGAGCCTTGCCGCTGCAACTGGGCGACCGCCTGGTCGGTGCAATCGGTGTCTCCGGCGCCAGTGAAGACCAGGATTGCGAATGTGCGATGGCCGGCTACGACGCCATTACCCAACACCTGCGCCGATAATTTTGCCTACTGTCAGGAGTCGTTCCATGAACCCATCAACACTCAATCCGCAGCACCTGGGTGACCAGTTGTTCAACGCTTTGATCGAGGCACAGGCCATCGCGCCTTTGACCGAAAGCCATCCTGAGTTGACCCTCGAGCAGGCGTATCAGATCCAGCAACACCTCATTAGCCGCCGCCTGGCCGGCGGTGAGCGAATCGTTGGCAAGAAAATCGGTGTGACCAGTCAAGCGGTGATGGACATGCTCGGCGTGCGTCAGCCGGATTTCGGTCAATTGACCGACGCCATGGTTGTCAATCCGGGCGCTAGCGTGGCCATGGCCGGGCTGATCCAGCCCAAAGCCGAAGGCGAAATCGCCTTTGTGCTCAAGCACGACTTGACCGGACCGGGCATCACGGTGGCCGACGTATTGCGCGCCACTGAAGGCGTGATGGCGTGTTTCGAAATTGTCGATTCACGCATTCGCGACTGGAAAATCAAGATCCAGGACACCGTGGCGGACAACGCCTCGTGCGGTGTGTTTGTGCTCAGCGATCGGCTGGTCAGCCCACGGGATCTGGACCTTTACACCACAGGCATGGTGCTGGAGAAAAACGGCCGGATTGTCGGCACTGGGGCAGGCGCCGCGACCATGGGTTCACCGGCGATCGCCGTGGCCTGGCTCGCCAATACGCTGGGCCGTTTAGGGATGAGCCTCAAGGCCGGTGAAGTGATTCTTTCGGGTGCCTTGTCGGCGATGGTGCCGGTGGTGGCGGGAGACAACCTGCGGGTCAGCATCGCGGGAATTGGCAGCTGTTCAGTGCGTTTTGATTGAGGTTTACACGATCATGAACAAGAAACTCAAAGTCGCCATCATCGGCTCCGGCAACATCGGCACCGACCTGATGATCAAGATCCTGCGTAACGCCAAGCACCTGGAAATGGCGGTGATGGTCGGCATCGACCCGGCCTCCGACGGTTTGGCCCGCGCCCAGCGCATGGGCGTGGCCACCACCCACGAAGGCGTCGAAGGCCTGACCCGCATGGACGTGTTCAAGGACATCGACTTCGTCTTCGATGCCACCTCGGCCGGCGCCCACGTGAAGAACGATGCGTTCCTGCGCTCGATCAACCCCGGCATCCGCCTGATTGACCTGACGCCCGCCGCCATCGGCCCGTACTGCGTGCCGGTGGTCAATCTGGAGCAGAATCTGGATCAGCTCAACGTCAACATGGTCACCTGCGGCGGCCAGGCGACCATCCCGATGGTCGCGGCGGTGTCGCGGGTGGCCAAGGTGCATTACGCCGAAATCGTCGCCTCGATCGCCAGCAAATCCGCCGGTCCCGGTACCCGCGCCAACATCGACGAATTCACCGAAACCACCTCCAAGGCCATCGAAGTCATCGGCGGCGCGGCCAAGGGCAAGGCGATCATCGTGATGAACCCGGCCGAGCCGCCGCTGATCATGCGCGACACGGTGTTCGTGTTGTCCGAAGCGGCGGATCAGGCACTGGTCGAAGCGTCCATCGTCGAAATGGCGGCCGCCGTGCAGGCCTACGTGCCGGGTTATCGCCTCAAGCAAAAAGTGCAGTTCGACGTGATTCCCGACGACGCACCGTTGAACATCCCCGGCCTCGGAACATTCTCCGGCCTGAAGACCTCGGTGTTCCTCGAAGTCGAAGGCGCCGCCCATTACCTGCCGGCCTACGCCGGTAATCTCGACATCATGACCTCCGCTGCCTTGGCCACCGCCGAGCGCATGGCGCAGTCGATGCAACAGGCCTGAGGAGAGCGACATGAACGGTAAGAAAATCTACATCTCCGACGTGACCCTGCGCGACGGCAGCCATGCGGTGCGTCATCAGTATTCCCTGCAAAACGTGCAGGACATTGCGCGCGCCCTGGACAAGGCGAAAGTCGACTCGATCGAAGTCGCCCACGGCGATGGCCTGCAAGGGTCGAGCTTCAACTATGGCTTCGCCGCGCACACCGATCTGGAATGGATCGAAGCGGCGGCCGATGTGATCCGTCACGCGAAAATCACGACGTTGCTGCTGCCCGGCATCGGCACGGTGCATGACCTGAAGGCGGCCTACAACGCCGGCGCCCGGGTGGTGCGCATCGCCACCCATTGCACCGAAGCCGACGTGTCGAAACAGCACATCGAATACGCCCGCGAGCTGGGCATGGACACCGTCGGTTTCCTGATGATGAGCCACATGATCCCCGCCGAGCAGCTCGCCGCCCAGGCGAAGTTGATGGAAAGCTACGGCGCGACCTGCGTGTACATGGCCGACTCGGGCGGCGCGATGAACATGCAGGACATCCGTGATCGATTCCGTGCCTTTAAAGCCGTGCTCAAACCGGAAACCGAAACCGGCATGCACGCGCACCACAACCTGTCGCTCGGCGTGGCCAACTCGATCACGGCCGTCGAGGAAGGCTGCGACCGCATCGACGCCAGCCTCGCCGGCATGGGCGCCGGCGCCGGTAACGCGCCGCTGGAAGTGTTCATCGCCGCCGCCGAGCGCCTGGGCTGGAACCACGGCACCGACCTGTACACGCTGATGGACGCGGCGGACGACATCGTGCGCCCGTTGCAGGATCGGCCGGTGCGGGTCGACCGCGAAACCCTGGCCCTGGGTTATGCCGGGGTCTATTCGAGCTTCCTGCGCCACGCCGAAATCGCTGCGGCGAAGTACGGCCTCAAGACCCTCGACATCCTCGTCGAGCTGGGCAAGCGCCGGATGGTGGGAGGCCAGGAAGACATGATCGTCGACGTGGCGCTGGATCTGCTCAAGCGTTAGCACCTCAAAAACTATAGGAGCGAGCCTGCTCGCTCCCACAGGGTTCACTCCTGATTGAGATAACAACAGCGAGTTCGGCGGATTCATGTTTTTCATGTCGATTTTCATGAACCTTCAAAAACTTCTGAATTCGTTCGCGAGGCGAACCCACCGGACAGTGCTTTAGAGGTTGCGGTGCCCACGCTTAATTAATTGATAAATATGGATTTATTCTAATTATCAGGCTCCGCAAACGGACTGGCACAGTCGTTGCTCTCTTCAAATACAAAGGCAGCTTTTCCCAGGACATCCGCGTGTTGCGCGGTGTTCGCTGCCACTTCACCCCCAATAACAAGGACTAATTTCCATGAGTCGATTCACCCAAGAAAACACCAGTAAATTCGTGCAGACCCCTGAGTGGAAAATGCATTACAACGAGGCCGGTGAAGGGCCGGTCGTGATTATGGTCCATGGCTCTGGTGCCGGTGCAACCGGGTGGGCCAACTTCCACCGCAACGTCGATGCTTTTGTCGATGCAGGCTACCGGGTGATCCTCATGGACTGCCCAGGCTTCGGCAAGTCCGATCCGCTGGTGACGGCCGAACCACGTTTTGTCATCAACGCCCGGGCGATCAAGTCCTTGATGGATGCCCTGGACATCGATAAGGCGCACCTGGTGGGTAACTCCATGGGCGGCGGCAGCGCGTTGGGCTTTGCCGTGCAATACCCGGAGCGCCTGGACAGGATGATCCTGATGGGGTCGGGCGGAGTAGGGCGCACCAGCCTGTTCACGCCACTGCCGATGGAAGGCATCAAGTTGCTGTTCGGGGTGTACCGCGACCCGAGCCTTGAAAACCTGAAGAAGATGCTCGACGTGTTTGTCTACGACTCCAGCGCCCTCACCGAGGAACTGATCAACCTGCGTCACAAAAGTATTCTGGCCAACCCTCAACACCTGGAAAATTTTCTCAAGAGCATCGATTTGAGCAAGTTCCAGATGGGCGATTTCACTGCCAACTTGCCCGACATCAAGCACCCGACCCTGATTACCTGGGGCCGCGACGACCGCTTCGTACCGATCGACTGGAGCCTGAAGCTGCTTAACGGCCTGCCTGACGCGCGCCTGCATGTGTTCAGTCAATGCGGCCATTGGGCCCAGTGGGAGCACGCTGATGCGTTCAACCGACTGGTGATCGATTTCCTCAAGCACTAAATCGTGAGGCCTGCCTCTCGCTACCATCGCGGCGAGAGGCAAGGCGTCAACGACAGCCCTTCGAAAGTCCTCGCTTTTGCGCCTCCAACGAACCCATGACTCAAACAACATCGGGGTTTGCCCATGACTCAATTACGTTGGTTGGGCGTTGCCCTGGCCTTAGCTGCCAGTGTGTCGTCCCATGCCACACAGCAGGTACCCGCCTGTGCGGCGGGAAACGGTTACACGCCGATCTGCGGCATGGCACCGCCCGAGGATCTGGAACGGTCGCCGGACGGCGGCTTCCTGTTTCTTAGCACCACGCCCGGCTTGACCAACAGCCATCGCAGTCGGCTGCGCATCATGGACCTTGCTTCACGCCAGGTCAGCGACATGCTCATCGAGTCTCAGATTGAGCCGGGTTGGGGAGAGGCGTCGTGCAAGGCGCCATTGGCTGCCCTGGGCGCTCACGGCATTCACCTGTCCACGCGAGCCGATGGCCGCGCGCAGTTGCTGGTGGTCAACCATAACGGTCGCGAGTCGGTGGAGTTTCTAGAACCGGTGCGCGATGGCAACAGCTGGAAGGCTATCTGGCGCGGCTGCGTGGAGAGCCACGACGCCAGTATGCTCAACGATGTCGCCGCCACCCCTGACGGCGGTTTCGTGGTGACGGCGATGTTCAGCTTCAGTGCCATGAAGGCTGATCCGCATCTGGAACAGCTGCTGGATGGTCGCGCGACGGGACACTTGCTCGCCTGGAGTTCCGCCCATGGGCTACATCGCCTGACTGCCAGCGAAGCTCCCGCGCCCAACGGCGTTCAAGTCAGCCAGGACGGCCAATCGGTATGGTTTTCGGCCTGGCCTGGCAACGGAGTCTGGCAGTACGACCTGCAACAGCAAAAAGTCGTACGCAAGGTCGCACTGGACTTTCTACCTGACAACCTCAGCTGGACATTGGACGGGCATTTGCTGGCGGCGGGCGTGCCGGATGCGCAGACGTTTCGCCGGTGTTTCCTCAGCCACGACGAGTTCTGCCCCAGTGCATCGGTGGTGGCGTTGATCGATCCGCGAAATGGCACCAGCCATGAACTGCTGCGCGTTCAAGAGGGGGTGTTGTTCGGCGCGTCGACAGCACTGCAGGTCGGTCGGGATGTGTTCGTCGGAGCGTTTGCCGGGGATCGACTGCTGTTGCTTCCCGACGCATTGCCCGCGCCATAAATCCGCTGCCTGCGCACGTTGAGTCGTGCGCCACTTTACGGTTTTGCTGAAAAGCCCCTTTGACCGTGCGGGCTCAATCCGCTCGCACGCTTCTGTTGATAATCACGCACGCCTTTCAATGATCAGGAGCGGATATGCAGCCTTATGACGTTATCGTGCTGGGCAGTGGCAATGCCGGGCTTTGCGCGGCCCTTTCAGCCTGCGAGCAAGGGGCCCGAGTGGCCTTGCTCGAACGTGCGCCGCAGGAACAGCGGGGCGGAAACTCGGCCCATACCGGCGGCGCGTTTCGCGTGGCCTACCGGGGAGTGGACGACTTGCGCCGGCTGATGCCGGACCTGTTGGATTCCGAGGTGCAAAACAGCGATTTCGGTGCCTACAGCCAGGATGATTTTTTTGCCGAGCTGGCCTCGATGAGTCAATACCGCTCCGATCCCGAAGTGCTGGACACGGTGGTGTCGCAGAGCCTGGAAACCTTGCACTGGATGACCGGAAAGGGCGTACGTTTCATGCCGATCTATGGGCGTCAGGCATTCATGGTCGAGGGTAAGTATCGCTTTTGGGGTGGCCTGACCATCGAGGTTTCCGGCGGTGGCCTGGGCTTGGTCGACGCCCTGTTTCGTCGCGTCGAAAAGGAAGCGGTGGAGGTTTTCTACGGCTGCCGTACTCAGCGCATCAGCCGCCACCCAGACGGCTTGTGGCAACTCGATTGTGCGGACGGTCGGCAGTTTTGCACACGCTCGCTGGTCCTCGCCACCGGCGGCTTTCATGCCAACCTGGAGTGGCGCACCAAGTACCTGGGGCCGGGATGGGATTTGGCCAAAGTCCGTGGGTCGCGCTACAACACCGGTGACGGGATTCGCATGGCCATGGAGGTGGGCGCCGTCGCGCACGGAAACTGGTCCGGTTGCCATGCAGTGTTCTATGACGTCAACGCGCCGCAGATGGGCGACCTCAGCCGCCTGAACCAGCAGAAAAACTACTTCCACCTGGGTGTAGTGGTCAATGCGCACGGCAAACGTTTTGTTGATGAGGGCCAGGATTTTCGCAACTACACCTACTCCAGCATGGGCGCCAGCGTCATGGCGCAACCGGGGGGCGTGGCCTGGCAGATCTTTGACCAGCACAGCCACCACCTGCTGCCCGATGAGTATCGGGTCCGTCAGGTGACGCGCCTGCAGGCAGACACGCTGCAAGGGCTGGTCGAGCAGATGGAGGGGGTCAACGGCAACGCGCTGCTGCAAACACTGCAGACCTACAACGCTGCCGTGCAGCTCGATGTGCCATTCAATCCGGCCATTCGTGACGGTCGAGCGACGCAAGGCCTGGCATTGCCCAAGTCGAACTGGGCCAATCCCCTGGATCGTCCGCCCTTCGTGGCCTACGCGGTCACCTGTGGCATCACGTTCACGTTCGGCGGTTTGAAGGTCAACAGCCAGGCTCAGGTGCTGGACGAAGAGGATCGACCGATCGACGGGCTCTACGCCGCAGGCGAGTTGGTGGGCAATCTCTACTACGTCAAGTACGCCGGCGGGGCGGGGCTGACATCGGGATCGGTGTTGGGACGTATCGCAGGCGCAGAGGCCGCTGTTCAGCGAAAGGCGCAGTGAAAAATGCGTCGTTTACGATGGCAAGCGATTGCGCACCTGGCGTCATGTCCCGCGTTAATGGGCGGGTTGGCTCTGGCAGCAGGCATACTCGTTGTGTCGGCCCACTTTGCTTTTGATCAACGTGATCGACTGCTGCCTCAGGGGATAGCCAGAATTGATTTGTTTGCGGCTGAAAGGTGCAGGGCAGCATCCGATCCGGATCAAAAACCAACATCCCGCGATACGCTCGCTAACGCGACTGAAGCCTGTATCAGGGCACAAGCGAGTCATGAGTTGCTGGATGAAATCGACGGCACCAAGGCCTATTTTCGACAGTTCGAGCACCCGGGTGGGACCCAATGGCTGCCGCATCGCTTTTGAACAAAAATCCTGCGTCGGCGTCGCGGCTCAGGCGTCTTGATCGGAAAACAGCTCAAACATCAACTGGCGAAGCCAGCGATCGGCCGGATTCTTGTTATAGCGTGCATGCCGTGTGGCTCAAGGTGTCGCATCTGCGGCCGAAGGTCAGGTAGGCGGTCGATGAGCTGGTCAAACTGTGTGCGCACTGGCAGTGATGAGCGCATGTCCGTTGAACGGGTCGATACAGCGCTCGTTACAGCGGTTTGCCAGGACACCCAGGCTTTACACCTGGCTTCTGCCAGGCATGTCGATGCCGTGTTGATGCACCCGCCGATACAGGGTTGCCCGGGAAATGCCCAATGCCTTGGCAGCGGCGGTGGGTTTCCAGCGGTGGCGGACCAGGGCGTCGAGCAGCGCCTGGCGTTCCGGGCTCGTGCAGCCATCAATGGTGGGGCCATCAAGTCTGTGATGCTGCAGTTGCTCGGGCAAATGGCTGACCTGAATCAGGTTTGAATCGCACACCGCACAGGCATAACGCAGTACGTTCCGTAACTGGCGAACGTTACCTGGCCAGCGGTAGCCAAGCAGGCATTCCAGAGCCGCACCGCCCAGTTGCATCCGTTCCGCGCACAGCGTCGATTCTTCAGCGAGAATCCGGTTGATCAGCGCCAGCCGGTCACTGCGCTCGCGCAAAGGCGGTAACTGGAAGCGTGCACCATTCAAACGAAAGAAGAGGTCTTCGCGAAACTCGCCCGCGGCGACCAATCCTTCCAGATCGCGGTGGCTCGCGCAGACGACCTGAAGGTCGATCGCTCTGCTGCGTGAAGCTCCCAGAGGCGCCACCTCACCCTCCGCCAGCACCCGCAGCAGCCGGGTTTGCAAGGGCAGGGGCATGTCGCCGATTTCATCGAGAAACAGAGTGCCGCCATCGGCTTGTTCCAGCAGGCCTTGCATGCCCTTGCTCAAGGCACCGGTGAAGGCACCGGCGACATAGCCAAATAATTCGCTTTCGATCAGGTTCTCGGGGATCGCCGCGCAGTTCACCGCCACGAACGGCCGCTCGCGGCGCTGACTGGCCTGGTGCAGCTGACGGGCGAAGACTTCCTTGCCGGAGCCGGTCTCGCCCTGGATCAGCACCGGCAGGTTGCGGTCTTTAACCCGCACGGCAAGGCGCAGGCTTTCTTCCAGTCGCGGGTCGAGTTCGGCGGGTGTCAGTGCCAGTCGCGGAGCGTTGCGTTTCACCCGCCGTGGCACGTTCAGGCGACCGTGCAATTGCGTGTGGCCAACCTGGCTGTGCAACAGGCACAGCGACTCGTCACTGATCCGATGCAGCAACTGCTGATCGAACACCTGGCCAATGTGTTCCGGCAGTTGACCAAAACTGTGCAACAGCCATTGCCGCGCAGCGGGGTTCAAGGCCTGCAAGCAGCCATCGTCGTCCCAGGCGAGCAAGTAATCGGGTTGACTGTCGACGTAGCCCGGGCTGCCGTGGGCCCGCAGCACCCAGTAACCCTGGGCGCTGCTCATGAAAAATGCCTGTTCGATTTCACGCGCGCTCTGCACCACCATCTGCCGGATCAGGTGCTGGGAGCGGCGGTCGTCGGGTGAGCGCACCGCCGACACATCGAGCACTCCGAGCAGTTCGCCCTTGGGGTCGAAGACCGGCGCGGCAGAGCAGGTGAGTCCGATAAACGCGGCGCGAAAATGATCGCGTTTGTGAACCGTGACCGGCGTTCGCGCAGTCAGTACCGCCGCCACGCCACACGTGCCTTCCTCACCCTCCGACCAGCAGGTGCCGAGGTAAAGACCGGCCTTGCGGCAGTCATTGCGGATGGAGGTTTCGACGCGGTAGTCGATGGTCTGGCCCTGAGCGTCTGTGAGCAGGACGCAGTAGTCGGCATCGCGGACCCGACCGTGGAGGCGGGCGACTTCTTCACTGGCGATGCGCAAGAACAACTCGGAGCGCTCGCGGCATTCCTGCAACACGTTCTGCGAGAGGATCCGTGGTCCTTGTAGCGAGCCGGGATCCAGGTGGTGTTGCTCCATGGAGCGCCGCCAGGAGTCGAGAATCAGGTCCGACACGGGCAGTTGCGGCAGGTGCCCGGCATTCTTCAAAACACGGCTGACGCAATCCACATGCGCCTTTGAGTGTGCGGAAAGCATTAAGGCCTCCGGTTCCATCTTCTTTTAGTTGTGCGGCTATTAAGCGCCGTTCATTGGCCACAGACAAGTGTTGGGTCAACCGGGGCCGGCGGTGAGACGCGACGTCTCACGGTCTCGCCGCCACCTCGTGCAGCCTGACATGACGCGTCTCATCCGGGATGGATTCCGGTCATCCATGGGTGACCATCGGAACGCTCTACGGCGCGGTTATGCAGGCGTTTTTGCAGACTTGGCACCGGCCTTGCTCTTGCTCTGGCAACCAGCCCGACTGGCCACCCAATAATAAAAAGAGGTGCCCGATGTCCTGCCCAAACCCTTTCCCTGATCTGCCGTTGGTGGCGTCATGAGTCGTGCGCCGCAGACCGTAGGCATCATTGCTAACCCGGCCTCCGGCCGCGACGTGCGGCGACTGACCGCCAACGCCGGGTTGTTTTCCAGTACCGACAAGGTCTCGGTGATCCAGCGCTTGCTGGCGGCCTTTGGCGCCACGGGTATCGATCGGGTGCTGATGCCCACGGACATGACGGGCATTGCCGCCGCCGTGCTGAAAAACAGCCACGGCCGCCAGGCGCGCAGCAGTCACTGGCCGGCCCTGGAGTTCCTCGACCTGACCCTGCGCCAAAGCGTCGAGGACACCCGCCTCGCGGCACGCTGGATGGCCGAACGCGGCGTTGCGCTGATTGCCGTGCTGGGCGGTGACGGCACTCACAAGGCGGTGGCCGCTGAAGTGGGCGACATTCCGCTGCTGACGCTGTCCACCGGCACCAATAACGCCTTCCCGGAATTACGTGAAGCCACCAGCGCCGGGTTGGCCGGCGGACTGTTTGTCAGTGGGCGGATTCCGCCCGGGATCGCCTTGCGCCGCAACAAACGCTTGCTGGTGCGCGAGCCGAGTCGTGGCCTGTGCGAAATGGCCCTGGTGGACGTGGCGGTGTCCTCGCTGCCCTTTGTCGGCGCACGGGCCATCAGTCGCGGGACCGATCTGGCCGAGGTGTTCGTGACTTTCGCCGAACCTCAATCCATTGGCATCTCGGCCCTTTGCGGCTTGTGGTTCCCCGTGTCACGTCAGGCGCCTGGCGGGGCCTGGATGCGACTTGATGCGCGATCGCCCGAAGCGCTGCTGGTGCCGCTGGCGCCGGGCCTGCTGCAAGGCTGCGGTGTGCTCGCGGCTGGAAGTCTTGAACCCGGGGTCGCCCATCGTCTGTGCCTGGCCAGCGGAACCCTCGCCCTGGATGGCGAGCGCGAGATCGAATTCAACGCCCATGACCGGCCCACGGTCACGCTCGATGCCGGCGGTCCGCTGAGCATCGATGTCAATGCGACCCTGGCCCATGCCGCGCAACAGCGACTACTGGCCATCGGCCGCGAGCACCCGCAACACCCTCTGAACCTTGAACCACAAGACACCCTGGAGAATAAAAATGTCGACACAGCTGACCGCTGATCAATTGCTGCATGCCTATCAGGTGATGCGCACCATCCGCGTCTTTGAAGAGCGCCTGCACGTGGAATTCGCCACCGGTGAGATTCCCGGTTTTGTCCATCTGTACGCCGGCGAAGAAGCCTCGGCCGCCGGGGTCATGGCCCACTTGGGTGATGACGATTGCATTGCCTCCAACCACCGTGGTCACGGCCACTGCATCGCCAAAGGCGTCGATGTGTACGGAATGATGGCCGAGATCTACGGCAAGAAAACCGGGGTCTGCCAAGGCAAGGGCGGCTCCATGCACATCGCCGATTTCGAGAAGGGCATGCTCGGTGCCAACGGCATTGTGGGGGCCGGAGCGCCGCTGGTCGTGGGCGCGGCCCTGGCCGCCAAACTCAAGGGGACTGACAGTGTTGCGGTGGTGTTCTTTGGTGACGGTGGTTCCAACGAAGGGGCGGTGTTCGAAGCGATGAACATGGCCTCGGTGTGGAATCTGCCGTGCCTGTTCATTGCCGAGAACAACGGTTACGCCGAAGCCACGGCCTCCAACTGGTCGGTGGCCTGCGACCACATCGCCGACCGCGCAGCCGGCTTCGGCATGCCCGGCGTCACCGTGGACGGCTTCGACTTCTTCGCCGTTCACGAAGCCGCCGGTGCCGCCGTGGAGCGGGCCAGGGCTGGGGAGGGGCCGTCGCTGATCGAGGTCAAGCTGACGCGCTATTACGGTCACTTTGAGGGCGACGCCCAGACCTATCGGGCGCCGGACGAGGTCAAGCATTTCCGCGAACACAACGACTGTTTGATGCAGTTCCGTGACCGCGTCACCCGCGCCGGGCGGGTGCAGGCCAGCCAGTTGGACCAGATCGACAGCGAGGTGGACCTGCTGATCGAGAACGCCGTGCGCAAGGCCAAGTCCGACCCCAAGCCGAGCGCGGCCGATCTGCTTTCCGACGTCTACGTTTCCTATCCCTGAACGCCCCCTATAACAAGAATCGAGACCTTCATCATGGCGAGAAAAATCAGTTATCAGCAGGCAATCAACGAAGCGCTGGCCCAGGAAATGCGCCGCGATCCCAGCGTATTCATCATGGGGGAGGACGTCGCCGGCGGTGCCGGTGCCCCCGGTGAAAACGATGCCTGGGGCGGGGTGCTGGGCGTGACCAAGGGCCTCTATCACCAATTCCCCGGGCGCGTGCTGGACACGCCTTTGTCGGAGTTGGGCTATGTCGGTGCAGCCGTGGGCGCCGCGACCTGTGGCGTGCGCCCGGTGTGTGAGTTGATGTTCGTCGATTTCGCCGGTTGCTGCCTGGACCAGATCCTCAATCAGGCGGCCAAGTTTCGCTACATGTTCGGTGGCAAGGCGGCCACGCCACTGGTGATCCGCACGATGGTCGGTGCCGGGTTGCGGGCCGCCGCCCAGCACTCGCAGATGCTTACTTCGTTGTGGACCCACATTCCGGGGCTGAAAGTGGTCTGCCCGTCGTCTCCTTATGACGCCAAGGGGTTGCTTATCCAGGCGATCCGCGACAACGATCCGGTGATTTTCTGTGAACACAAAATGCTCTACAGCATGCAGGGTGAAGTACCGGAAGAGCTCTATACCATCCCTTTCGGCGAAGCCAATTTCCTGCGTGACGGCAAGGATGTGACGCTGGTCTCCTATGGCCGTACGGTCAACACCGCAATGGACGCCGCCCGCAATCTGGCCGCGCGTGGCATCGACTGCGAGGTGATCGACCTGCGCACCACCAGCCCGCTGGACGAAGACAGTATTTTGGAAAGTGTGGAGAAGACCGGACGCCTGGTGGTCATCGACGAAGCCAACCCGCGCTGCTCCATGGCGACTGATATTTCGGCTTTGGTGGCGCAAAAAGCATTCGCCTCGCTCAAGGCACCGATCGAGATGGTGACTGCACCGCATACGCCGGTTCCGTTCTCCGACGCTCTGGAAGACCTCTACATTCCCGACGCGGCGAAGATCGAGAACGCCGTGCTCAAGCTGATCGAGTGGAGCAAGCGTTCATGAGCCAGATCCATACGTTGACCATGCCCAAGTGGGGCCTGTCCATGACTGAGGGCCGGGTCGATGTCTGGCTCAAGGAGGAGGGCCAGGCCATCGCCAAGGGCGACGAAGTGCTGGACGTCGAAACCGACAAAATCTCCAGCAGTGTCGAAGCGCCTTTTTCCGGGGTGCTTCGTCGGCAGATCGCCCGCCAGGATGAAACCCTCGCGGTGGGGGCGTTGCTCGGTATCGTGGTCGATGGCGAGGCCAGCGAGGTCGAGATCGATGCGGTTATCGAACAGTTTCAGGCCACGTTCGTGCCCGGGGGCAGTGCCGAGGAAGACCTGGGGCCGAAGCCGCAAAAGGTCGAGCTGGACGGGCGGTTGATCCGTTACTTCGAGCGCGGCGAAGGCGGGGTGCCGTTGGTACTGGTGCACGGCTTTGGCGGTGACCTGAACAACTGGATGTTCAACCACGAAGCATTGGCCGCCGGGCGTCGGGTGATTGCTCTGGACCTGCCGGGCCATGGCGAGTCGACCAAACAGCTGGAGCGCGGAGACCTGGATGAGCTGAGCAGCGCAGTGCTCGCGTTGCTTGATCACCTGGACATTCCCGCCGCGCATCTGGTGGGTCACTCCATGGGCGGAGCGGTGTCGCTGAACCTGGCGCGTCTGGCACCGCAACGGGTACGGACCTTGACCTTGATCGGCAGCGCGGGTCTGGGGGAGGGCATCAACGGTGATTACCTGGAAGGTTTTGTCGAGGCGACCAACCGCAATGCCCTCAAGCCACAGTTGGTGAAACTGTTCTCCAATCCCGATCTGGTCAACCGGCAGATGCTCGAAGACATGCTCAAGTACAAGCGCCTGGAAGGCGTGGGCGCGGCCCTGCGCCTGCTGGTATCAGGCTTGTTCAAAGATGGATCGCAACAGCTCGATCTGCGGGGCGTGGTGCAGGACGGCCAGCAGCCGGTATTGCTGATCTGGGGCAGTGACGACGCGATTATTCCAGTAAACCATAGCACCGGGCTGAAGGCCCAGGTCGAGGTCCTGCCTGGTCAGGCACACATGGTGCAGATGGAAGCGGCCGAGCAAGTCAACCCATTGATTCTAAAGTTTGTGCAACAGCACTGACGCCCCTCCTGGTGGCCTCTCGCGGGCTGCCAGGAGCAACTATTTCAAGGAGATGTCGCTATGAGCCTTCCAATCAATCCTCAACGCAGTATGCGTGCCGCTGTCTGGCACGGCCGTCACGATATCCGTGTCGAAGACGTTCCGCTGCCAGTGGCGCCACCGGCCGGCTGGGTGCAGATCCGTGTGCAATGGTGCGGAATTTGTGGGTCCGATCTGCATGAGTACGTGGCCGGACCGGTGTTCATACCGGTTGACGCACCGCACCCCCTGACCGGGATCAAGGGCCAGTGCATTCTCGGTCACGAGTTTTGTGGCGAAATCGTCGAGCTCGGTGCCGGGGTCCAGGGTTTCAGCGTCGGCGAACCGGTGGCGGCCGATGCCTGCCAACATTGCGGCACTTGCTACTACTGCACCCACGGGCTGTACAACATCTGCGAGAACCTGGCCTTCACCGGACTGATGAATAATGGTGCCTTCGCCGAACTGGTCAACGTGCCGGCGAATCTGTTGTACAAGTTGCCGGCGAACTTTCCAGCAGAAGCCGGGGCACTGATCGAGCCTCTGGCGGTGGGCATGCACGCGGTGAAAAAAGCCGGGAGCCTGCTCGGTCAGAACGTTGTCGTCGTGGGTGCGGGCACCATTGGCTTGTGCACCATCATGTGCGCCAAGGCTGCCGGTGCGGCTCAGGTGATCGCTCTGGAAATGTCTGGCGCGCGCAAGGCCAAGGCCCTGGAAGTGGGGGCGAGCCATGTGCTCGATCCCAAGGAATGCGATGCCTTGGCTGAAGTGCGACGCCTGACGGGTGGGCTCGGGGCGGATGTCAGCTTCGAATGCATCGGCAACAAACACACGGCCAAGCTCGCAATCGACCTGATCCGCAAGGCCGGCAAGTGCGTACTGGTGGGGATCTTCGAGGAGCCCAGCGAGTTCAACTTTTTCGAGTTGGTGGCTACCGAAAAACAGGTGCTGGGTGCGCTGGCCTATAACGGTGAGTTCGCCGATGTGATCGCCTTTATCGCTGATGGTCGGCTGGATATCACGCCGCTGGTGACGGGGCGCATTCAGTTGGAGCAGATCGTGGGGCAGGGCTTCGAGGAACTGGTCAACAACAAGGAGCACAACGTCAAAATCATCGTGTCGCCCGCTCGAGTCTGAAGCGGCGGAATCGCACGATGGACCAGGCTGGTCGCAAGCGGACAAGGGCTACCGCGCTGAGTACCTGCGACGCTATTGCGACCAGCGCAACATCATTGAACGCAGGTTTGGCGGGTTGAAAGAGAACCGGACCCTGGATTTGAGACCCGTCAACCGGAAACCGGGTTAGAGTGTTCATCAAATGTCTGTTCATAAGGTCCCTCCACTCGATTCGCATCGTCGCGCCAAGCGTTTCCAGCGAACGAACCGGGCAAAAAAACCGTCTATCAATCGTTATTTGAAAAATGAATCGTCCGCTGTTTGTTTCACTCGATGGGCCCAAGGGAACCGGCAAAACCACGCTGTTGGAGGCCGTTACGAAAGTACTGAGGGCCGACAATAAAATGGTGATCCGGCTTTGTGAGAAAAAAAGCGATCCCTGCAGGGGTGAAACAATGGCCCTCGTCAACCAGCTCGTCAGAAATCCCGGCCGGGAGTTGGAGTGGGGGGTTTGTGAGCGCTTTGCCGATAGCCGTGCCTGGATTTCCCGGCATGTGCTGACTAAACAGCCACCGGGCAGCATCATCTTGATTGATCGCTGGTACCCGTCTGATGCGGCGTTTCGCCGGATAATCCCGTTTGCAGAAATTCTACAGTTAAACATTGAGCGAAACGTGCGAGTGCCAGACCTGCATGTCGGGGTTGTCACCGCCCCTGATATTTCATGGGCCAGGGCAGCGGCACGACAGCGCGGGCTGAGCAGTACGGTCATCCATAAGCTGGAAGAACAGGTCGCTTGTACCCACGCGTTCGAACGAGCGATTGCGGATCACGGCTGGGTTCTATGCCGTAATGAAGGAACGATCGAAGACGCAACGATGCAGGTGATTTCTGAGATCTATAGCGTCCTTGAATGTCCGGTAGATGCGGTTGAGATAGCCGAGGTTTAGAGCGTTGGCCGGATCGAAGGGGGGAATTTGTCGCCGCAGCGGTAGCGGGCTCACGGGGCAGGACCTGAGCGAGGCACCGAACGACAGGCGCCAAAGCGCCTGGTTGCCTGGCGCTTCTCCAAGTCACTCGCTGTCAAAGCGAAGCCGCCAGTAGCGATCACCGAAGACACGGATATCTACACCGTAGTGAACAGCATCCCGAGCACCACTGGCGATTACGAAACCGTCACCGCATGACGGTACTCAGTCCTGGCCGCATGGCTTGCCGTGCGTACCAGCAACAGCACCGAGCCCAGCACTGGCAGGCTTACCAGCATCAGCGCATAACGCAGTGACTCCTGGCCATAGACCGGCAGCAGCAGGTCGCTGAACAGGCCGACGACCAGCGGACCGACACCGACTCCGAGCAGGGTGCTGATGATGGTTTGCAGGGCCATGGCACTCCCGCGCCGACCCGGGGGCACGAGTTGGGTCACCAGGTTGTACGACGGCGCAACCCACCACACGGCAAAGAACGCGTACAGGGCGCACCAGAGCATGGCCGTGGGGATGGGCACATCGCCGATGCGGATCAGCACCGAGTCTGACCAGAGCAGGTAGGGTATCAGCGCACCGAGCGCCGTCAGGTGGCCCAACACCGGAATGGACAATTGCCAGTGCGGGTGACGGCGGCTCAGGCGATCACTCAGCCAACCGCTGAACAGCCCGCCGATCCCGGCCGAGATACCGCAAATGACCCCGGCCAGTAGCCCGGCGTGTTGCAACGACAAGCCGTGGGAGCGCACCAGGAAACTCGTATTCCACATGCCGACGGCGTAGGAGCTGAGTGTGGTCAGGCCGCCGGCGAGGATCAGGCAGCGATAAGCCGGAAAAGCCCAGAGCTCACGGGCTTCGGCCCTCATGCCCAGCAACGGGGAAGGCGCTTGTGCGTGGGGCGTGAGGTCCCAGCGGCCTCGTTGTGGATCGCGGACGACAAAGGCGAGCAGGGCGCTGAACAGCACGGCCGGCGCGCCAAGGGCAATGAACCCGGCGCGCCAGCCGTAGTGTTCGACCACCCAGGCGCCGATGCTCAGGCCGATGATTGAAGAAAAGGTGGGGGCGCTGGTGAAGCAACTGATCGCCAAGGAGCGCCGTTGCGGGGGATACAAATCGGCAATCACCGACAGCGAGGCCGAGGTGGTCGGCGATTCGCTGACGGCCACCAGCATGCGCGCAATGGCCAGCGCCAGGAAACTCCCCGCCAACCCGCAGGCCATGGTCGCCCCTGCCCAGAGCAGGCAAGCCATGGCCAGCAAGCGGGTGCGTGGCATGCGATCGACCAGCCGTCCCGCGGGCAATCCCATGAGGGCATACACCGCCGCGAACGCCAGGCCGGAAATCAGTCCCATGGCCGTATCGCCGACGCCGAATTCCGATTTGATCGGTTCGATCATCACCGCGAGTATCTGTCGCCCGACGAAGTTGTCGGCGAACACCACGGCCAGCAGCAACAGCAAACCGTGGCTGCGCCAACCGACCCTGGCCGGTGGCAGCGTGCTCCTCGGGTTCGCGCTCATCGCGGTGCCCAGAGATCCGGCAAGCCAGGGTCGCTCACCACAATCAGACGCTTGAGCAAGACCTTCAAGGCTTGTGCATCGGCGGCGCCGAGTTTGACCGAAAGGTCTTCCTCGACAGCCTTGGCCAGTGCCAGTTGATGCAGCGACACCTCCCGGCCCTGCGCGGTCAGGACAAAACGCAAGGCATCGGTTGTCCCCTCGATCGCCACCAGGCGCTGGTGTTCGAGGAAGCGCATGCTGGCCAGGGTGACTTCGCGGCCGGTGTACGCCACGAAGGTATTGATTTCTTCAAGGGACAGGTTGTCGCGGATACACAGAATGGACAGGATGAAAAACGCCATTTCGTCCAGCTGCTGATGACTCAGCATCTGCCGCAGGGCATTGAGCACCTGATAGTGGCCGCGACCCAACAGATAGCCGAGCAAGTCCTCGGTGTAGCTGCATTCCGGAGGCGGCGGTGTGGTGGCCAGACGCAGCTCACTGCGCGGCTTGCGGGTCGCCAGGGCATATTGGCCGCTCTGGAACGCCAGTGGCGCGCGGTCGCTGTGATCGAACGCAAGCACTTCGCCGACAAAAATCACATGGTCGCCGCCTTCGTACTGGAACGCGGTGCGGCACTGGAAACGCGCTGTGCAGTCCTGCAGCAACGGCGCCTCGCTGACGCCATTGTCCAGCTGGATTTCCGAGAACTTGTCCTCGCCTTGGGTGGCGAAGCGTCCCGACAGGGTTTCCTGTTCAGTGGACAGCACGTGGACATTCCAGTGCTTGCCGCTGGTGAACACCGGCAGGCTGCGGGCCTGCTTGGACAGGCTCCAGAGCACAAGTGGCGGGTTGAGCGAAACCGAATTGAAACTGTTGGCCGTGATCCCCACGGGTGAGCCGTCTTCGGACTGGGTAGTGATGATCGTGACCCCGGTGGTAAAGGTGCCGAGTGCGGCACGAAAAGCCTGGGGATCGAAACTGACGTTTGGCGTTGCCATGACTGGCCTCATGGAGTTGGATTTTCGTAGGGCCAGTATTGGTTCCGGCACGCTATTAAACATCGTCTCAACGGACTAACAGATTCAGGCGTGCCTCGTCCGATCGGACGAGGCGGCGCGGGGGCAGGCGGGGCTAGGGTGATGGCAAGCGCATCGGGCGCTTCCCGGCCATGGGGCCAGTACCTGCAAGGGGGCACGAATGAGTTCCGTCACATCATCCGTCGAGGGGCTTGCCAGCCTGTTATCCCGGCAAAAAAACGCATTCGCCAGCGCCGGTGCTGTGAGCGCGGATACCCGCCGACGCCGACTTCAGCAAGTAATCGATCTGCTGGTGCGCCACCATGGGGCGCTGACCGAGGCGATCGACCTGGATTTCGGCGGCCGGCCTGCCGGTTTCACGCTGATGAATGACGTGGTGGGTGCCCTGGCTTCGCTCAAATATGCGCGGGACCATCTGCAAGACTGGATGCAGGATGAACCGCGTGCGCCATTCGCGCCTTACGATCAACTCGGCGCCAAGGCCTGGGTGATGCATCAACCCAAGGGCACGGTCGGCATTCTCGGGACCTGGAATGCGCCGTTGTATACCTTGTTCAGTCCCCTGGCCTCGGTACTGGCAGCGGGCAACCGGGCAATCCTCAGGCCGTCGGACGTGGTACCGCGCACCGCCGAGCTTGTGGCGCAGTTGTTCGCCGAACACATCGACCCGCTGGAGATCGCTGTGGTCACCGGTGACGTCGAACTGGCCGAAGCCTTCAGCGCCCAGCCGTTCGATCACCTGGTGTACACCGGCAGTACCGCGACCGGGCGGCTGGTCATGCGCAACGCTGCGCTGAACCTGGTGCCGGTGACGCTGGAGCTGGGTGGCAAGTCGCCGGTCATCGTGACCGCCAGCGCCGACCTGAAAAAAGCCGCTTTCAGCATCGCCGTGGGCAAGGCCTGCAATGGCGGGCAGATCTGTATCAATCCGGATCTGGTGTACGTACCCAGGGCGCTGCTCGAATCGTTCCTCGACGCACTGCGTGCAACCTACCGCGAACTCAACCCTTCGGTGGCTGGCAACCCGGACGTGGTGGCGGTGGTCAACCAGCGGCATCTGGATCGGGTCGAAGGCTATGTACTGGATGCCCAGGCCCGGGGCGCCCGCATCGAGAGCGTGCCTGAACCCGTGGCGGCCAATGCCGATGATCGGCGCCGTCCGTTGCGCGTGGTAGTCGACCCGGCGCCGGACAGCGTGATCATGCGCGAAGAGATTTTCGGCCCGGCCATGGTGGTACTCACCTATGACGAGCTCAACTGTGTCCTGGACGACATTAATGCGCGTCCGCGTCCGCTGGCCCTGTATTACTTCGGCGAAGACCCGCAAGAGCAGCAATACGTACTGGATCGCACCGTGTCCGGCGGGGTCACCGTCAACGACGTAATGATGCATGCGGCGATGCACGACGCGCCGTTCGGCGGCGTCGGCGCTTCGGGCATGGGCCATTACCATGGCCACGAAGGATTCCTCGAATTCAGCCACCAGCGCACCGTGTTCAAGGCGCCGGCCCATGACCCGCGTCGCGAATGGGGACTCTTGCCGCCGTACAGCGAGCACTTCCTGACGGCCATGCTGGCCAGCGTGACTGCCGACTGACCCCGTGCGGGGCGCTTCCGGCGCTGCGCACGCTGCACGAGACAAGCCATTGTTCATGTTCAAGACAATCACGATCGCTCAGCGTCTGTGGCTTTGGGCGCTGTTGGCCACCTTGTTGTTCGTGCTGGCGGTCGGTTTTGGCGCCCACGGCCTGCAACAGGCGCGCGACAGCCTGCGAGCGATCAACGAAGACAACCTGGCGACGCTGCTGATGTTTGGCGAGGTCCGGCAGCGCCTCGATGAGAGCCGGCGCCAGGTCCTGCTCGCCATCCAGCAAGACCCCGAGGGCCCGTTGGTGGCGGCGTTCGACCGTCCCGTCGAAGCCACCCTGAGCGCAATCGAGACCAGCAACCGGACGCTTGATCTACGCTGGGCGCAGTACCGCCAGCGCACGCTGAGCAGTGAGGAACAACAGGCGGCCGACGCCTTTGCCGCGCATTACCAGGCCTGGAAGGACGAGTTGCAAATCCTTCTGGAAACGTTTCGAGCCGGCGACTTCAGATTGCCGGGCATTCTTTCATTCCTGCGCATGGCCGAGCCTGAGGGCGATGCCGCCGTGCTTGAGCTGGGCAAGTTGCAAGCGATCCAGCAGGCGGCGGCCGAGCACGCGTATGAAGCGGCGCAGCAACGCTATCGCTCGACCTTGATGGCGTATCTGGCATTGGCCCTGTTCGGTGTGTTCGCGGGCAGCCTGACCGCGTTTTCCACCCTGACCCGGCTCAAGCGTGCCTTTGCCCAGGCGGGTGCCAGTGTCCGCGCCATCGCCGCTGGCGACTTGTCCCGGACCATCGAGGTCAAGGGGCATGACGAGTTCTCGCGGATGCTGGGTGACATCGCGGCGATGCGTGACAACCTGCACAGGCTGATCTCGCAAATGCGCGTGCTGGTCAAACGTGTCAGTTCTGAGGCCAGGCACATGGCCGAGTCGGCGGAACTGGCCTCGTTGGCCACCCGGCAGCAGGCTGATGCGGTGCGCGGCATCTCCAGCGCGGTCGAACACCTGTCGGGGTCGATTGGCGAAGTGGAGAATCATGTGGGCATGTCGCGCAGCATCACCCAACACTCGGCGGCGCGTTCGGGCAAAAGCGAAGATTTTATCCGCGACATGGCCCGGGAGATGAACCGTATCAGCGATGTGATCAGCGATACCGCGGTGCATATTCGCGAACTGGAAGGTTTTTCCGGTGAAATCAGCCATGTGCTCAATGTGATTCGCAGCATTGCCGAGCAAACCAATCTGCTGGCCCTGAACGCCGCTATCGAAGCGGCGCGGGCGGGAGAGCAGGGGCGTGGGTTTGCCGTGGTCGCCGACGAAGTCAGGATGTTGGCGCAGCGTACCGCCCGCTCGATTGGCGAGATCGATCTGACGGTGCAACGCATCCAGGAAGGTACGCTGGCGGTGGTCGACGGTATGGGCCGGGTGGTGGACCGGGTGAATGACGGGGTCAGCCTGGCGCATCAAGCTGGCGACTCGGTGGCGCAGATTCGCAGTGGCACCGATGACGTGATCCGAAGTGTCGACACCATTGCCACGGTAATCACTGAACAGGTGCGGGTGACCCGGGAAATGGTCGCGCGGGTCGACAGTGTCTCGGCGGGCACCGGCGCGCTGTCGGCCGGCGCCGGGCGAAGTGCGATTGCCGCGCTGGATCTGGAACAACTGGCGCAAGAGCTGGATCAGCTGTCGTCACGCTTCAATGTGGTTTGAATGCCTGGCGGGACAGGGTTGTTCGCCGAAAGAAAAAAGCCGTTTAATCACCCCTAAAACAATAATTGACAGGGCGCGAGACCATTATGCAAAACGACGAATACCGATTCATGACTGCCCAGCCATCCACTGCTTGCGACGCTGCGCAGAGTGGCTGGCCCCGTCGGAGCGTGCTCAAGGCCGGCGCCCTGGCCGTGGGGGTCGGCCTCCTCGGGCGATTCGCCGATGCCCGCTCCGAAGGACTGTCCAACAGTGACTACCAGGGGCTGGACGCCTGGGCGATGGGCCAGGCGATCCGTAGTGGCGAGCTGCAACCGGCCGACTTGCTGGCGGCCGCGCTGGCGCGCTGCCAGGCGGTCAATGGCCGGGTCAAGGCGGTGAACATGCTGCACGAGGACTACGCCAGGGCGTTGTTGGCCCAGCGTCGCGCCGCTGGTACTGAAAAGCAGGGCCCGCTGGCCGGGGTTCCGGTACTGATCAAAGACCTCAATACCTATCTGCAAGGCACCTCGACCAGCAACGGTTGCCGTTTATTCAAGGACGCGCCGCCCGCTCCCCGGACCAGTACCCTGATCACCCGCTACGAACAGGCCGGCGCCGTGCCCTTCGGCAAGACGACTTGTCCCGAGTTCGGCCTGACCACCACCACCGAATCCAAGCTGTGGGGGCAGACGTGCAACCCATGGAACCTGGCCATGAGCGCCGGCGGATCCTCCGGTGGCGCGGCGGCCGCAGTGGCGGCCGGCATCGTGCCCGTCGCCCATGCCACCGACGGCGGCGGCTCGATCCGCATTCCCGCGTCCTATTGCGGTCTGGTGGGACTCAAGCCCAGCCGCTATCGCACCCCCAGCGGTCCGGGGCATTTCGAAGGCTGGTTCGGTGCCAGTGTCGCCAACGTCGTCTCGCGCTCGGTGCGTGACACCGCGCTGTTTCTCGACGCGGGCCAGGGCCATGAGGTCGGTAGTGCCTATTGGAGCCCACCGCTGTTGCGGCCCTATGTCGAAGAATTGCAGCGCGAACCGGGCAAGTTGCGAGTCGCCGTGGTTCGCCAGTCGCTGACCGGTGCCGCGCTGGAACCGGCGATTGCGACCACGCTGGATCAGACCATCAAGCAGTTGCTGGGGCTGGGGCATGAAGTCGAGGAACTGACGCTGAACATCGACCCTGGCCAGTTGTTCGGCGCTCACGGCGCGGTGATTGGCACAGCCTTGCGTACGGCCATTCAAGACCGTGAACAAGTGCTGGGGCGGGCTGCCACCGCGCAGGACCTGGAGCAAATCACCCTGGTCAACCTTGGGCGAGCCAAGATGACCACCGGCGAAGCCCTGTATCGCGCCCGGCAGTCGTTCGAAAGCATCGGCGCGACCATGGAGCAACCCTTCGAGCGCTTCGATGTGATCCTCTCACCGGTGACCGCCAACCTGACCCCGCAACTGGGCCTGTTGACGCTGGATCAGCCTTGGGACAGCTATGCCCATCACGCCATGGGTAGCGCCGGTTTCACCGTGTTGGCCAACGTCAGTGGGCAACCGGCCATTTCCCTGCCCCTGGGACAGAGCGACAGCGGCATGCCCGTGGGCATGATGTTCACCGCCCGCCTGGGAGGTGAAGATGGACTGTTGCGTCTGGCCCACCAGTTGGAACAAGACCGCCCCTGGGCGGCAAGGCGCGCAGTCCTCTGAGACAACGCACACCTGTTGTGGCGAGGGAGCAAGCTCCCTCGCCACAAAAAAGCGCTGTCACCCCAAGCCATCCCTCGCAGCACCAGCAAGCGCCCTACGCACACACGCCTTCCTAGTCCGCTTTGACGATGAGCACGGCCCGTGCAGCCCCGATCATGGGTTGCACTCCGCCCGCGTTCGCGCAGCGTCGATGGCGGTTATTTCTGACCTCAGCTAATGGCACAATAATAATGACGGCTCAAGTTCAGTCTCAGACCCACTACGACGTGATTGTCGTTGGTTCGGGAGCAGGTGCAATGACGTCGGCGGTGTTCCTCGCCGACCAGGGTTTCAGCGTGCTGATCGTGGAGAAAAGCGATAAGTACGGTGGCACCTCGGCGATCTCCGGCGGCGGCATCTGGATCCCCAACAACCACTATTTTGCACGCCTGAACGGCAACGACGATTACGACACGGCGTTGCGTTATCTGAAGGCCGCGGCGGGCGATCAGGTTGAGGAAATCCGCCTTCGCACCTATCTGGACAACGCACCGAAGATGATCGAAGCGCTGGCCCGTACCAGCCGGGTGCGCTACGCGGTGGCCTCCAAATACCCCGATTATTACCCGCACCTGCCGGGCGCCTTGCCGGGCGGCAGGACGCTGGATCCGGAATTCTTCGATACCAGCCTGTTGGGTGACGAACTGGTCAACCTGCGCAAACCATCGCCCTCGACGTTGCTCATGGGGTGCATCGCCTGGACCGCCCGCGATGCGCACAAGGTCATGGCGCGCAGTTTTGGCTGGCGCCTGCTCATCATGCGCCTGATGCTGCGATACAAACTGGACTTCAAATGGCGTCGTAAAAGCAAGATAGATCGGCGTGCTTCGCTGGGCAGTTCGCTGGTGGCGTCGCTGCGACGCTCGCTGATGGACCGCCATGTGCCGTTGTGGCTCAACACCGATTTTTCCGGGTTGCTCACCGAAGGCGGGCGGGTCAACGGCGTCACTGTGCGGCGTAACGGGGCCGAGATGCAATTGCACGCGCGCCATGGCGTGATCCTGGCGTCCGGTGGTTTTGAACAGAACCAGGCACTGCGTGAAAAATATCTGCCGCAACCGACCCGCATGGCCTGGAGTGCAACCCCTCCGGGGAATAACACCGGCGCGGCACTGGAGGCCGGGCTGGCGCAGGGGGCGGCCACTGCCTTGATGGATTGGGCCTGGTGGGCCCCGACCATCGCCGTACCGGGCGAGGAAAAACCCCGGGGGATCTTTGCCGAGCGCGCGTTCCCTGGCGCCATCGTGGTCAACAGCCTGGGGCAGCGCTTCGTCAACGAAGCCGCTCCCTACCTCGAATTCGTCGATGCCATGTACCGCGACAACGGACTCACCGGTGGCAAGTCGGTTCCGGCCTGGGTGATTTTCGACGGGCATTTCCGTTTCAACTATGCGATGGGACCGTTGATGCCGGCGCAGATCATGCCCGACAGCCGCTTGCGCAAGGAATGGCTGAACACCCTGTACTGGAAGGACGAGTCCCTGACCGGGCTGGCGAGGCAGATCGGTGTCGATGCCGTCGGTCTCGAAGCCACCGTGGTCAAGGTCAACGAGTACGCGCGCACGGGCAAGGACTCGGACTTCGGGCGCGGCGGCAATGTGTTCGACCGTTACTATGGCGACAGCACCATCAAGCCTAATCCGTGCCTGGCACCGTTGCGCAAGGGACCTTACTACGCCATGCGCCTGGATGCGGGAGACATTGGCACCAAGGGTGGTTTGCTGACCAACGAACATGCACAGGTGGTCCGCGAGGACGGCGCGCCTATCGACGGGCTGTACGCGATCGGCAACTGTTCGGCATCGGTGATGGGGACCAGCTATCCGGGCGCCGGGGGCACCCTGGGGCCGGCGATGACCTTCGCTTATGTGGCCGCCAACCACTTGGCCAGCCAGCGATAGGAGGGGGTATGGCGACGTTCGATGACAGCTTTTGCACCCCGATCCAGACACCCTTGCAAGTCGCCGACAGCGGTGCATTGGTGTGGGACGAGCATTGTGATGTGTTGATTATTGGCTGGGGCGCAGCCGGGGCCTGCGCGGCGCTCGAGGCACGTGCCCAGGGCGCGGATGTGTTGATTGCCGACCGCTTTACCGGTGGCGGTGCCAGCGCTAAAAGCGGCGGGGTAGTCTACGCCGGTGGCGGCACTCGGCATCAGCAGGCCGCGGGCTATAACGACACCCCCGAAGCGATGTTTGATTACCTCAAGCATGAAACCCGAAATGTGGTCAGCGACGACACCCTGCGGCGCTTCTGTGCCGACAGCGTCAGCAACCTCCAATGGCTGGAAAGTCACGGAGCGCCCTATGGTCACCGGATGCCCCCGGGAGGCAAGACCTCGTACCCGCCGGATGGCTATTTTCTCTACTACTCCGGCAACGAGCTGGTCCCGCAACACGGCGGGCCATTGCCGCCGGCACCCCGGGGGCATCGTACCGTCGGCAAGGGGCAGTGCGGAGCCGTGCTGTATGGCCACCTCAAGGCCGCGTGTTTGCGTGCCGGGGCGCGGCCGCTGCTGCAAGCGGCGGCGAAACGCCTGGTGGTCGATGCTCAAGGCTGCGTGCTCGGTGCCGAGATCTGGTGCATGCCGCCCGACAGTGCGCAAGCGCAGTTGCATGCGCGCCTGGCCGCTCGTGCCGAGCGCTTGCAGAATTTCGCCCCGGGTTACTGCAGGAAACTGCGGGAGCGGGTCGGCCAGCTCGAACGGAATTTCGCCCGGCCACGACTGGTTCGCGCCAGGAGCGGCGTCATCCTCAGTACCGGCGGGTTCATTTTCAATCGCGAGCTGATCAAGCGCCATGCGCCGAAATTCCAGCGAAATTTCAAAGTGGGTGCCACAGGTTGTGATGGCAGCGGCCTGCGGCTGGGGACCAGCGTCGGCGGTCAGGGCTCGGGGCTGGAGCGGGTCTCGGCCTGGCGTTTCATCAACCCGCCGTACAGTTGGCACAAAGGGCTGGTGGTCAATCGCGAAGGTCGGCGTTTCTGCAACGAAGAGGTCTACGGGGCGACCCTGGGGCAACCCTTGATGGAAGAGCAGGGCGGCAAGGCGTGGTTGGTGCTGGATGCGCCATTGCGCAAGAAGGCCATCCGTGAGGCCTTGTTTGGAGGCTATTGGTGGTTTCAAAGCTTTCCGGCCCTGGCCCTGATGCTGTTCAAGGTGCGCAAGGGCAAGCACCTGAGCGAGTTGGCCGCCATTACCGGCATGAACGCGACGGTGCTGCGCGAATCGGTGCTGGCCGCCAACGCTGCAGCCCGTGGCGAGGCGCCCGATCCGTTCGGCAAGTCGCCGGGTGGGCGTCAGGTGCTCAATCATGGGCCGTTTTATGCCGTCGACATTTCCGTGACTAACCCGGTCTTTCCATTGGGTGCCCTCACGCTCGGCGGGTTGCGGGTGGACGAGGACAACGGCGCGGTGCTCGACGGCAACGGGCTGGCGATACCGGGTCTGTACGCCGCCGGGCGCACCGCGCTGGGCATTCCTTCGCACCTTTATATCAGCGGTTTATCCCTGGCTGACTGCGTGTTTTCCGGACGCCGTGCCGGAGCGGCCGCCGCCCGGCTCGTGGACCAACAGCAGCAGGCCTTTGCGCGAGAGACGACATCATGACGAACAACCACAACAACACGAATGGCCGTGTACACGGCAAGGTTGCACTGGTCACCGGAGGTGCGAAGGGCATCGGGCGGGCCAGCGCTCGCCTGTTGGCGGCGCAAGGCGCCCACGTGCTGATCAGCGACCTGGATGTCGCGGCGGGTGAGGCCTTGGCCGCCGAGATCGGTCCGGCGGCGACCTTTATCCGGCATGACGCCAGCAGTGAGAGCGATTGGCGCGACGTCATGGTTCATCTGCGCGAGCACCATGGCCGGCTGGATATTCTGCTGAACAACGCCGGCATCCTCCTGCACGCCAACATCGAGGACGCGACTCTGCAGGACTGGCACAAGGTCATGCGGGTGAACGCCGACAGCGTATTCATCGGGTGTCGCGAAGGGATCGCGCTGATGAAGCAAACCGGCGGTTCGATCATCAACCTGTCATCGATCGCGGCCCTTGCCGGGCGCGACGATTACGTAGCGTACAGCGCGTCCAAGGGGGCGGTGGCGGCGTTGTCGCGTTCGGTGGCGGCGCTCTGCCGGCGCCGAAAATACCGGATTCGCTGCAATACGTTACACCCCGATGGTGTCCTCACGGACATGACCCGTGGCAGCTTCCCCCAAGGCCTCGATCCGACGCGCATGACCATCGACAGCGACCCTATGAACCGCATGTGCCTGCCCGAGGACGTAGCCGCCAGCGTGTTGTTCCTCGCCAGCGACGAATCGCGGGCGATCAATGGCGTCGAGCTGCGCATCGACAGCGGGCAGATGATCATGAGTATCTAGCGACCCGTCACGCGGTTTGTCTGCAGGCATGCAGACAGCCCGCGTGACCCTTGACGACCATCGCGAGCAGGCTCGTGCACACAGGTGGACGCGTTGGTTTTGGTGCCTGTACCTGAGCTCTGTGGGAGCGAGGGGATGCAGGGAGGGAGCGTTCAATCCCCCGTGAATCGAGCCGGGCGTTTTTCGATGAAGGCTTGCATGCCTTCCTTCTGATCGAGCGAGGCGAACAACAATGCATTGGCCTTGCGTTCCAGCGCCAGGCCCGCCTCCAGCGGCGCGTCCATGCCCGCCAGAATCACCTCCTTGATCTGTTCGGCCGCCAGGGCCGGCATTGCTGCGATGACCCGCGCCAGCTCCAGGGCGTGGCTCTGCACCTGGTCATCGTCGACCAGATCGCTGACCAATCCCGCCACCCAAGCCTCTTCGGCGCTGATCGGCTGGCCGGTGAGCGCCATGCGCATCGCCTTGACCTTGCCCACCGCGCGCACCAGCCGCTGGGTGCCACCAATGCCGGGCATGATGCCGATACGGATCTCCGGTTGGCAGAAGCGCGCGCTGCGTCCGGCAACAATCAGGTCAGCGTGCATCGCCAGTTCGCACCCCCCGCCATAGGCATAACCGCAAACGGCGGCGATCACCGGCTTCGGACAGTGCTGGATCGGTCCCCAGACCCGCTCGGTGTGACGCTTGTAGATGTCGATGGCACCGACCCCGGCCATGCTGTTGATGTCTCCTCCTGCGGCGAACACCTTGTCACCGCCCGTCAGCACAATGCATCGCACCTGGGGATCGACCGCCAGTTCACTGAAATAACGCGACAGCAGCGCCTGCAATTCCAGGCTCAAGGCGTTTGTCGCTTGCGGCCGGTTGAGCCGCAACAGCGCCACGCCCGGCAGAGGGCGTTCGAGCAGAACCGGTGCAACGGATGAATCGGACATGGGCATCCTCAAGGACCAGGCAACGTAGGAATGACCGCCAGTGTCCTGTTCGCACGGTTAAATTTTCATCGTCCGTTCAGACGTAGTTCGGCCCCGGATTCGTCCCTAGAGTGACCCTTGTCAGTAAACAAGGAGCACATGATGGAGCTGCATTCGAGTCTTGATTACAGCGGCAAGGTGGTGCTGATCACCGGTGGCACCAAAGGCATCGGCGCCGGTATTGCGCTGGGGTTTCTGGCTGCGAACGCACGGGTGATCGTCTGTGCTCGACGCGAGCCGGAACAGCTGCCGACGCTGGGCGGCAAGAGCGCAACCTTCATTGCCGCCGATGTGCGCGACCACGATTCCCTGCAACGGCTGTTTACCACCGTCGAGCGCGATTTCGGACGCCTCGATGTGGTGATCAACAACGCCGGCGGCAGCCCTGCTGCCGACGCGGCCACGGCCTCGCCCAGGTTTCATGAAAGCATCATCGGCCTGAATCTGATCGCCCCACTGAACGTCGCCCAGCACGCCAACCGGCTGATGCAGGCGCAAGTCCAGGGCGGTTGCATCGTCTTTATCGGCAGTATCAGTGCGTTGCGCCCCTCGCCAGGCACTGCTGCCTATGGCGCGGCCAAGGCCGGGGTCCTGGCGCTGGTGAATTCCCTGGCGGTGGAGTGGGGTCCCAAAGTGCGGGTGGTCACGGTCAGCCCGGGTCTGGTGCTGACTGAACAGGCGCATCTGCACTATGGCACCGAGGCCGGTATCGCTGCTGTCGCCGCCGGCATACCGGCGGCGCGCATGGCGGTTGCCGAAGACATTGCCAACGCCTGCCTGTACATCGCATCACCTCTGGCCAGTTACGCCAGCGGTTGCAATCTGTTGCTGCATGGCGGAGGTGAGCGTCCCGCCTTTCTTGGGGCCGCCGCGCAGGTTCTGCCCACCTGATCGACCCGTGGCGGTGGCCGGGTCCGGCTGCCGCCTTCAATTTGAAGGAGACGACTTTGGCTGATCCACAATTGCTATCCGATGCGCGCGCCCTGGTAGGGCGCCAATACGGCCGCGTGTATGCCTGGGATGAAGTCAACGCGCCGATGGTCCGCCAATGGTGCGAGATCATGGGCGTGGACAACCCCGTCTACACCGACCCGGCGTTTGCCCTGGGCACCCGGCATGAAGGGCTGATCGCCCCGCCGGCCATGTTGCAGGTGTGGACCATGGAAGGTTTGCACGCCAACAATTATCCGCCTGGCTCGACCGACGAGAACCCCTACGAGGTGCTCAAGATCATGGAGGCCCACGGCTACATGTCGACCGTGGCGGTCAACTCCGAACTGACCTTCAGCCGACCGGTGCGCATGGGCGAGAAGCTCTACTACACCACTCGCCTGGACTCGGTCAGCGATGAAAAAACCACGGCCCTGGGCACCGGTTTTTTCGTCACCCTGGTCATGAGTCATTTCGCTGAAAAAGCGGGCGGCGATGAGCCGGTGGGCGAACTGTTGTTCCGCGTCTTCAAGTTCCGTCCTGCCAATGCCAATGCCCAGGCGCCCGCCAGACTGGATGCCGCGCCAGCCAGGCCCAAGCGCCCGCTGCCGGGCATTAGCGATGACACGCGGTTTTTCTGGGAAGGCTGCGAGAAGGGCCAGTTGTTGATCCAGCGCTGCGCCGCGTGCCAGACGCTGCGTCATCCACCAGCACCGGTGTGCATCGAGTGCCACAGTTTCGACTGGGACACGCTGCAAGCCAGCGGCCGCGCCACTTTGTATTCGTTCGTGGTCATGCACTACCCCGAAGTTCCGCCGTTCGATTACCCCAATCCCATCGGGTTGATCGAGCTGGAGGAGGGCGTGCGCCTGATCGCCGGCCTGGTCGGTATCGAACGCGAAAACCTACAGATCGGCCAGCGCTTGCAGGTCGAATTCCAGACCTTCGACGACCAGCAGACCCTGCCTTTGTTCCGGCCGGTAGACGCCTAGGAGCCAGTCACCATGGATTTCGAATTGAGTGAAGACCAGCGCGCCATCGCGCAGATGGCCGACAGCCTGTTTGTCGACCATTGCCATGACGACTACATGCGCCAGTGGGACGTCAGCGGCGAGCCGATGATGGCGCCGCTGTGGAAGCTGTGTATCGAAACCGGGCTGCAAGCGCTGGCCATTCCCGAAGAGCACGGCGGCAGCGGCCTGGGCATGACCGAACTGATGCTGGTGTTGCAGGCCCAGGGCAAGGCCCTTGCCCAGGTACCGTTGTGGCGCCATCAGCTGGCGGCCGCGACCCTGGCCCGTTTCGCCGCTTCGGGCAGTGCGCAATGGATCGCGAAGGCCGCGTCGGGCGAGGCATTGTTGAGCCTGTCGATTGACGGTTTGAACAGCGCCTTGGGGATCGAGCTGCAAGCCACTGCGTGTGCCGCCGGCTGGTCGATCAACGGCCGGGTCGCGGCGCTGTCCCTGGGCGACCAGGCCCACGCTGCGTTGGTCGTGGTTCAGGCCAAGGGCGAACCGCGCTTGCTGTTGCTGGACCTGTCCGCGCCACAGATTCAGAAGCTTTCAGCCGTGTTGACCCACGGCGAAGCCGTGGCAGACCTGCATATCCAGGGCTTGACCGTGGAGGCCGGGGCGCTGCTGCCGGCCGAGGCCGTCGACTGGCTGGAGTTGCGCAGCGTGGCGGCGCTGGCCGCCTTGCAATTGGGCGTGAGCCAAGAGCAGGTCCGCCGCACCGTGGCCTATATCAGCGAGCGCCGACAGTTTGAGCGCGTCATCGGCAGCTTCCAGGCGGTACAGATGAGCATGGCCGACACCCACATTGCCGTCGAAGCATTGCGCACGGTGTTGTGGCAACTGGCCTACCGCATCGATGCCGGCCTGCCAGCACCTTCCGAAGCCTTGGCCACCGCCTGGATGGCCTGTGAAGCGGGGCACCGGATCGGCCACGTCACGCAGCATGTACATGGCGGGATTGGCGTCGACCTGACGTACCCGATCCACCGTTTTCTCTATTGGAGCCGTGGCCTGTGCCTTGCCCTCGGTGGTTCGGCGGCAAGCCTGGAACGCCTGGGCGACTGGCTCAACGATAACGACAAGCTGGGATGGAAATATGACCTCGAAGAACACCAAGCGCTTTGAAGACGTGCGCCCCGGCGAAGCACTGCCGGAACTGGCGGTGCCAATCACGGTGACCCTGATCAATGGCGGCGCGATTGCCACCCGCGATTACTTTCCCGGCCACCATGACGCGGACGCCGCCCGAACCCTGGGGTCGCCCCATGTGTTCATGAACATCCTGACAACCAACGGATTGGTGCAGCGGTTTATCGAGCAGTGGGCGGGCCCGCAGGCAGTCTTCACCTCGCTGAAAATCAAGCTTGGCGCGCCGAACTATCCCGGTGATTGCATGACCTTCAGCGGCAGCGTCACGCGCCTCGACGCCGATACCCGCACGGTGGAAATCACCCTCGGCGGCAAAAATTCCATGGGCAACCACGTGACCGGTACGGTCGCAGTGGTCCTGCCCTGACAGCCGGAGAGACACAGATGACTGATTCATCGATTTCCGGGCGCGCCGCGATCGTTGGTCTTGGCGCAACCGAATTTTCCAAGAACTCCGGACGCACCGAATTGCGCCTGGCCATGGAAGCCACCTTGAGCGCGCTCAAGGATGCCGGCATCGACCCGAGCGAGGTCGAGGGGTTCAGTTCCTATTCCGTCGACAAGGTCCCGGAGTATGAAGTTGCCCGTTTGCTCGGTTGCAAGGACGTGAAGTTTTTCTCACAGGTGCCCCATGGCGGCGGTGCGGCTTGCGGACCGGTGATGCATGCGGCCATGGCAGTGGCGACCGGGATGGCGAAAGTTGTAGTGGTCTATCGCGCCATGAACGAGCGTTCCTGGTATCGCTTCGGCACCGGCAGCTACGGTTTCGCCTCTACGCCGACCTTCGATAACGTCAACTACGGCTGGTACATGCCCCACGGTTTCCACACGCCGGCGGCCTGGGTTGGCATGTTCGCCCAGCGCTACATGCACACCTATGGCGCGACCTCCGAGGACTTCGGGCGGATCGCGGTGGCGGCGCGGGATTTTGCCGCGACCAACCCCCAGGCGTTTTTCCATGGCAAGCCGATCACCCTGGAAGAACACCAGGCTTCACGCTGGATCTGCGAACCCTTGCACTTGCTCGATTGCTGCCAGGAATCCGATGGCGCGGTGGCGATGGTCATCACCTCGGCCGAGCGCGCCCGTGACTTGAGGCAGAAGCCGGTGACCATCAAGGCGGGTTCCCAGGGCATCAGTCACGGTCAGCAAAGCATGACCTCGTTTTACCGCGACGACATCACCGGTCTGCCGGAGATGGGCGTGGTCGCTCGGGAACTGTATCGCCAGTCGGGACTCGGTCCGGAGGCGTTCCAGACCGCCGTGATCTACGACCACTTCACCCCGTTCGTGATGCCGCAGCTCGAAGAGTTCGGTTTCGTAAAACGCGGCGAAGCCAAGGAGTTCATTCGCGCCGGGCACCATGCCCGTGGCGGCAAGCTGCCGATCAATACCCACGGTGGGCAACTCGGCGAAGCCTACATTCACGGCATGAACGGCATTGCCGAAGCGGTGCGCCAGGTGCGTGGCACGGCGGTCAACCAGGTGGCGGATGTGCAAAACGTGCTGGTCACCGCCGGTACCGGCGTACCTACCAGTGGCCTGATTCTCGGCTCAGCCTAAGGAGCAGCTATGTTCGTCGACCTCACTCCCGAACAACATGCCCTGCGCCACAAGGTGCGGGACTATTTCCAGGCCCTGATGACCCCGGACATGCGCGATCAGTTGCGCGGCAAGGAAGGCGGCGAGCTGTTTCGCCAGACCATCCGCCAGATGGGGCGCGACGGCTGGCTCGCGGTCGGCTGGCCCAAGGCCCATGGCGGCCAGGGCTACGCGGCCACCGAACAGTTGATTTTCTTCGAAGAAGCCAACATCGCCGGGGCACCGCTGCCGTTCGTGACCATCAGCACCGTCGGCCCGGCCTTGATGACCCATGGCAGCGAGCTGCAGAAAGAACGCTTCCTGCCGGGCATTGCCGGGGGCGAAATCATGTTCGCCATCGGTTATTCCGAGCCCGACGCCGGCAGCGATCTGGCCGTGCTGAAAACCACCGCGCGCCAGGACGATGAAGGCTTCCTGGTCAACGGCAACAAGCTATGGACCTCGGGTGCCGAATCAGCCGATTTCGTCTGGCTGGCGGCCCGTACCGATCCGACTCAGTTGCGGCACAAAGGCATTTCGCTGTTGATCGTCGACACCTTGACACCGGGTTTCTCCCACACCCTGATTCCGACCACCAGTATTCCGACCACGGCCACCTACTACGACAACGTGCGGGTGCCCAACGAGATGCTGGTCGGCGAGTTGAACGGTGGCTGGAAGCTGATTACCTCGCAGCTAAACCATGAGCGCCTTGGCCTGGGCACCTGGTCAGACAAGGTCGTGGCGCTGTTTCGCCGGGTCTACCTGTGGGCGCGAGCGCGCGACGAGCAGGGCCGTCGTGCCATGGACAAGGCCTGGGTGCGCAGCTCTCTGGCCGAGTGCTATGCGCGCCTTGAGGCGATGCGCCTGATCAACATGCGCATTGCCGCCGACCTGGAGCACGACCGTATGGACGTGGCCCTGAGCTCGACCACCAAGGTGTTCGGCTCGGAGTCGGCGATCGAGATCCTGCGCAAGCTGGCGTCGATCCTCGGTGCCAATGGCTCGATGCGCAGCGGCTCGGCAGCGACCCTGTTGCAGGGCGAGCTGGAGTACGAATTGCGCAGTTCGGTGACCCTGACGTTCGGCGGTGGCACCAATGAAATCCAGCGCGAACTGATCGCCCAGTTTGGTCTCGCAATGCCACGCACCCAACGCTGACGCTCGTCCATCAACAACAAAAAAAACCGTACTCGCCCCGCCACGGGGCGGGGCGAAGGGGACTCTCATGAGCACTATCGAGCAATTCCGGCACGACACCCGTGCCTGGCTGGAGGCTAACTGTCCGCTGTCGATGCGCACGGGCATGGCTGAAGGCGATGTGGTGTGGGGTAGCCAGAACCCGCAGTTTCCCTGCGAAGACGCGCGCCTGTGGTTCGAACGCATGCGCGACAAGCGCTGGTTCTGTCCCGAGTGGCCGGTGGAATACGGTGGCGCGGGCCTGAGCGACGAAGAGCTGGCGGTGCTGGAAAGTGAAATGCGCCGGATCAAATGCCGGCCACCGCAGATCAACCTGGGCATCTGGATGCTCGGGCCGGTGTTGCTGGCGTTTGGCAGCGAAGAGCAAAAACGCGACCTGCTGCCGCCGATCGCCCGGGGCGAAGTGCGCTGGTGCCAGGGCTTCTCCGAACCGAACGCCGGTTCCGACCTGGCCAGCCTGAAAATGGCCGCCCGCGATGCCGGCGACCATTTCGTGGTGGACGGCAGCAAGATCTGGACGTCCTACGGCGACAAGTCCGACTGGATGTATGCGCTGGTGCGCACGGACTTCAGCGTTCCGAAACACGAGGGCATCAGCCTGATCGTGCTCGACATGCGCAGCCCCGGTGTCAAGCCACAGCCGATTGATTTGATCAGCGGCAAATCGGCGTTCTGCCAAGTGTTCTTCGATGGCGTGAAGGTGCCCAAGAGCCAGTTGATCGGGCCATTGAACGGCGGCTGGAACCTGGCCAAGTACCTGTTGCAGCACGAACGCAAGGCGATGTCGAAGTTCGGCGAGTTCAGCTTGCCATCGCATTTCGACCTGCTGGCCCTGATGCGCGAATACGTACCGGCACCGCAAAGCCAAAGCGAATATGCGCTGCAGGCGCGGGCCACGGCCTGCGCGATGAACGAGCAGGCCTATAACCTGACCGTGCAGCGCATGGGCGAAGAGGCGCGGGCCGGCGATGACATCGGCGGCCTGATGTCGATCATGAAGCTGGTGCACACCGAGCAGGAGCGCGACAAGTTCGAGGTCTTGCTCGATGCCATGGCAGGGCATGCCTTCGGTTGGCAATGCCTGGCGTTTAGCGAGCAGCAACTGGCTATCACCCGAGCCTGGCTCAACAGCTACGCGTTGACCATTTCGGGGGGCGCCTCGGAAATCCAGCTCAACGTCATCGCCAAGCGCGTGCTTGGCTTGCCTGAAGCCAAGAAGCCTGCCGTGAAAGGAGCTCAGTCATGAGCCTGCGTTATAGCGATGAACAGCGTTTGCTGGCCGACAGCGCGCGGGACTTTCTCGCCGCCCGCAGCCCGGTCAGTGCCCAGCGTCGACTGCGCGATGAGGCCGTGCAAGCGGGTTTCGACGCGCAGCTATGGCGCGATGCCGTCGAGCTGGGCTGGAGTGCGATTCCATTTCCGGAAGACTTCGGCGGTCTGGATTTCGGCTGTAAGGGCCTGGGGCCGATTTTCGAATCCATGGGCCGCAACCTGGCCGCCACGCCTTTGCTTTCCAGCGTGGTGCTTGGCGGCTCATTGCTGCACCTGGCGGGCAATTCAACGCAGCAGGCGCAATGGTTGCAAGCGGTGATCGGTGGCGATCGGCGCCTGGCCCTTGCCGTGGACGAACGCTCGCGCCATGAGCCGAGTCACATTGCTCTTGAGGCGAAGGCCGAAGGGCAGGGCTATCGCTTGCACGGCGACAAGTACTGGGTGGTCGACGGCCTGGGCGTCGATGCCTATGTGGTGGCGGCGCGTACGTCCGGACAACCGGGCGACACCCGTGGCATCAGCCTGTTCCTGGTGCCCGCCAATACGCCGGGCCTGACGGTGAGTGCCTTGTCGCTGATCGATTCACGCAATTGCGCACGCCTGCAACTGGAGGGTGTGCAACTGGGGAGCGATGCGCTGCTGGGTACGCTGGACGAAGGCTGGACTGCGCTGGAAACCGCGCTGGACCGGGGCCGCGCCTGCCTGGCCGCAGAACTCCTGGGGATGGCCGAGCAATTGTTCGAAACCACCCTGGAGTACCTCAAGACCCGCGTGCAGTTCGACACGGCGATCGGCACTTTCCAGGTCCTGCAGCATCGCGCCGCGAAAATGTACGTCGACCTGGCACTTAGCCGCAGCGCCCTGATGGCTGCGCTCGCGACCCTGGATGACGCCAGCCTCGATGTCGGCGCGCGCGCACGACTGGTCAGCCTGGCGAAATGGAAAGCGGGCGATACGGCAGTCAAGGTCGCCAACGAAGCGGTGCAAATGCACGGTGGCATTGGCGTCACCGACGAACTGGATGTCGGCCTGTACCTCAAGCGCGTCCGCGTTGCACAGAGCTGCCTGGGCGATCGGGATTTTCATTGCGAACGCTACGCCGCCCTTGCGTAGGCGCCAGGCTTGCCGGCGAACGGGATGACGCGGTGTACCCGATACACCGCTTTCGCGGGCAAGCCTCCCCCCTGCAAAGGCGTCGTACCCCATTTGGAGATTCACCGCAGACCCACGGGTCTTCCGCCCGTTCTGGAGAAAATAAAAATGAGCATTGAACGCTGGCAAACCGCGTGGCGCCAATTGATCGCCCCCGGTTCGCCCTTTGAAGTGGTGACGCCGGAAGATGGCGCGCCACGCTATTTTCGTCACGCTGCGTGCGACCTGTTGCAAGTGATCGACGCGGGTCGGGTCCACGGCGACCGTGAGTTTCTTGTCTGGCAGTCGCAACGCCTGACCTTCAATCAGTATTACGATCAGGTTGATCGCCTGGCCGGGCAAATCGTCGCTCGATTCGGCCTGCAACCGGGCGAGCGGGTGGCGATTGCCATGCGTAACCAGCCGGCCTGGCTGGTGGCCTTCGCCGCGATCCTGCGCTGTGGCGGTGTATGTGTGCCGCTCAACAGTTGGGGGCTGCGCGATGAGCTGCAATACGCGTTGCAGGACAGCGGCGCGCGCGTGCTGATAGGCGACGAAGCGCGCCTGGACACCTTGCGCGAAGACCTGGCGCATGAGCAGCGGGCGACCATTGTCGTCGGTGCGCAGGGCGTTTTGCCCGAATACTGCCTGCGTTACGAAGACCTGATCAGCGAACCGGCTGTCGCGTTGCCAGCCCGGGAAATCGACCCTGATGCACCAGCGCTGATCCTCTACACCTCGGGCACTACCAGTCGTGCCAAGGGCGCGGTGTCCAGTCACCGGGCGATCTGCCAGGCGCTGGCCGCGCTGGAATTCCAGGGTGCGTTCTGTGCCATGAGTTCGCCCGAGCGAGTCGGCGTGGTGATCAACAGCGGTTTTGCCCCCACGACCCTGGCGGCGGTCCCGCTTTTCCATGTCAGTGGCTTGCATGCGCAGTTCTTGTCGGCACTGCGCGCGGGTCGACGCTTGATGCTGATGTACAAGTGGGATGTCGAACGCGCCATCGACCTGATTCGCGACGAGCGCTGCACCCAGTTCAATGGCGCACCGATGATGATGCAGCAATTGCTCGCCTCGCCGCGTTTCGGCAGCGAGCAAACCGCCAGCCTGTTTGGCCTGGGCCTGGGCGGCGGTGCGTCATCGGCCAGCGTGCTCGACGACATGCTCAGGATCAAGCCCGATGTCATTGGCGGTGCCGGCTATGGCCTGACCGAAAGCAACGGGATCGGCGCGGCGATTGGTGGCGATCCGTTTGTCTACAAGCCGGCATCGGCGGGGTGGGCGCTGCCGATCGTTGATATCCGCATCGGTGACAGCCCCGACCAGGCGCAGTCGGTGGACACCCGCGGCGTGATCTGGCTGCGTTCGCCCACACTGATGAGCGCCTACTGGAACCTGCCCGAGGCCACCGCGCAAAGTCTGCGCAACGGTTGGCTCGACACCGGCGATATCGGCTATCTCGACGATGAGGGATTCCTCCACATCACCGGCAGGGTCAAGGAGCTGATCAACCGCGGCGGCGAGAAGATTTCCGCCGCCGAGATCGAAACCTGCGTCCTTGATATGCCTGGCGTGCTGGAAGCGGCGGCGTTCGCCATTGCCGACCCGCTGCTGGGCGAAACGGTCGGGCTGGCTGTGCATGGCCAGGCATCGACGTTGCCTGGGGAGGCGCAAGTCTGCGACTTCATCGCCAAGCGTCTGGCCGCCTACAAAGTGCCGGCGCAGGTGTACCGGGTACTCCAACCCTTGCCCCGCAATGCCACTGGCAAGGTGCTCAAGGCGCAACTGCAAGAAAGTTTGGGTGCCTGACGCCTTCTTAGTCTTTCCGGACGATGTTGGGGCCGGCAGAACACGAACAATGGGTCATCCACAGAGCCTTATCAGCGTAGGAGGCAACACATGAAAATAACAAGAACAGGTCTCATGCTCGCGGTCGCATTCACAGCCAATAGCGGGTTGACGGGTTATGCGTACGCCGAGGTATCACCTGAGGAAGCCGCCAGGCTGGGCAAGGATCTGACGTGCGTCGGCGCCGTGCAAGCGGGTAACGCCGAAGGCACCATTCCGCCTTATACCGGCAAGTATCTGGGTGAAGTGCCGGGCTGGAATCACGTGAAGTACTCCGGTGACCAACCCGTTGATCCTTACGCAGCCGAGAAGCCGATCCTGGTGATCACTGCGCAGAACATGAGTCAGTACGAGTCGCACCTGACCGAAGGGCAGAAGGCGCTGCTCAAGAAGTATCCGACCACCTACAAAATGAACATTTACCCGGGCCACCGGGATTTCCGCTACCCCGATTACGTCTGTCGCCGCGTGATGGACAACGCGCTACACGCCAAACTGGTCAATGATGGCGCCGGTTTCACCGGGATTGGCCAGGTACCGTTCCCGATCCCGAAGAACGGCACCGAAGTGTTGTGGAACCACCAACTACCGGCACGTGCCTACACCGAGGAAAAAACCACGGATCTGGCCTCGGTCCTGCCCAACGGCAGCATCGGCTGGGGACGTGCGTACGCGCGTAACCTGTCGTTGGCGAACTCGCCGACCGCCGACTCGCGGACCGAAGAAAAGCTATCGGCCATGAGTAACAACATGACCCTCAAGCCGGCCCGAGACAACGGCACCCTCAGCATTGCCCATGAACCCTACAACTACGGCACCGATGCGCGTCAGGCCTGGTCCTACAGCCCATCAACCCGGCGCGTACGGCAATTACCGGGCTACGGTTACGATCAGCCAATGATCGGCACCAACGGCACCATGACCGTCGACGAAGACCGTTTGTTCAACGGTTCACCGGAGCGCTATACCTGGAAACTGATCGGCAAGCGCGAGATCTACAGCCCGGCCAACGCGTTCAAGGCGAACACTGGAACCGTCAAGTACGCCGACATCCTGACACCCAACCACCCCAATCCTGATTTCATGCGCTATGAATTGCGCCGTGTGTGGGTGCTGGAAGCGGACTTGAAGGAAGGCTTTCGCCATGTCTATGGCAAGCGCGTGCTGTTCATCGACGAAGACACCTGGAACGCGGTGATGGCCGACAACTACGACGCCCGCGGGCAGCTGTGGAAACACGCCATGATCAACTACTTCTACCACCCGGACATGAGCGGCTGGCAGGCTGGTTCGCAGTTCTTCATGGATCTTAACTCCGGCCAGTACACCGGTTATGGCATGACCAACGAGTCGAAGAAGGGGCCAATCCTCAACGAAGGCAAATTCACCCCTGACCAGTACACCGCAGACGCGGCGCGGGCTATCGGGCGGTAATCATTTCGGTAGTGTCCGTTGACCAAGCCCTGCCGGTTTCCGGCGGGGCTTTTTTACGACTGTCTCATCGGTGGTGAGCGCACCGCATCGCAGCCTGGCAGATGACTTTCTTGACCGCGCCTTGCGCCGTGAGGAAAACCTGCAGGCGCTGGCCCGTTACCTACACCACCAGATGCGCCCTCAAGTCCCCCAGCATGTCCAGTTTCGAATAATCACGAAAGCTGAACCGCCAAACCCCATCGACACGTTCGAATTCATCCAGATAACGCCCGGCGGCGATGGGCTGCAAAGGCAGGTCTTCAGTTGCCTGCAGCACCGTGTAACAGGCGCGTATCGTCGCCGTTCCCGACGCCTCGTCAATGTCGATGATCGGGTTGCTGATGACGTGTCGGGTGCGCGGCGTGCCGCACGGGTAGAGCTTGATTCGCTGCTGCCAGAGGCGCAGCAGGGCCGTGTGATCAATGAAATGCTGGCTTTGAACCTTGATGCGGGCATGACGAAACAGCTCGGCGGCCTCGACCAGTTGTCCGCTGTCCATACACTCGGCGTAGCGGTAGAGCAGGTTGCAGATCTGTATCGCGCTGGTGCTCATGGCAATCCTCAAAAAAAAGCCGCTGGAACCCGACAGGGATTCAGCGGCGAGATGTCGCGGGGAGGGGGCTCAGGCCGTGACGGTTCGGACCGGTGCTGGCAGTACGGCGGGGTTCTTGATCTGCTGGCGATAACGCGGCAGTGCCAGCGCCAGAAACACGCTGGCCAATGCCAGCATCGACACCGACGAGGCGAGGGCATAGCGCAGGGATTCAGCGCCCATTCCTTTCACGTAAAAATCGCTCAGCATGCCCACCAGCAATGGCCCGATACCGACACCCAGCAAGGTCATGGACATCAGGAAAATCGACGTGGCCTGGGCCAGGCGCGTGGCGGGGAACAGGTGAGTGATAGCGCTCAGGCAGGGAGTTGCCCACCAGACGCCAAAGAAGCCGAAGACGCTGTAGAACAGGAAGGCTTGCGGTATCGCGATACCGCCGATGATGAACGCCGTGCCTTGCGGCCAGAGGAAATAGGCCAGGGCGAAGGGAATGCTGATCAGCGTGCCCAGCAAGGGCACGCCGATTTGCCAGCCGGCATCGCGTCGGGCCATGCGGTCGGTGAGTATGCCGCACGTCAGGGTGCCGACGGTCGCCCCCGTACCGCCGACAACCCCCACCAGAAATCCGGCCTGTTGCAGATTGAGGCCATGGGAGCGGATCAGGAAGCTCGGGCTCCAGGTGCCGATGGCGTAACCGGCAATGGCTGCCGCGCCGCCGGCAAGCACCAGACACAGGAAGGATGGCATGCGAAACAGTTCAGCCAGGGTCTTGACCCAGTTGTCCTGTTGCGCCGGGACAACGCCCAATGGCGTCACGCGCTGAGGTGAACGCACGGTCAGCAATAGCAGCAAACCGAGGAAAATCCCGGGTGCACCGATCAGCAAGAACGCGTAGCGCCACCCGTGGTGCTGGGCGATCCAGCCCCCCAGCCCGAGTCCCACGATTGCCCCCAGGCTGGAACCGAGCATCAGCACCGACAGCGCGGTGGAGCGGCGATTCGGCGGGTACAAATCCGAAACCATGGCCACCGACGGTGCCGTGCCGCCGGCTTCACCGACGGCCACGCCGATCCGCGTCAGCACCAGGCTCAGGAAATTGCCGGCCATGCCGCAGAGCATGGTCATCAGGCTCCAGGCGATGCAGCTGAAGGCAATCACTGGCTTGCGCCCGATGCGATCCGAAAGGCGTCCCAGCGGGAATCCGAACACGGTGTAGAACACCGCGAAGGTCACGCCGGAAAGCAGGCCGATGCCCGTGTCGGAGATACCGAATTCGAGCTTCACCGGCTCGATCAGGATCGCCATCAACTGTCGGTCGATGTAATTGAACACATAGATGCTGGCGAGCACGAAGAGCGCGTAATGCGTTCGCCATGTCACGGGGGGGGATTGATTCACTGCGGGTGCTCCCGGTCTTGTTCTGGTTGTCGCGATGCTCGGTCGGTCGCGGCTTTTTTTCATCGTCCGTTCAGACCATCTTTTCGTCCCCGGCCAGGTCGCCGGAAACGGTTATCGGGTTGCGCATGAACGATGCGGCACCGGCATCGCCTTGTCGATAGCGAACCTAGTCTTGTCGGACGATGTTTCGCCCGCGTTCAACGTCAATCATTCAGCCCATATTCGCTGGTTTGTCAGCGCTTGCCACCGCCGTGGCAAGCCCCTCGACAGCCAGAAAACAATAAGAAGCTGAGGTATTGAAATGAGCGTCTTGTTCGAGCCGGTAGTCCTGGGCGAGCTGCAACTGGCCAACCGCATTGTCATGGCCCCCATGACGCGTAGTCGCGCTCTTGCCGATGCGGTGCCCGGCAGCGCCATGGTCGATTATTACCGTCAGCGTGCCGGTGCCGGGTTGATCGTGGCCGAAGGCACTGCGCCTTCCGCCAGCGGCCTGGGCTACTGCCGCACCCCGGCCATTTACAGCAGCGAGCAGATCGCCGGATGGCGGCAGGTCACCGAGGCGGTGCATGCCGAGGGCGGGCGCATCGTCCTGCAACTGATGCACGTTGGTCGCGCCGCCAGCCACTACAACAAGCCAGCCGGGGCGGCAACGGTTGCACCTTCGGCGCTGCGCGCGCGCACCCAGGTGTTCAGTGATGTTGCGGGCCTGGTGGACACCGACACGCCAAAGGCACTGACCTTGCAGGGCATCCAAGAGGTCATCGATGACTATCGCCAGGCGGCGTTGAATGCGCGCCTGGCCGGCTTCGACGGTGTCGAGCTGCACTGCACCAGCGGTTACCTGCCCATGCAGTTCATTGCATCGGGCAGCAACCAGCGCGACGATGCCTATGGCGGTGATGTGGCAGGGCGGGTGCGTTTTGCCAGGGAAGTGATCGAGGCCATGGCCAGCGCGATCGGCGCCGGACGCGTCGGTTTTCGCCTGTGCCCCGGCAACCCCTACAACGACATCGACGACCGTGATCCGGCGGCCACGACCGCGGCCTTGTGCGAAGCCCTGGCGGCATTGGACCTGGCTTACCTGCACATCATGCGCTCCCCCCTGGCCGACCTCGACGCCTTTGCCCTGGCGCGTCGGCACAGTCCTCACGCACTGATTCTCAACGATGGTTTCGACGGCTCTTCGGCCAGTGCCGCTCTCGCGTCGGGCGAGGGGGCTGCTGTGTCGTTCGGTCGTCATTTTATTGCCAACCCCGACCTGGTGGAGCGCCTCAAGCGTGGCCTGCCGCTGAGCGGTTTCGACCGCAAGACCCTCTATACGCCAGGCTCGGCTGGCTACTCGGATTACCCCGCCTATCAAGCGATCGCCCAGGAGATGGCGCAATGAACCTGAACGACTTGACCGGCGCCCTGCGGACCAAAGTGGTGCCACGGGAGCAGACCCAGGCGCTGCTGGATCAACGCTCGGCGGCCGCCGGCCAGATCAAGCCCGGTGACCTCTACACCTTGGCAGATCGCCTGGAACATCAGGCGCGCGAACTGGGCGAACGCCCGTTCCTGATCTACGGCGAACAGGTTCTGAGCTACCTCGAAGTCGATGCGCGGGCCAATCAGATGGCTCACACCTTTTATGCCAACGGCCTGCGGGCCGGCGATGTCTGCGCCCTGGCCATGGAAAACCGCCCGGCGTTCTTCTGTACCTGGTTCGGCCTGGTCAAGCTGGGCGTGGTAGTGGCCTTCATCAATACCCAGGTCAGCGGCCGTCCGCTGCTCCATGCGTTGCAGACCACTGACGCCAAGGCGTTGGTGGTCGGCGAAGAGTGCCTGGCCAACGTGCAGGCCACCGAAGGTTTCCCCGAGCTACCGTGCTGGCTGATCCGCGACCCGGAAAATCCCTGGACAGAAGCGCTGCCCAAAGGCATCGACGGACATTTCGATGCGCGCCTGGAAAAAGCGCCGCGTACACCGTTCCCCCGTGATATCCGCGCCCACATCGATGCGCAGACGCCAACCCTGCTGATCTTTACCTCGGGTACCACCGGTTTGCCCAAGGCAGCGCGCTACAGCCATATGCGCTGGATGTCCTCCGGCGATGTGATGGAAGTCACCCTGCAAGCCACTTGCGACGACGTCTTTTATTGCTGCTTGCCGCTGTACCACGGAGCCGCCGCCACCTCAGTGACCTCCACCGCGTTGCGGGCCGGGGCCGCCATCGTGGTGCGCCGCAAGTTCAGCGTGCGCGAATTCTGGAACGATGTGGCACTTCACCGGATCAGCATCTTCCAGTACATCGGCGAAATCTGCCGCTATCTGCTCAATCAACCGCAACAAGCCCACGACCGTCAGCACACCCTGCGCTGCATGCTCGGCGCGGGCCTGTCGCCGGACACCTGGCAGCGCTGGCTGGAACGCTTCGGGCCGATCCAGGTGTTCGAGGGCTGGGGGGCCACGGAGGCCAACGCCGCGATCATCAACGTCGACAATTACTTTGGCTCCTGCGGTCGCGTGCCGGACTGGAACAAGACCAACCTGCGGCTGGTCCGTTACGACGTCGAGAACGACTGCCACCCACGGGACGAAAACGGTTTCTATCAAGTCTGCAAAGTGGGTGAGATCGGCGAGGCGATGGGTTTTATCGTCGATCACCCGCAGATTGGCGGCGGGCGTTTCGAGGGCTATACCTCGGCCGAAGCCACCGAGAGCAAGATCCGCCGCAACGTGCTGCGCGAGGGCGACGCCTATTGGAGCTCCGGTGACTTGCTGCGCGAAGACGCCGACGGTTACTGCTATTTCGTCGACCGCATCGGTGACACCTACCGCTGGAAAAGCGAAAACGTTTCGACCCAGGAAGTCGCCGATGCACTGAGCGATCTGCCAGGGCTTGAACTGATCAACATCTATGGCGTCCAGGTCCCGGGGCATGAAGGACGCGCCGGTATGGCGGCGGTGCTGATGCAACCGGGCCATTCCTTCGATCCCGACGCGCTGTTTGCCCTGACCGAGGCGCGTCTGCCGCGTTATGCGGCCCCGGTATTCGTGCGGGTCGCCCGGGCGGCCGACCTGACCGCCAGCTTCAAGTTGCGCAAGGTCGATCTGCAGCGCCAGGGCTACTGTCCGACACGTTGCAGCGACCCACTGTTCATCCGCGACGAGCAAACCCGATCCTATGTGCCGTATTCGCCGCAGGCCCTGACGCGAGCCGGCCTTGCACCGTTCGCGGTGGCCAGCCATGACTGATCTCGACGAGAACGGTCACGAACTGCGCAGCGGCCTTCGCTATCCGTGGCCACAGGCGCCCGAAGCCGGACAAGTGCTCGAAGTGGCGCCGGGGGTTTTCTGGCTGCGCATGCCGCTGCCGTTTCGCCTGGACCACATCAATCTCTACCTGCTGCGCCACACCGACGGCTGGATCGCGGTGGACACCGGCATGAACACCGAACAGAGCCGTGAGGTCTGGGACCGGGTGTTGACTGAGGTCTGTGCAGGCCAGCCTTTGCTGGCGGTGGTTTGCACCCACTTTCACTCTGACCACGCCGGTGTGGCGGCCTGGCTGTCGGAGCGCTTTCAGTGCCCGGTGTACATGACCGCCAGCGAGTTCCAGTCGTTGCATGTGCGGTTTCCCGCCGGACAACCAATGGGCTGGGACTTTCTCGATTTTTATCGCAAGGCCGGCGTCACTGACGAGCAGAGCAGGGAAATGTTCGGGGTGATGAGCAATGCGCATTTCTTGCCCGCACCCCTGAACCATTTCCGCCGTCTGCGCGAAGGCAGCGTCCTGGAAATCGGCGGTCGTACCTGGCAAGTGGTCGTCGGTCGTGGCCACTCGCCGGAGCACGCCTGTCTGTACGCCGCCGATGACGGCTTGCTGATCTCCGGCGATCAGGTACTGCCGCGCATCACCTCCACCGTTGGCGTGCATGCCACCGAACCCTTGGCCAACCCGCTGCGCGACTGGCTCGAGTCCATCGAGCAGTTGCGCGCCTTGCCCGACAGCGTGCTGGTACTGCCGGCCCACGAGCGGCCGTTCTTCAATTTGCATCGGCGCCTGGATCAACTGGAGGCGCATCACCGGGCGCATCTGGCGCTGCTGCTGGCCAACTGTGACGAGCCGCGCACGGCAGTCGAACTGATGGCCGTTTTATTCCCCAGGTTGTCCAGTCGTTTCGACGAACTGATGGCACTTGGTGAAACGTTGGCGCATGCCAACTACCTGCTGGCCGAAGGGTCGCTGGTGCGGGAAGAGGACCGGGGGCGATATCGCTACCGGCACGCTGTAAGGGGAGCGTGCGCAACGACACCACTCAAGGTGTTCTGAGCGGGCGGCACGGCGGCAGTGTTGAACATTCCAGGCAGCTTTCGGCTGCCCTAGAGGAGAGAAAGTGTGATCAACAAAAACAACAATAACTCTACGGTCATGGTTTCGGGCGCATTCCAGCTCGGCAGCCTGGCGGCGGCGATTACGCTGGCGACCACGCCGGTATGGGCCGGAGAGACAATCGAGTTCGACAACGGATTGACCATGGACTGGTCGGTGACTACCAGCTACGGCATCGGTGTGCGCACTGGCGAGCAAAGCAATCGCTTGCTGAGCAACGTCAACGCTGACGACGCCAATCGCAACTTCGATCGTGGCAGCCTGACGACCAATCGTGTGGGCGCCCTCGGCGAAATGATTCTGCGCAAGGATAACTATGGCGCAGTGGTGCGGGGCAGTACCTTCTACGATGACGTCTACCACCGGGAAAACGATAACGATTCCCCCGGCACGGTCAACAAGACCGGGCGCAACGACGAGTTCACCAGCGACACCCGCTATTACAGTGGTGGCCGGACCCGTTTGCTGGATGCCTATGTGTTCAGTGGCTGGCGCTTCGATAACAACACCATGCTCGACGTCAAGGCCGGGCGGCATATCGAGTCCTGGGGCGAAAGCCTGTATTACCCGGGCGTGAATGGCGTGCAGAACCCGTCCGACGCCGTCAAGGCTTCGCAGCCGGGGGTGGAAGTCAAGGAAATCTTGTTGCCGGTTGGCCAGTTCTCCGGCTCGTTTCGCCTCAGTCCCAGCATCACCTTCGGTGCTTATGTGCAATATGAATGGAAGGGCACCGAGTTGCCGCCGGTGGGCAGCTACCTGTCGAGCAGCGACGTGGTCGGGCCTGGCCGCGAGTTCATTTATGCAAACGGCCAGAAGATCGCTTATCGCGGCACCGACGAACCGCGCGATGGCGGCCAGTGGGGTGTGCAAGTCCGTTACCGTCCGGTGCCGGCCCTGGAGCTGTCGCTGTTCCACGTCAACTATCACGACAAGAACCCGGCCACGGCCCAGGTCGGCTACGACCCGTTACCGGTCGGCGGCGGCAGGTACGCCCTGACGTCCAATGGCTACCGGATCAAGTACTTCGAGGACATCAAGCTGACCGGCATCAGCGCCTCGACCAAGCTTGGCGATACCCAGGTCGGTGCCGAATGGTCGTATCGTGACGGCGCGCCGGTGATGGTCAATACCGGACTTGGCGCGGTTCCGGCTCGGGGCAAGGGTCAGCAAATGCAATTGTCGGCGATGCGCATCCTGGGCGACCGCCCTTGGGCCAGCCAGACCACCCTGACTGGCGAAATCATCCGCGTGCAGGTCGACAGCGTTGAATCCGTTTCGGCGGCCCCCAACCTGCAAGGCCTGAACCTGCTGCCTTCCGTGGCCAATCTAGTGGCGCCTTCCGATGACTATACCTACAACACCAGCGCAGGCATGCGCACCAAGTCCTCCAGTGCCTACACCGTGGGCGCATCGTTCAGTTATCCGGGAGTTTTCCAAGGCTGGGATCTGGAAGTCCCCTTCAGCTTCTCCAACGTCTTCAGCGGATCGACGCCCATGGCCGGCAGTATCTCCGGTATCGAGGGAGACCGACGCCTGAGCGCCGGGACGACCTTCAAGTACTTGGGCAACCTGGAACTCGGTTTGAAGTACATCGCCTACCTGGGTGAAGCCGACCCGATCAAGCGTCCCTATGCTGACCGCGACTACGCCACGTTCTCGATGAAGTACACCTTCTGATCGACCGCTCAACGGCCGGGGCGCTCACGCGTGCCCGGTCCTCTATACCAACTGGAAATCGCCGTGGCGAGTACGCTTCGGCAGGGAGGCACTATGGGGCTTAAAGGGCACGCGGCCATTGTTGGCACCGCGCAATACAAACCGGAAAAGTACGCGACCGCGCCCAAGATGTTTCACCTTGAGCAAGTCGCCGACCTGGCGGCCCAGGCCCTGCGGGATGCCGGACTCAAGGCATCGGACCTCGACGGGCTGGTGATCAACGGCCCGCATTTTCATGAAGCCTCAGTGTTCGTGCCAGCCATGGCTGCTGAATACCTGGGCTTGCGCCTGAACTTCGCGGAAGTGGTGGATCTGGGGGGCTGCACCTCGGTGGGCATGGTCTGGCGCGCCGCCGCCGCGATCGAGCTGGGCCTGTGCCAGGCCGTGCTGTGCGTCATCCCTGCACGCATGGCGCCGTTCGGCCCCGACGAGGACCCGGGCTGGATGGCCCGTTCGATGCGCTACGGCGGGCACAGCACAGCGTTTGGCGCACCTGAAGCCGAGTTCGACCTGCCATACGGGCACATGGGCCAGAACACCGGTTACGCGATGATCGCTCAGCGTTACGCCGCACAATACGATTACGACCAGCGAGCGATGGCCAAAATCGCGGTCGACCAGCGCACCAATGCCCTGGCCAACCCGCAGGCCATGTTCTATGGCCAGCCATTGACCATCGAACAGGTGCTGGCGAGCAAAATGGTCGCCGACCCGCTGCACGTGCTCGAAATCGTCATGCCGGTGGCCGGTGGCGCCGCATTGATTATCACCAGCAAGGAAGTGGCCGCACGGTGCCGCAAACGTCCGGCGTTCATTACCGGGTTTGGCGAACACCTGGCGTTCAAGTCGCCGTCCTATGCCCAGGACATGATCAATACGCCGATTGGCCCTGCATCCCAAAGGGCCTTTGCCATGGCCGGGATCAAACCCGCGGATGTCAACGCCGCGCAGATCTACGACTGCTACACCATCACCACCTTGCTGACCCTGGAAGATGCCGGTTTCTGCGCCAAGGGCGAGGGCATGGCATTCGTGCGTGAACACGACCTGACCTGGCGCGGCGATTTCCCGATGAACACCCACGGCGGGCAACTCAGTTTCGGCCAGTCGGCTTCGGCTGGCGGCATGAGTCAGGTGATCGAAGCGGTCACGCAGATCGCGGGCACAGCCGGCGAACGCCAACTGGGGCGCTGTGACAACGTCTACGTCTCCGGTACCGGTGGCGTGATGAGCGAGCAGGGCGCATTGATACTTCAGGGAGCATAAGCACATGTCCAACAACAAACCGATGCCGGTCGCGACGCAGATCTCCGCGCCGTTCTGGGAGGGCCTGAAGGCTCGTCGCCTGTTGATCCAGCAATGCAACGCCTGCGAGCACTGGAACTTCTACCCGCGCCGGCATTGCACGGCCTGCCTGGAACATGACCTGGCCTGGCGCGAAGTCGATGGCACCGCGACGCTGTACAGCTACACCGTGACGCGCATCGCCACGTTGCCCGACTTCATGGACGAGATGCCGCAGAAACTGGCGGTGGTTGAACTGGCCCAGGGTGTGCGCATCAACACCAACCTGGTCGGCCTGGCGGAGGACGAAATCCGCATCGGCATGCCGTTGCAGCCGGTGTTCGCCGAAGTCGACGCCAAGGGCAACCGCCTGCTGCGCTTTACCGGCGTAGACAAGGATGCGGCGAGCCTTGAACCGCTGCCTGCGCAGGAAAGTGAACCGGCACCCGTGGCGTCAGAACAACCGGCTGCCCGACAAATCGACCTCAACGACGGGCCGGCCTTGCAGAGCCTTGTCAGCGAGCAGTTCAGCGACTGGAGCAACGTCGTGGTGGTCGACCAGGCGTTGATCGATGCGTTTGCCCAGTTGTCGGGAGACGACTACTGGATTCACACCGATCCCGAGCGGGCGCGCCTGCACAGCCCGTTTGGCGGCACCATCGCCCACGGCGCGCTGGTGCAAGTGTTGCAGTCGAGGATGAAAATGAAGCTGGATTTCGAAATCACCGGTTTCAGCACCCAGATCAACTACGGTTCCGACCGCCTGCGCTTCCCCGCGCCAGTGCCGGCCGGCTCGCGCATCCATGCGCGGGCACGGGTGAAAAAAGTCGAGATCTCCGCGCGCGGCACCCAGTTGACCCTGGAACTGAACACCCACGTGGTTGGCCAGGATCGGCCGTCGGTGATCAACGACCTGGTGATTCTCTACCTCGCCTGATCGTTGGTACAGCAGGCGCGAGCCTGCTTGCGATGGTCGTCAACGATAACGCGGGCTGTCTGAATGCCCGTGTTGTCCTGGCGTTATTCGCGAGCAGGCCCGCGCCTGCAAGGGCGCGCGCGTACATCCGCGAACGCAGACCGGCTGTCAGGTCCCTTCGTCGGCACACCGTTCGGCGCAAGCCCGCTCCCTCCCTGGTCCGCTACGGCATTTGCGCCATTGCATAAGCCATTTGGACGATGTTTCAAACGAACCTACCCCCGACTATCCCCTCAGAGGCGAGACCCACGTGGCTTGCCTCGCATGCCCTGGCGCCTGACAAGAACAAGAGGATTGGCCCTATGACTTGCCCTATGCAAACGTGCCCCGAACAGGAGCGTTGCCCATGCGCTCAGTGATCGGTTACCTGGTCTGCCTGGTGGTCGCCCTGACCATTGGCTACACCTTTTCCCCCAAATCTGCGCCTCAGGCAGAGTTGTTGGCCACGCGCGCGGACCGTGTGCAGATCAACGGTCTGCTCAATCTTGGCTCGCGCGTGGTCGCCGTAGGTGAGCGAGGCAGCATCCTGCTCAGTGATGACCAGGGCGTCAGTTGGCAGCCTGCCAGCGTCGCGACCCAGCGCAACGCCACGTTGACTGCCGTGGTGGCACTGGACGACAAACGTTTGCTGGCCGTCGGGCATGACGGCTGGATCCTGCGTTCCATGGACGCCGGAAGCCACTGGCAGGAAGCACGCTACGACGCCGATCTGGGCGAACCGCTGCTGGGCCTCTGGACCGCTGGCGGCGACAAGGTCATGGCCTTCGGCAGTTTCGGCAAGTTCTATCAATCGACCGATGCCGGGCAGACGTGGGCGCCCCACGCCCTGGATATCGACAACGCGCACCTCAACAGCATGGCCGGCGGCAGCGATGGTCGCCGCATGCTGGTGGGCGAGCAGGGCCTGGTACTGCGCACGACCGATGCCGGCCAGCACTGGCAAACCGTGCCGGCGTTCTACAGCGGATCGCTGTTCGGCATCGTGCGCTTGAGCGCGGACACCTGGGTGACCTATGGCATGCGCGGGCATGTCTTCGTCAGCCATGACTTTGGCGACAACTGGACCCGGATCAACCTCGGCAACCAACTGCCGCTGTACGGCCATGTGGTGCTGCCCGATCACTCAGGGTTAGTCATCGTCGGCGCCGGCAGCTCGGTAGTACACCTGAATGCACAGGGCGCGTTGCTCGGTGTCAGCCGTCTGGCAGGGTTGGGCACGCTGACCTCGGCGACGATGGTCGGCTCACGCCTGCTGGTCGGCGGCGAGCGCGGTGTACTGCAAGGTTCAGGTGGCAGCGTCGCTGCTTTAGAGGCCACACAGGCCACCCAGTAAATGAGAGGCGGGCAATGAATCAAGGTAAACACTGGGTGACGCGCTGCGTCGAAACGGCCGCCGACCACTTGATGGCCTGGCGCAAGGGACTGCTGGTGTTGTTTGTGCTGGTCACCCTGGGCTTGGGCTACAGCGCCACCCACACACAGCTGGATCCGGGGTTCAATAAACAGATCCCGGTCACCCATGCATACATGGTCAATTTTCTAAAGTTCAGCCGCTACTTCACCGGCGCCAACCGCCTGCTGGTCAGCGTGCACTGGAAGGGCGAGGGCGATATCTACAACACCGAGTACCTGGAGACCCTGCGCAAAGTCACTGACGATGTGTTTTTCATCTCCGGGGTCAGCCGTCCCAGCGTGACGTCGCTGTTTACCGCCAACGTGCGCTACATCGAAATTACCGAGGAAGGTTTCTTCGGCGATGTGGTGGTGCCGCCGCGCTTCAGCGGCACTGCCGAAGACCTGGCGCAAGTGCGCAGCAACACCGCGGCCTCCGGCCAGGTGGGCCGCCTGGTGGCCAATGACCTGAAGTCGGCGATGGTCCGCGCCGACCTGCAGGACACCGATCCCATGACCGGCAAGCCGGTGTCCTATGTCGAGATCGCCAAGCGCCTGGAAGAGATCCGCGCCAAATACAACAGCCCGGATATCGAGATCAATATCGTCGGCTTCGCCAAACTGGTGGGCGATGTGGTCGAAGGCTTGAATACGGTGATCGGCTTTTTTGTCGTGGCGTTCGTGATCACGGGTTTGCTGTTGTGGCTGTATTCGCGCTCCCTGCGCCTGACGGTGGTGGCGCTCGTGGTGGCGTTGCTGCCGGTGGTCTGGCTGCTGGGCCTGTTGCCGCTGCTGGGGTTAGGCATCGATCCGATGTCGATCCTGGTGCCGTTCCTGATTTTTTCCATCGGCGTGTCCCATGCGGTGCAGATGACCAACGCCTGGAAGCAGGACGTGCTGGCCGGGAGCAGCTCGCTGGTCGCGGCGCGCACGGCATTCTGCAAGATTTTCATCCCCGGTTCCCTGGCCTTGCTGATGAATGCCCTGGGGTTCGCGGTGATCATGCTGATCGACATTCCGATCGTCCACGAACTGGGCGTAACCGCCTGCATCGGCGTGATACTGATGATCGTCACCAACAAACTCATGCTGCCGATCATCATTTCCTGGTTGCACCTGGAACCCGCGCTGTTGCGCCGGGCGCAATCGAGGCCGGAAGGCAAGCATCGCCTGTGGTGGCGCCTGTCGGCACTCGCTGAACCGGGGCCTGCGCTGGGGGTGTTTGCCATCAGTCTGTTGCTGTTGGCGGCCGGGGCCTGGAAGGCTCGCGACCTGGCGGTGGGAGACGTCGGCGCGGGTGCGCCAGAGCTGCGTGCCGATTCGCGCTACAACCTGGACAACGGCAAGATCATCAACAGCTACGCGATCGGCCTCGATGTGATGTCGGTGTTCGTCCAGGTCAAGGGCGTCGAGGAAGGCTGCCTTTCCCCGGCGGTGATGCGCGCGGTGGAGGCCTTCGATTTCCGCATGCGCACAGTCCCCGGTGTGCAGTCGATCCAGAGCGTGGCGGACATGGGCAAGCGGGTGATTGCCGGCAATAACGAAGGCAATCCGCGCTGGGCAGCGATCCCCGGTTCATCCCGGGGCCTCAGTCAGGGCGCGAGGGCCTATATGCCGGACGACGGCCTGGTGACCGACGGCTGCCAGCAGATGCAGATCCTGGTGTTCCTCACCGACCACGAAGGCAGCACGGTGAGCCATGCGATCAATGAGGCGAAGCGGATCATTGCCGAGGTCAACTCGCCGCAGGTCGAATTCCTCCTGGCCGGTGGCAATGTCGGCGTGATGGCGGCCTCCAACGAAGCCGTCAAGCGCGCTGAAGTCATCATGCTGGGGGCGCTGTTCGGTTCGGTGGCGCTGTTTTGCTGGCTGACCTTCCTGTCGATCCGCGCGGTGCTGTGCATTCTGGTACCGCTGGCGATCGTGGCGATCCTGTGCAACGCGCTGATGACCCTGCTCGGGATCGGTCTGAAAGTCGCCACCTTGCCGGTGATGGCCCTGGGCGTCGGGGTAGGGGTCGACTACGGTATCTACCTGTATGAGCGTATTCAGCACGAAATGCTGGGCGGCGCCAGCCTGCGCGAAGCGTTCTATGAAGCCATGTGCCAACGAGGCACGGCGGCGGTATTCACGGCCGTGACCATGTCCATTGGCGTGTGCACCTGGGCATTCGCGCCGCTGAAGTTCCAGGCCGACATGGGCGTACTGCTGTCCTTCATGTTCCTGGTCAACGTGTTGGGGGCGATTTTCCTCCTGCCGGCACTGGCGGCCTGGTTCAACCGCGGGCGACCGCTGGTCTCCGAACGCATGCGCCCGCCGCCGGCCGCACAGGGTCAGTTCCGGCTGAAAGACAGCCCGGCTGCGCGTGATCCCCAATAGAAAAAATAAACCTGCCGGGCCTCTTGTGGACGGCGTTGACGATAGGGAGACTGGCGTGCGGGTCTTGTTGCGGGGCCCGCGAGCGAGTTGCAGTCCAGAGGGGGAGCCCTGAGTTCCCCCCCAGCCGAAATTATAAAAATAACAAGGGAAGGGCACCGTCCTTACCCGTGCGAGGAGAAGACTATGCAAGATGTTGTCTTGACCCATGAAGCCCTGGCGAGTCTTGGCCTGGACCTCACACGTTTCAACCAGTTGGTGGGCGAAGTCTACGACGGCGCCCTCGATCCGAAACTGATGGCCAACGCCCTCAAGAGCCTGCTCAATGTCTACGATGCCAATTACGTCACCCTCATCTTGCGGGTGCCAGAGCAACCTGACATGGGCCTGATGATCATCGCCGGCGATATCGAAGGTGCCGGTGACGTCAACTACATGACTTACCCGCAGACCAACACGCCGTTCGTCAACCAGCCGCTGGATCGCGTGTTCGCCGTCGATGACATCATGAGTCCCACGGAGTGGGAGCACACGGCCTACTTCAAGACATTCTGCGGTCCCAACGACGTTTATCATGTGATGGGTGCCGACATTTCCACCCCGGACGGCGGCAAGGTGCGTTTTCGCATCACCCGGCCCAAGCGCTCTCCCAACTTTTCCGCACAGGAGCGGACACTGTGCGCGATGTTTCTGCCGCACCTGCGCCGGGCCTTGCAGTTGCACAATCTTCTGGACCGCAGCGAGTCACTGAGCGAGCTGTACTCCCAGGCCATCAGCCGTTTGTCGGTGGCCACCCTGGTGCTCGACGAGAGCGGCAGTGTGTTGCAGGTCAACGCAGTGGCCCAGGAAATCCTCGCGCGTTCGGACGGCCTGAAAATGGTGGGCGGGCGCCTGGAGGCGACTTATCCCAGCGACAACCGCGAGCTGCAACGCTTGATTCGGGGTGCTTTCGCTCCGGATGCACCGAAGGGTGCCGAAGCCATGTCGGTGACCCGGCCTTCGGGGCTGGTCAATCTGGGGGTAGTGGTGGAGTCGATTCCGTCCCTGGACTGGGCCGAGGAAAAGGGCCAGCCGGCGGCGCTGGTGTACATCCGCGACGCGGCGAGCAAATCCCTTGCCAGCGAGGCGGTGACCAAGCAGCTGTTCAACCTGACCAAGGCAGAGACGGCGTTGGCCATGGAGCTGACCAACGGCCTGTCCCTGGAAGAAGCCGCCGAAGCCCTGAACATCCGACGCAACACCGCCCGGGCGCATTTGCGCTCCATCTTCTCCAAGACTGGCGTACGCCGCCAGACCGAGCTGGTGCGCATCCTGCTTAACAGCGTGGTGGCCCTGGGCAAACCCAAGCTGGCGTTGAAGGCTGTCGAGAAAATCAAGGTGCCGCCGCTGAAACTGGCCGAGCCTGTCTATCGCCAGGCTTAAAGGGCCCACCACAGCAGACGAGGACACAACGGGCTTTCAGACAGCCCGCGTCAAGGGTTCTCACCTTCGCGAGCGGTTCGCTCCGGCAGGTGGGGACCGCCAACGCGCTGCAACAGGTTCACCTCCGCCCCGTTTTAGTCCGCATAGACGATGCCGTCCGGCGATGGCGCTGTCGATACTGGGTGGACCTATCACGGAGAACCACCATGCCTATTACAGCCATCACCGGTAGTGCCTCGGGAATCGGGGCCGCCGTCAGCGCAGCCATGCGCGCGGCCGGCCACCAGGTCATCGGGATCGATCGCAGCGACGCTGAAGTGATCGCCAACCTGTCCACCGCCCAGGGACGCAACGCCGCCGTCGCGCAAGTGCTTGAACAGAGTGGCGGGGTGCTCGACGGGCTGATCTGTTGCGCCGGGGTCGGTGTCACGGCGCCGTCCTGCTCGGTGATCCTGGCGGTCAACTACTTTGGGGTCAGTCAATTGCTGGATGGCTTGCAAGGTGCGCTGGCCAAGAGTCGGCAGCCGGCGGCGCTGGTGATTGGCTCGGTCGCGTCGACTCATACGAGTCCTGAGTGCCAACCGATGATCGAAATGATGCTGGCCGGTGACGAGGCTCATTCGCTGCAGTTGGCCGATACCCTTGACCAGCCTCACCTCGCTTATGCCGCGTCCAAATACGCCATCAGTCACTACACCCGCCGCCTGGCGGTCAGCTGGGGCAAGCAGGGCATGCGGTTGAACGTGGTAGCGCCCGGTGCGGTGGAGACGCCCTTGCACCAGGCCTCGCTGGATGATAAACGATTCGGCAAGTCGGTCCGCGAGTTCGTCGCCCCCCTGGGTCGCGCCGGCCGGCCTGACGAGATCGCCTCAGTGGTGGCCTTCCTGCAATCGCCGCAAGCCTCGTTCGTCCATGGCAGCGTGGTGTTCGTCGACGGCGGCATGGACGCCATGGTCCGCGCCTCGCGCTTCTAAAAGGAATACCCATGAACAAAGTGGCATTCATTACCGGCGCCAGCCGGGGTATTGGCCGCGAGGCGGCACTGGCGTTCGCCCGTGCCGGTTTCGACCTGGCGATCAGCGCCCGTACCCTTAACGAAGGCGAACACCATGAACACGCCCTGCGCGATGCCGACGGGGCGCCGCTGGCCGGCAGCCTCAACGGCACTGCCCAGGCGTTGCGCGAACTCGGATGCCGGGTTCTCGTGGTGCCGATGGACCTGCTCGACAGCGCTTCGGCGCTCGACGCCTGCGAGGCGGTACTGGCCGAGTACGGGCGCATCGACGTGCTGATCAACAACGCGATCTACCAGGGCAGTGACCTCAATGCCGGGTTCATGGACCTGCAGGCGCAAACCCTGGAGCGGATGTTCAAGGGCTACATCCTGACGCCGTTCCTGCTGACCCGGGCGGTGGCCGAACACATGGTGGCGCGCGGCGGCGGAGTGGTGATCAACGTCACCTCGGGCGCCGGCGAAAGCGACCCACCGGTGGCGGCGGGCAAGGGCGGCTGGGGTTATGCCTACGGTGCTGGCAAGGCAGCGGTGTCGCGGTTGTCCGGTGTGCTGGCCACGGAGTTGGGTGATCTTGGCGTCCGCGCCTACACCCTCAATCCAGGAGTAGTGACCACTGAAGCGCTCAAGGCCACCATCGGCGACAAGGGATTGATCGCGCTGCGCTCCGGCAGTGCGCCACCCCATGTCCCGGCGGCGGTCATGCTATGGCTGGCGACGTCCGAACAGGCACCGCAGTTTCAACGCCGTACGATTGCCGCGCAGCCGTTTGCGTTGGAGCATGGCATCGTCGCCGATTGGCGTTGATCCGTTGATGTGGTTATCCCGCAGGCGCCAGGCTTGCCAGCGAAGCGCGATAACGCGGCCGGACAGATACCCCCGGTCGCGGGCAATCCTCGCGCCTGCGGTCGTTGATCGTTCCCACGGTTGTGCGAACGATCAACGTCGGTGTCAGGCCTGCTTACGTTGACGCGCCAGGGTCATGGCAGTGTCTTCGATCATGTCTTCCTGGCCGCCGACCATCCCGCGGCGCCCCATCTCGACGAGGATTTCCCGCGCGGAAACGCCGTACTTCTTCTCGGCGCGCTTGGCGAACAGCAGGAACGAACCGTAGACCCCGGCGTAACCCATGGTCAGCGCGTCGCGGTCGCTGCGGATCGGGAAGTCCATGATCGGCACGACCAGATCTTCGGCGACGTCCTGAATACCAAACACACTGACCCCGGTGTCGATGCCCATGCGGTCGCACACCGCTACCAGCACTTCCATCGGCGTGTTGCCGGCCCCGGCACCGAGGCCTGCGCAGGCGGCGTCGATACGGTTGGCGCCAGCCGCAATCGCGGCGATGGAGTTGGACACGCCCATCGACAAGTTGTGGTGGCCATGAAAACCGATCTCGGTTTCAGGCTTCAAGGCAGCGCGCATTGCCGCCACGCGGGCGCTGACGTCGTGGGGCAGCAGGTAACCGGCCGAGTCGGTCAGGTAGATGCAGTTGGCGCCGTAGTTTTCCATCAGCAAGCCTTGCTTGACCAGGCCTTCGGGGCTGTTCATGTGGGCCATCATCAAGAAGCCGACGGTATCCATGCCCAGCCCCCGGGCGTGGGAAATATGCTGCTCGCTGACATCGGCTTCGGTGCAATGGGTGGCCACGCGAATGGTGTTGACCCCCAGCTCATGTGCCATGGTCAGGTGATCGACGGTGCCGATACCTGGCAACAGCAGCGCCGAGACCTTGGCGTTTTTCATCAGCGGAATCACTGCCGACAAATACTCTTCATCGGTGTGGGCCGGGAACCCGTAGTTCACCGAGCTGCCGCCCAGACCGTCGCCGTGGGTCACTTCGATCAGCGGCACGCCGGCCGCATCGAGGCCGCAGGCAATGTCCTTCATCTGTTGCAGACTGATCTGATGACGCTTGGGGTGCATGCCGTCGCGCAGGCACATGTCGTGAACGGTAATGCTTTTGCCGCGAAGATCCATGGTCGACTCCTTATGCGTGGGCGGGTTGGGCGGTGGCTTGCAGTACCAGCTCGCCCTTGAGGATTTCCTCGGCGAACATCTCGGCGGTGCGCGCCGCCGCAGCGGTCATGATGTCCAGGTTGCCGGCGTACTTGGGCAGGTAGTCGCCCAGGCCTTCGACTTCCATGAAGATCGACACGCGATTGCCGTCGAACACCGGGCCGTTGACCAGCTTGTAGCCGGGCACGTAGCGCTGCACCTGTTTGATCATCGCCTCGATGGCGGCGGTGATGGCCGGCTGGTCGGGTTCGCTGGCGGTCAGGCAATGCACGGTGTCGCGCATGATCAGTGGCGGCTCGGCAGGGTTGATGATGATGATCGCCTTGCCTTTCTTTGCGCCGCCGACCTTTTCCACCGCGCTGGCGGTGGTGCGGGTGAACTCATCGATGTTTTTCCGGGTGCCGGGGCCGACCGATTTGGAAGCGGCAGTGGCGATGATTTCCGCGTAGTCGACCGGCTGCACGCTGGACACTGCCGCCACCAGCGGAATGGTGGCCTGGCCACCACAGGTGACCATGTTGACGTTCATCACACCCCGCCCCAATTGGGCCTTGAGGTTGACGGGTGGCACGCAATAGGGGCCGATGGCCGCCGGGGTCAGGTCGATCATCAACACGCCCAGGGCATTGAGCTTGCGCGAGTTTTGCGCGTGCACATAGGCCGAGGTGGCGTCGAAGGCGATCTGGATCTGGTCTTCAATGACGTGTGGCAACAGGCCGTCAACGCCATCGGCGGTGGTTTTCAGTCCCAGCTCGCGAGCCCGCGCCAAACCTTCGGAAGTGGCGTCGATGCCGACCATCCATACCGGTTCCAGCACTTCGCTGCGCATCAGCTTGTACAGCAGGTCGGTGCCGATATTGCCCGGCCCGATCAGCGCGCATTTGATCTTTTTGCTCATGGTTTCTGGCTCCAGTGGAGGGAAGGGTGGTTCAAGGGACAAAGCGCAGGCTGGCTTCGCCCAACCCGCTCATGGTCAGGCTGATATGGTCTCCGGCGACCACAGGCACCAGCGGCGCGAGGGCGCCCGAGAGAATGATTTCGCCGCGACGAAAGGGGATGCCCAGCTCGCCCAGGGTATTGGCCAGCCAGGCCACCGCCGCGCAAGGGTGGCCTTGCACCGCCGAACCCAGGCCCGAGCCCGCCGGCTGACCGTTCTTGAGCAGCTGCATGTGTACGGCGGCCAGGTCCAGCTCTCGCGGGTCGATGCGCTGTGTCCCGAGGGCGAATACGCCGCACGAGGCGTTATCGGCCACGGTGTCCTGGATGCGGATCTGCCAGTCGTCAATTCGCGAATCGACGATCTCGAAGCAGGGCGCCACCGATTGGGTGGCGGCCAGCACGTCCTCCGCGCTGATCCCCGGGCCCTGCAAGTCTTCACCGAGGATAAAGGCGATTTCGCCTTCGGCACGGGGCTGGATCAGGTGGTAGCGAGCCAGACTGACGTCGCTGGCGACCTCGACTTGCATGGCATTGGTCAGGAAGCCGAAGTCCGGTTGGTGGACATCGAGCATCTCCTGCACGGCACGGCTGGTGACCCCGATTTTCTTGCCGATCACCCGTTCGCCGAGGGCTTCGCGGCGTTTCAGGAACTGCAGGGAAATCCGATAGGCCTGCTCCAGGGTGATCGCGGGATAGCGACGGGTCAGGGGCACGAGTGTCTGGCGATTGCGCAAGGCGTTGAACAGCTCATCACCGAGCGCGGTGATCAAATGGGCATCCATGGTGAGGGCTCCAGAGGGCAGGAAGAAAAAAGCCTGCCCCGACAGCAACCGGTACAGGCGTAAAGGTGTCGGTTCAGCCGGGCCAGACCGACGAGTCGGCACCGCCATCGACATCGATGATCTTGCCGGTCACCCAGGCCGAAGCAGGGCTGGCCAGATAGAGTGCGGCGGCGGCGATGTCTTGCGGGGTTCCGAGGCATTTGAGCGGGGTGTTGGTTTCCATGACCTGGCGCATGGCCGTCGGCATTACGCCGTTGAGTGCTTCGGTCAGGGTGGGGCCCGGGGCGACAGCGTTGACCCGGATCTGCGGAGCAAAGTCCTGGGCCAGCAGACGGGTCAGGTGGCTGAGGGCCGCCTTGGCCGTGCCGTAGGCGCTGAAATGGCGCTGGGCGTAACGCGCCGCCACCGAGCTGATATTGATGATGTTGCCGCCACCGGCCTCGCGCATCAGCGGCACACACAACTGGCAGAAGGCGTAGGTGGTGGCGACGTTGAAATTCAGCACCTGGGCAAAGTCTTCGGGCGTCATTTCCAGCGGATCGTTCGGCCCGCCGCCGCCAACGTTGTTGACCAGATGGGTGATTCGGCCCATGTGCTCGACGCTCTGGCGAACCAGTATCCGGCGCTGCTCGGCATCGTTGACGTCGCAGGCGACGGCCAGGGCGCGTCGACCCAAGCTGCGCACCTCCTCGGCCACCGCCTGCACCTCGTCCAGCGAGCGTGCCGAGCACACCACATCGGCGCCCGCTTCGGCATACGCCAGGGCAATCGCTCGACCAATGCCACGGCCGCTGCCGGTGACGATGGCGACGCTGCCGTCCAGGTGGAAACGCTGCAAAATACTCATGGGCCCTTGCTCCGTGGGGTCGGCTATAGATGGGTTCACTATCGCTGTGGTGGCCGGGCAAGGCATCGTCTCAACGGACTAGCGCCGCAGCGACCGCGTCGTCGCTCTTCGCCTGTATCAGCGGGGTGCCACCGGCTCGCACGCCCTAGTCCGCTTTGACGATGAATGATTGCTCGCTCAACCCGATGATCCATCACAGTTCGCGCAGTGGCGCAGTGAGATCGGGAGAATTGAGTGATGCACAGCATGCGAGAAAAGACCCAGGACGAACGTGATCTGCTTGAACGTGCACGCAGCCTTGTGCCGGCACTCAAGGCACGTACGGCGCAGGCCGAAAAGGACTTGAAGGTGCCTGAAGAAAGCGTTGCGCAATTGCAGGCCGCTGGTCTGCTGCGAGCCTTGCAGCCACGGGCATTCGGTGGTTATGAAGTGGACCCGCGCACCTTCTTCGAAATCCAGACCATCCTGGCCGAGGGTTGCATGTCCACGGCCTGGATCTACGGCGTGATGGGGGTGCACCCCTGGCAGCTGGCGCGTTATCCGATCGAGGCACAACGCGAAGTCTGGGCCGACGACCACAGCACGTTGATCTGCTCGACTTATATGCCGGCGGCCAAAGTCACGGTGGTGGAGGGCGGTTACCGCATCAGCGGGCGCTGGAGTTTCTCCAGCGGCAGCGAACACTGCCAATGGATACTCCTCGGCGGTATCCTGCCGCCCGATGGCGACTTTGCCGCCGAGCACGGCACCTTCCTGCTGCCCCGTCGCGATTACCAGATCGAGCGCAACTGGGACGTGCTGGGCCTGCGCGGCACCGGTAGCCACGACATCGTGGTCGAGGATGCGTTCGTCCCGGCCCATCGTGTGCAACGCACTAACAACTGGACCCTCGACGCGACCCCGGGACGCCTGGTCAATACCAATCCGATTTATGCGATTCCCTTCGCCCAAGTGTTCTCCCGTGCGGTGTCGACATCGGCCATCGGCGCCCTGCAAGGTGCGATCAACGAGTTCCGCGAAAACGCCGCCAAACACATCGGCAAGCACGGCGCCCGCACCGCTGACGATCCGGTGGCACAAACGGCGGTGGCCGAAGCCATGATCACCGTCGACAGTCTGCGCCTGGTGCTGGAGCGCAACTACGAGCACCTGATGACGCTGGCCCGGGCCGGCGAGTACCCGGACACCGAGACCCGCCTGCTGTACCGCTACCAGTCGGCCTACGTGACCAACATCTGCGCCGATCGAGTCAACGACCTGCTGCGCAGCATGGCTGCCTCGGGGTTGTACAACACCAACCCGGTAGCGCGGCTGTTCCGCGACCTGCACCAGGCGCGCGGGCACATTGCGAACAACTACATGGCTTACGGGCGCAGCTATGGCGCCGTGATGTTGGGCTTGCCCAATCCGGACCCTTACGTCTGAGGCCTCGCAGCCCGTTTCGACATCCCTGGGTTTTGCACCTGTCCGCGGCATGCGGGCAGGTGGTCATGAGTACCTGACCTATGAACAATTACTTTGCCCTGCGCGTGGCACGCGTGATCGAGGAAACCGCCGATGCGCGCTCCCTGGTCTTCGACGTGCCTGAGCATCTGGCTGAACGCTTTCGTTATCAACCCGGCCAGTTCCTGACACTGCGTGTTCCTTTCGAGGACGGTTGGCTGCCTCGGTGTTACTCCTTGTCCAGCACGCCGTTGCTCGATGAGCCGCTGCGGGTGACGGTCAAGCGTGTGTATCAGGGACGCGCTTCCAACTGGCTGTGCGACGAGCTGCAGGCTGGCGAGGCGCTGGAGGTGCTGCCACCGGCCGGTGTGTTCGTGCCACGCAACCTGGACAGCGACTTATTGCTGTTCGGCGGCGGCAGCGGTGTGACGCCGGTGCTGTCGATCCTGCGTTCGGCGTTGCTCGCGGGAACCGGTCGCATCCTGTTGATCTACGCCAACCGTGATGAAGACTCGGTGATTTTCAAGGATGAGCTCAAGGCCCTGGCCAGCGCCCATCCGCAACGCTTGCAAATCGTCCATTGGCTCGACTCGGTCCAGGGCGTGCCGAGTGTCGGACAACTGTGCGAACTGGCGCGGCCGTTTGTCGATGCCCAAGCGTTTATTTGCGGACCAGCGCCGTTCATGGACGCAGTCGTCAGCGCCCTCGGTGACTTGGGCATGCCGGATGGCCGAGTGCATGTCGAGCGCTTCGTGTCGCTGCCCGGCGAAGGCGAACAGCCGCCAATCAGCAGCAGCGAAGCCGCCGTGGCCGCACGGTTGGCGGTGCGTCTGGACGGCCAGGATTATCAACTGGGATGCGACAGTGGCGAAACGGTCCTGGCCGCCATGGAGCGTGCCGGCCTCAATCCACCCGCCGCCTGCCGTGTCGGTGGCTGCGCCTCATGCATGTGCAAGCTGGAAAGCGGTGATGTCGAGCTGCTGCACAACGATGCGCTGGACGCGGGCGATCTGGCCGAAGGCTGGATCCTGGCCTGCCAGGCTGTGCCGACCACCGCGCAACTGCATATCCGTTTTCCCGAATGACGTCCCTGAATGATGCCAAGCCAGAGCCTACGATGAATCAGAGCCTGAACCTCGCGCCTTTGAGCGCAGCCCCTGTCACCCTGGCCCAGTTGCTCTTCAGCAGTGCGGAACGCTTCGCCGGTCGCACAGCCATCGAGGAAAACGGCCAATGTATCGACTATGCCCGCTTGCCCGAACGTGTCTTGGAATTCACCAGGGGCTTGATGGCACTGGGCATCCAGGCGGGTGACCGGGTTGGTGTCTGGGCGCCCAACAGCGCTGACTGGATCCTCGCAGCGCTTGGCATCCAGTGCGCCGGTGCAGTGCTGGTGCCGATCAACACGCGCATGAAGGGCCCGGAGGCCGCCGATGTGCTGGAGCGCAGCGGTTGCCGGGTGTTGTTCGTCCAGCAACGTTTTCTCGATGTCGATTACCCGGCGCTGCTGGCACCGCATCGGCCGGCCAGCCTGGAACACCTGATCATTGTCGAGGGTGAAACGCCTGCCCAGTCTTCGGACCTCACCCTTGCGCAGTTCTTGCTTGGCGCGGCGACTATCGATGCCGACAGTGCCAGGCGCCGTGCGCTGGCAGTCGGCCCCGAGGCCATGTGCGATCTGTTGTTCACCTCCGGCACCACCGGCAAGCCCAAAGGTGTGATGAGCGGCCACGGCCAGAACCTGCGGGCCTTCACCGAATACGTCAAGATCATTGGCCTGGTGCCGGGCGATCGTTACCTGATCGTCAATCCGTTCTTCCATGCCTTTGGCTACAAGGCCGGATGGCTGACCTGCCTGATCGGCGGCGCGACCATCCTGCCCCACGCGGTGTTTGACGCAGAAGCGGTGTTCGAGCGCATCGCCCGCGAGCGCATCAGCGTACTGCCCGGTGCGCCGACCCTGTACCTGTCGCTGCTGGCCCATCCCCGACTCAAGCAAACCGATCTGTCGAGCCTGCGCATCGCCGTGACCGGCTCGGCCAGCATTCCGCCAAGCCTGATCGAGCGCATGCGCAACGAGTTGGGATTTGCCGTGGTCACCACCGCCTACGGACTCACCGAGTGCGGAGGGCTGGCGACCATCTGCGATCCCCGGGACTCGGCGCAGGTGATCGCCGGCACCAGCGGACGGCCAATTGCCGGCACCGAAGTGAGCATCCGCGATCCGCATAACCTGGCGCTGGAACCAGGGCAGACCGGAGAGATTTGCCTGCGCGGCTTCCACGTCATGCAGGGCTACTTCCAGAACCCCGAAGCGACCCGCGAAGCCATCGACGCCGAAGGCTGGCTGCACACCGGCGATGTCGGGCGCCTGGACGAGGCGGGCAACCTGATCATCACCGATCGCTTGAAGGACATGTTCATTGTTGGCGGTTTCAACTGCTACCCGGCGGAAATCGAAGCGGCGCTGATCAAACACCCGGCGATTGCCCAGGTGGCGGTGATCGGTATCGCCGACGAACGCATGGGCGAGGTCGGCTGTGCTTGCGTGGTGCTGCGCGAAGGTCAAGTGCTCGATGAGGCTCAACTGATCGCCTGGAGCCGCGAGCAAATGGCCAATTACAAGGTGCCGCGCCAAGTGCGCTTCTTCGACGCCTTGCCATTGAACCCCTCGAGCAAGGTGGCGAAAAACGAACTGCGCGCGCTGGTGGGCAGCACCCCGGCGTAAATCGGTCCCATCTCGCCAAATGGACGATGTGCGCGGCGGCGGTTCTTTTCATGCTGCGTTGACACAAGCACAAAACAACAAAAAGGAGAGGAGCATGCTTACGCGAAATACGGTTGTGCGCCATTCGGCAAATCTGTGGGGAGGACGCAGCCTGTTGGCGGCGACCATTACCGTTGCCGGTGCCTCGGCCCACGCTGCGCCGACGATCGAACTGGGGGAAAACACCACACTGGAATCGGCGTTGACGGTCAACTACACCGCTTCCATGCGCACCGCCAAACAGGCCAATCAATATCTCAACGACCCGAACAACGACGACGGCACGCGCAACTTCAAGCGCGGCTCCTTGATCAACAATCGTCTGAGCCTGTTCGGCGAGTTGTTGCTCAAGCATGACAACCTCGGCGCGGTGCTGCGCGGGAGTGATTTCTATGACGACGTCTATCACCAGCGCAATGCCAACGACTCACCGGACACAGTGAACAAGTTGGGACACAACGATGGTTTCAGTGATGAAACCAGAAGGCAGAGCGGCAGCACCGCGCGCCTGCTGGATGCCTATGTGTATGGCAACTTTGAAATGGGCGAGACACAGTACTTGTCGCTCAAAGCCGGGCGGCATCTGGTGGCCTGGGGCGAGAGCCTGTTCTGGCCCAACATCAGCCAGGGGCAGGCCCCGGTGGATGCCACCAAGTTCAACGTGCCCGGCACCGAGGCCAAGGACTCCTACCTGCCGGTGGGGCAGGTGTCGGGCTCCTGGTCGCTGAATGAAGACCTGGCACTGGTGGGCTACTACCAGTACGAGTGGGAAAAGACTGAACTGAACCCGGTGGGGGACTATTTCGGCAGCGATACCTTTGGTCCCGGTGCCGAATTCTTTCGTCTGGGTCGTGGGCAGGTAGACGGCTTGCCGAGCGGTGTGGCGGTCGGTTATGGCGGTGAGAAAGACCCCAGCGACAGCGGCCAATGGGGCGTTGGCGTGCGTTACCGGGTCACCGAGAACACCGAGGTGGGGCTTTTCCATTACCGCTACAACGAGCGCATCGGCTCATTGTTCTTCGACTTCACCGGCACCACCCAATATTCATCGCTCAAGAGCATTGGCCATGACGGCACCGCGCCGATCTATCGCCTGGGCTACTTCGAAGACGTCAAGCTCACCGGCATCAGCTTCAGCTCCAAGGTCGGCGATTCGGTGCAGTATGCCGGTGACCTGAGCTACCGCGACGGCGCCTCTGTCTACCTGAACAACGGCTCGCCGACCACCGGGCAAATCTGGCAAGGCAACCTCAACGCGTCGTACATCCTCGGGCCAAGCTTGCTGGCCCAGCAGACGACCTTCATGGGCGAAGTGGTGCATCAGCGCATCGCCGGGGTGGACAGCCTGACAATCACCGGCGGAGGCCCCGGCGTGGACGGTACCTTCGATGAATTCGAATCGAAGACTCAGACCCGCGGTTCGACCCTGCTCGGCGTGGGCGCCTACATGGACTACCCGTCCATTGCCAACGGCCTGGACCTCAGCACCAAAGTGGTATGGACGCAGAACGTCGACGGCAGCGCCTATCAGGGGCTGGGGCGCGACGAGAAGCGTCTGACCGTGGGCGGTGACTTCAAGTATCTGGGCAACTTCCAGATCGGCATGACCTATGTCGCCTACCTGAGTTCGCCTGACGTCGCCCAAGGCCGGCTGCTGGCTGACCGCGATTACCTGTCGCTCAACGCCAAGTACACCTTCTGATGAACAGGGCTGCGTCGCGATGAGGCGACGCAGCCTGCGTTCGTAGCCTGATAACAATAAAGAGAGGCATCTCATGAACCCTCGTCCGACCCCGTCACCGTTCAGCCCGATTGCGATTGGCCCACTGACCCTGAAAAACCGCTTTATCAAGTCCGCCACCAATGAGGGCATGAGTGCCCAGGGCGTGCCTTCCAGGCAGTTGGTCAAGTTGCACTCGGACCTGGCCGCGGGCGGTATCGCCCTGACGACCGTGGCCTACTGCGCGGTGAGCAACGATGGCCGTACTTTGCCCAACCAATTGACCCTGACCCAGGCCAGCCTGCCGCATTTCAAGGCCCTGACCGACGGCGTGCATGAAGCCGGTGGCCTGGCCAGCGCACAAATCACCCACGGCGGCTGCTTTACCTTTATCCGTGAACGTTCGACCAAGCGTCCGCTGTCGGCCAGCGGCGGCTTCAACAAGATCGGCTTGATGAGCGGCATGTTCCTCAAGCAGGCGATGAACGAGGCTGACATGCAACAGGTGGTGCGCGACTTCGCGCAGGGCGCGCGCCTGGCACGCCAGGCCGGTTTCGATGCGGTGGAAATCCACATGGGCCACGGCTATTTGCTCAGCCAGTTCATTTCGCCGATGTACAACAAGCGTCGAGACCAGTACGGCGGCAGTCTGGAAAACCGCCTGCGTTTTCCGCGCCGGGTGTTGCGCGCGGTGCTGGATGCGGTCGGTCATGAGATGGCGGTGATCTGCAAGTACAGCGTCACCGAAGGGGTTCGCGCTGGTAACAGTGCCGAAGACGGGGCGAAGATCGCCCGCATGCTGGAGCAGGAGGGCGCCCACTTGCTGGTGCTCAGCGCGGGGATGAACGCCGAGTCGATCACCACCATGTTCGGCTCCTCGTTCCCCAAGGAAAACCGCGTACAGCAGAAGAACAAGATCATTGCCCTGGCGATGGCCATCCAGCGCCGCAAGGAACCGACCGTGGAGTTCCGCGAGCTGTATCTGCTGGAACATGCGCGCAAGGTGCGGGCGGCGGTGAAGATGCCGCTGGCGTATCTGGGCGGCGCCAAGAGCCTGGCGAGTATCGAGACGATCATGGCCGAGGGTTTCGATCTGGTCGCCATGGGCCGGGTATTGCTGGCCGAGAATGACTATGTCAACAAGCTCGCCAGTGGCACCAGCCGCGATTCGATCTGCACCGCCTGCAACCGCTGCGTGGCGATGATGTACACGCCCGGTGGCACCTCCTGCGTACTGGGTAAGCCCGGTGATGCCGAATTGAACCGCCTGCCGGCGGCGGGGGCCTGAAATCGAGCCCTGGTGGCAGGAGCGAGACTTGCCCGGCTGGAACGATAACGCGGTGACACAGGGACACCGCATCGTCCAGTTCGCGGGCAAGCCTCGCTCCTACAACGAACCAGATACCGCGGCGTCTTTATCAAACCGCGTCGCCACGGGTTTCAACCGTTCTGCAGGAAGTCGATGCAGCTGCGGTTGAACAATTCGCGGTGTTCCACCTGGACCCAATGCCCGCAGCGGTTGAGCACGATGAACCGGGCATTCGCTGCGCCATCGATGATGCGCTGGGCGCCGCTGACCGGGTTGAAATGATCGTTGTTGCCCCAGAAACCGAAGATCGGGCACTGAATCTCGCCCAGGCGCGATTCCATGTTCTGCACCATCATCGTGCTGAACAGGTTCTTCGGTTGAGTCACGGCCACCGCCACGCGTTCTTGCAGCAGGCTTTCCGGCAGGATCGAATCGTCGAACAACTGCAGACGCATCATGTTGCGCATTTCTTCCATGCCAATGGGCCCGGCGCTGAACAGGCTGACCATGCGCACGATGCCTTCCATCTTGAAGTAGGTTTCCCGCTCCTCGACACCGCCAGGTGCCAGCAGGATCAGACTCTGGGGCAATTGCGGCAGGCGCAGGGCCAGGCCCAGGGCAATCGCACCACCCAATGAGTTACCCAGTAGCGTGCAGCGCTTCACGCCGACGGATTCCAGGACGGCCGCCACGCAGTCAACGAAAAAATCCAGGTTGTACTGTACGTCTTCGGGTTTGTCCGAGCGGCCGAAACCCGGAAGGTCGAGCACGAGGTTGCGGTAACCGGCAGCGACGAACTGCGGATAGTTACCCTTGAAATTACTGTAGCCACTGGCGCCCGGGCCGCTGCCATGCAGCCACAGCACCACGGGGCCCGTGCCCTCATCCAGGTAGTGCAGGCGCAACCCGTTGGGCAGCGTTGCGTAATGGCCGACGGGCAGGGGCAGGTCTACGGGTTGATTCATGGGGTTCTCCATTGTCTGCGGATTCATGAAGCACAGCCGCGCCAGGCGCCGGAGCAGATTGAAGGGGATGCAGCGCCTGGCGAGGTGCGCACCCCGCCAATGCTGGGCGTTGACGGGAGGGATCACATCGTCCGTTCAGACCACGCGGCGATAGTCTCATCGGACGATGTGTGGCCAGGCACTTGCCGCTAATCATGCAGGGGACGGCTCCACTGCAAGGGCAGCGGGCCGCAGCGTATTCGTCCATTCGGAGATTGCTATGAAGTTACTCGATAAAGTGGCGTTCGTGACCGGTGCCGCGCAGGGCATGGGCCAGGCCATCGTGCGTGGATTTGTCGCCGAAGGCGCCAAGGTGGTGGCGGTCGACCTCAACCAGATTGCGCTGGCCGAGAGTCTTGCGGACCTGGGCGATAAAGTCCTGGCCCTGGCCTGCAATGTTGGTGACAGTGCTTCCGTGGCCGATGCCATGGGCCAGGCCGAGCAACACTTCGGCGGCCTCGACATCCTGGTCAACAACGCGGGCGTCGGCGCCCTGGACAGCTTCCTTGAAACCCCTGACGAGAGCTGGGCGCGGGTGATCGGCGTGAACCTGGGCGGCACCTTCCTGTGCTGTCGCGAAGGCGCCAGGCTGATGATCAAGGGTGGACGCAAGGGAGCGATCATCAACCTTTCCAGCACCGCCGCGCTGACCGGCGACGGTCCCAGCCACTACTGCGCCTCGAAAGCCGGGGTGATGGGCCTGACCCGCTCGATCGCCCGGGAACTGGCCGCCAGCGGTATTCGCGTCAACACCCTGGTGCCGGGACCGACCAATACCCCAATGATGGCCGGCATCCCTGACGACTACATGCAAGCGCTGCTGAAAAACGTGCCGTTGGGCCGCATGTGCGAGACGGACGAAATCGCCCGTGTTGCGGTGTTCCTCGCGAGCGAAGACGCCAGTTTCATGACCGGCCAGAACGTTGCCGTCAACGGCGGCATGGCCTTTATCTGATCGGAGAGAGACTGATGAACAAGCGTTTACAGGGAAAAATCGCCTTCGTTACCGGCGCGGGTTCCGGCATCGGCGAAGCCACCGCGCTGCGGTTTGCCGAGGAGGGCGCTACTGTGGTGCTGTGCGGGCGCCGCGTTGAGCCACTGCAGGGTGTGCAGGAAAAAATTCTCGGCTTCGGCGGCCAGGCTGAAATCGCCGTCGCCGATGTCAGCGACGAGCAAGCCTACGTCAGTGCACTGCAAGCCACGGCACAACGTCACGGACGTCTGGACATCCTGGTCAATAATGCGATGGCCTACACCTGGGGCGACATCGACAACATGACCACCGCCGACTGGCACGCCAACTTCGCCACCACCGTCGATGGCACCTTCTTCGGCACGCGCACGGCGATGCGCCTGATGAAAGAGCAGGGCGGCGGTTCGATTGTCAACATCGCCTCGATCTGCGGGCTGTTCGGTACCGCGCAGATGGCCGGTTACTCGGCGGCCAAGGCGGCAGTGATCAACTTCAGCCGTGCAGCGGCCAGCGAAGGCGCGCCGCACAACATCCGTTGCAACGTGATCATCCCGGGCGTGGTCGATACCCCGGCGACCGCCGGCATGCTCGGCGACAAGAAGGCCCGTGCCAACACCGAAAAAGTCATCCCGATGAAACGGGTCGGCCTGCCGGTGGAGCTGGCGAACGCCATTTTGTTCCTGGCCAGCGACGAGGCCTCCTATGTCACCGGCGCCAGTCTGGCGGTCGACGGCGGACGTGGTTCCGACCTGTACACGGTGTTCGACTGATGGGCCTGGAATCCGCCGCGCTGCTTGAGCGCATCGACCGCCTGGAGTCGCTGGACGCGATCCGTCAACTGGCCGGCAAATACGCGCTGGCCCTGGATATGCGTGACATGGACGCCATGGCCAACTGTTTCGCCCCGGATGTGCGTGTGGGTCGCGACAAGAGCGGTCGGGCGCACCTCAAGGCCTGGCTGGACGAAACCATGCGCAAGCAGTTTCACGGCACGTCCCATCACCTGGGCCAGCACATCATCGAGTTCAGTGACCCGGATCACGCCACAGGCGTGGTCTATTCCAAGAACGAGCATGAGACGGGCCCCGAGTGGGTGATCATGCAGATGCTGTACTGGGACGACTACGAGCGGATTGATGGGCGCTGGTGTTTCCGTCGTCGCCTGCCGTGCTACTGGTATGCGACCGACCTGAACAAGCCACCGATCGGCGGCTTGAAAATGCGTTGGCCGGGGCGCGAGCCCTATGCCGGTACCTTCCACGAACTGTTCCCGTCCTGGGATGCGTTCTGGGCGAAACGGCCGGACAAGGAAGCGTTGCCGGAAATTGCCGAGCCGGCGCCGTTGGAGGGGTTTCTTGCGACGCTGCGACGCGGGGCGGGTGACCCGAAGATTCGGGTTCGCTGACTTCGCCCCTGCTCGCGAAAAACGCGCGGGCAATGGGGGCATTCAGACAGTCCGCGTTATCGTTGACGTCCATCGCGAGCAGGCTCGCTCCCACAAGGATCTGCGTGGACCCTGTAGGAGCGAGCCCGCTCGCGAAAAACGTGCGGACAACGCGGGCATTCAGACAGCCCGCGTTATCGTTGACGTCGATCGCGAGCAGGCTCGCTCCCACAAGGATCTGTGTGGCACCTGTAGGAGCGAGCCCGCTCGCGAAAAACGCGCGGACAATGGGGGTATTCAGACAGCCCGCGTTATCGTTGACGTCCATCGCGAGCAGGCTCGCTCCCACAAGGATTTGCGTGGAACCTGTAGGAGCGAGCCCGCTCGCGAAAAACGCCAGGACAACGCGGGCATTCAGACAGCCCGCGTTATCGTTGACGTCGATCGCGGGCAGGCTCGCTCCCACAAGGATCTGTGTGGACCCTGTAGGAGCGAGCCCGCTCGCGAAAAACGCGCGGGCAATGGGGGCATTCAGACAGCCCGCGTTATCGTTGACGTCCATCGCGAGCAGGCTCGCTCCCACAAGGATCTGCGTGGACCCTGTAGGAGCGAGCCCGCTCGCGAAAAACGCCAGGACAACGCGGGCATTCAAACAGCCCGCGTCATCGTTGCCGACTATCGCGAGCAAGCTCGCTCCCACAAGGATCTGCGTGGACCCTGTAGGAGCGAGCCCGCTCGCGAAAAACGTGCGGGCAATGGGGGCATTCAGACAGCCCGCGTTATCGTTGACGTCCATCGCGAGCAGGCTCGCTCCCACAAGGATCTGCGTGGAACCTGTAGGAGCGAGCCCGCTCGCGAAAAACGCGCGGGCAATGGGGGCATTCAGACAGCCCGCGTTATCGTTGACGTCCATCGCGAGCAATGGGGGTATTCAGACAGCCCGCGTTATCGTTGACGTCCATCGCGGGCAAGCCCGCTCCCACAAGGATTTGCGTGGACCCTGTAGGAGCGAGCCCGCTCGCGAAAAACGCGCGGGCAATGCGGGTATTCAGACAGCCCGCGTTATCGTTGACGTCCATCGCGAGCAGGCTCGCTCCCACAAGGATCTGCGTGGACCCTGTAGGAGCGAGCCCGCTCGCGAAAAACGCGCGGGCAATGGGGGCATTCAGACAGCCCGCGTCATCGTTGACGTCCATCGCGAGCAGGCTCGCTCCCACAAGGATCTGCGTGGAACCTGTAGGAGCGAGCCCGCTCGCGAAAAACGTGCGGACAACGCGGGCATTCAGACAGCCCGCGTTATCGTTGACGTCCATCGCGAGCAGGCTCGCTCCCACAAGGATCTGTGTGGACCCTGTAGGAGCGAGCCTGCTCGCGAAAAACGCCAGGACAACGCAGGCATTCAGACAGCCCGCGCCTCCCGCGGCATTCCCAGCGCCCGTTCGGCAATGATATTGCGCTGTATCTCGTTACTGCCGCCATAAATCGTGTCGGAGCGGGTGAACAGGAACAGCGACTGCAAACGGCTCAGCTGGTAAGGCGCGCCCTCGAGGATTTCTGCCTCGTCGCCCAACACATCCATCGCCAGTTTCCCAAGATCCGAGTGCCAGGTGGACCAGGCCAGTTTGTAGATCATGGCTTCTCGCTTGAGACTGCCATCCTGCGGACCGGAGAGCATGCGCAGCGAGTTGTAGCGCAACACCTTCAGTCCCGACCACGCCTGTGCGATGCGCTGGCGCAGCAACGGGTCGCGCGAGGCGCCATTGGCGCGGGCGATGCGGATGATTTCATCGAGCTCGTTTTGAAATTGCATCTGTTGGCCCAGCGTCGAGACACCGCGTTCGAAGCCGAGCAGGCCCATGGCGATTTTCCAGCCGTCGCCCGGTTGGCCGATCAGGTTATCGGCGCGGGTGACTGCCTGATCGAAAAACACTTCGTTGAACTCGCTGGTGCCTGTCAATTGCTGGATCGGCTGCACGCGGATCTGCGCCTGGGCCATCGGCACCAGCAGGAATGACAGGCCATGATGCCCTTGGCTCCCGGGCTCTGTCCGCGCCAGCACGAAACACCAATCGGCTTCGTGCGCCAGCGAGGTCCAGACTTTCTGGCCGCTGATAAGCCAGTGTTCGCCCGTGTCATCGAGCCTGGCCCGGGTTTGCACGTTCGCCAGATCGGAACCGGCGCCGGGCTCGGAATAGCCCTGGCACCAGAACTCGCTGCCAGTGAGGATGCCTGGCAACAAGCGTTGTTGCTGGGCAGGGGTGCCGAAGGCGGCCAGGGTCGGGCCGACCAGTCCTTCGCCGATATGGCCCATGCGTCCGGGGCCGCCGGCCCGGGCGTATTCCTCATGGAAAATCACCTGCTGGCAGATGCTCAGTCCTCGCCCACCCTGCTCTGTGGCCCATCCGAGACCAATCCAGCCACCTGCGGCGAGTTCTCGCTCCCAGGCTTTACGTTCCTCGGGAAAACTATGCTCGTCGCCGGGGCCGCCGCGATAGCGCAGCGACGCAAACTCACCACTCAGGTGCTCGGCCATCCATTGGGCGACCTCTTGACGGAAAGCCTCGTCGGCCTTGCTGAAACCGATTTTCATGCGTCTTCTCCAAACAGGTGTGTCGCCATGCGTTCACGATGCAGCGCCGGGCTGCCCAGCAATTGCTCGCTGGCGCGGGCGCGCTTGAAGTACAAGTGCGGGTCGTATTCCCAAGTGAAACCTACGCCGCCATGCAACTGGATCGATTCGGCGGCGCAGTGGAAAAATGCTTCGCTGGCATGGATCTTCGCCGTCGCGGCAGCCATGGCCAGTTCGCTGGCCACCGCGATATCACCTTCGGGGTCGAGGTGTTCCTGCACGACGCAGGCGGCGTAGTAGATCGCGGAACGGGCGCACTCGACCTGCAGCATCATGTCGGCGCAGCGGTGCTTTATGGCCTGGAAACTGGCAATGGTGCGGTTGAATTGCCGGCGTTCGGCAATGTACGCCAGCGTCAGGTCGAGCACTTGCTGCGCGCCACCGACCTGTTCGGCGGCCAGGCCGGCGGCGGCAATCGAAAGGGTCTCGCGCAGCACCGGCCAGCCCTGGTCGGGGGCGCAGAGCATTTGCGCCTCGTTAACGAACACATCGTGCAGTTCGATACGTGCCAGGCGCCGAGTCTGATCCAGGGTGGGCAGGGGCGTGCACAGGATCCCCGGCGTATCGGCAGCGAGGGCGAACAGGCTGATACCCGATTCCCCCACGCTGCCGGGGTTGCGCGCAGCGACGATCAGCAAGTCCGCTTGTGCCCCGTCGATGACCTGGGTGTAGACGCCGTTCAGGTAGCAGCCGCCGGCAGCGGGCCGGGCGATCGCTTGCACACTGCGTGCATCCCAGCCTTTGCCACTGGCGAACGCCAGCGTCGCCGTGGTTTCACCGGCGGCAATCGCACTGAGCCAGTGTTCCTGGAGGGCCGTGTTGTGTCCCGCCAGGAGCGCAGGGGTGGCCAGGCAGGTCGTGGCGAACAGCGGCGAGCCCAACAGGAAGCGACCGCTCTGTTCCAGCAGAATCGCCAGCTCGACAAACCCCAGGCCCATGCCACCGAAATGCTCAGGGATCATCAGCGCCGGCCAACACAGCTCAAGGCCGATGCGCCGCCAGACATCGGGGTCGTAACCGTCCGCGCGACTCATGGCGGCACGCACGGCATGGGAATCGCTGGCGGCGGCGAGAAAACGCTCGGCGCTGTCGCGAATCATCAGGTGTTCTTCGGTAAAAGCGAACTCCATGGGGTTGTCTCTGCAAGGCGGATGGATGCAGCAGTCTGGGTTGTTCGGGGCGACTGTCGAATCACTAAAACGGACTAGTGCGCAGGCAGTTGGTTGCGCCGCGTCATCGTTCTTCGCCCGCAGGAGCGCGCAGGCCGTGGTGGTGCTTAGTCTCAACGGACGATGAAGCGGCGGGCGGCGCTTTGCACAATGCTCGCCACGCACCCCCTTCAGCCAATGAGAACTTAGGCATGATCGATATTCGTGGTTTGAGCTATTTCGTCTCCCAGATCGAGAACCTCAGTCAGTGGCAGCGTTATGCCGAAGACGTGCTGGGCATGCAGGTGCATGCGGCGCCGGGCGGGGGCCTGTACGTAAAAATGGACGAGCGCCCGTTTCGCATGCTGATCGTCGAAGGCAGCGAGGCACGTTATCTGGCATCCGGCTGGGAACTGCCTGGCGAGCCGGCGTTCCAGGCGGCCCTCGAGCACCTGACTGCCGCGGGTATTGAATGGCAGCCGGGCACCCCCGCCGAAATCGATCAGCGTGGTGTCCAGGCACTGGTCAAAGTCACCGATCCGTCGGGCAACACCCATGAACTGAGTTGGGGTCATCGCTCCGACTGCCTGCCGTTTGTGTCGCCCCAGGGTGTGCCGCGTTTCATCACCGGCGACATGGGCCTGGGCCATACCGTGCTGCCGGCGCCGAACTTCGACGCCACGCTGGCGTTCGCCAAGGACGTGCTGGGTTTCGAGCTGTCGGACATTTTCAACTTCCGCCCGGATCCGTCCAAGCCACCCGTGCGCATTCACTTTCTGCATTGCCATAACGCCCGCCATCACAGCCTGGCGCTGGCCGAATACCCGGTGCCGTCAGGTTGCGTGCACGTGATGGTCGAGGTGGATTCGATGACTGAAGTCGGTCGTGCCCATGACCGGTTGCTGGCCCATGACGTGAACCTGTCGGCAACGCTTGGCCAGCACCTGAACGATCGCATGACCAGTTTCTACATGAAGACACCGTCGGGATTCGATCTGGAATACGGCTTTGGTGGATTGCAAGTCGATTGGGCCGAGCATTCGGCATTCGAGTTCACCCGCGTGAGCATTTGGGGGCACGACTTTTCGGTCGGCCGACAGTAAGGAATTGTCATGATAAATAAACAGATGACAGCGGCCGATGCGGTCGCTCAATTACGCGATGGCATGACCATCGGTTTCGGCGGTTGGGGGCCACGGCGCAAGCCGATGGCGATCGTGCGCGAGATCCTGCGATCAAACGTCAAGGACCTGACCGTGGTGGCCTACGGCGGCCCGGAAGTGGGCATGCTGTGCGCCGCCGGCAAGGTCAGGAAACTGGTGTTCGGTTTCGCCACCCTCGACGCCATTCCCCTGGAACCCTATTACCGCAAGGCCCGCGAGGCCGGTGAACTGGAGTTGCTGGAGCTCGACGAAGGCATGTTCCAGTGGGGGTTGCGCGCCGCCGGCATGCGCCTGCCATTTCTGCCGACCCGTTGCGGTCTGGCGACTGACGTCATGCGCCTGAATCCGCAACTCAAGACCGTCGCGTCGCCTTATGCCGATGGCGAGGTACTGCTGGCGATGCCGGCGTTGAATCTCGATGTGTCCTTTGTCCATGTCAATGTCGCCGATCGCCTGGGCAATACCCTGGTGACCGGTCCGGACCCTTATTTCGATCACCTGTTCGCCCGTGCCGCGCAACAGTGTTTCGTCTCCTGCGAACGCCTGGAAGAACGTCTGGCATTGAGCGCCGAGCAGGCTCGATTCAATACCTTCGAGCGCTATCTGGTGAGTGGGGTGGTGCATGCACCGCTCGGTGCACACCCGACCGCTTGCGCCCCTGATTACGGCTGGGACATGAAACATCTTAAGGGCTATGTCGCCAGCAGCCAGGCGGAAAACGGCTGGCAGGACTACGTGCAGACCTACGTCGCCGGCGGCGAGCAGGCCTATCAGGCACAGAACGGCGGTGCCGACTCCATGGGCGCCTTGCCCCTTCCCGTGTTCTGAGGATTAGCGACTATGTCTGCAACCTGTGACTTCACCCTGGCTGAACTGATGATCGTCGCCGCCTCCGAGGCCTGGCGCGGCAATGGCGAAGTGATTGCCTCGGGTCTTGGCGTGATTCCGCGCCTTGGCGCGAGCCTGGCCAAACTGACCCACAGCCCCGAGCTGCTGATGACCGACAGCGAAGCCTTCCTGGTCGAAGAGCCGATTCCCCTCGGCCCGCGTGGCGACTACGTGCCGCGTTACTCGGGCTACCTGTCGTTCGAGCGGGTCTTCGAATGTGTCTGGGGTGGTCGCCGTCACGCGATGATCGGCCCGACCCAGATTGACCGCTGGGGCCAGACCAACCTGTCCTGCGTGGGCGATTATCAAAAGCCCAAGACCGCGATCCTCGGCGTGCGCGGTTTGCCGGGCAACAGCATCAACCACCTGAACTCGTTTTTCGTGCCCAGCCACAACACCCGGGTGTTCGTCAGCGGCGAGGTGGACATGGTGTCCGGCGTCGGCTTCAAGGCCGACCGCTGGCCCGAAGGTGCGCGCCGCGACCTGATGGACATCCGCTGGGTAGTCAGCGATCTGTGCGTGCTCGATTTCGACGGCCCCGACCGTGCGGTGCAGGTGCGCTCGTTGCACCCCGGCGTGACCTTCGAGCAGGTCCAGCAAAACACCGGTTTCCCGTTGCTCAAATCGGCGCAACTGCATGAAACGGTGCACCCGACCGAAGAGCAGTTGGCCCTGATCCGCCGACTCGATCCCCACGATTACCGCGCTACGGCGATCAAGGGCAATCCGCCCGGCATCCGTCAGGCCTGAGGCGAGGACAGTGAACATGCACAGCAGCGAGAGTGAATTCGTCGTCCGTGAGGACAAAGCCGTCTACGAAACAGACACACCGGTGCTGTACAGCGTGGCCGAGGGTATTGCCACGCTGACGCTGAACCGGCCGACCTTCAACAATGCGCAAAACTCGCAGATGACCTATGCCCTGGATGCCGCCTTTCGCGAGGCGGTCAACGATGACGAGGTCAAGGTCATCGTCTTGCGGGGCAACGGCAAGCATTTCTCGGCAGGTCACGACATCGGCACGCCGGGGCGCGATATCGACAAACCGTTCGAGCGCGCGCACCTGTGGTGGGACCACACCAACAAACCCGGTGGCGAGCAACTTTACGCCCGGGAACAGGAGGTCTATCTGGGCATGTGCCGGCGCTGGCGCGAATTGCCCAAGCCGACCATTGCCATGGTCCAGGGTGCCTGTGTCGCGGGTGGGCTGATGCTGGCCTGGGTGTGTGATTTGATCATTGCCAGCGATGACGCATTCTTCCAGGACCCGGTGGTGCGCATGGGCATTCCGGGGGTGGAGTATTTTGCCCATCCCTATGAAATGAACCCACGCATCGCCAAGGAATTCCTGTTTACCGGCGACCGCATGAGCGCCGACCGGGCCTGGCAAGTGGGCATGGTCAACCGCGTGGTGCCCCGTGAAGCGCTTGAACAAGCGTGCTATGCACTGGCCGCCGGCATCGCCCGCCAGCCACGCATGGGCCTGGCACTGACCAAGCAGGCGATCAACCACGTCGAAGACCTGCAGGGCAAGCGCACGGCCATGGATGCAGTGTTCGCCTGGCACCATTTCGCCCACGCCCATAACGAGCTGTTGTCCGGCGACAAATTGGGCGGCTTCGATGCCAAAGGCATGGCCCGGGCCAACAAGCAGGCCGAGGACAAACGCCCATGAACCGATGGCTTGATACGCCCTTGACCGAGGCGCTCGGTTGTCGCTACCCGATTGTGCAAACCGCGATGGGTTGGGTCGCCGACGCCAACCTGGTGATCGCCACGACCCAGGCTGGCGGCTTTGGTTTCCTGGCCGGTGCAACCATTCCCGCTCACGAACTGGAAAGCGAAATCCGCAAGGTGATCGACGCCACCGGGGGCAGCAACTTCGGGCTCAATTTCCATATGTTCCAGGACAACGCCGCGCAGTGCGTCGATCTGGCGATCCAGTACCGCCTGCGTGCCGTGAGCTACGGGCGCGGCCCGGACAAACAGACCATCGCGCGGTTCAAGGCGGCCAAGGTGCTCTGTATCCCGACAGTGGGGGCACTCAAACATGCGCTGAAGGCCGTGGAACTCGGCGCCGATCTGATCACCATTCAGGGCGGCGAGGGCGGCGGTCATACCGGCGGTGTGCCCAGTTCCATCCTGTTGCCCCAGGTACTGGCAGCGGTCAAGGTGCCGGTGATCGCCGCCGGAGGGTTTTCCACGGGCCGTGGTCTGGCCTCGGTGCTGGCCGCCGGCGGTGCCGGGATCGCGATGGGCACGCGGTTCCTCATGACTCGCGAATCGCCGACGCCGCCGGCGACGTTGCAGCGCTACCTGAAGGTCAGCGACCCGCAACAGGTGCGGGTCACCACCGCGGTGGACGGCATGCGCCATCGCATGATCGAAAACCGCTTCATCAATCATCTGGAAAAGGCCGGCCCGTTCGGGCGCTTGCGCATGGCCCTGGGTAGCGCCTGGCAATGGAAGCAGCACACAGGCATGAGCCTGGGGCACATGGCCACGGTATTTGTCCGTGCGTTGCGTGAAGACCCGTCCGCGCTGTCGCAAGTGGTTATGGCTGCCAACCAGCCGGTGCTGCTGCAACGCTCAATGGTCGATGGCGCGCCGGACGAAGGCATCCTGCCCAGCGGCCAGGTCGCTGCGGCGATCGGCGAGTTGCTCAGTTGCCGTGAGGTCATCGAAGGCATCGCCAGTGAAGCCGAGCAATGCCTAGACGCGCTCCTGGCCCGCCGCCAGACCCATTCATCGAACCATCCCGCCAGTATTGGAGAACCCCTGTGAACCAGGCATTTACCACACAACTCAATCAGGGGATCGCGGAACTGGTGATCGCCAAACCACCGGTCAACGCCCTTGACAGTCAGCAATGGCACGCCCTGGCGCGACAGATCGAGGCGCTTGGGGCCGACCCCGAAGTCCGCGTGATTGTCATCCGCGCCGAAGGCCGGGGCTTTTGTGCCGGTGTCGACATCAAGGAACTGGATAAGTACCCCGAGCGAATTGTCGACGTTAACGCCGGCAACTACGCCACGTTCAAGGCCGTGCATCGCAATCCGGTGCCGGTCATTGTCGCGGTGCACGGCTTCGTCCTGGGCGGCGGCATCGGCATCACCGGGGCGGCGGATATCGTTATTGCGTCTGACTGCGCGACTTTCGCCTTGCCGGAAGTCGACCGTGGCGCGATGGGGGGCGGTGCGCATTTGCAACGTCTGTTCCCGGTGCAAAAGGTGCGCTACCTGTTTTTTACCGGCGACAGCATCGGTGCGCCCGAAGCCCTGCAATACGGGTTTATCGAGCGGATTGTCAGCAAGGACCAACTGCGCGAAACCGCCCTGGGCATCGCGGCGAAAATCGCCGAAAAAAGCCCAAGCATGATCCGTATCGCCAAGGAAGCCTTGAACGGTATCGAAGACGGCAACCTGGAAGACAAATATCGCTGGGAGCAGGGCTTCACGATGCAGGCCTACAGCAGCCCGGACTCCGCGGAGACCCGCCGGGCCTTCGTCGAAAAACGCGACGCCAAGTTCTGAGGGAACGCCATGGAACTGACTTACACACCCCAACAAACCGCCTTCCGCGCCGAAGTGCGCGCCTGGCTGGCGGCCAACCTGCCGCGCGAGCCGCTGGCCAGCTACGACACCCGCGAAGGCTTCGAACAACACCGTGCCTGGGAGGCGAAGCTGTTCGAGAGTCGCTGGTCGATGGTGATGTGGCCCGCCGAACTGGGCGGTCGCGGTTGTGACCTGATCGAGTGGCTGATTTTCGAAGAAGAGTACTACGGCGCCGGGGCGCCGATGCGGGTCAACCAGAATGGCCAGTTGCTGTTGGGGCCGACGCTGATGGAATTCGGCACGCCTGAACAGAAGCAGCGGTTTCTGCCGCGCATGGCCGCCAGCCTCGACATGTGGGCTCAGGGCTGGTCGGAACCGAACGCCGGTTCGGACATGGCGGCGATCACCAGCAAGGCGACACTCGACGGCGAGCATTACGTGATCAACGGCCAGAAAACCTGGTCGACCCGGGCGATATTCGCCGACTGGCTGTTTGGCCTGTTTCGCAGCGAACCGGGATCGAGCCGCCACCATGGCCTGTCGTTCGTGATGGTGCCGCTCAATGCACCGGGGGTGAGCATTCGCCCGATCAAGGCCCTCAATGGCAAGGATGCCTTTGCCGAAGTGTTTTTCGACGACGTCCGGGTGCCGGTGGCCAACCGTATCGGTGCCGAAGGTCAGGGCTGGCATGTGGCTATGGCCACCGCCGGTTTTGAACGCGGGCTCTTGCTGCGTTCGCCGGCGCGTTTCCAATACACCGCGCGCAAGCTGGTGGAACTGTACAAGGCCAACCGCGAGAGCGCCGACCGCGACCCGAGCCTGCGCGACGCGGTACTGGAAACCTGGATGGGTGCCGAGGCGTATGCCCTGTCGGCCTACTACACGGTCGGCCGGCTGAGTCGGGGCGAGCAGATTGGTGCCGAGTCGAGCATCAACAAGATCATCTGGTCGGAGCTCGACCTGAAAATGCACGAAACCGCGATGCGCATTCTCGGTGGCCGCGCCGAGCTGCTGCCGCCCGTGGAGGGCGATGCGGCGGGCTGGCTGGAGGGGTTCCTGTTCGCCCAGTCCGGGCCGATCTACGCCGGAACCAACGAAATCCAGCGCAACATCATTGCCGAGCGGATGCTCGGCTTGCCGAAATAAGGAACGGGCCATGGACTTCACTTTTACCGATGACCAGCTGACGTTTCGCGAAGCCATCAGTCGTTTCCTGATGACCGAAGCCGCCCCGGAAATGCTCCGGGAAATCTGGGAGACCGATGTCGGTCGTTCACCGGACCTGCGCGGCAAGATTGCCGAACAGGGCCTGACCGCCTTGTCGGTGCCGGAGGCCGAGGGCGGCCTGGGCATGGACGATTTGGCCTGGGCGTTGATGACCCAGGAGCTGGGGTATTACGCGATTCCCGACTCCCTGGCCGACACTGCGTATGTCGCCACCGGGCTGCTCACCAGCCTGCCAAGCGGGCACCCGGCCCGCAGCAGTCTTTTACCGCGTATTGCCGAAGGCACCGTGCGCATTGCCATCAGTCATCCCGTCAACCCGCTGGTCAGTGATGCTCAGCTGGCTGAAGTCTTGATCCTGACCGATGGCGACGACATTCATATCGTGCCGCGCGCCCAGGTGGATGTTCAGCAACGGCCGAGCATCGACGCGTCCCGGCGTCTGGGGCGGGTTATCTGGAACCCGACCCCGGCCACCTGCGTGGCCAGCGGCGCTTTGGGTCGTACCCTGCAGGCACGACTGCTCGAGCGTGGCGCCTTGTCGGTGGCCGGGCAACTGCTCGGGCTGGCGCAACGCATGCTCGATTTGTCCGTGGACTACGTCGCGCAGCGCAAACAGTTCGGCAAGCCGATCGGCAGCTTCCAGGCCGTCAAGCATCACCTGGCCGATGTTGCCCGGCATATCGAACAGGCCAAACCGGTGCTGTACCGCGCCGCGCATGGCCTGGCCAGGGGCGATGCCCATGCCGGCGTATGGGTTTCCCAGGCCCGCCTGGCCTGCTGCGAAGCCAGCTGGATCGCGGCGCGCAAGGGTATTCAGGTGCATGGCGCGATGGGCTACACCTGGGAAGTCGACCTGCAGATGTTCATGAAACGTGCCTGGGCGCTCGATGCGTCCTGGGGGGATCGCGGTTTCCATAAAACCCGTGTCGGCGAGTACGTGTTCGCCGATGGTGCCCGCCTGGGCCCGGGCCATACCTTCGAGGAGTGAGTCATGCCAGAGGCCTATATTGTTGATGCACTGCGCAGCCCGACCGGCAAGCGCAAGGGTGCCTTGAGCGACGTTCACGCCATTGACCTGGGCGCCCGGGTGCTCAAGGCGTTGGTGGAGCGCAACGCCATTCCCGGCGAAGACTATGACGATGTGATCTTCGGTTGCGTCGATACCATCGGTGCCCAGGCCGGGGACATCGCCCGCACCAGTTGGCTGGCCGCCGGTTTGCCACTGAACGTGCCCGGCACCACGATTGATCGTCAGTGCGGCTCGTCACAACAGGCGCTGCATTTCGCCGCGCAGGCGGTGATGAGCGGCACTCAGGACGTGATAGCCGTCGGCGGGGTGCAAACCATGACCCGGATTCCGATTTCCTCGGCCATGCTGGCCGGGCAGGCGCTGGGTTATCCCGATCCGTTTTCCGGCAGTGAAGGCTGGCGCGCACGGTTCGGCGATCAACCGGTCAACCAGTTCTACGCCGCGCAGCGCATCGCCGATCATTGGGGCATCAGCCGCGAGCAGATGGAGGCCTTCGCCCTGCAAAGTCATGCCCGCGCCCTGGCCGCCATCGAGAGCGGGCGATTCGCCCGGGAAATCGTTGCCTGCAACGGTTTGCGAGTGGATGAAACGCCGCGCCTGACCAGTCTTGCGAAAATGGCCGAATTGCAGCCGGTGGACCCGCAATTTCCCTCGATCACCGCCGCTGTTTCAAGCCAGACCTGCGACGCCTCGGCGGCATTGCTGGTGGTGTCGGAGGCAGCGCTCAAGCGTTATGACCTGACGCCTCGCGCGCGTATCCATCACCTGACGGTGCTGGGCGATGACCCGATCTGGCACTTGACCGCGCCGATCGCCGCGACCCGTCGGGCCCTGGAGAAAACCGGTTTGCGCATGAGCGATATCGACCGGGTAGAGATCAACGAAGCCTTCGCCTCCGTGGTCATGGCCTGGGCCAAGGAGCTCGACTACGACCCGGCGCGCACCAACGTCAACGGTGGCGCCATCGCCCTGGGTCACCCGCTGGGTGCCACGGGAGCCCGGCTGATGACCACGCTGCTGAACGAGCTGGAATGCAGCGGTGGCCGTTACGGCCTGCAAACCATGTGCGAAGGCGGTGGCCAGGCCAACGTCACGATCATCGAACGCCTCTAGGGTTTTCCCTTATCCATCCGTACCGCCGCCCGTGGGGCGTGCGGTCGTGCAGTCAAAGGAGTCAAGCATGGCTATATGTTCAGGCCGCACCGTGATCATCACCGGGGCCGGCGGCGGGCTCGGTCGCGCCTATGCGCTGGCGTTCGCCGCAGCGGGCGCCAACGTGGTGATCAACGATATCCGCGCCGATGCGGCGCAAGACGTCGCGGGCGAAATCCGCGCCAGTGGTGGCCAGGCCATCGCCAACAGTGACGACATCACCACCCTGGCCACCGCGCAGCACATCATCGACGCGGCGTTGGGGGCCTTCGGTGAAGTGCATGTGCTGGTCAACAATGCCGGGGTCCTGCGCGACCGCATGTTTATCAGCCTCAGCGAAGAAGACTGGGACATGGTCATGCGCGTGCACCTCAAGGGGCATTACTGCCTGGCCAACCTGCTGGGGCGGCGTTGGCGTGATCTGGCCAAGGCCGGTACACCGGTTGACGGTCGCATCATCAACACCAGCTCCGGCGCGGGTCTCCAGGGCTCGGTGGGGCAGTCCAATTATTCAGCGGCCAAGGGCGCGATTGCCTCGTTGACGCTGGTCCAGGCGGCCGAACTGGCGCGTTACGGCATCACCGCCAACGCACTGGCCCCTGCAGCGCGTACCTCGATGACCGAAAGCGCGATGCCTGATGTGGTGAAGAAGCCCGAGGACGATAGCTTCGATGCCTGGGCCCCGGAAAACGTTGCACCGCTGGTGGTGTGGCTTGGCAGCACGGAATCGGCCCACGTCAATGGCCAGGTGTTCGAGAGCCAGGGCGGGCGAATTTCCCTCGGGGACGGCTGGCGCACCGGCGTGACCCGCGACAAGGGGGCGAGGTGGCAGGTGGAGGAAATTGGTGGCGCCGTAGCCGAGATCCTCGCCGAAGCCCCGAAGGCTCAGAAGGTGTGGGGCACGTAGTCGCCAAGCTGGCCTTCGAACCGGGCGCAGCAGCGTGTCTGTTACTGCGCCTTTTCGTTCTTCGCGGGCAAACCGAGCTCCCAGGGACACCGGGGTTTTATACCCTGTTTTGACGATGCGCCCGCCTGGCGCCCTCCCTACAAATGCAGGGCATTCATTCCCTGGAGGTAGACGCTGTGAAACAAGCCCCCCCTTATGTTCCCGGTCATCAACTGCTGGCAGGCAAGTCGGTGCTGATTACAGCCGCCGCAGGTGCCGGTATCGGGTACTCAGCCGCCCGGCGCAGCGCCGAGGAGGGCTGCCGGGCATTGATGATTTCCGACGTGCACCCGCGTCGCCTTGAAGAGGCGGTGGAGCGCCTCAAGGCCGAAACGGGCCTGCAAGCCATTTATGGCCAATTGTGCAATGTCACCCTCGAAAATGAGGTCCAGGCCCTGGTGGCGAGCGCCGAGGAACACCTCGGCGGCGTCGATGTGCTGATCAACAATGCGGGCCTCGGTGGCCAGAAGCGCGTGGTCGAGATGAGCGACGAAGAGTGGCTGCGGGTGTTGGATGTGACCCTGACGGGCACGTTTCGCATGACCCGCGCGATGCTGGGGCCGATGCAACGCCGTGGCGCGGGTGCCATCGTCAATAATGCCTCGGTCCTCGGTTGGCGCGCCCAGAAGGAACAGGCGCATTACGCCGCGGCCAAGGCCGGGGTCATGGCGCTGACCCGTTGCAGCGCGCTGGAGGCCGCGGAGTATGGCGTGCGTATCAACGCGGTGTCGCCATCGATTGCCCTGCATGACTTTCTCAAGAAGGCTTCCAGTGAAGAGCTGCTCGCCAGCCTGGCCGGGCGCGAGGCGTTCGGGCGTGCCGCCGAAGTCTGGGAAGTCGCCAACGTGATGATGTTCCTGGCCAGCGATTACGCCTCCTACATGGTCGGCGAAGTGTTGTCCGTCAGTTCCCAACAAGCCTGAGGAGTAGGCGATGACTCATGTTTTCAGCAGTGCCCGGGCGTTGCTCGAGGCCGAAGGCCTGGACCTCGGCTGCACCGAGTGGCTGACCATCAACCAGGCGCGCATCGATCTGTTCGCCGAAGCCACCGGCGATCACCAGTGGATTCATGTCGATCCGGTACGCGCCGCCACCGGCCCGTTCGGTGCTTGCATCGCCCACGGTTACCTGACCCAGTCGCTGGTTAACCTGTTCCTGCCGCAATTGCTCACGATCGACAACATGGCGATGGGCGTCAATTACGGCAGTGACCGCGTGCGCTTCCCGGCACCGGTCAAGGTTGGATCGCGGGTGCGTGGCAGCGCCAGCATCGTGCGTGCCGAACAACTGGCGGACGCCGTGCAACTGGTGGTGCGCGTCACTGTGGAAGTCGAGGGCCAGTCGCGCCCCGGCTGTGTAATCGACACGATCAGCCGCTACACCTTCAACCCTATTACCGAGTGAGCCTGTCATGGATTTGAATGAAGTTGTCATCGTTGCTACTGCGCGGACCGCGCTCGCCAAGTCGTTTCGCGGTTCGTTCAACGACACCGAAGCCCCGGTGCTGGGCGGACACGTGGTACGGGCCGTGGTCGAGCGGGCCGGTATCGAACCGGGTGAAGTGGATGATGTGATCATGGGCGCTGCGGTGCAGCAGGGTACCCAGGCCTACAACATCGGCCGCCTGTGCGCCTATACCGGCGGCTTGCCGGACACCGTGCCGGGCATGGCCCTGGATCGCATGTGCGCCTCGGGCTTGATGAGCATCGGCGTCGCGGCCAAGGGCATCATGACCGGCGAGTTGAACATCGCCATCGGCGGTGGCGTGGAATCGTTGTCACTGACCCAGACCAAGCACAAGAACAGCTATCGCGCCCAGTCCGAAGCCGTATTGCAGATCATGCCCAGCGCCTACATTCCGATGCTGGAAACCGCTGAAATCGTGTCGCGTCGCTACGGCATTAGCCGCGCTGCTCAGGACGAGTATGCCTTGCAGAGCCAACTGCGCACCGCCGCCGCCCAGCGTGACGGATTGTTCGACGAGGAAATCGTTGGCTTGAGCGTCGACAAGCTGTGTTTCGATGCCGCCGGCCAACCCAGCGGTCATCAGCGTGTGGTGGTCGAGCGCGACGAATGCAATCGCCCCAACACGCGCCTGGAGGACCTGGCGTCGCTCAAGCCGGTGTGGAAGGACGGTAAATGGATTGAGCAGGGGGAGTTCATTACTGCCGGCAACGCTTCGCAGTTTTCCGACGGTGCATCGGCCAGCCTGCTGATGAGTCGCGTGGAAGCCCAGCGTCGCGGGCTGACTCCGCTGGGCATCTATCGGGGCATTGCCGTGGGCGGCTGCGCCCCCGAGGAAATGGGCATCGGCCCGGTGGTGGCGGTGCCCAAGTTGCTCAAGCGCTTTGGCCTGAGCGTGGCGGACATCGGCCTGTGGGAAATCAACGAAGCCTTCGCCTGCCAGGTGCTGCATTGCCGCGATGCGTTGCAAATCCCGGCCGAACGCCTGAACGTCAACGGCGGTGCAATCTCCATTGGCCATCCGTTCGGCATGTCCGGTGCGCGCATGGTCGGTCACGCACTGCTGGAAGGTCGTCGTCGCGGCGCCTGTTATGTGGTGATTGCCATGTGCATCGGTGGCGGCATGGGCGCGGCCGGGTTGTTCGAACTGCCTTAAGATGGACCACGGTGCAATGCGCATCGATATCACCCATGACCATTGATTCAAGCGGGCCCCTTAGTCCGGGCCCGCTGCCGGGGGAGTGGCAATGCAAAGTCGCTTGACGAACACACAGGTCCTGACTGAGATGGGGCTGGAGCTTTCAGACTACGAACGGCTCATCGGCAACATGTACGATTCGGCCATGGATATCCGCCGTTTGGGTGATTCGTTGCGCCAGCTGCGTTCACTGTTCAAGGCCAATTTCGTGACCTTGATCCTGCGCGTTCAGGATGAGCCGCTGCTGTCGCCGATGATGGTCGCCGGCGATGTCGAGCTGGGGGAGGGGGGCATCAACCATTACGCCTACTATTCCAAATCCACGCTGTTCGACAATCTGCCCACCGACACGGTTTTCACCGTGGATGAATTGGTGAGCGAGGCCGAGTGGCTTGGTTCTTCTTTTTATCTGCTCTACTGCCAACCCTATAACTGTCATCAGATGCTGGGTGCCGATATCCGCATGCCCGATGGCAGCGCCGTACGTTTCCGGATCAACCGCCCACGGGATCAGGCACGGTTTTCTCACGTCGATCGAGCCATGTGCGAGATGCTCCTGCCGCATTTGCGCCGTGCGTTGCACATGCATTCACAGCTTGATCGCAGTGAATCCCTGGGCAGCCTGTATTCGCAAACCATCAGCCGCATGGCGGTGGCGACCTTCGTCCTCGATGAGAACGGCAGTGTAGTGCAGCTCAATTCGGTGGCCCGGGAGATTCTCGACAGTCAGGACGGCCTTAAAGTCGTTGGCGGTCGGCTCGAAGCCATTTACCCGAGTGACAATCGCGAACTGCTGCGCCTGGTGCGTAATGCCTTTCAGCGGGCAAGCTCGGGCGGTGCCGGCGTGCAGGGTGCCGAGGCCATGTCGATTTCCCGGCCCTCGGGGAAAGTCAGCCTGGGCGTGGTAGTGGAATTGATACCGACGCAGGAGCTGGTCGAGGGCAGGGGGAAACCGACGGTCGTGGTGTATGTGCGCGACGCGGTCAGCAAGTCGCTGGTGAGTAACGTGGCGACTTCGCAGTTGTACAACCTGACGCCGGCGGAAACCGCGCTGGCCCTGGAGCTGGCCAACGGTCTGTCGCTGGAGGAGGCGTCGGAGACATTGAGTATTCGCCGCAACACAGCCCGTGCGCACTTGCGTTCGATTTTTTCCAAGACCGGTGTCCGTCGCCAGACCGAACTGGTGAGGATCATGCTCAACAGTGTCGTGGCGTTGGCGCAGCCCCACGGACCGGGTTTGGCCGAGCCAGCGCTTTAAGTGGTATTGCTTGGGCGCCGGGTAAAAATGCGTTAGTCCGTGCGGACGATGCTTCTCGATCCTTGGGCTGCCGATACTGGGTGACCGCTATCGGTAACCAAGGAGAATAAAAATGACCGGCAGTAACCTGGCCTCCAGTTGTCTTGTCTCGCGGCCTGCCAACGCCACTCCCAGCTGGGTGTTGGGGTTGATATTGGGATGCAGTGCAATCGCCACGGCGAATGCGGCACCCGAAGATGTGGAGCGCCTGGGCAAGGATTTGACCTGTGTCGGCGCCGACAAGAGCGCCAATGCCGATGGCAGCATCCCGGCGTTCAGTGGCAAGTGGCTGGGGGTGCCACCCCACGTGGACTTCAAGGGCACCGGCAACCATCCCATTGACCCGTACCCGGACGAAAAACCGCTGTTCGTGATTACCACGGCCAACCTGGCGCAATACAGCCAGTATCTGTCCGACGGGCAGAAAGCCTTGTTCAAGCTGTACCCGGCTACGTACAAGATGCCGGTCTATCCCTCGCACCGGGATTTCCGTTTCGATGATGGGGTGTGCAATGCCACCCGCGAAAACGCCAGCATCGCGCGACTGGTCGATGACGGTGAAGGGGTGGTGGGCAAAACCGGTGGCACGCCCTTTCCCGTACCACGCAGCGGCCTGGAGCTGCTGAAGAACGCCTCGGCCTTCACCTTGCGCGCCTGGACCGAGGAGTACACCTCCGACAACGCCTATGTGCTCAAGGACGGCAACATCAACTGGGGTCGCGTGCACTCGCGCAACCTGGCGCCGTCGCTGGAACCGGGCAAGAAAGGCGAGACGGTGGGCAACTCGGCGTTCTACCTCAACGAAACGCTTCTGCCACAACGGGACAAGGGCGAGATCAATACCGGCACCGAGTTCTGGAACGACAAGACCGAACCCCGCCAGGCCTGGCGTTACGACCCCGGTACCCGTCGTGTGCGCCAGTCGCCGGGGTATGGCTTCGACATGTCGTTCCCTGGCAGCGGCGGTTCGATCACCGTGGACGAAGTGCGGCTGTTCAACGGCTCGGGCCAGCGTTATGACTGGAAGATCGTCGGCAAGCGCGAGATGTTCATCCCCTACAACACGTATCGCCTGCACGCGGCGAATCTCAAGTACGCCGATTTGCTGACCCCGGGCCACTTCAATCAGGACGCCATGCGCTACGAGCGTCATCGGGTCTGGGAGCTGGAAGGCACCCTGAAGCCGGGTTATCGCCATCTGTACGGCAAACGCAAGCTGTACATCGATGAAGACACCTGGTTCCCGATGCTGGCCGACAACTACGACAACCGTGGCGAGCTATGGCGGACGTCGATGCTGAATTTCTTCTACGCCTATGAAAGCCAGCGACCGCAAGCGGGTGTGGGGCTGTACTACGACCTCAATGCCGGCAGCTACCTGGCGTTCAACCTGATCAATGAACAGCGCAGTGGTTACCAGTTGAACAAGCCGGGTTTCAGCCCGCGGGACTTCGGCCCGGAAGCCGCCCGTCGATTCGGTCAATAGCCGTGGAGCAGGGTGCTCATCGAGCAGTGAGCACCCTTTGAGAATGGATCGCGTTTGATCTAGTCCAACTGAAGGATGATCTCCTTGCGCAGCTGTTCAATGATGCCTGCCATGGGATCACCCTGTATTTCTTGGGGGCATTACCCGCCCCGAAGTCTGCAATCGAGGAACAATAACAATGACGAAACTCGTTGAGATCAATGTCGAGAACGCCCAGCGCACCCACCGTTACGCGCGTGGCTGGCATTGCCTGGGCAATGCCAGCGAATACCGTGACGGCAAGCCCCATACCCTGGAAGTTTTTGGCACCCGGCTGGTGGCCTTCGCCGACAGCCAAGGCAACATCAGCGTTCTGGATGCCTATTGCCCGCACATGGGCGCCGATCTGTCGCAAGGCACCATCGAGAACGACAAACTGGTCTGCCCCTTCCACCACTGGAAGTACGACACGGGCGGCAAATGCGTGGAGATCCCTTACTGCAAGCGCATTCCACCCAAGGCCAAGACCCGTAGCTGGCTGACCTGCGAAGAAAATAACCTGCTGTTCATCTGGAACAATCCCGAGGGCCGTCCGCCAAAAGAAGGCGTGGTCATCCCGCACCTGCCGGAGATGGACGACCCGGACTGGATCCATGACTGGAACATCGACACCATGCACATCGAGACCAATCCACGGGAACTGGTCGATAACCTGGTGGACGCCCAGCATTTCGGACCGGTACACGGCACGCCCACCAAATACTTCGCCAACGTCTTTGAAGGTCACATCGGGCACCAGATTTTCCATGGTGACTCCGAGCGCCTGGGTGGCGACCTGATCGCGCCATCGGCCTACTACGGCCCTGCTACCCACTTCACGCAGATCAGCTCGATGTTCGGCGATGTGCGCATCCACGCCATTTTGCTCAATAGCCACGTGCCAGTGACGCCGAACAGCTTCGATTTACGTTTTGGGTGCATGGTCAAACGGGTGCCGGGCTGGACTGAAGAACAGAACCAGGAGGTGGCCAGGGCCTATGTCCAGGGCAATCGGGATTCGTTCTATCAGGACGTCGTGATCTGGAAGCACAAGATACGGATCGATAAGCCGATATTGGCTGAAACCGACGGCCCGGTGTACCAGTTGCGCGAGTGGTACGAACAGTTCTTCACCAATGAGGATGACGTGCCCGCGTTCATGGCCGAACGCCGTGAATTCATCACGGTCGACGAGCGCTGAAGGTGAGGCCCCATGAGCGACACGCCATGCCGTGTCGCTCATGGGGCGTCGGAAAGAGGTCACCCGTTCCGGGTTCTTGAACGACATAGGTCCGACCTGACGGTCACGAGAGCACTGACAATGAAAATAAAAAGTCTTCTTGCCTATCATGTTTGCCTGCTGATTCTGTTCCTGCTGGTGTTCACCGTGCAGGTCTCGCAACCAGCGGAATCTCCCAGCGTAAAAGCCTGCAAGCAGTATGCGGGTTGCGTCGCGATCAGCCAGAGCGTTCCGAACTGGCTTAACCTTCGCTAGCGGCGGCATTACGCATAAAAAAAGGCGACATCCCTGTCGCCTTTTTCTGTTTCATGACCCTTCAATGTCCACACGACCATTCCGTGAGCAGCGAGACGAGGCGACCTGTATCGAGCAGGCAGGAAAACGCGAGGTCATTCAATGCCGGACGGTATCGGAGGAGGGACTGGACGTGGTCGCCAGCCGCTCCCATGGCGATGCCGAGGCGTTGGATAAATTTCTCGACGGGCGCAAGGTGCGCTCACTGAAAAGCGCGGGTTCATCGTGGCCTGGTGGATGTGCGCAAGCCACGGTACCGAACGAATTGCCTGATGCGCCTCTAGCTCGCGCTGATGTTGCCGCAGAAAAGAGGGCGGCTACCGTCCGCCGGGCTGGTGCGAACGAGCAAGACATAGTCACCCTTGGTCAGTTCGCTCAGCGCGACCGGCGCCTGGGACCATTGCTGGGTACGCGGGGCCAGCGATGGATAATCGACGCTGTTGGCCTGATGGGTCTTGTACACCGGTTGTGCGCTCAATTGCTGACACGAGCCAGAGTAGATCGCAGTAACGAGGCGGCTAGGTACAGCCAGGTCGTGAGGGACACCACCGACGGTGAGCCAGATGCTGGTTTGGTTGCCCACCGGGCTGAGGGTGGCTCGAGCGATATGCTCGGCGTTTTGCGGGGTAGCATTGAGGGGGACATCGACAACCTCGGTTCTGCTTGCGCAACCTGAAATCGTCCCGACCATCACTACCAACGCCAGCCAAGATTTTCTGTTCATTACAGAACTCCTGATTTGAAGTGCGTTGATTTCATGTCCCCCTGTGTAGTCTAGTGGCCTGCGCTGGGCGCGGGATCTAGCTGATGGGCGGTCATCCTCCATTATGAAATGCGCTGCAATTTTGAATGTATTGAAACAGTTGGATGGCTGGCCCGCCTGTAACGAGCCAACCGACTCGATCCGTTATCGAATCAAGGGCACGCCACTGAGCGTTTGCAAGTCCTCAAAGCTGATATCAGCGACAATCTCCAGGACCTTCAAGCCTTCCGCGGTGACGTCCAGAATAGCCAGGTCGGTATAAATCCGAGTCACGCAGCCAATGCCGGTCAGTGGGTAGGTGCATTGCGGCACCAATTTGCTTTCGCCCGTCTTGGTCAGGTGATCCATCATGACGAACACCTGACGCGCGCCTGTCGCGAGGTCCATCGCGCCACCCACTGCCGGAATGGAGCCTTCGGCGCCGGTGTGCCAGTTGGCAAGGTCGCCGTTGACCGAGACCTGGAAGGCGCCAAGCACGGCAATATCGATGTGCCCGCCGCGCATCATCGAGAACGAATCGGCGTGGTGAAAATAGGCGCCACCGGGCAGCAGCGTCACGTGCTGTTTGCCCGCGTTAATCAGGTCATCGTCTTCCTCACCCGGCGCAGGACTCGGGCCCATGCCCAGTACACCGTTTTCACTGTGCAGGAACACTTCCTTGTCACCCAGGTAGTTGGCCACCAGCGTGGGCACGCCAATGCCCAGGTTCACGTAAGAGCCTTCGAGAATATCGTCGGCCACTCGTTGGGCCATTTCGCTACGCGATAGTTTTTTCATAACAGTCATGGCGGGCCTCAGTTGACGTTGGCTTTCGTGAGAGGGGCACGCGGCACTTTGACCACGCGCTGAACGAAGATCCCCGGGGTAATAATGTGTTCGGGGTCCAGCTCTCCCAACTCGACGATCTGATTGACCTGGGCGATTGTCGTTGTCGCCGCCATCGCCATGATCGGTCCAAAATTACGCGCGGCTTTGCGATAGGTGAGGTTGCCCCAGCGATCGCCCTTTTCGGCCTTGATCAGTGCGACATCGGCGCGCAACGGCATTTCCAGTACATAGTTGCGACCGTCGATCACTCGGGTTTCTTTGCCTTCGGCCAGCAACGTGCCAAACCCGGTGGGCGAATAAAACGCACCGATTCCAGAGCCTGCCGCGCGGATACGTTCGGCCAGATTGCCTTGTGGCACGACTTCAAGCTGTACCTTTCCTGCCAGGTAGAGCTCGTCGAATACATAGGAATCGGATTGGCGTGGAAACGAACAGATGACCTTGGCAACGCGCCCGGCCTTGAGCAGTGCCGCCAGACCAATCTCACCGTTGCCGGCATTGTTGCTGATGATGGTCAGCTCGCGAGCGCCGGAAGCAATGACACCATCTACCAACTCCGACGGCATCCCGGCAGTGCCGAAGCCACCCACCATGATGACCGAACCATCGGCAATGCCGTCTAGTGCAGCAGCGACGGACTCAAATGTTTTGTTGATCAAGACGTACTCCCGTTTTTATGTTGGCTGAACAGAATGATCCGATGGAAAAAACCGCTGGATCATCGTGACGGTTAAGATGTGCATAGCGTGCCAAACAATGGGGCAAGGAGGGTGTCCCGACATGTGATGTCGTGCGATTAGCGAACGAAACCGTAACACCGTGACAGGTACCTTGGAGCATTCAGCTGTGCATGTGCGAGGTTAGCGAACCCATCCTTGGCATTGGGTTGGGTTGTACCGGGGTTAGAGGAAGACGAACCTTAATGAACGTCCTCCTCGAGACCTTCCCGTGTAACCGCTGAGCGTCAATGAGTGGCGAGCGGATGACCTTCCACCGCATCGATTTGAGGGCGAATAATGAGCAGCCCGGCTGCGGCAATGATCAGTGGAATGATCAGCGCTGAGTAGTAGCCAGCGGGCCCACTGTGTTCAAGAAACCAGCCACCGCTTGCCGATCCGATAATGGCCCCGACCCGCCCCAGTGCAATAGCCCAGCCTGTTGCGGTTGCACGCAGTGCAGTGGGGTAGGCTTGGGCAACCATGTAGTTCAATACTATTTGCTGACCTCCGATACCTACACCGGCGCAGCCGGCCAGGATGAACACCAGGGTCCAATTGGTGCCACTGTTAGCCAGTCCCCAGCAAAGCGCGATCCCGAACAGGAACAGGATAAGCAGCAAAAGCCGCGTGTTGATCTTCGGCAAGATGATAGACAGTGGTATGGCACACGCAACAAACACTGCATTGACCGCGACAGTCCCCATAGGCGCCTGTTCTGCGGGTAATCCGGTCGCTTTAAGAACAGTGGGCAGCCAGGATAGAAACATAAACCAGGCAACCCAGTTAAACAGGTAGACCGTCCATATCCCCAGGGTATTACGAGCCAGGCCGCCATTGAACAACGAAGCCACTCTGGTTTTGACTTCCGTCTCAGGAACGCTATAAGTGGCGTCGGGTGTTGTTTGGGTTTTGGTGATGCTGGCAATAATTCGCGCAATCTTTTGGCGGCTGAGAGTTGATTGATTCCTCGCTAAAAAATACAGCGACTCAGGCAACGCGAACACTAATACCCCCACCAGCGCCAGCGGCACTACGCCGCCAACCGCAAAAATACCTTGCCAGCCGATCGAGGGCAGCATTTTTGCCGCCAACAATCCGCCCAGAATGGCGCCCGCAGGCAATCCAAGCAAAACAGTGGTCATGATTGTGCCGCGATGTTTGGCGCTGCCGTACTCGGCCGCAAGCGACAGAACCACGGGCGTTGCGCCGCCCATTCCAAGTCCCGCGATAAACCGCAAAACCAGAATTTGTTCGGTAGTGTGCGCAAATGCGGTGGCTAAGGAGGCCACACCAAATAAGGTGACCGATCCGATAATGGTCGGTCGTCGACCAAATTTGTCGCCCAACAGTCCCAATGTCATTGCCCCGAGCACCATGCCGACAATACCGGCGGTGAGAATCGGTGCCAATGCACCTGCGCCCAGTCCGAAAAACTGAGTGATTGAGGGACCTGTGAAGGCAATGGCTTGAGTATCAAAGCCGTCGAGTATGGCTACGAAAAAGCAGAGGCCAAACACTTTCCATTGAAATGCGCTGATTCGAGTGCCGTCGAGAAGCGTGGGAATCGAACAATGAGTACTCATAATTGCTCCATTAAAAGGCATTTTTATTTTTTATGCGTACGCATAGCCTTACGGATCACAGGCTAAGTTCGAAACTCACCGGGGTCTAATATCATTTGAGTGGTGTTTGATACCTAGAAGGTATGAACTGCTATTGCATGATCAATTTCACGTGCCCTCAAACGTCAGTGGCCCTGATAACCCCACTGCTTTGCAAGGCAGACAACTTCTTGTAACAGAATGGCAACGAGCAGACGGGGCGAGGGGCAGGGGGGTAAGGCAGTGGTCGATGTCGAAATTGAACAGCTATTACGTCAGTTGCTTGACCTGTTTTTATTCGACCTCGAGGGGAACGAGACCGGCCATGCTCTGACAGGAGATGTCAGGTGTGGTTTATGCACCTGTAACGCTAGAGGGAATTCCAGACTGCATCACTTGGAGTGAAGGACTGTCTAACTTGCTACGCGATGGCAAATACGCAGTTCTCAAACTTCCGGACATGATTTGGTCAAGTGATAGCCGCGTGATGCTCAGTTCGGCTGCCGTGAATAAAGAAGAAATAATCATGAGCGCTGCGCTCCAAGTAGTTTTTTCGCCATGTCCTCGTTGCATACGGGCTGCAAAAGTAGTCGTTGGCGATGGCGCGTGCGGTGTATCTAGCTGCACGTGTCTGCACACGATGTGGTTGCTGGTCCTGCGTTGCTTAGGGGCGCGGGCGAAGTTTTGCTCAATGAAACTGGCAATCCAATACAGTACGGAACGCAGGACAACACCCAGGCAGCATGACGACGCTGTTGATGAGCAATTGGGCACTGGGGGAGAGAATCAGAACTAAACGCGCCTATCATTAATCGAGCAATACTGCATTTAACATAATATACATTATGCGAACTGTGATATACGAAGCCTGGGTGTCTTTGCTGCCGCTTTTCACCTGGTGACCAGGCTAGCCAAGTCGAATTTCTCGCATGCGAGAAAACACCGTGACGAAATTACGATTCAAGTCGCCATGCTTCCTGACACATGGCGTTTAACGCAATTTGATGCTGTTTCACGCAAACAACTCAAGCGCCGAATCATCCCATTCGTGTCCACGCTCGGACCAGCCATTGTCACTTTGCGGCGGGAACCCGGTACGGCAATATCCTTGCTTCGCCGTGAAATCAAATATGGCATGCGGGTAATCGTTGATCAGCAGCGCAGCCTTGCTGTGATCAACCGACCAGCCGATCTTCACGCTGGAGGGTTTGTGTTTGTCAGAAACGTCCGCCACGTTGTAGATATGCAGTGCATCCTGAATCGGGTTGCCTTCAGCCGCTGTGTCCAGCGCGTAGAAATAGCCGGTATCTTCGTCGTCTTCGAATACGACAACGTAAGTTCCTGCCTCCGCAGTGCTTCTGTGACGGAGCCTTGGCCCACATGCAGTTCAGATTCGGCTGTCAGGTATTTTGGCATCGGGTATTCCTTTACGGGGTGAATATCTGGAGCATTCGATAATGCCAACAGCCATTGGCGGATCACAACGGCAAGATGACGGTGGTTAACCTGCCCTGCGCTACCGACAAATAACTGATAATTATAACTAAACTAAATATCCATTTAGTTTAGTTATAATAAAGAGGCGGTTATTGGACGATAGAATACGATGGCACCGCCCCTAAGGATCTCCCTGTCGCATCCACTGAGATCCGATCCCTGATCCACCAAGATTTCGTCGTAAAGACTTCCAAGACGATAGGGTCGCGCTCCCCTACTCTGCTCCATCAAATCATGCACCAGATGGCCCGCTTTATGTTTTATCCGTCGGATCAGACATCGCCTCGCCGATGGTTGCAGACTCGCAAGGCATATGTTGTTTCGGGATAGAGGTTTCGCCCGGACGTCGTGTGAGGGTTAACTGGGATTTACCGCGAATCTTCTCTTCCCATTTGGCACGTTCCTGCGTGATGTTTTCGATCCGGACCTTCCTGTCTATGGTTCTGAGTGTTATCAGCGCCGCAACCAATACCGATATGACAGCGGATGATAGAATGTCTAAAAGGTCCATGTTTTTTCCGATAGCAGTTGACGGCAAATGCTTGACTTCGCTTGCCCTTGTTCAGCGAAGCAGAAAAATTCATTTCGATATTTGCAGGCACGCTATTCTTGGTTTTTAATTCGCCTTAGTTGTGTAGGTGTCACGCCAAGTTTGGTACGCAGGATGCGAGTTAAATGCGCCTGATCCGAAAATCCGCAATGATATGCAATTTCTTTAATCGAAAGTGTTCCATTGTACAGCAGCCGCTTCGCTCGCTCGACGCGCTGCTCGGTGACAAATGTATGTGGCGAACAATGAAATGATTCGCTGAATTTTTTCGAGAATGTCCAGACTCCCAAGCCTACTGCATCGGCCATTTCATCCAAGCGTATGGATTGTTCCAAATGGCTATCGATAAAGTCGAGCAAATGTTTCTTCTGCTGTTGAGATAGGCGACCAGGCGTACAGGATTCTTTAAAGGTGACGCTGGCGTAATTTCGGAGAAGGTGAATGGCTAACTGCATGCTCAAGGCCTCAACATACAACGATCCACCAATTCCACGGCTTCTGACTTCGCTTGTAATTGCGCTGACAATGGAAGTCAGAATCGAGTCTTGCGTACGGAGCAGATCATGCAGGCGGACCTCTTCAATCGGACGTTCCATAACATCCATGGCAACACGTGACATCAGCGCATTGGAAAGATAGAGGTGAGAAACATCAATGTCTTCGGTCCAGTTCCAATGGGAGTCCTGTGACATTGTAAGCAGGGAAATATCGCCCGGAGCGCAAGCGGTACGCGTCCACCCTTCATCCACGCATCTATCCATCGGTGTATGGCCCAGGAAATAATAAACGATCATGAAATGATCGAGGGGTGGGATAAGGACGTCCTGACCTTTGTATCGATATGACCGCTGCTCTATATCTTTCCAGCCGAGTTCTTCGCTTGAGCTGAGAACTACGCCTGGCACCCACTTGAGAAGTTCCTTTGGAGTAATGACAGTCGGCATACTTAAAGTCTCATTTGAGGGCCGTCCCCCTTGCTCTTATTGCGCTCCTACGCAGAATTGAAAGCACTCAAGAGGTGGTCGGCTAGTATTGTTTTTATTAGTATATGCAGCATGTCGGGATACTAGCATGGGATTCTCGGTGTCGAAAGAGATATCAATCGCCATGCGACTTAAAGTTATTATAAAAAATCCGAACGCCAATATGAAAAAGACATAACAAAATACCAACTAATTCCCATGAGCTGATGGTTTCGAAATTTTCCTGTCCAGGGAAAAAAAACGGCCGCCTGGGGGTGGCCGTAAAGGGGCTGCGAGACGTAGTTCTCGCAGCGGAGCGACTTATATCAGGCCTTCACCATGTCCTCGATGACCTTCTTGGCGTCGCCGAACACCATCATGGTCTTGTCCAGGTAGAACAGTTCGTTGTCCAGGCCGGCATAGCCGCTGGCCATCGAGCGTTTGTTGACGATGATGGTCTTGGCCTTGAACGCTTCGAGGATCGGCATGCCGGCAATCGGCGATTTCGGATCGTTCTTCGCGGCCGGGTTGACCACGTCGTTGGCGCCCAACACCAGGACCACGTCGGCCTGACCGAACTCGGAGTTGATGTCTTCCATCTCGAACACCTGGTCGTAAGGCACCTCGGCCTCGGCCAGCAATACGTTCATGTGGCCAGGCATCCGCCCTGCCACCGGGTGGATCGCGTACTTCACGGTCACGCCACGGTGGGTCAGCTTCTCGGTCAGTTCCTTCAGCGCATGCTGGGCGCGGGCCACCGCCAGGCCGTAGCCCGGAACGATGATCACGGTGTCGGCGTTGGTCAGCAGGAAGGTCGCGTCGTCAGCCGAGCCGGATTTCACCGGACGGGCTTCCTTGGCGCCTGCCGGGCCTGCGTCGGCTGTGTTGCCGAAACCGCCGAGCAACACATTAAAGAAGGAGCGATTCATCGCCTTGCACATGATGTACGAGAGGATCGCACCGGACGAGCCCACCAGGGAGCCGGCAATGATCAGCATCGAGTTGTTCAGCGAGAAGCCGATACCCGCCGCCGCCCAGCCGGAGTAGCTGTTGAGCATCGACACCACCACCGGCATGTCGGCGCCACCGATCGGGATGATGATCAGCACGCCCATGACGAACGCCAGGGCGAGCATCAAGGCGAAGGCGCTAAGGTTGCCGGTCAGCATGAAGGTCACGCCCAGCGCCAGTGTGGCCAGGCCCAACAGCAGGTTCAGTTTGTGCTGGCCGGTGAACTGTACCGGTGCGCCCTGGAACAGGCGGAACTTGTACTTGCCGGACAGTTTGCCGAACGCGATCACCGAACCGGAGAACGTGATGGCACCGATGGCGGCGCCGAGGAACAGTTCCAGACGGTTACCCGCCGGAATCGAATCACCCAGGTGCTTGACGATGCCCAGGGACTGCGGCTCGACGACGGCGGCAATGGCGATGAACACCGCGGCCAGACCGATCATGCTGTGCATGAACGCGACCAGTTCCGGCATCTTGGTCATTTCAACGCGCTTGGCCATGATCGAACCGGCCGTGCCGCCGATCAGCAGGCCGACAATCACGTAACCAATGCCCGCTGTCGCCCCGCCTTGTCCAAAAGAGAGCGCGCCCAGCTTATAGATGAGGCCGACGGTGGTGAGGATCGCCAGCGCCATGCCGAGCATGCCGAACAGGTTGCCGCGACGCGACGTGGTGGGGTGCGACAGGCCTTTGAGGGCCTGGATGAAGCAGATCGACGCGATCAGGTAGAGCGTCGTTACGAGGTTCATGCTCATTACTTCGGCGCCTCTTCTTTTACGGCTTTCGGGGCTTTTTTCTTGAACATCTCAAGCATGCGGCGGGTGACCAGGAAGCCACCGAATACGTTGACCGCGGCCAGCGCGACCGCGAGGGTGCCCATGGTCTTGCCCAGTGGCGTCACGGTCAAAGCCGCTGCCAGCATGGCGCCGACGATCACGATCGCCGAAATGGCGTTGGTCACGGCCATCAAAGGCGTGTGCAGCGCAGGTGTAACGTTCCAGACCACGTGATAACCGACATAAATCGCCAGCACGAAGATGATCAGGTTGTAGATACCGGGGGAGATAAGCTCTTCCATCGTCTGAATCCCTGCTTAGGCGTTTTTGCGGATGACTTGGCCGTCGCGGCACATCAGGCACGCGGCGACGATGTCGTCTTCGAGGTTGATCTCGAACTGGCCTTCCTTGGTGAAGACCAGTTTCAGGAAGTCCAGCAAGTTGCGGGCATACAGCGCTGAAGCATCTGCCGCGACCGCACCGGCGAGGTTGGTCGGACCGACAATGGTCACGCCATTTTCGACGACCACCTGATCGGCCACGGTCAGCGGGCAGTTGCCGCCCTGGGCGGCGGCAAGGTCGATGACCACCGAGCCCGGTTTCATCTGTGCCACGGTTTCGGCGCTCAACAGCGTCGGCGCCTTGCGGCCCGGAATCAGCGCGGTGGTGATGACAATGTCAGCCTGCTTGGCGCGCTCGTGCACGGCCACCGCCTGGCGCTGCATCCAGCTGGCCGGCATGGGCCGCGCGTAACCGCCGACACCGACGGCGCATTCACGCTCTTCGTCGGTCTCGTAGGGCACGTCGACGAACTTGGCGCCGAGGGATTCGATCTGCTCTTTTACCGCAGGGCGCACGTCAGACGCTTCGATCACGGCACCCAGACGTTTCGCCGTGGCGATCGCCTGCAGCCCGGCCACGCCGGCGCCGAGAATCAGCACGCGCGCCGCCTTCACGGTACCTGCAGCGGTCATCAGCATCGGCATGAAGCGCGGATAGTAATGAGCGGCCAGCAGCACGGCTTTATAGCCGGCAATGTTGGCTTGCGAGGACAGCACATCCAGGCTTTGGGCGCGGGAGGTACGCGGTGCGGCCTCCAGCGCGAACGCGGTCATGCCGCACTCAGCCATTTTGGCGATGGTTTCATTGCTGAACGGGTTGAGCATGCCCACCACAACGGTGCCGCGCTTGATCAGCGCCAGCTCGCTGTCGCTGGGCGCGACCACCTTAAGAATCAGCTCCGCACCAAACGCATCGTTGGCGCTGCCAATGATCGCGCCTGCCGCTTCATAAGCACTGTCGACAACACTGGCCTTAATGCCGGCGCCGCTTTGGACGGTGATTCTATGGCCTTGGCCAACGAGTTTTTTCACCGTTTCCGGCGTAGCAGCCACACGGGTCTCTCCAGCGTGTGTTTCGCGAGTTATACCAATATGCACGGCGAATCTCTCTGGATAATAACGTTAGAGCGGAGCGTGGTGTGGAGTCCCTTCCAGACTTTCCATGATCAAGAACGGTGTTGTTTAGAATACGTAAAGCAATCGAAGATTAAGGCGAGACTCTTCCTTGAAGCCATTATCAACTGAAATGTCACGCCCCAATGTCGCAAGCAGTTGTGTTTTGGGAGTGACGAAATAAGACCCTCCCAACATTATTTTTTCTTGACTGCTTTCATCTTTCAAATCAGTTCCATCAACTTCTCTCTCCCCTCCCCATAGCCGGGAATAACCGACATGAATGGTCGCGCGCTCACTGAGTTTGTACCTGGCAAATCCTTGCATCTGGTACTGTGGACGCTGTTTCATCGTCAGATCGTCGGGGGAGTAACTATCGTTGTCACCGAAAAAAGTAACGTCAGCGACGAAATCCAGAATGACGTGGCTGCCGATGCCGTGCATATACCCACCCTGCAAAACATACTTCCATCTGTTTTCCCCAATATTCAGCTCTTTATTCTTGCTGTAGTCTCCCAAAGGCAAAAACAGATATTGAGTTATGCCCAATGCGCGGTTTGCCGAAGGGTCCTGGTGGATCCAGATCGCATTGGCCAGAATGGGATCGCCCATTCCTGTTTCGCTGCCCATGGTTTTTATATCGCCACCTGCCGACAGGTGGCCAAAAGGCAATAGAAGTTGGATATTCGTCAGCAGGCCTGCAAACTCCTGATAGCTGACCCCCCTCAGAATGGCGACGTCCGACTGAAGGTTATATTTATCGCTTAAACGATTACCCCGCACGTAATAATCGTCGCGCTCGGCGTGCTGTAAATAAACAAGTCCAAGCTTTGTGCCATCTGGCATTGGCGTATAGTCACCAGGATCGACATCCAATGCGTGACACACAATAGATAGTTGAAGGCAGAAAACTAAAATCATCAACCGAAACGCATGGCGAATTCGCACGTTTATGTTGTTTTTTCTGAGGCTATCAACGTTAGCGTCAGAACTCGGCTCGAGCGTATTTGGCACGCGCAAAAAATGTGCTGTTGTTATTTTCATCTTCAACCCTGTTTTTTATAAAATTGTTCTGGGTTTGGCACAGGAGTCCTGTGCCATTTATTTATTGTTCTTGAAGGCGTGTTTCAATGTGTTGGGGATGACAGCAGCTCTGCCAGATGGGCGTCCAGTTGATTGAGCATTTCAGTATCGGTGCCAAACAGTCCGAGGTGACCATCGATTGAACTCAAGGGCCTGAACTCGCTGTTCGGGATCATTTTTTGCTCCGACAAACAATCCTCCACGGTAAAGAATTGGTCGTGCGAGATTGGCATTACATAGACTTTCGCTTTTATTTGACCCAGGGCTGTCGCAAGATCACCGCCCGTGTTTCTACTGACATCTCCCCGCTGCCATTTCCAGGCCATGGTCAGGAGGTTGTTAGGGTCCATTGCCGCAAAGTAGCTCGCCATGAAACTGTCGACGAATATCTTCATCGACTCGAAACCCAGCGCCTTATGCCGCTCGGCGCGGAAGAATTCGGTACTCCAGCCCATCAATGCCCACAGTTTTGCATGCCGCTTGAGTCCGGCCTGTACTTCTGAAGATAAGCTGTATAAGCCCGCCCGGAAGGCCGGATCGGTCGTTATCGCTTCAATGAGTAATTCGGTAAACAGGAAGTCATGCTCGCTATTGCGCGCTGTACCCGCTATCGCTGCGGCGCGTTTGACAAAGTCTGGATAGCGCACGGCCCACTCGTAGGTTTGCTGCGCCCCCATCGACCCCCCCACCACTAACGCCAGGCTCTCGATCCCAAAGTACTCGGTCAGCAATGTGTGCTGGGCACTGACGTCATCGCCAATCCTGACATTCGGGAATCCAGGACCTGCCAGCGATCCGCCCGTGTTACTCGGAGAGCTGGAAAGGCCGTTACCGATCTGGTTGACAACAATGATGCAGTATTTCGAAGGGTCCAGCGCTCGCCCCTCGCCAATGTATATCTGCTCCATCGCCTTGCTCGTGCCGGAGTACCAGGTCGGAACAAGTATGGCGTTACTCTTGTCGGCGTTCAGGGTGCCATGCACTGCTACTGCCAGTCGGCAGTCAGGAATACATGACCCTTCTTCAAGCTGGAGCGGCCCGATATTAATAAGTTCAAAAGGACCGTGATTTTCTTGGGAGTAATAATTGTTCATTACAGGTTACCTCGTTTATCGAGCTGTCACGGCGAAATGGAGAGTCGTGGTGACAGCTGCAACTAGTGAGCAGTCATTCGACCTCAGGCCATTTCAAAGCCCGGGTAACCCTGTGCGGCGATTTCGTCGCATCGGCGATGATAATTACCAACGCCACCAATATAGGATACAAGTCGGCGCGGTTTTCCATCGACGTTGGAGCCCATGTACCAAGAGTCGGTTTTGACGACCAAGGTCTTCGCCGCCGTCTCGTCGTGATGCTGTACCCAGTCGTCCTCGAACTCTTTGGAGGCTTCCACGACTTGTTTACCGTGCCGGGCGGCAAACTCAATACATCCAGTGATCCAGTCCACCTGCTGCTGCAGGCAGGTGGTCATGTTGCAAAGTGCAGCCGACGGTGCCAACGGTGCACCTGTTGTGAACAGGTTGGGGTAGCCGTGGATCTGCAGTCCCATGGATGTGCGGATTTCTTGTTTCCACTGCTCCCTCAGTGACCGGCTGTCGCGACCGCGAATATCGATCCGGCTGAGCGCGCCGGAACCGGCATCAAAGCCCACGGCCAGCACGATAATGTCGACCTCGTGAATCTTTCCATCGGCGGTCTGGATCCCCTCCGGCACGATGCGCTCGATCGGTGACTGCTTGCAGTCAACCGCCTCGACGTTGGGTTGCAGATAGACTTCAAGGTACTTGTTTTCGAGCGGTACGCGATGGGTGCCGAAACCATAGTCGGTGGGGATCAGCAGGTTGCAAAGATCCGGCTTGGACTGGAGACGCTCACGCATCTTGATACGCACGAACTCCGACACGACTTCGTTGACCTGCTCGTCAAAGAACATCTCGGGAAAAGAAGCCAGCCACATGGCTAACGAGCCATCTTCCCAGAGTTGTTCAAGCACGGCTTGTCGCTCTTCGGGGGTCTTCTCGGCCCAGGGGCCGGCGTCGAAGTCGTAGTCGAAACCTGCAAAGGTTTCTCGCACGCGTTTCTTGAGTTGATGGAATTGTGTGCCCCACTTTTCCCAGTCTTCTTTGCTGTATTTGGGGTTCCTCATCGGAATGACATACTGCGGGGTGCGCACGAAGACCTTCATTGATCCCACTGACGGGGCGATGGTCTGAATCACCTGAATACCCGTGGCGCCAGTGCCCACCACGGCCACACGCTTGCCCTTGAAGTCCACGGGGTCTTTTGGCCACAGGCCGGTGTGATAGATCTGGCCTTTGAAGTCGGTTTGGCCGGGGAACCGGTCGGACAGTGGCGCGGACAGCATGCCGCAGCAAGAAATCAGGTATTGCGTATTGATCGTTTCACCCGCCTCGGTTGTCACAATCCAGCGACCACTCTCCTCGCAGAAGTGAGCGGAAGCGATACGGGTGTTGAACTGGATATCTTTCTTGAGGTCCAGCCGATCCGCGACGAAGTTCAGCCACTCCTCTGTTTCGGGCTGCGCGGGGAATCGCTCGGTTGGCTGCCAGGATTTGTAGAGTTCTTCGGAGAACCAGTACTGATAAATTTCAGCCTGAGAGTCAAAGCGCGCACCGGGGTAACGATTCCAATACCATGTGCCGCCAACACCGGAAGCCGTATCGTAGGAGCGGACCGTCAAGCCCATTTCACGAAGTCGATACAACTGATAGAGGCCAGCAACCCCAGCACCAATCACCATTGCGTCCAGGTATGTGACTTTACCGTCGCCGGTAAACGCAGAGGTGAGTTTAGATTGAGCACTCATTTTGAAACCTCATATTGTTATGTTTATATTTGCCTTTACTTACTTGCTGCCAGGCAATGGTTAAGGCGCGGATAAACGTTAACAATGAAGGCGAGTGTCACTCTTGAAGGAAATGGTGAATAGCTTGAAGAATCCGGTGCAGTGACAGGCGGTATGACCCGCAAAATTGATTGGAGAACGCCGCGAACGATGAGCGGGTTCATCGTCGCTTTGCTCTTTTCCCAGGCGTGACCGGCCTCGTGATAGCTCTCCTCCGGTATTTTCGCTATACAAGATAAGTGCGTTTGTATCTACGCCCGCACTATTTGCCCAGCCTATTTGAACCGACTTTTCCGATAGCAACGAAGTTCGCGCCTACACGATATCGTTCACCCCGATTCTGACGACTACCTTGCGATAGCCCGTTTCGTCTGAATCGAAGGTTCTATGCGTGAAGCCCTGATACGGTCCACTAGGTATTGCGCATCTTTTGCCACGCCGGAAAAACGCCCCGACCCCCAGGTGTACAACCATGGCAATCCGAGGAAATACAGACCTGGCTGCGCCGTGACCCCGCGTTGGTGTCCCGGGTGGCCACGGCCATTGAAGACGGGAGCCTCGACCCAGGTAAAGTCCGGACTGAAGCCGATGCACCAGATGATGCTGGTGATGCCTGCCTCCTCAGGGTCCAGTTCGCTGCGCTCTTGTTCGGGCGACCAATTCGGCTCGTAGCGTTCACCGGGCGGCGCGTCGATTGCGTGTTCCTCGATGTACTTGTCGATCGATCCGTTGATGCGGTTGTACACCGCATCGGCGTTGTCCAGGCTCTCCTCCAGGTTAGGGGCGAATTGCATGCGCGTACCCTGCAACCCTTCAAGACGACCGTACAACTCCATGCCCTCCAGGGCGAATTTACGCAGGTCGATATCGCGCCCGCCGTCGCGTCCCGTGACGTAATGGTTGGTGTTGTCGCGCACGCCCTCACGCAGCGGATGGGTGTCGACGCCGATCTCGTAGTAGCCCATTTCCGCCAGCCAGTCGACCACGTCCTTGCCTCGATAGAAACGCGCGCAACGCGGTGCGTCACCCACTGCAAGAAAGACTTTGCGTCCTGCCAGATGCAGGTCTTCAGCAATCTGTGCCCCCGACTGCCCGGAGCCGACCACCAGTACGTTGCCGACAGGCAATGCCCCGGGGTTACGGTATTGCTCTGAATGCAGTTGATGAACACCGGCCGGCAAACGCTCGGCCAGGCGCGGAATGATTGGCGTGTGATAGCCGCCGGACGCGACGATCACTTGATCAGCCGTGAACTCGCCGTTCGAGGTATGCACCTCGAAACCACCCAGTGTGCGCGGGACCACACGCTGCACGGTAACGCCCTCCTGAACCGGCGCGTTCACCGATTTGACGAAGCCAGCGAGGTATTGGTTTATCTCGTCCTTTTTCATGAAACCGTGAGGGTCGGCGCCCTTGAAATCATCGACATAGGTATAGCCCGGCAAGGCGCATTGCCAGTTAGGCGTGACCAGACTGAAAGCGTCCCAACGCTGATTGCGCCAGGTATGGGTCACGCTGTGCTTTTCCAGCACCAGATGGTCGATCCCTTCCTGTTGCAGGTAATGGCTGGCGGACAACCCGGCCTGGCCACCGCCAACGATGATCACACTGTAATGTGAGGTTTTGATTGAGGTGAGATGGCTGGTCATAACGTTGCTCCTGTCATGGGTGACGATAAGCATCAAGGGGAAATTCAATGAATCAGAACGAACTCCAGCCTGCGCCGATCACCTGACCGGCGCCTTCGGTCCGCATGCTGAGAATGTCCACCTGCCCTTCTTCGTGGGCAGGCGCTTGAAAATCACTGGCCTGTCCCTTCAATGAACTCAAGGTGTCCATGGCCGAGCTGCAATAGAACCCCTTGACCTCCTTCACCCGCTCCGAGGCGTTGTTCAAGGCCTGTTCGATGCGCTGTAGAAACTCCGGCAACGGGTAGCTGGCGCCCTCTTCCAGGTATTGGAAAATCACGGTCGAGGGTGAATAGCCGGTGGTTTCGCGCCCATTGGGCCAGCGGATTCTGAAATTGACGGCGGGCATGTCAGTGCTCCTGTTTCAGGTTTAAAGGGGTGAGGTCGAGATGGGGGTAACTGAATCCGGTAAAGGCCTGCTCACGAAGGTTCCAGAATTCACCACGCTGTTGTCCGTGCCGGACGGTCAATGCGCCGCTTGAGTTCACTTGACCGATACGCTCACAGGGAATCCCTTCGAATGCGAAGGCTGTCTGGACTTGCGGCCAGTCACGCTCGTCGAGCGTCATCAGGAAGCCGTAGCTGGGAAACACCTGGAGCCAGCGTGCGAGGTCGGCATCCGGCGGACACGGCAGTGCAGCCAGATCGATGGTTGCGCCGCAGCCGGTGGTTTCCAGCAGCATCAACAGGCTGCCGAGAATCCCGGCGTTGCTGATGTCTTTGGCCGCGAGCAACAGTCGGGCATCGGCAAGGCGCGGCAATACGTGGATCTTGCTGCGCAGACGCTCGGCCGGTACGCCTTCGAAGGCTTTCCAATAGGTGCTGTCAGCGTGCCAGGCGCCTTCAAGGTCCACCGCCATGGCGATGACTTGGCCGGGAGCGACATGCAAGGTCGACAGCAGTGTTTGCGCAGTCCCTGTGATCGCCACGGCCAGCGCGGCGGGATGGTTCGCGTCGAGGCTGGTGTGCCCACCGGCCAACAGCAAGCCATAGGCTTCACAGGCTGCACGGATGCCCGCCAGAATCTGCTGCGCGGCGTCTTTGTCGTGATGCCAGTAGGCGTTGACCACCGCCGTGGCACGACCGCCCATGGCCGTAATGTCACTGACATTGGCCATGACCGCTGACCATCCTGCAAACCACGGCGCAGCCTCGACAAAGGCCGGCAACATGCCTTCGATGGCCAGCAGCTGAAACTGATCGCCACAGGCAATCGCTGCTGTGTCGTCGCCAGGCAAGGCGTAAAGCTGCTCGCGGGTCAGCGCTTGTGTTGCGCGACCCACCACGGCGGCAGGCTGCTGAATCGCCTGTTTGGAGCGCATGGCTGGGGTGGTCCGCAAGGTGTCGATCAGCGCCGCCAGATCAAGAGCGTCAGTCATGGCGAGCCACCTTCAGCGCACGCAATGAGACCTGGCGCGGCATCAGCGGGTAGCTCGGCAAATCCGCTTGCATCAAGCAATGCGGCTGGCCGAGCAACTCCAGCTTTTCCAGGGTTTGCCAGCGCAGGCCATGGAAATAGACTTCGTTCTGCGCCTGCACCGTAGCGCGAAACACTTCGCAGCCCAGTTCCTTGGCCCGCGACACGGCTTCGTTGACCAACGCCTTGCCGATCATGCTGTGGCGACGATACGCCGCCGCCACGCATAGACGCCCACCAAACCATAGGCCTGGCTCCGGCTGGTAGATGCGCACCGCGCCCACCACCTGATCGGCGATTCCGCAATTGCCGGCCAGGGCGACAATGGCAATCGCCTGAAAATCATGGCTGTCCTTGTCCTGCACCAGCAGTTGTTGCTCATCGGAAAATACCGACCGACGCAGGGCAAAATAGGCTTGTTTCTCCCAGTGTTCGCTGGCGGGCTTGACCCATAACTCGCCCGCGCGGAACGGCTCGAAGGTACTGTCGACCAGGGCAAAGGCGGAATTCGACATAGGGATTCTCCGGCTTATTCGTAGCTTTTCAGGGCCGAGCACGCGCCGCATTTGGCGCAACCGGCGTTGATCTGATCGGAGTGCAATCCGTGGCGGCGCAAGCTGGCGCCGATCTGCGGATAAAGCCGGGCCATCATCGCGCTCTCCGGTTTTGGGTGATGGGCCAATGGCGTGCCGTCGATGGGCACGAACGGCACCACGAACGGATACACACCCAACGCGCATAAACGTTCGCTCATCTCGCTGATGGCGGCTTCGCTGTCGCCCAGGCCGGCCAGGATGTAGGTGCTGACCTGGCCCCGACCGAAGACCTCGACCGCTGCGCTGAAGGCTTCGAAATAGCGGCTCAGCGGCACTTCGGCCTTGCCCGGCATGATCCGGTGGCGCACTTCATCGGTGACGGCTTCCAGATGGATACCCAGTGACACCACTCCGCTGTCGGCCAGGCGCTGGAACCAGCGATCATCGTCCGGCGGCTCGCATTGCGCCTGAATCGGCAAATCGACAGCGGCTGTAACGGCGGCGGCCGATTCACACAAAATCGCCGCGCCACGGTCCGGCGTTTGTGGTGTGCCAGTGGTCATCACCATGTGCTTGACGCCATCGAGTTCCACCGCGGCCTTTGCCACTTCCGCCAGTTGCTGCGGGCGTTTTCGGGCAATGGTTTTGCCCGCCGCCAGCGATTGGCCGATGGCGCAGAACTGGCAGGAACTGCCGCGATCATTGAAACGAATGCAATGCTGCAACACCGTGGTCGCGAGGACATCGCTGCTGTGCAGCGTGGCGATTTTCCAATAGGGAATGCCATCGGCGGTGCTCAAACCGTAGAACTTCGGCACACCGGGCATTTGCACCTGCCCCACCTGCAAGCCTTCCCGGAAGATCAGCGCCTGACTGCCATCGGCGTTGGGCTGCGCCTGGTAGGGCGAATCCTGTGAAGCCTGATTGAGGATCGGCACCATCATGGTCCGACTGCCAAAACTCAGCGCCTTGTGGTCCGACGGCCCCGCGCCGCCTTGTCGGGACAAACCGTTTTGTGCCGCCGGCCAACGCACGCCATGGCATTGCAACTCGGCCAGCAATTCATTGGCTCGCATGATCGAACTCCTCGGTGGCCAGCGCCGCGAAGTGCGTACCGCGCTCATGGACATGGGCCGTCGGCGTGCGGTCGATCAACAGGCTGAGCAGTTCCGGACGGCTGTAATGCCCGACCGAATCCATCATGCGTTTGCGCTTGTCGATCAAGGCCAGGTCGAGATCGGCAATGACCACGCCTTCGCCGCCACGCAGCGGCTCGCCGAGCAATTTGCCTTCGGGCGACACGACGGCCGTGAAGCAGCCACCGGAGATCGGGCCGAGCCCACAACCGGTGTCCTGCATGATCTGGCCCTGCTGATCGGCATCCAGCCACGCGGTGGCATTGACCACGAAGCACCCGGACTCCAGGGCGTGATGGCGGAGGGTGACTTCGATCTGCTCGGCAAAGATGTCGCCCACCAGTGAGCCGGGAAACATCGCCGCGTGAATCTGCTCGCCGTCCGCCATCAAGGCGTAACGGGCCAGCGGGTTGTAATGCTCCCAGCATGCCAGCGAACCGATGCGCCCCACGGCGCTGTCGATGGCGCGCAGACCCGAACCATCACCCTGCCCCCAGACCATGCGCTCGTGGTAGGTCGGGGTGATTTTGCGCCGATGCTGAATCAGGCTGCCGTCGGCATCGAAGAGTAACTGCGCGTTGTAGATCGTGCCGCCGTCGCGCTCATTGACGCCGATGGAAACCACCATCCCTGCTTGCTTGCAGGCCTCGCCAATGGCCAGGGTCGCGGCGGATGGGACCGTGACGGATTGATCGAGCAATTTGAGGTGTTGTGCACCCATGGCGAACGCCGGCTGCACAAACGAAAAGTATGGGTAGTACGGCACCACCGTCTCCGGGAACACGGCGAACTGCACGCCTTGTCGACCGAGGGCGATGATCTGTTGGCAGACCTTGTCCACGGTGCCTTCGCGGCTGTAAAGCACTGGGCTGATCTGAACGGCGGCTGCGCGAATGATGGCCATGATGGGGGTCCTGAAGTCAGTAGTGTTCGGAAGATCAACAGCGGTCCTGTGGGAGCTGGCTTGCCTGCGATTCGGGTGACGCGGTGCATCAGTTACACCGATCGCGAGCAAGCTCGCTCCCACAAGGTTTTTTGTGCGTCAGGCGGTCCAGGTATCGATGATCATCGCGCCTTCACGGCGCATCAGCAGGCGCAGGTCCATGACGTCCAGTGGGTTGATCGGGCGGATGCCTTCGATCAGGGCTTTTTCGGTCTGGCCGTACAGCGCTTGCAGGGCGAAGCGGCAGGCGTAAACCTCACCGCCCTCCTCCATGAACTGCATCAACTGCTTGTTCACCGCCAGGTGGCCGGGAAATGCTTCGGCGCCCAAGGTCGGGAAGCCGCGTTGCACGCCCAACTGCACGCCGGGTCCATACAGCAGGATTTTGGTTTCGAAGCCTTTGCGCAGCAGGCGCTTGGCTTGAAGCATATTGACCAGGCCAATGGAGCCCTCGAAAGCGATGGTGTGAAAGGTGATCAGCACTTTCTCACCAGGCTCGGCTTTGATGTCCTCGAAGACTTTTTCTTCGTAATTGACCAGGAAGTCGCCGTCTTTGTAATGGGGGATGTCCACGCTTGGCATAGTGTCGCTCTCCAGTTTTCTTCGTGCTTTGACGTCAGCCTGTATTGGCTGCCGGGTTGCAGGAGATAGAGCGAACGCCGTGCCAGAAAAATAAAACCTTTTTCGTAACGACTTATCCCATTGATTTTTATGTAAATACTGAACTGATCCGGTGTTTGATTTCGCATCTGATGCTTTCGCCGAACCACGCATTCCCGTAGAAATACGAGTATTCGTAGTGGCAAAACACGAGATTTCGTAGTCATGACTGAAGCAGACTCTCTCAGCGGTTGGGCCGACCTGGCGTATTCGTCACGGCATATGGTGTTTGAACATTGCGCCGAAGCCATCGCGCTGCTCAATCCGTTTTCCGACCGGTTGGGCGACCTGAACATCGCCGCCTGCAAGTTGCTCGGCTATCCCCGCCAGGAACTGCTGGAGCTACCGGTGAGCAAGCTGTTCGGGCATCAACTGGCGGACCTGATCGTCTTCACCCAGGCAGTGATGGACAAAGGCCGCGGCTGGACAGATGAACTGAGTTGCAACTGCAAAAGCGGCGAACGCATCGAACTGGAAATCTCCGCCACCACCCTACAAATCAAGGGCGTACAACACCTCATTTTGGTGCTGCGTGAACGCAGTCAGGAGAAGTACCAGCGCGACCAGGCCCAGACCGAGCGCACCATGCGCGGCGGGCTGATCGAGTGGCGCAACATCCTTAACCTGTTCCAGGAAAATGAACGCGACAACCAACTGCTGCTCAGTTCCGTGGGCGACGGCATCTACAGCATCAACAGCGAGGGCCTGGCCACCTTCGTCAACCCCGCCTGTGCGCGGATGCTGGGTTGGGAAACCCAGGACATGATCGGCAAGAACATCCACCGCATTCACCACCACACCCATGCCGATGGCAGTCATTACCCGGTCGAACAGTGCCCGATCTATAAGGCGGTGCACGATGGTGTGATTCATGAGGGTCGTCAGGAAGTGTTCTGGCGCCGGGATGGCAGTTCGTTTCCGGTGGAATTCACCAGCACTCCGGTGATTTCCGAGGGCCGTATCGTCGGTGCGGTGGTGGTGTTCCGCGACATCACCGAGCGGCGCAGCACGGAAAACCAGCTGCAAAGTGCCCTGGATGAACTCAAGGTACTCAAGGAGCGTCTCGAAGAGCAGAACGCTTACTTGCAGGAAGAGATTCACATCGAGCACAACTTCCGCGAAATCGTCGGCCAGAGCGAGCCGATCAAAAAAATCATCCGGCAGATCGACGTGGTCGCCCCGACCGATGCCAGCGTGTTGATCAACGGTGAATCGGGAACGGGCAAGGAGCTGATTGCCCGCGCCATCCACCAGGCCAGTCGCCGCAATGCCCATCCGCTGATTCGGGTCAATTGCGCGGCGATCCCTGCGGAATTGTTCGAGAGCGAGTTTTTCGGGCACATCCGGGGCGCGTTTACCGGGGCGGTGCGTGATCGCGTCGGGCGCTTTGAGCTGGCTGACGGAGGCACGCTGTTCCTCGACGAAATCGGCGAAATTCCCCTGGAGCTGCAAAGCAAGCTACTGCGAGTGTTGCAGGAAGGTCAGTTCGAGCGCGTCGGTGAAGAACGCACGCGCAAGGTCGATGTCAGGATCATTGCCGCGACCAACCGCGATCTGCGTCAGGAAGTCGAGGCCAGGCACTTTCGCGAAGACCTGTACTTTCGCCTGAACGTATTCCCGATCAAGTCGCCGCCATTGCGTGATCGATCGATGGACATCGGCGCCCTGGCCGCACACTTCCTCAAGCAGACCGGCAAACGCTTGAACATGCCTGGCAGGCGATTGCGCAACAGCGACATCGAACGCCTGCAACGCTACTCATGGCCAGGCAATATTCGCGAGTTGCAAAACGTCATCGAGCGTGCGTTGATCACCTCGATCGGCGCGGACCTGAACCTGGATTTGCCCGACGAACCTAAAGCCAGCCTCAACGCCACGCCACAACCTCCCCCCTTGTCCGTGATCATGACTGACGCCCAGATTCGCGAGCTTGAACGCAACAACATGCAAGCAGCACTGAAGGCCGCGGATGGAAAGCTGTTCGGCAAGGGCGGTGCTGCTGAACGGCTGGGGCTCAAGCCCACGACGCTGGCATCGAGGTTCAAGCGGCTGGACATCAAAGTGGGCGATTGATCATCGCCGCCCTGCCGGCCTCATGATGAATATCTACCCTGCCTGAACCGCCTTGGGCAATGTCGCACAGGCCGGGTAGTCAAATGCACGGCACATGCTCAGGGGGCGAGGATTTCCTGCAGAAATTCAATGAACACATTAATGCGACTGGAACCACGATGATTGGGCAGGTACAGCGCATTGATACAACTGCTGGCACTGCCAGGGTTGACCTCGTACTGCTCCAGCACACGCGTCAGGCGACCTGCGCTGACATCGTCACGCACCAACCAGTCGGCCAATAGCGTCACCCCGCCCCCGGCCAACGCCGCCTCACGCAGAATGTCGGCGTTGTTGCTTTGCAGCCTTCCCTGCACATTCAAGCGAATGATTTCCTCATCACCCTGGAATGTCCAATTGTGGTGGCCTGTGCGGTAATCAAAACGCAGGCATTGGTGCTCCAGCAGATCATGGGGGTGTCGGGGCAGTCCGGTACGCGTCAGGTAATCGGGGCTCGCCACTACCCAACGCTGGAAATCGCCCAGGCGCTTGCTGACGATGTCTTCACTGACGACCGATGAACCCAGGCGCACGGACACATCTATTTGCTCGCTGAGCAGGTCACTGACCTCGTCGCTCAGCGCGAGGCTGATCTCCAGGCCAGGATGACGATCCAGCAGTCGTCCCAGATGCGGCGCGATGATGCGTCGGCCGAACTCCACCGGGACGCTGGCCCGTAAGCGTCCCTGGGCTTCGCTGCCACGGTCGGTCACGACGGCATCGGCCTCGTCGATGGCCTCGAGGATCGCCACGGCTTTATCGAAATAGTGCTGCCCTGCCACCGTGACGCTCGTGTTGCGCGTGGTGCGATTGAGCAAGCTGGCGCCCAACTCACTCTCCAGCCCCGCTACCTGCCGGGTCACAGACGAAGTGGAGATGCCAAGCTTGCGCGCCGCAGACGAATACCCCCCACAGCGTACGGTTTCGACAAACATTTTGAGCGCCAGCAACTTATCCATAAGCGGAGTCCAGGATCGAAAAGGTAAGGTAACGACTGTGCATGACCAGGCGTTTCACGTCTTGCATGGATGTGCTTAACCAGGTGGATTAAACCCGATACGAGCCGCTGAATCAGGATGGCGTGATGCCCATGATCCGATTGCCCATGTACACTCCCCAGTCCCTCATGCGCTTGCCTTCTGCAAGTTGCTGTCTTTGCCAGGTCTGCAGGGCTTTGTCGAGATCGCCATTGTCGTCGATGGCCTGCGCCAGGAACAGTGCATTGCGGGCCGCCTTGGCCGTGCTTCCGGCGGTATGGGGCCGCGGTACAAAAGCGGCATCGCCGGTCAACAGCACACGTCCGAACACCATTTGTGGAACGTCGAGATCAAGGATCGCCTGGACAAAAATGTCCTGGGTCTGGCGTATCAGTTCGCGAAAAGCCGGATTTGCATATCGCTCGCCCATTTCCCGCAGATAAGCCTCCTGCTCCGCCGCCAAAGCCCCCGGTGGAATGGAGTGGTTACGCCGCTGGCCGTCGCGATCAGTGAGCACGGCGTCCAGTTCCGGCCCTTGCGCGGCTTTCAAATACCATAGCCAGTTGAACCGACGCTCGCCAGGCTCAATGGAGCCGTTCAAGCCCGGCACCATGTATTCGAGCATCAGCGATCCAGGGTCCTGTTGAAAGACAAAGTCCTCGTAAAGCTGCGTCTTGGCGAAGTCTGCAAGTCGGTCTTCATCAACAAGCCCACGCCAAACCACATAGCCCGAATAGCCAGGTTGCGCCCCGGGCAACACCCTGCTCCGCACGGATGAACCCGCCCCATCGGCCCCCACCAGCAGGTCTGCCTCGGCACGACTGCCATCGGCGAACATCGCCGTCACCCGGTGCTCGTCCTGAGCCAGATCCACCAGCGTCTTGCCACGGTGATAGTGCTCGGCGGGAAATGCCGAAAACAATGCGTTGTACACGGTGTTCCAGGACGTCTGTGTTTGCGGCATCGGTTCTTTATGCAAGACGCTACCGGCTCGATCCAGATACAGGCGATCATGGGAGCGGACACCCAGCGCATGGGTATGTTGGATGCCTGCATAGCGAAAATGCTGCAGGACATCCGCTTGCAGAACAATGCCTCCGCCACGGCTATCCATTGCCGCGGGGGAGCGCTCGAAAACATCGACTTGCCAGCCAATTGCCCGCAACGCTGTGGCGGCAAACAGGCCGCCCAGAGAACCACCGATGACCAGGGCTTTCGGACTATCCGGATTCTTCATTACCTTTCTCCTTGCGTAGTGGTGATTCCCGAACCAACCGGTTTTGAGCTGCGTTATGCCAGCGCCGGATAGTCGATATAGCCCTTGGCGTCGCCGCCAAAAAAGCTGTTGCCGTCCGCCGGGTTGAGTTCGGTACGCCCGCGCAGGCGAGCCGGCAAGTCGGGGTTGGCAATGAACGGGCGACCGAACGCGATGACGTCGGCACGCCCTTGCGCGATGGCGCGTTCAGCGGTCTCTGCGGTGTACCCCCCCGCCAGCATCAGAACGCCGTGGAAGTCAGCACGCAGCTGTTTGATGATGGCGTCCCAGCGTGGATCATTACTTTCATCGAGCACCGTGCCGACCATCATTGGTTCCACGAGGTGCAGGTAGGCGAGATTCCATTGATTGAGCCGGGAAGCAATGTAGCCAAAGGTCTGTTCCGGGGTGTCATCGCCCATTCCCATGAATCGCCCCATCGGTGTCAGGCGCACGGCAACGCGTTCGGCCCCGACTTCTTCGGTCACCGCTTGAACCACTTCGAGCAGCAGCCGTGCACGGTTTTCAATACTTCCACCGTAGCGATCGCTACGCTGATTGCTGGCACTGTTGATGAATTGGTCCAGCAAGTAGCCATTGCCCGCGTGGATTTCCACGCCGTCCATACCGGCCAGAAGCGCATTGCGCGCGGCCTTGCGGAAATCAGAAACGATCGCCTCGATCCCCGAGATGTCCAGTTCCTGAGGGACTGGAACATCACCCCACACCCCCTCGCCCTGCTCATTGAGGATGAAGGTCTTGCCGGGGACCGGCTGTGCGGTCGGCGCGACCGGCAAGCCGCCGTTCGGTTGAAACACGGGGTGTGACACCCTCCCCACATGCCAAAGCTGCAGGAAAATGCGCCCGCCCTCCGCATGCACGGCGTCGCTGACCGCTTTCCAGCCGTGAATCTGCTCGTCGCTATGGATGCCCGGCGTCCAGGCGTAACCCTGACCCTGCTGCGAAATCTGAGTGGCCTCGGTGATGATCAACGCGGCACTGGCGCGCTGACGGTAGTACTCGACGTTCATCGATGTCGGCACGTTGCCGGGCTGCCCTGCCCGCGAGCGAGTCAAAGGGGCCATGGCGACACGGTGATCAAGGTTGAGTTGACCGAGTTTGATGGGGCTGAACAAGTGCTGGGACATGATAATTTCCTGTAGGGATCGGGATTGAACAAGCGGCTCAAGCGGCCTGGTTTTGTTTCAGTATCTGGATCATGATTTCGCTGGGTTGTGCGCCACTGATCACGTCATCCGCGATCTCAATGGTCGGCACCGAACGCACACCGGACGCCTTGCTTTGCGCTTCGAGCTTCAAGACTTCAGTCGTGCCTTCATCGGTGTTGAGAAAGTCGACAATGACCTTGCGGTCCAGTCCTGTTTCGCCAGCGATATCGGCTAACACATTGAGGTCGCCGATATCCCGCCCCTCGCCGAAGTACGCCTTGAAAATGGCCTTGACCAGGCATGCAGCGTCTTTACCCGCCTGTTGCTCGCGCCATACCAAGCGATGCGCGGCCAGGGTGTTGGGGGTTGTTTCGACGCGCTCATAATGGAACCCGAGGCCGACGGCTTTACCGGCGTGGGTGACCTGCGCGTCCATGGCCTGGCTGCGCGCCCAACTGCCGAATTTGCCAGAGCGATAGGCCTTGCGATCCATGCCTCGAACAGGCATGTCCGGGTTCAATTGGTAAGGCAGGAAATGAATGGGGTGGTCAGTTGGAAAACCCGACGCGGCCAGTGCGCGCTCGAGGTTTTCCTCACCGATCCAGCACCATGGGCAGATGAAGTCGTAAGTCACCTGAATGGTTGATGAATGCAAACTCATGATGGTCTCCGTGGTTGAATGTTTTCACACCCCCAAGGTAAGCCTCCAGCGCCCTCCGGAATATCCACCTGCCGCGCAACGTTGCTTTTCGCAAAACGCAACGCTGAGGTGATCGGCGCGTCGGCCCATGGCTGCCGTTGCGCACGGCGCAACGTAGCGTTGCGTCTTGATGGGCTACACGATCACCAGCGCCCTGTCTAAGCTCACCGAGCAGAAATCGCCGTACGCCAATCGCACGCGGCGGATTGAAAAATCTGTCGTTTACTCAGTTCGAGAGGTAAGGCGATGAAGCGCAAGACGATCATCGGTGCCGTTGTGGCGCTCGGCGTGGTGGGAATAGGGTTCGCGTTCTGGATGATGTGGAGGCCGGAAATCGCTGCTGTCAGCCCGCCGCAGAGTGCCGGAAAGGAAACCCTGGACAGAGGCCGGCGCATTGTCGAAGCGGGCGACTGCGCGGTCTGCCACACGCGGCCCGGGGGCGATTACATGGCGGGCGGCTTGCCATTGATCACGCCCTTCGGAACACTCTTCACCACCAACATCACCCCGGACCCGGAAACCGGTATCGGCAAGTGGTCGCTGCCGGCCTTTGAACGAGCCATGCGTGAAGGCATCGCCCGCGACGGTCACTTCCTCTACCCGGCCTTCCCCTACGTGCATTACCGAAAGTTGAGTGGTGCCGATATCGCGGATGCCTACGCCTTCCTGATGAGCGTGGACCCGGTCAAATACACCGCACCTGAAAACCATATGGTTTTCCCCATGAACTTCCGTGCGCTGGTGTCGTTCTGGAACTTGCTGTTCCTGCATGGCGACCCGCTGGAACCGATTCCCGACCGGTCTGCGCAATGGAACCGCGGACGCTATCTGGTCGAAGGCGCGGGACACTGTTCGTCCTGTCATTCGCCGCTGAATCTGATTGGCGGCGAAAAGAGCAGCGAGCTGTTCAACGGCGGTGTCGTCGACGGCTGGACGGCCCCCTCCCTGCGCGGGATGGCCGACGCGCAACACCCCTGGAATGAAGCCCAGTTGGTCGCCTATCTGACGGGCAAGGTCGCCGAAGATCACGGCGCGGCGGCGGGCCCGATGTTGCCGGTCAGCCTGAGCATCGCGCAATTGCCGGTGGAAGATGCCCAGGCCATCGCCCGCTATATCCTCGACCTCAAAAAAACCTCGTCGGACGCCACGTCACCGCCCTGCCCGCCAGCGGCCAATCCCACTGCCAAGACGCTGCCCGGTGCGGCGCTGTTCGAGGGTGCCTGCGCAAGTTGCCACAGCTCCGCCGCCCCCATGCGCACCCTTGATTCGAGGCCCGCGCTGGTCAACACCAGCGCCGTCAGGGCGGACTCGCCACGTAATCTGATCCAGACCATTTTGCAGGGCATCCCGATGTCCACTGCCGCTGCCAGCCACTACATGCCGGCCTTCGCAGACAGTCTGGATGACATCCACCTCGCCGCCATCGCCGAGTACTTGCGCAACGAGAGCTGCCCGACCAGGCCCTGGACGGATCTCGACAAGACAATCAAGAGCATTCGGACTCAGGAGTAGCCACCGTGATCACACTCGACATCAACGGCAAGACGCATGAACTGGACATCCCGCAAGACATGCCGCTGCTGTATGCCCTGCGCAACCAGGTAGGGCTCAATGGCGCGAAATACGGCTGCGGTCTGGGTCAGTGCGGCGCTTGCACGGTTTTAGTGAACGATAAACCGGTATTTTCATGCCTGACGCCCTGCGGCGCACTGGCGGGCAAGTCCGTGCGCACCGTGGAGAGCCTGGGCAGTGCCGACAAACCGGGACCGTTGCAGAAAGCCTTTATCGACGAGCAGGCAGCCCAGTGTGGTTATTGCATCGCGGGGATGATCGTACGGGCGCAGGCGCTGTTGGAGGCAAACCCTCATCCGGACGATGACACGATTCGTCGCCACATGGCGCCCAACCTGTGCCGCTGCGGCACTCATGTACGGATCCTCGCCGCTATCAAGTCGGTCATCGCGCAGGGAGACAAGGTATGAAGTCCTCAAGGCAAAACGTCGATCTGAGCCGCCGCGCCTTCGTGATAAACGGTGCATTGGTGATGGGGTTCGCCATGCTCCCGAGTATCCCGCGTGCCTTCGCCGACACCGAAGTGGACACCCTGGGTACGGAAATCCTGGCGCCTGATCTGCCAGGCAGTTTGCGGGCCACGCCCTATCTGGACGCCTGGATCCGCATTGACGCGAAAGATGGCATTACCGTCTACACCGGCAAAGTGGAGCTGGGCACTGGCGTCAAGACCGCGCTCCTGCAGATCGCCGCGGAACGCCTGGAAGTGTCACCGGGTCTCATCCGTTTTCTCACCGCCGATACTGCCCTGACACCCAATGAGGGCTACACCGCCGGCAGCCATACGATCGTCGACAGCGGCACTGCGCTGTTCAACGCGGCGGCCCAGGTGCGCCAGTTGTTACTCGAATCCGCGGCTCGCCAATGGCAATGCAATACCGACAGCCTGAGCACGCGGGACGCGGTGATCCACGATGGGCAAGGCCGCAGCATGACCTACATACAAGCGGTGAACGGGGTTCAATTGCATCGCTTCGCCTCCGCGAGTTCCCCCTTCAAGCCAGCCAGCAGTTTCACCCTGATCGGCACATCATTGCCCAGGCTGGACATCCCGGCCAAGGTCAGCGGCGGTGCGGCCTATGTGCAGGACATGCGCCTGCCCGATATGTTGCATGCCCGCGTAATACGTCCACCCCGGCGCGGCAGTCAGCTACTGGACATAGACGAGGCGGCCCTCAACAAACTCCCCGGTGTGGTGAAGCTGGTCCGTAACGGCAGTTACCTCGCCGTGGTCGCCACCGATGAGTGGCTGGCGGTCAAAGCGATGCGCGAGGGCTACGCAACTGCCCGCTGGACCGAAGGAAATCCACTACCTGACTCGACACATATCCATCAACTGCTCACCGAGTTGCCGGCGCGACGCTACCCGGTGAGCGCCAAGGGTCACCTCACCCAACCCGAATCCCCTGGGTACAAGGCACGGGTGACCAGGCAATACCTGATGCACGGTTCCATCGGGCCGTCTTGCGCGGTGGCTTGGTTCAAGGAGGGGATGCTGACCGTCTGGACCCACACCCAGGGTGTTTATCCTCTGCGCATGGGCATCGCCGAGATGCTGGGTCTGCCCGTGCAGCAGGTACGCTGCATCCATGCTGAAGGCTCAGGTTGCTATGGCCACAACGGCGCCGATGACGCCGCCGCCGATGCCGCGTTGATCGCCATGGCCCTGCCTGGCAAACCCGTACGGGTGCAATGGATGCGCGAACAGGAAAATCTCTGGGAGCCCTACAGCTCGGCAATGCTGGCTGAAGTGGAAGCGGGACTGGACGACAGCGGGCGTCTTCGTGACTGGAAATACGAACTCTGGAGTACCCCGCACAACGAACGCATCGTCAATGCCGGGCGCCTGCTGCCGGCGTGGCTATTGGCCAAACCCTTCACCCCTGCGCCTTCGGTCCCTATCGCCCAACCCGAGGGCGACGGCGACCGTAACGCGGTTCCGTTGTATGAGATACCCAACCTGCAGGTTGATCTGAATTTTGTGCTGACCATGCCCTTCAGGACCTCGGCCATGCGTTCGCTGGGTGCCCATATCAATGTGTTCGCCATCGAAAGCACGGTGGATGAACTGGCGTCGCGGGCAGCTGTGGATCCGGTGCAATTTCGCCGGAATCACTTGAGCGATCCGCGAGCACTGGCGGTGGTGGATCGGGTGGCCAGTGCGTTCAACTGGCCCCAAAAAGCCACAGGCCCCGGCAGCGGAATCGGCTTCGCCTTCGCCCGCTATAAAAACATCATGGGTTACTGCGCCATTGCCGTGCAGTTGCATGTGCAGCGCCAGACCGGGCAAGTGACGATTGATCGGGTGGTGACCGCCGTCGATGTGGGGCAAATTGTCAGCCCTGACGGGCTGCTCAATCAGGTTCAGGGTGGCATCGTGCAGTCCGCCAGCTGGACGCTCTATGAACGAATTCTCTATGACGCCAGTGGCCTGCATAGCTTCGATTGGAGCGGCTATCCGATCATGCGTTTTTCCGAGGTGCCCAAACAGATCGAGGTCCACATGATCGATCAGCCGGACCAGCCATTTCTCGGTGCCGCGGAAATCGTCCAGGGCCCCATGGCCGCAGCGCTGGGTAACGCCATTCGGGATGCCACCGGCAAGCGTTTGCTCGATCTGCCACTGGCTCGACGTGGCTGGCAGGAAGCGTTGGGATCATGAGCGATCCTGACGGGCTGAATCGGTCGGCTATCGCACACCTGGGATAAAAAAAAGGGCGGTGGAGGATCACCCGCACCGCCCTACCCCATTCAAGGGAAATGTTTCTCTTCTATAAAACATGCCGTTGGAAGAGAACGGCATGTACACGCAACACGCCTTTAAGCGCTGCCTGTCAGTCGAGCGGGCAGCCAGCCCGCTGAATAAGTTTTCACCCGCGCTCTACCGGATAACGCCTAAAACAATGCCAGTTGGTAATTAATGATGATCCGGTTTTCGTCCTGTTGGCGGGTGTTCGGGATGTTGTTTCGTACCATCGCGTTTTTCCACATGAGGCTAACGCCTTTCAACGGTCCCGATTGCACGACATAGGCCAGCGTTATATCGCGCTCCCACTCACTGGAATGGCTGGACGCGATGGTGTTGATGTCATCACCGTTAACGTAGACAACCCCCGCGGTCGCGCCGGGCAAGCCCAGTTTTGCAAAGTCAAAGGCGTAGCGTGCTTGCCAGGACTTCTCGCCGGCGTGCACGAATTTCTGAACCTGCATTTCCGTGATGGTGTAAGTGGTCGGGCCGTCACCCTGGTTTAAATAAGGGAAATCGCTTTTCCCGTTGCTAACCTCATAGCCGGCTCCGAAGGTGTGACCGGCAACGGCGTAGGTCAATAAACCACTGAACAGGTTATTGTCGACTTTGCCTTTTAGCGTATTACCGCCGTAGTAGCCTGTCGTAAAGTAAGCAGGGTCATGGCCGTTCGCACCAGCGTCCTGGCTATTGAAATATCGGAGATCACTGGTCAGCACGCCTGAACCGATTGCCCAGTTATGAATCAACCCCAGAAAGTGTTGCTTATAAAAATCCTCAAGGTTGCCGTAATAATATTGCAAGGTCAGGTCTTTGCTCAGTTTGTAGTCGCCGCCCGCATAAATGAATTTATTACTGAAACGACCGGTGACCGGATTGTTGGCGCCGGCAATGGACATGTTTTCGGTATTGCTGGAGTTCCGGCCCTTGACCCCGTCAATTTGCCCTCCTGTCAGGGTCAGATCCTTGATGTCCGCAGAGGTCACCTGGGCTCCCTGCCAGGTTTGCGGCAGCAAACGCCCGTCGTTGCTATAGATAACCGGCAGCTTCGGCACCAGAGTGCCAAGCTTCAACTCGGTCTTGGAGATCTTCACTTTCCCGGTCAGTCCCAGGCTGGAAAAATCGTCAACCGCATGATCGCCGTCGCTTGGAAACACCACACCGCCGAAGTTGTTGCCCGTTGGATTGCCATGCTTGCCGGTGCTTGAATCGAGTTTGACACCCAACATGCCTAGCGCATCGACACCGAAGCCTACAGGCCCTTGGGTATATCCGGAGATATATTCCAACTGGAAAGCCTGTCCCCATTCCGCTTGATAACTTTGATTGGCGGCTTCCTGCGCGGGTGTTGCGGAGTCACGATAATCGCTGTTGATATAGTAGTTACGCAGTTTAAGTGCCGCCTTACTATCATCAATGAAACCCGCCGCATGGGTATGCTGCGCCAAGACACACAGGGCGGCCGCGAGGGTAAAAGTACATTTCATTTCTCTGCACCCAAGTTGAGATTATTATTGTTGTTTAAGCTTTTTTCAGGCGCAAATGTCCCGACCGCACAGGGAGCATAAGCGCCGTTATTCAGAAATTATTTAATGCAGACATCAACGACATGGATCAATCAGCTTTGAGCTGAGCCTTCCATGTTGCCGGCGTACCCAGTTCAGAATCGACCAACTGGTTTTCGAATTGATTGCGTTCGTTGATGGCACTGGCGGAGCGATCGGTCTTGGAAAACCAGACAATACCGATGAATGCGACGGCCATTGAAAACAGGGCCGGATATTCATAAGGGAACCAGGCTTGCTGATGATGAAGGATCTTGACCCAAACGGTTGGGCTGAGAATGCACAAGGTAATGGCCGATACCAGCCCCAGCGATCCACCCATCACGGCACCACGGGTTGTCAGGCCTTTCCAGTAGATCGATAACAGCAGGACCGGAAAGTTGGAACTGGCGGCGATGGAGAACGTTAAGCTGACAATGAAGGCGATGTTCTGCTTTTCAAATGCAATCGCCAGGAGAATCGACATCACCCCCAGCACGATGGTCGTCACGCGAGAGACACGCATTTCGTCACGGTCGCTGGCGGTACCGCGGCGCAACGCATGGGCATAGAGATCATGAGAAACCGCTGACGAGCCCGCCAGGGTCAACCCTGCCACGACCGCCAATATGGTCGAGAACGATACCGCACACATGAATCCGAGGAAGACATTGCCCCCGACGTTATGGGCAAGGTGAATGGCAACCATGTTAACGCCACCCAATATTCCACCGGATGCATCGTGATAGGCCGGATTGCTTGCCACCAGGGCGATGGTGCCAAAGCCAATGATGACTATCAGCGCATAGCCGATGCCGACGAGACCGGAGGCATAAAGAATGCTCTGGCGCGCGGCTTTAACGTCACCGACGGTGAAAAACCGCATAAGAATGTGTGGAAGACCTGCCGTACCGAAGACCAGTGCCAACCCCAGGGAAATGGCGGATACCGGATCGGAAATCAAACCGCCGGGGCTCATGATTGCCCCATGGGACGGATGAACCTGAATCGCTTGAGTGAACAGTTGGTTCAGGCTGAATCCGAACTCGGATAACACCATGAACGCCATGAAAACGCAGCCGGTCAGCAGCAAGACTGCCTTGATAATCTGAATCCAGGTGGTGGCCAGCATCCCGCCAAAGAACACGTAGATCACCATCAGCGTACCCACCAGCAGTACAGCCGCGGTGTAGTCGAAACCGAACAGCAATTCCACCAGTTTCCCGGCACCGACCAGTTGAGACACCAGGTAAAGCAGCACGATCACGATCGAGCTGGACGCCGCGAACGCTCGTATGGGTCTTTGCTTCAACCTGTACGACAGTACGTCCGCCAGGGTGTAGCGCCCAAGGTTGCGCAACGGCTCCGCGATCAGGAACAGAATGATCGGCCAGCTGGCGAGAAAGCCGATCGAGTAGATCAGTCCATCGAAACCACTGGTAAACACCAACGCGGAGATGCCCAGTAAAGACGCTGCGGACATGTAGTCGCCGGCAATGGCCCAACCATTCTGGAAACCGGTGATTTTCCCGCCTGCGGCATAGTGATCGGCAACACTATTGTTCTTGCGCGCCGCCCATCGTGTGACAAACAGGGTGAACACGACGAACGCCAGGAACATGCCGATGGCAATGGGGTTGTGTTTGGGCACGGCGGCAGGGACATCGCTCGCGTATACAGTTGCCGAAGCAAGGATGGCCGAGAATGTAATAAGAAGACGCTTCATTTTTTGAAGCTCCCGATGATTGTTTTTATTTTGGGGTCGTAGCAGGTGTTGGTGCGCCAGACGTAGACGGCAACGAGAAGAATCGTGAAGGCGAGCATCCCGAAACCAATCGGCACGCCCCACGTCATGGGATGACCTTCGGTGATGGGTGTACCCAGGCGGGCAGGAATAAAGGCCAGCGTAAGAATGAAGCCGAAATACACTGCCAGCATGAGAGCCGTCATGCTCCACGAAAATATTCGTCGCTGTTTGACCAATGCACGAAACTGCGGGTTTTCCAGAATCGGATTTTGAATAGTGTCTTCAAGCTGTTCAGCGGACACGGCCGAGCCACCGTCTTGCGGATATGCATGTTCCATGGTTCTCTCCTGCGAAGGGCGTGTGACTGAATTAAAACTTCACGGGCACTGCCGTTTCGCGCATCACGGCTTCCGGAGTCCGGTACAACTCAGCCATTTCGCGCTCTTCCTCGCTTTTCAATTGCGCCTGCATATAGGCGCCAAGATGCCTGGCGTGCTGAACGATCGAGGCGCCGAAACGGCAACGTTGCTCGCTGTAGTCCGCCAAGGCTTCTTCAACGGATGCTTGTCGCTCGAGCGCTTCGACGATTGCCAAGGCATCACCGGCCGCCTTGGTGACACCCATCCCGCAATGGGGACGGACCACGAATGCAGCGTCGCCGAGCAACGCGATTCGTCCGAAATTCATCTTCGGTACTTCAAGGTCGTAAATAGGCTGGAACAGCGGCTGCGCAGCTTTCTTCACGACTTCGGCAAACTGTGGGGCCAGCAGCGTATCGGCAGACTCATACATATCGGCGAGCACGTCACGACGTATCAGCGTCGGAGGAATTCCACCTTCAAACTGCTTACCGCTCTCATCCCGGAGCAGGTCCTTCAACTCATCGTCGCCGCTGGTGCGATACCACACGAAGTTATAACGACGCTCGCCTGCCAGGGTACTGTTCGACTGGCCGGCAACCGGATACCCCAAAATCTGTTCGCGCGGGGGTAAGCAGAACGCAAATTTATCGAAGAGCGCAGCGTGGGCGGAGTCGGAAAGAACACCTTCATCGACCAACCCGCGCCATGCGATGTAGCCGGCGTATTGCAGATGCAAGTCAGGCAAAAGCTGCTGGCGAATCGTCGAGCGAAATCCATCGGCGGCAATGATGATGTCTGCTTGATGCGTGGAGCCATCGGCCAGTGTGATGCTGGCATGGGACTCCGTGCTTTCGACCGAGACGACGTTGCCGCCGCAACGATAGAGCGCGTCTGGAAAAGCGGCGCGAAGCACCTGGTACATCTTTCCCCACGCGGTCAGCGTTTGCGGGAGCGCGTTCTCCAATACGACATCGCCGTCCTGGTCCAGCGTGACGCGCGACAGCACATCGATACCTACCGACGCATCGAGTGGGATGCCCGCTGCGGCCATCGCTTCGAACAACTCAGGGTGTGTAACGATCCCTGCGCCTCGTCCAGCGAGTTCATCGGGTACCCGTTCAAAGACTTCTACATCCCAACCTTTGCGAAGCAACATGTTCGCTGCAAACAGACCACCCAGCGAGCCACCGACGACAATGGCGCGGCGTTTGTTCGGCATATTAATCATGGTTGCATCTCCACCGTCGCAGCGGCATGGGCGGCGTAGGAACCGACGGCTTCAATCTCGGAGGCCGGGAAGTTCAGTTCGATGGTGACGCCGGAAGGGTCTTCGATGAATACCTGATGCAGGCCCAGGCTCGGAACGGTGCGATCACGCCAGGCAATGCCTTCGGCTTTCAGGGCGCCCCAGAACTCAACCAGGCCTGTTACCAGAAACGCAATGTGATCAACGGTCCCGGTGCCCTTCAGCGGGATGTCCTTGTCGCCGAGATACTTCTTCAGGCCCTCGGGGTTGGCGGGATCGATCCCGATGATGTGGACCGTACCAAAATCCTGCTCGTCCCCTCCCATGTACAACCACACGCCAGGGAAGTCGAACGGCGGCCGGTAGCCAGGGGTGAAACCGAGCACTTTTTCATAAAAATGGCTGGACTTTTCCAGGTCGAACGACCGGATCGAGTAATGAGCGAGTTTTCGGACTTGCATGATGCCTCCAACAGTTTTTGTTGTTATTTATCGGTTGATAAACAGTAAGGCCTGACGAAATTGATGTAAATAGCCGGCGGACCCGATTTTTTAACGTCTGCCCCTGAACCGCGTCGCGATGGCGTCTTGGCAGAACGCGCTTGAGGCGTTTGGAACGGGCTTTTCAGAGCGAAATAGCGAGGTGCGCGCCCTCCCGCCACCTATCCAGCCAAAGGCTGAAACAGGTGATGAGTGGTCGAAAAAAGAAGGGTGAAAGCAGGATGTCAGGAGGTGGCCAGGCGGGAAATCAACTCAAGCGAGGCGTCCCGCCGATGTCGTTGTCGACCTGAGCCAATACATGGGGACCGCCATTGAGGAACGCATCGACCATCTGCTCTATCAGCGCGTCAATGTCCTCGGTCACCGGAAGATCGTAGATCCATTTGCGCACGCCGATATAGAAAATGCTGGCATGCAAACTCCAGATCAGTTCGAGCTCTTTTTCATTGATCGTTTCACCGGAGGAAGGCGCCAGACCATGGGCGTGGCGAATTTCGGCAATAACGGGAATGAAGACTCGCTCACGTAATTTGGCCAGATACCGATCGTTGATGCCTTCACGGGTCAACCCGGCGAACACGAAGATGCGAATCCATTCTCGTCGCAAAATCACGTGGGCGTATGAGGTATAGAAACGCACCAGGCGTTCCTGAAGGGGTTGCGAACGATCCTTGATCACCGTCTCCCAAGAAGCATCCCACTGATAAACCTCATCGTAAACGCGGTCGATCAGTGCCTCCTTACTGGGGAAATAGCGATAAAGCAAAGGCTGGGTGATGTCCAGTTGCCGGGCCAGCTCACGGGTGCTTCCCGAGAATCCGCAGGTCGCGAAGTGCTCGATGGCTTTCTGCACGATCTGCTTTTCCCGGACCTCTGGGGAAAGGCGCCGGGTTGCCGCTTTGACAGTGCCCTGTGAGTCCGTTGTTTTTTTTGAGTCTTGCATAACGCCTCGCTCGAGCTTCATCGAGGCATCATACAAAACAAAAGAATGCGCTGGCTATGAACCCCGACCCGGCGTCCGAGGACGTGAACCGTTCCGTCACCGGGCAGGCGTTCAGGCAGCGCGATGACTCAGTGGTTCTGCGCGTCTCTACGGGACACCACCAGGAAGACGATCAAGGTCACCAGTGACAGTGCACTGCCGACGGCCGCAATCGCCAACCAGCTGAAGTGTTCATAAAGCGAGCTGGCCACCGAGGAGCCAAACGCCCCGCCAATGAAGATGCTGATCATGTACAACGCATTCAGACGGCCTCGGTTGGCAGTGCCCAAGGCGTAGACGGCGCGTTGCCCAAGCACCATGTTCATCTGCACCGCGAAATCCAGCGCGATACCGGTCACCGCCAAGCCGATCACACCGTAAAAGGGATTGATGAACGCCGGCAGGAAACTCACTGCGGCCAATATCATGGCCAACTGTGAGGCGCGTCGAGTGTGCCCGGCATCCGCGAGTCGACCACTGATAGGTGCGGCGATTGCACCGATGGCGCCGACCAGGGAGAAAATCGCGATCTGACTTTGCGAGAGGCCGAACTCACGGCTCAATACCATCGGGACAGCGGTCCAGAACAAACTGAACGCGGCAAACATCAACCCTTGATAGAGCGCTCGCTGACGTAATACGGGTTCGCGGCAAAACAGTTGGCCAAGGGATTTCAGCAACTGGCCATACGACGCGCGATGGGCTGGTTGCCATTTGGGCATGGTCATGCCGATCACCATGGAAATGACGAGCATCAACGCAGCCGCGCTGATAAACACGACCCGCCAGCCAAAATGATCAGCAACCAGGCTCGACAGCGGCCGCGCCAGCAGGATCCCCAACAGCAAGCCGCCCATGATCCCGCCCACCACTCGGCCGCGAGACTCTTCCGGCGCCAGATGCGCGGCCAATGGAATCAGCATTTGCACAGAGACCGAGCTGAAACCGATGAGTGCCGAGACGACAAGGAACACACTCGGCTGCCTGGCCAGGCCGGCTGCGATCAGGCTGAAGATCGTAACCACGATCGTGGCAATCATCAGCCGGCGATTTTCCATGAGGTCCGCCAGGGGAACCAGGAAGAACAATCCGAGTGCGTAACCGATTTGAGTCAGCGATACGATAAAACTGGCGCTGCCATTGGACATGCCGATATCCGGGGCGATCAGGCTGATAATCGGCTGTGCGTAATAGATGTTGGCCACGATGGCGCCACAACAAAACGCAAAGAGAAGCACCATCCCTCTCGTCATTGAAGCTTTTGCTATCGTCGCTGCCGTACCGCTTGTTGAAACACTCATGCTGTGGACTCCTGAAGTTCGACAACGGTGACGTTCCAATGAAGGTCACCCGCTGGATGTTTGTCAGGCCACAAAATAGGCGGCACGCCTCGCCGGGAGAATATGGACATGGCGCAACGTCATGTTGCGTCGTGCGCAAAAGATGCCTGGGCAGTCTGCTGGAACCACCGTCGGAACGTGGTCGCTATGAATGCCAGACGAATACGGATGCGCTACTACAATGAGTAGAACTTCCGGGGCCTGACAGGCAGCGATCGAATGTGGATGAAACACCAACTCTGCGTCGTTCGGCCGATTCGTTTCGCAACCGCCTCGCTCATCCTCGTCACCTCCATTGCCGGCGCAGAGGATCTCGAGCCCAGGTCCTACGCCAATACGCCGGTCGGTATCAACTTCCTGCTCATGGGCTATAGCGATCTCCATGGCAACGTGACGGCCAACCCCTCGGTCCCGCTCCAGGATGCCAAGCTCGATATCAAGACTGTCGTGTTTGCCTATGCCAGATCCCTCGACATCTGGGGCCGCTCCGGGAAGTTCGATATCGTCGTGCCTGAGGCAAAATTGACGGGTTCTGCCCTGTTTGCCGGCGAGCCCAAGGAGCGAAATGTGACGGGTTTGATCGATCCAAGATTTCGCTTCTCGGTCAACGTGTATGGCGCCCCGGCGATGTCCCTGGCTGAATTCCCCAGCTATAAACAGGATGTGATTATCGGCACCAGCCTGGCGATCACGGCGCCACTCGGCCAGTACGACGCGAACAAGCTGGTGAATCTCGGCAACAACCGCTGGTCGTTCAAGCCCGAACTCGGGATTTCCAAGCGTCTGGGACCCGTGACCCTGGAATTGTCCGCAGCGGCAACTTATTACACCGACAACAACGAGTACCTTGGCAACCGCACACTTTCCCAGAACCCGATTTACCAGGTGCAGGCGCATCTTATCTATGCCTTTGAGAGCGGAGTCTGGGTCTCGCTGGATTCGACCTACTATGAGGGGGGGAGTACTTCAATCGATGGCGTCGGCAACCATGACTTCCAGGAAAATACGCGCTACGGATGCACCCTCACGCTACCGTTGAACCGCAACCATTCAGTGAAGCTCAATGCGAGCAATGGCGGACATACTCGTACGGGCAGCGAATACGATGCCATTGGCGTCGTCTGGCAATATCGCTTCGGCGCAGGGCTTTGAAACCGGGGCTTGCGCTGTATTCCATTCATGCATCGGTGGAATATTCGACTGAGTCTGATTATTGACCAATACCCGCAAGTGGTTCAGGAAAATCGAGCGTCACTTAATCTGATTCGATGGATAAAGACCGGCAAGCCGCGCTATCACCACACCCACATAAACTAAATCCGCATCGGATTCGGTTTTATCTTGTGGATTGGTCATATCGCCTCCCTGAGGCCGAATAGTTGCTTTATATGGCGTCTATGTTCGAATTACATTCTGAACCCCTTCCCTGTCTGTGCCCGTTTTTTCAACGGCCCGAGACGCCCTCCCCCGTTAACGCGCTGCACCTGTCTCAAGCGCGTTGAAACCACTAGTGTTGACGCCGATAAAAAGCCCGTTTCACAAACTCGGCCGACACCATGTACACCAGACTGATTGCCAGCATCAGCAACAGGATATGGAATGGCAAAGGCACCAGGCCGAACCAGGGGGCTACCGGGCTGTACGGCAGACCTATGGCCAGCAGGCCGATGCCCAGTGCACTGACGATCAGCAGTTTCGCCGGGCGGCTTTGGTAAAACGGTTTGTAGGTGCGCACGATGAAGATCGTCAGCAGTTGAGTCAGCAGCGACTCAACGAACCAACCGCTGCGAAATACTGCAGGAACCATCTCTGCCAGCAGGTACAGGGCCACGAACGTCAGGATGTCGAACAGCGAGCTCACCAGCCCGAACACCACCATGAAGTTACGTATCTGCTTGATGTTCCATCGGTGAGGCGTGCTTTCCCATTCCCGGTCAACGTTGTCGCTGGCAATTCCCATCGAAGGGATGTCGGCCAGGAAGTTATTGAGCAATATCTGCTTGGCCAGCAGCGGCAGGAAGGGTAGCGCCAGGGAAGCAAGGGCCATGCTGATCATGTTGCCGAAGTTGGCACTGGAGACAATCGATATGTATTTGAGGGTATTGGCGAAGGTATGACGCCCCTCTTCGATACCTTCGCGCAGGACATTCAGATCGTGTTCCAGCAGCACAAAGTCGGCGGCCTGCTTGGCCACGTCGGCCGCGTTGTCCACGGAAATCCCGATGTCGGCGACTTGCAGCGCCGGGGCATCATTGATGCCATCGCCCATGTAGCCGACCACATGCCCGGTCTTTTGCAGGGCCCGGATGATGCGCTCCTTCTGATTGGGATCGACCTCGGCGAACAGGGTTGTCCGGGGGGCCAAGTGCATCAAGGCTTCATCTTTCATCACCGAGAGTTCACCGCCGGTGATGATTCGCTCCACCGGCAGGCCCACCGCCTGGCCGACATGGCGGACGACCAGATGGTTGTCGCCGCTGATGATCTTCACTTGCACACCCAGCCCGTCCAGGGTGGCGAGCGTGTCCTTGACCCCGGGTTCCGGCGGGTCAAAAAACAACAGAAAGCCGCGAAAGGTCATGTCCTTTTCTTCGTCGCGGTCATAGTGCGGCTGATCGGGCAATGCACGGGTGGCAATGCCCAGGACGCGAAAGCCCTGCTCGCTCCAGTCCGCGAAACGTTGCGCGATCGTCGCCCGCTCCGCGTCGTTCAACGTGACAACCTGTTCACCACGGCGCAGGTGCGTGCAAACCTCAAGCACATTGTCCAGGGCGCCTTTGGTGACCATCAGTCTGCTGGCCCCGGGCGCATTGGCCACCGCCACGCTGAGGCGTTTACGGACAAAGTCATAGGGGACTTCATCAAGTTTGATGACATCGGCGCACGGTGCCAGGTCTTTGCCGGCCAGGGTGATGGCATCGTCCATCGCGTTACGCATGCCTGTCTGCAAACTGGAATTGAACACCGCCAGCTGCAGGACATCAGTGGCGGCGACGCCCTCCACATCCATCGCAGCGTCCAGCACCACGACACCCCGGGTCAGCGTACCGGTCTTGTCGGTACACAGGATGTCCATGGCCCCCAGGTTTTCGATGGCGTTGAGGTGACGCACGATCACCCCTTTCGCCGCCATGCGCTGCGCGCCTTTGGCCAGCGTAATGCTGAGAATCGCCGGCAACAGTTCCGGCGACAAACCAATGGACAAGGCGATGGCGAATAGCAGCGTGTCGAGGGTCGGGCGATGCAGCAAGATGTTGATGCCGAACACGACGATCGTGATCACCAGCATCACCCGCAGCAACAAGGCACCGAAACGACGCAAGCCACGCTCGAACTCCGTTTCGGGAGGCCTGAGCGACAAGGTCTTGGCGATGTGGCCGATCTCGCTGTCCTGGGCATAGCGCGTCACAAGCACCTCGGCGGTACCGCTACGGACCGAGGTGCCCATGAACACACAATTGTGGCGCTGCCCCACGGTGGCCTCAGGGGCGCAATCACCTGGCAGCTTTTCGACCGGAAAGGTTTCGCCGGTCAGCAGGCTCTCGGCGATGAAGCAGTCGAGGGCCTGCAGGATGCGGCCATCGGCGGCGATCAGGCTGCCGGCGCTGAGTAACAGGACGTCACCTGGCACCACGTCACTGGCGGCAACCTCCAGGGTCTTGCCCTCCCGACGGACCGTTGCGCGCAAGGCGATCTTGTTGCGTAGCTGCTCCACCGCGTGGCTGGCACGATTTTCATACCAGGCGCTGAGGACAGCGCTGATCAGCACAATACACCCGACAATCGCCGCGTCGAGCCAGTCGCCCACCACCACGGCCACCACCGCGCCGGCAATCAGAATAAGCACCAACGGCGTGCGCATTTGTTCCAGCACCAGCCTGGCCAATCCCTGTGGCCGGTCCTTGGCCTGGGTTGGTGCGCTGCGCAGTCGCGCCTTGGCCTGGGCCTGGCTCAACCCCGTCGGATTACTGTGCAAGGTGCTGAACAACTCGCTGAGCGACGGGCTCCAATAATCGGCGCAGACATCATGCGTCGGTTTTGTCGTGGTGGAATGCCATTCGCGATGCGCCAGCCAGAGACCGGGCAACATCGGTAACCAGAACGTCAGGCCGCGAAACAGCAGCGTGGCAGACAACGCCACGGCTACGTTCACCCCGACCCAATGCAACGTCACCACGGCTGCGGCTTCGAAGGCCCCAAGACCACCCGGCACAATGCCGATACTGCGCAGAACGCTGGCCAGCATGAAGCCGGCAAATAACCCCAGGGGCGGTGCCGAGACGCCCAACGCTCGCACCAGGACCCACAGCGTTGCACTGTCCAGCAGGATGATCGCTAGTTCCAGCAACGTGATGCGCCAGAGCAAGGCGTGGCTGCGTACCAGCTGTCGATCCGCTCCGGTGAGCAACGCAAGGCCTTTGGCGATCATCGAAAAACGCTGCCCCGGCACATGGGTCGCCAGGCGTGTGTTGCCGGCCAGCCTTGGCGTGGCAACCGCCAGCATCAGGCTGACCGCCACGAACACCACACAGGTCACCAATAAAGCCGCCGTTGCATGCCCCTGGAAAATCACCACCGGCAGTGCCACGCCAACGGACAGCACATAGGCCAGGAAGTACCCGGACAGATCCAGGACAAGGCACGCCAGCACGACGGGTCTGGCGAACCCCAGGCGCACGAACGAGGCGACAACCGCAAAGGCCCCGCTGATGCCGGAAGACGGCAAGGCTTGATCGACAAACAGCTTCATCAAGCTGAGCTTGCCCGCTTCCCAGAGTGAAAGATGCTGAGCCCCGGCCTTGAGCACCACACGAAAAACCTGCCCCTGCGCCATATAGGTCAGGGCTTGCAAGCCTAAGGCGGCGATGAGCCACAGTGGCTCTGCCTCCGTCAGCAGGCGTGTGAAGGATTCGACGTCCGTGAATTGCAGTGCGACGCCCACCACCGTCGCAAACATGGCGGCTCCCAGCAGCCATGTCAGCCAGAGTGCGGGACGACTGAAATGCTGGCCGTCTTCCAGCGCAGCTGAAGGGGGAAAGTCTGGAATGGGTAATTTGACAGACATGCCGGGGCCCTGAGCAATTTGGCAGATCGCTGGATTCTGGGCCCGTGTGGGCGGACGGGATTGATTAATGTCAATTCCGCGTGCTCGAGCGGGTTCAGTCCGGTGGGACACTGCTGCCGGTCTCCGGGTACCCGCAGCGCTGAGCAAGCCGACCGGGCCTAGGGGGAATGTATTATTTGCGCGTTATTGTCGATGAGGGTTTGTATGATCTCGACCGATCCGTTGATGGCAAATTGAACGCCCATGCACACCAATATAAAACCCATCAAACGGGAAATGGCATCGATACCCGACTCCCCCGTGACCTTCATGATTAAGTCCGACGCGCGCAAGCAACCCCAAAGTGTCAACGCGGTGACAAGGAAAATTAAAGGTGGAGCCGTCAGCAGCACCCATTGCGGAAAGGTGGTGTTGTTTTTAATGGTGGCAGAGGCACTGATGATCATTGCGATCGTGCCAGGGCCGGCTGTGCTGGGCATGGCCAGGGGGATGAACGCGAAGCTGGTTTTTTTCGCCGCGCTATCGCTGCAAGCGGTTTCGCGAGGCTTGGGAAACAACATGTTCGAGCCGATCACGACAAGTATCCCACCACCGGCAATCCGCAAGCCCGGGATCGAAATACTGAATACACCCATCACGAACTCACCGATGTAATAGGTCACCAGCATAATGATGAAGACGTAAACTGCCGTCAGGAAGGCCTGCTGGTTTTTTTCTTCACGACTGAACCCTTGGGATAACGCCAGAAAAAGCGCCACGGTGGTGGGTGGATTGATCAATGGCAACAATGCCAACAACCCGAGCGTGACGGCGTCGAATAAATGGTTCATCCCTATCCACCCTGCAAGTCACTAAAACACTTCGTGGTGCGTGATTACGGAGCCGACTGAGTGTCGACATGTGCTACACAACTTCCCTTTCGGGGCGGCATTCGAATGCCAGGCAAGTAACGCCAGACAAGTCTAGGTGCGATGTGGGTTTTCACCACTGACGGTGAGAATCTGGCCATACATTGATTTAAATCAGATGACCCGACTACGCGCGAATCCAACGTGGCTCATACTCACCGAGCACGTTTTGCGCGGCTTACATCCGAAGCCGGCCACTGCACAGGCATGCCGTCGATGTATCAGAACCTCGCCCTCTTCGCCGCTTTCCTCCTGTTCTACAGCCTATTTGCCGGGGGGATCGAGACACGCCTGCTCAATGGTCCCCTGATGTTCATGCTCGTCGGCCTGATTCTCGGTCCAGCGTTCCTGGGCGTTTTGCAGCCCCGGATCGACAAGGACGGCCTGAGGATGCTCGCAGAGCTGACATTGGCGATCATTTTGTTCAGCGATGCCGCCAATGCCGACCTGAAGATTCTCAAGGCCCACGAAGGTTTGCCCTTGCGCCTGCTGATGATCGGGCTGCCCCTGACCATGCTCAGTGGTTGGCTGATCGGTCGCTGGCTGTTCCCGCAGATACCGCCGGTGGAACTGGCAATCATGGCGACCCTCTTGGCTCCCACCGACGCGGCGCTGGGCAAGGCTGTGATGAGCAATCCCAAGGTTCCCGGCGCCGTGCGTGAAGGGTTGAACGTCGAGAGCGGGTTGAATGACGGTATCTGCGTTCCGGTGCTGTTGATGTTCCTGGCATTGCTGATCGAAGAGCAGACCCGTTCCCCCCTGTCACTGGCCGGGGAGTTGTTCATCGAGGAACTGGGGATCGGTGCCGTCGTCGGGCTGGCCCTGACTTTGATCGCCTGGCTGATGTTTCGCTACGCCTCAAAACAGAGTTGGCAATCCCCCATATGGTCACAACTGACGCTGCCCGGACTGGCCCTCCTGTGCTTTGCCACAGCGCAAACACTCGGTGGCAGCGGGTTTATCGCCGCGTTCGTCGGCGGGTTACTGGCGAGCAGTCTGTTTTCCGAGCAAAAGCATCGCTTGCTCGAGGCCAGCGAAGAATTCGCCACCCCGCTATCGGTCATAACCTGGATCGTGTTCGGCGCGCTGGTCATCCCTCGGGTCTGGGGCAATCTCACCCCGGCCATCTGGTTCTATGCGGTGCTGAGCCTGACGGTGATCCGCGTGCTGCCGGTACTGATCAGCCTGGCAGGCACGGCCTTCGATTACGAAACGCGACTGTTCATCGGTTGGTTCGGCCCACGCGGACTGGCCACCATCGTCTTTGCCATCATGATCCTGGATTACCCGCTGGAGGCCGGTCGCATGGTAGGCGCCATCGCGGTCTGCACGGTTCTACTCAGCGTGGTATTGCATGGCTTGAGCGCCAATCCATGGGTTTCGCGGCTGGCCCGTCGCGAGCGTTGATTGACTTATACGACTTTGCCCCTAGGCTTCAGGCTTATCTGTACAGAATTTCCGACTTGTACAACATTGCCTGGAACCTGCCATGTCCGCCTGCCTGTCCGCTTTCGCCACGACGTTCGCACCCCTGACCCCACATGCGCGCCGCCCATCGTCGTCGTGCGCCTGATGTCGAGCCGGGCATGGCTTATCGGTAACGCACTATGGATGCAGGCCGGCTGGTGGGGCTGTGTGCTGGGCGCCAGGCACCCTTGGCTGCTACTGCTGATAGCGGTCGGCCTGGTGATCCATATCGCGATCTGTCCACGGCCGGGCAAGGAAGCCACTGCGCTCCTGCGCGTGGGCGTGGCCGGTTGGCTGATGGATGCCGGCCTGGGCGCGCTGGGGGTTTTCGAATTTGACCAGCCGCCCCTGCCCCTGTGGCTGGCACTGCTCTGGCTGGTGCTGGCGAGCGGGCTTCGCCACAGCCTGGCCTGGGCCCGGAAGCCGATGTGGCACGGCGTGCTGCTCGGCCTGATCGGTGGACCGCTGGCGTACATCGCCGGGGCGCCACTGGCCGGGGTCGGTTTGCCCTGGGGCACCCTTGGCACCGCCCTGCTGCTGGCGCCGCTGTGGGCAGCAGCTTTGCCCCTGGCCCTGCGACTGGCCGCGCCGCGTTGACAAAATCAAGCCAGCCGCTAAGGCTGGCGGCGGAAGAACAGACTCACCTGCCCCAATTCGACGCCCAACTTGCTCATGCTCGAACGATTGATCAGGGTGTCGTCGTCCATCAGGTACATCCAGTCGTCGAAATCCACTTCCCAATGCTTGCCATCCACTGGCAGGTCAAGGCGATAGCGCCAGCGCAGCGCGTTGCCGGCGACCTCGCCCCGGGCTTCGCCAATCACATCGCTCGCCCGGCCACGCCAGCGCATGGGGCCATCCGGTTCCAGGGTCCAGACCCGCTGCTGGCGCGTACCGTCGCTGTAGACAAACCGCTCGTCGAGGATCAGGCGCTGCCCCTCTCTATGGCTCTCAATCTGGACGTGGAATCGCTTGAGCACTTCGCCTGAGCGATTCTGGTACAGGCCCCAGGCTTGCACCGGCCGGGAAAAGAATGCCGCCAGATCCAGGCTCGGACGTTCCCGGGCGTAGTGCTCCACGCCGACATTGCCGCAGCTGGCCAGCAACAGGCTGCCCATCAGTAACAGTATTCGCCGCATGTCTATCTCCTGTTCAGCAGGTTGGTATTCAGAACGCTGCTATTCAGCAGGACCGCCCTGCCCCAGCAGGCGTTGGCGCAACTGTGGATCTCGCGCCCGCGGGTCGAGCCAGATGTCGAAAAACGCACGGGCGAATCGGGCATCAGGCACTTGCCGGTGAAGCCGGTCGTCGACGTAAAACGTGCAGCCTTTGCCGGGCAGGTAGACCCCGGTAATGCGCATGCCGGGCTGGACATCAACGAAGGCTTCACGCATTTCAGCGGACCATCGTTGCAGGGTGGCATCGTCCAGGTTCGCCCCGCCCAGGCGACGCATTTCATCCAGGCTGGCCTCGACCAGCGTGTCCCTTGACAGTGCACGGCGATACGTCAATTCGAGCGCAAAGGGCTGACCCCACGCCGGCGGCGCCTCGGAGCTCCACAAGCGCGCGGTGTACAGGCTCATGCCAAACCAGGTGAAATCGCCCCGGCCGACCAGACGTGCCTCGGGGACGGATGGGCGCCAGTCCGCCGAGGCCGGCACCGAGAGCATCAGCAACAGCAGACAAGCCTTCGACAGGCGATGTTTGAAAATGCGTCTTGCGTCAGCCACGTTCATCAGAGCCTCCTGCTTGCAGCTCAATATTGTACAAGAATAGCTGTTTGTATAGCTTTATGCCGAGCAGCGGCAAAACTTGTACAACGTTTGCGGTGAACGCCTCTCCAATGCAGGTGAGTTTTGACTTTCCGCGATAGACCTGGAGGTTTTCCATGGCGACGCGCGCCAGGCAGTTTCGTCTGGCTCAGTTCGGGTCCAGCAAGCCGCCGCTCCAGTTGCGCGATACCCGGCTCCCGGTGAACTTGGCCACGCCCATGCCCTGGGCAATCAAACGATCGCGAAAGCGGGTGACCAGCCGCCCGGTTTGCTCGGCATACAGCACCACTTCCGATGATGGATCACCCGGCCGGCGCAGAATCCGTGCAAAGCGCTGTCCCTCTTCGACGCTATCGCCCAGCTCCTTTTCAAAGATCAACACCCCCGGCTGCGGCGCAATGATGGTTTCCATGTGGCCCATTTCTACCGCTTCGACAGGCCAGTCAGGGGGTGTTCGTGCCTCATCGATCACCCCATAACCGCATAGCCACGTATACAGGCCCTCGGCATCCTGCTCGGCGAATCGATCGTTGACATCGCCCTGCCCTCGCAGCTCCAGGGTCGCGGCCATGCGCTGGGCGGTCCTGCCTTCGCGCAGCCACGGGGCAATGATGGTTTCTTCGAACGAACCGTCGCCGCCCTCATCCCAGATGATCGCGACGTCCATTTTCATCGCCGCCGCCAACGCGCGACCACGGGGCCAGAAACGGCGATGAACGTAGACGTAGGGCAACGCTTCGTCGTCGGTGTGCAGGTCGAGCATCACATCGGCCGGCGCCGCCAGCTGCACCAGTTTTTTCTGCCATTGCTGGACGTTGGTCATCGACCGCTCCATCGCCGCCGACTGGTCGAATCCCCGGTTGAAGTTATGCCCGGTGGCGTCGTGGTAACGCCCCAGAATCCGCCCCTGGCGAAACTGCCCGATACCCAGCGGATTGGCCTGCGGCACCACGGTCACGCTGCCCTTGAGCCGCCCCCCGGCCTCGGCGACCCGCAGGCGCTGCATCAACAGATGCAGGACCAGCATCCCGGCGATTTCGTCGGCATGCACACCCGCCTGCACATGCACCTTCGGCCCGTGGCCATCGCCCTCGAAACGCCAGGCACCGACCTGCACCGGTTCGCCGTTGTTATTGCGAACGTTGAACGAAATATCCTGAACCATGCGCTTGCCCTCCCCTGATGAGCGTTAACAATCGAGGTATTGCCGCTGTCGAAGCTGGAGATTGAACACACGTTCAACTAAGCTCGCCAGCGTGGAACCACTGCCAAGGAATCCCCTGTGACCACCACCGTCCCGAAAAACCGCCGCGCCGAGCCTGACGAGCGTCGCGAACTACTGGTCGCCGCCACCCTGCGCTGCCTGGGCCGCGACGGTCATGCCGGGATTTCCGTGCGGCGCATCGCCACCGAGGCCGGGGTTTCCGTCGGTTTGCTCAATCATCATTTCGGCAGCATCGATGCACTGATTGCCGACACCTATCAGAAACTGGCGAGCGAACTCACCACGGCACTGCTCCAGGAAATCGAGCAGGCCGGCACACCCGCGCAAAAAATGGATGCGTTTCTCGTCGGCTCGTTTTCACCCAGGGTCATGGACCCGAAACTGTTGGGCGTCTGGGTGGTGTTCTGGAGCCTGATCCGCCACTCCGAACACGTCAGCCAGTCCCACGTCAAAACCTACGGCGCCTACCTTGATCTGCTTTGCCAATTGCTCGACGGCATGGCCGACAGCGAAGGCTTCAGGATTCACGACACGCGCCTGGCCGCCATCGGCCTATCGGCGATGCTCGACGGACTCTGGCTCGAGTGGTGCCTCAACCCCGAGACCTTCAGCGCCGCCAACGGCCTCCATATCTGTCGTTGCTGGATAAAGGGGCTGCGTCACGGAGCATTCAGCACCGACGACGTCCTGTGACGGATGCCGGCCGAAGATCATCGCCAGGGTGCCGCTCACGGCGATCAACCCGGCACCGATCATCAACGACACATCCATCAGCGTGCCCCAGATCAGGCTCGACAGGGCAAACGCCCAGATCAGCCCGGTGTACTCGAACGGCGCCAGCAAGGTCGCCGTGGCGCGGCGGAAACTGGCGAACAGCAGGAACTGACCGATACCACCCACCAGCCCTGCCCCGACCATCCCCAGCCAGGCCGGTGTCGGCGCCGGGGTATAGGTCCACGGCAGCGCCACGACCATGCACAGCACAAACACCACGTTGGTGATCAGCATTTGCTCCAGCACCGAGGTCTGGTCGTCCACCTGGCGCAACTGGATATAGGTGAAGGCCCAGCACATCGCTGCCAGCAGCGTCAGCACAACCGGCACCGGTTCGCTCATGTTGTCCGGGCGGCAAGCTATGATCACGCCGGCAAAACCGATGATCAGACTGAACCACTGCCAGGCACTGGCGCGCTCCTTGAGAATCACCGTTGCCAGCACCGTGACCATGATCGGCGCGGAAAAATACAGGGTGGTCATCTCCGCCAGGGTCAGGTCACGGGCTGCCGTGTAGTACAGCAGCCACGCCACGATCGACAACAGGCCGCGCACCACCAGCAAGCGCCGGCTCGGCGAGTGCCAGGCCCGCAAGACCAGACGCATGCGTCCCACGGCCAACACCACGGCGGCCACCACCAGGGCGCGCCAGAACAGAATGGTCACCACCGAGTAGTCAGCCACCAGCCACTTGATGGCCGCATCCTGCAACGTCAGGAACGCGTAGCCCAAGGTGCACAGGCCAATGCCCTGCAGCGAACGGTCAACCCGTGGCGAACTCATCAGGCTGACCTGCGCACGGGCGTGCCGCGCCGCTCGGCAAAGGCAAACAGCGCCTCGATCAGGAACGTCAGGCAGACATACACGCCGGCCACCAGCAACAGCGGCTCATAGACTTGCAGGGTCTGCGCCCGAACCACGTTGGCCGCGCCCAGCAAGTCGATCACCGCAATGGTCGAGGCCAGCGCCGTGGACTTGAGCAGCATCACGGTTTCCCCGGCCAGGGTCGGCAACAGCAGGCGCAACGCCCGTGGCAAGCGCACCCGCAACAAGGACTGACGCGGGGTCATGCCAAACGCCGAAGCCGCTTCCATCTCACCCTTGGGCACTGCCAGCAAGCCACCACGAATGACTTCACCGACGTAGGCGCCCACCGACACCACCAGGGCAAACACGATGTACCAGTAACCATCGCGCAGGTAGGGCCAGAGAAAACTGCCACGGATCAGCGGGAACTGCGCAAACAGACTGCCGAGGCCGTAATAGAAGATGTAGATCTGGATCAACAGCGGTGTGCCGCGCGTGACGCTGGTATAGAACAGGCTGACCTTGGCGATCACCCTGTTTTTCGAGATCCGGGCCAGCGCCACCAACACCGCCAGCGCGTAACCGAACACGCTGGAAACCAGCAGGATGGTAATGGTTGTTTGCAGCCCTCGGCCCAACAGCGCCGCGTATTCAACTGTCCACGCTGGAATCATGTCATTCACTCAGCCAATGGCATCCAGCGACGAATGCGTCGCTCGAGCCGTCCCGACAGGTAGTTGGACACCAGCGTCACCGCGTAATACAAGGCGGCGGCCGTGAGGTAGAACAACAGGTAGTGACGCGTCGAACCCGCGCCTTGTTTGGCGGTGTAGAGCAATTCGTTGGTGCCGACCACACTGATGAGCGCACTGTCCTTGATCAGGTTGATCCACAGGTTGGCCATCCCCGCCATCGCATACGGCGCCATGATCGGCAGCGTCACGCGACGGAACAGTCCAAAGCCGTGCAGACCGAAAGCCTTCGCCGATTCGATCTGACCGTAGGGGATCGCCTGGATTGCCGCCCGGAAAATCTCCGAGGCGTAAGCCCCCTGCACGAGCCCCAGCACCAGGATCGCCGCCAGTGGACCGCTCAGGTTCACCGCGTCATAACCGAGCCGGGCCATCAGCGAATTGAGCAACATGGACCCGACGTAGTACAGGAGCAGAATCAGCAACAACTCCGGCACCGCCCGGAACAGCGTGGTATAGACCCGCGCCACGGCCGCAATCGGCTTGGGCGCGCCCAGCTTGAGGCAGGCCACAACCAGGCCGATCGCCAGTCCGACCACAAAAGCCCCCGCCGAAATCTGCAGGGTCATCCAGAGTCCCTTGAGCAGCGCCCCGCCCCATCCTTGTTCGGTGAAATTGATCAAATCGAACATTGCTGGCATTTCACTCTCCGGTTAGCAAACATCAACCAACTGACGTGATCCCTGTAGGAGCGAGCTTGCTCGCGAAAAACGTTAACGATGATGCGGCTTCTCTGACGAACCGCGTCGCTCTTGCGTTCATCGCGAGCAAGCTCGCTCCTACAGGAGTTGGGTGTTGCCGTCAGAACGTCGGTTTCACACTGGTACCGAAGTAGCTTTGGGAGAGGTCGTCATAGTCCTTGCTCGCCAGCAGGGTCTTGATTGCCGTGTCGAGTTTGGCCTTCAGTTCGGTGTCGTCCTTGCGCAGGCCTGCGCCGACGCCCTTGCCGAAGATCGGGTCGTAAGGCACCGCGCCGAGGTAGGCCAGGTTGCTGGCGTCCGGGGTCTTGACGAAGGACGCCATCGCCGTGCCGTCGGCCATCATCAGGTCGATACGCCCGGCGATCAGGTCGGCGTTGGCCGAGTCCTGGGTGTCGTAATACTTCACATCGGCGATTTTTTCGTAGTAGGTCTTCAGGTAGCTGGCGCTGACGGTCGAGTTCTGTACGCCGATGGTCTTGCCCTTGAGGTCATCCGGGTATTGGGTCACGGAAGTGCCCTTCGGCCCGACCAGTGCGACAACCGAGTCGTAATAGGCCTTGCTGAAGGCGATCTGTTTTTCCCGCTCCTCGGTCACCGACATCGAAGAGAAAATCACGTCGATCTTCTTCGCCAGCAGCGACGGAATGATCCCGTCCCACGCCACTTCCTTGATCTCGCATTGCGCTTTCATTTCGCTGCACAGCTTGTGGATCAGGTCGACTTCAAAGCCCTTCCACTCGCCGTTGGCCTGTTTCTCGGTGTACGGCGGATAGGGTTCGGCGGCGACCGCGAACCTGATGGGCTGCGCTTGGGCCGCACTCATGCCCGCGAGCAATACGCAGGCCGCGCCGGTCAACCAGTGTGCAAAACGTCGATTTCCCATGATGTATTCCCGTCTTTTTATGTGTTAGCGAGTTTGATGAGCGTTGACGAATTGTCGGCAGCGCTCGCTGCGTGGGTGTACGAACACTTCGTCCGGCGAACCGGTTTCCTCGATCAGCCCTTGATGCAAAAAGGCAACTTTGGAAGAGACATCGCGTGCAAAGGCCATTTCATGAGTCACCAGGATCATGGTCCGGCCTTCTTCGGCGAGAGAGCGGATCACCCGCAGCACTTCCCCGACCAGTTCCGGGTCGAGTGCCGAGGTGGGTTCATCGAACAGCATGACCTTGGGCCGCATGGCCAGGGCCCGGGCGATGGCCACCCGTTGTTGCTGTCCCCCGGAAAGAAACGCCGGGTACTCGTTGCGCTTGGCCGCCAGCCCCACGCGTTCGAGCAAGGCTTCGGCCCGTTCAGTGGCCTCGGCTTTGCTCTCGCGCAGGACCTGGGTCGGCGCTTCGATCAGGTTTTCCAGCACCGTGCGATGGGGCCAGAGGTTGAAGTTCTGGAACACCATGCCCAGGCTGGACCTGATGCGCACAAGCTGTTTGGCATCGGACACCAAGGGCGCGCCAGGCCGCGTGTGGTTCAGGTGAATGCTTTCGCCGTCCACCAGAATCCGCCCCTGATCCGGCACTTCGAGCATGTTGATGCAGCGCAGCAAGGTGCTTTTTCCCGAGCCGCTGGCCCCGATCAGGGAGATCACCTCGCCCTCGCGGGCCGTCAGGGATACGCCCTTGAGCACCTCGATAGTGCCGAAGCGTTTGTGCAGCTGTTCGACCTGGATCATGGTCCGGCCCGCGACCGGTTCGACCACCGCCGAAGGGGGCTCGCAGCTGATGTTCGGCCGGGGCGCTTCACCGTTGAGCACCAGGACAAAATCTCGAATCCGCTGGCAGGCTTGCGCCAGGCGCTCTTCACCGAGGGTGAACGACAGCCGCACAAAACCTTGCGCCGGTTCGCCAAAGGCCGCGGCATCCAGCACCGATACCCGCGCCTCGCGCAGCAGGCGCCAGGCAAACTCCAGCGACGTCAGGCCGGTGGCGCGCACATCCAGCAATACGAACATGCCGGCGTCGGGTTTGAGCACGTCGATCCCCGGGCAATCCGATAAACCCGCTACCACCAGATCGCGTCGACGGCGATAAATGTCGCGCATGCCGTGGGTCACTTCGTCGTGGGCCTGTACGGCCTTGAGCGCAGCTTCCATGACGAACCCCGGCAAGCCGTAGAGCATGCTCAACACCAGGGTTTCGGCATGCGCCACCAGCGTGGGGGCGGCGACGATCCAGCCGATGCGCCAGCCAGTCATGGCATGGGACTTCGACAGACTGCCGATCACCACGCAACGCTCGGCCATGCCCGGCAAGGCGGCCAGGCTCAGGTGTTCGTGTTCGAACGTCAGGCTCTCATAGACCTCATCCACCACCACCCACAGGTCATGGGCGATGGCGAGGTCGGCGATGGCTTGCAACTCTTCGCGGTTGAGCACCACGCCGGTGGGATTGTTCGGATTGGAAAAGAAAATCGCCCGGGTGCGCGGGGTAATGGCCTTGGCCAGCACCGCCGCGTCGAGGCGGAAGTCGTCGCTCGCCGCACAGGGGACCCGCACCAGCGTGGCGCCGGAGGCCTTGAGGGTGGCTTCGTAAGTCACGTACATCGGATCGAGGGCAATCACCTCGTCGCCGGCACTGAGCAGGCACATCGACGCAACGAACAGCGCATTTTGCGCACCGGCCACGGTAATCACGTTTGACGCTTGCAGCTCACGGTCGAACAGCTTGCCATAACGTGCGGCCACGGCTTCGCGCAACGCCTGGCGACCGGCAATTTCGGTGTAGTGGGTATCACCTTCGCGCAGCGCCTGGATGGCGGCGTCAGTGATGAAATCAGGGGTGGGGAAATCCGGGTCGCCGACACTGAGGATGATCACATCCTCGCCGCAACGCCGTGCTTCAAACGCCGCATTGTGAATATCCCAGGCCGCAACACCTTGACCTGAGATCCGCTCAACAAAGGGTGAAAACCGCATGCCAGTGCCTCATTCGAAATGAAGAAACGCAAGCCCGCAACCAGCCGGGAGAGAAGGTCGAACGAACATAGCCCAAGCTGAACACTCGTTCAATAGAATACTGATCAAGGTTCGCGTTCAGCGTAAACAGGTCGTTTTTGCGACAGTCGCGGCGTTTTTGCGTACAGGCCAACCTGAAGAGGCAGAAGGCGGCCGGGCGACTATGCTCCTGTGAAGTTCCCCGGTCGGAAAACAGCCCATGCAATCAGGTGCTTCCCTGCTGACGCGACCGGCCTGGCTATTGCTCTGTGGCCTGCTTGCCCTCGGCGGTTGCGTACGGCTGGGGCCGGACTTTCAGCCGCCTGGCGAAGCCTGGGTCGATCACTGGAACACGCCGGCGATCGAGCACGCCAGCCAACGCACCCTGTACCCGGACATCCGCCAGTGGTGGCAAGTCTTTGCCGACCCGGTGCTCGACCAGTTGATCGCCGCAGCGGATGCGCACAATTCCAGCCTGAAGATCGCCGGCCTGCGGGTCATGGAAGCTCGCGTGCAGCTAGGTATCGCCCAGAGCGGACGCTACCCGCAATTGCAACAGGTCGCCGCCGACAGTGTGTACGTCGACCGTCATCAATCCGGGGGCAGCAACCCGGTCGACAGCCAGTTCTGGCAGCACAGCGCCGGGTTCGATATCGGTTGGGAACTGGATTTCTGGGGCCGTTTCAGCCGGGCCATCGAGTCTTCCGACGCCAGCTACTTCGCCGCCGAGGCCAACTATGAAGACGGCCTGGTGCTGCTGCGGGCACAAGTGGCGGACACCTACTTTGTCCTGCGCACCACCGAAGCGCGCCTGCGCGTGGCCAGGGAAAACGCGAAACAACAGCAACGCAACTACGAGATCACCGAAAGACTGTTCAAAAGCGGCCAGACCGCCGAACTCGACCTGCAACAGGCCAAGACCCAATACCTCGGCACCTTGAGCACCATTCCTGGCCTGGAAGACCAGTTATCGCGCACCCGCAATGCCTTGACCGTGCTGATCGGACAGCCACCCGGCGCGCTGCCACGGGTGGTGGAAAGCACCGGTTTGATCCCGTTGGTGGACCGCGCCGTGTTGCAGGACGTACCGGCCAATCTGCTGTTGCGCCGCCCCGATGTGCGCGCCGCCGAACTGAATGTCGCCGCGCAGTCCGCGCTGATTGGCGTGGCCGAAACCGACTTCTACCCGTCGCTGACGTTGCTGGGCAGCATCGTCTGGTCGACCGATACCTTGAGCGGTACGTCGCGCAGTTTTGATCTGGTGGGCGGGCCCAGCCTGCGCTGGAACGTGTTCGACCATGGCCGTATCAGCAACAACGTGCGGGTCCAGGATGCGCGCTTGCAGCAATTGATCGAGGCCTACCGTGACAAGGTGCGCCAGGCGGCTCGCGAAGCGGATGATGCCGCCAACGGCTTGACCCATGCTTTGCAGCGCGAACGCATCCTGCGCGAGGCCGAAGGCGCGGCCAAACGCTCGCTGGACCTGGCCGTCATCCTGTACCGCGAAGGCTATTCGGATTTCCAGCGGGTGCTGGATGCCCAGCGTGCGCTGCTCGAACTGCAGGACAGCTACCTGCTCAGTCGAGGCGACGCGGTGAGTAATGTGATTGCCCTGTACAAGGCCCTGGGCGGCGGCTGGTACAGCGCCCAGCCCAGGGTCGACGCCGCCACGCGCCAACAAATGGAACAACGCACCGACTGGGGCGACCTGCTGAACGAGCCCCCGGCCGCGCAGCCCGCCTCCCCCCTTGCCCAACCAGGTAATCAACCATGAGTGAAGCCGCCTCCCCCCCGCCGCCAGCGGAACCTGCCGCCGACCCGACGAAAAAAGGCGTGAAATGGGTAGTACTGCTGATCGTCGTGAGCCTGGCCTGGTATCTGTTGGCTGACCGATTCACGCCCTATACCCAGCAGGCACGGGTCGGCGCCTTTGTGATTCCGGTGGCGGCGGAAGTCTCCGGCCGGGTGATCCGCGTCAACGTGCGCAACAACCAGGACGTCAAGGCGGGCGACGTGATTTTCGAGATCGATCCGCAGCCCTACCAGATCGCGGTCGACCGGGCCCGGGCAGACCTTGAATCCACCCGTCGCCAGGTTGGCGCCAGCACCGCCGGCATCGCCTCGGCGCAAGCCAACCTGCGTGCGGCACAGGCCAACGAACTCAAGGCCAGGCAGGACAACCAACGGCTGGAAGGCTTGTATCGCCAGGACCCCGGAACCATTTCCGTGCGCCTGCTGGAAGTGTCCCGCGCCAACCGCGAACAGGCCGTCAGCCAGGTCGCCGCCGCCCGCGCCGAAGTCCAGCGCGCCCGCGAGCAGGAAGGCGGCAACGAGGAGTCCAACGCCCTGCTGCGCAGCGCCGCCACCGCCCTGTCGAAGGCCGAACTGGACCTGGCCAACACCCAGGTCCATGCGCGCTCGGCCGGTTTGATCACCGACCTGCGCACCGACGTCGGCCAGTTCGCCGCGGCCGGGAACCCGGTGATGACCCTGATTGCAATCCACGATGTCTGGATCAGCGCCGACATGACCGAGAACAACCTCGGCCTGGTCCGCCCCGACAGCCCGGTGTTGATCGCACTGGATGCGTTGCCCGGCGAAGTGTTCGCCGGGCGCGTGCGCAGTGTCGGTTATGGAGTTAGTGTCGGTCAGCCGCCCGCCCCCGGCAGCCTGCCCACGGTGCAGAACAGCCGCGACTGGCTGCGTCCGGCCCAGCGCTTTCCGGTGATCATCGAGTTCTCGCCGGACGCCTTGGCCATGCTCAAGGACAACCGTGCCATTCGCGCCGGCGGTCAGGCCGAGGTCATGGCCTTCCCGTCCGAGGGCAATGTCCTCAATCCCCTGGGCCGGATGTTTCTCTGGCTGATGAGCTGGCTGTCCTATGCCTACTAAGCGCTCGCCACGGGTTCAGCGCGCGTTGCGCCTGGCCTGCGGCACCGCGTTGTGCCTGGCCGCGAGTTTCGGCCTGGCGTTGCCGATACCGTTCCTCGCACCGGTGCTGGGTGCCTTGCTGCTGGTCAGCCTCAATCGCCCGTTGCCATTCAAGGCCACGCTGGTGCTGGCGGTGACCGCGATGCTAACCACCGGCATCGGCCTGCTGTTGATCCCGGTCCTGCGCTATTACGCCTTCAGTGGTGTGCTATTGATCGGTCTTGGCCTGCTCATGGTCTTTCGATATGGCCTGCGCGGCGGCAACAACCTGGTGGTGACCTTTCTGGTGATCGGCCTGACCATGATCCCCTCGGCGGGGGTCGCCGACTTCGGCCTGGCAGCGATGGTCATCAAGGCGCTGATCAGTGGCTTGCTGCTGGCGGTGATGATCGGCGCATTCAGCCACTGGCTGTTCCCCGAACCGGACAATGCCCCGGTGCCGCCGCCCGCCGCCACACTACCGGAGGCCGACGTCGACCGGGTCGCGCTACGAGCCACCCTGATCGTGATGCCGACCTTTCTGCTGGCATTGATCGATCCCGCCAGCTACCTGCCCATCGTCCTCAAAGCCGTCAGCCTCGGCCAGCAGAGTTCCAGCACCAACACCCGCGACGCCGCGCGCGAGCTGATTGGCTCGACCTTGCTCGGCGGGCTGCTGGCGATCCTGTTCTGGAGCGCACTGAGCGTTTTCGTGCACCTGTGGATGTTCTTTTTGTGGATGCTGCTGTTCGCCCTGGTCCTGGCGCGCAAGCTCTATGGCCTGAGCCCGGGCCGGTTAAGTCCGGGCTTCTGGCTCAACACCCTGATCACGCTGATCATCCTGTTGGGGCAGTCGGTTCAGGACAGCCTCGCGGGCAAGGACGTGTACACCGCGTTCGCGATTCGCATGGGGCTGTTCATTGCGGTGACGCTGTATGCGTGCGTGATGGTGCATTGGCTCGATCAGCGACCGGCCACAAAAATCAGTGCTAGCCTGCGCTGACCTTGTGGCCTCTACAGACCCTGTGGCGAGGGAGCAAGCTCCCGCGCCACAGGATTTGTGTCACACCTCAAGGGTTAACCTGATACCCCTTCCCCTGCAAACAGCTTGTATAAGCGGTGGAAGTGGTCGAGGCGTTGGTTTTATCCTGGGCACGCCGCTCCTGACGCTGGCGCGAACCACCCACCACGGCACCAGCGGCGGCGGTCTGTTTGGCGCGGTTCTGCCGGTAATCCTGCTTGGTATTGTCATCGACGCGATCATATATCTCGTCATGCTGGTTTCCCCGCACCTGCGCCGCCGTGGCCCCGGCGGCCGCCCCCGCCGCCGCGCCCTTGATCCGTCCACCGGAAGGCGTCGAGGTCGTCGATGTACTACTGGCGGCGATGCTGTTGCATTCATTGATGTCGAGTTGGGTCTGTTGCGAATTCTGGCCCTTCATCGGTACTACCGTTTGTGCCCAACCCTGGGTACTTAAAACCGACAATACGACGCACAGGCCGATGGGCGACAATCTGTTCATGATGTCCTCCGGATGGGCGCGACTGGCCCTCAGAGAGTGTAGATCAGCCCTCCTCGCCAACCTCCATGAGCAGGCGATTTCCGACCCATTGCACCGCGACCGCCTCCAGGCCGGCCGGGTGTCGGTGCCGGTGTTGCGCCCCCCAAATCCCCTTGTGGGAGCGAGCTTGCTCGCCATTGTGTCAGGTCAGGCAGCATCGATGTCACAGGGGCCGGCCCATTCGCTGGCAAGCCAGCTCCTGCTGATCTTGTCGTGTCATTTGGGCAGCGGATAGAGCCTGTCATCAAACTGCGCCAGCTTCGGAAACACCAACGGCTGATCATCACTCAGGTGTTGCAGCCGCTGGCTGTAATCAACCAGGAACTGCTGACGCGCTTCATCGCTGATGTACGGCACATGCCAGGCCACAAACGGTTCCAGCACATCAAAACCAACATAGGCCAGGGTCCCGCGCAGGATCGGCCGCAGCATGTCCTGCAACGGCCCATGAATCGCGTCCTCGCCGAACATGTGTTCGCGACCGCCCAAGGTCACCGTCACCAGCGCCTTCTTGCCGCTTAAACCGCCCTGATCGTAGAAACGCTTGCCGCCGTAGCAGATGCCGGACACCAGCACCCGGTCGATCCAGCCCTTGAGGATGGCCGGGGTGGAGAACCAGAAGATCGGGAAGTTGAGGATCAGCAGGTCGGCCCACAGCAGTTTGTCCAGCTCGGCCTGGATGTCGGCCGCCAGCGACTGGCTTTTAACCCCGAGGCGTTGCTCCAGCGCGTACACCAGGTACTCGGGGTTTTCCCGCGAGGAGAAGTCATCGGCGCTGGCCACCGGGTTCCAGTTCATTTTGTACAGGTCGCTGACCTGCACTTCGTGGCCCTGGGCTTCCAGGGTCGCGACCGCTTGATCGCGCAAGGCCGCGGTGAAGGATTGTGGCTCTGGATGAGCGTGGACGATCAGTACTTTCATGGTGATTCCTTAGACTTTTTCCAGCGTAGGGTTTGAATTCGGGAGCGCGCGGCTGGCCAGCAAGCGGTCGAGCCAGTCGGGGTCCATTTGCGGTTCGGACGAAAACAGCAGTCCGGTGTAATCCTGGTGCGGCGGGGTGAAGATCTGGCTGCGTGAGCCGTGGTCGACCACCCGGCCCCGTTGCATCACCAGCACCTCATCGGCAATCGCGCGCACGGTGGCGACGTCGTGGGTGATGAACAGGTAGGCCACGCCCAGCTGTTGCTGAATACGATTGAGCAGTTTGAGCACGCCTTCGGCCACCAGTTGATCCAGTGCCGAGGTGACTTCATCACAGATGATCAACTGCGGATCGGCCGCCAGTGCCCGGGCGATACACACCCGTTGCTTTTGCCCTCCGGACAGTTCCCGGGGCTGACGCTCCATGAAGGTGGCCGGGTCGAGTTCGATCATTTCCAGTAACTCGGCCACGCGCGCGCGCATGGCCTTGCCCTTGAGCCCCAGGTAAAAGGTCAGCGGCCGACCGATGATATCGACGATGCGCTGGCGAGGGTTCAGCGCTGTGTCGGGAATCTGATAAATCATCTGGACGCGCCGCAGCTGCTCCTTGCTGCGCTGTCGAAAGTCCGCCGGCAGTGGCTGGCCGTCATACAGCACCTGGCCCGAGGTTGGCGGCAGCAAACCGGTGATCAGTCGTGCCGTGGAGCTTTTGCCGCTGCCGGACTCGCCGATGACCGCCAGGGTCTGGCCACGGTACAGCTTCAGCGAAACGTCATGCAGCACCGGCTGACGACCGTAACTGGCGCAGCTGTTGCGCAGTTCCAGCAGCGGTTGTTCCTGCTGCGGACAGGCCTTGGGTTCAGTGCGGAAACTGCGTACCGCCCACAACGACTTGGTGTAGTCCTCCTGCGGATCGCCGAGCATCTTGCGGGTCTCGGCTTCTTCCACAAGTTTGCCGTGGCGCAGCACCATGATGCGGTCCGCCATCTGCGCCACTACCGCCAGGTCGTGGCTGATGTAGATCGCGGCGCTGCCGTAGGTTTTCACTGCGTCGCGAATTGCCGCCAGCACTTCGATCTGGGTGGTGACGTCCAGCGCGGTGGTCGGCTCGTCGAAGATGATCAGGTCGGGATGGCAAGCCATGGCCATCGCCGTCATCACCCGCTGCAATTGACCGCCGGAAACCTGGTGCGGATAACGCTGGCCGATCTGCTCGGAATTGGGCAGGCGTAGCACGCGGTACAGTTCCACGGCTTCGGTCATGGCCTGGGCACGGCTCATGCCGCCATTTATCACGGCGGTTTCGACATGCTGATCGATCAGCCGATGGGCCGGGTTGAACGAAGCGGCCGCGCTTTGCGCGACGTAGGCGATGCGCAAGCCTCTCAGCTTGCGCAGGGCTTCGGGCTTGGCCTTGAGCAGGTCGATGCCGTCGAAATGCACCGAACCGCCGGTGATTTTGCAGCCGTCACGGGTGTAGCCCATGGCCGACAGACCGAGGGTCGATTTGCCTGCCCCCGACTCGCCGATCAGCCCCAGCACTTCGCCGCGTTGCAGGGTCAGGTCGATGCCCTTGATCAGCGGATGCCAGGCGTCTTCGTAGTGACCTTCGATGTGCAGGTTGCGGATTTCCAGCAAAGGTTTGGAGGTCGTCATGTTCAGCATTCCTTGAGGCCGCTGGATTTATGCAGCATCCAGTCGACGACGAAGTTGACGCTGACCGTGATCAACGCCACGGCCAGGGCGGGCAGCAACGGGCTGATGTCGCCAAAGGTGATCAGTACGGCGTTGTCGCGCACCATGCTGCCCCAGTCGGCGGTGGGCGGTTGAATGCCCAGGCCGAGGAATGACAGCGCACTGATGAACAGGAACACAAAGCAGAAGCGCAGGCCGAACTCGGCAATCAACGGCGCCGCCGCGTTCGGCAGCACTTCGCGGGTCACCAGCCACCACAGGCCTTCACCCCGCAGGCGCGCCGCTTCGACGAAGTCCTGGACCACGACGTTCATCGCCACCGCCCGGGACAGCCGAAACACCCGGGTCGCATCCAGCAGCGCAATCACCAGCACCAACGAGGTCGCGGTGGTGCCGACCACACTGAGAATCAGCAGGGCAAAGATCAATTGCGGAATGGCCATCAGGATGTCCACCACCCGCGACAGCCCCTGATCGATCGCACCGCCCTTGATCGCCGCGACCAGGCCGCTCAAGCCACCGAGCAGGAACGCCAGTACCGTGGTCAGGAAGGCAATGCCCAGGGTGTTGCGCGCGCCGTAGACCAGGCGGCTGAACATGTCGCGCCCCAGGTTATCGGTGCCCAACAGGAACTGCCCGCCCCACGGCGCGAAGCCCTCGCCCACCACCTGGGTTTCGCCGAAGGGCGCCAGCACCGGGGCGAACAGCGCCACCAGGATGTACACAACGATGACCAGCAATCCGAACTTGGCACTCAGCGGTGCCCGGACCAATTGTTTAAGCAAGCTCATGGTCTACCCCTTTGGATGCATCAAGCGTGGGTTGCTGGCAATCGACAGCACATCCGCGCTGGTATTGAGCAGGATGTAGGTCGCCGCGAAGATCAGGCTGCAGGCCTGCACCACCGGGATATCGCGCTTGGCCACCGAGTCCACCAGCAACTGGCCGAGGCCGGGATAGACAAACACCACTTCGACCACCACCACGCCCACCACCAGGTACGCCAGGTTCAGCGCCACCACGTTGACGATCGGTGCCAGGGCGTTGGGCAAGGCATGGCGGAAGATGATCCGCGACTGGCTGATACCCTTGAGCCGGGCCATTTCGATGTAGGGACTGGCCAGCAGGTTGATCAGCGAGGCGCGGGTCATGCGCATCATCTGCGCGATCACCACCAGGCTCAGGGTCGCCACGGGCAGTACCGAACGCTCCAGTATCATGCCAAGGGACGCATCCGGCGCCAGGTTGGAAATGCTTGGGAACCAGTTGAGCTTCACCGCAAACACCAGGATCAGGATGTAGGCGACGAAGAACTCGGGAAACGACACCGCACTCAGTGCCGAGGTGTTGAGCAAACGGTCGAACCAGCTGTTGCGGTACAACGCCGCGAGCATCCCCAACAACAGCGCCAACGGCACCGACACCAGGGCCGCCAGCAGCGCCAGGCTGAAGGTGTTGCCCAGCCGTGAACCCACCAGTTCGGCGATCGGACGCTGGTTGGCCAGAGATACACCGAGGTCGCCTTGCAACAGGCTCCAGATCCAGTGCCCGAAACGGGTCAGTGGCGGCAGGTCCAGGCCCAGTTGCGCACGGAACGCCGCCACGGTTTCCGGGGTGGCGGATTGGCCGAGCATGGCCTGGGCGATATCGCCCGGGAGCATGCCGACCGCGAGAAAAATGATCACTGACAACGCAAACAGCGATAACAGCCCCAATGCCAAACGCTGAAGTAGCAACCTGAAAAGACTATTCACCGCGCAGTTCCTTACGAAGACCACCATTTCCAACTGTAGGAGCGAGCCTGCTCGCGATGGACGTCAACGATGACGCGGACAGTCTGAGTATCCGCGTTGCCTTGACCTTTCTCGCGAGCAGGGCTCGCACCTACAGGGGTTCTTCATCTTTGCCGAACGCTTACGCCTGCCACCAGCGCTCGATCACCCGCAGCCCATCCAGCTCGCCGTAAGGCGCGGTTTGCCCACCGTGCGCGACCCGGTTGGAGCGCGCCGCCACGGAGCTGGCGAACAGCGGCACGATTGCCCCGCCGTCATCCCGGCACAGCGACTGCATTTCGTTGTACATCTCGCGGCGCAGCGGGTCGTTCATTTCGCCACGGGCGGCGTTGAGCAGTTGATTGAAGCGCGGGTTATCCCAGTGGGTTTCGTTCCATGCCGCACCCTTGGCGTAACCGATGCTGAACATGCGGTCGGCGGTCAGGCTGCTGTACCAGAACGAGGTGGTGAACGGTTGCTTCATCCACACGTTGGAGAAGAAACCATCGGCCGGCTCGCGTACCACATCGATATCGATCCCGGCCGCACGGGCCTGCTCTTTGAACAGCACCGAGGCATCGACGGCGCCGGTGTACGCCGCGTCCGAGGCTTGCAGACGCACTTTGAGCGAGTCCATGCCGGCCTTTTTCAAGTAGAAACGCGACTTGTCCGGATCGTAGCTGCGTTGTTCCAGCGCGGTGTTGATGAAGCGGCTGCCAGGCTGGATCGGGTGATCGTTACCCACCAGGCCATAGCCGTACAGCACCGAAGACAGCAGGGTTTCACGGTTGATCGCGTGCTTCATCGCCATGCGCACGTCATTGCTCTGGAACACCGGACTGTCGGTGAGCATCGGGAAGGTGTAGTGCTGCGCGCCCTTGGTTTCTTCGATGACCAGGTTCGGGTTGCGCTTGAGCAGGGCCACGGTTTTCAGGTCGACCTTGTTGATCACGTCCACTTGCCCGGTGACCAACGCGTTGATTCGCGCGGCGCCATCGCCGATGGCGATCAGTTCGGCGCTGGCGAAGTGCGCCCGCCCGGCTTTCCAGTAATCCGGGCTGCGCTCCAGGGTCATGCGCACACCCGGTTCGAAGTTCTTCAGGCGATAACCGCCGGTGCCAATACCGGCCTGCCAGTCCGGCACGCCGTCCTTGCTCGGCATGATCACCAGATGGTAATCGGCGACCACGTAGGTGAAGTCGGCGTTGCCCGAGTGCAGCTCGAACACCACGCTGTCGCTGCCGTTGGCACTGACCTTCGCCACGTCGCCCAACACGGTCTTGGCCGCCGAGCTGGATTTCTCCCCGAGGTGATGCTGGATCGAGGCGACCACATCGTCGGCGGTCAGGGTCTTGCCGTTGTGGAAGGTCACGCCCTGGCGCAGTTTGAAGGTCCAGACCCGGGCATCCGGGGTCGAGGTCCAGCTTTCAGCCAGCTCAGGGATCGCCGAGCCGTCGACGGCAATTTCGGTCAGGGTGTTATAGATCGCCGAGAAACCGACGAAGGTAAAGGTATCGACCCAGGAACCGGGGTCTTTCGAGTCGGTGGTGCTGGCGCCGGCCAGTCCCAGACGCAGCACGCCACCGGGCTTCGGCGTTGCGTCTGCCGCCATGGCGCCCAATGGCAGGCCCATGGAGAACGCGCCGGCCATCGCTGCGGCGGCCGCGCTGTACTTTAAAAAGTCACGACGCGCAAAGCTGAATTCATGGTTCGCTTGAGTAATCTTGTTTTTGTTATCGCTCATTGCATTGCCCCTGATTGAAAGCTAAGGAAATACCCGTTCAAAACCACGCGAAGCACCGGGCCATGGCCCGGTGCGAACATCCTTTGAATCGTTGACCGTCACACCTGGATCGCCTTCACTTCGGCGAATTCGTTGAGCCCCTCCTCCCCCCACTCCCGTCCGTTGCCGGATTGTTTGTAGCCGCCGAAAGGCGCCTGATAGTTGAAGGCCGCGCCATTGAGGAAACATTGGCCAGCCCGCAGTTGCCGACCCAGTTGCAAGGCGCGCTCGCTGCTGCCGGCCCAGACGCCGCTGGACAGGCCGAACGGCGAGTCATTGGCGATCTGGATCGCCTGCGCTTCATCCGCATAGGGAATCAGGCACAGCACCGGGCCAAAGATTTCTTCCTGGGCAATGCGCATGCGGTTGTCGACATCGGCAAACAGCGTCGGGCGAACGTAATGGCCGCGCTCGAAGTCCGGCGCCGAATCGCCACCGCACAGCAACCGCGCGCCTTCGGACTGACCGAGGCGGATGTAATCCTCAACGGTGCGGCGCTGCCCCGGCGAACACATCGGGCCGAGAAAACTCTGCGGATCGAGCGGGTCGCCCATGCGCAGGCTCAGGGTTTCCTCCAGCGCAATCTGCAGCGCTTCGGCATAACGGCTGGCCGGCAGCAACATGCGCGTCAGCGCGGTGCAGGTCTGCCCGGAGTTGATCATCACGTCCTGTACGCCGTAACGCACCGCTGCGGCCAGATCGGCGTCCTCGGCAATCAGCAGCGGCGACTTGCCGCCCAGCTCCAGGCACACCCGCTTCACCGATGGCGCCGCCGCTTGTGCAACGCGCACGCCAGCGCCGGTGGAACCGGTGAACGACACCATGTCGACGTCCGGGTGCCTGGCCAGAGCCTCACCCACCTTGGAACCCGGCCCGCTGACCAGGTTGAAGACCCCGGCGGGCAGGCCGATATCCTCGATCATCTGCGCCAGCAGAAACGCGTGCAGCGGCGTTTCCTGGCTTGGCTTGACCACCACCGTGCAACCGGCGGCCAAGGCTGGCGCGAGTTTGCCGATCAACTGGTGCAGGGGGTAATTCCACGGATTGATGAACGCGCACACACCCACGGCTTCGCGGACCACCAGCGAGTTACCGACTTCACGCACCTCGTCCATCAAACCGGCGAGTCCGATGTACTGCTCCAGGCCAATGATCGGCCCGTCGACCTGCACCGAACGGCACCATTGCACCGGCATACCCAGTTCAGTGGTAATCACTGCGGCCATTTCATCGGCACGGGCGCGCAATTGCTCGGCCAGCGCCCGGATATAACCGGCGCGCACGCTGGACGGCGCCTGCGACCAGGGCCCGAAGGCCCGACGGGCAGCGGCGACGGCGTTGTCGACATCCCGCTCATCACCCAGGGGCACGCGGCCGGCGATTTCTTCGGTGGCCGGGTTGATGACCTCGGCGATGCCTCGCCCCGACGGGGTTTGCCAGCGTCCATCAATAAACAGTGCCTTGTGATCAAGCATGAACCTGAGCCTCCATCAATTCCTGGGCGCAACGGGCGATGCGCTGGCAGGCATCGCGCAACGGCGCCGCCCCCACCACCAACCCGAGGCGAATGTGTCCGGCGGCGCTCGGGCCAAAGGCTTCGCCGGCCAGCACCGACACGCCGTGGCGATCGAGCAGACGGTCGGCAAATGCCTGGGCGCTGAGGCCGGTTTCGCGGATATCGACCATCACGAACATGCCGCCATCGGGCTTCAGCGCACGCACGCCGGGGCAATCGGCCAGGCTTTCGCACACCAGATCACGGCGCTGACGATAGGCTTCGCGCATGGCCTCCAGTTCCGGCAACTGGCTTTCCAATGCGACCACTGCGGCGTCCTGGATAAAGTCCGGCGAGCCGTAGAGCATGCACAGCGCCAGGTTTTCCAGATGCGCGGACAAAGACAGCGGCGCCACCACCCAACCCACGCGCCAACCGGTCATGGCGTGGGATTTCGACAGGCTATTGAGGGTCGCGGTGCGCTCGGCCATGCCCGGCAGACTCGCCGGGCTGACGTGTTCGCCTTCAAACAGCAGCTCGCTGTAGACCTCATCGGAAATCAGCCACAGATCGTGGGCGATGCACAGTTCGGCCAAGGCCTCCCAAGTGCTGCGTGGCAGGCTCGCGCCCGACGGGTTGTGCGGGCTGTTCAGCGCCAATGCGCGTGTACGTGGCGTGATGCGGGCGGCGACGTCTTCTGGCAGGACGCGAAAGCCGTTTTCCGAACGCACCGGTACCGGCACGACCTTGGCCCCACAAGCACCGAACACGGCTTCGTAGGTGACGTACATCGGCTCGGCGACGATCACTTCATCGCCGGGATTGAGCACGCACTGGGCCACGCTGAACAACGCGCACTGCGCCCCGGCCAGTACCGTGACCTGATCGGCCGAGACCAACTGACCACTGCGTTGCCGCTGGCGTTTGGCGATGGCTTCACGCAGGGCACGCTTGCCGCGCACCTCCGCGTAGTGGGTGTTGCCGGACAACAGGCTGTCGATAGCGCCCTGGACGATGGGTTGTGGCGTATCGAAATCGGGGTCGCCGACCGACAGCAGCAAAATGTCCTTGCCCTGCTCCATCATGGCCAGTGCACGGTAGTGAATATCCCAGGCGGCGGCGCCGTCACCGGCGATGCGTTGAGTCAGATCGGAAAAGCGCATGGCCCTATTCCCTCCAGTAAAGGTTGAATATCAGCGAACGCAGGCATGCTTGAGTTCGATCAGGGTGACGCCGTTGCGATTGAAGCCGTGGCGCAAGTCGGTTTGCAGTTCCGCAAGGTTTTGCGGCTGCGTCACGGTGCAGCCGAAGGCACGGCCCAGCGCGGCAAAATCCGGATTGCGCGGCAGCACGCCGATGGGCTCGATATCCAGCCCGATCATGTCGTCACGAATCTGCCCCAGGGCGTCGTTGTTCCACAGCAACACCACCAGCGGACTGTCCAGCTCCTCGACCGCCGTTGCCAGTTCCTGCGCGGTGTAGAGGAAACCGCCATCGCCCACCAGCACCAGGCCCGGTCGTTGCGGTGCACCGAACTTGGCGCCGATACCGGCCGGCAAGCCGTAGCCCAGGGTGCCGTAGCCGGTCGGGTGCAACCAGCTGCGGGTGGCCTCACTGGCGAAGGCGTAATTGCCGGTGTAGGCCAGTTGGGTCATGTCGGTGCTGATGAAGGCGTTGGCCGGCAGTTCGGCGGCGATGCGCTGCAGGATCGCCTGATGGATCTGCTGCAACGGGCCATGACCGGCGTGGATGGCTTCACGCAGTGCCGCCACTTTGGCAATCGCGGCACCGGCGTCGCGGACATCCGGCGACAGGCGTTCGAGTGCGGCGGCCAAGGTTTGCTGTGCGTCGCCGTGCAACGCCACGGCGCATGGGTAGAAGTCGTTGAACTTGCGCGGATCGATGTCCACCCGCAGCAGTTCGGCGTTGAGTGGCAGGCGTTCGCGCCAGAAATCGGTGTCGGCCATTTCCGTACCGACCGCCAGTACCACGTCGGCTTCGGCGATCAGGTTCCAGCCCGGCTCCACGCACAGCGACGAACCGGCATTGAGCGGTGCATCCGGTGGCAGCAAGCCTTTACCGGCGACGCTGGTGAACAGCGGCGCGGCGAGTCGGGTGCTCAGCTCGGCCAGTTCTTGTGCAGCATTTAGCGCGCCACCGCCGGCGATGATCATTGGACGTTTGGCGCCGTGCAGCCGGGCGACCGCCTCGTCCAGTGCGGTGGCTGCGGGGGTGCCGCGACCGGGGCGCCGCACCACGTCATTGCTCCAGTCGCGAGCGACCGGTGCCGACAGCACGTCCAGCGGCACCGAGATGTGCACCGGGCGCGGACGCTCGCTGTCGAACACCGCATAGGCACGGGCGATCAATTCCGGCAGGTCTTCGGCAGTCAGGGCCACGGCCGAGAACGCGGTGATAGGCGCGGTCATGGCGCGCTGGTCCTGGCACTCGTGCAGGATGCCCCAGCCCTTGCCGAGGCTGGCCGTGTGGTTGACGCTGGAAATCACCAGCATCGGAATCGAGTCGGCGTAGGCCTGACCGATGCCGGTGGCGGCGTTGGTCACGCCGGGGCCGGTGATGACGAAGCACACGCCGGGTTTGCCGCTGACCCGCGCATAACCGTCGGCCATGAAGCTGGCGCCCTGCTCATGACGGGTCAGCACATGCCGAATGCCGCTGCCGGGCAAGCCGCGATACAGCTCCAGGGTGTGCACGCCGGGAATGCCGAACACGGTGTCGACGCCGTAGTTGGCCAGCAAGCGCACCAGCGCCTGGCCACCGGTCAAGGTTTTGCTTTGCATGTTCAGTTCCTCATTCATGGCCGAGGCGAATCAACGCATCGACCGCGGTCGTGCCCTGGGCACCGACCAACAATGGGTTCACATCGAGTTCGAGCAGTTGCGCGGCGTTTTCGCAGGCGTAGTCGGCCACGGCACGGATCGCCGTCACCAGCGCGTCGAGATCCGCCGCTTCGCGACCACGGAAACCTTGCAGCAATGCCGCGCTGCGCAGGCTCAGCAAGGCCTGGCGTATGGCCCCGTCGGTGGTCGGCAGCAACAGGCTGCGACTGTCCTTGAGCAGTTCCACCAGAATGCCGCCAGCGCCAATGACCAGCGCCAGGCCGAAGTCGTTTTCACGCTTGATGCCGACGATCAGTTCGGCCAGTGGCGGCTTGGCCATTGGCTCCAGCAGCAACTGATCGAACGCCACCCCGGGTGCGTACGCGGCAATGCTGGCGTGCATTTTTTCCAGTGCCGCGCTCAGTGCCGCGTCGTCCTTGAGGTTCAGCGCCACGGCGCCGGCCTCGGTTTTGTGCGGTAGCTGGGCGCTGACCGCTTTGAGCACCAGCGGATAACCCAGGGCGTTGGCGTCCTGCAGTGCGCGGTCCGGGGAACTCAGCACACCGTTGGGGGTGGGCAGGCCGAATTCGCGCAAGGCTTGCTTGGAATCCCATTCGTTGAGCAAACGACCCTCGCCTTGCAGCGCTTGCGGGCACAGCGGCACCAGCGCCGACTCACCCAGGGCCAACAAGGCCTGACGGTTACGCTGGTAATTGGCGATGCGCCCCCAGGCTGACAGGCCGTCTTCAACGCCCTGCAATGCCGCCACGCCCTGCTCATGCAGGCGTTCGCGAGCATGGGCCGGCAGCAACTCGGGGAAGGCCGAGGTGACGAAACCGGTCTTGCCGTGGCGCACCAGCGCTTTGCAATACAGGTCCAGCAGCAGGTCGCATTCCTTGCGTTCGCCGGTGAACTCGGCCGGGTAGTCGAGCACCAGCATCGCGGCATCGGCTTCGGTGCGCAGGGCGCTGTCGAGCATGCGGTTCAGTGCCTCGCCATCGCCCCAGATCGCCGTGGTGAAATCCAGCGGGTTGACCAGGTTGGCGTAGCTCGGCAGCACTTGCGCCAGTTCGCCGGTTTGACCGGCGTCGAGCTTGGGCAGCGCCAATTCATTGCGTTCGGCGTAGTCGGCGATCAGCCCGGCGTCGCCCCCGGAACAGGCCAGGGCGATCAGGCTGTTGCCCGCCGGCAGGTTGCCGCAGGCGGCAGCTTTCAAGGTTTCGACGAAGCTTACCGGGCCACTGACGCGGATCACGCCCAGGCGTGCAAACAGCGCGTCGTACAGCGCATCGGAGCCGGAGAGCGAACTGGTGTGACTCAGGGCCAGCTCGGCGCCGATCTGCGACACGCCCGTTTTCAAGGCGATGATCGGTACGCCCTTTTCCAGCGCCTTGTGCGCGGCGCGGGCGAACCCCGGTACGTTCTTCAAACCTTCCAGGTGCAGGCCGATGGCGGTGACCCGTGGCTCATCGAGCAGCACGTCCATCAATTCGGCCACGCCCAGTTGCGCCTGGTTACCGACCGAAGCCATGTAAGCCACGGGCAGCGAGCGGTCGCTCATGGACAGGTTGTAGGCAAAGTTGCCGCTCTGGGTCAGCACCGCCACGCCCTTCTCCACCGCTTTGCCGCCATGGGCCACCGGCCAAAGCGCGCAACTGTGCAGGTAGTCGAGCAGGCCGTAGCAGTTGGGGCCGAGCAAAGCCATGTCGCCGGCAGCTTCGAGCAGTTGCTGTTGCAGGGCCAGGCCTTCGGCGCCGGTTTCGGCAAAACCCGAGGCATAGCAAATCGCGCCGCCGGTGCCGATGGCGGCCAGTTCGGCCACGCAGGTCAGGGTCAGGTCGCGGTTGGTCGCGATGAACACCGCGTCCGGGCCGCACGGCAGGTCGGCCACGCTGCGCACACAAGGCACGCCTTCGAGGCTCTCGTGTTGCGGGTTGACCAGCCACATCTGTCCTGGGTAGCCGCCTTCGGCGCAACGCTTGAGGGCGCGGGCCATGCTGCGGCCGCCAACGAACGCGACGTGGCGCGGCGCGAGCATGCGTTTGAGGTTGTCACGAATAGTCTGGGACATGGGGGTTCTCCGGGCGATCAGCGCAGCAGCGGCCGCAGCAGCTCGCGGGAAATGATGTGGCGCTGGATTTCCGACGTGCCTTCCCAGATCCGTTCGATCCGCGCGTTACGCCAGATGCGCTCCACCGGACCTTCGTCCATCAGGCCCATGCCGCCGAAAATCTGCACCGCTTCATCGGCCGCACGACCCAGTACTTCGCTGGCAAACAGCTTGGCCATGCCGGCCTCGCCATCGGTCATGGTGCCCTGGTCCATCTTCCACGCGGTGTGCAGGGTCAGCAGTTCCGCCGCGCGAATTTGCGTGGCCATGTCCGCCAACTTGAACGACACGCCCTGATAGGTACCGATGGGCTGGCCGAATTGCTTGCGGTCCGCCGCCCATTGCAGCGAGACGTCCAGCGCCCGTTGCGCCTGGCCGACGCAGTTGGCCGCCACCATCACCCGTCCGGCGGTCAGCCAGGCGTTGGCCACGTCCCAGCCCTTGCCGACTTCACCGAGCACCTTGGAGGCCGGTACGCGGCAGTCGTCGAAAAACATTTCGAAGGTGTGGTAACCACGGTTGCTCACGCACTTGGGACCACGGCGGATGGTCATGCCCGGGGTGTTGCGATCGACCAGGAACGAGGTCACGGCGTTGCGCTTCTTGCCGTTGTGCTCGTAGGTGTCGGTGACGGCGAAGACGATGGCGAAATCGGCGTGGCCGGCGTGGCTGATGAAGTGCTTGCTGCCATTGAGGACGAAGTCGTCACCGTCACGCACGGCGCGGGTCTTGATTGCGTTGGCATCGGAACCGGCACCCGGTTCGGTCAGGGCAAAGCAGTCGATCTTCTCGCCCTGGATGCACGGCAACAGGTAATCGTTGATCTGGTCGCCGGTGCAGGCCATAAGAATTTTCGAAGGCCGTGCGACGAACACGTGCAGTGCCCAGGAGACTTTCGACAGCTCACGCTCGATCAGCGCCTGGGACAGGTAGTCCAGACCGCCACCACCGACCTCTTCGGGCATGTTGAAGGCGTAGAAGCCCGCGGCAATGGCCTTGCCGCGAATCTGCGCGGCGAGCTCCGGGGAGACTTCGTCGGCGCGATCGACCTCGGTTTCATAGGGCAGCAGTTCCTTCTCGACGAAGCTGCGTACCGAGTCCACCAACATTTCTTGTTCTTGGGTCAGTTGGAAATTCATGGGTGCTACCTGTGTTCGTTTGCAAAGAGTGGTTGGCGAGACGGGTCGGGCTTAGCGACCGATAAAGCGTGCCGGGCGTTTTTCCATGGCGGCGCGCAGCGCTTCGCTGCCGTCTTCGCTGCGCCCGCAGAGCAGGCCGGCGGCAAGTTCTGCTTGCAACTGCTCGGGCAGGCTGCGGTCGGCGCCTTCGCGCATGAGTTTTTTGGTCTGGGCAAAAGCGAAGGTCGGCCCGGCGGCCAGGCGTGTGGCGAGCTCGCTGGCCACGGCCTGCAATTGATCGTCGGCGCAGACTTCACCGACAAGCCCGGCGGCCAGGGCGCGATCGGCCCCCCACAGTTCGTCGAGGAACAACAGGCGCTTGGCTTGTTCGGCGCCGATCAGGCGTGGCAGGTGCCAACTGGCGCCGGCGTCCGGCGAGTAGGCCATGCTGGTGTAGCCGGCCTTGAAGCGTGCCGACTGCCCGGCAATGCGCAGGTCGCAGCACAGGGTCAGGTCCATCCCGGCACCGACGGCGGTGCCATTGATGGCGGCAATGGTCGGCTTTTCCAGGCTGTGCAAGCGGGTCATCAGGGCATGGGCGGTTTCGGTCCAGCCGTAGGTTTCCAGCGCGCCACGGGCTTCGGCCTCGGCCCACTCATCGAGGTCGGCACCGGCGCAGAAACTGCGACCGCTACCGGTCAATACCACCACGCGTACCGCTGGATCAGCGTTGTAGGTGTCGAGCAAGGCGTGAAGGCTTTTCAGCGTCGGGATGTCCAGCGCATTGCGCTGAGCCGTGCGATTGAGGGTGATCCAGGCAACGCCTGCTTCGACCTGACTGAGCAGAGAATCGTGAGTAGTCATGCGGGTCCTCGAATTATTTTGTTTGTCTTGAGGTGTTGCGACTTGAGGCCATACTAAACGAGTGTTCAGTAAGCCGGCAATCGGTGGCGAAATCGGCTGTAACAAATCAAAGCATCGGCTAACACATTGTTTTTATTGGGTTATATGTCCATTGCGGAGAGTGAGCCATAACCGCTGTTACAACTTCGAACAACTGCCTGCGGCCACCCAACCAAGTCGCACGACACAAAACAACTGTGGGAGCGAGCTTGCTCGCGATGACGGCTGGACATTCAACATCTCGGTTGACTGCCGCACCGCTATCGCGAGCACGCTCGCTCCCACAGGGGGATGTGCTTGAGAGAATGAATGAATCGCTTGGCAAACTCAGGATTCATCCAGGGCTTGCAACACCGGGCCTCACAGAAAATCGCAGGCACTAAACAACTGTAGGAGCGAGCTTGCTTGCGATGACGGCAGGAGACTCAACACCTCGGTTGATTGCCGCACCGCTATCGCGAGCAAGCTCGCTACCACAGGAAAGTTGTAGCAACTGCGCAATCAGCTCGGTAGATCCCCGTTGTATTTCACATTGTCAATGTAAATCGGGCCAACTGCGTGGGGGGCTGGTGGTGGCAACAGTCCAATAATCAACTGGACCTCATTCACTCCAGGTTTCATGGAATGTTGGTATTCAAAGTGTTTTTCCGGTTGGGACAACCAAAAAGGTACGGGCAATATGTAAATTGGAGTCGCTTGGGATGGGCCCCATCCGAAAAGAGTGCAATAAATAAGTGTCTGTTCTTTCTCGTCTTGCGGTTTGGGCATCGAAGCCTGCAAGGAAAAGTGGAACGCCCCCGGTCCCGCCAGGAAGCGTCCTGTATCGAGCATGACGGCCTCGTGTTTTCCCAATCTGATTTCAGCTTTGTAGCTCCCTTTGTACATCACAACTTTTGCGCTTCCGTCATTTTCGGTCACGCTCCAATGGGCAAAATTTCCAGTCTCGAAGTTTCCGTTGCTGATCAAATTACGTGACATGTGGGTGGTACTCCTGCCTGGGTGATTTGAAACTCGTTTTTAATCTGCGAGTTCTGCTTCATTAGGCGACTGAGTACAGAAACAGACTACTGTCAAATGTGACAGTGTCGATCAACGGCAGCCCAACAGGAAAACACTGTGGGAGCGAGCCTGCTCGCGATGACGGCAGGACATTCAACATCGCTGCTGACTGCCGCACCGCTATCGCGAGCAGGCACGCTCCCACAGGGGATGTGCTTGAAAAAGTGAATTAAACGCTCGGCAAACTCGGTGCCAGCACCGCCTCGCGTTTGCGATGGAACAGGAAGTACGCGCCATAGCACAGGGCGATAAAGCCGAAGCCCCAGTACAGGGATGGACGCTGGGTTTCGTCCAGGGCCAGGAACACGAACAGCGAGCAGCACAGGGTGATGCACATCAGCGGCAATACCGGGAACCACGGGGCGCGGTATTTCAAGTCGCTGAGTTTGCCGCCGTCACGCAGGTAGGCCTTACGGAACTTGTATTGAGCCAATGCGATGACCATCCAGGTCACGGTGCCTGACATGCCACTCACTGCCATCAGCACCATGAACAAGGTGTCGGCCGCGATGAAGCTGGTCAGCAGCGACACCAGCGCAAAGCACAGGGTGATGCTCAAGGCGCGCAACGGCACACCACGCTTGCTCAAAGGCGAAAGACTTTTCGGCGCCATGCCGGTTTTCGACATCGCCCAGAGGATGCGGGTCGAGGCGTAGAGGCCGGAGTTGCCCACCGACAGAATCGCCGTGAGGATCACGAAGTTCATCAGGTCAGCGGCATAGGGGATGCCGACCATGTCGAACACCTGCACAAACGGACTTTCCATCAGGCCCGCTTGCTGCCACGGCACGATGGCCGACAGCACGATAATCGCCAGCACATAGAAAATCAGCACGCGGAACACCACGTTGCGCACGGCGCGCGGGATGCTTTTTTCCGGCTGATCGGTTTCGCCAGCGGCCACGCCCATGATCTCGCAGCCCTGGAAGGCGTAGACCACGGTCATCATCACCGCGAACACGGCGGACAGGCCATTGGGGAACAGTGAGTCACCGATCAGGTTGTTCATCATCGGCGCAGGCGCACCGCTGCTCAGCGGCATCACGCCGAAGATCACCAGCACACCGACCACGATGAAACCGAGAATCGCCGCGACCTTGATCCCCGAGAACCAGTACTCGGCCTCACCGAAGGCGCGGGTCGCCATGGCGTTGATGCCGAACAGCACCACCACGAACAGCGCTGACCAGTACCAGATCGGCACCGCCGGGAACCAGCGCGTCATCAGCATGCCGGCAGCGGTGAACTCCAGGCCCACGGTGGTGGCCCAGCTCATCCAGTACACCCAGCCGATCATGAAACCGGTGGCCGGTCCGATGAATTGAGTGGCATGGGTCTGGAACGAGCCGGACACCGGCATCTGCACCGACAGCTCGCCCAGGCAGACCATCACCAGGTACATCAGGAAACCGGCGACCAGGTAGGCCAGAATCGCCCCCACCGGACCGCCCTGGTTGATGGTGACGCCGGAGCCCATGAACAGGCCGGTGCCGATCACGCCCCCCAGGGACAGCATAAAAATGTGCCGGCTTTTCAGGGCACGGGTCAGTTGGATGCCTTTACGGTCGATGTGTTCACTCATGTCGGCACCTCAGTAGTCAGTGAGGTGCGCAGCGCAGGACAGGATGTCGTGGCGCGGGGAAGGATCAGCTTTACGGCAATTCATTATTATTATCTCCAATAAGCTTCGAAGACCGCGCTGCGGCGGTTGCGTCGATTATTGGAAAGCCATGTAAGGTCGCGTTGTACGTATGGATCGAAGTTGTAGAAAGTCGTAACAATAATGTACGTCAGCTCTGCAACAAGCCTTTCAGCGTCTCCAGCGCGTGTTTGCAGTACTCATGAAGGGTTGGCGCCAACTGACCGATAGCCGACTGATCATTTTTCAGGGCCGCTTGTTCCAGTGATCTCAGAACGCCAGCCAAGGCACGAAAACCCAAAGAGTCGGCGCTTCCCGCCAAACGGTGGGCCAGATGTGCGATTTCAGTGAAGTCGTCGGCGTCAATCGCTTCGCGCAGCGCCTCATGGTGTTGCAGGATCGAGTCGCGCAACACCGCCAGCAGCCCCTGCACTTTCTGCTCGCCGAGCAAGTTGCGGTGTGTTTGCAGCAGTGGCCAGTCTATGGCGCCCTCTTCCAGCAGCGGTTTGGGTGTCATCAACTGCCCGCCCATGACCTTGCGCAGCGTGTCCAGATTCAGTGGCTTGGCCAGCACGCCATCCATACCGGCGTCCAGATACCCTCGAACCAGCGCCGGCTGCACACTGGCAGTCAGGGCGAAAATGCGCGCGGTACGATTCGGCCCATCGACGCTGCGGATCCGTTTGCATAATTCCACACCGGTCATGCCCGGCAGATGCACATCCAGCAGTATCAGATCGAACCTCTGCACGGCGCATTGCGCCAATGCCTGTTCAGCCTCTTCGGCCAGCCACACCTGGTGGCCGTCCCGTTGCAGCAACCCTTGGACCACTTCGCGATTGAGTGCCACGTCCTCAACCACCAGCACCTTCAATGCCGGCCCTGCCACCGTGATCGGTGGTTGCGCCGTGACGCCTGCAGCGGGTTGCAACGTCAACTCGAACCAGAAGCAACTGCCCCGCCCGACTTCACTGGTGACACCGATGCTGCCACCCATTTGCTCGACCAGGTGTTTGCAGATCGCCAGCCCCAACCCGGTGCCGCCGAAGCGCTGTGCCACTTCTTCGCTGGCCTGGGTGAAGCGCTCGAAAATCCTCGCCTGCATTGGCGGTGCGATGCCGATGCCGTTGTCGGTGACACTCACCCGCAGACGATCGCCGCCAGGCCCTCCGGGCTGCGCGAGCAACGCCACTTCGACACTGACCTCACCGCACTCGGTGAACTTGATGGCGTTGGCCAACAGGTTGCTCAAGACTTGTCGCAAGAATTGCTCGGCACCGTGGTGGTACTCGGCGATGCGCTGATCGACCCGACATTGCAGGATGGTGTCGTTATCCAGCGCCTTGGGCTCGAGCAGCGTCAGCACTTCATCGATCAATTGGCGAAGCGAGAAATCCACCGGTTCGGGCAGGCTCGCGCCCTCCTCCAGTTTGGCGAAAAACAGCACTTCATTGAGGATGGTCAGCAATCCCTCGCCCGCCTTGTGCAAGGCATCCAGGCGTTTGCTGTCCTGCGGATCGAGGCTGGCGCCGCGCAACAGCTCGGCCATGCCGAGGATACCGTTAAGGGGCGTGCGCAACTCATGACTCATGGTCGCCAGGAACCGTGACTTTGCCAGGTTGGCCGCTTCGGCTTCGTCCTTGGCGCGCATCAGGCTGGCGGTGCGTCGCTCGACCATTTTCAGCAATTCGTCGCGGTTGTCCTGCAAGGCCAGCCGATCGCTTTCCCGTCGGTCGATATCGCTGAGGATGGCCCGGCGCATGTCGTCGAGGGCGTGGGCCACGGTGTCGATTTCGTCTTTGTGGACACTGCGCCGCTTGTGCAGGCGCAGCGGCTCATGCCATTCGCCGGCTGCAATACGCCGGGCGAAATCGGCCATGACTTGCAGGTGCCGGGTGACCAAACGGTAAAACAGCCAGGACAGCGCAATCGCAAGACCACAGAGGAACGCCCCCATCCACAACAGGCTGGTCAACCCGGTGGCATACAGGCGCTGATACACCGCCCCCAGATCGGTGCTGACTTCCAGTTCGCCTAAATGCCGCAACGGGCCGGACGGCGGTTGGTAGTCCAGGGCAAAACGTTCGACGCGCAACGGCCCGAGCGGATCCGGATTGCCATGCAGCAGGTCGAAGTCCGTGCTTTTCAAATGCACCCGCGCGACATCGGAGAAGTCCACCAGGCCGCGCAACTGCACGTTCAATTGCTCCTGGTTCAAATCCCACAGGCTGCGCTCCAGGCTCGCCAGATAGCCGGCGCGGATCAGCTCCATGCGCGAGTCGATGTCGCGCATTTCCCGACGGTATTCGATGTACAACTGCACGGTACTGGCGAGCACTGTGAAACACAGGCTGAACAACAGAATGAAGAGCAGCAGACGCCGCAACAGGCCACCGGGACCCGGGCGCATCATTGTTCGTTCACCGGCAGGTTGATCATGTCGCGGTAGGTGACTTCGCTTTCATTGAGCAAGCGCTCGATGTCACCGGCATCGACCATGCGCTGCAGTTGCGCATTGATCTGCGGCATCTGACTGGCCAGCGGCGAGCGACGGGAAACCGCGACCCGCAGGTAGTCGACGCTCAACGCCTTGGGCAATGCGACGATGTCCTGGGCGCCCGCCAGGCTTTCGATATAGAGCTGGCCGGTACGGCGTTCCTGGGTGATGAAATCGATGCGCCCGCGAATCAGCTTGCCGAAGTTCTGGCGGCTGTCGGACACCCATTCGATGTTGTTGTTTTGCGCGACCATGCGATCAAATTCCACGCCGTAACTTTCACCGAACAGCAAGCCGCCACGGTAATGGGCCAGGTCTTCCAGGCGTTCGAATTGCACCGGGTGTTGGCGATTGATGAACAACGCGACCTCTTCTCGCAGCACCGGCACCGAGGAAAACAGCATGCTTTGTTCCCGTTGCGCGGTGCTGTAGGCCAGCACCACGTCGACCCGGCCTTCGGCGGCATCGAGCAGGCAGCGTTTCCAGTTGCCCAGCACCACGGTTTCGACGTCGTAGCCCAACTCACCGAACAGCTTTTTCACCACACTCGGCGCCAGGCCACGGACCTGCTTGCCGTCGCTCCAGGAAATCGGCGGGTACACCGGATAATCGCAGTAGCGGACTTTTTCCCCGGCTAGGGCATTGCCCGCCATCAGCGCCAACAGCAACCAGAGCGGTCGCCCCACGGCCGTCACGCCGCCAGGCTGGCAGTGAACAGGTAACCGGCGCCGTGGATGGTGATGATCAACTGCGGCTCGGCCGGATCGTCGTGCAGTTTGCGGCGCAATCGGCCGACCAGCACATCGATGGAGCGGTCGTTGGGCACCCATTCGCGGTTGCGGATCTGGTCCATCAATTGGTCGCGGCTCAGGGTGTGGCCGCTGTTGCGCAGGAACACGCTGAGCAGTTGGTACTCGCCGTGGGTCAGCAGGGTTTCGCTACCGGAGGGATCGATCAGGCGCCGGCGGTCGGTGTCCAGCGACCAGTCGGCAAACTGTTTGACCGGTTTGGCGACCGCCGCCACAGGCTGAGGCGTTTGCGCATGACGAACCCGGCGGATCAGGTTTTTCGCCCGGGACACCAGTTCCCGTGGGTTGAGAGGTTTGATCACGTAGTCATCGGCACCGCATTCCAGGCCGACGATGCGGTCGATTTCGTCATTGCGCCCGGTGATCAGGATGATCCCGACCTCCGAACGCACCCGCAGCTCACGGGTCAGGGTCAGGCCGTCCTTGCCGGGCAAGCGGATATCGAGCATGACCAGGTCCACGGCCTGGCTGGCCAGAAAGGTTTCAGCCAGTTCCGCCGTGGCGGCGCAATGAACCTCGTAACCCTCCTGGGACAGGTAGGCGTGCAACAGTTCGCGAATCAGCGGATCGTCATCGACGATCAGTACCCGTGGCGTCATGACTGGGTGTCCTGCCTGTGCCCGAAGGCGTATTTCTTATTAGAGTGTTTTTCTGCATCAGCGCCAGAGAGTAGCCATTGCTGAACAATCGATCAACAGCTGATCGTCTACACGCAACTTGTCTTGATACAGAACCGTTGGCGACCGCCGGCCTGCAAACCATCGACCCAGGCCTCGCAAATCTGGATGCCCTGCTCCGGGGTAAAAGTGCCGGGGTTGAGTCCGGACTCCAGCCACAGCCCGTCGAGCAAGGCGCTGAGGCTGATCGCGGCGAGATCGCCATCGAAGTTTTCCCAACCCTCCTCCTGTGCCAGCTCCATCAGTACCTTGCGCAGGATGGCGCGATACTCGCCGTAGGAATGGTCGTGGGCCTGGTTGATCGCCTCGGCGGTTTTCACCGCACCCCAGAATGCCAGCCAGGCATCAATGAGTTGCGGGTCGAGCAATTCGGCGGAAAACGAGCCGCGAAAAAACGCCGACAAGCGTTCGCGGGCGTTCGGAGCAGCCTGTTCCATGGCATCGCGCAGCAGGGTCATGACGCGCCCGGTGATCGCCATGTAGGCCTCGGCCACCAGTTCGTCCTTGCCGGAGTAATGATGACTGATCAGCCCCACCGAGACGCCGGCCTCGGCGGAAATCTTGCGGATCGACGCCCCCTGGAAACCGTGGCGCTTGAGGCACACCAGCGTCGCCTCGATCAGATTGGCCTTGCGTAACTCCGGTTCCATGCGGGAAAAACGGGCTTCCTGATTCATGGGTGACATGCTCCTGGATTCAATCATGGGGGCTCGCACGACGCCTGCAAGCTGAACGACTGTACAGCACGAGCCGGTCATGTCTCCAGTCTGGTGTGCGTCTGTGACCCTGAGGGAGCGTGGTTTGCCGGTGATGGCGTCATCCCCATCAACAGAACGTCTGGATCAATCCCGATACCCCGGTGCCACTCGCTCCAGCAAGCGCAACAACGCCGCCCAGGCCAATTGCATGGCATCCGGGTCGCTCAACTCACCTTCATCCAGCGGTCGGCCAGGGTCGTTGAACTGGCGCTCGGTGTGTTCACAGACCTCGGCCGGTGGCAGCACCAACTCACCCGCCGCCTGCGCGGCCAGTTGGATTTCGCAGGCTTTTTCCAGGTAGTACATGCGCAAAAACGCTTGCCCCACGGTTTCGCCAACGGTCAACAAGCCATGGTTGCGCAGCATCAGCACAGGCTTGTCGCCCAGGTCCTGCACCAGCCGTTGCTGCTCGCTCATGTCCAGCGCCACGCCTTCGTAGTCGTGGTAAGCGACCCGACCGTAGAACTCCATGGAAATCTGATTCACCGGCAACAGGCCGCACTTCAACGCGGCCACCGCGCAGCCGGACTTGGTGTGGGTATGCAGCACACATTGGGCATCTTCACGGGCGCCATGAATCGCGCTGTGAATCACGAAACCGGCCGGGTTCACCGGGAATGGCGACGGCTCGACGGCATGGCCATCGAGGTCGATTTTCACCAGATTGGAAGCCGTGATCTCATCGAACATCAACCCATAGGGATTGATCAGAAAATGATGTTCCGGGCCGGGAATACGCACCGAAATGTGGGTGAAAATCAGATCGGTCATGCGGTAATGCGCAATCAGGCGATAACAGGCGGCCAACTCTTCACGCAGGCGCTGTTCGGTAGCGCTGCGCGCAGGCGCGGCAGTCAGGTGAGTCGCGATTTCGTTCATTGTTTTAATTCTCCAGAAGGGGCGGCCGGGCAGACAGTAAGGCTGGACGTGCAAGGACGTCCAGCCACAGGCGGTTATTTACTGGCCCAGGCGTTGAAACGTTCTTCCAACTCTTCGCCATGGTCAACCCAGAAACCGACGTCCATCGACAACGCGCCTTTGAGGTTCTGTGGCGCGGTCGGTACCCATTGCGCCAGTTTGTCGTCCAGGCGAGCGGCGGCCTCGGTATTGGTCGGGCCATAGGGAATCTGTTTCACGTAATTGACCTGGGCATCCGGCTGGTTGGCGAAGGCGATAAAGCGCTTGGCCTGATCGACGTGTTTCGAACCCTTGATGATTGCCCAGTAGTCCATGCCGTACAGACTGCCAGGCCACACCAACCCCAGATGACTACCGGTTTGCGCGGCGGCAGCGATGCGTCCGCTGTAGGTCGAGGTCATCACCACATCGCCGGCCGTCAGCCATTGCGGTGGTTGGGCGCCGGCCTCCCACCATTGGATGTAGGGTTTGAGCTGGTTCAGTTTGGCGAATGCCCGGTCCACGCCTTGCGGGGTATTTAGCACTTTGTAGACGTCCTCGACTTTCACCCCGTCGGCCAGCAAGGCGAACTCCAGGTTGTACACCGCGCGTTTGCGCAAGCCGCGTTTGCCGGGGATTTTCTGCACGTCCCAGAAGTCCGCCCATGAGGTGGGGGCCTGGGCCAGTTTATCGGTGTCGTAGGCAATCGCCACGCTCCACACCAGAGCGGCCGAACCGCACTCCTGCGCAGCTTCGGGGATCAATTGATCGGCATGGCCCAGGCGGGTCCAGTCGAGGCGCTCATACATGCCCTCTTCGCAGCCTCGCATCAGGTCCGGACCTTCGATCTGCACCACGTCCCAATCGACGTTGCCGGTGTCGACCATGACTTTGATTTTGGCCATTTCACCGTTGTATTCGCTCTGGATCACCTTGCTTTGATCCACCACGCTGAACGGTTGGAAGAACGCCACATCCTGGGCTTTTTGTCCGGCGCCGCCGTAACCGACCACCACCATCTCCGATGCCGCCTGAGCGCTGCCCAGGCCCATGGCCATGGACAACACCAAGGGATAAAAACCGTGCTTGAGCGTTTGCGATTTCATCAGTGGTTCCTCGTGCAGGTGCCCGCCGAACTCAAGTCGGTGCGGCCCTTTTTTATTGTTGTGAGGTTCGCCCCAAGATGCGGGTGCCATTTCAAACTACTGCAACGTCCAGTAAAAAAACAAGTTGATTTTTTACTGCGGGTAAATTTCTATAGAGAAAAATAACAACACCAAAACCCAATGCCTCTGTAGGAGCGAGCCTGCTCGCGATGGACGTTAACGCTAACGCGTGTTGTCTGGATGAACGCGTCGTCCTCAAGTCCATCGCGAGCAGGCTCGCTCCTACAGGTCAGACTGCCCGGAGTACCCGCACCATGCCGAGCCCGACCCCTGCCTTCGCGCACCTGTTCGAACCCTTGCAGATCCGTGGCAAGCGCCTGAAAAACCGCATCATGTCCAGCGGTCACGACACCTCGATGCCCACCGACAACCTGGTCAACGAACAGTTGATCGCCTATCACCGGGCGCGGGCCGAGGGCGGTGTCGGGCTGATCGTGTTGCAGGTCGCCGGCGTGCATGACAGCGCGCGTTATACCTCCCATGTGCTGATGGCCACCGATGACGCCTGCATCGACGGCTACCGGAAAATCGCGCAAGCCTGCCACGCCCACGGCACCGTGGTGTTGTCCCAGGTGTTCCATCCGGGGCGGGAAATCATGGAGTCCAGCGATGGCTTGCTGGCCGTGGCCTACTCCGCCTCGGCGGTGCCCAACGAGCGTTTCCGGGTCATGCCGCGTGCGCTCGATCAGGGGATGATCGACGAGATCGTCGCCGGCTATGCCGCCGCTGCAAGGCGTCTGCATCAGGCCGGTATCGATGGCTTGGAAGTGGTCGCCAGCCACGGCTACCTGCCGGCGCAATTCATCAATCCACGGGTCAACCGCCGCACCGATGGCTACAACGGTGACCTGGAACAACGCCTGCGTTTCCTGCGTGAAGTGATTGCCGCCATTCGCGCCAGCACCGACGAACAGTTCATCGTCGGCCTGCGCATTTCCGCCGACGAGCGTGACCCCGAAGGGCTGACCGAAGACGAATCCCTGGCCGCCGTGCAATCGCTGCAAGCGCAGCTCGATTACGTACACATCGTCGCCGGCACCTCGGCCTCGCTCGGTGGCGCGGTGCATATTGTGCCGCCGATGGCGATTGAAGCCGCCTACCTGGCCAGGGAAGCTGGCACCTTCAAGGCGGGTTTGAACATCCCGTTGTTCGTCACCGGGCGCATCAACCAGCCCCAGGAGGCCGAACTGATCATTGCCCGTGGCCAGGCCGATGTCTGCGGCATGACCCGCGCCCTGATCTGCGACCCGCAAATGCCCAACAAGACCGACGCCGGCCGCGCTGAAGATGTACGCGCCTGCATCGCCTGCAATCAGGCGTGTATCGGCCACTTCCACAAGGGCTTGCCGATTTCCTGTATCCAGCACCCGGAAACCGGACGCGAACTGATCTTCGGCGAGCGTCGACCAGCCAGCACACGCAAACGCATCATGATTGCCGGCGGAGGCCCGGCCGGGATGAAAGCCGCGGCTGTCGCTGCCCAACGCGGGCATGAGGTGACGCTGTATGAAGCCAGCGCGCAACTGGGTGGCCAGGTGTTGCTGGCGCAATTGCTGCCACGGCGTAGCGAGTTCGGCGGCGCCAGCACCAATCTGCAACGGGAAATGGAACTGGCCGGGGTACGCGTGGTGCGCAACACCCGGGTCGATCGCGCCCTGGTCGAACGGGAAAAACCGGACATGGTGATCGTCGCCACTGGCGCCGAGCCTTACTGGCCGCTTTTCGAACGCGGTGGTGAATTGCAGGTGGTGGACGCCTGGCAGGTACTGCGCGACGTGGTGCAGATCGGCCGGTCGGTGGTGGTCATCGACTGGCGCTGCGACTGGATCGGCCCCGGCATTGCCGAGCGTCTGACCCGTGCCGGGCATCAGGTGCAACTGGCGGTCAACGGCACCCATTGCGGGGAAAACCTGCCGCTGTACGTACGTGATCAAATGGCCGGCGAGCTGCACAAACTGGGGATTGCCATCACCCCTTACGCGCGTTTGTACGGCTGCGATGACAACACCGTCTACCTGCAACACACCGCCAGCGGCGAGCCGATGCTGATGGAAAACATCGACACCCTGGTGCTGTGCCAGGGCCATCAGCCGGTGGACACCCTGGGTGCCGAACTGCAGGGGCTGGTTGAGTTCCGGCGCATTGGTGACTGCCTGGCGCCGCGAACGGCCGAAGAAGCGATTTATGAGGGCCTGAAAGTCGCGTGGGAGCTTTGAGGCTGTTTATACTCCGGGGCTTTGACGCTAAATGACTGCTCTTTGCAGGCGCGAGCACGCTCGCGATGGACGCTGACGATGACGCGCGTTTTCTGGATAAACGCGGTGTCTTGACGTTCATCGCGAGCAGGCTCGCTCCTACAGGGGGCGGAGCGTAGCCACCGGCTCGGAATCGACCATGAGCAACAGCACCACCCCACAACCCGCCACCGGCAGCGCCGAACCGCATTTTCTCGGCACGCGGATTCGTGGCCTGCGCAAACGCCGGGGCATGACCCTGGCGGAGCTGGCGCAACAAAGCGAGCTGACCGCCGGCTACATCAGCCAGCTGGAGCGCAACCTTGCCTACCCGTCGATTCCGGCGTTGTTCAATATCGCCCGCAGCCTGGGGGTGACCATCCAGTGGTTCTTCGCCAGCGAAGCGGTCACCGCGCCCGAAGATGACGGCATTGTCGTGCGCAAGAACAGTCGCCTGAGCGTGCACTACGAGGACGGCATCATTGACCAGTTACTGACGCCACAGCCCAGTCAGCACCTGGAAATGCTGCATTCGCGCTTCCCTCCCGGCACCTACAGCCAGCAAAGCTACAGCCACGACGGCGAAGAAGCGGGTTACCTGCTCTCGGGGCGTTTCGAGTTATGGGTCGGCGAGCGCTACTTCCAGCTCAACGAAGGCGACAGTTTCAGCTTCTCCAGCCAGGAGCCGCACCGCTACGGCAACCCCGGGGACGTCGATGCGGTGGTGATCTGGGTGATTACCCCGCCGACCTTCTAACGACGCCCGCGGCCACCCGGCTGCGCGACACTCACACGCTTGAGGGTGTCGCTCGGCAACTCCTTGAACAGCGCGCGATAGCTGCTGGAAAACCGCCCCAGATGCCAGAACGACCAGTGCATCGCCACTTCGGCGACGGTGGTTTGCGACGGCGTGCTGATCAGCAACTCCCGGCGGGCGCTGTTGAGGCGACGCAGGCGCAGCCATTGGGTCGGCGCCATGCCGGTGAACGTCTTGAACGCGTGCTGCAACTGGCGCAGTGAAACCCCCGCAACCTGGGACAGCTCAAGCAGATTGAGGTGTTCTTCCGGGGTATCCGCCGCCCATTCCCCTACCCGCTTCATGATCGCCCGCTCCCCCGCCCGGCGCTGCAAGGCGCCCTGGTCCAGGCACACGCAAGCGTTGTCGAGGATGAACAGGCAATCGTCAAGCAACTGCTGGGTCAGCGCCTCGCGGCTCGGCGGGTCGAAGGTCTGCGACAAGCGCGTCAGGGTGCCGCTGAGCCAGCGACTGAACAGCGCATTCTGCTGCGAATTGAGGGGTGCCATGAACAGCCCTTCGAGCCTGGCCACATCCAGCGCGTGGCGCTGCACGAACTCCGGCCCGAACACCACGGCGATTTCCTGGTAGTTCTCGGGGGTGATCCAGATGTTGCGGCTTTCACCATTGAGCACATACAGCGCGTTGTCGCTGCGATCGAAGCAGAACGCCAGCGAGCCTTGCGGCGCACTGAAATTCTGCTCGACCCGGGTGTTCATGTGTTCCTCGTAAATCTCCACGCCTTGCAGGTCGAGATAGCGCACCAGACCGGCGAAATGCCCCGGCGACATCTGTTGGTAATGCTGGACCCAACCGGGTGTGGCGCGGATTTGCTCGGCCACGTCGGCGGTGTTGAACGCTTGAACCTGTAACGGATTAAACACTGTCGTAGGGGCTGTCATGGTTGACCTGGCGCACTCTTTTGGTGCGCTTTGTGCTGCTTAAAGTGGATAGATGGAACGGCGAGGCTCGCCCAAGATAGTCGTCAACGCGCTACAGGGGAAGTGTCCGAAAGATGAAATCGGCTTCTCCTGGCGTTAATAAAACCAATAACGAGGTCTTTATGAATGTCCCTTTCGATCAGCTGTTCACTTGGCTGAAAGATCACAAGATTACCGAAGTCGAGTGCGTCGTCAGTGACCTGACCGGCATTGCACGCGGCAAAATCGCACCCACCAACAAGTTCCTGCATGAGCGAGGCATGCGCCTGCCGGAAAGTGTGCTGTTGCAAACGGTAACCGGGGACTTTGTCGACGACGACATCTACTACGACCTGCTCGACCCGGCCGATATCGACATGGTCTGCAAGCCGGTGTCCGACGCGGTGTACGTCGTGCCATGGGCCATCGAACCGACCGCCATCGTGATTCACGACACCTTCGACAAGTTCGGCAACCCGATCGAACTGTCGCCACGCAACGTGCTGAAGAAAGTCCTGCAGCTGTACACCGACAAGGGCTGGAAGCCGATCGTCGCGCCGGAAATGGAGTTCTACCTGACCCTGCGCTGCGAAGACCCGGACTTGCCACTCAAGGCACCGATGGGCCGCTCGGGACGCGCCGAAAGTGGTCGCCAGTCGTTCTCCATCGATGCCGCCAACGAATTCGACCCGTTGTTCGAAGACGTCTACGACTGGTGCGAATTGCAAGGACTGGACCTCGATACGCTGATCCACGAGGACGGCCCGGCGCAGATGGAAATCAACTTCCGTCACGGTGACGCCCTGGACCTGGCCGACCAGATCACGGTGTTCAAACGCACCCTGCGCGAAGCCGCGCTCAAGCACAACGTGGCGGCAACCTTCATGGCCAAGCCAATTGGCGATGAACCCGGCAGTGCCATGCACATTCACCAGAGCGTGGTGGAAATTGCCACCGGCAAGCCGATCTTCGCCGATGAAAACGGCAACATGAGTGAACTGTTCCTGCACCACATCGGTGGCTTGCAGAAATACATCCCGAAAGTGCTGCCGATGTTCGCCCCGAACGTCAACTCGTTCCGCCGCTTCCTGCCGGACACCTCGGCACCGGTGAACGTGGAATGGGGCGAAGAAAACCGCACCGTCGGCCTGCGCGTGCCGACCTCCAGCCCGGAGGCGATGCGCGTGGAAAACCGCTTGCCAGGCGCCGACGCCAACCCCTACCTGGCCATCGCCGCCAGTTTGCTGTGCGGTTTCCTCGGCATGGTCGAGGGCGTCGAACCAAGCGCCGGGGTTCAGGGCCGCGCCTATGAACGCCGCAACCTGCGCCTGCCGATCACCATCGAGGAAGCGCTGTCGCAGATGGAAGAGTGCGAAACCGTCGGCCGTTATCTGGGCAGCAAGTTCGTGCGGGGCTATGTCGCGGTCAAACGCGCCGAGCACGAAAACTTCAAGCGGGTCATCAGCTCCTGGGAGCGTGAATTCCTGATGCTCAGCGTCTGAGACCTGCTTCGCCCACACAGACCTCATCGCGAGCAGGCTCGCTCCCACATTTGAAACGCATTCCCCTGTGGGAGCGAGCCTGCTCGCGATGACGGCCGCCAGAACAATGAAGAAACGCCTGAAAATCCAATAATTCGAAGAGGTGTCGCTATGCGTCTATTGAAGTCCGTGGTTCCGGTCGCGCTAACTGTTTTGTTCAGCGCCGTGGCCCAGGCTCAGCCACAGGTCAGCGTCTACAACTGGACCGACTACATCGGCGAGACCACCCTCGCCGACTTCCAGGCCAAAACCGGGATCAAGGTGGTCTACGACGTTTTTGACTCTAACGAAACCCTGGAGGGCAAACTGCTCGCCGGGCGGACCGGGTATGACGTGGTGGTGCCGTCCAACCACTTCCTCGCCCGCCAGGTGAAGGCTGGCGCGTTCCTCAAGCTGGACCGCGAGCAACTGCCGAACTTCAAGAACCTCGACCCGAAACTGCTGGCGCTGCTCGAGAAAAACGATCCGGCTAACGCCCACTCGGTGCCGTACCTGTGGGGCACCAACGGCATCGGTTACAACGTCGACAAGGTCAAGCAGGTGCTGGGCATCGATCACATCGACTCCTGGGCCGTGCTGTTCGAACCGGAAAACATCAAGAAGCTCAGCCAGTGCGGCGTGTCGATCATGGACTCGGCGGATGAAGTGTTCCCGGCGGTGCTCAACTACATGGGCATGGACCCGCGCAGCGAAAACCCCGAGGACTTCAAGAAAGCCGAAGCCAAGCTGTTGAGCATCCGTCCGTACGTCACCTACTTCCACTCCTCCAAGTACGTGTCGGACCTGGCCAATGGCGACATTTGCGTCGCGTTCGGTTACTCGGGGGATGTGTTCCAGGCCGCCAACCGGGCCAAGGAAGCCAAGAACAACGTGAACATCGCTTACGCCATTCCCAAGGAAGGCGCCAACCTGTGGTTCGACCTGCTGGCGATCCCGGCCGACGCCAGTAACCCGAAACAAGCCCATGCCTTCATCAATTACCTGCTCGATCCACAGGTGATTGCCAAGGTCAGCGCCTCGGTCGGCTACGCCAACCCGAATCCGCCCGCCAAGCAGTACATGGATGCGGAGCTGGTGAACAATCCCGAGGTTTATCCCTCCCAGGCAGTGCTCGACAAACTGTACATTTCCACCACCCCTCCACAGTCGATCATGCGTCTGATGACCCGTTCCTGGAGCAAAGTGAAGTCCAATCAATGAACCAGTACACCCAGGAACACACGCTCTCCTACTACGCCGCTTCGGCCAGGGGCATGGCGCCCCGGCCCGAGCTGGCCGGGGACCTGGTCGCTGATGTCTGTGTGATTGGCGGCGGCTTCACCGGCGTCAACACCGCCATCGAACTGGCCCAGCGCGGGCTCTCGGTGATCCTGCTGGAAGCCCGGCGGATCGGCTGGGGCGCCAGCGGGCGCAACGGTGGCCAGTTGATTCGCGGGATCGGTCATGACGTCAGCGGTTTCGCCCGGCACATCGGTGCCGACGGCGTGCGCTATCTGGAGCAGGCCGGTGTCGAATCGGTGGCGCTCGTGGGCCAGCGTATCCGAGAGCATGGCATCGACTGCGACCTGCGCTGGGGCTTTTGCGAACTGGCCAACACCCCGGCGCAGTTCGCCGGCCTGAAAGCCGAATACGCTGGGCTGAAGGCGTCGGGTTACGCCCATGAAACCCGCCTGATCGAACCGGGGCAGATCCGTGAGCAGGTGGTGAACTCCGGTGTGTATGCCGGTGGTTTGGTCGACATGGGGTCGGGCCATTTGCACCCGCTGAACCTGGTGCTGGGCGAGGCGAAAGTCGCCGAGTCCCTGGGCGTGCGGATCTTCGAACAGAGCCCGGTGCTGGAGCTGATCCATGGCAGTACCGTGCAGGTGCGTTGTGCCGGCGGCACGGTGCGCGCCGGCAGTCTGGTACTGGCCTGCAACGCTCACCTGGAAGAGCTTGAGCCGAAACTCAGCGGCAAAGTGCTGCCGGCGGGCAGCTATATCATCGCCACCGAACCGTTGTCGGCAGCACTCGCCTCACAACTGATTCCGCAAAACCTGGCCCTGTGCGACCAGAAAGTGGGCCTGGATTATTATCGGTTATCCGCCGACCGGCGCCTGCTGTTCGGCGGTGCCTGTCATTATTCGGGGCGCGATCCCCGAGACATCTCGGCCTATATGCGTCCACAGATGCTCAAGGTCTTCCCGCAATTGGCGAATGTGCGTATCGACTATCAATGGGGCGGCATGATCGGCATCACCGCCAATCGCTTCCCGCAAGTCGGGCGCTTGAGCCAGCATCCCAATGTGTTCTACGCCCAGGGTTATTCCGGACATGGCCTGAACGTGACCCACTGGTGCGCCAGGTTGCTGGGTGAAGCGATTCACGCGGGTCACAGCCACGGCTTTGACGTGTTCAGCGCCGTGCCGCACATGACCTTCCCCGGCGGCCGCGTTCTGCGTTCGCCACTGCTGGCGCTCGGCATGTTGTGGTATCGCCTGCGTGAAGTACTGGGCTGAGGTTGGCCTCAAGAGATAGACCCATCCTGTGGCGAGCCCACTCGCCACCGGTATCTGGCTGAGCAATCAGCTTCATTCAGTCGTCAAATAGCCTTTCGATTTGCTCAATGGCCAGTCACTTCTATATTGAGGAGGTGCTCATTCATTCCTGCCTCCTGTCGAGCTTGGCCAATGGCGACGACTGCCCCACTGATCATTTGCGAGCACTGCGACTGTGTGTACGAGAAAGTCACGCTCGCCAAACACCAGAAAACCCTGTGCACACGCTGCGGCGGGGTGCTGCAGCGCTATGACGGCTTGACGCTCCAGCAGCGTCTGGCATTGACCCTGACCGCGCTGATGCTGTGGATTTTCGCCAATTTCTACCCGGTCATGAGCATCAGTCTCAAGGGCCTGAAAAACAGCGCGACGCTCTGGGATTCGGTATTGGCCCTGAGTCTGGGGCCCATCACGTTCATCGCCATGGTGGCGGCCATCGCCATGATCATCGCGCCGATCTTTCAGCTGTTTCTGCTGATCTGGGTCCTCGGTTTCGCCCTCGCCGGCCGACGCTCGCCCGCTTTCAAGTTTTGCATGCGCTGGCTCGAAACCCTGCGGCCCTGGAGCATGCTGGAAGTCTGCCTGTTGGGGGCAATGGTCGCGGTGATCAAACTCGCCGGTTTTCTCGATGTGTTGCCGGGGATCGGCCTGTTTGCCCTGGCCATTCTCAGCCTGCTGATGATCCGTATTGCCGGGCGCGACATTCGCGAACTCTGGGACATCCTATGACAACGCCTCCGGTGGCCCGTGAACTCGGCTTGTGCCTGTGTCACAGCTGCGGGCTGGCCTGCGACATGACCCACGAGCCCCACGAATGCGAGCGCTGCGGCGCCCCGCTGCACCGGCGCAAAACCAATTCGCTGACCCGCACCTGGGCCTACCTGGTCACCGCCCTGGTGTTTTACATCCCGGCCAATTTGCTACCGGTGATGAACACCAAAATGGTCGGCCATGGCGCCGACAGCACCATCATGAGTGGCGTGCTGGAGTTCTGGGAGGCCGGTGCCTGGGACATCGCCCTGATCATTTTTATCGCCAGCATCGCGGTGCCTGGCGTCAAGTTCGTGGCCATTACGTTATTGCTGGTGACGGTGAAACGCGACAGCCAATGGGCACGCAAGGAACGATCACAGCTGTACCGCTTCGTCGAGGTCATTGGTTACTGGTCCATGCTCGACGTGATAGTGGTGGCCCTGGTGGCCTCGCTCGTGAAGTTTCAAGCCCTGGCCGATATCGAGCCACGGCCCGGCATTCTGTTCTTTGGCCTAGTGGTGGTGTTCACCATGCTGTCGGCGATGAGTTTCGATCCGCGTCTGATCTGGGATGAAAAACCGCAAGCCCCACACAATGAGGAGGTCACGGATGAAGCAACTAGCCACTGAAGGGGCACAGGTGCCTGGGCCGGCGCCGATCAAGACCCGCCGTTTCAACGTATCGCTGGTCTGGATCGTGCCGATTGTCGCGGTGTTGGTGGGCATTTCCCTGGTGGTGCACAGCATCCTGCAGGAAGGGCCGACCATCACCATCACCTTCAAGACCGGTGACGGCCTGACGGCGAACAAGACCGAGGTCAAATACCGCAACGTGGTGATCGGTCAAGTCTCGGACGTGGAACTGAGCAACGACCAGAAAAGCGTCAATGCGACCGTCAAACTGGCCAAGCAGGCGGAGAGTTTTACCCGCGAAGACTCAAAATTCTGGGTAGTACGCCCGCGTATCGGCGCCGGCGGGGTGTCGGGCATCGATACCCTGTTGTCCGGGGATTACATTGGCGCCGATATCGGCCTGGCCAATGCCAGGGCGAAAAATTTCAAGGGCCTGGAAAACCCGCCCCCCATCACCTACGGCGAACCGGGCAAACGCTTCACCCTGCATACGCAGGACCTGGGGTCGCTGGATATCGGCTCTCCGGTGTACTACCGCAAGATCCCGGTCGGCCAGGTCGTGGCCTATGCGCTGGACCCTGACGGCAAGGGGGTGAACATCGACCTGTTCATCCACGCCCCCAATGATCAATACGTCACCGAGAACACCCGTTTCTGGAATGCCAGTGGCGTCGATGTGAACGTCGGCGCCAACGGCTTCGCGGTCAAGACCGAATCCTTGTCTGCCTTGCTGGTCGGCGGCATTGCCTTCCGTGCGCCGGAATACAGTCCCAACGACAAGCCGGCCGCGGAGGAATATACCTATGAATTATTCGAGGACCAGCAAACCGCCCTGGCCCCACCCAATGGCAAGGCGCAATACCTCGCCCTGCGCTTCGATCAGGCTTTGCGCGGGCTCAAGGTTGATGCTCCGGTCGAATTCCAGGGCGTGGAGATTGGCAAGGTGGTCGGAGTCAATCTCGATTTCGACGCGCAAAAACGCAGTTTCCCGGTCAACGTCGGGATCGTGATCTATCCACAACGCCTGGGTCAGGCTCATCAGAAAATGCTCAAGGCCCTGAATCATGACCCCAACGATGAAGCCGGCGGTGTGCGGCTGATAGGTTCCTTCATCGAAAACGGCCTGCGCGCCCAGGCTCGCACCGGCAATCTGTTGACCGGCCAGTTGTACATCGCCCTGGACTTCTACCCGAAAGCGGAAAAAGTCACCTTCGATGCCAATATGCGCCCGGTCATGATTCCTACGATTCCTGGCAACCTCGAACAACTGCAGGAAAAACTCGAAGCCATGGTCGCCAAGATCAATCAACTGCCGATCGAGCGCATTGCCAGCAATCTCGACAGCAACCTGGTCGAATTGCGCAAAAGCCTGGGGCAGTTCAACGCCAAGACCTTGCCTGGGGTGCATAACACGCTTACGGACGTGAGCAAGACCCTGCAAACAGCCAACTCGACGCTTCAATCGGCCCATTCCACCCTGGCCGATGATTCGCCACAACGGGAAAAACTGGACCAGACCCTGAACGAACTCGGGCGCACATCCCGTTCATTGCGTGATCTGGCGGACTACCTGGGACGGCATCCGGAATCCCTGATTCGCGGTCGCCCCGACAACGCCGCGCCGATGGATCTGCAAGGACCACCGAGCAAATGACCAGAGGAGCCTCACCCATGGTTTTTCCGCTGAAGATGACGTTGATCGCAGCGTTGGCAGTGCTCGCCGCCTGCCGCAGCGATCCGATACAGTTCCACACCCTGACCCCGGCCCAACTGAGCAGTCCGGGATCAACGACAGATATCCGGATTGAAAGCCTGATCGTCCCGCCCCAGGTCGATCGTCCACAGATCGTCGTGCGCGAGGGCAATACGGGCATGGCGATCCTCGAAACCCAGTGGTGGGGGGCGAGCCTGGTGGATGAGTTGCGCAGTGCCCTGCTCGATCAGATGGTCAACAGTAATCCGCAACGCAAACTCTCGGTGCGCCTGGAAGTACAGCGTTTTGATTCGATCCCCGGCCAATACGGACTCCTTGATGTGAAATGGCGCCTGCGCAACGGCGAGGAGATTCTGATGACCTGTCGCAGTACGTTGCAGACCCCTTCCGGGCCATCCATCGATGAACTGGTGGCGGCACAACAGAACAACGTTAAACGCCTCGCTGCGCTGATCAGCCAGGCCGCCTCGGGCACGCGCTCGAGTTGTCCGTCAGCCTGATCACCTTGCACAGGCTCGGCGCTCAACGGTGACGGGATCGCCGTTGAGCCGGTTGATCTCCGTTCAGTTCTACTGCGCGTTATGCCCCAGTAAAAGATAAGTGTTACCAATAACCCACTAAGTTATCCGCTTGAGCATCGTTGCGTTTTTTTCACATTCATTTCACCCCCCCGACACCTGCACGGATTTAGTTTTCACCGCGACTAAATCGCCCTCTTGGTTATGAGGCACTCATTCTGCGCAGTTTGAATCCTGTTATTAACAGCACATTCAAATGCGCCTCCGCAGGTAGAAAGAACTTGATCAACAGCTTTTCGCACAAAGGATCGCAGCCCCCCGTTCAGGCAAAGCGCCTGCTCAAATCGTTGCTGACGCTCGGTGGTGTGCTGTTGGTTGCCGCGCTGGTGACCGGCTTTGTCTGGTGGCAAAAATCCCCGGTCAATCTGGTGGACGCCGGAACGCAAATCAGGGCTCAACTGTTGCAGGAATGGGCAGCTGGTGAGGTGGTCGTCCTGGTGCGCCATGCTGAACGCTGTGACCGCTCAACCAACCCTTGCCTGGGGCCGCCTGACGGCATCACCCGCCTGGGCAGTGAAGCGGCCAAGGCCGTCGGGCAAGGCTTTCTGGGCCTGGGGATGACGCAGGCCGATGTCCTTTCCAGCCCGCTGACCCGCACGATGCAAACCGCCTATTACATGTTTGGCAAAGACGCGCAGGCCCAGGATTGGCTAGCCACTTGTGGCAGTACCCTGCGCAATGACGTCGTGGCGCACAAGCGTGCCGGACACAATCTGGTACTGGTAACGCACAGCGGATGCATCAGCGATTTTGAAGCCCAGACCGGCTTTAAACATGCCGCAACCAGTGAATATGGCAGTTCATTGTTCGTGCACATCGCGAACGATGGAGAGCTTCAGATAGTCGGCATTGTCAAGGCAGAAGACTGGCACTTGCTGTCTAATCAAAAACACTGAAACAACAATCAGGCTTAGTTGCACGGGTGAGTGCACTCCCCTTTATTGAGTTTTCGCTGAAACTAAATGACACGTAATAAATTCTGCACCGTCGGCCAACAACCTGAAACTGCCCATACTTGCAGGCAACTTCCGAGTACCAAGGACGAGCAATGACGCACCACCCTTCCTTACCCCGATCTGTTGACGGCTTGCCCCGTAATGCCTCCCGGCCAATGCTTTTCAGTGAGCGCTGGATCCTGTGTGCCCTGGCTGTGGCGTTCGTGGCGTTCTACCTGCTGCCACTGATGTCCCATGGCTTGTGGATTCCCGACGAAACCCGCTATGCCCAGATCAGCCAGGAAATGTTGCTGAGCGGTAATTGGGTCTCACCGCACTTCATGGGTATCCGTTACTTCGAAAAACCCATTGCCGGTTACTGGATGATCGCCATCGGGCAGGCGGTGTTTGGCGACAACCTGTTCGGGGTGCGGATCGCGTCGGCGTTGAGTACCGGCCTGAGCGTCTGGCTGGTTTACCTGATCAGCCGCCGTTTCTGGAACGATCCGCGCAAAAGTTTTGCGTGCGCGCTGTTTTACATGAGTTTCGGGCTGATCGCCGGCCAGGCCGGCTACGCCAACCTGGACCCGCAGTTTACGCTCTGGGTCAACTTGAGCCTGGTCATGCTGTGGTTCGCCATCGACAGTCGCACGAGCCGTGGTCGGCTGGGGGCCTGGGCATTGCTGGGCTTTGCCTGTGGCATGGGCTTCATGACCAAGGGGTTTCTCGCCTGGTTGTTGCCGGCGCTGATCGCCCTGCCCTATATGCTCTGGCAGCGCCGTTTCAAGGAAATGTTGGGCTATGGCTCACTGGCGGTGCTCGTTGCGATCATCGTGTGCCTGCCATGGGTGCTTGCCATCCACCACCAAGAACCGGATTTCTGGAACTTCTTCTTCTGGAACGAACACGTGCGCCGGTTCGCCGCCGATAACGCACAACACGCTCGTCCCTGGTGGTTCTACCTGCCAATGATGGTGGTTTCGAGTCTGCCGTGGGCTGCGATGTTGCCAACGACTTTCATCGAGGCCTGGAAGAACAAACGCCAACCGGTCTTTGCTTTTCTCCTGCTCTGGCTATTGTTGCCATTGGCCGTGTTCAGCATGAGCAGCGGCAAGCTGCCGACCTACATCATGCCGTGCCTGTTGCCGCTGGCAGTGTTGATGGGACATGCCGTGACCGAGTTGCTGGCCCATGCGCGAGGCCGGACGATTCGCATCAACGGCTGGCTCAATGTCGTCATAGCCACTGGCGCCTTGCTGGCGTTGCTCTACCTGCAGGCGACCAGGGAAATCTACGCAAATACCGAGATGTTCAGCCTGTCCATGGTGTACATCGTGCTGGTTGGCTGGATCATCGCCAACGCCTTGCAGATCTTGCGCCCCCTGGAGCTTTGGGCGATGCCGGCACTTGGCATCTGGCTGCTGGTCGCGCTGCTGCCTGCCGCCATGCCGAGCCAGATTGTCGACAGCAAAATGCCCGACCGGTTTATCGCCGAGCACCTGGAAAGCCTGAAGCAGACCACGTCATTACTCAGCAATGACCTGGGTGCGGCCTCGGCGCTGTCCTGGCTGATGAAACGCCCACAGGTCGATCTCTACAACATCACCGGCGAGTTGAAATACGGCCTCAGCGACCCGGCCATGGCTTCGCGCAAGGTGACCAAGGAAAACGTCGGGCAGTGGATGACCGAGGCACGCAAAAAGGGTTCGGTCGGCGTGGTGATGCGGGTCAACAGTGTCGATGAAATTCAGGAAGTCGAATTACTGCCCATCGACGGCCAGCGTTTTCAACGCGGCAACCTGGAAGTGCTGATCTTCCCGCAAAGCCGGCCCTGACGGCGATTGATGTAAAAAACCGAGACCCTCGACGGGTTCTCGGTTTTTTTTTGCGTCAGGGCTGCATTGGTTTTTCGGGGCCAGGGCAACGCTGCGCGAGTCCTTTGCGCAAAAGCCCGTGCTTGAGCCGTTACCGGCCTTCGCAGAAGCGTTAAATGACAGGAATTAACGATTTTTTTGACGTTTTTTTCTCATTCTCCGCACTACATTCGCCCGCCAAACATGCAAATGATTCCTATTGAACTACACTGAGCGACGCCCTATCCTCGTCAACTCTACGTGTTCGATTCTTAAAAGCCGGAGCTGCCACCGCATGATTTCCCGTTTGCCGTCATTCCTGAAAAAAGCCCTGCTGGCCACCGCCCTGGTGAGTGCCGGCCACGTGTATGCAGCCGACAGCGTCGGTATTGTGGTTTATAACGCGCAGCACGAAGGCCTGACCAAGGCGTGGGTCGAAGGTTTTACCCAGGAAACCGGTATTCCCGTCACCTTGCGTAACGGTGATGACACCGAGATGGGCAATCAGATCGTGCAGGAAGGCGCCGCGTCGCCAGCCGATGTGTTCCTGACTGAAAACTCTCCAGCCATGGTCCTGGTCGATAACGCGGGTCTGTTCGCCCCCGTCGACAAAACCACCCTGGAGCAAGTCGACTCCGCTTACCGCCCGGCCCACGGCAAATGGGTCGGCATCGCCGCACGCTCCACCGTATTCGTCTACAACCCGAGCAAGCTGCCGGAAACACAACTGCCGAAATCGATCATGGACCTCGCTGCGCCAGCCTGGAAAGGCCGCTGGGCCGCATCGCCGGGCGGTGCCGACTTCCAGGCCATCGTCGCCGCCATCCTGGAGCAGAAAGGTGAAGCCGCGACCCTTGAATGGCTCAAGGCAATGAAAACCAACTTCACCGCCTACCGGGGCAACAGCTCGGTGCTCAAGGCGGTCAATGCCGGGCAGATCGACAGCGGCGTGATCTACCACTATTACAGTCTGGTCGATCAATCCAAGACCGGTGAGAACAGCCAGAACACCGCCCTGCACTACTTCAAACACAAGGATCCGGGTGCCTTTGTCAGCATCTCGGGCGGCGGCGTCCTCGCCTCCAGCCAACATAAGGAACAAGCCCAGGCATTCCTCAAGTACGTGACGGGCAAGGAAGGCCAGGACACGCTCAAGAACGGCAATTCGTTTGAATACGCCGTGGGCAAGAATGCTCAATCCAACCCAAAACTGGTGCCTTTGCAGCAGCTTGACGCGCCAACTGTCGATGCTTCCAAACTCGACAGCAAGAAAGCCGTGGAGCTCATGACTCAGGCCGGACTACTTTAATTGTTGCCTGAAACCCTGCCGGCAGGTATCGCCGAGGCGATACCTGCCCACCTGCGTCGTCGATCACGCGGCCGGTTCGCGAGCCGTGGCGGCGCGTGGGTCGTTGGCCTGTCCGTGCTGGTTTCCTTGCTGGCACTGCTTCCCATCGCATTCGTCGTCGGCGTTTATCTGCAGACCGGCTGGTCCACCCTGGTGCCACTGGTGTTTCGGCCGCGCGTCGGCGAATTGCTGGTCAACACCGTGTTGCTGGTCGTGATCACCATTCCTTTGTGTATTGCCCTGGGGGTAGCGCTGGCATGGCTGACAGAACGCACGAATTTGCCGGGACGACGCTGGTGGTCGTTGCTGGCCACCGCGCCGCTGGCGGTGCCGGCGTTCGTTCACAGTTATGCCTGGGTCAGCCTGGTGCCACCGATTCACGGGCTGTTCGCCGGGGTGCTGGTGTCGGTCATCGCCTACTTCCCGTTTCTTTACCTGCCGGTGGCCGCGACGCTGCGTCGACTCGACCCGGCCATCGAAGATGTTTCCGAGTCCCTCGGGCTCAAGCCCTGGGCAGTATTTTTCCGCGTGGTGCTGCCGCAATTGCGCCTGGCCATTTGCGGCGGTGCCTTGCTGGTCGGCTTGCACCTGCTGGCCGAGTACGGCTTGTACGCGATGATCCGCTTCGACACCTTCACCACTGCGATCTTCGATCAGTTCAAGTCCACCTTCAACGGGCCTGCCGCCAACCTGCTGGCCGGGGTACTGGCCCTGTGTTGCCTGGCGATGCTGACCGCAGAATCGGCGGCGCGTGGCAATGCGCGTTACGCCCGTGTCGGTTCAGGCAGTGCCCGGGAGCAACGGGTGGTGCAACTGAGCGCGCCTTTGAAGGCACTTGCGTTGTTCCTGCAGATCATCACTTGTGTCCTGGCCTTGGGCGTGCCGTTGTACACCCTGGGTAAATGGTTGATGGCCGGCGGTACCCAGGTCTGGGACTTGCCCGAGCTACTGCCGGCCCTGGAGCAGACGCTGCTGTTGGGCGTGGCGGGGGCGGCGCTGACCACCTGCGCAGCGATTCCGATTGCCTGGCTGTCGATTCGCTCACCGGGCCGCCTGCAACGACTGCTGGAAGGCTGCAACTACATCACCAGTTCGCTGCCAGGGATCGTCGTGGCGCTGGCATTGGTGACGGCGACCATCCACTTTGCCCGGCCGATTTACCAGACCACCATTACGGTGTTGCTGGCTTACCTGCTGATGTTCCTGCCTCGCGCCCTGGTGAGCCTGCGTGCCGGTATCGCCCAGGCGCCGGTTGAACTGGAAAACATGGCCCGCAGTCTGGGCCGCTCGCCCGCCCGGGCCCTGTGGCTGATCACCCTGCGCCTGGCCGCTCCGGGTGCTGCAGCGGGCGCCGCGCTGGTGTTCCTGGCGATCACCAATGAACTGACCGCCACCCTGCTGCTCGCCCCCAACGGTACGCGCACGCTGGCGACCGGGTTCTGGGCCATGACCAGCGAAATCGATTACGCCGCCGCAGCGCCCTACGCGCTGCTGATGATTGTCCTGTCGCTACCGCTGACCGGGCTCCTTTATCACCAATCCAAGAAAACGGCTGGCCGATGAACGCTTTAGAACTGCATTCGATCTCTAAATCCTACGGGTCCCACCGGGCCCTGGATAACGTCAGCCTGTCGGTGCCGACGGGCAGCCGCACGGTGATTGTCGGCCCGTCGGGATCGGGTAAAACCACGTTGCTGCGGATGATCGCCGGCTTCGAATTTCCCGATACCGGCCGCCTTTCGCTCAACGGCCAGACGCTGGTCGATAGCACCCACGAGGTGCCGGCGCACCAACGCCTGATTGGCTATGTCCCACAGGACGGCGCCCTGTTTCCGCACATGACCGTGGCCGCCAATATCGGCTTCGGACTGGCCAGCAAGGGCCGCGAACGGCAAGAACGCATCGCTGAATTGATGGACAGCGTTGCCCTTGACGCGCGCATGGCCGACCGCTGGCCCCATGAGCTGTCCGGTGGACAGCAACAACGGGTGGCGCTGGCGCGTGCCCTCGCCCAGCAACCGCGGCTGATGCTGCTGGATGAACCGTTTTCGGCGCTCGATACCGGCTTGCGCGCCGCCATGCGCAAACTGGTCGCGCGATTGTTGGCGGACGCCGGCGTGACCACCATTCTGGTCACCCATGACCAGAGCGAAGCGTTGTCCTTCGCCGATCAATTGGCGGTCATGCGTAATGGGCGGTTGGTGCAGTCCGGGCATCCCCTGGACCTTTACCGCTATCCCGAGGATGAAGAGACCGCGCTGTTTCTCGGTGACGCCGTGGTCATGCCCGCCCGAATCGAGGCCGGTTGGGCCCATTGCGATCTGGGTCGGATTCCGGTCAACAACCACCGCAACAACAGCTCGGCGCAAATCATGCTGCGGCCCGAGCAATTGCAGCTGGCCAGCGTCGTGCCCAACACGACAGAGGTTGCCGGTTGCAACGCGGTGGTGACCGAGCGTGATTTCAGCGGCAACACCTGCACGCTGACCGTGGAGCTGCAATCCTTGAACGCCGACGACGCGCCAGGTCGATCACTGCTCGTGCGCAGCTCCGGCATGTACGCGCCACCGACTGGCAGTACCGTTCAAGTCTCGACCATCGGTCACGCCCATGTACTGAGCTGACCGTTCACCCCTGCCTTCAAAGGTCGAAGCGATCGACCGCCCGGCGCCGCTCATTGTCATCACGCACATCGTAATTGGCCGTGGTCTGGATGTTGCTGTGGTGGGCGAGCTTCTGGGCGATCGACAAGTCGTGCTCCTCGATGACCCGGGTGATGAACGAGCGGCGGAAATCATGGGGCATGATCTTCACCCCCACCTGGGCGCCCCGCTGGCGGGCGATGTAATAGATCGCATGCTTGGTAATGCGCTCACGGGTGATGTGGCTGCCGCGCCGTATGCGGTTGAACAGGAAGGTGTCGTCGGCCTCACCCTCCTTCAACTGTGATCGGCGCAACTCCAGCCAGGCGTCGAGCTTGGCGAAGGCCCAGGCCGGGGCGTACTTGATTAACTGTTTGTTGCCCTTGGCGGTGACCCGAAGGCTGCGCTCAGTGAAGTCGACCTGATTCAAGTCCAGGTTCACCGATTCCGATTTGCGCATGCCCGAGCCATACAGAATCCCGATGATCGCCGCGTCACGCAGGCCCTGCGGTCGTGGATCAGCGGCACACACTTCCATCAGTTCCTGGATCAGCGTCCGGCGGAGATTGCGTCCCTGGGACAGGCGCGTGCCCGCGATGCCCTTGACCGAACGCATTTTCAGCAAGTGTTCCTGGCTGATCAGGCTCATGCGCCACGCCTCGTTCATCACACCGCGTACCGCATTGACGTACAGCGACGAGGTATTGGGTGCGTATCCATCGGCGCGCAGGGTGGCGACCAGCGCAATCACATCTTCAGGTTGCAGTTGATGCCAAGGGATCTCTTCGATGTTCACGTCTTCGAAGTCCAGACGATCGGCAGCGTCCTGCAGGACGTAACGCATGGTCAATTGGCTGGACGGCGCCAGTCGCGCCAGATACAGCGTCAGTGGATTGGTCTTGGGAATATTCGAGTCAACAGCAGGTAAGTCAATCAAACGAAACGGCCTTGAATGAAAACAATTCAACGAAACAACTAAGGGTGGAAAACAGACCATATACAGCGCCATATTTCTGTAAGACTTTTCTGTTAAAAGCAGCGAGAAACCGTAAAAGTCTGAACAGTCGCTTAATAGCTTTTAGATAAACGATTCGCCGACCGTTTTTTCATGTTCCTTTCACAAAATCGGGCATACCCTCATGCGGCTCCGGCGACCCTCGGCATTTTCCCAACTTGCCGATCGTTGTAGGAAAAGTCAACGGGCGGTATTTCTCACCGACCTTAAGTAATTCGTTGACTCGTTTTGCGTCTAGACTGCGACCGGATCCATTTTTTAGCCTCAACGGCTACACTCTTTTTCAGCCAAGAGGTGCGCATGAGTCAGGCTTTTCTTCCCTTCTCCCGTCCCAGTATCGGCGAAGAGGAAATTGCCGCGGTAGAACAAGTCCTGCGCTCGGGCTGGATTACCACGGGACCAAAGAACCAGGCGCTGGAAGAACACTTCGCCAATTATGTCGGTTGCCGTCATGCCGTGGCGCTGTCCTCGGCCACGGGCGGAATGCATATCACTCTATTGGCACTGGGCATCGGCCCGGGCGATGAAGTCATTACACCCTCGCAGACCTGGGTGTCCACCGCCAACATGATCAGCCTGCTGGGTGCGACTCCCGTTTTCGTCGACGTCGACCGTGACACACTGATGAGTGACGTGGCGAGCATCGAGGCGGCGATCACCCCGCGCACCAAAGCCATCATTCCCGTGCACTACGCCGGCGCTGCGTTCGATCTCGATCCGTTGTATGCACTGGCCGACAAGCACGGCATCACCGTGATCGAAGACGCCGCCCACGCAGCGGGCACCCTGTACAAAGGCCGCCATGTCGGTGCCCGGGGCACCGCGATTTTTTCGTTCCACGCCATCAAGAACATGACCTGTGCCGAAGGCGCGATGTTCGTGACCGACGATGAAGCCCTGGCCACGCGGGTACGCATGCTCAAGTTCCATGGCCTCGGTGTCGACGCTTACGACCGCCTGACCCATGGCCGCAAGCCCCAGGCGCAAGTCATGGAACCGGGATTCAAGTACAACCTGGCCGACATCAATGCCGCCATCGCGCTGGTGCAATTGGAGCGGCTGGACGAGATCAACGCCAAACGCACGCTGCTGGCCAACACCTACCTGAAACGCCTGGAAGGTCTGCCGGTGCAACCGCTGGCCATTCCTGCCCATGCCCAGCAACACGCCTGGCACCTGTTCATCCTGCGTATCGATGCCGAGCGCTGCGGCCTCGACCGCGAAGCGTTCATGAAAGCCCTGCAGGAGCAGAACATCGGCACCGGCATTCACTTCATCGCGACACACCTGCATACTTGGTATCGCCAGCGTTACCCTGACCTGTACCTGCCCAATACCGAATGGAACTCGGCCCGACTGTGTTCGATCCCGCTGTTCCCCGACATGACCACCGATGACGTCGAGCGCGTTGTCGGCGCCATAGAAAACTGCCTGGACACACGCCTGTGAGACCTTACCCAATCAACTTCGTTTCGATCGTGATTCCGGTCTACAACGAAGAAGACAGCCTGCCGGAATTGCTGCGCCGCACCGAAGCGGCGTGCGAGCAATTGCACCACCCCTACGAGATCGTACTGATCGACGATGGCAGTCGCGATGACTCCGCGCATATTCTGGAACAAGCCGCCTCCCGCCCCGACAGCCCGGTAGTGGCGGTCATTCTCAACCGCAACTACGGCCAGCACGCGGCGATCATGGCCGGTTTCGAGCAGTGCAAGGGCGACGTGGTGATTACCCTCGACGCCGACCTGCAAAACCCGCCCGAAGAAATCCCGCGTCTGGTGGCCCAGGCTGAACTGGGCTACGACGTCGTCGCCACCGTGCGCAACAATCGTCAGGACTCGGCCTTGCGCCGTTGGCCGTCGAAACTGATCAACCTCGCCGTACAACGCTCCACCGGCGTGGCCATGAGCGACTACGGCTGCATGTTGCGCGCCTACCGACGCACCATCGTCGACGCCATGCTGGCCTGCCGCGAGCGCAGCACCTTTATCCCGATCCTGGCCAACAGCTTCGCCCGCCACACCACGGAAATCCTGGTGAACCACGCCGAGCGCGAACACGGCGAATCCAAATACAGCCCCATGCGCCTGATCAACCTGATGTTCGATCTGGTGACCTGCATGACCACCACGCCGCTGCGCCTGCTGAGCATCGTCGGCTTCGCCATGGCGGGCCTCGGCGTACTCTTCGCCGTCGCCCTGATCGTGTTGCGTCTGGCATTCGGTGCCGGCTGGGCCGGCGGTGGCACCTTTGTCCTGTTTGCCGTGCTGTTCGTGTTCACCGGCGGGCAATTCATCGGCATGGGCCTGCTGGGCGAATACCTGGGCCGCATGTACAGCGATGTCCGTGCCCGCCCGCGTTTCTTTATCGAAAAGGTGCTGCGTAGTCAGCCTGCCTCTCCTGTTTCCGTTGCCACCATCGATGGCCTCACCTCCACTTCTTCTGATCGGGTTCACCCATGAGCGCAAAAGCTGTTGTCTTCGCCTATCACGATATCGGTTGTGCCGGTATTGAAGCCCTGCTCGCCAGCGGTATCGAAATCGCCGCCGTCTTCACCCACGCCGATGACCCCAAGGAAAACGCCTTCTACGGTTCCGTTGCGCAACTGTGTGCGAGCAAGGGCATTACCGTGCATGCCCCGGAAGACGCCAACCATCCGCTGTGGATCGAACGTATCAGCAAGCTCGACCCCGACTACCTGTTCTCGTTCTACTACCGCAACCTGTTGAGCGAGCCATTGTTGGCCACCGCACGCAAAGGTGCGTTCAACCTGCATGGCTCGTTGCTGCCAAGCTACCGTGGCCGCGCGCCGGCCAACTGGGTGCTGGTCAATGGCGAAACCGAAACCGGCGTGACCCTGCATCGCATGGTCAAGCGCGCCGACGCGGGGGCGATTCTCGCCCAGCGCGCCGTTTCGATCGAACGCAGCGACACCGCGCTGAGCCTGCACGGCAAATTGCGCCTGGCCGCCACCGACCTGTTGCGCGACACCCTGCCGTTGCTGCTGCAAGGCAAAGTCACTGAAACCCCGCAGGATGAATCCAAGGCCAGCGTATTCGGTCGCCGCACACCAGCCGACGGTAAGCTGGTATGGCAAAAACCGGCGGAAGAACTGTTCAACCTGGTGCGGGCCGTGACCCAGCCTTACCCGGGCGCGTTCTGCGCGGTGGGCGAGCACAAGCTGATTGTCTGGAGTGCCGAAGTGGCCAAGGGCAATGAAGGCCAGGCCCCGGGCCGAGTGATCAGTGTCGATCCGCTGCGCATTGCCTGTGGCGAAGACTCGCTGGTGATCACCGCCGGCCAACGCAACGACAACGGCCTGTACCTGAGCGGCCCGCAACTGGCTAACGAACTGGGTCTGGTGGACGGTTCCGTGCTGCGCGGTGCCGAATCCGGCCGCGCCCCGCGTCGCACCCGCGTGCTGATCCTTGGTGTCAACGGTTTTATCGGCAACCACCTGTCCGAGCGTCTGCTGCGTGATGATCGCTACGAGGTTTATGGCCTGGACATCGGTTCCGACGCCATTGACCGCCTGCGCAGCCATCCGAACTTCCACTTCGTCGAAGGCGACATCAGCATTCACTCCGAGTGGATTGAATACCACATCAAGAAGTGCGACGTGGTCCTGCCGCTGGTGGCCATTGCCACCCCGATCGAATACACCCGCAACCCGCTGCGCGTGTTCGAACTGGACTTCGAGGAAAACCTGAAGCTGGTGCGCTACTGCGTCAAGTACAACAAGCGCGTGATCTTCCCGTCGACGTCGGAAGTCTATGGCATGTGCCAGGACAAGAACTTCGACGAAGACGCCTCGAACCTGATCGTTGGCCCGATCAACAAGCAGCGCTGGATCTACTCGGTCTCCAAGCAGTTGCTGGACCGCGTCATCTGGGCTTACGGCGCCAAAGGCCTGAATTTCACCCTGTTCCGTCCATTCAACTGGATGGGCCCGCGTCTGGACCGTCTGGATTCGGCACGTATCGGCAGCTCCCGCGCCATCACCCAGCTGATCCTCAACCTGGTGGAAGGTACGCCGATCCGCCTGTTCGACGGCGGCGAGCAGAAACGCTGCTTCACCGACATCGCCGACGGCGTCGAAGCGCTGGCGCGGATCATCGACAACGACAACGATGTCTGCAACGGTCAGATCATCAACATTGGCAACCCGGACAACGAAGCGAGCATCCGTCAACTGGGCGAAGAGCTGCTGCGTCAGTTCGAAGCTCACCCGCTGCGCGACAACTTCCCGCCTTTCGCCGGTTTCCGCGACGTGGAAAGCAAGGCGTTCTACGGTGCCGGTTACCAGGACGTGGAACACCGCAAGCCAAGCATCGCCAACGCCAAGCGCCTGTTGAACTGGGAGCCGACCGTGGAAATGCGCGAAACCATCGGCAACACCCTGGACTTCTTCCTGCGCGAAGCCATGCTCGAAATCGCGGACAAGCGCTGATGCAGGCAGGCCTACGCATCGATGTCGACACTTACCGAGGCACCCGTGAGGGGGTGCCCCGGCTGCTGGAAATGCTGGACGAGGCACAGGTCAAGGCGACGTTTTTCTTCAGCGTCGGCCCGGACAACATGGGGCGCCACTTGTGGCGCCTCATCCGTCCACAATTCCTCTGGAAAATGCTCCGCTCAAACGCGGCCGGCCTCTATGGCTGGGACATCCTGCTGGCCGGCACTGCATGGCCGGGCAAACCGATTGGTCGCGATCTCGGGCACCTGATGCGTCAAGCCCGTGACGCCGGCCATGAAGTCGGCCTGCATGCCTGGGATCACCATGGCTGGCAGGCCAATGCCGGACGCTGGAGCGACGCGCAATTGATCGAGCAAATTCGTCGTGGCGTGGACACCCTGAGCGACATACTCGGTGCCAGGATCGAGTGTTCAGCCGCCGCCGGCTGGCGCGCGGATGAGCGCGTGATCGAGGCCAAGCAGCGCTTCGGCTTTCGCTATAACAGCGATTGTCGCGGTCAGAGCCTGTTCCAGCCGAAACTGGCCGATGGACGCCTGGGTGCGCCACAAATTCCCGTAGATCTGCCGACTTTCGACGAAGTGGTCGGTCCGAACGTCGCCGCCAAAGACTTCAACAGCTTTATCCTTGACCGGTTCACACCGGAAAAACTCAACGTCTACACGATCCATGCCGAAGTAGAAGGGATTCTGATGGCCAATGATTTCCGCCAACTGCTGAGCGATGCGCAGCAGCGAGGCATTCACTTTCAACCCTTGGGCGATCTGCTGCCCGACACCCCTGACAGTTTGCCGACCGGTCGCGTGGTACGCGGCACACTCGACGGTCGCGAAGGCTGGCTGGGAGTGCAAGGCGCATGAGCAAACGCTGGGCATTCCCGCTATTGCTGGCCCTTGTGGCGCTGGCTTACCTGCTGCCTCTGGGAACCCACGGGCTGTGGATTCCCGATGAGACCCGCTACGCCCAGATCAGCCAGAACATGCTGCTGAGCGGCAACTGGGTGTCGCCGCATTTCATGGACGTGCGCTATTTCGAAAAACCGGTCGCCGGCTACTGGATGATTGCCATTGGCCAGGCGCTGTTCGGTCAAAACCTGTTCGGTGTACGTTTCGCCTCGGCGCTGAGCACGGCCTTGAGCGTACTGCTGTGCTACCTGATCGCACGGCGGATGTGGAACGAGCCGCGCAAGAGTTTCGCCTGTGCGCTGCTGTACATGAGCCTCACCGTGATCGCCGGCCAGGCCGGATACGCCAACCTCGACCCGCAATTCACCTTCTGGGTCAACCTGAGCCTGGTTGCCTTGTGGTTTGCTGTCGATAGCGCGAACCGCGGTCAACGTTTGATCGCCTGGGCAGTGCTGGGGCTGGCGTGTGGCATGGGTTTCATGACCAAGGGTTTTCTCGCCTGGCTGTTGCCGGTGCTGATCGCCCTGCCCTGGATGCTCTGGCAAAAGCGCTGGCGCGAGTTGCTGGTCTACGGGCCGGTGGCGATTCTCGTGGCCGTGGTGGTCAGCCTGCCGTGGGTCCTGGCGGTGCATGCGCAGGAGCCCGACTACTGGCGGTTCTTCTTCTGGCACGAGCATATCCGCCGCTTCGCCGGGGAAGATGCCCAGCACGATGCGCCGTGGTGGTACTACCTGCCGCTGCTGGTGGGGTTCAGCCTGCCGTGGGTGGCGCTGCTGCCCCCAGCGTTGAAACAGGCGTGGCAGACCCGTCGCCAGACCAACATTGCGTTTCTGTTGCTGTGGCTGTGGATGCCGCTGATTTTCTTCAGCCTCAGTAAAGGCAAGCTGCCGGCTTACATCCTGCCGTGCCTGCTGCCGTTGGCCCTGCTGCTGGGTCACACCCTGGCCGATCGCCTGAAACTGGAGCAAGGCCGGGTCCTCGGTATCAACGGGGTTCTCAACCTTGCGCTGGGTGTGATCACCCTGCTCGCCCTGGTCTACCTGCAGCTTAAAAAGCCGCTGTACGACCATGAACTGCACAACCTGGTGCTGGTGTTTATCGGTCTGATCGGCTGGATCATGGCCAACCTGCTGCAAGCCTTCAGGCCACTGCAATGCTGGGGGGCTCCGGCCTTTGGCAGCCTGCTGCTGATCGGCCTGCTGCCGGCCGGCCTGCCCAACTCGGTGGTCGCCAACAAGACGCCTGATCAGTTCATCCTCGATCACGCGCAGGAACTCGGCCAGAGCGCCAAGTTGCTGAGCAATGACCTGGGAGCGGCTTCGGCCCTGGCCTGGCGAACGAAGCGCCCGGACGTGTCTTTCTACAACACGGTCGGCGAATTGAAGTATGGCCTTGCCTACCCTGATTCATTGAAGCAGCGCGTCAACCCCGATCAGATCCAGCAATGGATGCTCGAAGCCCGTCAACAAGGCCCGGTCGGCGTGGTGATGCGGGTCAAAGGGGACGACGAACTGCACGAGCTCGAACAATTGCCCAAGGAAGGCAAGCGTTATGAGCAAGGCAATCTGGTCATTTTGATTATTCCTCAGGCCGCGCCATGAGCCTGATTCTGCTGCTGCTCGCTTGCCTGCTGACATGCCTGGGCCAGGTTGCCCAGAAGTACGCCGTGGAAAGCTGGCGCGGACAACCCTCGAGCTGGGCGCAGAAACTGCGCTCGCCGTGGCTGTGGCTGGCGCTCGTCTCGCTCGGGCTGGGCTTGCTGGTCTGGTTGCTGGTGCTGCAGCGCCTCGAAGTGGGCATCGCCTACCCGATGTTGAGCCTCAATTTCGTGCTGATCACCCTGGTCGCACGCTTCGTTTTCCATGAAACCATCGACCGCCGTCACTGGCTGGGTGTAGCCCTGGTGATCGGTGGCGTGGCACTGCTGGGACAACACGCATGAACCCGCGTCGCGGAATCACCTTCGCCCTGGGCAGCGTGCTGCTGGTCAGTTCGGCGCAGTTGGGCATGCGCTGGAGCATGAGCCACCTGCCGTCGCCTGAACAATGGCTCAGCGCCCCGATCGACCTGGCAGCGGTCGCCGTGGTGCTGGCCGCCGTCCTTGCCTATGCCCTATCAATGCTCAGTTGGCTCCTCGCCCTGCGTGACCTGCCCCTGGGCCGGGCCTACTCGCTGCTGAGCATCAGCTATGCACTGGTGTACCTGTTGGCCGCCAGCCTGCCGCTGTTTCACGAAGATTTCAGCCTTTCAAAAAGCCTTGGCGTCGCCCTGGTCATCCTGGGTGTCATCACCATTAATTCTCGACCTGCAAGTGCGCCCGAACTTAGGAGTGCCTCATGAAAATCAGTGTGTTTGGTAGCGGTTATGTTGGCTTGGTGCAAGCCGCCGTCCTGGCGGAAGTTGGCCACGACGTGGTCTGCATGGATATTGACGAGAAAAAAGTCAAGTTGCTGCAACAAGGTCATGTGAGCATTTTTGAACCGGGGCTTGCCAGCCTGGTGCGCGAAGGCCTGGACGGCAAACGGTTGCAGTTCACCAGCGATGAAAAATTCGCGGTACAGCACGGCCAGGTGTTGTTCATCGCGGTCGGCACACCGTCCCGCGAGGACGGCTCGGCGGATCTGCGTTACGTCTTGTCCGTGGGCGACGCCGTCGCGCGGCACCGCGAACAACCGCTTATTCTGGTGGAGAAATCCACTGTACCGGTCGGCACAGGCGATACCCTGCGTGCACACATCGAACAATGCCTGGCCAAGGACGGGCGTTCGCTGCAGTTCGATATCGTCTCCAACCCGGAGTTCCTGAAAGAAGGCTCGGCCGTGTCCGATTGCCGGCGTCCGGACCGCATCATCATCGGTTGCGAGCGCGATGAAGTGCGCGATGTGATGCGCGACCTGTATGCCCCTTTCAACCGCAACCATGACCGGGTCATGTTCATGGACCTGCGCAGCGCCGAGCTGACCAAGTACGCCGCCAACTGCATGCTGGCGACCAAGATCAGCTTCATCAACCAGATCGCCGAGCTGGCCGAACACCTGGGCGCCGACATCGAATCGGTTCGTCTGGGTATCGGCGCCGACTCCCGTATTGGCTACCACTTTATCTACCCTGGTTGCGGCTACGGCGGTTCATGCTTCCCCAAAGACATGCGCGCCCTGATTCACAGTGCCGAAGAGGCCCACTGCTCCAACGATCTGTTGCAAGCGGTGGAAGCCATCAACGAGCGGCAGAAACACAAACTGTTCGAACGCATCAACGCGTTCTACAAGGGCGATCTGAAGGGCAAGACCTTTGCTCTCTGGGGCCTGGCATTCAAACCCAACACCGACGACATGCGTGATGCGCCGAGCCGGGTCCTGCTGGAATCGCTGTGGGCCGCTGGCGCCAACGTGCGCGCGTTCGACCCCGAAGCGATGCAGGAAACCCAGAAACTGTATCCCGATGAAGCGAAGCTTATGCTGATGGGAACGCCGGAATCGGTGCTGACCGGTGCCGATGCGCTGATCATCTGCACCGAGTGGCAGCAATTCAAGGCACCGGATTTCGACCTGATCCGCCAGCGCCTCATTGCCCCGGTGATCTTCGACGGACGCAACCTGTACGACGCCGAACGCCTCTCCCGTGCCGGCTTCCTGTACTTCCCGATGGGCCGTGGCGAATCGCGCAAGTTGCCAATCCCGCATCAACAATGGCCGTCCGCCCCACTCGACGCCTCAGCGTAATGTCGCTGTCCATCCGCCAACAGTCCTGCGTCGTGGGACTGTTGGCCCTGCTGTTATTCATCGCCGGGGCATACCAGCAAGCGCCAATCGGTTTCGATTCGCGCTTCGTGCTGTTTGCCCAGGAGATGCTGCGACACGGGCCGTCGTTTTTCCCTACCACCTATGGTCAGCCCTACGCTGACTACCTGGGGCTTTCGACGCTGTTCATCTGGCTGACGGCCCTGCCGTTCGGCCAGGTCACCAGCTTCAGTGCCTGGTTGCCAAGCGCCATCGCCGGGGCGGTCGTCGTCACGCTGATGTACCGTCTGGTCGCACCCGTTTCCCGCCGATGGGCGTTGCTGAGCATCGCCCTGATGTTGCTGACCAACACCTTCATCACCGAAGCGCGCGCGGTTTCCCAGGACTTGATGCTCGCGGCGGTGGCATTTGCCGTGTTTTACCTGGGCTACGCCGCCGATCACTTCTCGGCACCCCGTCGATGGTTACTGATCTTCGCCTTGTTGCTGTTGGGTTTCGGCCTGCGCGGGCCGATCGGGCTGGTGATTCCCACCGGCATGCTGTGCAGCTACTTCCTGCTCAATCGTCAATGGCAGCGGTTTTTCGGCTTCGGCCTGACGGCCGCCGTGTTGCTGGGTCTGTGTGTCGGCGCGCTACTGTGGATGGCCAAAGCCAGTGGCGGGCCGGTCTTCATGCAGGACGTGATTCGCATGCAGTTCATGGGACGCATGGACGGTAGCGAAGGCGTCAGCGGCTCGCTCTACTACTTCACCAGTTCGATGGGCAACTATGCGCTGGCCTATCCTCTGGCGCTGCTGGCATTGCTGGGACTGGCCCTTAACAAACCGCGCGACACCGGGCCGGCAGTGCGATTGCTCCAGTATTGCGCTGCAGCCGGGTTGATCGTGATGCTCGGGCTTTCGATTCCCCAGGCGAAAAAAGCCCGCTACCTGCTGCCGATACTGCCCTTTGTGGCGATCATTGCAGCGTATCCCTTTGCCGTGGCCCAGGGTCGGGTGTTCGGTTGGCTACGCGGCTTGATGCAAGGCTTGTGGCTGCTGATGCCGGCGTTGTTTATCGGCGGACTGCTGGTGGCCCAGCGACGGTTTGATCAACACGTGCCCAACCTTGCTACGGTGTTGGTGATCCTGGGGGCGTTACAACTGCTTGCAGTGGCGATCCTTGCCAAACCGCACTGGCGCCCGCAAACCCTGGCCGTGTGTTCGGTCCTGGCGTTGTGGGCGGTGTACATCCTGGTGTTTGAACCGCTCGAACGGCAGATGTACGACACCCGGACCTTCAGTCGCGCGGCCTTTGCACAGGTGCAAAAAGACCCGGCGCCACTGGTGCTGCACGCCCTGGGCAAGGACGCCAAGGCCATCAAGTTCATGGTCAATATCGAGCAGGACGTGCAACCGGTGTTCACCGAGTCGGCTCAAGAGCTGGACAGCCTTCAGGGGCCGTTGTGGTTGATGATGGACGCCAAGGACTACAACGCCCTGCACGGCACCCCCTTGGGCGCTTTGCCACCCGTACTGACCGGGCGTTTCGACAAGAACGACTTTGTTCTGCTGCATCGCCCCTGATAGAGGGACCGACGTCACGGGGCGCGATCGGATGGCCTTTCACCGCAAGCTGTTGAAGATCGAGCTTGTTCTTCAACAGCTTGCGGTGGCGTGTTAAACAGGAGGCTTACCGCAGCTGTTTTCGAATAAGGACATTCACCCCGTGGCCGCTTACTCGCTCGTTATCCGCCGGTTGCTGATCTGCTCGCTGACCATCGTCATCAGCCGCGCGATCACCAGCCCCATGCTCACGCTGTTCCTGAGCAACAAACTCGGCCTCAACCAACAGGACGTTGGCTTGCTGCTGGGCATCGCGGTGTTCATCGCAACCTTGCTCACGCTCTACGGCGGTTACATCATCGATCGCCTGGAAAAACGCCGTCTGCTGATCCTGACGATGCTATCCAGTGCCATCGGCCTGGTGCTGCTGACCCTGGCCGAAAACCTTTACCTGACCACCGTCATCCTGGTGGTCACCGAAACCGCTTCGGCGCTGTTCCTCATCGGTTCAAAGGCGATCCTCAGCGAAAACCTGCCGGTGGGCCAACGGGCCAAGGCGTTTTCCCTGAGCTACACCCTGACCAACATTGGCTACGCCATCGGCCCGATGCTCGGCGTGGTGATTGCCGGGATTTATCCGATCGCGCCGTTCCTGATAGCCGGCGCCATCGCCTTTTGCAGCATTTTTCTACTGACCGGCGTTGCCAGGGACCCGGCGCTGCCCCCTGTAATCGGACAGGCGCAGAGCTTCCTCAACACCCTGATCACCCTGAAAACCGACCGCACCCTGATCATGTTCACCTGCGGTTGCCTGCTCAGTACGGTGGTGCACGGGCGCTTTACCTTTTATCTGTCTCAGTACCTGCTGGTCACCAGCGACGACCAGAACACCCTTAAAGTCATGGCGGCCCTGCTCGCCTGCAACGCCATCAGCGTGATCCTGTTGCAGTATCAGATCGGCCGTTTCCTCAAGCGCGAGCACTTGCGCCACTGGATCGTCGGCGGAACGGCCCTGTTCATCCTTGGGCTGATCGGCTTCAGCCTGGCCGACAGCCTGGTGGGCTGGTGCGTGGCGATGTTTATCTTCACCCTCGGCGAAATCATCATTTATCCGGCCGAATTTCTCTTCGTCGACACCCTGGCCCCGGCTGAACTGCGTGGCAGCTATTACGGCGCACAAAACCTGGCCGCCCTGGGCGGTGCACTCAGCCCGGTGATTTGCGGCTTCCTGCTGATGCACACCCCGGCGCCCACCATGTTTTATGCCCTGAGTGTCCTCGCAGCCTTGGGCGGTGTGCTGTGCTTCATGAGCGGCCGTCGCGTGGTAATACATCAGAAATAATGAACTGAAGCTTCATTAATATGAATTTGTCAGCATCAGGAATCACCGGCACACTGTGCTCGTTCCTCCCCCAACAGTTGGAACAACTTCAAGGGCTTTCCGGGCTTCCCCCGGTAAGCCCTTTTTTTTCCTCGATTTTGCTCAAGGGAACGCACTCCGCCATGCTCGCTCGCTGGTTACCTGCCGCCATCAACACCCGCCCCTCTGAATGGAGCCGCGCCGCCATCGGCATGGCCTTCGGCACCCTGCTCAGTGTCTGGCTGTGTGGGCAGGTATTCGGTATCGAGGTGGCACAACATCTGATCGGACCGTTAGGAGCGTCGGCGGTGTTGCTCTTCGCCGTATCCTCAGGGGCGCTGGCGCAACCGTGGTCGATTCTCGGCGGCTACTTCAGCGCGGCGGTGGTGGCGCTGTTGGTGGCGCACGTACTCGGTCGCACCTTGACCAGCGCATGCCTGGCGGCCGGCATGGCCCTGGTCCTGATGTGCTGGCTGCGCTGCCTGCATCCACCGGCCGGCGCCCTCGCCTTGACGCTGGTGCTGGCAGACCCGGCGACCATTGCCCTGGACTGGAAAGCCCTCGGCCCAGTGATGCTCGGCGCCTCGATCATGTTGTTCTGCGCCCTGGCCTACAACAACCTGACGCGCATCCGTTACCCCAAGCGTGCCAACGAACCGGTGGCCGTGGTGCCTGCCGATCATCCGCCAACTGATCGCCAGGCGATCACCGCCGAGGACCTGAAAAAGGCCCTCGCCGATATGGAGGCTTTCTTCGACGTCACGCCCGAAGACCTTGAACAATTGATTCATACCAGTGAGTTACACGCCAAACGTCGCAGTATTGGTGAAGTACTGAGCCGCAGCGCCTGAACCCGTCGGTGTCAGCCGCAGGCGCCGATGGTCGCCATGCAAAAATGCAGTAAGCACCTGCACATTTTCCGGTTGTACATCACAAATTTGCACTGTTACGATCCTGCATCGCTCGCGCGCGAGCTTCTCAATAAAGAACAATAAAAGCAGGGAGTTAGTGATGACTGCTCAGGTTTCTTCTCCGGGGACACAGTCCATGGATGCCACGCAAAACGACGTGCTGGCCGAGGTTCGCAACCACATCGGTCACCTGACCCTCAACCGCCCCACTGGCCTCAACGCCCTCACGCTGGACATGGTCCGCACCCTGCAACGCCAACTCGATGCCTGGGCGCAGGATCCTCAGGTGCACGCGGTTGTCCTGCGCGGCGCCGGCGAGAAAGCCTTCTGTGCCGGCGGCGACATTCGATCGCTGCACGACAGTTTCAAAAACGGCGACACCCTGCACCAAGACTTCTTCGTCGAGGAATACACCCTCGATCTGGCGATCCACCATTACCGCAAACCGGTACTGGCCCTGATGGACGGTTTTGTCCTCGGCGGCGGCATGGGACTGGTGCAAGGCGCCGACTTGCGCGTGATCACCGAAAAAAGCCGTCTGGCCATGCCGGAAGTCGGGATCGGTTACTTCCCCGACGTTGGCGGCAGTTACTTCCTGCCACGCATTCCCGGAGAACTGGGGATTTACCTGGGCGTCAGCGGCGTGCAGATCCGCGCCGCCGACGCGCTCTATTGCGGCCTCGCCGACTGGTATCTGGACAGCAGCAAGCTGGCCACGCTGGACGAAAAACTCGATCAACTGCAATGGCGCGACACGCCACTGAAGGACCTTCAGGGCCTGCTGGCGAAACTCGCGGTGCAACAGCTGCCCGACGCGCCGCTGGCGGCGTTGCGTCCGGCCATCGATCACTTCTTCGCCCTGCCGGATGTGCCGAGTATTGTTGAGCAACTGCGCGCCGTGACGGTCGCCGACAGCCATGAATGGGCCACGACCACCGCCGACCTGCTGGAAACCCGCTCTCCACTGGCCATGGGCGTGACCCTGGAGATGCTGCGGCGCGGTCGGCGCCTGAGCCTGGAACAATGTTTCGCCCTGGAGCTGCACCTGGACCGCCAGTGGTTCGAGCGCGGTGACCTGATCGAAGGCGTGCGCGCCTTGCTGATCGACAAAGACAAACAACCACGCTGGAACCCGCCTACCTTGCAGGCGCTGGACGCTGGGCATGTCGCGAGTTTCTTCGAGGGTTTCGATGAGAGCGGGAGCTGAGTCATGCACGATATCGAATTGAGTGAAGAGCAAGTGATGATCCGCGACATGGCCCGGGACTTCGCCCGTGGCGAAATCGCCCCCCACGCCCAGGCCTGGGAGAAGGCCGGCTGGATCGACGATGGCCTGGTGGCGAAGATGGGCGAACTGGGTTTGCTGGGCATGGTGGTGCCCGAGGAATGGGGCGGCACCTACGTCGACTACGTGGCCTATGCCCTGGCCGTGGAGGAAATCTCGGCCGGCGACGGCGCGACCGGCGCCTTCATGAGCATCCACAACTCGGTGGGTTGCGGGCCGGTGCTCAACTACGGCACGGATGAACAAAAGCAGACCTGGCTCGCGGATCTGGCCAGCGGCCAGGCCATCGGCTGTTTTTGCCTGACCGAACCCCAGGCCGGTTCCGAAGCGCACAACCTGCGCACCCGCGCCGAATTGCGCGACGGCCAATGGGTGATCAATGGCGCCAAGCAGTTTGTCAGCAACGGCAAACGGGCAAAACTGGCGATCGTGTTTGCCGTGACCGATCCGGACCTGGGCAAACGCGGTATCTCGGCGTTTCTGGTGCCCACCGACACCGCGGGCTTCATCGTCGACCGCACGGAGCACAAGATGGGTATCCGCGCCTCCGACACCTGCGCGGTCACCCTCAACGACTGCCGCATTCCAGAGGCCAACCTGCTGGGCGAACGCGGCAAGGGCCTGGCCATCGCCCTGTCCAACCTTGAAGGCGGACGCATCGGCATCGCCGCCCAAGCGCTGGGCATTGCCCGAGCGGCCTTTGAAGCGGCGCTGACCTACGCCCGCGAACGCGTACAGTTCGACAAGCCGATCATCGAGCACCAGAGCATCGCCAATCTGCTGGCCGACATGCACATGCAATTGAACGCCGCACGGTTGTTGATCCTGCACGCGGCGCGCCTGCGTACAGCCGGCAAACCCTGCCTGTCGGAGGCCTCGCAAGCCAAACTGTTCGCCTCGGAAATGGCCGAAAAGGTTTGCTCCTCAGCGATTCAGATTCACGGCGGCTATGGCTACCTGGAAGATTATCCGGTGGAGAAGTACTACCGGGACGCGCGAATCACACAGATCTATGAAGGATCGAGCGAGATTCAGCGGATGGTGATTGCACGGGAACTGAAGAACTACCTGGTGTGAGGCCCTGTAGGAGCGAGGTAGCTGAGCTGAGGGCGCCTCAAAAGCATCGCGGGCAAGCCCGCTCCCACAGGTTTTTCGGTGTGAAAAAAATCCGCAGCACACCCAAAACCTACTGTGGGAGCGGGCTTGCCCGCGATGGCGTCAGCAAAAACGCCGTATTACTTGCCGACGAACTGCGCCTCACGCTTGGCAATGAACGCGGCCATGCCTTCTTTCTGGTCCTGCGTCGCAAACGCTGCGTGGAACACCCGACGCTCGAAACGCACGCCTTCCGACAGGGTCACCTCAAAGGCACGGTTGACGCTCTCCTTGACCATCATGGCGATCGGCAGCGACTTCTTGGCGATCAGCGTCGCGACTTTCAGGGCTTCCTCCAGCAATACATCGCTTGGCACGATTCGCGCCACGATCCCGCAACGCTCCGCTTCCACGGCATCGATCAAACGCCCGCTCAGGCACATCTCCATGGCCTTGGCCTTGCCCACGGCGCGGGTCAGGCGCTGGGTACCGCCCATGCCCGGCAGCACGCCGAGGTTGATTTCCGGCTGACCGAACTTCGCGTTGTCGCCGGCCAGGATGAAATCGCACATCAGCGCCAGTTCACAGCCGCCGCCCAGGGCGAACCCGTTGACCGCCGCGATGATCGGCTTGCGACGGTTGGCCACGCGATCGCTGTCGCTGAACAGGTCATCGAGGTAGATCTGCGGGTAGGTCAGCTCGGACATTTCCTTGATGTCGGCACCGGCGGCAAAGGCTTTTTTCGAGCCGGTCAGCACGATGCAACCGATGTTCGAATCGGCTTCCAGACCATCGAGGGCGTGGTTCAGCTCGCCGATGATTTGCGAATTCAGGGCGTTCAACGCTTGCGGGCGGTTCAAGGTAATGAGGCCTACACGGCCATGGGTTTCCAGCAAAATCGTTTCGTAGCTCACAGATGGACTCCTTCTCAAAGATTGCGCGAAATAACCATGCGCTGAATGTCGCTGGTGCCTTCGTAGATCTGGCACACCCGCACGTCGCGGTAGATCCGCTCCAGCGGAAAGTCGTTCAGGTAACCGTAACCGCCAAGGGTCTGCAACGCCGAGGAGCAGACCTTCTCGGCCATTTCCGAGGCGAACAGCTTGGCCATCGACGCTTCGACCAATGCCGGTTTGCCGCTGTCACGCAGGGCGGCAGCGTAATACACCATTTGCCGGGCGACCGCAATTTGGGTCGCCATGTCGGCCAATCGAAAAGCCACCGCTTGATGCTCGATGATCGGCTTGCCGAAGCTCTCGCGTTCGCGGGCGTAGTCACGGGCTGCTTCGAAGGCCGCGCGGGCCATGCCCACCGATTGCGAGGCGATGCCGACACGGCCGCCTTCGAGGTTGGCCAGGGCGATCTTGTAGCCTTCGCCCTCCTCGCCCAAGCGATTGGCCACCGGGACCTTCACGTCTTCGAAGAGGATCTGGCAGGTGTCGGAGGCGTGCTGGCCGAGTTTGTCTTCGACCCGCGCGACGGTGTAGCCCGGTGAATCGGTCGGCACGATCAGCGCGGTGATCCCGCGTTTGCCGGCACTCGGATCAGTCACCGCAAACACAATCACCACCCCGGCGTTTTGCCCGGAGGTGATGAATTGTTTGCAGCCATTGAGCACATAGTGATCGCCTTCCAGGCGCGCACGGGTTTTCAAACCGCTGGCATCGGAGCCTGCCTGGGGCTCGGTCAGCGCGAAGGCGCCCAGCATCGCACCACTGGCGAGGGGCTTGAGGAAGCGTTCTTTTTGCTCGTCGTTGCCGTAGTTGAGGATCGGCACGCAACCCACCGAGTTATGCACGCTCATGATGGTCGAACAGGCCCCGTCGCCGGCGGCAATTTCTTCCAGGGCCATGGCGTAGGCCAGGTAGCCGGTGTCGCATCCGCCCCACTGTTCCGGCACCAGCATGCCGAAGAAGCCCAATTCGGCCATCTCGCCGATGGCTTCCTTGGGAAAACGGTGCTCGCGGTCCCATTCGGCGGCGAACGGCTTCAGCCGTTCCTGGGCGAATTGCCGGGCCATGTCGCGGATTTGTTGTTGGTCGTCATTGGGGATCATGACCAGTCCTTATTTAGGTTGAATCACAAAACCTGTAGGAGCGAGCCTGCTCGCGATGGATGCAAGGGCGCCACATTTATCCAGGCAGCCCGCGTAATCGTTCAAGTCCATCGCGAGCAGGCTCGCTCCTACAGGGGGGGGGCGGTGTCAGTACAGGCATTCCACGGCCATGGCCGTGGCTTCACCGCCGCCGATGCAGATGGCCGCCACGCCACGTTTCAGGCCTTTCTGGCGCAGCGCCGACAGCAGGGTCACGAGAATCCGCGCACCGGAGGCGCCGATCGGGTGGCCCAAGGCGCAGGCACCGCCGTGCACATTGACCTTCTCGTGGGGGATTTCCAGTTGGGTCATGGTCACCAGGCTGACCACGGCGAAGGCTTCGTTGACTTCGACCAGATCGACCTGGTCCAGCGACCAACCGGTTTTGTGCATCAGTTTTTTGATCGCGCCGACCGGTGCCACCGGGAACAGGCCCGGCGTATCGGCAAACGCCGCATGACCGTGAATCACCGCCAGCGGCTTGAGGCCGCGCTTGTCGGCCTCGGAACGGCGCATCAGCACCAGCGCCGCCGCGCCGTCGGAGATCGAGCTGGAGTTCGCCGCCGTCACCGTACCGCCCTCGCGGAACGCCGGTTTCAACGAGGCGATTTTGTCGAGCTTGGCTTTTGGCGGCTGTTCGTCGTTGCTGATCGTCACCTGCGTTTTGCCGACGGTCACGGTCAGCGGCACGATCTCGTCCTTGAAGCAGCCATCGTTGATCGCCTGCTGGGCGCGGGTGGTCGAGGCGATGGCGAAGGCGTCCTGGGCTTCGCGGCTGAAACCGTTGGTTTCGGCGCAGTCTTCGGCGAAGGTGCCCATCAGGCGGCCCTTGTCGTAAGCGTCTTCCAGGCCGTCGAGGAACATGTGATCGAGCACGCGGCCGTGGCCCATGCGGTAACCGCTGCGAGCGCGGTCCAGCAGGTATGGCGCGTTGGACATGCTTTCCATGCCGCCGGCGACGACCACCTCGGCGCTGCCGGCGACCAGCATGTCGTGGGCCAGAATTGCCGCTTCCATCCCCGAACCGCACATCTTGTTCAGGGTGGTGCAGCGGGTCGATTTATCCAGCCCGGCGCCCAGCGCAGCCTGGCGCGCCGGGGCCTGGCCGAGGCCGGCGGACAGGACGCAGCCGAACAACACTTCTTCGACCGCTTGCGGGGCGATACCGGCGCGCTCCACGGCGGCCTTGATGGCGGCCGCACCGAGTTGCGGCGCGGTCAGGCTTTTCAGCTCGCCCTGAAAACCACCCATCGGGGTGCGAACGGCGCTGACGATGACGATTGGATCGTTGGAAAGGCTCATGACAATTCCTCTTATTTGGCGGCCATGCGCAAGGCACCGTCGAGACGGATCACCTCACCATTGAGCATGCTGTTTTCAATGATATGCCTGACCAGCTCAGCGTACTCGGCCGGTTTGCCCAGACGCGGCGGGAACGGCACGCCGGCGGCCAGGGAATCGCGCACTTCCTGGGTCATGCCCGCCATCATCGGGGTTTCGAAAATGCCCGGGGCGATGGTCATCACACGGATGCCGAAACGCGCCAGCTCACGGGCGGCGGGCAAGGTCAGGCTGACGATGGCACCTTTGGACGCGGCATAGGCCGCCTGGCCGATCTGGCCATCATAAGCGGCGGCGGATGCAGTATTGATGATCACGCCGCGCTCGCCATCGGCGTCCGCCTCGGTTTCGGCAATCGCCGCCGAGGCCAGGCGCAGCATGTTGAAGCTGCCGATCAGGTTGACGTTGATCACCTGGCTGAAGCTGGACAGCGCGTGCGGACCGTTCTTGCCGAGGATCTTCTCGCCACGCACGATGCCGGCGCAGTTGACCAGGCCATTGAGGCCGCCAAAGGCCTTGACCGTCGCCTGCACCGCCGCTTCAGCCGCGGCTTCGTTGCTGATGTCCGCCACCACGCTTTGCGCGCCGAGGCGTTGGGCCTGGGCGGCGACGGCTTCGGCGTTCATGTCCACCAGCATCACCTTGGCGCCGGCCGCAACCAGCATTTCAGCGGTGGCCGCACCCAGGCCGGAGGCGCCGCCGGTGACGAGAAAAACCTTGTTTTCGATCTGCATCATTGTTTCCTTGGATTCAAGCTGAAACGTTCTTCGCGGCAGCCTCTTGAGCCTTCGCGATTTCCTGGTTGCGCAAGATAAAGCGCTGCAATTTGCCGCTTGGGGTTTTCGGCAACTCGCTGACAAACTCGATTTCACGGGGGTATGAGTGCGCGGCCAGGCGCTTGCGCACATGTTGGCGCAGCTCTTCGGCCAGCTCCGGCGTGGCGCGGTATTGCTCTGCGATCACGACGAAGGCCTTGACCAGCTCGGTGCGTTCCGGATCGGGTTTACCGACGACCGCCGCTTCGATCACCGCCGGGTGTTCGATCAACGCACTTTCCACGTCGAACGGGCCGACACGGTAGCCGGAGGTGGTGATCACATCGTCACTGCGCCCCACAAAGCTGATACTGCCGTCCGGGTTCCACTCGACGGTGTCACCGCTCAAGTAATAGTCGCCGACGAAAGCCTTGGTCGGCGCGCCTTCGTAACCGGCGAACCAGCACATCGGCGATTGGCTACGGTCGATGGCCAGGATGCCCGGCTGGCCGACGCCCAGTTCCTTGTACTGTTCATCCAGCACCACAATACGGTGGCCCGGCGAAGCGTAACCGGCGGCCCCCATATGAATCGGGTGCTCCAGGCCATGGTGATTGCACAACACCATGCCCAGTTCGGTCTGGCCGTAATGGTCGTGAATGACCACGCCAAGGTTATCGGCGAACCAACGGATCACTTCCGGGTTCAGCGGCTCGCCGGCGCTGCTGACGATACGCAGCTTGCCTTTGATCGACTTGGCGAACTCGTCGCCCCCGGCGATCAGCAAGCGATAAGCCGTCGGCGATCCGGTGAGGTTGGTGATCCCGTACTTGTTGATCACCCGGCAGGTGCTTTCCAGGGTGAACGGGCCATCGTAGAAGGTGATCGGATGACCCATCGACATCGGCCCGGTGACACCAAAGTAGATGCCGTAGGCCCAACCCGGGTCGGCGACGTTCCAGAACGCGTCTTCGGGGCGCAAATCCACGGCATCCCGGGTGTAACTCTGGAATGCGACGATGGCCTTGAGTGGCACCGACAGCGCTTTCGACGGGCCGGTGGTGCCCGAGGTGAACATCAGCAGAAAGGGGTCTTCACCGGTCAGCAGCACCGGTTCGCAGACATTGGAGAAGTTGGCCAGTTCGGCCCAGAAGCTGTAATCGCCCTGGACAATGCCCTGCCCCTTGGGGCCGCCGACGGTGACGATGGTCGGGCAGTCGGCGACTTCCGCGAGTTTCGAGCGGTTGACCGCATCGGTGACCACCACTTTGGCGCCGGAGCTGCCCAATCGATGTTCGATGGCTTTCGGCCCGAAGGCCGTGAACAGCGGCTGATAGACCGCGCCAATGCGCCAGGTGGCGAACACGGTAATCAGCAGTTCGATGTTACGTGGCAACAGGCCGGCGACCTTGTCGCCCTTCTGCACGCCCTGGGCCAACAGGAAGTTGGCGAAACGCGCGGCCTTGTCCTGCAAGTCGCTGAAGGTGTAGGTCGCGCTGGTGCCGTCGCGGCCTTCCCAGAACAGCGCGATCCGACCCGGCAAGGCATGCCGGTCGCAGCACTCAATGCAGGCGTTGAGGGCAGTCAGATCGCCAGCGAGTACGGCGTCGACGGTGTGCTGATAATTGAACTGTGAAGTAGCAGACAAGTAATCGCGCATTGCCAGAATCCCTCTGTATTTTTATTAGGTTGGGGGAACCGTAACTAACGGGGAAATACTCGCTCTGCGGGGGGATCGGGACAATGGTCAAAGTTATCAAGTTGCGTGACTGGTTTGGCCAAGATCCGGTAGGTGGCGCCTCTGTCAGGAAGCTTCGTTGAGAATCAAACTGCGGTAATGCCCCGGATTGGACCCCGACCACTTGCGAAACGCCTTGTAGAACGAACTCGCATCGGCAAACCCCAGGCGCGTGGCGATTTCCGCGAAGCTGATGGCCGGTTCCGCCAGCCAGACGATGGCCAGTTCCTTGCGCACGCTGTCCTTGAGCCCTTGATAGGTTTGCCCTTCCTCGGCCAACCGCCGACGCAGGGTCGAGGCCGACATGCACAGGCGTTGCGCCAGGGCTTCGGTTTCCGGCCAGCGTTCGGCGGGCAGTTGCCGCAGATCGTGCTTGATGCGGCTGGCCAGGCTCTGCGGGTCGCGGTACTTGACCAGAATGTTCGCCGGCGCATGGGCCAGGAAACGCTTGAGCTCTTCCGCGCTGCGCTTGATCGGCGCATCCAGGCAATCGGCCGAGAAAATCATCCGCGTGCGTGGGCGGTCGAATCGCAGGTTTTCGGAAAACATCACCTGGTAGTCGTCGCAGAAGTCCGGTTGCGAGCAGCGCAACTCGATGGCCAGGATCGGAATCCGCCGCCCCGCCAGCCAGCAGGCCACGCCATGCACGATCATCCAGTAGGTGAAATAGGTGAAGGCCCGGCGCGGCGCCTGTTCATCTTCCAGCAGCACGATTTCCGCCAGGCTCTGTTGGCGGACCAACTCCGCGGGCAGGTGTTCGAGCATCAGTGACAGGAAGCCCAGGCCACTGGTGAGGCCCGCCGCCAGACTCGGCTGGACCATGGCGCAACGACAAAGAAACTCCAGGCTGCCGGATTTGAGCTTGCGCGGGTCCATGCCGAAAAACTCGTCATCGCCGCGCCGCGCCAACAGACGCCACAACCGGGCGTAAGCGGTGGCCGGTACGCGCGCATCACTGGTGTGCAGCAGGAGCGGATCGATACCGACCTTGATCAACACCTCTTCGGTGGCAACGCCCGGGGCGCAACTTTGCAACAGCGCTTCTCGCACCAGTTGAATGGAGATGGTGTCTTTTTCCGCCATGGAGCGAGGCAAACCCTGTTCTTGTTTGAGTGGTGGGCATATTAGCTCAGCCGCCAACGCCGCGCCCCCTGTAGGAGCGACCTTGCTCGCGATGGAAGGCAGGGCACCGCGTTCATCCAGGCAGCCCACGTCATCGTTGACCTCCATCGCGAGCGGGCTCGCTCCTACAGGGGGAGCGGAGTGATTTTGCGGGTTGTTCAGCATATGTTCAGGTAATTGGCAATCAATGCCATTTGGTAATGAGTTTCATTATGTTACAAATTAGCACCCTATCTAATTCTCACACGGTGCTGAATGCTCGTTCCTTTTCTGATCATGCTGCGCGAAGGCATCGAAGCCGCGCTGATCGTTGGCATCATCGCCAGCTACCTCAAACAGACCGGTCGTGGCCAGTGGATGCCTGCCGTGTGGATCGGCGTGTTCCTCGCCGCCGCCCTCGCCCTGCTGGTGGGCGGTGGCCTGGAACTGGTGAGCGCCGAGTTTCCGCAAAAACAGCAGGAACTGTTTGAAGGCGTGGTCGGCCTGGTGGCGGTCGGCATTCTCAGTTCGATGGTGTTCTGGATGCGCAAAGTGGCGCGTTCGATCAGGCACTCGTTGCACGCCTCCCTCGATCACGCGCTGACCGGGTCCAGGCATCAGGTCACCGCGCTGATCGCCATGGTGTTTTTCGCCGTGGCGCGTGAAGGCCTGGAAACGGTGTTCTTCCTGCTCGCGGTGTTCCAGCAAAGCGAAGGTCCTACGGCCCCGATCGGAGCCCTGCTCGGGCTGGTCCTGGCGATCATCGTTGGTTGGCTGATCTACACCGGCAGCATGCGCCTGAACCTCGGCGCGTTTTTCCGCTGGACCGGTCTGTTCATCCTCGTGGTGGCTGCCGGCATTCTCGCCAACTCGGTGCAGGCGCTGCACGAGGCCGGGGTGTGGAATCACCTGCAAACCGTGCTTTTCGACATCAGCACGACACTGCCAATGGACGGTCCGCTGGGGTCGGTGCTGGCCGGCATGTTCGGTTACCAGGATGCCCCGACCGTCAGCACCCTGGGTGCCTATCTGATTTATCTGATCGTGGCGCTGGTGATGTTCTTTACGCCAGCCCCCGCGCCTGTTGCGCACACCCCCAGGCGCGAGCCTGCTCGCGAGGGTCGTGAACGATAACGCGTAAAACCGGATGTCCTGCGGCGCCCGCAGATTTTTCGCGAGCAGGCTCGCTCCTACAAGGGACGGTGGTGTTTCAAATGACGGCGGTAGAACGCTGTCACCCTCCTGTAGGAGCGAGCCTGCTCGCGATGGGCGTGAACGATAACGGGTAAAACCGGATGTCCTGCGGCGCCCGCACGTATTTCGCGAGCAGGCTCGCTTCCACAGGGGTCGTTCGAACATCCAGCCAGACAGTCTTCCTCCATTTCCAGCCAGTAAGGGCAACCATGCCAAATCAAGCCCCCACCCAGGCTTCCCCTCCCCGCGCCTTGCGCTGGGCGGTGGCCGGCTCGGTGATCGTGATGATCGCTGCCGGCGGCCTGTTCTATTACGCCTCGAAAATGGCCGCCGACAAGCGCCAGGCCAACCACGACGAAGTGCTGGTGACCATCGACCCGCACAGCTGCGAGCCGAATGCCCTGACGGTTCCGGCCGGCCATGCCAGCTTCCGCATCGTCAATCGATCCGATCGCGCCGTCGAATGGGAAATCCTCGATGGCGTGCTGGTGGTCGAAGAGCGGGAGAACATCGCACCCGGCCTGAGCCAGGTGATCAACGCCAACCTGTTGCCCGGCGACTACGCCATCACCTGCGGTCTGCTGAGCAACCCGCGCGGCACCTTGCACGTCACGCCGACGGCGGCGTCGGAAGCGGCGGCCAAGGCCAGGCCGTCGATGGTGGCGTTCATCGGGCCGCTGTCGGAGTTCCGTGTGTACCTGAGCAGCCAGGGCACGGCGCTGATCAAAGCCGTCACCGCCCTTGAGCAAGCCATCGCCGCCGGTGATCTCAGCCAGGCCCAAGCCTTGTACGTGCCGGCCCGAGCCGCTTATCAACGCTTGGCCCCGGCCGCCCAGCGCCTGGCCGAGCTGGACAACGGGATCAACGCCCGTGCCGATTACTTCGAACACCGCGAGCAAGACCCCGGGTTTGTCGGTTTCCATCGCCTCGAATACGCGCTGTTCCAGCAACGCGACCTCGAGGGTCTGGCACCGGTTGCCCAGCGTCTGTCGGCGGACGTGAGCACCCTCAAGCAACAGCTGCTGGCCCAGTCCCTGCCACCGGAGCAACTGGTGAGCCTTGTCGTGCGCAGCCTCAACGGCATCGCCGAGGTGCGCGCCCGCAGCGGTGAAGAAGAACGTTACAGCCACACCGACCTGAATGGCTTCGCCGCCAATCTCGACGCCGCACGCAAGGTCGTCGACCTGTTGCGTCCGTTGCTGGCCAAATCCGCCGCCGACCTGCTGCCGCAGATCGACAGTGCGCTCAGCGCATTCGACACCGAACTCAACGGATTGAAGGTCAAGGACGGCTACGCCAGTTACGACAGTGTCGGCACAGCGCAACGCCAAAAGATCGCCGACAAGGCCAAGGCACTGGCCGCGGCACTCGATGGAATCGACCCCGCCCTTGGCCTTTCTGGCCTGTAAGCAGAAGACGACTGATCAATGAACGACTCAAAGCAATTCAACCTCCAGCGGCGCCGGGTATTGATGGGCATGGGCGCAGCCGGTGTCGCCCTGGCCGGCTCCGCGCTGAGCTGCCCGGCCATGGCCGCCAGTCCGGCACAGGTCACCGAGGCGCCGAGCAGCGACCACACGCAAGACCACCACGAATTCCACGGCAAGCACCAGACGGGCATCGTCACTCCGCGCCCGGCGTCCGGCATGCTGGTGTCGTTCGATGTGCTGGCCAGCGATCGCGAAGACCTGGAGCGACTGTTTCGCACCCTCAATGATCGCATCGCGTTTTTGATGAAAGGCGGTCCGGTCACCCAGGTCGATCCGAAGTTGCCGCTGGTAGATTCAGGCATTCTCGGCCCGATTGTGACCCCGGATAACCTGACCATCACCGTGTCGGTCGGTGCCTCATTGTTCGATGAACGCTTTGGTCTGGCCCACGCCAAACCCAAGCGCCTGATCCGCATGGTCGGTTTTCCCAACGATGCCTTGGAGGCCGACTGCTGCCATGGCGACCTGAGCCTGCAGTTCTGCTCCAACACCACCGACACCAACATCCACGCCTTGCGCGACATCGTCAAAAACCTTCCGGACCTGCTGCTGGTGCGTTGGAAACAGGAAGGCAGCGTGCCGCCCCAGGCCCCCGCAAAACCCGGCGTGCCGGCGCAAAGCGCGCGCAACTTCCTGGGCTTTCGTGACGGCTCGGCCAACCCCGATTCCAACAATGCCAACACCATGGACAGCATCGTCTGGGTTCAACCCGGCAGCGACGAGCCGGCCTGGGCCGCCAACGGCAGCTATCAGGCGGTGCGGATCATCCGCAACTTCGTCGAGCGCTGGGACCGCACACCGTTGCAGGAGCAGGAAAGCATTCTCGGCCGGGTCAAGAGCAGCGGCGCGCCCATGGGCGGTACCCATGAGTCGCAGGTGCCGGACTACAGCAAGGACCCGCACGGCAAGTTGACCAGACTCGACTCGCATATCCGCCTGGCCAACCCGCGCACCGCCGCGACCCAGGCCAACCTGATCCTGCGTCGGCCGTTCAACTACTCCAATGGCGTGAACAAGAACGGCCAGTTGGACATGGGCTTGCTGTTCATCTGCTATCAGGCCGACCTGGAGAAAGGCTTTATCACCGTGCAAACCCGACTCAACGGCGAGCCGCTGGAGGAGTACCTGAAGCCGGTCGGTGGCGGCTACTTCTTCACCCTGCCCGGTGTCACCGGCGACCAGGATTTCATCGGTCGCTCACTGCTTGCCGCCACACATCCAACAACCGCGTAACCATCCCCCAACACGGAACCGTCCCATGAAACAGTCGCCACTCGCGTTACTCCTGACCCTAGGCTTGCTGACCACCCCGCTTGCGGCTTCCGCGGCGACTGCGCCACTGGCGTTGGTGCAGCAGATTTCGGACTACAAGATCTACGTCACCGAACAACTGGATGAACTGGCCAGCCACACCCGGCAGTTCACCGAGGAGGTGAAAAAAGGTGATCTGGCCACCGCGAAAAAACTCTATGCGCCGACCCGGGTTTACTACGAATCGATCGAACCGATTGCCGAACTGTTCAGTGACCTCGACGCGTCCATCGACTCCCGCGTCGATGACCACGAAAAAGGCGTGAAAGCTGAAGACTTCACCGGGTTCCACCGCATCGAATTCGCGCTGTTTTCGGAAAACAGCACCCAGGGCCTGGGCGAACTGGCGGACGGTCTGAACAAAGACGTCGAAGACCTGCAAACCCGTGTCGCCGGCCTGACGTTCCCGCCAGAAAAAGTCGTCGGGGGTGCCGCTGCGCTGCTGGAAGAAGTGGCCGCCACCAAGATCTCCGGCGAAGAAGATCGCTACAGCCACACCGACCTCTATGACTTCCAGGGCAACATCGACGGCGCGAAGAAAATCGTCGACCTGTTCCGCCCGCAAATCGAAAAACAGGATGCGGCATTCATCGCCAAAGTCGACAAGAACTTTGCCACGGTGAACAGGATTCTGGCCAAGTACAAAACCACGGACGGCGGTTTCGAGACTTACGACAAGGTGAAGGAAAACGACCGCAAGGCGCTGGTCGGGCCGGTGAATACCCTGGCAGAGGATCTATCGACCTTGCGTGGAAAACTGGGTCTGAACTGAGTGTCGTAGCGACTGGAAGCGCCTCATCGCGAGCAAGCTCGCTCCCACGGAGTTTTGAGTCGAACCCCAATCACGTGATCGACATTCAACCCTGTGGGAGCGGGCTTGCCCGCGATGGCGTCAGCCGCCGCGCTAGCGTTTTTACAGGATACGGTAGAGTAAGCGCTCAATACGCACCCGGCTCACACGCTTGAGAAACTTCGCCACTCCGGTCGGGTAATCCGGCAAGGTTTGCAGGTCCTGGAAGCGCTCGATACGCCGGGTGTGCTGGAAAATCTGCGCCAGTTCCGTGCGCCGCGGTGCCTGCAACTCGCCTTTCGGATCATCGATCAGCAAGCCGTTTTCCAGATCGAGACGAAACGCCCGAGGGTTGAGGTTGTTGCCGGTCAGCAAGGTGTAGCGCTGATCGATCCACATGCCCTTGAGGTGATAGGTGTTATCGCCGTCCAGCCACAGGTGCAGGTTCAACTGGCCACTGTCGATGTTGCGTTGATGGCGCTTGGCGAACCGGCGCAGGCTGATTTCGTAAAGGTACGGCAGCGCCGAAATCACTTTGAACGGCTCGCTCGGCGGAATATAGAAGTCGTTGGCGGTCTTGTCGCCGACCACAATGTCGATCTTCACCCCACGCGCCAATGCCCGGTTGACCTCCCGAATCACCGCCAATGGCAGATTGAAATACGGTGTGCAGATGGTCAGCTGCTGCTGGGCGCTGGCGATCAGTTCACAAATCACCCGGTTCAACGGGTTGTTCTTGCCGACGCCGAGCAAGGGGCTGACCGACAGGCCGCTCTTGTCCGTGGTGCCCTGTGTCGTGTCGTACACCGCATGCTTGAGTCGGCTGCGCAGGTCGCCGATGTCATTGCGTAGGCTGCGGGTGGTCGGCAGGTTCGGCAGATCCAGGCGATGCACGGCCTTGGAAGCCACCAGGCCGTGTTGAACCAGATGCTGCATCGAATCGGCCAGGTCACGGTTCTGCAACAGGTGATAACGGTCGTAGCGGTACTTGTCGAATTTGTGCAGGTAGACGTTGTTCAGGCTCGCACCGCTGTAGATCACGCAGTCATCGATCACGAAACCCTTCAGATGCAGCACGCCGAACAGTTCGCGGGTCTGCACAGGCACGCCATACACCGGTACTTCACTGGCGTGGGTGCGGGTCATTTCCTGATACCAGGCCGAGTTGCCCGGTTGCTTGCCCGCGCCGATCAGGCCGCGCTGGGCGCGCAACCAGTCGACGACAACCACCACGTCCAGTTCCGGACGCGCCTGTTTGGCGGCGTGCAAGGCATCGAGAATTTCCTGACCGGCCTCATCCTGTTGCAGGTACAGCGCAACGATGTAAATACGCCGGGTTGCACTGGCGATTTTTTCCAGCAGGCAACGGCGGAATTCGGCAGCGCCAGAGAGGAAGGTGACGGCATCGGCGGTCAGCGGAAAACTGCGCAGTTTGGGCAGCAGAGAGCGTTTGAAAAGCGACGGCATAGGGCTCGCAGTGGGTCGAATCCAAAGAGGTTGAGAGCTTACACCATGGATCGGTTCGGGTCTTGTGGCTGTCTGGCCTGACGTCATCGAAGGCCAGCCAGCGATGACGATTTCTTCACTGGCGAAAATAATAATTGACCATGAAGAACGATCGTTCTACTGTTCGATCCATGAACGAAATCACAAGCAACGACACACGCGACATCATTCTGGACGTCACCGAAAAGCTGATCTACAAAAGTGGCATCGCCGCCACTGGCATGGATCTTCTGGTGAAGACCGCCGGCGTCTCCAGAAAGAGCGTCTACCGCTACTTCGCCAACAAGGAGGCGCTGACCGTCGCCGCCCTGCAACGCCGGGATCAGCGCTGGATGCACTGGTACAGGAGTGCGGTCGACCAGGCCGATACTCCAGCGGACCGGCTGCTCAATCTGTTTACCGTGCTCAAGTCCTGGTTCTGTTCCGAAGGCTTTCGCGGCTGTGCGTTCATTAATACCAGCGGTGAGACCGGTGATCCGCAAGACCCGGTTCGCCTGGTCGCCAAAGACCACAAACAGAAGCTGCTCGACTACGTGTGCGAGCTGTGTACCGAATATGGCGCCGAAGATCCGCAGACGCTGGCCAAGCAGTTGCTGATCCTGATTGACGGGGCCATTACCGTCGCACTTGTCATGGGTGACTACAGTGCCGCCGATCATGCGCAATGTGTGGCGCGCAAGTTATTGGTGCTGTAACTGCGTGATCAAGACCGACCACGTTGTTGAACGTTCATTTGATACGGAGATATCCAATGTCTAACGCTGAAGTTCGTCCGCCATTGCCGCCCTTTACCCGTGAATCCGCCATCGAAAAAGTCCGCCTGGCCGAAGACGGCTGGAACTCCCGCGATCCGCAGCGTGTGTCGCTGGCCTACACCCTGGACACCCAATGGCGAAACCGCGCCGAGTTCGCCCACAACCGCGAAGAGGCCAAAGCCTTCCTGACCCGTAAATGGGCCAAGGAACTGGACTATCGCCTGATCAAGGAACTCTGGGCGTTCACTGACAACCGCATCGCCGTGCGTTATGCCTATGAATGGCACGACGATTCGGGCAACTGGTTCCGTTCCTACGGCAACGAAAACTGGGAGTTCAATGAAGACGGCCTGATGGCCCGGCGCTTCGCCTGCATCAACGACCTGCCGATCAAGGAAAGCGAGCGCAAGTTCCACTGGCCGCTGGGCCGCCGCCCGGATGATCACCCGGGCTTGTCCGACCTGGGCTTGTAACACTGGCCCCTGGCAGGCGCTGGCAAGCCAGTACCTGCCAGGGGTTGAGGTGCTCAGGCGACCGCTGCGGTGTGCCGGGACAACGCTTCGGCCTCCAACGCCCTTACCAGTGGTAATACCCGCTGGCCGAAATACTCCACTTCTTCCTGAAAGTGCAGAAACCCCGCCAGTACCAGATCCACGCCCACCGCTTTGAGCGCCACGATTCGCTCGGCGATCTGTTGTGGCGTGCCGATCAGATTGGTCTTGAAACCATCGTTGTATTGCACCAGATCCTCAAACGTCGATTTCGCCCAGTTGCCCTCGCCCTCCGGCGATGCCCGGCCGGCTTGCTTCGCCGCGTCGCCGAAGGCATTCACCGCCTCCGGGTCGGCCTGATCGATGATCTGTGCCAGCACTTCCCGCGCCTCCTCTTCGGTGTCGCGGGCGATCACGAATGCGTTCACCCCGATCTTGACTGAATGATTGTTCGCCGCGGCCTTGGCGCGAATGTCATCGACCTGAGCCTTGATGCCTTCCGGGGTGTTGCCGTTGGTGAAATACCAGTCCGACACCCGCGCGGCCATGTCCCGCGCGGCACGGGAACTGCCACCCTGGAAGATTTCCGGACGCCCCAGGGGTTTGGGTTTGAGGCTGTAGTTATCGAAGCGGTAGAAGTCGCCGCGAAAGGTGAAGTTGTCCTGGGTCCAGATGCCTTTGAGTGATCGGATGAACTCTTCGGAGCGGCGATAGCGCTCATCGTGTTCCAGCCAGTGTTCGCCGATGGCTTGGAACTCGCCCTTGAACCAACCGCTGACGACATTGATCGCCACCCGGCCGTTGGTGAGTTGATCGATGGTAGCCAGTTGCTTGGCCGCCAGCGCCGGTTGCCAAGGGCCCGGCAGGATCGCCGCGATGACTTTGAGCTTGGTCGTTGCCGCCAGCAGCGCATGGCTGAAGGCGACTGATTCATGCTGGTACTCGGCGCCGTAACCGGCGGTGAAACGAATCTGTGTCAGGGCATATTCGAACCCCGCCTCTTCTGCCAGTTGTGCCAGCTTGCGGTTGTAGTCGATACCCCAGTGGGTACGTTGCTCGATCTTGCTGACCACCAGCCCACCGCTGACGTTCGGCACCCAGTAGGCAAATTTCACGGCTTGCTGACTCATTGGCGTTTCCTCGGGACATTAGGGTATGTCCTGGGGCATGAGCAGCAAGCGTGCCAGACCTGAAGTGAGCACTGTGGCGAGGGCGCTTGCTCCCGCCGGGCTGCGCAGCGGCCCCGGATTTCGGCGAGCGCTGCGCACTCAAGCGGGAGCAGGCTCCCCCGCCACAAAAACCGCCTCACCCGGACAATTTGCTGATGCACTGTTGGCCCGGCAACAGTTGAAACCACCGCCCACTCAAGGGCGCCCAGTAAATCCGCACAGGACGGGTCCGGCATGGACCCTGCAACCGTCCCCGGCAGACGCAATGCTTTTTCTGCCCAGCCAAGGAGTTGTCCCATGACCGAACACCAGGTAATCAACCCGCTGTCCACCGGCACCGACTATCAAACCCTCGCCGCGAAGTACCGACCGATTTTCCAGCGCATTGCCGACGGCGCCCTCGAACGCGAACAGTCGCGCACCCTGCCCTATGAGCCCATCCAATGGCTCAAGGACGCCGGATTCGGCGCAGTGCGGGTGCCGATTGAATACGGCGGCGGTGGCGCTTCGGTGCCGCAGTTGTTTGAGCTGCTGATCGAACTGGCCGAAGCCGACTCCAACGTTCCCCAGGCACTGCGCGGCCACTTCGCCTTTGTCGAGGATCGCCTCAACGCCCCCTACGGCCCGTCGCGGGATATCTGGTTCAAACGCTTCGTCGAGGGAGACATCGTCGGTTGCGCCTGGACTGAAATCGGTGCCGTCGAGGTTGGCGATGTCGTGACCAAAGTCACGCCCCATGGCGATCAATGGCGGCTCAACGGTGAGAAGTTCTACAGCACCGGCAGCCTGTTCTCCGACTGGATTGACGTCTACGCCCAGCGCAGCGACACCGGTGGCGACGTGATTGCCGCCGTGCGCACGCGCCAGCCGGGCATCGTGCAGAGCGACGACTGGGACGGCTTCGGCCAACGCACCACGGGCAGCGGAACATCGCGCTTTGTCGATGCCGAGGTGGACGCCGAGAACATCATCGATTTCGCGACCCGCTTCAAATACCAGACTGCGTTCTATCAGCTCGTACTCCTGGCCACCCTGGCAGGCATCGGCCGTGCGGCATTGCGTGATGTTTCGCGTCATGTGCGCGAACGCCAGCGCATCTACAGCCATGGCAACGCACAGCGTGTCAGCGATGACCCGCAGGTCCAGCAAGTGGTCGGCAATATTGCCGCGTGGGTGTATGCCGCCGAAGCCAGCGCCTTGAGAGCCGCGCAACCCGCGCAGGAGGCCTACCTGGCACGTTTCGCCGGTGACGACTTACGGGAAACGGCGGCGAATGTGGCCGCGGAAATCGAATCGGCTAAGGCGCAAGTGGTGGTCACGGAGCTGATCCAACGGGCGACCACCGAGCTTTTCAATGCGTTGGGGGCTTCGGATATTCGCCAGGGCAAATCGCTCGACCGGCATTGGCGCAATGCGCGGACCGTGTCGTCGCATAATCCACTGATCTACAAGGCACGGATTGTCGGGGACTGGACGATCAACGGAACCGAGCCACCGTTCGTGTGGCAGATCGGTAATGGGCCGCAGCTTAAATGATCTGCCGCCATCGTCGGAACGCCGCCCGGAGCGAGCTCGCTCCCACAGGGTAAGGCCAGGCGGGTCGCCGCCAAAGGTGGATGTGGGTAAGATGTGAGCCCTCCCCGCATTCCACCTTTGGCACCTCGCCGAATAAGCCGATTCCATGCCTTTCGAACTCAGCGTTGACCTCACCACCCTGGCCATTCTCGCCCTTGTCGCCTTTGTCGCCGGCTTCATCGACGCCATTGCCGGCGGTGGTGGCCTGTTGACCACCCCGGCCTTGCTGACCGCAGGCCTGCCACCGCACCTGGTCCTGGGCACCAACAAGCTCAGCTCGACCTTCGGCTCCGCCACCGCCAGCTTTACCTTCTACCGCCGCAAGCTGTTCCATCCCAGGCAGTGGACTCACGCCATCGTCGGCACGCTGGTCGGCGCCCTGAGCGGTGCCGTGGTCGCCCACTACCTGCCGGCCGAATGGCTGAACAAGATGCTTCCGGTGATCGTCTTTGCCTGCGGTGTCTATCTGTTGTTTGGCGGAACGCCGAAAGCCCCGCTGGACAGCGACGCGCCGATCAAGAAAACCTGGCAATCGACCCAAGGCTTCAGCCTCGGCTTCTATGATGGTGTGGCCGGTCCCGGCACCGGGGCGTTCTGGACCGTCAGCAGCCTGCTGCTCTACCCCATCGACTTGGTGAAAGCCAGCGGCGTGGCGCGCAGCATGAACTTCGTCAGCAACGCGGCGGCGCTGTCGATCTTCATTTTTTCCGGTCAGGTGGACTGGGTCATCGGCTTGAGCATGGGCTCGTCATTGATGGTCGGCGCCTTCTTCGGCGCTCGCACCGCCATCAGTGGCGGCGCGAAGTTCATTCGTCCGGTGTTCATCACCGTGGTGTTGGGCCTGACCGTGCGCCTAGCCTGGCAACACTGGTTCAGCGTGGCCTAACCGCCGCGCCACATAGACGTCGATCAGGTAACGGGCAATCGAGCGTGACGCCGGCAACGGCGGCAGCTCGTGCACGTTGAACCACTGGGCGTCTTCAATCTCGTCTTCCTGGCAGACGATCTCGCCGCCCGCGTATTCAGCATGGAAGCCGAGCATCATCGAGTGCGGGAACGGCCAGCACTGGCTGCCCATGTACTGGATGTTCCTGACCTCGATCCGCACCTCTTCGCGAACCTCGCGAATGAGGCAATCCTCGGCTGACTCACCCGGTTCGGCAAAGCCCGCCAGCGTGCTGTAGACGCCGCTGACAAACCGTGGTGAACGCGCCAGCAGGATTTCGTCGCCACGGGTCACCAGCACGATCATGCTCGGCGAGATCCGGGGATAGCTGCGCAGGTCGCACGGCTGGCAATACATCGCCCGCTCGCGCGGCACCTGGCTCATGGCTTGCCCGCAGTTACCGCAATAGCGGTGCTCACGGGCCCAGGTGCCGATCTGCGCGGCGTACGCGAGCACCTTGTACACCGTGTGATCGCCTTCGAGCATGAACGCCCGCAAGCCTTTCCACTGACAGCCCGGGACTTCGCTGTGGCTGCGCAATTCCAGCAGATACACCGGCTCGCCATCGAGATGACCGATGCCATGCTCGGCAAGAATCGCCAGGTCCTGGCGCTTGAGCCACTCACGGGGGAACAGCGCGCCATTGTCATCGAACAGAAAGCCTTCAGGGCTGCGCGCCACGGCCCAGCCGCCGGGTTGATCGGTGTCCAGTACTGCAGTGGTCCAGCGTGAAGTCATTTTTCAATCAATCCAGAAATTCGGGTTTCTGTTTGCTCAAATGGGCGGCCATGGCCACGCGCAAGTCAGTGGATTGCAACATGGCGGCGTTCCAGGTGGCGACGTATTCCAGGCCATCATCGATGCGGTGATCGCGCATGTAGCTGATCATTTCCTTGGTGCCGGTAACGGCAATCGGCGACTTGCTGGCAATCTCGCGGGCAATGCCCATCACGCCATCAAGCAGGCTGGCGTTGTCGCTGTAAACACGATTGACCAGGCCCATGCCCCGCGCCTCTTCGGCACCAAAGGTGCGACCAGTGTAAGCCAGTTCGCGCAGCATGCCGTCACCGATGATCCGCGGCAAGCGTTGCAGCGTGCCGACGTCAGCGGCCATGCCGATGTCGATTTCCTTGATCGAGAACTGGGCATCTTCGGCGGCGTAGCGCATGTCGCAAGCAGCGATCAGGTCAATGGCACCGCCCAGGCAGTAGCCTTGAATGGCGGCCAGTACCGGTTTGCGGCAGTTGTCGACGGCATTGAACGACGCTTGCAGATTGAGAATCTTGCGCCGCAACAGGCGCGCGTTGCGGCCGACATCCTTGCCCAGTTCATTGGCTACGCCCGCCAGCATCATCAGGTCGATGCCCGAGGAAAAATGCTTGCCGGCGCCACTGAGGACCACCACTCGCACCTCGTCGGTGTCGTCGATCCACTGGAAGATCTCGACGATTTCGCTCCAGAACGCAGCATTCATCGAGTTGATCTTTTCCGGGCGGTTGATCTGCACATGGGCGATTTTATCGACCAGTTCGACGTTGAATGCTGTGTATTGGGACATGCCAGTGATCCTTTAACGGGCCAAAAAGAGGCTCGAACTATAACAAGGCAGTGCGGTGGGCAGTAAGGCAGCGGTTCGGCCAAAAGCGGGACCGCATGCGGACATAACCCCTCGATGTGAGCCTTTCTTGCAAAGAACCCCGCAACGGAATGAATAATTGTTCACCCTGCAGTGTTTACCTTGTGACGGGCACTGGCAGAGCAATTCGACGTATTCGGCCTGTTCGATGTCCCGACCCTGATTCCTGTGGAGCATTGTCCATGAATAGCCGTTTTTCAGTGTTCATCGCACCGCTGTTGATTGCCACCGCGCTCACCAGTTCCCTGGCGCTGGCCCACGGCGATGACGACTCCCCCGCCAAGCCCGAATGCCCTCGAGGCCAGGTTTTAGATAAAAAAACGCAAAAATGCGTCCTGCAAACCAGTAAAGCGCTGTCTGACGCCGACCGCACCGATTACGCTTACCAATTGGCCAAGGACAATCGCTACGAAGAAGCGCTGGCATTGCTGGATACGCTCAAAGACCCCAACACCGCCAAGGCGTTAAACTATCGCGGCTACGCCACGCGTAAACTGGGGCGCACCGACGAAGGCATCGGTTACTACCTGCAATCGGTCAAACTCGACCCGCAGTACGCGAAGGTCCGCGAGTACCTCGGCGAAGCCTATGTGGTCAAAGGCCGGCTGGACCTGGCCCAGGAACAGTTGCAACAGATCAAATCGATTTGCGGCAACAGCGCCTGCGAGGAATACCGGGACCTGGCCGAAGCCATCAACGATTCATCGAAAACCTGACTCCCTGAACGGACGGAGGTCGCCATCGCCAGCAATCAGGCAATACGGGCAGAGCTGAGCCAGCACCTGGCGCGATTGTGGCGCTACGGCCTGCTGCTGTCCCGACAACGGCATGTCGCCGAAGACCTGGTGCAGGCCACGTGCGTGCGCGCACTGGAACGGGCCGGGCAATACGAACCGGGGACGCGGATGGACCGCTGGCTGATGAGCATCCTGCATTCGATCTGGATCAACGAAGTACGCGCGCGGCGGGTGCGTCAGGGGCAAGGGACAGTCGATACCGACACTGCCTTGTCGTTTGACGGAGAGCACGTGGCGCAGACCCATGTGCTGGCGTCGCAGGTCATTCGCCGTGTCGATGCGCTGCCCGAGGCACAACGGGAAACGGTGTTTCTGGCCTATGTCGAGGGTCTGTCCTATCGCGAGGTCGCCGAAGTGTTGCAAGTCCCCATCGGCACGGTCATGAGTCGCCTGGCAGCGGCCCGGGTGAAACTCGCCGAATACCCGCCGTTGCAATCCGTGCCGAACCCTTCCAGCGGAGAACGTCGATGAACGCGAAACTCTCGGATGAGCAACTGGTGGCGTACCTGGATGACCAGCTCGATACCGAACAGCGGGCACGCATCGACGCGGCCATTGCCGAAGACCCGATGATCGGCCTGCGCCTGCAATGGCTGGATCGCAGCAGCCTGCCGTTCAAGGAAGCGTTCAATCAATTGAATCGGCAGGCCCCCGTGGATCGCCTGCAAGCGATGCTCGACACCTTGCCCTCGCCGGCCCGTCCACCGCTCAGCCGTCGCTGGTTCCTGGCGGCAGCGGCCGGGCTGTTGGCCGGTGGCGTGCTGGCGGATCGCCTGTTCCTGGGCTGGCAGGAAAGTCAGCAAACCAGCAACTGGCGTGGGCTGGTGGCCGACTATATGGCGCTCTACGTGCCGCAGACCCTGGACCATCTACCCAGCGATGAAACCACTCAGCGCGCGCAGTTGCAGACCCTTGATGAACATCTGGGCCTCAAGCTCGCACCCGCGCAGTTGAGCTTGCCCAGGATTGAACTCAAGCGCGCGCAAATCCTTGAATACGATGACGTGCCGATCGCCCAGATCACCTACCTGGACCCGGTCCATGGCCCGCTTGCGCTGTGCATCACCCTTTCCAGCAGTGGCAGCCGACAGGTCGCCCGGGAACGTCGGCACGGGTTGAACATTGTCTATTGGTCGGACATGCACCACGCCTGGATGCTGATCGGGCATAACCCGGCGGCAGAACTTGAGGCGATGGCCACGACGCTACGCAGCCGATTAAGCGCCTGACTGCACGGATCTCTGTGGCGAGGGAGCGAGCTCGCCACAGGGCGGCGGCCTGTCAGACCGTGTTGGTGTCGGCGGACTTCGCCAGGTCCTGCACCCTTGGGAACTCTCCCGTCGGCCCCGTCAGCACGGTGTATTTGACCTTGTCGCCCACTTGAAAACAGTCGCGGCCATCGACCGTAAGATGGGGGCTTATGCGCACGGCCAGTCTGGAATGGCCGTCATCCGGCAGGATCATCGCGAACCGGGTCGGTGTCGAATCGATCCAGACGTGCCTGATGGCGTTGATCGTACCGTTGCCCGTTGTTTTTATTGTGGGTGTTCCCATCACTCGCCTCCGGTCATACGTGGGTGGCGCGACAGCTTGACTGCGTGTTTTCAATGAAACGCCGAATTCGCGTGGGTGACTACTGTCAGGAATGACAGTTCGGCTGTCGTGTCACGCCGGCGTCGGCAACCACAAGCGGAATCGCGCCCCGCTCAGCGGCGATGCTTCGACCGTCAAGGTACCGCCCTGCGCCTCCAGTGCCCGACGACTGATCGCCAGCCCCAGGCCAAACCCGCCCGTGGCGCGATCACGACTGCGATCGAGCCGATAGAACGGCTCGAAAATCCGTTCACGCTGATCATCCGGAATGCCGATGCCGTCATCGTCGACCCAGATCTCACAGCCTTTTGGACACACCTGCACGCCAATCTGAATGCGTTTTTCACAGTAGCGCATGGCGTTGCGCAGCAGATTTTGCAGGGCGCGGGCGGTCAGGCGCGGGTCGAGGCTGAAGCGTTCGAGCTGCCCATGGAGCAGCACGTCGATAACGATGTCCGGTGATTGCTCTTCATCGACACTGCCCAGAATGCTGTCGATGAATTCATCCAGCGACACCTGGACCTGCTCCGGCACCCGCGCCGGATTCTGCAAGCGGCTGTAGGACAGCAGTTCCAGCACCAATTCATCGAGTTCACGGATGTGGTCGACCAGCCCTTGCAGACGTTCGCGGCTGGTGGCCGGCAGGTCGTCGGACAGGGCCAGGGCCAGGCCGAAATCCAGTCGCGTCAACGGCGTGCGCAATTCGTGGGACACCGCGTTGAGCAGGTCTCGCTGCTGATTCAGCAGGTTTTCGATATCGCCGGCCATGGTGTCGAAGACGTTCGCCAGACTGCCGATGTTGGAACTGGCCGCAATCTGCGTGCGCTCGCTCAAGTGGCCCTTGCCGAAGCGTTCTGCCGCACGTTTCAGGCGCTCCAGGTCACGCCAGTGCGGACGCAGCCACAGCAACAGGCACGCGAGCATGGTCGCGCCGATCAGCACGTTGATGCTCCAGTACAGCAGGTTGACGTCCAGCGGGTCCGGCGGCACCACCATTTGCACCACGGTGCGCTCATTCAGCGGCGCCACCGCCAGGGTGCGCCAACCCCAGTCGCCGACACGCACCACGTTTTCACCGCGCTGCAAACGTTGCTGCTCGTCGAGGGACAAACCGGGATCGTCGATCGCGCTGAGTACGATGTGCAGCGGTCGGAAGTCCTCGTCCATTTCGGCCGCCAGGGCTGGCCACCGATCGACCGGAACCGCTTTGAACTGCTTGACCATAAGGGTTTGCAGCCCTCGGGAATAATCGAGGTTGTAGCTGATAAAGCGCTCCTGGAAGACCTTGATCACCAGGTCCGGCACCAGATAAATGGCGGCGCTGAACGAGACAATGGTCACCAGGTAAAGGCGAAAGAGGATTCTGAACATCGGCTCAGCATTCCCACTCGGAACGGCTGAACAGATAGCCCTTGCCCCACACGGTCTTGATCTTGCGCGCTTCGCCAGCGTGGTCGTCAAACTTGCGTCGCAGCTTGGAGATCGCCACGTCCACCGAACGGTCGGTGCCGTTGAACTCGATGCCGCGCAGCCGTTGCAGAATCTGGTCGCGGCTCAATACTTCGCCGGCATGCCGGGCCAGCACCACCAGCAGGTTGTATTCGCCGCTGGACAGTTCGACCAATTGTTCGCGCCAGGTCACGGTGCGCTCGGACAGGTCGATGCACAGGTTGCCCATCAGGATCCGGTCGTTGGCGGTCTGTGGTTCGCTGAGGCTGCTGCGCCGCAGCAAGGTACGTACCCGGGCCAGCAATACGCGAGGCTCGCAGGGTTTGGTGACGTAGTCGTCAGCGCCCATTTCCAGGCCCAGCACCTGATCGTGGCTGTCGTCGCGGGCGGTGAGCATCAGGATCGGCAGGCTCGCCGAATCGGCGCGCAACAGTCGGCACACTTGCAGGCCGTCGAGCCCCGGCAGCATCAGGTCGAGGATCACCAGGTCCGGCGGATTGAGCCGCGCCCGTTCGCGCACATGATCACCGCGACTGATCACGCTGACGGAGTAGCCGTTGCGTTCCAGGTAGCTGGCAATCAGCTCGGCGAGTGCGGTGTCGTCTTCGACCAGGAGGATGTTGGGCATGGGGGTGTTCCAGAAAGTGCTGTGGCGCCTGTTCCGGCCTCTTCGCGGGCAAGCCCGCTCCCACAGGGATCTGATGTGAACACAGATGATGTGAACACCACCGACCACTGTGGGAGCGGGCTTGCCCGCGAAGGCGGCCTCACAGTCGCAATAAAATTCAAGACTTGCAGGATATACGCCCCCGCCCACACCTGAGTAAAACCCTTACACAATTTCACACAGCGCCTACAAAGCTTCACCGCTACCCTCCCCGCCGCCCAGTAGGATGCTGGGGGTCATTATTGGGGTCATTCATGTCTAAACATCTGCTTGCCCGGCTCAGTCTTGTAACGTTGGCGTTGACACTCAGCGCGTGCGAGAAGTCCTCCAACGCCGAAGAACAGGCGCCGTTGGCCACCGTTCGCATCGAAACCATCGAAGCGCGGCCGCTGTCGATCAGCAGCGAGCTGAGCGGGCGGATCGTGGCGCCACGCATCGCCGAAGTGCGAGCGCGGGTGGCCGGCGTGGTGTTGCAACGGACCTTCCGCGAAGGCAGCGACGTGAAAAAAGGCGATGTGCTGTTTCGCATCGACCCGGCCCCGTTCAAGGCCGATCTGGAAAGCGCCGAGGCGGCGTTGCGCAAGGCGGAGGCCAATGCGTATCAAGCCAGACTGCAAGAGCAGCGCTACGCCCAGTTGATCGACGACAAGGCCATCAGTGGTCAGGACTACGACAATGCGCGCGCCGCCGTTCGGCAAACGGCGGCCGATGTCGCGGCCAACAAGGCGGCGGTCGACCGGGCAAGCCTCAACCTGGGTTACGCCACCGTCACCGCGCCGATTTCCGGGCGCATCGGTCGTGCCCTGGTCACCGAAGGCGCGCTGGTGGGGCAGAGCGAAACCACGCCGCTGGCACTGATCCAGCAACTGAACCCGATCCACGCCGACCTCACCCAGTCGACCCGCGAACTCAATGACCTGCGCCGGGCATTCCGTACCGGTCAGTTGAAGGAAGTGGGTCAAGGACAGGCCAAGGCCACACTGATCCAGGACGACGGCAGCCTGTACCCGTTGCCGGGCAAGCTGCTGTTCACCGATATCACGGTCGATCCAGGCACCGGGCAGATCATCCTGCGCAGCGAATTCCCCAACCCGGACCTCGACTTGCTGCCGGGCAGTTTCGTACGGGTGCGCCTGGAACAAGCGGTCAATCAGCAAGGCATCAGCGTGCCGCAGCGGGCGATCCAGCGTGACAGCGCCGGGGTGGCGCAGGTGCTGCTGCTCGACGACCAACAGCGGGTGGGCCAGCAACCGGTCGAACTGGGCCCAGTGCAGAACGATCGCTGGGTCGTCACCGGCGGCCTAAAACCCGGCGACCGCATCGTCGTCGAAGGCCTGCAACACGCCCGCCCCGGCGAAAAAGTGCAGATCGACGACACCCCTCTTCCACTCGCCCAGGTTTCTGGCCAGTAAGCAGGACGCTTGTTTATGCCGCAGTTCTTTATCGACCGCCCGGTGTTTGCCTGGGTGGTCGCGTTGTTCATCCTGCTGGCCGGTGCCCTGGCCATCCCTCAGTTGCCGGTGGCGCAGTACCCCGACGTCGCGCCGCCGCAGATCGAAATCTATGCCGTGTACCCCGGCGCTTCGGCACAGACCGTGGACGAAAGCGTGGTCAGCCTGATAGAGGAAGAACTCAATGGCGCGGACCACCTGCTGTATTTCGAATCCCAAAGCAGTCTGGGCAGTGCCACGATCAAGGCGACGTTCCAGCCCGGCACCGATCCGGAAATGGCCCAGGTGGATGTGCAGAACCGCTTGAAGGTCGTGGAATCGCGCCTGCCACAAGCGGTGACCCAGCAAGGCTTGCAGGTGGAGAAAGTCTCTGCCGGCTTCCTGCTGTTGATCACCCTGACCTCCAGTGACGGCAAGCTCGACGATGTGGCGCTCAGCGATTACCTGGCGCGCAACGTGATGAACGAGATCAAGCGTCTGGACGGCGTCGGCAAGGCGCAGCTGTATGGTGCCGAAAGGGCGATGCGCATCTGGATCGACCCGCAGAAACTGCTCGGTTTCAACCTCACGCCCGCCGACGTCAATGCCGCCATCGTGGCGCAAAACGCCCAGGTCTCGGCGGGCAGCATCGGCGACTTGCCGAGCCGCGGCACCCAGGAAATCACCGCGACCATTCTGGTCAAGGGCCAATTGTCTACGCCTGAGGAATTCGCCGATATCGTACTCAAGGCCAATCCCGATGGCTCCACCGTGCGCATCGGCGATGTCGCCAGGGTCGAGATCGGCAGCCAGGACTATCAGTTTTCCACGCGCCTGAACGGCAAGCCGTCGACCGCCGTCGGCGTGCAATTGTCGCCCGGCGCCAACGCCCTGAGCACCGCGACGCTGGTGAGGGCGAAGATGGATGAACTGTCGCGCTACTTCCCGGCCGGGGTGCAATACAAGATTCCGTACGACACGTCGCCCTTTGTGAAAGTCTCCATCACCAAAGTGGTCTACACCCTGGGCGAGGCGATGCTGCTGGTGTTCGCGGTGATGTTCCTGTTCCTGCAGAACATCCGCTACACGCTGATCCCGACGCTGGTGGTGCCGGTGGCGCTGATGGGCACCTTTGCGACCATGTTGGCGCTGGGTTTCTCGATCAACGTGCTGACCATGTTCGGCATGGTGCTGGCCATCGGCATTCTGGTGGACGACGCGATTGTGGTGGTGGAAAACGTCGAGCGAATCATGGCCACTGAAGGCCTGTCGCCCAAGGAAGCGACGCGCAAGGCGATGAAGCAGATCACCGGCGCGATCATCGGCATCACCCTGGTGCTGGTTGCAGTGTTCATTCCAATGGCGTTCATGCAGGGCTCGGTCGGGGTGATTTACCGCCAGTTCTCGCTGTCGATGGCCACTTCGATCCTGTTCTCGGCGTTCCTCGCCCTGACCTTGACCCCGGCGTTGTGCGCGACGCTGTTGAAGCCGATTGCCAAGGGTGAGCATCACGAGAAAGGCGGGTTCTTTGGCTGGTTCAACCGCCGTTTCGAGCGACTCACGGACCGTTATCAGAGTTGGGTCGCCTATGCGTTGAAGCGCAGCGGCCGTTACCTGTTGATCTACGGTGTGCTGCTGGCAGGTCTGGGCCTGTGCTTTGTGCGCCTGCCCTCCTCGTTTTTGCCGGTGGAAGATCAGGGCTACACCATCACCGACATTCAATTACCGCCAGGCGCCACCAAGAATCGTACGGTGCAAGTGGCCGAGCTGATCGAGGCGCACAATGCCGGCGAACCCGGTATCGGTGACAGCGTGGTGATTCTCGGTTTCAGCTTTTCCGGCAGTGGACAGAATGCCGCGCTGGCGTTTTCCACGCTCACGGACTGGTCGCATCGAGGCAGCGACGATTCGGCGAGTTCGATCGCCGACCGCGCCAACATCGCCCTCAGCGAGATCAAGGACGCCATGGCCTTCTCGGTGCTGCCGCCGCCGGTCGACGGCCTCGGCACCTCCAGCGGTTTCGAATTCCGCCTGCAGGATCGCGGTGGCCTCGGTCACGCCACGCTGATGCAAGCGCGCACCGAGCTGCTGGCCGCCGCCGAGAAAAGCCCGATCCTGATGAACGTACGCGAAAGCGCCCTGGCCGAAGCGCCCCAGGTGCAACTGGTCGTCGACCGTAAACAGGCGAATGCCCTGGGCGTGTCCTTTGCCGACATTGGCAGCGTGCTGTCCACCGCCGTCGGCTCGACCTACATCAACGACTTCCCCAATCAGGGGCGGATGCAACGAGTGGTGGTGCAGGCTGAAGGCGATCAACGCAGTCAGGTCGAGGACGTGCTGAAGATTCATGTGCGCAACAACGCCGGCGACATGGTGCCGCTGTCGGCATTCGTCCAGGCCAAATGGACCCAAGGCCCGGCGCAGTTGACCCGCTACAACGGCTACCCGGCGATCGCGATTTCCGGCGAACCGAAACCCGGCCACAGCACGGGTGAAGCCATGGCGGAGATCGAGCGCCTCGTCGCGTTGGGCCCGGCGGGTTTGGGCCAGGAATGGACCGGGTTGTCGTTGCAGGAACGTCTTTCCGGCAGCCAGGCGCCGATCCTGCTCGGTTTGTCGTTGCTGATCGTGTTCCTGTGCCTGGCGGCGCTCTACGAGAGCTGGTCGATCCCGACCTCGGTGCTGCTGGTGGTGCCGCTGGGCGTGCTTGGCGCGGTGCTGGCGGTGACCTTGCGCGGCATGCCCAACGATGTGTTCTTCAAGGTCGGGCTGATCACCATCATCGGCCTGTCGGCGAAGAACGCGATCCTGATCATCGAATTCGCCAAGAGCCTGTACGACGAAGGCCATGAGCTGATCGACGCCACCTTGCAAGCGGCGCGCCTGCGATTACGGCCGATCGTCATGACTTCGCTGGCGTTCATCCTCGGCGTGGTGCCCCTGGCGATTGCCACCGGGGCCAGCTCGGCGAGCCAGCAGGCCATCGGGACCGGGGTGATTGGCGGGATGATCACCGCGACCCTTGCCGTGGTGTTCGTGCCGGTGTTTTTTGTGGTGGTGATGAAGCTGGTCAGCAAGCGCCACAAAATCATCTGACCAACACAGTCGATGACTTGTGGGAGCGAGCCTGCTCGCGATAGCGGTGTGACAGTCAACCGAGTAGTTGAATGTGATGGCCTCATCGCGAGCAGGCTCGCTCCTACAGGGATCTTGGTGATTTCAAGATTGTGCTCACCTGGGCTAAGGTGTTGGCAATACCCTGACCCATCGAGTGCTCATGTCCTTCCTCACCCACACCCACCCTCGCCTCTCCGCCGCCATGACGTGCGGGATCGCGGCGGGCATTCTGGTTCCGGCCGATTCGATCATCACCAAAATACTCATCGGCTGGAATGCCGGGGTCTGGACTTACCTGATCCTGATGTCCTGGCTCGTCGTGAATTCCAAAGCCGCGGATGTGAAACGCATTGCCGACATCGAAGATGAAAACGCCGGGCTGGTGCTGTTCGTGGTGTGCATTGCGGCGATTGCCAGCCTGGCGACCATCACCTTCGAACTGGCGGGCAGCAAGGAGCTGGAAACCACCCGAAAACTGCTGCATTACGGTTTCACCGCGTTGACGGTGTTCAGTTCGTGGCTGCTGATCGGGGTGATTTTCAGCGTGCATTACGCGCGGCTGTATTACACCTGGGAAGGCAAAGAGCCGGCGCTGCGGTTTGCCGAGGGCTTGACCACCCCCAATTACTGGGACTTCCTGTACTTCTCCTTCACCATCGGTGTGGCGGTGCAGACGTCCGATGTGGGCGTGGCGACTCGCGACTTGCGCAAGATCGTACTGGCGCAGTCGCTGATCGGTTTTCTGTTCAACACGGCCATTCTCGGGTTTTCGATCAACATCGCCGCTGGGTTGTTTGGCTAAAGCGATAGTGGTCAGTGGCAGTCTTCAGAGCTCGCTGCCCCAGGGTTCACCCTCGATTTCAATCCTTACCGACGCAGGGACGGAGTAATTACCGCTGAGATCCAGCGCACACACCTCAAATAAGTACTCGCCGGAAGGCAAGTCAACGGCAGTGTAATGGGTCAATGGGGTGCGATCAAAATACTGCTGATTATTGTAGATAATGTAATCACAAATACCGATGTCATCGGTGGATTCATCCCAGGCGAGCGTGACGGAGTCAAGGGTCGAACCCATCTTGCGCAGGTTTCCCGGAGCGCTGGGCGGGGTGAGGTCCAGGGGTTCATAAACAATGACCGTGGGTTCGGACAATTGTCCGTAAATATCAAACGCACTGACGCTGATCTTGTACTCCGTGTGCGGGATCAAGTTATTGAGGTGAATGCTTGGTAAGAACAGCACGTCTTTCAGGTGCTCGTCATCCTTCACGATCCTTACCCCCGAAGCCGCATCACCTTCCGCGAATGCCCACTCCAACTTGGCTGAGCTGGAGCTCAGTGCGCTTATACTGACGGTCGGTGCATGGGGTCTAGGCACAGGCGCCTGCCCTGCCGTTTTGAATACGCTTATCGGGCTGCGTTCGGAGAGGTTTCCGTCCTTGTCACGGGCGCGCACGGAAGCATAGTGATAGGCACCCGGGGTCAAACTATTGAAGGTCATTTGAGTGTCCGGACTATTGAACACCAGAAATCCGTTCAAGGTAATCCGATAGTCAGTGACAGCAGCATTATCGCTCGAGGGCTCCCAGGATATTTTTGCGGAGGTTTCCGTTACATCAGTGACGACGGGGGCTCCAGGCTGGCTTGGAGGGATTGTGTCAGCCACTGTCGCCTCCAGAGTCACCACTTCAGAGCTGTCTCCGTCAAGTTGGGCGCGTACCGCAAACTTGAAGTGATGCGGAGCAGGCCCAGGAGAAAGATCCGCCAACCTGAAGTTGTAGCCCCAGCGACCAGGGGCAATCGTAAAACTTTTGCCATTAATGGAAACTTCATGCGCCGGGCGTTTTTTGAATAGTGGATCCCATGCCAGCCTGCAGATCCCGTTAAAGTGCCTGAACTTAAGATTGGTCGGTGGGCTCAGCCTGGTTTTAAAGGCCGTGGCAACGGGTTCGGAGCTGCCTGCGGCATTGATTGCCAGTACCTTGACTCGATAGTCAGTATGATTTTGCAGGTGCGTAATCAAGACATGCGGTTGGGCGGTCTGCTTGATGAGAAAGTCGTTCAAAAAAACCCTATAGCGAATGTTCCCACCATTATCAGTGGACGCGGCCCAGCTCACTTTTACAGAGGTGCTGGTTAAATCGCTCAGATCCAGGGGGCCCGGGCTGGAGGGCGCGACTAATTTGAATTTTAAAAACCGCATCGGACTGAGTTGCGAAACATTATTGCCGGCAGCCATTGCCCTGACGTAAAGCAGGTACTCGGTATCTGGGTTTAACCCGGTCAATTCAACAGGCGGTTGGGTCACGCTTCTTGTTTGAATACCTTCTCCGAACACTTCATAACCAATGGCATTCGGGCACCGCTTGCAGGTTGAATAGGGCTCCTCCCAACTCAACACGGCAGTTGTCGGGGCGGTTCGTGTGCCTCTCAAATTACCCGGAGCACAAATTTGCACCTCATCCGTTGCAGGGCCGACGGCGGATGAAGGGGAGTCAAACTGGTTCATGTTTTGGGAGCCCTGCATAAATGAAGTCCCGTTAGTAAAAAACATCTGAGTCAACTGCACCACTATCAGAACTGTGAGTGGCAAGACCGTGCATTTGTGCTAAGGCGGTCGGCTTGTGGGGGAGGCAATGGATATCCAGTGCACAAACATTCTATCCATCGCCCTCGATACGAGCGTTAAATGAGCCAGAAAACCCGTCCCACAGGTGAAGCATGACGTCTCATAACTGGATCGATCTGTCCCAGGATGCCGACACCGGCATCGAGACCCTGCGCGCGCATTTCGAAGGCCATGCCTACGATCCGCACTGGCATGACAGTTATCTGGTGGGTGTCACCGAGCAAGGCGTACAGCAGTTCAATTGTCGGCGCGCCAGGCATCAAAGCACGCCGGGGAAGGTGTTTTTGCTCGAACCGGGAGACATTCACGACGGCGAAGCCCCGACGGCTGAAGGCTTTACCTACCGCATGCTGTACCTCGACCCGCAGTGGTTGCAGCGTGAACTGGCTGCCGTATTCGAGAAAGCGCCCGACCACGGCCAATTGGGCTTCACCAACACCCTGGCAACCGACGCGCGCCTGGCGCAGGCCACCAGCCTGGCGTTCGAAACCTTGCACCGCGGCGAACTGAAAATCGTCCGGCAAACCGCCCTTGACGGTTTGCTCGAACGCTTGACCCGCCATCTGCACTGGCGCACCCGCTATGGCGAAGATCCGCGCCTGCCCTTGGTTGCGCAAAAGGCGCGAGAGTACCTGCACGCCAACGCTCAATACGACATCGGCCTCGATCAACTGGCCACCGCCACTGGCGTCGACCGTTTCCGTCTGACCCGCGCTTTCAAGGCCGCGTATGGCATCGCGCCCCATGCCTATCTTGTGCAGTTGCGCCTGGCCAACGCCCGGAGAATGCTCGCCCAGGGCGAACAACCGGCAGCGGTCGCCATGGCGCTGGGCTTCGCCGATCAGAGTCATCTCGGTCGCTGGTTCGTCCGCGCCTACGGCCTGACACCGGCCCTATACCGTAAACGCTGCTCAAATCTTCCAGACAGGTAACGCCGCGATTGTGAAGATCAACTTCACTGATCTTCACCGGAGTTTGCCCGCAATGTTCGCCTCTTTTCCGACGTTACTGCCCTTCTTGCTGTTTGCCTTTGTCGCCTCGATCACGCCCGGCCCGACCAATATTCTGGTGCTGAGCAACAGTGCACGGTTCGGCGTGGCGGCGGCCATTCCGATCATCCTGGGCGCCTGCGTCAGCGCTGCGAGCCTTGTGCTGTTGGTGGGTACCGGGGCCGGGGCTGCGTTGACTGCCTGGCCGGTCGTGCAAACCGTCATGCAATGGATCGGTGTGGCGTGGCTGAGCTATCTGGCGTGGCAGATTTTCCGCGCGCCGGCCGGCGCAATCAGCGCTCAGGCCAAAGAACCCCGTCTCGGAATGTGGGGCGCCGCCGGCCTGCAATGGATCAACCCGAAGACCTGGATGATGGCGCTGGCGGTGGTCAGTGTGTTTGCCGGGGTTGGCGAAAATCGGCTGGTCCATGTGTTCTGCCTGTCCCTGGCGTTCTTTGTGATTTCGGTGCCGTGCCTGAGTGCCTGGGCGCTGCTCGGTGCGGCCTCCTCGCACTGGTTGAGTTCGGCGACGGCAGTGCAACGCTTCAACCGAGGTATGGCGCTATTACTGCTGGGTTCGGCATGGTTGAGCGTGCTGGCGTGAACACCACTCGTCGTGGGTTGTAGGACAATTCGCTATTCGGGGCTTGACGGCGAATTGGCTTTTGGTGTCTTCTGAAACCGGTTTCAGCGTCATGCGCTCAGCCTAATAAATCCAATAAGAAGGTTCCAGACCGTGAACGATTTCTCCGCCGCCCAGCGCAGCCGCGTGACCATGCTCGACGTGGCCGAACACGCCAAGGTCTCCAAGGCCAGCGTTTCGCGGTTCATTGGCGACGACCGCGACTTGCTTTCCGATGCCATTGCCCAGCGCATCGAACAGGCGATTGCCGAACTGGGTTATCGCCCGAACCAGATGGCCCGTGGTCTCAAGCGCGGGCGTACCCGCCTGATCGGCATGCTGGTGGCCGATATCCGCAACCCTTATTCAATCGCCGTGATGCACGGGGTGGAAACCGCCTGTCGTCAGCATGGCTACAGCCTGGTGGTGTGCAACACCGACCGCGACGACGAGCAGGAACGCCAGCACCTGGCCCTGCTTCGCTCGTACAACATCGAGGGCCTGATCGTGAACACCCTCGGCCATCACCGGGACGAGTTGCTGGAATTGCACCGTGAAATGCCCCTGGTGCTGGTGGACCGCAAGGTCGAGCACCTGGAAAGCGACATGGTCGGCCTGGACAACCCCGCAGCGGTCGAGATGGCCCTCGCCCACCTTGAAGAACGTGGCTACCGCGATGTGTTGCTGGTGACCGAACCTTTTGACGGCACCAGTTCTCGCGTCGAACGGGTCGCCAGCTTCAAGGCGCACATCGAGCAACGCCCAGCCCTTCGCGGCACGCTGGTCGAAACCGGCAGCGATCTGACCGCACGACTCAAAACCTTTCTCGACACCCCCGGTGCGGGCCCCAAAGCGCTGTTCTGCGCCAACGGCATCGCGGCGCTGGCCAGCACCCATGCCCTGCGTGAATTGCAGTGCAACCTGTTTGAAGACGTGGGGCTCATCGCCCTTGATGACCTGGATTGGTATCCGCTGGTGGGCAGCGGCATCACCGCCCTCGCCCAACCGACCACCGAAATTGGCGCGAGCGCGTTTGAGTGTTTGCTCAAGCGTTTGCGCGGGGATGACGGGCCGGTGCGGACGCTGGATTTTGCGGCGCGATTGATTGTTAGAGGGTCCACCCTTGGGAATTTGCGGTGAATGTTCTGGCCCCATCGCGGGCAAGCCCGCTCCCACAGGAGTCTCTGGGATACACACCATTTGTGGACGACACAAAACGCTGTGGGAGCGGGCTTGCCCGCGATGGGGCCCTAAAGATCACTATTTTTTTGAACAAAAATGAAACCGGTTTCAGAGGTAGAAAAACAATGAACAAACCTGCCGTTTCCATCAGCCTGTCGAGCTACGGTGCCGATCTGGTCCGTCAGCGCGGTCAGGGCAGCTTCATCGAAGTCCTGGCCGCCGCCGGCGCCACGCACATTGAATGGCGCGAGGAATTGCTGACCGTCGAAGACCCTGCCCAACTGGCCGAGGCGACCCTGACCCAAGGTCTGCAAAGCGTGTATTCCTCGCCCATGGAGCTGTGGCTGGCCGGGCAGTCCAAACCCAATCCGCAACTGATCAGCGCCCTGGGGCGCGCCCAGGCGTTTGGCGCCAGATGGCTGAAAGTGTCGCTCGGCTATTTCACCGATAATTGCGACCTGCAAGCCCTTGCCCGCGCGCTCGGCGAAAGCTCCGTGCAGTTACTGGTCGAAAACGACCAGACCTTGCACGGTGGTCGTATCGAACCGTTCCAGCGCTTTTTCGCGGAAGTCGAGCAACACCACCTGCCGATCAAAATGACCTTCGATATCGGCAACTGGCACTGGCAGGACCAGTCGGCCGCCTGCGCCGCACGCCTGCTCGGACGTCACGTCGGGTATGTGCACTGCAAGGCGGTGGCGCGTCGTGCCGACGGCAAACAGGTGGCGATCCCGCCCACTGCCAGTGACCTGCAACAATGGGAACACCTGCTGCGGCACATGGCCCAAGGGGTTATGCGGGCGGTGGAATATCCACTGCAAGGTGAAGACCTGATGCAACTGACCCACGAACACGTCACCGCCCTCGCCCGACTCGGCCAATCGCAGCTGGAGAACGTTCATGTCTGAGTTCGATATTCTGTCGTTCGGCGAGACCATGGCGATGTTTGTCGCCGAACAGGCCGGCGATCTGGCCAGCGTCAGCGCTTTCCACAAACGCATTGCCGGCGCCGACAGCAACGTCGCCATCGGCTTGTCCCGATTGGGCTTCAAGGTGGCTTGGCTAAGCCGGGTCGGCGCCGATTCACTGGGCCGATTTGTGATCGATACGCTGGAGAAAGAAGGCCTGGATTGCCGCCACGTCGACATCGACCCCGCGCACCCCACCGGGTTTCAACTCAAATCGCGCACCGACGATGGCAGCGACCCGATGGTCGAATACTTCCGCCGTGGCTCGGCGGCCAGTCACTTGTCGGCGCATTCGATCGTGCCCGAATTGCTCACTGCCCGGCACCTGCACGCCACCGGCATCCCCCCGGCGCTGTCGGAAACGGCGCGGCAGATGTCGTTCGAATTGATGAGCCGCATGCGCGATGCCGGCCGTAGCGTGTCGTTCGACCCGAACCTGCGTCCGGGCCTGTGGGCCAGCGAGCAACTGATGATCAGCGAGATCAACCGCCTCGCCGCCCTTGCCCATTGGGTACTGCCGGGCCTGAGCGAAGGTCGCCTGCTGACCGGTTTCGAGGACCCGGCCGACATCGCCGCGTTCTATCTCGACCAGGGCGCCGAAGCGGTGGCAATCAAACTGGGGCCGCATGGCGCCTATTACCGCACGCACCTGGATGCTGGTTTTGTCGCCGGCGTGCCGGTGCAAACCGTGGTCGACACCGTGGGTGCCGGTGATGGCTTTGCCGTGGGCATGATCAGCGCGCTGCTGGAAAACTACAGCTTTGCCGAGGCGGTGCAGCGTGCCAACTGGGTTGGCAGCCGCGCGGTGCAGAGCCGCGGGGACATGGAAGGGTTGCCGACCCGGGCAGAGATGTCCGTCGAATTCGAGGCCGCCTTCGCGGGCAAGCCCGCTCCCACAGGGGACTTGTGTCGAACATAAATAAATAGGAACACCACCGATCCTGTGGGAGCGGGCTTGCCCGCGATGAGGCCCGCCCAGCCACTGAACCCGCCCAGCCACTGAAGATTTGAAACCGTTACCTGCTGCGACAAAAACAACAAGCTCAGGAGCATCACCATGAAAACCGCAACGCTCGCCACCCGCCGCTGGTGGTACATCATGCCCATCGTGTTCATCACCTACAGCCTGGCGTACCTCGATCGCGCCAACTACGGGTTCGCCGCCGCCTCGGGCATGGCAGCGGACCTGATGATCACCCCGGGCCTGTCGTCGATGCTCGGCGCGCTGTTCTTCCTCGGTTACTTTTTCTTCCAGGTACCGGGGGCGATTTACGCGCAGAAACACAGCGTGAAGAAACTGATTTTCGTTAGCCTGATCCTCTGGGGTGGCCTGGCGACCTTGACCGGGATTGTCTCCAACGCTTATTGGCTGGTGGTCATCCGCTTCATGCTCGGGGTTGTCGAAGCCGCGGTGATGCCGGCGATGCTGATCTACCTGTGCCACTGGTTCACCCGTGCCGAACGCTCGCGGGCCAATACCTTCCTGATCCTCGGCAACCCGGTGACGATGCTGTGGATGTCGGTGGTGTCGGGCTATCTGGTGCAGCATTTCAGCTGGCGCTGGATGTTTATCGTCGAAGGTTTGCCGGCGGTGCTCTGGGCCTTTATCTGGTGGCGTCTGGCCGATGATCGCCCCTCCCAGGCCAAGTGGCTCAACGACCAGGAAAAACTCGATCTGGAAAGCGCCCTGGCGGCCGAACAGGTCGGCATCAAAGCCGTAAAAAACTACGCCGAAGCGTTCCGCTCCAGCAAAGTGATCATCCTGGCCCTGCAGTTTTTCTGCTGGAGCATCGGCGTGTACGGCTTCGTGCTGTGGCTACCATCGATCCTCAAGGCCGGCGCGCAAATGGACATGATCGAAGCCGGCTGGCTCTCGGCCCTGCCCTACCTGGCGGCGGTGATCGGCATGCTGCTAGTGTCCTGGGGTTCGGACAAGCTGCAAAAACGCAAACGCTTCGTCTGGCCGCCGCTGCTGATTGCGTCCATCGCCTTCTACGGTTCCTACGCCCTGGGCGCCGAACATTTCTGGTGGTCCTACACGCTGCTGGTGATTGCCGGCGCCTGCATGTACGCGCCTTACGGCCCCTTCTTCGCAATCATCCCGGAAATCCTTCCGTCCAACGTCGCCGGCGGCGCCATGGCGCTGATCAACAGCATGGGCGCGCTGGGTTCGTTTGGCGGTTCCTACCTGGTCGGCTACCTGAACAGCTCCACTGGCTCGCCTGGTGCGTCGTACCTGCTGATGAGCGGCGCGCTGATGCTCTCGGTGGTGCTGACGATTTTCCTCAAGCCCGGCGCCAGCGACCGGGAACGTCCCACGGTCGCGCTGACCCGTCGCACCGCCGCTCACCCATGAATTGATGTCGAGAGAACCCGGATGAAAAAGCAGGTCGTTCTATACAAGAAACTGTCACCGTCGCTGATGGCTCGCTTGCACGAGCAGACTGAAGTGACCCTGATCGAAAGCCTCGATGCCGAGGGGCTGGCCAAGCTGCGCCACGCCCTGCCCCGTGCCCAGGGTTTGCTCGGTGCCAGCCTGAAACTCGATGCCGGACTGCTCGACCTGGCGCCGAATCTCGAAGCCATCGCCAGTGTCTCGGTGGGCGTCGACAACTACGACATCGACTACCTGACCGAACGGCGCATCCTGCTCAGCAACACGCCGGATGTGCTGACCGAAACCACCGCCGACACGGGTTTCGCCCTGATCCTGGCCACCGCCCGGCGCGTAGTGGAACTGGCGAACATGGTTCGCGACGGCCAGTGGACCCGCAACATCGGCCCTGCGCATTTCGGCAGCGACGTGCACGGCAAGACCCTGGGCATCATCGGCATGGGACGCATCGGCGAAGCCCTGGCCCAGCGCGGGCATTTCGGCTTCGGCATGCCGGTGATTTACCACAGTCACTCGCCGAAACCGGCGGTCGAACAGCGGTTCAATGCCCAATACCGCAGCCTCGACGAATTGCTGCAGCAGGCCGATTTTGTCTGCCTGACGCTGCCGCTGACCGCCGAAACCGAAGGGCTGATCGGTGCGCGGCAGTTCGCGCTGATGGGGCCGAAGACCATCTTTATCAATATTTCCCGAGGCAAAGTCGTGGATGAAGCGGCGCTGATCCGGGCCCTGAGCGAACGGCAGATTCGCGCCGCGGGGCTGGACGTGTTCGAGCGCGAGCCGCTGAGTCATGACTCGCCGTTACTGCAACTGCACAATGTGGTGGCCACACCGCACATGGGTTCAGCGACTCATGAAACCCGGGAGGCGATGGCCCGGTGTGCGGTGGACAACCTGTTGGCCGCGCTGGCGGGTCAGCGGCCGGTTAATCTGGTGAATGGAGCGGCCTGGAAAGGCTGAAGATCAAAAGATCGCAGCTGTTGGCGGCTCATTGAGTGAACGCATTTCAATGCAGGCGCTTCCAAAGGCTGCGATCCTTTCAGGCCCGCCGCGCCTCCAGCAGGTCCATCGCGCACAGCGCAATGCGTCGGCACGCATCCGCCAGTTTTAGCTGGTCCACCACCAAGCCAAGGCGAATATGCCCCGCAGCACTCGGCCCGAACGCTTCGCCCGCCAGCACCGACACGCCATAACCTTCCAGCAACCGCTCGGCGAAGCGATGGGCCGACAACCCGGTCTGGCGCACATCGACCATCACGAACATCCCGCCATCGGGCCTGATCGCGCGAATGCCCGGACAATGGTTCAGGCTCGCGCACACCAGGTCACGACGCTGGCGATATTCCTCACGCATCAACGCCACCTCCGGCAGATCTTCATCAAGCGCCAATTGCGCAGCCTTCTGCACGAACTCCGGAATGCCAAAGAGCATGCATAACGACAGATTCTCAAGATGGTCGTTCAAGGGCTTGGGCCCGACCACCCACCCCACCCGCCAACCGCTCATGGCATGGGATTTGGACAGGCTATTGATGGTCGCGGTGCGCTCGGCCATACCCGGCAGACTTGCCGGGCTGATGTGTTCGCCCTCGTAAAGCAATTCGCTGTAGACCTCATCGCTAATCAGCCATAAATCATGCCGGATGCACAGCGACGCCAGCTCCTGCCAGACCATCAGGGGCAGGCTGGCGCCGGAAGGATTGTTCGGGCTGTTGAGCAAAATGGCGCGGGTCCTTGCCGTGATCAGTGCTGCCACATCCGCCGGATCGACCCGAAAGCCATTCTCCGGCCGCACGGCCACCGGTACCACTTTGGCGCCACAGGCCCCCATGACCCCTTCATAGGTGACGTACATCGGCTCGGCGACAATCACTTCATCCCCTGGATCGAGCAGGCATTGCACCACTGAATACACCGCGCTCTGGGCACCGGGCAGTACCACCACATGCTCGGCGTCCACTATCTGGCCGCTGGTAAGCCGATGACGGCGGGCAATGCTGTCGCGCAAGCCTCGACGGCCACGGACTTCCGAGTAGTGAGTATCACCCGCCAGCAGGCTGTCGATGGCCGCCTGCACCACGGGTTTGGGTGTGTCGAAATCCGGATCGCCGACGGATAACAGCAGTACATCGACACCCTGCTCTCGCAATTGCAGCGCTCGGTAATGGATCTGCCAGGCTGCCGCTCCGTCACCGGCGATTCGATGGGTCAAGGATGAATAGCGCATGTGGTTCTCCTGTCGCGCGGGCTCCAAGCCACAACCCTATCTCAAATCATGCAGTGCGCCAGCAGCGCATTCAATTCGACGACCGGCATCGCGCCACGTATTGCGAATCGGCGAGACCACCGATGCAGTCCGGTGCTGTTTTTTGCCGCCCTCCGGTGCCTCGCCAGATCAAAAAAATCCTTTCTATTCAATAATTTAGCGCTCTGTTTGTAGGAGGCGAGAACTCAAAGACACCGACTACAAACGCGGAGTGCTTTCACTGACAGCCTTTCCCCGGCGCCTGATTAAAGTGCACCACCTGTAATTTGTGACAGGTTCCAAGAGGACAGAATCGCGATATAAGAACCCCGTACCTCAGCCCTTGTACAGGTGTCTGTAGGACGGCCGCGCGAACCACGCCATTTAGAAGTAGGAAGATTCTGCCGCGCCCACGCCGTCATTGATGATGAATGGGAGACTCAACCATGCACCGTTCCGCCACCACTTCAGTTCGTGCATCGCCAGCCCCGGCCGATGTCCTGCATCAAGAAAGCGACCCCTCAGAAGAAATCACCCTCACCACCCGGGAAAAAGAAGTCTTGCAGTGGGTCTTCGCTGGCAAGTCGTCCTGGGAAATCTCCGTGATCTTCAGCTGTACCGAAGCAGGGGTGAATTACCACCTGACCAATATCCGCCGAAAATTCGGCGTGAGCTCGCGCTGGGTCGCTATGGTCATGGCCCTGGAGCAAGGTTTGATTCAACGACCTTAAACCGGCCGTCCAACAGTGGTCAGTGTGTTTGCAGGGGCAGTGAAGAACACCGGATGCAGGTGGCGTGCCTGACCTGCCCCAAACAACGGCTGCGTTGCGCTCACCACACGCAATAAAAGCACTGTTGTCGCCGGAGACACGTCGTCGTGGAAAATCAGCCGTTTCTTCAATGGCGGTGAAGCGGGTGTGAATGACCACTTCAGCAATATTCGTCGCACGTTTGGGGGGCAGTTCACGCCAGATGGCGGTGATGATGGTGTTGCATCGAGAAGAAATCTTCAGTGATCCGGTCATAGGTGGGCTTACACCAACGGCTTGCAGAAATTGCCTGTTTCCGTTGGTTGAAGTCCATGCTCGACAGGTTGTGCCGAGCACGGACTGGCTCCTGTTATGTTCTTCTAATGAAGTGCCCGCTCAACGCTGTGCCAGCCTCTGCTTGTTGGCTCTGACTGAGTCCACTGATTTTAAAGTTCTGTTTAAACATGGATTCCTTAGCACGTGTTCGCGCCCTCCATTGCTGCAAACCGCTTGGTGGCTTTTCCAGCGCATCATACATTTTTGGTCCTTTTACATCGGCAATAGGACTTGAGCCTTTTGCAGCTAACTGGCCCGGCCTGAGTTGGATTTCTCCGCTCGTTAGTTGGTCCCAGTAACCGCCTGTTACCCGTCCACGTTTGAGAGCGCCACGGGGTTGAATCTTGCCACCGTCGGAGACAGCGTTACCTGCGGTCCTGGAAACTCGCGTACCCGCATTTGTGCTCCTGCTGAGTGCCCCACCTGAACTGGGCGATCCTTGACCCGCTTTCGCTGCAGAACGGCTTGCCTTTGCGCCAGTTGCTGCCGTTTTTCCGAAAAGCCGGCCAAAAAACTTTGTCACAGCCAGGGGCAAGCGCCACCTACCCTCCGGATCCACATAATCAACCGGATTACCCTCGCAGTACGCATAGGGGTTAACCCCGCCTTGCTCAAAAGGACTCTCACTGTCCGAACTGTTAAACCTCATCAACACCGGACTAAACGCCCGATAACCATTGCCCAACAAATACCGTCCGGTCTGTCCTTCCCTTCGCTCGCCGTTGTAACTCAATTGGCTGCTCACCGAGGGGTCATTCGCACGGTGGCCATACGGTGAATACGCGACCTCCTTGCGCCCGGCCCTGCTGACCTCGGCGAGCACGCTGCTCTTCATGTCACTGGCCAGCAATAAAGACTTTGGGTCGGCACCTGCCTTTAGCTCAGCGAGCACCACGTCTTCACCCCGAATAAAGGTACTGCTGTTGGCGCCCTTGATCTGGTTGGCAAGGCTGCCGTCCTGATAAAAACGCTGTTCCTGGCCACCACCGTCGCTCACCCCGGCCAGTGTATCGAGGGGGTCGTAGTGGTAGCTGCCCGGCGTTTCGCCCGGCAGTGCGCTGACGCTGATCAAACGGCCCAGCGCATCGTATTCCAGAGTGCGATTGGCTTCGTCGCGAATCAGGTGACCGTCGGCGTTGTAGTCGAGCAGAATTTCCGCCGGGTAATCGACGTCAGTGTTGACAACTTTGCGCAGCTGCGTCGGATCAACCGTGTCATAGGTATAGATGGCCCGGTTGCTGCCACCGTCAAAGGTCGTCAGCACAAGCTGGAGGTTGTCCACTGGACTGAACGAAAACACCTGACCGGTGATGGTCTTGCCATAGGGATCAACCGGGCGTTGAGTGCCCCCACATGTGTAGGTGGTCAACCTTCCGCGCAAGTCATAGCCGTACGTTTCATCACGCAGCACGACAGTCCCTTCTTTCAGCGTCCGCAGGGCCAGGCCATCGACATCGTTGTACTTCTGCGTCATTTGCTGCTTCACACCGTCGAGATCGAATTCGCGCAGAGTTTCCCGATCGAACTCGTCGTACTCCAATCTGATGCCAACGCTTTGCCCACTGCCGGTGTCGCTGGTTGTGATGGTTTCCGGTCGCCCCAGTAAATCGTAGGTAAACGTCGAAGATGTAGTACCCAGTTGGGTGTGTACCAGTCGTCCGTCGGCATTGTAGCGATAGGTTTGTTCCTGACGCAGCACATCGGTGTAACCCAGCAAACGCCCGAGCCGGCTATAGCGATAGTCCATGGTGTATTCGCCCTGAGCGACGGTGCGTTTTTCGCGCTTGGGTTCACCGGTGCTGTAGTACTCACGCGTCAGTGCGATGTCCTGCTCCTGGCAAAACACCAGGCGCGCGTTTTTCGTGTCGTATTCATACGTGGCCTCGTCAACCTCGCCCTTGAGGCCGATGCTCGGTAATCGGCGCAACACAGGTTCACTGCCCAACTGCGGCACATAGGCATACTCGATGACCTCCCCACTCGCCATGGTGACCGAACTCGGCTGGGTTTGCCCCGGCTCGTAGTCGAAGACCTGTTCGCGACCGCCAGTGACGGCCTTGATCCTGCGGTCAAGGCCGTCGAACGCCTGGGTGCCCAGCTGGATATTGTTGACACTGATGCTCGTTGGCAAATCGTTGCGGCTATGCGTGGCAAAACTGCGCCGCACGATCGCTTCGTCGGGCAAGGTGTTGGTGATCAGCCGATCAAATGCGTCATAGCTGTACTGCGTGACGCGCTGGACCTTGTCGAATCCTACGATCTCCTTCTGAGTCCGCCCTAGTCCGTCATAAAAATACTGATGCAGGCTGACACGTTGCTGGGCCAGATTGAAACGTTCGGTGCGCGTCGGTTTCTCGAACAGGTTGAACCAGGTTTCGGTCACGCCGCTCACTGGCGGATTCTCACCCGCGCCCTGACGCCAGCTACGCTGAATCGGGCCTTGGGACACCTCTGTACCGATGGGATCGGTTTCCTCGAAGGTTTTCACACCGTCCGCCCCGGTTACACAGCGCTGCTGGCCCCAGTCGTCAAACTCATATTCAGTGGTCAGGGCCAGTGCCGTCGCGCCGATCCAGTCGAACTCGGTTTCTTTCACCAGGTTGCCGAATGAGTCGTAGCCGCCGGCATAGATCTGGCGTGGCGGGCTATTGGGCGCCGGGTTATCGGCGTCATCGCGCTCTTCGTAAATGACCCGGTTGAGCCCGTCGAAGCGGGCGGTGGTTTTTACATTCTTGACATCGAACATCCGTTGCTCGGCCTGCTCGCCTGCTTTGGCGCACAGGAAATACTCATAGCGACGGGTGGCTTCGTACGCCGTGCCTGGCGCCGCCGTTTCGCTGATCACCCGCTGCAGTGCGTCGTAGGCATAACGGATCATCACGAGATCATCGGCCCGCTCGGCAACGCGAATGCGGCGTCGATGCCATGGGCATACAGATCCTGGTAATCCTCACCCAGGGTGCCAGCGATAACGATCACCGGCACGCCATGTTCACGGGCGATGCGCGCCACGCCAAAGGGCGTCTTGCCGCGCAGGGTTTGCGCATCGAAACGCCCTTCGCCGGTGATCACCAGATCGGCGCCCTCCACCAGTTCGGCCAGGCCCACCAGCTCTGCGACCACTTCTACCCCGGCCTTGAACTGCGCGCCCAGAAACGCCTTGGCGGCAAATCCCAGCCCCCCCGCCGCACCGCTGCCGGGTTCGTCACGCACATCCTTGCCCAGGACTTTGGCGCAGTGATCGGCAAAGTGCCCAAGGGCGCGGTCCAGCTGTTCGACCTGTTCGGGCGAGGCGCCTTTTTGCGGACCGAAAATCGCCGAGGCACCTTGAGCGCCGCACAATGGATTGTCCACATCCGCAGCGATTTCGAAGTGCACGGCGGCCAGGCGCGGATCGATGTCCGACAAATCAATCTTCGCCAGTCGTCTCAGCGCCAGACCTCCTGGCGGCAAAGGCTGTCCCCGGGCGTCAAGCAACTTCACCCCCAAGGCTTGCATGGCCCCGGCGCCACCATCATTGGTAGCACTGCCGCCAACCGCCAGAATCACCCGTTGCGCGCCCGCATCCAGGGCGGCGCGGATCAACTCGCCGGTGCCGTAGGTGCTGCTGGTGCAAGCATCGCGGTGGTCCAACGGGATCAATTGCAAACCGCTGGCTTCAGCCATTTCGATGATCGCGGTGTGGCTGTCGGGCAACCAGCACCACCTCGCATCGACGGGTGAGCCCAATGGCCCGCAAACCGCCGCCCAGCAAAGTGCGCTATCACGCGCTGCGAGCACCGCTTTGATCGTGCCCTCACCACCGTCAGCCATCGGGCATGTGATCAGTTGCGCGTCGAGCCATACCCCGGCCAGTCCCATGGCGATGGCGTCGGCCGCGCCTTGGGCGCTGAGGCTGTCCTTGAACGAGTCCGGGGCAATGACGATTTTCATGCGAATTCTCCCTATTCATTACATCAATGCTGCCAGCCCGCATTAGCGATAGCGCCGGTCGGCAGCGCATGCGGAAAAGATTTTTTTCAATTCCAGCCAGCCAACGTTACCGCTGGGGGAATCGGCTTGCCAATGATACTAACGTCACCATCGCCATCCCCGGCAAGCCAGCGTTCACAAAGCGCTTGTGGCAGCCGCTGGCCTATCGTTCGATATTCGTTTGCTCACGGGGGTTGTTCTGGTATTTGATTGAGCCTTTCCCATCGGTAAAAGGATTTTGTCATGAGCTACCGCACGCTGGGTCAATCAGGGCTGCAGGTGTCCACCCTGACCCTGGGCACCATGATGTTCGGCGAACAGACCAGCACCGAAGATTCCCTGCGAATCATCGACAAGGCTTGGGACCAGGGCATCAATTTCATCGACACCGCCGACGTCTACACCCATGGCCGTTCGGAAGAAATCGTCGGCGAAGCGATCGCCAGTCGCCGTCAGGAATGGGTGCTGGCCACCAAGGTCGGTTTCGGTCCGGTGGATGGCGTGCCAAACCGTAGCGGCCTGAACCGCAAGCACCTCTTCAACGGTATCGAAGCCAGCCTGACGCGTCTGGGCACCGACTATCTCGACATCTATTACCTGCACCGCGAAGACCACAACACGCCGCTGGAAGTCACGGTGTCAGCCATCGGCGACTTGATTCGCCAGGGCAAGGTCCGCTATTGGGGCCTGTCGAACTACCGTGGCTGGCGCATCGCCGAGGTGATTCGCATTGCCGACCACCTTGGCGTCGACCGGCCGGTGATCAGCCAGCCGCTGTACAACATCGTCAACCGCCAGGCCGAAACCGAGCAGATCACCGCCGCGCAGAACTACGGCCTGGGCGTGGTGCCTTACAGTCCATTGGCGCGCGGCGTGCTCAGCGGCAAGTACGCACCGGATGTCACCCCGGACGCCAACAGCCGTGCCGGGCGCCAGGACAAACGCATCCTGGAAACCGAATGGCGCGTCGAGTCGCTGCGCATCGCCCAGCAGATCCAGCAGTACACCCTGGAACGCGGCGTCGGCATGGTCGAGTTCGCCATCGCCTGGGTACTGAACAACAGCGCCGTGACGTCGGCCATCGTCGGCCCGCGTACCGAAGCGCAATGGGATGCCTACACTAAGGCCCAGGCGGTGAAGATTACGGCTGAAGATGAAGCGTTCATCGATTCGCTGGTGACGCCGGGGCATGCATCGACGCCGGGGTTCAACGACGTGAGTCATTTCGTGTCGGGCCGTAAACCGCGTACCCACTGACGGTACATTTCACTTCTGGGAGCGGGCTTGTCGGGTCGCTCCCACAGGGTTTCGGGTCTTGCTCAAAATGTTGTGAATATTGATCATACGGCCAATATTCTGCACAAAAACCGCGTATCCTCCGCACCCCGTTTCACCTTCAACCACGCGAGGACAGCTTGTCTAAAGGTATCGCTCTATCGGTTTCAGCTTCGGTGCTGTTTGCCGTCATGTATTACTACACGTCGCTGCTCAGCCCCTTGAGTGGCGTGGAAATTTTTGGCTGGCGCATGTTGCTCACGGTGCCGTGCATGACCGTGTTCATGGTGGTGTCCGGGGAGTGGAAACGCGTCATCGACATTGTGCGGCGAGTCGCGGGCCGGCCTGTTCTGTCGCTTGCCCTGATCGCCTCTTCGGCCTTGCTCGGCGTGCAGCTCTGGCTGTTCATGTGGGCACCGCTCAATGGCTACAGCCTGGATGTATCGCTGGGTTATTTCCTGTTACCGCTGACCATGGTCCTGACCGGCCGGCTGGCCTATGGTGAACGCCTCTCCTACCTGCAAAAAATCGCGGTGTTTTTTGCCTGCCTCGGCGTGATCAATGAGCTGTACCAGGTCGGTGGTTTTTCCTGGGCGACCTTGCTGGTGTGCATCGGTTATCCCACCTATTTCGTCCTGCGCAAGCGTCTGGCCTCGGACAACCTCGGCGGCTTGTGGCTGGACATGACGCTGACCCTGCCGGTGGCATTCTGGTTCGTGCAGAGCGGTGAACAGGGCTTCAACGTATTTGACCAGCATCCATGGCTGTCGCTGCTGATCCCGTTGCTCGGTGTGATCAGTGCGTCGGCGCTGGTGGTCTACATCATCGCCAGTCGCTTGCTGCCGTTCAGCCTGTTCGGACTGTTGAGTTACGTCGAGCCCGTGCTGTTGCTGGGCGTTGCGTTGCTGTTGGGGGAAAGCATCAAGGCCGGCGAATGGCTGACCTATATCCCGATCTGGTTGGCGGTGCTGGTATTGGTGTTCGAAGGGTTCAAGCATTTGATGCGACAGCGCAGGCCTTAACCTCACCCAGAACCCAATGTGGGAGCGAGCCTGCTCGCGAAGGCGGTCTGTCAGTCAACATTGTTGTTGAATGCACAACCGCTATCGCGAGCAAGCTCGCTCCCACAGGTTTATAGGCGTTATGGCTTAGTCGGTGGCCAACACACCACGACGGACCTGGTCGCGTTCGATGGATTCGAACAGCGCCTTGAAGTTGCCCTCGCCAAAACCATCATCGCCTTTACGCTGGATGAATTCGAAGAACACCGGCCCCATCAGGGTTTCCGAGAAGATCTGCAACAGCAGTCGCTTGTCACCCGATTCGGACGAACCATCCAACAGAATGCCCCGCGCTTGCAGTTCGCCCACCGGCTCGCCGTGGTTCGGCAAACGGCCTTCGAGCATTTCGTAGTAGGTGTCCGGCGGCGCGGTCATGAAGCGCATGCCGATGCTTTTCAGGTGATCCCAGGTCTTGACCAGGTCATCACTGAGGAAGGCCACGTGCTGGATGCCCTCGCCATTGAACTGCATCAGGAACTCTTCGATCTGTCCGGCGCCCTTGGACGACTCTTCGTTCAACGGGATACGGATCATGCCGTCCGGCGCGGTCATGGCCTTGGAGGTCAGGCCGGTGTATTCGCCTTTGATGTCGAAGTAACGGATTTCGCGGAAGTTGAACAGCTTCTCGTAGAAGTTCGCCCAGTAGGCCATGCGCCCGCGATACACGTTGTGCGTCAGGTGGTCGATGATCTTCAGGCCCGCTCCGACCGGGTTGCGATCGACGCCTTCGAGGAACACGAAATCGATGTCATAGATCGAGCTGCCTTCGCCGAAACGGTCGATCAGGTACAGCGGCGCGCCGCCGATGCCTTTGATCGCCGGAAGGTTCAGCTCCATCGGACCGGTTTCAATGTGAATCGGCTGCGCGCCGAGCTCCAGCGCACGCTTGTAGGCTTTTTGCGAATCCTTGACCCGGAACGCCATGCCGCACACGGATGGACCATGCTCGGCCGCGAAGTACGAGGCCACGCTGTGCGGCTCATTGTTGAGGATCAGGTTGATCGCGCCCTGGCGATACAGGTGCACGTCCTTGGAACGGTGGGTCGCGACTTTGGTGAAGCCCATGATCTGGAAGATCGGCTCCAGGGTGTTGGGGGTTGGCGATGCGAATTCGATGAATTCAAAACCCATCAGGCCCATCGGGTTTTCGTATAAATCTGCCATTTTGGCGCCTCATCATGCTTTTGGAATTAACAAACGTTAGTTGCTAGCGATGCTGAGGCCGCGGGGTGGCGCGCAGGAGATGCCGCGCACACTGCGGGCGAGGAAATCACCAAAGATCAATTGAAACCCGAATATCTTCATTGTCGACCCAAGGCTTTTGCGGGCGAGGCTTCTGCTGCCAGAAGTCGTTTATTCTTGTATGCGTAACTTGATTCTACACAGCGTAAATCAGTTTGTCCGCCTTCTGTATCAAATCCCCTTTTTCCCTGCATGCGCAAGGGGTTTATTGCACAGGAAAATCCCGGTCAGGATCACCCCTCCTCCCACGCACATGGCCAGTGTCAGTTGCTCGCCCAACAGCAGCGCCCCGAGGATCACGGCCGTCAACGGGTTCAAAGCGATGAACACCCCGGAACGGGTCGCACCGATTTTGCGAATGCCGTCGTAATAGCCGATATAGGCCAGAGCCGAGCCAAAGACGCCCAGGTACATCAGACTCAACCACTGTCGAGGGCCAAGCTGGACAAGCGCGGCCACACTCAACTCGCCGCAAATGGCGCTGGCGATCCACAGCATCAATGTGCCCAGCAGAATTGACCAGGTCACCGTTTGCAATGGGCCCAGGCTTTGATTCAGCGCCTTGGAAAACAGCGAATACACGCCCCAACCGAGCACGCAGCCGAAAATCAGCAGATCGCCGATCCAGGCATCGGCCTTGCCGGCCGAGAGTTGCGGATGGCGGCTGACGATGACCAGGCACGCGCCGACGATACAGATCGCAATGCCGGCAATCTTCGCCCGGCCCAGGCGCTCCTTGAATAGCAGCCACGAGGCCAATCCGATAACGGCCGGATTCAAGGCCACGATCAACGATGCTCGCGAAGCATTGATGTAGTGCAGGCCATAAAAGAAGCACAGGTTGTAGAAAAAGATCCCGCAAAAGCCCAGCAGTGCCAACTGCAGCCATTGCCCTGGGTTGGGTCGGGCCAATGGAATGCGGGACATCAACAAAAACAGTAACAGTGATGTACTCGCCAGCAGGAAGCGCAAGCTGGCGGCAAACAAAGGGCTCAGGCTTTCAGCCAGAAACCGCCCCGCCACGAAGGTACCGCCCCAGATCATGGTGACCGCCGCCAGTTTCAAATAAACCGGCGCATCCGTCGGGCTTGGCAGGTATTTCTCATGAGTAGTCATACGTCTCCGGAACGGCTGATGAACGGTATGGCGTATGATTCGACTAATGCCAAGTCATCGTAAAATGAGTCAATACTCATGACCCTCACCCAACTGGAGATTTTCTCCCTCGTCGCCGAGCTGAGCGGCTTCACGGCGGCAGCCCATCGTCTGGGGATTTCCCAATCCGCGGTTTCCCATGCCATCAAGTCGCTGGAACAGGAATTGGGCGTCGAATTGTTGCGGCGCCATCAGTCAACGGTCGAGTTGAGTGACATCGGCCAGCAACTTCTCCTGCGCGCCCGTGCCATGCTGGGCCTGGCCAATACGTTGCGCCAGGAAGCGGCGGATGCCCGTGGGATGAAGCGCGGCACATTGCGTATCGGCTCGTTCGGGCCCACGTCGTCGATCAAACTGTTGCCCGATATCCTGCGGCATTACCGCGCAGAGCACCCTGGCATTGAGATTCATATCGACGAAGGTCCGGACCGTCAGGTGATCCAGTGGCTGGAAGAACGGCGAATCGATGTCGGTTTCGTGGTGCTGCCACAAGAGCGTTTCGACACGGTTGCGCTGATCGAAGATCAAATGGTTGCGCTGCTCCCGGCTGACCATCCTTTGGCAACCCGCAACAGCGTCAGCCTGAGCGAGCTGTGCGACGACCCTTTTGTACTGACCGAGGCAGGCTCTTCGGAGATGGTTTCTCGCCTGTTCAATGCCGCGCGCCTGACCCCCAATATCCGCTATCGTCGCTCGCAATTGCTGAGCACGCTGGATACGGTTGGACGCGGCGACGGTTTGACCGTGGTCGCCGAGGGTTCGCTGCCCGAGCATGTTGACTATCGCCATGTTAAAAAACCGCTGTCGCCACCGGTGGCGCGGCAGGTCGGCCTGGCGGTACTCGACCGCCGCCAGGCGTCACCGGCGACGCTGGCCTTCATCAAACTCGCCGAGCGGCTGAGTGACCGGTGAGCGGCATAAGTGACAAGGGCCAACTATCATGGCTCGTACCCGAACTCTTCATGGGAGGCGTTTCGCCCTGCCAGCATTTGAGAGCCCTATCATCGCTAAAGGTTTCTTGAATGCCACTGAGAGCCAAAACCCGCACACGCCGCATCAGGATAGCCGTCACTCTGCTGAGCGGATTGCTTCCGGTCATATTGGGCACCGCCATCCTCTATATCCAGGCTGGACGAGCGCTCGAACAAAATGCTCAACAAACCGCCGAAGAGGCCATTCGCCAGTTCGACCTCATGCTCGACAACACCGCCCAGGCTGCCCGGGAATTATTGCCAATGGCCGGGCAAAGTTGTACCGACGTCAAATTGGCCCTGCGTGAACAAGTCACGCGACGCCCCTTCGTGCGCTCGACCAACCTGATCTGGGACGACGCCATTTATTGCAGTTCTTTGTTCGGCGACTATCACGAGAAGCTCGCTGCCGGGGACTTCAGCCAAGGCCGGTTACTGTTGATGAAGGGCAACCCTGTCACTCCTGATACCGCGCTGTTGGTGTATCGCCTCGGCAAAGGCAAACAGGGCGCGATGAGCACGCTGGACGGTTATCACCTGAGTAACGTGTTGCGCCTGATTGGTCGCCAGACATTGCTGGTACTGCAGGTCGGGCCCAATTGGTTGTCGGCCGATGGCCAGTTTCATGAAGACGCGCCACCCGCCATGCCAACCGCACAAAGCAATCTCGGCTCGTCACGGTATGGTTTCAGCGTAACGGCCGGATTTCCCAAAGGCGAAACCTGGCGTTACATGCGCAGTCAGTATCCCCCCCTGTTCAGCTTGTTGATCTTTTTCGGCGTGATTTCCGGATCGCTCGGGCATTTTCTACAGAAGCGTACGTCATCACCGACTCATGAAATGCAACGTGCGCTGGATGCGGCGGAGTTCGTCCCGTATTTCCAGGCGGTCGTGCATGGCGACAGTAAAAAGTTGTCCGGCATCGAAGTACTGATGCGCTGGAACCACCCGAAAGAAGGCCTGGTGCGGCCCGACCTGTTTATTCCGTTTGCCGAACACTCCGGGCTGATCGTGCCAATGACCCGATCCCTGATGCAACAGACCGCCACGTTGCTCGCGCCGCTGTCCGCATCGTTCAAGGAGCCGTTTCATATCGGCATCAACATCACCGCCAGCCATTGCCAGGACCTCGACCTGGTCAAGGATTGCCGCGAGTTTCTCGACGCTTTCGCGCCCGGTTCCGTGCACCTGGTACTGGAATTGACCGAACGCGAATTGATCGAACCGACAGCCATCACGCATCAACTGTTCGACCAACTTCGTGATCTCGGCGTAAAGATCGCCATCGACGACTTCGGCACCGGTCACTCCAGTCTCGGCTATCTGCGTCAATTCAACGTGGACTACCTGAAGATCGACCAGAGTTTCGTCGCCATGATCGGCATCGATACCCTTTCCAGCCATATTCTGGACAGCATCATAGAACTGGCGATCAAACTCGGCCTGGCAATGGTTGCCGAAGGTGTGGAGACCCAGCAGCAAAGTGATTACCTGACCGCTCATAACGTTAACTTTCTGCAAGGCTATCTGTACGGCAGGCCGATGCCTGGCGTCGAGTTCATTAGTGCATTAAGTGATCATTAACTAGCGGTTTTAAGCGATGTGGTAACGTTGCCGTGCACCCATTTGAATCAAAAAACAACTCTTGTTACATGACAGAAAAGACATGATTTACTCTTGAGCAATTAACTACTACAATTTTTCACGCCTGCCGTAATTTGGCGGGTGAGCCATTATCACCGGGTCGCTTCAAGGCTCTTGGCTTATAGCTTTGTTTGCGGTTGGTATCAGCCAAACACACTATTGGAGTAAAGATATTGTCCAGACTCGCTGAATTTCGTGCCGCTGAAAAGGCCCTTCAAGAACAGCTCAAGCAGCTTGAATCCCTGAAGAACGATGCCGGGCTCAAGAAAGAAATCGAATTCGAAGAAAAGCTTCAAGGACTGATGAAAACCTACGGCAAGAGCCTGCGCGACATCATCGCCATTCTCGATCCGAACCCGGCAAAATCCGGTCTGCAACAGGCCGTAGCACCTAAAACCCGTCGCGCTCGCGTGGTCAAGGTTTATCAGAACCCGCACACCGGTGAACTGATTGAAACCAAGGGTGGCAACCACCGCGGCTTGAAAGCCTGGAAGGAACAATACGGTGCCTCGACCGTTGATTCCTGGTTGCGTGGCTAAGCACTCGCTGCCGACATACAAAGCCCTGCGAATGCAGGGCTTTTTCATGAATACCCTCTAAATTCAGCGACGAGGGTCGATCAACTCTCTAGTTACCGATCAACTTTATGCTTAATCCCATTGGGTATCTAAACATTTGTGGGCGCGCTGAAGACCGCGTTTATTGAAGTTTTCAACTAAAGCTTCAAGCCGTTACGTGCCGCCTCTATTTCATCCTGGCTGGTTTTATAAGCGTCGGCCTGCCCCGCATAGGAAAGAACGTAGGCTTTATCGGCGTCCACCGCAGCGACCAATGTTTGCGAAAGCACATGACGTCCGTTTTGCGTGATGGTGCACGTCGTTTCCAACGCCGGTAATCGGCTCAAGGTTGTCGCATGAATCCGACTGCACGCACTTTGATAGCCACTCTGATAAAAGCCTTTTTGCACGGACTTGCGCATCTCCAGTAGCACGGCTTCCAGATTGACCTGATGACCGGTTTCCACCTGGGTCATGGTCAGTTCCATCACCATGACCGGCTCGCCAGCCTGATTGTTTTTCACTGCGCGCTGGCGACTGACACCCGCTTTGCCGTCACCTTGCGGCACGTCTTCAATTTGCCAGCCGGTTGGCCAGGGCATGACCGGTGCATCGGCGTGAGCCATGGCGACCGTCGACAGCACGCCCATCAAGAGGAACAACGTTTTACCGAATCGAATCATTGCAATGAACACTCGCCAATTGTGGCCGGAAGTCTGAGCTTCGACCGGCCGTCAGGCAATAGCCGACGGTTTTGGTTTGGTGATGTCAGAGCCCTTGCGTATCATTGTCGCCATTCTTCAGCCCCACTTGTTTTCTGGAGGGCCCATGAGCCTGCAAGAACTGAACAGCTTCCCCGGCGTGACCGCGCAGCCTGATACCGCAACCCAGAACTTCGTGTTCAACCACACCATGCTGCGCGTCAAGGACATCACCAAATCCCTGGATTTCTACACGCGCATCCTCGGTTTCTCACTGGTGGAAAAACGCGACTTCCCGGAAGCGGAATTCAGCCTGTATTTCCTTGCGCTGGTCGACAAAAGCCAGATCCCGGCCGACGCCGCAGCACGCACCGAGTGGATGAAATCGATCCCCGGCATTCTCGAACTGACCCACAACCACGGCACCGAGAACGACCCGGACTTCGCCTATCACAATGGCAACACCGACCCACGCGGCTTTGGCCACATCTGCATTTCGGTGCCAGACATCGTCGCCGCGTGCGAGCGCTTCGAGGCGCTGGGCTGCGATTTCCAGAAGCGCCTGAATGACGGTCGCATGAAAAGCCTGGCTTTCATCAAGGACCCGGATGCCTATTGGGTCGAGATCATTCAGCCAGCGCCGCTGTGATGCAAAACCCCATCTTGTGGGAGCTGGTCCAGCGTTGGCGTCCTTGAAATCGCCATCGCCGGCAAGCCGGCTCCCACAATGATCGCGGACACAAAAAACCCCATGATCGCTCATGGGGTTTTGTGTTTTCAGCGCCAGGGTTTACGCCGGGGCCGACGTGCGAATCAAGTGATCAAATGCACTCAGGGATGCCTTGGCGCCCTCGCCCACGGCAATCACGATCTGCTTGTACGGCACGGTGGTCACGTCGCCAGCGGCAAATATGCCCGGTACCGAGGTCTCGCCACGGGCATCGACGATGATCTCGCCACGCGGCGACAACTCGATGGTGCCCTTGAGCCAATCGGTGTTAGGCAGCAGACCGATCTGCACGAAGATCCCCTCCAGCTCCACGGTCCGCAGCTCATCGGTCTTACGATCCTTGTAGCGCAGGCCATTGACTTTCTGCCCGTCGCCGGTGACTTCAGTGGTTTGCGCATGGGTGATCACGGTCACGTTGGGCAGGCTGTTCAGCTTGCGCTGCAAGACCGCATCGGCGCGCAGCTGCACGTCGAACTCCAGCAGCGTCACGTGGGAGACGATCCCCGCCAGGTCGATAGCCGCTTCGACACCGGAGTTACCGCCGCCAATCACCGCCACGCGCTTGCCCTTGAACAGCGGGCCGTCGCAGTGCGGGCAGTACGCTACGCCTTTGTTGCGATATTGCTGCTCACCCGGCACGTTCATTTCGCGCCAGCGAGCACCGGTCGCCAGGATCACGGTTTTGGCTTTGAGCTTCGCACCGCTGGCGAAGTGCACTTCGTGCAGCTCACCGTTCTTGCCGGGTAGCAACTTGTCGGCGCGCTGCAGGTTCATGATGTCCACGTCGTACTGCTTGACGTGCTCTTCCAGCGCTACCGCCAGTTTCGGTCCTTCGGTCTCCTGCACCGAGATGAAGTTTTCGATGGCCATGGTGTCCAGCACCTGCCCACCAAAACGCTCCGCCGCCACACCGGTACGAATGCCTTTGCGGGCTGCGTAGATCGCCGCCGAAGCACCGGCCGGGCCGCCGCCGACCACCAGCACGTCAAAGGCTTCCTTGGCGCTGATCTTCTCGGCTTGCCGCTCGATGCCGCTGGTGTCGATCTTGGCGAGGATTTCTTCCAGGCCCATGCGGCCCTGGCCGAAGTTCACACCGTTGAGGTAGATGCTGGGCACCGCCATGATCTGGCGCTCATCGACTTCAGCCTGGAACAGCGCGCCGTCGATGGCGACATGACGGATGTTCGGGTTCAGCACCGCCATCAGGTTCAGCGCCTGGACCACGTCCGGGCAGTTTTGGCAGGACAGCGAGAAGTAAGTCTCGAAGTTGAACTCACCCTTGAGCGAGCGGATCTGTTCGATCACTTCGACACTGGCCTTCGAAGGGTGGCCGCCGACTTGAAGCAAGGCCAGCACCAGCGAAGTGAATTCGTGGCCCATCGGGATACCGGCGAAACGCAGGCTGATATCAGCCCCCGGGCGATTGATTGAGAACGATGGCTTGCGTGCATCGTCACCGTTGTCGAGTAAGGTAATTTGGGTGGAAAGACTGGCAACGTCTTTCAGCAATTCGAGCATTTCCCGGGATTTCGCACCGTCGTCGAGGGATGCAACGATCTCGATCGGCTGGGTGACCCGTTCCAGGTACGATTTCAACTGGGCTTTAAGATTGGCGTCCAACATACGGGCGATTTCCTTTTGATTCTTAAAAAAAAAAGCCCGAGCGAATCTCGCCCGGGCGTTTTTATTGGGCGGTGCTGCTTACTGGTCAGGTGCGGCGTTCCGCCCTGATACGGCGCTCACAGACTTAGATCTTGCCGACCAGGTCCAGGGACGGCGCCAGAGTGGCCTCGCCTTCTTTCCACTTGGCAGGGCAAACCTCGCCTGGGTGAGCAGCGACGTACTGGGCAGCCTTGATTTTGCGCAGCAGTTCGGAAGCGTCGCGGCCTACACCGCCGTCGTTCAGTTCGACGATTTTGATCTGGCCTTCAGGGTTGATCACGAAGGTGCCACGGTCAGCCAGACCCACTTCCTCAATCAGCACGTCAAAGTTGCGGGAGATGGCGTGGGTCGGGTCGCCGATCATGGTGTACTGGATTTTGCCGATCGCTGGCGAAGTGTTGTGCCAGGCAGCGTGGGCGAAATGAGTGTCGGTGGAAACGCTGTAGATCTCGACGCCCAGCTTCTGGAAGGCATCGTAGTTGTCAGCCAGGTCTTCCAGCTCGGTTGGGCAAACGAAAGTGAAGTCAGCCGGGTAGAAGAAAACGACAGACCACTTGCCTTTCAGGTCAGCGTCCGAGACTTGTACGAAGTCGCCGTTTTTGTAGGCGGTCGCTTGGAACGGTTTAACTTGGCTGTTGATGATAGGCATCGTTGACTCTCCATCGGGGTTAAGAAGTTGATGGGGAGAACTTTACCCACTCGACGGACGGTTGGCTCATTGGCAAACCTCATGCCGCTGATTGGCTTTGGCTATTAGCCAACCTTATTAATAGAAGAAAAGCGTATTTACGGGCCCAACGACTTTTCCGCGAGGCGGGCCATGCCCAGGAACGGACTGGCTTCGATGTAGCGCATGGCAGACTTCATGTCCTTCCAACCCACATAGCTCATCAACGACTTCAAGTCCCAACCACTCTGATGCGCCCACGAGGCAAAGCCGCGGCGCAACGAGTGACTGGTGTAGTGCTCGGCCGCAATGCTCGCACGCCCCAATGCCTGGCGCAGCAGAGGAATGACACTGTTTGGGTGCAGGCCCTCCTCGCTCAAATGCCCCCAGCGATCGATGCCGCGAAACACCGGACCACGGACCAATGCCGCTTCACCGATCCAGTCGATGTAGGCCTGCACCGGACATAAACGCTGCAGCGCGGGTGTCTGGTACGTCTTGCCAAGGTTCTCGCGGTCACTCTTGCTGCGCGGCAGGTACAGGCTGATGCCCGAACCGGCACTGGCCTGTACGTGCTCGACCTGCAGGCGACACAACTCATCGCTACGGAAGCCACGCCAGAAGCCGAGCAAAATCAACGCGGTGTCGCGCCGGGCGCGGAGCAACCCCGGACGATCACCCTCAGCCCTGGCCGCTATCGCTTCTTGCTCCAGCCAGCCGATGACTTGCTCAAGGTGCTGCAGTTGCAGGGGCTCGGCCTGTTTCTCCTGGGCCGGATGCAGCGCACGAATCCCCTTGAACACCTTGCGCACCACAGGCGCCTTGGTCGGGTCGGCGAACCCCTGACTGTTGTGCCACTGGGCCAGCGCCGACAACCGCAACTTGAGGGTATTGATCGACAACACGCCGGCATGCGCCACCAGATAGCGCGCCACGCTGTCGCCCGTTGCCGGCAGGAACCCGCCCCAACTGACTTCGAAGTGTTCAATGGCGGCGCGATAGCTACGGCGAGTGTTGTCGCGCGTCGCCGCTTGCAGGTAACGATCCAGTTCACTCATGGGGCCAACTCTCGAATGCGTACTGCTTTTACGGGTGAAAAACCGGTTTTTCGATGATCACACGGGGTAATACCAGTATATCCCGTGTCATTCGTCGCCTGTATTTATCTTTTAATATTCGATGGTACAATGCGTAATACGGCATTACGTACCACACATCAAAATCGTAGGAGTAATCATGGCCCGTGGCGGCGTTAACAAAGCAGTGGTTCAAGCCGCGCGTCTGGCGATCCTCGCCCGTGGCGAAAACCCGAGCATCGATGCAGTACGGATCGAGATGGGCAATACGGGCTCCAAGACCACGATCCATCGCTATCTGAAAGAACTGGGGGAAGGCACTCAACCTGATGACACGGAAGCGCCGGAGCCTATCGACGATGAGTTGCTGGCCCTGGTGTCACGACTGGCGCAACGCCTGAAGGAACAGGCACAAGAACCCATCGACCAGGCCCGCGAGCAGTTCGAACAGCAACGCAAGGACCTGGAAACCCGGCTGCACGAGGCCGAGCAGGCCAATACGCAATTGCAGCAGCACTACGAACTCCAAAGCCTGGCACTGGCCCAGGAATCCGAGGCCCTGCACAGCACCCGCTCCATGCTGCAGTCCGAACAAACCCGCAATGCCGGACTGAACCAGGCACTGGCGGATTTCGAATTGCGCTTGCAAGACAAGGACGAGCAGATCCGCTCGCTGGAAGAGAAACACCTGCATGCCCGCGACGCGCTGGAGCATTACCGCAACGCCGTTAAAGAGCAGCGCGAGCAGGAGCACAGCCGCCATGAAAGCCAGGTGCAGCAGTTGCAGATGGAATTGCGCCAGGCTCAGCAGAGCGCCATGGTGCGCCAGGATGAAATCACCCAGTTGCACCGCGACAACGAGCGCCTGCTGACCGAAAACCGGGGAACCCTGCGCGAGCTGAGTTCGCTGCAAGAGCAGCTCAAGCAGAGCAACAGTCGCCAGGATCAGTTACTGGAACAAGCCAATCGCGTTGACGGCGAACGCACCCTCCTCCAGGAACGCTTGCGCGTCGCCCTGCTGGAAAGTCAGTCGCTGAAACAGAACGTCGATGAACAGCTGCAGATCAACAAGTCGCTGGAAATCGAATTGATCAAGGCACAGGCAGAACTGGAAGAAAGCGAGCGTCTGGCGGCTGCCGTTGCGACAGCGCCAGACACCGCCCAGGACGATTAGCCGGCAACCGGCGTGCGCATGGTGACGAACTCTTCGGCGGCCGTCGGGTGCACGCCGATGGTCTCGTCGAAGTGTTGCTTGGTGGCGCCAGCCTTCAAGGCAATCGCCAGGCCCTGGACGATCTCACCCGCCTCCGGACCGACCATGTGGCAGCCCAGCACCTTGTCGGTCTTGGCATCCACCACCAGTTTCATCAGCGTGCGCTCCTGGCATTCGGTCAGGGTCAGCTTCATCGGCCGGAAACGGCTTTCGAAGATCACCACATCGTGCCCCGCGTCGCGCGCTTCTTCTTCGGTCAAACCGACGGTGCCAATGTTCGGCAAGCTGAACACCGCCGTCGGGATCATTTTGTAATCCACCGGACGGTACTGCTCAGGCTTGAACAGGCGACGGGCCACCGCCATGCCCTCGGCCAGTGCCACGGGTGTCAGCTGGACGCGACCGATCACATCACCGAGCGCCAGAATCGACGGTTCAGCGGTCTGGTACTGCTCATCCACCTCCACGAAACCTTTCTTGTCGAGTTTCACCCCGGTGTTTTCCAGCCCCAGGTTATCCAGCATCGGACGCCGGCCGGTGGCGTAGAACACACAGTCAGCCTCCAGGTGCCGGCCGTCCTTGAGCGTCACCTTCAGGCTGCCGTCGGCCTGTTTTTCGATGCGCTCGATGTCGGCATTGAATTGCAGATCCATGCCGCGCTTGGTCAGCTCCTCCTGCAAATGCTTGCGCACCGAACCGTCGAAACCGCGCAGGAACAGTTCGCCGCGATACAGCAACGTGGTTTTCGCGCCCAGACCGTGGAAGATCCCCGCGAACTCGACGGCGATGTAGCCACCGCCAACCACCAGCACACGTTTGGGCAGCTCGTTGAGGAAAAACGCCTGGTTGGAGCTGATTGCGTGCTCATGCCCCGGAACCTCCGGAATCTGCGGCCAGCCGCCGGTGGCGATCAGGATGTGCTTGGCGCTGTGGCGCTCGCCATTGATCTCGACTGTGTGCGGGTCGACGATCCTGGCGTGACCTTCGTGCAGGGTCACGCCACTGTTGACCAGCAGGTTGTGGTATATGCCGTTCAGGCGATTGATCTCGCGGTCCTTGTTGGCGATCAGCGTCGCCCAATCGAACTGCGCTTCATCCAGGCTCCAGCCAAAACCCGAAGCCTGTTCGAAGTCTTCGGCGAAGTGCGCGCCGTAGACCAGCAGTTTTTTCGGCACGCAGCCGACGTTGACACAAGTACCACCCAGGTAGCGACTCTCGGCCACGGCCACTTTCGCGCCGAAACCGGCTGCAAATCGGGCAGCCCGCACACCGCCAGAGCCGGCGCCAATCACATAAAGATCAAAATCGTAGGCCATTTTCTATCTCCTCGGCAGGCCATCAGCATACCTGCCGCCATGGGTTGGGCAAGCACTGCTCTCGATATAGGGCCAGAAAATGAAAAAGCCACCCGTAGGTGGCTTTTTCAGTACAAGCAGCTCAGGCGTTATCAGTAAGCCTTGCCAGTCTTGTAGAAGTTCTCGAAGCAGAAGTTGGTCGCGTCAATGTAGCCTTCAGCGCCACCGCAGTCGAAGCGCTTGCCCTTGAACTTGTAGGCAATCACGCAACCGTCCTGCGCCTGCTTCATCAGGGCGTCAGTGATCTGGATCTCGCCACCTTTGCCCGGATCGGTTTGTTCGATCAGGCTGAAGATGTCCGGCGTCATGATGTAACGACCGATGATCGCCAGGTTCGACGGGGCATCTTCCGGTTTTGGCTTCTCGACCATATTACGCACGCGGTACAGATCGTCACCAATCAGGTCGCCTGCAATCACGCCGTATTTGCTGGTTTCTTGCGGGTCGACTTCCATGATCGCGACGATGGTGCAGCGATACTGCTTGTACAGCTTGACCATCTGCTTGAGTACGCCGTCACCTTCCAGGTTGACGCACAAGTCATCCGCCAGCACCACGGCGAACGGTTCGTCGCCGATCAGCGGACGACCGGTCAGGATGGCATGGCCCAGACCTTTCATTTCCGTCTGGCGCGTGTAGGAGAACGAGCACTCATCCAACAGGCGGCGGATGCCGACCAGGTATTTTTCCTTGTCGGTGCCCTTGATCTGGTTTTCCAACTCGTAGCTGATGTCGAAGTGGTCTTCCAGAGCGCGCTTGCCACGACCGGTAACGATGGAAATCTCGGTCAAACCGGCATCCAGAGCTTCTTCGACGCCGTACTGGATCAGTGGCTTGTTTACCACCGGCAGCATTTCTTTGGGCATGGCTTTAGTCGCTGGCAGGAAGCGAGTACCGTAACCGGCTGCTGGGAACAAGCATTTCTTGATCATAAAAGTCCTTGAAAGGGCTGTGTGTACGAGTTTCGGCGCAGTCTAATCAGGCAGCGAGCACCTTACAATGCCCCGCACTGGCTAACCGATGCCATCATAGAGAAATATTTCAGCGGATAGTTCCGCTGGGAGCTCCGCAGATTGCTCAGCAACCTGTTATTGATAGCAGACACTGCCAGACTTGCACGGTTTGTCATCTGAACGGGCAATCGGCCCACCATACGCCCATCCGCACCCGATGCGTGCATTTGGCGTTATCATGGCGCGATTGAACCAGCCAACGAGGCAGATAGATGTCGGCAGCAAAGAGCGTCAACGGTTTCCTGATCAACAAGGCAATGGACGGACAATGGTGGGTCGGCAGTGTTGCCGGTGAGAATATTGCCGGGCCCTTTCCGACCGAAGCCATGGCGATCGAAGTGGCGTCGGTGCTGGAGCTGGAGCACCCGGATCCCAAGCGACGCGGCAAGGACAAGAACTGATCGGCACCCAAGGCCCTGCCATTGCGCAGGGCTTTTTCATGAAAACCGGCAACAAGTGGCCTATCGCTATAACCTTTTGCTGCCGGCGCTGTCACAGCTTTTGCCCACCTCTTTGACGACGACAACGACATGACTAAATTCTTGCCACTGATCGCGGTATTGGCCCTGAGTGGCTGTGCGACATCCCAAACCACGTACTTGAATAACGGCGAACAGGGTCTGGCCATCGATTGTTCCGGGGAAGCCAACTCCTGGGCCACCTGCTACGAAAAGGCCGACGCCTCCTGCGCCGGCACCGGTTACCGGATTGTGGGCACCGATGGCACGCCTGCCACCAAGGAAAGCGACAAAACCCTGGGCGTCGACGTCGGCAACTACAAGAATCGCAGCGTGGTGGTGGTCTGCAAGTAAGGCGTGCGGCCTTTACATATGGATTTCGGCGAACTTGATACCCAGGCCCCGTACCGTTTCGATCAGGTCGTCGAGGCGGCTGAAGGATTCCACTTCATCGTTGTCGTCCACCAGAAAAAAACTGCGCCCTCCGCTTTTCTTGAAAAAAACGATCCATTCGCCCGGATCTGCCGGGTTCTGAATCACGTGGGTGCCAGAGACCTGCCCCTTTGAATGGCGCTCCCGTACTTGCTCTCGCTTCATGCTCGACTCCAGAAATGACAATGCCGCCAAAGTCTTGCTTTGACGGCATCGGTGCTGACCGTTGGTATTGTATCAGCCGGAAATGCACTCGGTGGCAGCGTCGCGCACATCCCGTGGGCGCAGGGGCACGTTGGAAATACGCTCATGCAGCTTGATACTGCTGCCGCCGGAGCGATGTTCGATATCGAACACGGCCGCCGGCCCGGACGAGAACTTCTGCGGCACGATGACTCGAACGTCCTCTTTATGCGTTTCTATCTGCAAGGCACCACGGCTGCTGGCGAGCTTTTCGCTCAGGCATTGCGCGTACTCATGGGGCTTCTTGCCTGAAATCACGTTCATGGTGGGCAGGGTCTCGCTGATCTCCGCGACACTTGCACACCCACTGATTGCCAGAAACAACGGCAGGACCCACGCACCCCACTTCATATAAAACCTCCAATAAAGACCCTCCGACAGCAAAGACGCTGTTTTTCTCCAAGGCACACTGCATTTAATGCCCAAGGATTGCCCGATATCGGTTTTTTATTGCCAAATCGGACCTCAACGACCCGATAATAACGCCTGCGGGCTGATAAACTGCGCCAATCGCCCATTGCTATCGTTTTGATTTTGTAGAAAAAGCCCTTCTGGAGGCGCCCATGAAATTTATACACCAGCGCGAGCACCTCAACGAAGACGACATCGTCGTCATCCAATGCTCCCAAATGTGCAACATCCGCTTGATGAACGACGCCAACTTCCGCAGCTTCAAGAATGGCGGCCGTCATACCTACCACGGTGGCGCGTTCGACACCTTTCCGGCCCGCATCACCGCGCCGAGCACCGGTTTCTGGAACATCACCATCGACACGGTCAACCGCCGGGCGATCAGCGTGACCCGTAAACCGACCCTGACTCATTCAATCAAAATCATCCGCCGCACCAGCTCGAAATTGAGCTGAGTGACGCCCCAGTCCGCACACAGACAGGTATGACCGTGGCCCAAACGACCAAATACGTCATCAAATACAAGCTTAACGGCGAACGTCGCTTCGAGTTCGCCCAGCTTGAAAACGGCACGGCAGAAGAAGCCAAAGCCGCGCTGGAAGCCATTCACGGCCAGAGCGAAGACGTCATCAGCGAGATCAGCGTCAGCAAAGCGCTGTAACACCCTGTGGAGCGGCAACATGGATGTCTGCTCCCGGCGTTGATCATTCGCGTCATGGCATCCCTCGCCTGCCCAGCGAAAGAAAACGGCATACCCCAGGCATTATTTCCACAATGCATCATGGATCACCATGAACCCGACCACCCTTGATCTGTTCGCCGACGCGGAACCCGTGCAGCAACCCCGGCGCGAGCAGATCGGCGAACAGTCATACGTATTGAGAGGCTTTGCCCTGCCCTGGCTGGAACGTTTGCTGCCGGCACTCGAGGCTGTGCTGGCTGCGGCACCGTTTCGGCAGATGATCACGCCGGGCGGGTTTACCATGTCGGTCGCCCTGAGCAGTTGTGGCGCCTTGGGCTGGACCACTGACCGCAGCGGTTATCGCTACACGCACCACGATCCGCAGACAGGCCAGCCGTGGCCGGACATGCCGGAGATTTTCTTGCAGTTGGCCCAGGCCGCCGCGCAAGAGGCTGGTTTCAGCGAGTTTCTCCCCGACTCCTGCCTGATCAACCGATACCTCCCGGGGGCGAAAATGTCTTTGCATCAGGACAAAAACGAATGCACCTACGCCGCGCCGATCGTCTCGGTATCGCTCGGCTTGCCGGCGATGTTCCTGTTCGGTGGTTTTGAACGCGGCGATAAAAGCCAGCGTGTCCCGCTGCTGCACGGCGACATCGTGGTCTGGGGCGGCGTCGATCGCTTGCGCTATCACGGTGTCCTGCCCATCAAGGAAGGCCAGCATTCACTGCTGGGTGAACAGAGGATCAACTTCACCTTCCGCACGGCGGGATGAACCTGTCGAATTTGACCGCAAGCACCGGAGTGTGACGGCACGCCGACGTGGTTAATCTGCCGTAAACAGGCCAACGGACTTCCCGCCATGACAAGCCATACGACAAAAAACACCGCTGAACACGACCCCCGCTGGGCCGCCGTCGTCGCTCGCGACCCGCACGCCGATGGGCAATTTGTCTATGCCGTGAAAACCACCGGCATCTACTGCAATCCCAGTAGCCTGGCGCGCTTGCCGAAACCGCAGAATGTCGAGTTCTTCGACACGGCCGAACAGGCACAAGCAGCAGGTTATCGTCCGAGCAAACGCGTGGCGAAGGATCAAAGCGCCGTGGCCGCGCAGCATGCCGCCACCGTGGCCGCTGCTTGCCGGCAGATCGAAAGCGCGGAAACGCTCCCGGCCTTGAACGAACTGGCCGAAACAGCGGGACTGAGCAGTTTTCACTTTCATCGTGTGTTCAAGGCTGTCACCGGCCTGACGCCCAGGGGTTACGCCGCTGCCCATCGTTCCCGCAGGGTTCGGGAGTGTTTGACGGATGGCGGTTCGGTAACCGACGCGCTGTACGACGCCGGCTTCAACTCCAACAGCCGTTTTTATGAAACGGCGGATCAAGTTCTGGGCATGAAACCTGCGGATTATCGCGCGGCCGGCCAGAACAACGACATTTGGTTTGCCGTCGGCCAATGTTCCCTGGGCGCGATTCTGGTGGCGCAGAGTGAACGCGGGGTTTGCGCCATTCTGCTGGGGGACGATCCGCAGCAGCTGGTGCGCGATCTGCAGGACAAGTTCCGGCGCGCCAATCTGATCGGTGCCGATCAAGACTTCGAGCAATTGATCGCCAGGGTTGTGGGTTTCATCGAGGCCCCGGCGCTGGGCCTGGACTTGCCTCTGGACGTGCGTGGCACGGCGTTTCAGGAGCGGGTCTGGCAAGCCCTGCGGGACATTCCCGTCGGCAGCACGGCCAGCTACGCCGATATCGCCCGGCAAATCGGCGCGCCAAAAGCCGTTCGCGCGGTGGCTCAAGCCTGTGGCGCGAACAGCCTGGCGGTAGCGATTCCCTGCCACCGCGTGGTGCGCAGCGATGGCAATCTGTCGGGGTATCGCTGGGGCGTGGAACGCAAGCGGCAGTTGCTGGAACGGGAAGCGCAGTAACGGCAAACACGGCGGTAGATCCTGCAGGGCAACGCGCTCCCATACGGGATCTGCCGCAGGCTGCACGGCTGGTTTGTCAGCGATTGACGTCGACGACAACCCTGCCCCGCAGTTGGCCGGCGAGCAAGCGTGGCGCCGCTTCAATCGCTTCGCTCAACCCGATTTCGTGGCTGATCAGTGGCAACAGGTCAAAGTCCAGATCCCGGGCCAGACGATTCCACGCCTCGACCCGCTTGGCTTTGGGTTGCGTCACGCTGTTGATGCCCGCCAGGGTCACGCCACGCAAGATGAACGGCGCGACAGAGGCCGGGAAGTCCATGCCCTGGGCCAGACCGCAGGCAGCGACCGTACCGTTGGCCTTGGTGCTCGCGCAGGCATTGGCCAGGGTGTGACTGCCGACCGAATCGATGACCGCGGCCCAGCGCTCCTTCGCCAGGGGCTTGCCCGGCTCGGACAGCGTGGCGCGGTCGATGATTTCGCTGGCCCCCAGTTGCTTGAGGTAGTCGTGTTCCGAAGTACGGCCGGTGGACGCCACCACGCGATAACCCAGTTTGCTCAATAGCGCGATAGCGAAACTGCCTACGCCGCCATTAGCGCCCGTCACCAGGATTTCGCCTTGCTCGGGCGTCACGCCGTTATGCTCCAGCGCGAGGATGCACAGCATGGCCGTGTAGCCCGCCGTGCCGATGGCCATCGCCTGGGCGGCGGTAAACGCCTTGGGCAGCGGAATCAGCCAGTCGCCATTCAGGCGTGCCTTCTGCGCCAGGCCGCCCCAATGCCCCTCACCAACCCCCCAGCCATTGAGCAGGACGTTGTCACCCACCTTGTAGTCCGGATGCCCGCTGACTTCGACAGTGCCCGCCAGATCGATCCCTGGCACCATCGGGAATTTTCGCACCACCGGGCTACTACCGGTGATCGCCAGGCCGTCCTTGAAATTCAGCGTGCTGTAGGCGACACGTACAGTCACATCGCCCTCGGGCAATTGGTCGTCATGGATCTGCTGCAGTGTGGCCCGGTAACCGCTGTCGTCTTTCTCGATCAAAATACCTTGGAACATGACTGTCTCCTGGTGTGATTATTTGTTGTGGCTTGAATTAAATACCACATCGCAAAAAAATGCCGCATTCGACTTTAAGCCAATCGATAAAACCTCGGGGCCTTTCCATGACCTGCGGCGATGCTTTTTCCGGTGGTCAGGTCGGCTGGCCCCGCCCGCCGCGAACCGCTGCCGGGCCCATCGCTCACTTGGCGCCGCTGGCGGGCTGCTTCGCCGCTGATTCAGCGTCAAACAAGACTGGCCTCGGGACAGTCATTGCTGCTACAAAACCGCTTGAACCGCCCTGCCCGGTTTCAACGTCGGAGACCTCAAAAATGAGCCCATGGCCAGACACCCGTATTCTTGATCTGTTCGGGATCGAGCTGCCCGTTATTCAAGCCCCCATGGCCGGTGCCACCCAGTCATCCATGGTGATTGCGGCAAGCAATGCCGGCGGCCTGGGCTCGATGCCCGCCGCCATGCTGAGCATCGAGCAATTACGCGCCGAGTTGACGACCATTCGTCAACACAGCTCACGCCCGTTCAACGTCAACTTCTTCTGTCACCAGCCGCCGGCTGCCGATGAGCAACGCGCGCGTGACTGGAAAAACCTGCTGGAACCCTATTACCGGGAGTTGGGCGTCGACTTTGATGCGCCGACGCCGGTGTCCAACCGCGCGCCCTTCGATGTCGCGGCCTGTGAGGTGATCGAAGCGTTTCGCCCCGAAGTGGTCAGTTTTCACTTTGGCCTGCCGGAAAAATCCTTGCTGGATCGGGTAAAAGCCACCGGGGCAAAGGTGGTGTCTTCGGCCACCACCGTCGAAGAGGCCATCTGGCTTGAACACCATGGCTGCGACGCGATCATCGCCATGGGTTACGAGGCAGGAGGACATCGCGGAATGTTTCTCAGTGATGACCTGAGCAGCCAGGTCGGGATCTTTGCCCTGGTGCCGCAAGTCGTCGATGCGGTGCAAGTACCCGTGATTGCCGCTGGCGGCATTGCCGACGCGCGAGGTGTCGCGGCAGCCTTCATGTTGGGCGCTTCGGCGGTGCAAGTGGGTACAGCCTATCTGTTTACGTCGGAAGCCAAGGTCAGTGCGTCTCATCACCAGGCGTTGCGTACGGCCCGGGAGAGCGAGACCGCCGTCACCAACATTTTCACCGGGCGCCCGGCGCGCGGCATCCTCAATCGGGTCATGCGTGAACTGGGGCCGATGAGCGACAAGGCACCGGCCTTTCCCCTCGCTGGCGGCGCGTTGATGCCTTTGCGGGCGAAGGACGAAGCGGATTTCAGCAATCTCTGGGCCGGACAGGCATTCCCTTTGGGTGTGGAAATGACCACGGCAGCGTTGACCCGGCGACTTGCTGAAGAAGGGTTGGCGAAATTGCTTGGGCGCTGACGATTCCTCAAGCCAACACAAACCTGTGGTGAAGGGGGCTTGCCACAGTCCAATGCCCCAAGTTCCGTTTGCAGGCATTTCGCTATATATTCTGATATATAGCGTTACCCCTCTATGTAATGCCTGCCACGGAGCCGTTTCATGTCCCTTAGCGCCTCACGTTTCGCCCCTGCTTGCCTGACCAGCCTTCTCGCGGTGTTCGCCTTTGGCACCGCCCAGGCGGGCGAAGTCCAGGTGGCGGTCGCTGCCAACTTCACCGCGCCGATCCAGGCCATCGCGGCGGGCTTCGAAAAAGACACCGGTCACACGCTGGTGACCGCCTTCGGCGCGACGGGTCAGTTCTACACCCAGATCAAGAATGGCGCGCCGTTCGAAGTGTTCCTCTCGGCGGACGACACCACCCCGAAAAAACTCGAAGACGAAGGCGACACGGTCAAGGGCTCGCGCTTTACCTACGCCGTCGGCACCCTGGCTTTGTGGTCGGCCAAGGAAGGCTACGTCGATGCCCAGGGCAAGGTCCTGAGCGACAATCAGTACCAGCATCTGTCCATTGCCAATCCAAAAACCGCACCCTACGGCCTGGCGGCCACCCAAGTACTGGCCAGGGAAGGTCTGACCGACAACGTGAAGGCCAAGATCGTTGAAGGCCAGAACATCACCCAGGCCTATCAGTTTGTCTCCACGGGCAATGCCGAGTTGGGTTTTGTCGCGCTGTCGCAGATTTACAAGGACGGTAAAATCACCAGCGGTTCGGCCTGGATCGTTCCGGCCAACCTGCATGACCCGATCAAACAAGACGCGGTTATCCTCAATAAAGGCAAGGACAATCCGGCTGCCAAGGCACTGGTTGACTACCTTAAAGGGCCGAAAGCCGCCGCCATCATCAAGTCCTACGGTTACCAACTCTAAATGACGCTATCGAGTGCCGATTTTTCCGCCATCTGGCTGACCCTGAAACTGGCGTCCCTGACGACCGTCATCCTGCTGGTGATCGGCACTCCGATAGCGTTGTGGCTCTCGCGCACCCAATCCTGGCTGCGCGGCCCGGTCGGGGCGATCGTCGCCCTGCCCCTGGTGCTGCCGCCCACGGTGATCGGTTTTTATCTGTTGCTGGCGCTGGGCCCGAACGGCTTTGTCGGCCACTTCACCCAATCGCTGGGGCTGGGCACTCTGACCTTCAGTTTCGCAGGGTTGGTCATCGGCTCGGTGCTGTACTCGATGCCGTTTGTGGTCCAGCCCCTGCAAAACGCTTTTTCCGCCATCGGCACCCGCCCGCTGGAGGTGGCCGCGACCCTGCGCGCCAATCCCTGGGACAGTTTTTTCAGCGTAACCCTGCCGCTGGCCCGTCCCGGCTTCATCACCGCCGCCATCCTCGGCTTCGCCCACACGGTCGGCGAATTCGGCGTGGTGCTGATGATCGGCGGCAACATTCCCGATAAAACCCGAGTGGTCTCGGTGCAGATCTACGACCACGTCGAAGCCATGGAATACGCCCAGGCCCATTGGCTGGCCGGGGCCATGCTGGTGTTCTCCTTTGCGGTGTTGCTGGCGCTGTACTCCAGCCGTAAAACCAAAGCCGGCTGGAGCTGACCGATGATTCAAACGCGCCTGAAATTGAGTTACCCGGGGTTCCACCTCGATGTCGACCTGCAACTGCCCGGCCGTGGTGTCACGGCACTGTACGGCCATTCCGGCTCCGGCAAGACCACCTGCCTGCGCTGCATCGCCGGTCTGGAAAAGGCCGATCAAGGCTTTATCCAGGTCAACGATGAAGTCTGGCAGGACAGCGAAAGGAAGATTTTCGTGGCGCCGCACAAGCGGGCCCTGGGTTACGTGTTTCAGGAGGCCAGTCTGTTTACGCATTTGTCGGTGCTGGCCAACCTGGAGTTCGGGCTCAAACGTATCCCGAAACCGCAGCGTCGGGTCGACATGGCCCACGCAACCGAACTGTTAGGCATCGGCCACCTGCTGGATCGCCATCCACAACACCTGTCGGGCGGCGAGCGCCAGCGAGTCGGCATCGCTCGCGCGCTGCTCACCAGCCCGAAACTGTTATTGATGGACGAACCGCTGGCGGCGCTGGACGCCCAGCGCAAAAGCGAAATTCTCCCGTACCTGCAACGACTGCACGACGAACTGGACATCCCGGTGTTGTATGTCAGCCACTCCCAGGATGAAGTGGCGCGCCTGGCCGACCACCTCGTCCTGCTGAGCAACGGCAAGGCGCTGGCCAGCGGCCCGATTGGCCAAACCCTGGCGCGCCTGGACTTGCCTCTGGCGCTGGGCGACGACGCCGGCGTGGTGATTGAGGGGCGCGTCTGTGCCTATGACAGCCACTATCAATTGCTCACCCTGCAACTGCCCGACACGGCCTTGAACATTCGCGTGGCGCACACGCCAATGGCCACGGGCCAGGCGTTGCGCTGCAAGGTTCAGGCGCGGGATGTCAGCCTGAGCCTGCACAGCGCCGAGCACAGCAGCATCCTCAATCTTCTGCCGGTCACTGTGGTCAGCGAGATGGGCGCCGACAATGCCGCCCATGTACTGATCCGTCTCGACGCGGCGGGAACCCCTTTGTTGGCGCGTATCACCCGCTTCTCCCGCGACCAGTTGAACATCCGTCCCGGCCAGCAACTATGGGCGCAGATCAAAGCCGTGGCGGTGCTCGCGTAAAGGCATTGGCACGACTGAGGCGGCGCGGGGTCAATGCCTTTAACGGCCCCCTGACTCCTCGCCAAGGACAATTGCCATGCCCGATGCGCTGCCGTCCGACCTGCACTACGTGGATGACACCCAACCCGGAATCCGCCGCAAGAAACAGCGCGGCAAGTTCTGCTATTTCGATCCGGCGGGGCAACGCATCACCGACCCGGACGAGATCCGGCGCATCAACGCGCTCGCGGTGCCGCCGGCCTACACCGACGTGTGGATCTGCGCCGACCCGCGCGGGCACCTACAAGCCACCGGCCGTGATGCCCGGGGCCGCAAGCAGTACCGGTATCACCCACGCTGGCGTGAAGTTCGCGATCTGGACAAGTATTCGCGCCTGCGGGATTTCGGCCTGGCCTTGCCGAAACTGCGCAAACAGCTGGAAGCCTTGTTGGCCGCGCCGGGTTTCAGCCGCGACAAGGTCATGGCCACGGTCATCACCTTGCTCGATGCCACGCTGATCCGCGTCGGCAACACTCAATATGCCCGGGACAACCACTCCTACGGCCTGACCACACTGCGCAACCGGCATGTCGAGATCAACGGCAGTGCGATCCTGTTCCAGTTTCGTGGCAAGAGTGGCGTCGAACATCAGATCACCGTGAAAGACCGGCGACTGGCACGCATCATCAAGCGCTGCCAGGAGATCCCCGGACAAACCCTGTTTCAGTACCTCGATGAAAACGGCGAGCGACACAGCATTACCTCGTCCGACGTCAACGCCTACCTGCAAACCCTGACCGGTGCCGACTTCACCGCCAAGGACTACCGCACCTGGGCCGGCAGCGCCCTCGCCCTTGCGGTGCTGCGAGAGTTGCAATGGCAACCGGAATCGGAGGCGAAACGGCATGTGGTGGAGATGGTGAAAAACGTCGCCCGACAGCTGGGCAATACACCGGCGGTGTGCCGCAAGTGCTACATCCATCCGGCGGTGCTCGAAGGCTTTGTGCTGGGTACATTGGCGCAGTTGCCCAAGCCGCGGATGCGTAAAGGCCTGCGTGCCGAGGAAGTCGGACTGGCCATGTTGCTGGAGAAACTGGTGTCTGAACCGACGAATTGACTGTCTATTTTTTGCACGATTGCAAATGACTTCTATAGTTGATGTGTAAACGAATCAGCTGCGGTGACGCCATGGAAGACATTTTCGTCGTGAAGCGATGCAACAAGATCATCATTCATGGCCGCCGGGCCGGAGAAACCGCTCACCCGCCTCCTGACGCCGCCGTCTGGTATCGCATCGCCGATACCCGAACCCACGGCTTCATCGGTGACGGTTACGATCTCGAGGAAGACGCCCGGCACGTTTGCCGGCAGCTCAATGCAAGGTCACACGTCATGGCCCGTCAAGGCTGATGAGCTCTAGCGTGCCCTATACGGGTCTATACTCAAAGGAGCTGAAGGATCAGCGCCCCACCGGTAGAAAGCTCGCCTCCAGCGGGCTTTTTACTGCCAACTGCCAGGTTTCTTAAGCGGAGGTGTTTTCCATGTCCGAAAAAGAGTCCATCACCACCCTGCTCACCCTGCTCGACTCGCGCCAGGTTCGTTTGGCTGCGGCGTGCAAGGAAATCGCCGACTGGGTCGATCATCAAGGCGGACATCCGACAGCCCTCAGAATTCGTGATCGCCTGAACGACATCGAAAAGGATACGCCGCTGATTCGCAACACCCTGTCTTCGCTCAAACCTGTCGAGCGTCCCCTGCCACGGTTCAGATGATTCGATCCGCACATTCGATGCCAAGGCGCGACCTGGTGCAGCAGGCATGATCGGCGACGTTATCGTCACCGGTTGCGTGCCTGCCTGATTGCCTTCCATCCCCCCTGCCCAGCCTTGCGCCGGGATTTTTTTGTGTCCGGGTCACGACCGAACGTCCTCGACCGTGAGTGGTCAAACGCTTACACGTCACCAAGGAGACGTTCTGATGGTCACTCACTTCAAAGTCAGCGGGCATTTGGCCTGCGGTCACAAAGGCACCAATCTCACCTCGACCCGCGAACTCAACCGGGTGAAATGCAGAAGCTGCCGCAACACCGAAGTTTTCAAGGAAGCACGCCGGAACGAACGTAATGCGGCACGTCGCGCCGCCCGCAAAGCCAAAGTCGTGCATATCGTCAATGACTGGCGCCAGGCGTGGACCGAACGGTTGTCGGCCATGGCGGGACGGCAAAGATTGCCAAGGGGCTTTGGTAGTCAGGCTTACGTCTAGACAAAAAATTCGGGCCGATCACATCGGCCCGAATTTCATGGGTCACAATCCGGCGGACTCGCGAGGCTAATGTCCGACACGCTGCAGTGGCGATAGTCAGTTTCCTCGACTAGGGTCTCAAACGTATCGAACTGCGGTGCCTTTATTGGCAGGAGCCTGATCAAGGAGGAAGCGATGTCACCCACGCGTAGTGCCGAACACACCTATCGTCAGTGGTCCAGCCCTATCCTGCTGGAACTCAAAGCGCGAGAGCACCAGTTGAACCCGTCGGACCGCGAAGCGCTACACAATATTCTGCTGGAAAGAAGGCTGATAAACACGGGCAATCCAGCAGGCCCGGATCGGCGCAATGCAGCGCCGCCCGATGATGCGAACCGTTAAAGACTGTTGATCGTGCAGAGCCCGACCCGGACGTCGGGCTTTTTCATTCCCCCTCCCTTCAAGGTGCGCCGCATGCCCCATGCGCGGGGATGCTTATCCAAGATGGGGTTTGAGCATTTCCCACGCCTCGTCGGTAAAGCGGTACGTTCTATCCGGCTGAGAAACGATGACGCCCACCCCGGCAAGGCGCTTGAGTACTTCGCGCACACTGACAATCGTCAGCTCCGAGGAGGAGGCTTGCATGTCAGCATGCACACCCCGCACGCCTGGCAAACGTCCCTCCCGAGTAGCCTGGACCAGTGCATTGATCACCTTCAAACGAAAGAGACTGGTACGCAGTCCGTAAACTCGCAACATCTCACGGATATGGCGATTCGCACTGGAATCAAATACCAGAGCAAGTTGATGGGTCGTGGCCTGAAACGGACGACACCGGTCAACTGGGGTGGATCCATGGTTGTCCAGCATGCGAATACTCCTGTTCACAAATGAAACAGGGCAAGCAGCAGCCCACGGCTGTGCCTGCCCTTGTGCGTCAAAAGTCGACCGTCGCGGACAGTTGCAAGGTCCGCGGATAACCCGGCGAAAACGCGCCATACGAAGCAACGCCCGACCAGTACTCACGATCGAACACGTTCTGCACCGTGGCGCGGAATGTCGTCGGCCGGCCTTCGATTTTCGTCGTATAACGGGCGCCGGCATCGAAACGGGTCCAGGCGTCGAGCTCCTGGGTATTGGCCTGGTTAACGTACTGACTGTCGGTATAAATCGCACCGCCAGTGAGGGTGAACCCTTCAAGCCATGGCGTATCCCATTCGGCCCACAGATTGGCCTGCACGTCTGGCACACCGACCGGTTTGTTGCCACGGTTGGCGGCTGTCGCCGAATCGGTCAATTCGCCGTCGAGCAACGTCACGCCGCCCATCAGGCGAGTGCCCGGTGCCACCTCGCCGAACATGCTCAACTCGATCCCGCGGTTGCGTTGTTCGGCCTGCACCGAAAACACGTTACCGGCGCCGATTTCACCGCTCGGTTTCTCGATCTGGAACAACGCCAGGGTCGTCATGAAGGTGCCGTGTTCGTATTTCACACCGAGTTCATGCTGCTTCGATTCGTAAGGCGCGAATGTCTCGCCGGCATTGGCCGCCGTCCCCGGTGCAATATCCCCTTTGCTCAAGCCTTCTACATAGTTGTAGTAGAGGGAAACGTCTTCCCAAGGCTTGACCACTACACCGACCAGAGGCGTGGTGGCGCTTTCGTTGTATTTCGAACTGACCGAACCCGCTGCGTTGTAGTTGCGAGATTCGATGTCCTGCCGACGCACGCCAAGGGTCAACTGGAAACGATCATCGAGCATGGACAGTGTGTCGGTCAGCGCAACGCCTGACAGTTCCGATTCGGAGATGCGCAGCACCTTCGGTGAGTTGATGTATTGCTTGGGCACCTCGATCGGGTGATAGATGTTCGAACGGATCTCGGTGCCGTTGGTGATCCCCCGGGACAGCTCATCCTGATATTTAGTCGCCATCAGCGTGGTCGTGTGGGTGATCGGCCCGGTGGCGAACACACCGCGGATACCCGCGTCCGCCGTTGAACGATCAACGTTGAACTTGTAGTAGCCCGGAATATTGCTGGTATCGCCAGCGTCGTTGAGGATTCTCGGCACCTGGTCGGACAGGCGCTTGACATCGGATTTGCCGCCACCGGCGTGGGCAAACACAGTGACCGTGTCGGTCAGGTCATATTCGCCACCAAGCAAGGCCGACTGCTCTTTGGTGTCCGACCAGCCCCAGTCCTGCGGCAGGTTGGTGCGGCCATTCGGCGCGGACGGGACATCGATGCCCGGCGCCACGGTGAATGGCCGCGACGCCGCCTCGAAACTCTCTTTCTGGCTGATGTAATCGAGGTTCAGGCGCAAGCGCTCGCCACGGTAATCAAGCGCGATGGCGCCAATACCGAGGTCGCGGTGTTGATCGTCAATGGCCGTGTCGCCGCCCTGCAGGTTGCCGTTGAAGCGCACGCCAAATTGATTGTCCGTGCCGAAGCGACGGCTGAGATCCAGATGACCACCCACCTGGGAATCCGAAGCGTAAGTGGTGGTGACCCGCGTCAAGTCTTCATCCAGCGGACGCTTGGGCACGATGTTGATCACGCCGCCGACGCCGCTGTTGGGCGAGATGCCGTACATCAACGCCCCTGGCCCCTTGAGCACTTCGACCCGTTCGGCGTAGTCGGTAAACACGCGATAGTTCGGCGCTACGCCATACACACCGTCGAATGCCAGCTCGCCAAGATTGCCTTCGCCGATCGGGAAGCCGCGAATGAAAAACGAATCGACGATACCGCCGGTTTGACCGGTGGAGCGCACCGAAGGATCACGCTCCAGCGCATCGGCAACGGTCACGGTTTGCAGGTCGGCAAGGGTCTTGGCGGTGTAACTGGTGACACTGAACGGCGTGTCCATCACATCCTTGTTGCCCATCATGCCCAGGCGGGCTCCCCGTGCAACCTGGCCACCGGCGAAGGTTTCCGGCAACGAAGTCGGGCCGCTGTAGGAAGCGTTGATGTTAGTGGTGTCGAGCGTCAGCGCGTCCGGGCTGTCATCGGCCGGCGTGGCGGGTGCGACGTTAGAACGCGGGTCGGCGGCAACGTCTTGTTGCTCGGGGCTGGCGGCCCAGGCGCTGGCGCTTCCTGCGACCAAAATAAAATTCAGCATAGCGGTACGCATGGCAAGCGTTAGCACACGCTCACCGCTGGGACGACTGACAACAGGCATGACGTGGAGATCCTTTCATCAATAGAAAATGGTAATCACTCCTATTGCCAGTCGATTGACGAAAAAGTATCACCCCCGGAAAAGTTTTTTTGGATGGGCCCGGCGAGGGTCAGGCGTACAGCCGCTCCAGCGGTATCGCCACCATGGGTAACGCGGGGTCGAATGCATGCCGGGTGGTCTTGTAGGGAAAGAGTTCACCGCGGGCGATGGTGGTGAATATCTGCGCCACTTCGAACGCCTGCCCTGTCTGCCAATGCCGCACACAGACCCGCGGATCGGTGTAATCGAGCTGGATACAGGGCACCCGCTTCAAGCCCAGTTGCAACGCGGCGTTGAAGCGGTGATTACCGTCCATCACGATGCCTCGCGAGCGCTCGACGATGATCGGTTCCAGCCAATGTCCCGCACGAACGATCGATTCACGCAACATCGTCACATTGGCCGGATCGACCTGTTCCGACTGCAGCACCCGGCACAGTGGCCGCAACGCAATCTGATAACCCTGTTCCATGATGATCTCCTGATTGGCCGAGGGTTCAGCAGGCATCGACACGGGCAATGGGCGTGTGCTGGCGGGCGACATCGAGCAGGCGTTGGGCGTGCTCGATCAGCGGCAAATCGACCATCTCACCGTCCACTTGCACCGCGTGACTGCCCGTGGCCACCGCGCTCATCACCCGATCGGCCCAGGCCAGCTGGCGCGAGTCCGGCAGGAAGGCGCGTTGCACCGTGTCCAGTTGCGCGGGGTGGATGCACAGCTTGGCGCCGAAACCCAGCGAACGCGCGTAATGCGAGTCCCCGGCGACCACCGCCAAATCGCTGATCGCCGGCGTGACACCATCGATCGGCGACGGCAAATCGGCGGTTCGCGAAGCCAGCACGATGCGGTTGCGGGCGAACAGAAACGCCTCGGGTATCTGGCTGCAGTTGATATCGAGGGAAAAATCCAGTGAACCGAACGCCAGGCGTGCCAGGCCGGGGATCGCCGCAATCGATTCCACCTGCTGCAGCCCTTTGGCGGTCTCGATGATCGCGACGATCTTCAGCGTCGGCTGCCACTGCAGCAGACGTTCGACCACTCGGCTCAAGGCCTCGGGGCACTCGGCCTTGGGCAGGAAAATCCCGTTGCAGCGCTGCGGGAAGCGCATGTCGTTGAGCCAGGTCAGGTCCTGGCGAAACAACGTGCTGCTGACGCTGTTGAGGCGAATGTAACGCTCGCAGGCAACGCTCGGCGTTGTCTCCTGCCAGGCCCAGATGGCGGCGCGGGCGGCCGGTTTGCTGTCCGGGTGCACGGCGTCCTCAAGATCGAGAATGATCGCATCGGGCCGCGCTTCGACCGCTTTGGAAAAGCGCTCGGGACGATTACCCGGCACGAACAGGTAGCTGATCGCGAGTGGGGCCTTGCTGTTGAGTCGATCGAATTGCATGGCGTTGCTCCTTGGCGTGAACCAGTCGTGGTTTCTGAACATTTTCCGGCCCCGTCAGCGGCAGATCCGGGTGCTCGCCCGGGGCCTCTTGCAACAACCCTTAACGCCTTGGGGATCAAGGCATTAAAGGACTTTTTTATTTCGGGGCGACCGCTTCCTTGAGCGTGTAAATACACGTTCATTGAGTGGCCTTGCGCCGGTCGTTATTCAAAAATATTTGAAAACCATACTTGATAATAGTTCTCGTTCGCAATATTGTTCGCTCCGCCAAGAGGAACTACCCTCGCTTCAAAGCACGTTATCAGCACCTCGGGAAGTACAGGCCAGTGATGTCATTTGAATCTCAGTTGCCGGCCATCTACAGGGCATTGCCCATAAGCGGGTGGTCAATCGGAGCGTCCGTACAGAACTTATGGAATGAGGTTCCAATGCGATTTTTTTGTGATCCATTTATTACGATCGGCGTTAACCATCCAACTTCAGATATCGCCTGGCATCCGCCTCCGAATTTCTAAACCCTGCTTTTAATTAGCAAAAGATTCCGATAGCAAACAGTTATCAACCTATCAGTGGCGACGTTGTTTTCGACGCCAGGGGTTAACGATGCCTATAGCAAATTCACTGCCTGCCGAACAACTAACTAAAGTTCATCAGCCAGACATGTTAAAACCGCTGATCGACCCAGTCATTTCCACGCTGATCAACAAGTTCCCGGGTACGCTGGATGACTTGGTCAAACAACATGGTTCACCCTTGAATCTGGTTTGGCCCCATGCCTTTGAATTAAATACACAGGCTCTCCTGGCCGTGTTGAAACGCTACAACGTGCCTTACGCCATCTTCTATGGCGCCAAGGCCAACAAGTCCCAGAGCATGCTCGGCGCAGCGGCGAATTCGGGGATCGGCGTCGATGTGTCGAGCATCCACGAACTGCAAGCGGCGCTCCGGGCCGGTACACCCGCCGCCAAAATCTGCGCCACGGGACCGGCCAAAACTGCCGTATTTCATCAGGCACTGGTCAGCGCAGGTTCACTGATTTGCGTCGATTCGCTGGAAGAGTTCGATCATCTGCAAAGCACTGTCGAAGCACGGCGCCCCCTCACAAAAGCCAGGGTTTTACTGCGTTACAGGCCCAAAAGCAGCCCGCAGAGCCGCTTCGGCATGAACGCGCAAGACTTGCTCGACAGTCTTCAACGGCTGACCAGAAGCACTGATGTTTTTCACTTCGAGGGTTTCCATTTTCATCTGGGCGGCTATGGATTCGAATCCCGCGCACAAGCGTTACGCGAGGTCACCGGGTTCGTCGAGGCGGCTCGGGAAATGGGCTTGAGTCCACAGATGATCGATATCGGTGGCGGTTTGCCGATTCGTTATGTCGAGCCGCAGACCTATGCCCGATTCTTACAGCACGACAATCAACCGAGCCATTATCACAACCAAAAAGTTCCCGACGCTTATTATCCCTACGGCGCAGAACTGACGGCGCCACAATGGTTGACGTTATTGCTGGAGGCCGAGCATTCACCCGGACTGTCCATATCCAATTATTTAAAGCTGCAGAATATAACCCTGGCGCTGGAACCCGGGCGGAGTCTCGTCGATCAAGCAGCAATTTCATTGTTTCGCGTTACCCGCACCAAGCAACTCGCCGACAACAAAACCGTCATCTTCGTTGAAGGCAGTAGTTTCAGCGCGTGCGAAACCTGGTTTGCCTCTGAATACCTGGTTGATCCGATCCTGATCAGTTCACACGCCCCGCCCCACACCCCGACGCAAGCTTATATCGCCGGCCATAGTTGCCTGGACGATGACGTTATCAGTCACCGCCTGATCAACTTCTCGACTGCACCACAGCCAGGCGACTTATTGATTTACGTCAATACCGCCGGGTATCAGATGGACTTGCTGGAAAACGAGTTTCATCGCCATCCCCTGCCCCGGCGGTTGACGGCGACCTGTTGTACGGAAGGTAACTATGCGTTTTCACCTGACTACTAAAGGGAATAGTTGAAATGATATTGAATAAAACTTCGGATCTTATAGGTAACACGCCGATGTTGGGCATTGAAGTTCCGGATACCCATGCGCGTTTGTTGTTGAAGATTGAAAAGAACAACCCCGGCGGGAGCATCAAAGATCGCATGGCACGCAATATGGTGTTGGCGGCGCTCAAGTCCGGCCGCCTGAAACCCGGCGGCGTGGTCGTCGAATCGTCCTCCGGCAACACCGGGATTGGGCTGGCCATGGCAGCGGTCGAGTTTGGTTTGCACTTCATCGCCGTGGTCGATCACCACGCCGCACAAGACAAGATCGCCGTGATGAAGGCCCTAGGTGCGGACATTCGTTTCGTCAAAGGCACCTATCGCGAAGATGAAGTCGCGGTGGTCGAGCGGCAACGACTCGCCGCCGAACTGGCCAGCGACATTCCCGGTGCCGTGTTCATGAATCAGTCCGACAATGCGGCCAATGCGGGTGGCTACAGTGATTTCGTTCGCGAAACCATCGCCCAGGTTGAAGGCGTGATTGGCGCCTATGTCGGCTGCGTCGGCACCGGCGGCTCGATGACCGGCATCGCTCGCGGCCTGAAACTGCATAACCCGGACACCATCACCGTGGCGGTGGAACCGGCCGGCTCCATCGTGTTCGGGCATCCCGGTTATCCCTACTACCAGTCAGGCACCGGCACGCCGGCCGGCGACACCGTCGGCCTGGTGCTCGACTACAGCTGCATCGACCTGGGTGTGCAAGTCACCGATTCCCAGGCCTTCGAAACCGCCCGCTATATCGCGCGCAACCTCGCCCTGTTAGTGGGAGGCTCAACCGGCGGTGCGATCTTCAAGGCGCTGGAACTGATCCACAAAGGCGTGCTGACCGGCAACGTGGTGGTGCCAATCGCCGACGGCGGCGAGAAATACCTGCACACGGTGTTCGACGAGAAATGGCTGCAAGAACGCGATCTGATCGATCCAGGCATTGCGCCGCAACTGGATGCCTGGCTGGGCAAGACCCAATGGCTGGAATCCTTCTCCGCACCGCTGCAATTGAGCGTCGCATGACTCACCCACCACACAGGAGCACCGCTCGATGAATGTGTTGAAAGTCGCCATCTGTGGTGGCGGCAGGACCGGCCATCTCAACGCCATCCTGTTCAAGCAGCTGCCCAATGTTCAGGTTTCGATGCTCACCGGCAATCTGGAGATCATCGAACGGCACGCCCGCCAGACGCCGATGCGGGCGCTGTTGCCCGACGGTTCGACACTGGAGGCCCGACTGGATCGCGTGACCACCGATGCCAGGACAGCCGTCGAGGATGCCGACATCGTCATCATCACCGTGCCTGCCCATGCCCGACCGCAAACCTTGCAAGCCATCGCGCCGCATCTGAGTGCAAGCAAACCGGTATACATCGGTGCGATTCCCGGTTTCTGCGGTTTCGACTGGCTGGCCGAAGCCGCCCTGCCCGACCGTCCGAACCTGGTGATCTGGGGCATGAAGGATGTCCCGCATACCGCGTTCGAACTGGCGCCGGGACGCTCGATCAAAATGGGCGGCGGCAAAAGCAAGCTGTATGTGGCGACCCATGCCAGGGAGTCGCAGGCATCACGCCGACAGCTGCAGGAAATGCTGACCCGGCTGTACGGCCCCTGCGTGACGATGCTGGAAAACTACCTGGAGATCACCCTGACCCCGGGCAACCCGATCATGCACAGCTCGGTGATCTACGGACTGATCGGCCCCTACGGCCAGTGGCACCGCAAGATTTTCCCGCAACCCATGTGCTGGTGGACCGAGTGCCCGGAACTGGGCGCCTACTTCCTCGAACGCATGGATCAGGAAAGCCAGGAGTTGTGCACGGTCATCAGTCAGCGTCTGGGCATCGACCTGTCCTCGGTCAAATCCCTGAAACAGGAAATCGTCGACGCCTACGGCGAGCAAATCCGCGACCAGAGCAGCATGCTGGCGATTCTGCGCACCAATCAGGCCTACAACGACATCCTCGCGCCGATGGTGCCAGCCGCCGACAACCGCGCCGGCTACGTGATCGAACGCGAGAGCCGGGCCTTCAACGAAGACGTCGCCTACGGCCTGGTGCTGTTGGTGGAAATGGCCAGGCGCTTCGACCTCAAGGTGCCTTACATCGAAGAAGTCTTGCACTGGAGCGTTGGCTACATGCAGGGCCTGCGCGACTCGGCACTCGACTACTTCCCCAGCCATTGGCCACGCCCGGCAACCGCCGCCGCCTGATCCATTCATTCAATTTTTCGACGAGCAGACCGCTGATATGGATGACTTCAAGACACTGATCGCCTACTCCCGCCAAAACGCGATGCGACGTTTGATTCGCTGCCTTTTTGCCGAAAATATCCTCGACCGTTCGGCCCTGAGCTTTTCCGACGAGGGCAACCAGGCCACTTACCCACTCAAGGGCGGCCGCGCTCACCTGGCCTTTTCCGACATCGCCAACGGTCCGGCCGACACCGTGGTCAACGACGGTGACGTGGTGCTGGTCACTGACGAAGGCTTGCGCCAGGTCATCACCAGCCATCAGGACATGCTCGATGTGCTGCGCGACAGTTTCGACTTCGAACCCACCGACGAAGGCGTGGCCGGACTGAAGGCCGACATGGAAAACAGCCTGACCAATGACGCGCACGCCCGTCAGTATCGCCAGCAATGGAACGCCCGGTTGCAACAGGCCGCCGGGGATCACGGCTTCGCCAGTTTCACCGACTACCTGCGCCAGCAGGCCAACACCAAGGACGCCGCGATCCTGCTCGACCAGTGGGGTTCGCTGGAAGGTCATCCGTACTACCCGACCTGGAAATCGCGCCCGGGCCTGACCGATGCCGAAGTCGAGCAACTGTCCCCCGAGTTCAATGCCCAAGTGCCGTTACGTATCGCCTCGTTGCGCGCCGACAACGCGAAAAGCGAGAGCATGCCGCACGTGACCAGTTACCACGACTGGTTCGCCAGCCATTTCCCGGCGCAATGGGAACAATGGAAAGCCTCGCTCAACAGCAAAGGGCTGGATGAACGCCAGTGGCTGCCGTTGCCGATACACACCTGGCACCTGCAGACCTACGTACTGAAGACGTTCGCGGCGGAAATCGAAGCGGGGATTCTGATCACCGACGGGCCCGATATCGCCACCCTGCCGACCATGTCCTATCGCACTATGATGCCGGTGCTGGACGACTGCGCGCCGCTGATCAAGCTGCCGATCGCCGTGTGGATGACCAGTGAGCTGCGCAGCCTGCAAGCCAAGTCGATTCACATGGGGCCGCGCATCAGCACGGTGATCACCAGGATTCTTGAGGCGGAAAACGGCTTCGATCAGCGTCTGGAAATCTTCCCGGAAGAAATCGGCGTGCGTTACAGGAACGCGATCACTCAGGACGATCATCCCGGCCGCCATCTGTCCGTGGTCTATCGCGCCAGCCAGCCAGCGTTCGAGCGCGCCGACGATTGGCTGCCGATTACCGTGGCGTCACTGTTCACCCGCTTGCCCGGCAGTGGTCGGCCGCTGTTCACCGATCTGATCGAGCGCGACGGCGTGCGGGCGAGCCCCATCCAGGTTGAACACTGGTTCCGTGAGTACGCCACCGTGGTGACCCACCCGGTGGTGGCGATCTATCTGATGTATGGCATCGGCCTTGAAGCGCATCAGCAAAACACCATGGTGCTGTTCTCCCCCGATGGCAAAGCACGTAGTCTCCTGATCCGCGATTTCGGCGATGGCCGCACGTACGCTCCGTTACTGGAAGAGCGTGGCTACAACCTGCAGCCCCACGTACAGCCGGGTATTCTGCCGACGGTGTTCGCCGGGGATATCGAGCCGGTGCGCATGTTCGTGCTCGACGCGGCGTTCCTCACGCATCTGCACGAGATGGCGCTGTGGCTGACCAAGGAATACGGGTTGAACAACACACGGCTGTGGGAAGTGTTGCGCGAAGAAACCGACCTGGCCTTCGAGGCTGTGCGCCACCGTGTGTCGCCGGCATTGTGGGAGGTCGAACACAAGGCGTTCGTCGAAGACCCATGGCCAACCCGGTCGTTGCTGCGCATGCACTTGATGCAATACAGCAACTATCGTTTGCAACACACCCTGACCAACCCGCTCGCTAGCGTTTAACCGAGGCTGACTCATGTCCCATGCAGGTGTCATCCAGGGTTCAAGAGTACGAATCCTGATTTATCTTCTATTTGCGATCCAATTGGTATCGATGGGTGCGATGGAAATGAGCGGGCCGTTCTGGCCTGTCCACCTGCGTGGGCTGACCACTTCGGAGTCGGTTTTCAGCTTCGCCAGCATCGCCGTGTACGTCGGGCCGATGCTGGGCATTATTCTGACCAGCGCATTCTGGGGCCGCATCGGCGATCGCTACGGCCACAAGTTGATGATGATCCGCGCCCTCGCCGGTTTGTCGTTGACCCAACTGGGGCTGGCGCTGTTCAGCGACATTTGGGTCATTCTGATCCTGCGTTTTTTGCAAGGCGCGTTCGCCGGCTACATCGCCCCGGCACAGGCTTATGGCGTCAGCATCGAGGCCCCTTCGCGGCGGGCGCGGTTGTTCGCCATCCTGCAGATCTCGACCAATGTCGGTTCGTTGCTCGGCGCCGTGGTCGGCGGATTGATCCTCGACTACGCGACGTTCTTCTGGATCAACATCATCGCCTCGGCACTGTGTGCGGTGTGCACCGTGATCGCCGCCGTGACCTTGCCGGATGTGCCGCCGGTGAAGAAAGCCCCGGCCGCCGACAAGGCAACTCCCGCCGGCCGTTCAGGCAGTGTGTGGCAGGGCTCGCCACTGCTGTCGTTGCTCGGTGTGATGGGCATTCTGCTGCTGGCGCGGATGCTGCCGCAGACCGCCTTCTCGCTGTATGTCAGCTCGGTGTTCGAGGTCAGCCACTCGGTGGTCGGCCTGTGCTACGGCTTGCTGGCGCTGGGCTTCATTCTCTCGGCCACGGCCTGGTCGCGCTATTTCGAACACCGTGGCCAGCAGGAAACCCTGCATCGCCTGACTTACGTGGTGCTCGGCTGCATCGCCCTGACCGCTGTGGCGGGCATCACGCGTAATCCGCTGGTATTTGTTGTCGCTTACTTCATCTGGGGCGTGCTGCTCGGTGCGACCACGCCGGTGCTGATGGCGCTGATCTCAAAAACCGCCGACAGCTCGCAACAGGGTCACGTGCTGGGGATTGCCCAGGGCACGGCGCAATTTGCCTCCATCGCGGGGATTTCAGCCGGGGGCTTGCTCAGTCAGGTTTACGGTCTGCAATACACCTACCTGTTCGTTTGTCTGGCCTATGGGGTGGCGCTGATCCCGATTGTCGCGCTGCGCCACTGGCCGGCGGTCATGCAACCGAGCCATGCCCCGCCGGGGGATTGATCAAGGAGTTCGTGCTTTGAACATTGAACAACTGCGCGCCGATACGCCCGCTGTCGCGCAACTGATCCACTTCAACAATGCCGGCGCGGCGCTGATGCCGACGCCGGTGATCGACACCGTGACCCGCCACCTCCAGCTCGAAGCACGCCTTGGCGGGTATGAAGCGGCCGCGCAATGTTCGGCCGAACTGGAAAACGTGTATGGCGCCATCGCCCGGCTGATCAACGCTCAGCCGGACGAAATCGCCGTGATCGAGAACGCGACCCGCGCCTGGGACATGGCCTTTTATTCATTGCCGCTGCAAGCGGGCGATGTGGTGCTGACCTCGACCACCGAATATGCCGGCAACTACATTCCTTACCTGCAACTGAAGCAGCAGCGCGGCATTGAAATCCGCGTCATTGCCAACGATGAGCATGGCCAAGTGTCATTGCCGGCACTGAAAACAATGCTCGAGGACGAGCGCGTCGCGTTGATCGCCTTGCCCGTGATCGCCACCAACGGCGGTCCCGTGCAACCGGTCGAACAGATTGGCGCCCTGGCCCGCGCTGCCGGCGTGCTGTTTCTGCTGGATGCCTGCCAGGGGGTCGGACAGATGCCGATCGATGTGCAGAAAATCGGTTGCCACATGCTCGCGGCCACCAGCCGCAAGTACCTGCGCGGACCGCGGGGCATGGGATTCCTGTATGTCGAAAGGTCCTTGTGCCAGAACCTCGAACCGGTCTTTCTCGACCTGCACGCCGCATCGCTGCAGACATCCGATACCTTCGAAATCCGCGCCGATGCCCGCCGATTCGAGAACTGGGAGTGCAATGTCGCCGCCAAACTGGGCCTGGGTGCGGCGGTGCAATACGCACTGGCCCAGGGCGTGGACCCCATGTGGTTGCGAATTCAACAATTGGCCGCCTACCTGCGTCAGCGCCTGGCGGATATCCCGGGCGTCACACCGCGCGACGTCGGCAGCCTCACATCAGGCATCGTGACATTCACTCATCAGGGCAGCAGCGCCGCGCAGGTTCAACAGTGGCTGGCGGCACAGGACAAGCGCATCAACGTGACGACCTCGACCTTCCGTTCGACCTTGATCGATATGCAGGACAGGGACTTGCTGGAGGTCAATCGCGCTTCGCTTCATGCCTACAACACCGAAGCGGAAATCGACACGATGATCGCCGCACTGAGCTGTCTGCCGAGCGCCTGACGGGGATACCAATCGGCGCTTGCGTCGCAGCCGGGTTGCAAACTAGAATTGGGAATACTTCTCAATTGCATAAAGCTGCAGCCATGAGCGAAACCCTTCCCGCGAATAACGACCATCACCTGCGCGCGATCGAAGCCCTGTACAGCGGCCATCACGGCTGGCTGTACGCGACGCTGAGAAAAAAACTGGGTAACGCCATGGACGCGGCGGATCTCGCGCAGGACACCTTCACCCGTATCCTCGCCTCCCAGGTCACCGTCATCGAACAGCCCCGCGCCTACCTGAGCTGCGTGGCCAAGGGCATTCTGGTCAACTGGTATCAACGCAAGGCCCTGGAACGCGCCTACCTGGATGCCCTCTCTCACTTGCCTGCGCCAGAAGTGCCTTCGCCGGAGTCGCGCTTCATGGTTCTGGAGACCCTGCACGAAATCGACGCGATGCTCGACGCGCTGCCGCCACTGGTCAAACGTGCGTTTCTGCTCTCGCAGATCAGCGGCCTGAAGTATGACGACATTGCCTCGCAACTGGGCGTCTCGCTGATCACCGTCAAACGCTACATGAAGCAAGCCTTCGTGCAATGCCTGTTGCTGGTGGAATGAATGCTCACACGTCGCAACGCGCCGCCCCCCGATCAACAGGCCCTGGAAGAAGCGGCCGACTGGCTGATCCGCTTGAGTGAGGGCGAACTGAGTGACAGTGAACGCGCCGAATGGGACTGCTGGAAAGCCAGCACCCCCGAGCGCGGCCGGGCCTGGGCGCGAGCGCAGTTGTTGCAGAGTAAACTCGGCGGGCTGCCACCGTCGCTGGCGATGTCGGCGCTTGACCGCCCAAACAGCCCGGAACGCCGTGCGGCGCTGGGCAAACTGGCCATGATCCTGGCGATCCTGCCGGTTGGCTGGGCCAGCTGGAAGCTCGCAGAGTCCCGACAATGGTCGGCCGACTATCGCACCGCTGTCGGCCAGCGACGCGAACTGACCCTGGCCGACGGTTCGAAAATCACCCTGAACACCGACACTGCCATCGACGTGCTGTTCGACGCCAACCAACGCCATATACACCTGCGCGAAGGCGAAATACTGGTGCAGACCGCGCCGGACAATTCACCGTCACCCCGGCCGTTCCTGGTCAGCACCCGCCAGGGCCGCCTGCAAGCGTTGGGCACGCGCTTTACCGTTCGCGAACTGCAATCACGCACTCGCCTTGCCGTCCTGGAAGGCGCTGTGAAGGTGGATCTGGCAGAAGATCGCAAGGGAACACCGCTGATCATCGGTGCCGGGCAACGCACCGATTTTTCTTCCAGCACCTTCGGCCAGGTCAGCGTCGCCGACCGCTCCGCCGGCGACTGGACGCAAGGCATGTTGATGGCGGACAAGATGCGCCTGGCTGACTTCGTCGACGAGTTGACGCGCTATCACCGTGGTGTTGTGCGCCTCGACCCGGCCATTGCCGATCTGCGCATTTCCGGTGCCTACCCCATCAGCGACACCCAGCGCACCTTGAACATGCTGGCGCACACCTACCCGATCCATGTCAGCGGCCATTTGAATGGCTTCTGGGTCATGCTTTCCCCCACTTGAGTCGCCGAAAAATATTGCCGCACCGGTGATACTTTTTTTGATCTCGACTGGCTATGGGGGAGAAGCACTTTACCGTCCTGTTTATAGGTCCATCCATTCATGCCTGCTGCACGCCTCCTGCGCCCGGATCGTCAGTTCAAACCAGTGATTCGCAGTACGTTGCTCAGCCTTGTCCTGATCGGTGTCGTTTGCCCGTTTGCCTTGGCCGTCGTGCCTGTCCAACTGGACTCTGTCGCGGTCCGTGCCTACGACATTCCCTCCGGGCCGCTGGGCGCCACCCTTTCCAGCGTTGCCGTCGAGGCCGGTATTGCGCTGTCGTTTGAGCCTTCCCTGACCGAAGGCCTGACCAGCCCTGCACTGATCGGCCATTTCACCGCGCAAGACGCCGTCACTCGCTTGCTGGACGGCAGTGGCCTGGACATGGTGTTGCACAGCGATGGCAGCTACACGCTGGTGCAGCGCCGGGTGACGCTGGATGAGACGGCAGTCATCGGTACCGACCAACGCGCCGATGCTCTGCCGCAGGTGTATGTCGGTGGCCAGGTGGCCAGCGGCAGCCGTCTGGGCATTCTCGGCAATACCGACGTGATGGATGCTCCGTTCAGCGTCAGCACCTACACCTCGGCGCTGATCAAGGATCAACAGGCCGTCACCGTCGGCGATGTACTGGAGCGCGACTCCTCCGTACGTTCCACGGGGCAGACCGGGGGCATCGTCGACTCGTTTTTCATCCGTGGTTTTCCCGTCGGTGAAGGCAACCTCGGTGAATTGGCGTTCGACGGCGTCTACGGTGTCGCGCCCAACTACCGGGTATTCACCGAGTACGCCGAGCGTATCGAACTGGTCAAAGGCCCCGGTGCCCTGCTCTATGGCATGTCGCCCAACAGCGCAGTCGGCGGCGTCATCAACGTGGTGCCCAAGCGCTCCCTCGATGAAGACCTGACCCGTTTCACCGCCAGCTACGCCATGGACTCGCAGCTTGGCGGGCACCTCGACGTGAGTCGACGCTTCGGTGAAGAACGTCGCTTCGGCCTGCGCCTCAATGGCAGCACCCAACTGGGCAACACCGCGATCGACGATCAATCGCGGCATGTCGATATCGGTGCCCTGTCCCTTGACTATCAAGGCGAACGCCTGCGTACCAGCTTCGACTGGCTCAATCAGGAAGAACGTTTTGACGCTGCTTCGCGCCCCTTCCTGATCGCCTCGGGCGTGGACATTCCCTCGGCGGCCAATGGCCGTATCAATGTGAGCCAGGCATGGGGCTGGTCGCGAACCCGGGACAAATCCGCCCTGCTCAGTGGCGAATACGACGTGAGCGACGCACTGACTGTTTTCGCCCACGCCGGCGGCGGCCAGTCGGATGTCGCGCGGATGTCCGACCAGACGCCGAACCTCATTAATGCCGCCGGCGATACGTCGTCGATTCCCGGCTATTACAAGTTCGAAGTCGAGCGATACACCCTCGACGCCGGTGCACGCCTGCGTTTCGACACCGGGCCGGTCAGTCATCGCACCGCCCTGCAAGTCAGCCGTTATCGCGATGTGCTGTCGCGCGGGATCATTTCCGGCGCGCCGATCCTGTCGAACATCTATCACCCGGTGGATCGGCCAAAGCCGTACATCCCCAAGCCGGACACGCCGAAAGTATCCGAAAGCGAACTGACCGGCGTGGCGCTGGTGGACACACTGTCGGTGCTCGATGACCGGGTGCAGCTAACCGTCGGCGTACGCCGGCAGAACATCAAATCCGACAACTACAACGCCACCGGAATGGTCACCACGTCCTACGATGATGGCCGGACCACGCCGCTGTACGGCGTGGTCATCAAGCCCTGGGATCACGTTTCGTTTTACTACAACTACATCGAAGGCCTGAGCAAGGGCGACATTGCACCGTCCACCGCCTCGAACGCCGGCGAGATCTTTGCCCCTTACGTTTCCCGTCAGCACGAACTCGGCGTCAAGGCCGACTACGGCAACTTCACCTCCACCCTTTCCCTGTTCCAAATCACCAAACCCAGCGGGGAACTGGCCTCCGGGGTGTTTGCGGTACAGGGCGAACAGCGCAATCGCGGCCTGGAGCTGAATGTGTTCGGCGAAGTCGCCCCAGGCACGCGACTGCTCGGTGGCGTGACCCTGCTCGATGCGCAACTGAGCAAAACCTCGGTGGCTGGCAACCGTGGCAATAAACCGGTTGGCGTACCCCAAGTGCAAGCCAACCTGTGGGCCGAACGGGATACCTCGTGGCTGGAGGGACTGACGCTGACCGCTGGCGCGATCCATACCGGTAGCCAGTACGTCAACCAGGCCAACACCCAGAAACTGGATGACTGGACCCGCTTCGACGTCGGCGCGCGCTACACCACGCTCATCGATGAGCGACCGACCACGTTTCGCGCCACCGTGCAGAACGTGTTCGACCAGGCGTACTGGTCGGGCGTGGCCTCCTACGGCGCGTTTTCCCAAGGTTCACCGCGCACTTTATTACTGTCGGCAACTGTCGATTTCTGAAACGTTCAGCCGGCTGACGGTGTGAACCGTTGACCGATCTGACTTTGCAAAGGCTTTGACCATGGTGATTTTCGATAGACGCAGCTATGCATGGGTTGCACTGCTACTGGCAGGACTGCTGGGGCTGTTTTCCTGGGTACCGCGCCCTGCGCACGCCGCCGAGGCGGACACGGCGCGCACCGAGGTAACCGATCTGCTGGGGCGCAAGGTCAAGGTTCACCTGCCGGTCAGGCGCGTCATCCTTGGCGAAGGTCGACAGTTGTATCTGGTCGCCGCTCTTGACGTGCAAAACCCGATCGAGCGCATCGTCGGCTGGCGCAAGGACCTGATCCAGTCTGATCCGGACACCTACAACGCGTACCTGCGCACATTTCCCGGCATCGCCAAAATCCCCACCTTCGGCGGTTTTGAAGACGGCACCTTCGACATCGAGCAGGCCATTTCCCAGCGCCCGGACGTGATCATCCTCAACATCGAGGCACAGCACGCCACTGAAGATGCACGCTACATCGAAAAGCTCGACGCGCTGGGCATTCCGGTGGTGTACGTCGACTTCCGTAACAACCCGATGCAGAACACCGAGCCGACCATGCGCCTGTTCGGTCAACTGTTCGCAAAGGAACAGCGCGCCGAAGCCTTCATCGATTTCCGCAACCGGCAGATTCATCGCGTCACCGACGTCATCGAGAAAAATCACCCACCGCGTCCCAGCGTGTTCATCGAGCGAATCGGTGGCTACACCGATGATTGCTGCCTGAGTTTCGGCAACGAGAACTTCGGTCTGTTCGTCGAGATGGCCGGTGGCAACAACATCGCCCGGCGCATCATTCCCACCACGTTCGGCCAGTTGAATCCCGAGCAAGTCATTGTCGCCAACCCGGCCCATGTGGTGATCACCACCGCCAACTGGGAAGCCTTTGCCCCCGGCGGCCATTGGGTCGGCGTCGGTCCTGGCGCCGACATGACCCTGGCACGGAAAAAACTCGCCTGGTACACACAGCGTCCGGCCTACGCCGGCATCAAGGCTCAGGACAACCAGGCGTTTCACGCCATCTGGCATCAGTTCTACAACAGCCCCTATCAGTTCGTGGCCATCCAGCAATTGGCGAAATGGTTCCATCCCGAACTGTTTGCCGATCTCGATCCGGAGGCGTCATTTCGCGAACTGCATGAACGCTTCCTGCCCGTGCCCTATGAGTCCGGCTACTTTGTCAGCTTGCCGCAACCGGAGGTCAAACCATGAGTTCGTTGACTGACGCCGTGGTCGTACAGCGCGAGACCTATCGCCGCCTGGTGTTGCGCAAGCGCTTGATCCTTGCGGGGCTGGTGGCCCTGTTGTCATGCAGTGTGCTGCTCGACCTGGCGCTGGGGCCGGCGAGCTACAGCTTCAGCGAAGTCATCGGCGCGTTGTTTTCGCCGGACAGCGCATCGACGCAGGTTCGCGTGGTGATGTGGGACATTCGTCTACCGGTGGCGCTGATGGCCGTTGCCGTCGGGGCGGCGCTGTCACTGGCCGGCGCACAGATGCAGACCATCCTCAACAACCCGCTGGCCAGCCCGTTCACCCTGGGCATTTCCGCAGCCGCCGGTTTCGGCGCCGCGTTGGGACTGGCGTTCGGTGTCGCGCTGTTCCCGCTGGCGGCGCAATTCATGGTGCCGCTCAATGCGTTCATCATGGCCATGCTCTCGGCGCTGTTGATCCATTTCCTGAGCATGCGTCGTGGCGTCACCGCCGAAACCATTGTGCTGCTCGGCATTGCACTGGTGTTCACCTTTAACGCGCTGTTGGCACTGGTGCAGTTCTTCGCCACCGAGCAAGCGGTTGCCGCCGTGGTGTTCTGGACGATGGGCAGCCTGACCAAAGCCACCTGGCCAAAACTCGGGGTGATCTGTCTGGTGATCCTCATCACCTTGCCGATCTTCGCCAAACGCGCCTGGGCTTTGACCGCCCTGCGCCTGGGCGACGACAAGGCCGCCAGTTTCGGCATCAACGTGCGCAGGCTGCGTTTTCAGACACTGATCATGGTCAGCCTGCTGGCCTCGTTTCCCGTGGCGTTCGTCGGCACCATCGGTTTTATCGGACTGGTCGGCCCGCACATCGCCCGCCTGTTGATCGGTGAAGACCAGCGCTTCTTCCTGCCCGCCTCGTTGCTGACCGGATCATTGATCCTCTCGGCCAGCTCGGTGGTCAGCAAAACCCTGATCCCCGGCGCGATATTCCCCATCGGCGTGGTCACGTCGCTGATCGGCGTACCGTTCTTCATATCTCTGATTCTCGGCGGGAAGAAAAACGCATGGTGAAGCTGCAGCTGGACAATCTCGGTGCCCGCTATGGGCAGCGCGAGATCATTAGCGGTGTGTCGTCTACCGTATTTTCCGGCGGTCAGGTGGTCGCCGTGGTCGGTCCCAACGCCGCTGGCAAATCGACGCTGTTCAAACGCATCGCCGGGCTGATCGACGGACCCGGACAGGTGATTTTGCAGGACTCGAAAAAAGGTCCGACAGGCATCAGCTATATGCCGCAGGGCCTGAACGCCAGTGCGCGGTTGACGGTGTATGAGTCGGTGCTGCTGGCGCGCAAGCAACTGACGCCGGGCTGGGTCGTACACGATGATGAGTTGAAACTGGTCGATGAGATTCTCGCGGCGTTGGGCATCACCGGATTGTCCTTTCGCAACCTCGGTGAACTCAGTGGCGGGCAGCAGCAGTTGGTGTCCATCGCGCAAACCCTGGTGCGCGAGCCAGAAATCCTGCTGATGGACGAGCCGACCAGCGCCCTGGACATGCATCGTCAGGTGCAGGTGCTTAACTTCATGCGCACACTGGCCCGCCAACGCGAGGTGATCGTGTTCATCGCCATCCACGATTTGAATCAGGCACTGCGGTTTGCTGATCAGGTGCTGGTCATCGCTGAGGGCACCGCGCAAGGCAGCGGCCCTAGCTTCGAGGTGATTACCGAGCAAATGTTGCGCAACGTTTACAAGGTCGAAGCGCGAATAGAACAATGTAGTCGCGGACTGCATCACATTCTTATCGACGACATCGTTTAACGTCGGATGTGCGGCCAGTCATGACTTTTCTTCAGGCGAAAAAAATCGCCCGCGTCGGGTTGGATAGATGAGTTGTGTAGTCGTTAGTCGGAGTGATTCATTGCGCTGGCGTTGATACCATTGCGCCCACGTTCTCCATGCATTAAGGGATGTGGGGGAAAATAGAAGCCCCGGCGATTGCGAACCGCCGGGGCTTTGCTTTTTCAATCCCGCTGAGCGTCTGGCGCCGTCCATTCGGACGCCGCCCCAGCACAGCCAGACCCGCCCTCGCGCCACGCCTTCCGTACGCACTGCCCGATACGGCACGGCTCCCCAGGGCGTGAGGGAATAGCGCTGGGACTATTCATAGCGGCTCAGATTGTGGGAGGTCATGGCGGGGAAATCGAGGTGGAGTCAACGCTGGAAAAAGGAACAATCTCCCGCGTGATTTTACTCTTACGCCATTAACCGTCCCCAATACACAGCACCGCAGCCCCCTACACCATGCGGTGAATGTCTCTTATGGGTCGTTTTGAGCCGATCACGACAGGCAGAAAACGGCCGATTGTGTTGAAAAAGTCGGTTCTTCCAGACTGTCCGCATACTCACTGTGGAAAGTCTCCTGAGCTGCTCTACGCTGTACGACAGGGCGCTCCGACCAACTTGCAGGCCTAGCCTGACGTTGGTGCCCTGTTGTCAGCAAAACTCGACCCCCAAGACTGTACTGAGTCCCCTACCTGATAACAGGGTGCACCCCACCTTTTGACCGCGAATATGTCAAATGGAGAATTGCAAATACTCAAACTATTACTATTGGGTGATCCCTAAATTGAACGAATTCATTCCTGACGCTGTGCGGTTGTCGCAGATCTTTTCACAAGCAACAGCCCCGACGTTTTTCCTCGGTGCAATAGCTGCGTTCGTTTCGTTAATGACTTCGAGATTATCAGCTGTCATCGACCGTACACGGGTACTCAATGCGATCCCCGAAGACGACCCGAGGCGTGCGCATCTCAGGGCTGATCTGGAGAGATTGAGGCGGCGGGCTAACTTATTGAACGCTGGAATCCTGTCTTCTCTGCGCGGCGGTCTTTGCGCCACCCTGCTGCTCGCTATCATCTTTTTAACTGAGTTCATGGGCTTCAAGTACGCCTATGGTGCCGGCCTTCTTTTTATAGTCGCCACATTCTTCCTAGGTGTAGGTCTGTTTCGCTTCGCCCAAGAAGCTAAAATCAGTGTCAGTGCGGCGGATGAACACCTTTGACCGATTCAAATTCTTGATGTCCGGAGCCCCCGAGGCACTACCTCCTGACACGACGAATTCCCCCTGACTTCGGGACATCTCTGATAGTCCGCTATGGGCGATTGCATGGCTCAGATCATCTCTCCACCAGGCAATACGCTCGAATAGTCAAAGCATGGGTAACAGCCATTGGACTTGATCCGACGATGTACGGTACCCACACGCTACGGCGAAGCAAAGCATCTTTGATCTATCGCAGGACCAAGAATTTGAGAGCAGTTCAACTGTTGCTTGGTCATACGAAGCTCGAAAGCACTGTCAGGTACTTGGGCATCGAGGTAGACGATGCTCTAGAAATGGCAGAGCAAACAGAAGTCTAATCATCCACGGCGACGGTCTGGGCCCGACCGTCGCTTTCCGGCCCAAAGCGGACATCCATTGCCCGTACTGCCCCAACTTGAGCGCCTCTCGATAAACAAAATTGGCAGTGAAGTCAGTCATCAGCCGTGGGGAATCCGTCTGAATGCTTCAGTCCTGCTGCCAGCCATCCTGATTTTGCACACTGCGTCCAAGTTAAATCTCTATGTGTTTGTTGACGCAGACGTTGCGTTTGTTGCCGAAATTTCAGGAAATGGCTGCGGCCTTTACCAATAGGGATCGCAAGTAATAGAAGCTTGGTTCCATGGCTTAAACAGCTCAAGGTTTCAGATCGAACTGGTGGAGTTTCTTCGCTGCCGTGCCGAAGTGCCCAAGCTGGTACACCGCCGCACCTGCTGGCGAGAACGTGAACGTATCAAACGGTTCGGCGATCATCTTGTCCAGGTACTCTCTGGGTGCAAGGCCGGTGGTGACGTGCGGATGGTAGTTCTCGCCAGAAGACTTAGGCACGAAGTCCGAAACGTAAGTGATCAAGGCAGGGAGGACCTCAGGAACGTCGCCGGTGACGAACGCGGCTGAGGTTCCAGTTTTCACCGTGAACGGGGCCACCGCGTCGATCACCTGCATTTCCAGTTTGATCAATTCGGGAGTTGGCTTGATGACAATGCCCGAGAGGCCAAGGTCTTTGTCTGGTATGTAGTAATACTTGATAGCTTCCAACTTCAGGCCGGTCACATTGGTGCTGGCGAAGACTTTACCGACGGCGGCATACACTTTTTCAAGATTCTCGGTGAGGACGAAACGCTGTACCAAGGTGATGTGGGGGCGGTGTGTGGCGTCCAGCGCAAAGCCCTTCGGGAAAACTTTGAGCAGGCGGTCATTCACGGCTTGCGAGTGCTGGAGCATCGTATTGTCCGGCTCAAGCAGGATGTCGATGGCCGTGACCGCAGGTGTTGCTTGCTGAGCATGCGCAGTCGCACCCAAAATCACCAAGGCGCAAGCCATCAAGCCTTTCAACACAAAAGGTTTGAGGTTCTTCGTCATGAGTTGCATGGCTGTATTCCTCTCTTCGTTTGCAGATTATTGGCGGGGGCTAACATTAATTATTTGTCGAAGGCAAAAATACGTTTCCAGTCGTCCTTCATGCTGACCACGATCCACCCCTGATTTTTCGCCTGCTCATCTAGCGCGGCAGGGAAGGCACCAAGTTTCACATCTGGCAGTCCGCGAGCCGGGCCGTAGGCATATTCGCGCGTCGCATCATCATGCAGGACCAGTAGCATAAGCCGCGCGCCCTTGCCGCCCTGCGTGTACTCCAGCATTTCTTGATCGCCACTCGAATTGCCAAATGCGGCAATCGGGCGCCGGCCAATAAACTGGTTGATGCCGACGGGCTTTCCGCCCTTGTCGTCAATGAAGTTCAACTCAGGCAATCGCACTATCACCGGTTTTCCGTCACGCAGTTCAAACTGCGTCTTGATGCTACTGCCGACGACCTGTTCTGGAGGCACTCCGTAAACCTGCTCCGTCCACACACGCATGAACTCAATGCCACCGCCAGAGACAATGTAAGTCTTAAAGCCGTTCTCGCGCAGATAAGCGAGCACTTCGAGCATCGGCTGATAAACCATTTCTGTGTAGTGCTTGCCAGTTTTTGGATGCGTTGCGGTGGCAAGCCAATCCTTGACCACCTGCTCAAACTCCACAGTAGTCATGCCGGCATGCGTGGCCATGATGAGTTCCAGTAAGGCGTGGTCTCCTCCGGCGAGCGCTGTTTTCAGATCCCCCTTGAGCAATGAGCTAAAGGGTTCCTGTGTCTTCCACTCGGGATGCTGTGGCGCAAGTGCTTTTACACGGTCAAGCGCGAAGTAAAGCTGAACGGGCATCGGCTGCTCGCACCAGAGCGTGCCGTCGTTGTCGAAAGTAGCGATGCGTTCAGCGGCCGGCACAAAGTCTGGTGAGCCCGGTTTTGTCACCTTCTCCACGAAGTCTACGATGGATTGCTTGGCAATCCCGTCGTGCCACAAGGGCAACGGATCAGCAGCATGGGCGATGTTTGTAGCGAGCACCAACGCGCCAACAAGCGTGATGAAGAGGAATCTAAGTGAACGTACAGTTTTCATGGACACGTCCTGTCAGATTTTAGGGAAGTCCTTCAGCCAATATGGCCTGAACTCAACACATGGGTGCCACGCAATCAGGGGTTGGTAACCGATGTTGAATCCCCCCTGATTACGCGGTGGACGAGATGCAATTCGCGACCTCGGCCAAGGTCACCACGGCGGTTTCAGTTGTCAGCTGGGATCTGAATCTTGATGCCTTCTTTTTCAAGGTCGTCGCGCACTGACTGGAATTTCTGGTACTTGGACAATTCGATCGGGCCGTCGTAGCTCATGCTTTGCAGTTTGCGAGGAGGATACTGAACATAGGTTTTCATCAGCTTCGCAATTGCTGTGCTGATAGGCACCATCGTCCAGGTATGCTCGGTGTAGTTGTTCATGAAAATGTCATAGCGTTCCTGTGGATCTTGCAGCAAGTCGAATACTTGCGGCACGGTTGCTACGTATTTGGTTGGCCCCTTCCAACCCTGGTTGGTGTCGACGGCCAGACCGCCCGTCACGGCGCCATTGTCGCCACGCAGGTTGAACACCGCCTTGTAGTTGCCGACACGGGCAGCCCCTGGGGACAGTTCGTTCTCGGTGAAGTAGAACCACTCTTTGCGAGGATCAGGGCCGGTACCGAGCAGCACCGGGGTCATGTCATAGCTGTCGAAGATGATCGGTTTGCCTTCGCGATCCTTGTCCGGCAGCTTGACCCCAGCCACGGAGGCGAAGGTCGCCATCAGGTCTAGGCCGCCCATAATGTCGTGATTTTTGGTGTTCGGTTTGATTTTACCCGGCCAAGCCATGATCGCCGGAACCCGGTTGCCACCTTCACGCACCGTGCCTTTGGTACCACGGAAGGGCGTGTAGCCAGCGTCCGGATAAACATCCTGCCAAGCGCCGTTATCGGTGGTGTAAACCACCAGGGTGTTTTTATCCAGACCCAGCGCTTTTAGCTTGTCCATGATGCGGCCAATGCGGGTATCGAGTTCGACGATTGAGTCGGCATATTTAGTCTTGGAGATCGACTTGTGCACAAACTCCGGTGCCGGCAAGTTCGGCTGGTGTACTTTCATGAAGTTGACGTTGATGAAGAACGGTTTATTGGATTTTGACGCGGTGTCGAGAAATTCCAGCGTGGCTTTTTCTACATAGTTGTCAAAGAACGGAATGCCGACCACACCGGGTTTGCCATCAATGACCGGCGTGTCTACGTACTGACCGTTGATCTTGAACTCCTCAACCGGCTTTTCCCCGGCTTTGGCCGACAACGCGCCCTTCGTCACTTTGGCAAACATCGCTCGGGTTTCATCATCCATGTCCGGGAACCAGGTAGGGTCCGCGTAGGTGTAAGCGTTCAGGTGATACAGGCCGACGTACTTCATTACGTCGTAACCTTGAGCATTGGGTAGCGCGTAATCGTCTTCGCCCAAGTGCCACTTGCCGGTGAAATAGGTGTCGTAACCACCGGTTTTGAGTACTGATGCCAGTGTCCATTCCGCTGCTGGCAAGCCACCACCCTGACCCTGAAAGGCTACCGTGGTCATGCCGCTCCGGTTGGGGATGCGCCCGGTTTGCATGGCAGCCCGGCCCGGTGTGCAACTGGGTTGAGCATAAAACGAGTAAAAGGTGGTGCCTTCTGCGGCGAGTTCATCAATGCTCGGCGTCGGCATGCCTCGACCTACCCCCCCTCCGTAGGGGCCCAAATCTCCATAGCCAGTATCGTCGGAGACGATAAACAGAATATTGGGTTTTTCGGTTTGTGCTGCCTGGACAACACCGTTCATCGCTATCAGCAATGAACAAGCAAAGTAAAACCTGGAGAAGCATGGGAGCCTTTTCATGCCTGGTTTCCTTTCTCAAAAGCTGATCCTTTGCTCACCCAACAACGCGATGAGTGCAAGCCAAGGATCCTGCGAGGGACCACCCAATCAACAGCCTGGACAGATCTGGAGACTCGCTAACTTCGAAATAGAAATTCCCACACACTATTCAGGGTTAATGTCGAAGCCTAGTACGAAAGGTTTCGTGTCGTTTGATGCCTTCATACCGCTCGTCGAATATGTCGGCTCTAGGGCATTTGTAGCTCGATCAGGCAGTGCAGTGCAGTGCAACGGGTCGCTTTCTGTCTCTCGCGACTTATGCAACCTTGAAGATCACCTCCCGGCCAATCACCTTCAACGCAGCATTGATCAGTGTCTCGATCTAAGCGACCTGGACCATATTGATAATCTAGACTGACCCTCTTAGACAGAAAGTGAGCAACAGGTCGCATTCAATTATTTGTTCACGTTTTTTAATAGAAAGTGCGAAAGCGCGGGAATCAGAACCAACGCCCCGACCATGTTCCAGACAAACATGAACGTCAGCAGGATGCCCATGTCTGCCTGGAACTTGATCGGCGACCAGGCCCAGGTGATGACACCGGCGGCCAGGGTGATGCCCACCAGCGCCACCACTTTGCCGGTGAACGCCACAGCGTTGCGGTAAGCCTCGGTCAACGACAACCCGGCACGTTGCTGCGCCAGCTGCACGCTCAACAGGTACAGCGCGTAGTCCACGCCTATCCCGACACCGAGGGCGATGACGGGCAACGTGGCAACCTTCACCCCCATGCCCAGCACGACCATCAACGCCTCGCAGAGGATTGAGGTCAGCATCAATGGCACCACCGCCACCACCACCGCGCGCCAGCTGCGGAAGGTGATGAAACAGAGCAGGATCACTGCGCCATACACGTACAACAGCATGGTGCGGTTGGCCTCACGCACCACGATATTGGTCGCCGCCTCGATCCCGGCACTGCCGGCGGCGAGCATGAACTGGCGCTCGCCCTTGCTGTGCTCACGAGCGAAGGTTTCGGCCACCTGCACCACGCGGTCGAGAGTCTCGGCCTTGTGGTCCGACAGGTAGGCCACGATCGGCATCATCGAGCAGTCATTGTTGAACAGGTCCGGGCTGCTGACCGAAGCCTGTTGCGCACCGTAGTTCAGCACGTTCTGGTTACGGGCGATGGTCAGCCACTTGGGGTTGCCTTCATAGGAACCGGCCGTGATCTGCCGCACGGCATTGACCAATGACACAGTGGTTTGCACGCCCGGTTGCTGCTGCAACAACCAGCCCAGGCGATCGGCTTCCACCAGGCTTTCGTACTTCAGGCAACCTTCGCTCGGCGTCTTGAGCATGATCGCGAACTGGTCGCTGGACAGTGAGTAATTGCTGGTGATGTAGGCATTGTCGCGGTTGTAGCGCGAATCGGCGCGCAGTTCCGGTGCACCGGGGTCGAGGTCGCCAATCTTCAGGTGATGACTGATGACAATCCCTCCCACCGCCAGGACACCCGCCACGCTCACTGCGATGGTGGCCCAGCGGCGCTCAGTGAACTTGTCGAGAAAACTCCAGACCGCGCCCATCCCTTTGCCACGCAATGCCTTATTCTCGGCGCGCAGGCTGCGCTCGGCCGCCTTGCGACTGACGCCCCAATACGACAGCAACACCGGCAGCAACACCAGGTTGGTGAAGATCAGCACGGCGACGCCCAGGCTGGCGGTGATCGCCAGGTCCTGGATCACCGGGATGTCGATCAGCATCAACACCGCAAAGCCCACCGCATCGGCGAGCAACGCCGTTAGCCCGGCCAGAAACAGGCGACGGAAGGTGTAGCGTGCAGCGACCAACTGATGGGTGCCGCGCCCGACGTCCTGCATGATGCCGTTCATCTTCTGCGCACCGTGGGACACGCCGATGGCGAACACCAGAAATGGCACCAGAATCGAGAACGGGTCCAGCGCAAAGCCGAACAGCGCAACCAGGCCTAACTGCCAGACCACCGCGATGACCGAACAGAGAATCACCAGGGCGGTACTGCGCACGCAACGGGTGAAATAGAAGATGATGGCCGTGGCAATCACGGCGGCGGCGCCGAAGTACAACATCACCTGCATCAGGCCATCGATCAGGTCACCCACCAGCTTGGCGAACCCGATCACGCGGATCTTCAGCGGGCCTTTGCCCTCCTCGCCCGCCACGCGTACGCTGCCGGCGAATTCATACTTGCCGCGCAGTTTTTCCTCGAGGGTTTTCGAGAACCGGTGGTAGTCGATGCCCTGCCCGGTCACGGGGTCTTTCTCCAGCAGCGGCACGAAGATCATGCTCGACTTGAAGTTGTTGCCGATCAGGCTGCCGACGATGCCTGACCGGGCGATGTTCTGCCGCAACTGCTGCACGCTCTGCGCGGAGCCGTCATAGGAGTCAGGCATCACCGGGCCACCCTGGAAGCCCTCCTCGGTGACTTCGGTCCAGCGCACCGCCGGGGTCCATAGGGACTTCATCCAGGCACGGTCGACGCCCGGTGTCACGAACAGTTCGTCGTTGATTTCCTTCAAGGCGTCCAGATAGCGCGGGTCGAAAATATCACCGTTGCTGCTTTCCACCACCACCCGAACCGCGTTGCCCAGACCGCGCAAGGCCTGCCGGTTTTCCAGGTAGTTCTTGATGAAGGGCTGGCTCTGCGGAATCATTTTTTCGAAGCTGGCATTGAGCGTCAGCCGCGTGGCCGCGAAATAACCCAGCGCCACGGTCACCAGCAGACAGGCCAGCACCACCCACAGGCGGTTATTGAAAATCAGCCGCTCCAGGACGTTACCGGACCGGGCATCGAAGCCCTTGAGCTCGCGCACGACCGGCATTGTTTCGAGTTCGTAGTGACCCATCATGGTGTTCTCTTAGTAATGCCGGGCTTATTCGAGGGGCAATTGCCGCAGGCCTCGGGTGCCTGCCAGCACCAGTGAACCGCCGCTGGCCACTTGTGCGGCGGCGACCGGCGCCAGCGCTGTATTGGGCTGCTGTTGAAAACTGGCACCGTCGTCGGTGCTGATCAGCACGTGGCCGGCCTGACTGACCAGGACGATCCGGCCATCGGCGGTGACGCTACTGGCCGTGATGCTCAGCGGCAGGCCAAGGTCGACTTTGTTCCAGCGGATCCCGTCATCGGTACTGCGAAAGACGTTGCCTCGCAGGCCAAAAACGAGCACGACACCGGGCTTGCCGGTGACGCCGAAGAAACTGCCGTTGTACGGCATCGGCAACGCGTTGAAACGACCGCTTGCGCGATCCAGCTTCATCACCAGGCCCTGCTCGCCAACAATGAACAACTCATCACCGACCGGCCGCATCGCATACAGGTTCAGGGCACCGGGGTTGTCAGTGAGTTCCAGCAACGGCGTCCAGTGCTGGCCACCATCATCGGTACGGAAAATCAGGTTGAACGCGCCGACGATGTAGCCGACCCGCTCGTTTTCGAACCAGACATCGAGAAAGGGTTTGTCGGCGCCCTCCTCGACCATGCGCTGCGCTTCGCCGACCCGTGCCTGAAGGTTCGCATCGTCCGGTTGGCGGGTGAGCCGACGCTGGTACTCAGCGAGCATGATCGGGCCGACCTGGCGTCCGTCCAGTTGCCGGCTCCAGGTCTTAGCGGCATCGCTGCTGTGCAGCACCACGCCGTCGTGGCCCACCGCCCAACCCTGTTGCGCCGTCGGAAAATGCACGGCCACCAGATCGGAGCTGACCGGTACTTGAGCCTGTTGCCAATGCTGGCCGGCATCATCGGAATACAGAATGTGTCCACGCTGCCCCACGGCAACCAGTCGCTCGCCGGCACGCGCCAGCCCGGTCACCATGGCGTGTACAGCCAACTCGCTGCGCAACGCCGGGGTGTCGAGCACATCGGCAAATTCGCCGGCAATCACCGGGCGAGTGAAGGGTACGGCCAGGGCAGCCGACAAGGCGGCGAGAAGGAACCACTTGATTATTGTCATTATTGTTATCTCGGGTGCACACCACAGGCCCCTGCAGGCGCGAGCTTGTTCGCGCCTGCAGGGTCGTGGGGGGTTAGCGGATACCGGTACCCGCCAGCGACTCGGCAGACCACTGGGCCTTGGACAGTGGGTCGATGTACTTGAGACCACCGTAAGGTCCGTAGAAACCATTCACGTTATAAGCACCGGAAACCAGGTCGTAGAGCATGTGGTTGATGGTGTCCGGAGCCTGCACGTCGTAGCTGTAGGTCAGATGAGAGAAGCCGCCGCGATAGAGCTGGCCACGGGCGTCATACTCGTCGGACGCCAGGGCAATCCAGCTGTCCTCGTCGAGGTAGAAGGTGCGCTTGCTGTAGATGTGGCGCTTGCCTGGCTTGAGCGTGGCTTCAACGACCCACACCCGATGCAGCTCCCAACGCAACAGGTCGGGGTTGACGTGGTTGGCCTTCATCACGTCGGTTGCGTCCTTGTGATAACTCATTTTGTAGGTGTTGTACGGCACATAGAGTTCTTTCTTGCCGACCAGTTTGAAGTCGTAACGGTCCATCGCACCGTTGAACAGGAACGCATCGTCATAGGTGGCAGCACCGACAGTGCCGGGGTTGGGTGTGTCGTAAGCCAGGTCCGGCGCCAGTTTCACCCGGCGTTGTCCCGGCAGGTATTGCCAGGCGCGACGTGGCTGTTGCAGCGGGTTGACCGAGTCCATGAGCAACAGTGCTTCCCCGGCGCGACGGGCCGGACCGGTGTAAGTCAGCTTGATCTTGTAGAAGGTTTCATCGGGGGTCACAGGCCCCGCAGCCCGGGTCGGCGCGTAGAGCGGGTATTCAATGTTGAACACGCCCGTGGAGCTCAAGGAGGCGGCGCCGGAGGAGTCGACGTTCCACGAGTCGTACTTGTTGGTCATGGCCACGCCCTGATAGCGCAGCAAGTGGTTCCACATCGCCTCGTTGCCGTCAGCCGGGATCGGAAACGGTACGCCGGGCAGGACATTTTCCAGCGACAGGCCGCCATCGGTGGTCTTGGCGGTGACGGCGTTTTTCGCGGTGTTGTCCAGTACGGCCTTGGGCAGCGCGACGCTGCGGTGAGTCGGGTACACGTCGAGGCGATAGCTCGGGTAACGGGTGAGCAATGCCTGGGCCGTCACCGTGAGCTTGTCTTTCTGCTCGGCGAGGTTTTTGCCGGTAATCACCAGGCGCGGCTTCTCGGACTCGAACGGGTCGGGCCGGAAGGAGTCGCCGGGTTTGAACCCGGCCGGAATCGCCGTCAAGCCACCGGTGTATGCCGGAATGCTGCCATCGGCATTGGCCGCTTTGTCAGCGCCCACGGCGGTCAGGCTGGTGCCAAGCTTGGTCGCTTGATCGGCACTGACAGCCGCATGGGCGGAACCGGCGACGGCCAGCGCCAGGGCGGTGGCCAATAGGGATTGAGTCAAATGCATGGGGGTGTCTCCTGTTAACTCACGGCTCGAAGATCAGAGGGTGGTTTTGAAAGTGAAAGTGACCATGCCGCGATCCTTGAGCTGGGCCGGGGTACCCGCAAATGCCGTGGTCTGGCCCGGAACGCAGTTGTACTGGCCGTTGGCACCAGGGGCGGCACCATCGCCATGCACCGCAGCGCCGCCGGCAGATCCGCAGGTGTCGAAATCGCCGAAGTTATCGACGTATTTGAGATCGAAGCGGTATTGGCTGTGCACGTCCATGCCGACGCCGACCGAGTAACTGCCGGTGCCTTTGTTACCGCCCAATTGCACGGCGGACTGACCGGCGAGACCGACGTTGTAGCTGACCGGCAGGAACATATCGATGCCGGGAAATACCTGATACCAGGTCGGGTTGAAGTTCATGCCGATGATGTAGTTGTCCTTGGACACCTTATCGACGCCGTGATACCAGTCCTCGCCCTTGAACAGTTGCTTGTTCTCGGTCACGTCGAGCCAGCGGCTATAGCCGAGCTCAACCAGCAACGTCGACGTATCCCATAGAGGCGTTTCGCCAAAGGTGGTCAAACCGTTGAGCACGGCGTGCACGGTATTACCCCGCGCGACACCGTTGTCGCCATCAAAGCTGGCTATGAAGCCAGGGGCATTCGCCGCACCCAAGGTCGGGTTGACGGTGGCCGGCACGCTGGACAGTGGCATGTTGTGGCGATAGTTCAGATCGAAACCGACACTCACACCTGCGACGTTTTTCGACAGGCTGAACCCATAGACGTCGATGTCATCCACGTAGAACTGGTTGTAACTGCCGGCATTGCCCGAAGCCAGTTGAGCCGGGCCGACGGCGACCGGTTGCAGCACCAGGTTGGGCAGGATGTCCGAAGTCTTGCGGTAGTAAACGCCCATGGTGCCGTCGAGCCACGCCGGGCTCCACTTGGCCATCAGACCGAAGTCGCCACTGTTATGAGGGGTGTAGGTGTGGCCGTTGGTCAGGCGCAGGAACTGATTGGCGCCCAACGGTCCCGGGGTACCGAAACGTGGATTCTGCGCAGCGATCAGCGACAGGTTATGCCCGCCACTCTGCAGGCCGTCGTTGAATCCCAGGTACGTGCCTGACTCCGGCAGACGCGCGGCGTCCCAGTCGAGGAAGTACTGCGCGGCGAGGGTCAGTTCCGGGTTGACGGTAAAGCTTGTGGACAGCTGGTTACGCGGAATGAACAACTCTTTGGCTTCGGTGCCCGGTACAGCCAGTGCCTTGGACAAATCCAGGCCTGACTGGCCATAACTGTTGCCGTGGGCAAAGGCCAGCACGCTTTCACCCCAATACAGCGTGTGTTTGCCGGCCTTACCGCTCAACAGGGATTCGTCGCCGATCTCGGTACTGCCGAAGACAAAGGCGTCGAGAATTTCCGAGGACGGACCATTGTAGTAACGGTCGGCATAGCCGCTCTGATGGTTGGCGTCGGGCTTGCCATTATTCAGCTGGTTGGTCGATGGGTTGAAGCTGCCCACATCTTCATAGGCATGGTCGTACCAGCTGTTGGCACTGACCCGAAAGCCCATCTGTTTCTTGTACACCACGTCCAGTTCCGACAGCACATCGAGGCGCTGGGCAACAGGGCTGCCGGAAGAGAAATTGCGATTACCGTCGTTGTTATTCCACGAGTTGGCCAGTTTGCTGTTCGGCGCTTCGACCCGCTGGGCGTAGTTGAATTTCAAGGTGTTGTCGAAGCGAACCGAAACGTCCTCATTTCCGGTATCGAACTCGAACGCCTGCACAGGCGTCATTCCCAACCCGGCGAAAACCGCCGATGCCAGCAGCCCGCGCCGCAGATTTGGATGGCAGATCTTATTGTTGTTATTCATCTAGCGTGCTCGCCTTCTCTGTGGTTTCACGAAAAGTCATTCAAGAAAATGCCGATACGGCGAGTGCGCCCTGCTCTAAGGAGCGCACGCCAAATCGGTCGAGGCTGTTGTATCGCGAGGGGTGGGTGGGTCGCTGGTCAATTGGGCTAATTCATCGGTCAGCGCAATGTGGACGCGACAAAGCGACCCTGCAGGAACTGCCGAAGGGGTGGCCGGTGTTGGGACGATCGTTTGTGCTTAATCAATCAAGATCAATAGGTCACAGCCTGCGGCAGCGGCTGCACCGATCGAATGCAGAAGCTGCCGCAGGCGGCGATCTTTGATCTTGCGTTTCAACCCTGCTGACGAAAATCCGTCGGTGACAACCCGGTCCATCGCTTGAAGGCGCGGGTGAAGTTGCTGGTGTCGCTGAAACCCAGCAGGAAGGTGATTTCCGTGACCGGGCGGGACGCCTGGCTCAGGTAGCTGCAGGCCAGTTCCTTTCGGGTGTCATCGAGCAATTGCTGGAAACTGGTACCGCGTTGGGACAGCTTCAACTGCAGCGTGGTCGGGCTCATGAACAAGGCACTCGCCACCTTGTCCCGGGTGCAGTCACCGTCCGGGAGAAACTCGATGATCTTCTGGGTCACGCCGGTAATCACGTCGCTTTTATCCAGGCGCGCCAGATAGCTGATGATGATGTTGTCGTTGACCTGCGCCAGTTCCGGGCAGGAACCACTGAGCGCCTGCATCAAGTCCGCCCTGTCGAAAACCAGCAGGCTGCTGGCCTGGCCGAACAAGACCGGTGCCCTGAACAAGGTTTCGTACGGGGTGGCGCCCTCATGGGGCATCGGCCGGCGCAACTCCACGCGTACCGGCTTGAATTCCTGCTTGTAGATCAAGCGCATGGTCCGAATCAGGAAGCCGAAAAATGCGTCCTCGGTTTCGCTGCTGAGCTCGAGCAGATGGTCGAAGCGCATCAGCACGTGTTCGTCAGTCTGAGTGAGGCTGACCTTGGCCACCTGGGACACCAGGCGGAAGTAGCGCTCCAGGCGTCGGCAGAAGTCCATCAGCGTGCCGCTGGCCGCCAGCGAATAACCCAGGGCATGCAGGTGGGTCAGGTGAATATGCCTGGCCACGGTCAGCCCGAAATACGGGTTGTTGGTCACATCGACGCAGGCTCGATACAGACGCGTCATCGTCGCCGCCGGCAAGCGGGTCATCGGGTCGGTAGAGACATCCAGTGGAATGCCCATGGCCAAAAAAATCCGTTTGCTGTCCACACCGCTGGCGTCCAGCGCCCGGGCAATTGCCACGGTATAGCTGCCAATGGTCGTGGGTTGTAACGCCTCTTCACGCAACGAAATATCGTCGCCCGGCGTCTCCGTGTTCGAACCTGACATGTGCCTGCCTTTAGTGGATGCGAACGTCGATACTCGCTCCCGATCATGCATCGGTCAATGATCAGGCCGGAACATGTCCACGTCGTTCCGATGCTTGGCGTGATAGTCACCTGCCCCGCTGACCAGCGAATTCATTCTATTGACCAGTGACAAACCGGCCAGATGCTCACAATGCGCTCAAGTTATGCCTCGAATAAAGAGAAGAATAAGCATGAACCTGAACGCAGAATTCGATTACATCGTGATCGGCGCGGGCGCTGCCGGCTGTGCAGTCGCCAGTCGACTGTCGCAGGACCCGTCTATTTCGGTGTGCTTGCTGGAAGCCGGTGGCCCCGATACCCATCCGCTGGTGCACATGCCCGCCGGTGTCGCCGCCATGGTGCCCACATCGATCAATAACTGGCAGTACCAGACAGTGCCGCAACCGGGCTTGAACGGCCGTGTCGGCTATCAGCCACGGGGCAAGACCCTGGGCGGTAGTTCGTCGATCAACGCCATGGCCTACCACCGTGGTCATCCTGAAGATTTCAACCGCTGGGCGGCACTGGGCAACCCGGGCTGGAGCTACCAGGAGGTGCTGCCGTTCTTCAAGCGCGCCGAGCACAACGAACACTTCAAGGATGAGCTGCACGGACAGCACGGCCCGCTCAACGTGCGCTTCCACTCCTCGCCCAACCCGTTCGGCGAAACCTTCGTCGAGGCCGGCCTGCAGGCCGGTTACCCGGCTTGCCCGGACCAGAACGGCGCAAACATGGAAGGCTTCGGTCGAGTCCAAGTGATGCAAAAGGACGGACAGCGTTGCAGCGCGGCCAAAGCCTACCTCACGCCTAACCGTCACCGGGCCAATCTGCGCATAGAAACCCATGCCCACGCCACGCGCATCATTTTCGAGGGCAAGCGCGCCGTCGGCATTGAGTTCGTGCAAAAAGGCGTCAAGCGCTCCCTGCGGGCGCGGCACGAACTGATCCTGAGTTCCGGCGCCTTCAACTCTCCGCAACTGTTGTTGCTGTCCGGTGTAGGCCCTGCCGGCGACTTGCTCAAACTTGATATCCCGGTGGTACATGAACTGCCAGGCGTGGGCCAGAACCTGGTCGATCACATCGATTACGTGCACTCCTACCGCGTCAAGTCGCGCAAACTGATCGGCCTGTCGCTGGCGGGCATCTGGGACATGGCCAAAGCCGTCATGGGCTACTGGCGCCATCGCACGGGCCCGCTGACCACCAATTTTGCCGAGGCCTGCGCTTTCGTCAAAACCCGTTCGCCGTTGCCACAGGCCGATATCGAACTGGCCCTGACCGTCGCCATGTTCGCCGACCACGGCCGCACGCTGTATCGCGGTCACGGCCTCAGTGTGCATGCCTGCCTGCTGCACCCCAAAAGCGTCGGACAACTGAAACTGACGAGCGCCGACCCGATGGAGCCACCGCTGATCGACCCGGCGTTCCTGACCCACCCAGACGACATCAAGACGCTGATCGACGGCTATCGCGTGATCGAAAAGGTCATGGGGACCAAAGCCTTCAAGGCCTTCAATCCGCGAAGTGTGATTGAAACGCCGATGAGCACCGACGCCGAGATCGAACAAGTGCTGCGCAATCGCTCCGATACCCTGTATCACCCGGTGGGCACCTGCAAAATGGGCAGCGACGACATGGCCGTCGTCGACGCGCGCTTGAAAGTGCATGGCCTGGAAGGCTTGCGAGTCGTCGATGCCTCGATCATGCCGACTATCATTGGTTGTAGCACCACTGCCGCCACCATAATGATCGGCGAAAAAGCCGCCGATTTTATCCGCCAGGATCGCGAAGCCAGCACCGCCGCTTCATCGGAGGACAACCATGAATCCAGCACGCGCCATCACCCCGCATAAATTGCTGACGGTTTGCACCGTGGTGGAACTCGCCACGGGACTGGCCCTGCTGGCCACCCCCGGTCTGTTCAGCCATCTGCTGCTGGGGATTGCCGCCACCGACGTGACCAACCTGTTCGCCCGGTTCTTTGGCGTGGCCCTGATCGCCCTCGGCATTGCCTGCTGGCCCCGGCCGCAAAGCATTGCCGCGATTCGCTCGATGCGCTTCTACAACGGGGTCATTGCGTTGTACCTGGCGTACGTCGGCGTATTCGTCAGCAGCGGGTTGTTGCTGTGGCCGGCGGTGGTTTTTCACGCCCTGATGACCGCGTTGTTGATGCGTCGTTAATGTCAAAAGATCGCAGCCTTCGGCAGCGCCTGCAGGTGCGATCTTTTTGATCTTCCCCCCCCAAGGTCTGTCAATCCAAAGGAGTACTCGCATGGGAGTATTGGACGGCGTTCGTATCGTCGAAATTGCCGGCATCGGCCCGGGCCCCTTTTGCGGCATGTTGCTGGCTGACATGGGCGCCGAAGTGATTCTGGTCGAACGTGCCGGCAAAGGTGCCGACATGCTGGACCTCGGCAAACACGCCATCGTCAATCGTGGCAAACAGTCGATAGCCCTGGACCTCAAAGACCCGGATGCCGTCGACGCTGTATTGCGTTTGATCGAAGGCGCCGACGCGCTGATCGAAGGCATGCGCCCAGGTGTCATGGAACGCCTGGGACTGGGCCCCGACGCCTGTCTGGCACGCAATCCGCGACTGGTCTACGGGCGCATGACCGGCTGGGGCCAGCAGGGTCCATTGGCCCAGGCCGCCGGCCACGATCTCAATTACATCGCGCTGTCCGGTGCCTTGTGGTTCAGCGGTGAAGCCGGACAACCACCGATGGCTCCCCCAACCCTGGTGGGCGACCTCGGTGGCGGCGCGTTGTACCTGGCGATGGGCATCCTCGCCGGGATTATCAATGCCAGCACCAATGGCGTCGGCCAGGTAGTGGATGCGGCAATTGTCGATGGCAGCGCCAACCTGATGAACCTGTTGCTTTCGGCACACTCGGCCGGCCAACAACCACTGGAGCGCGGTTGCGGCTTGCTTGATGGTGCGCACTGGGCACGCACTTACGCCTGCGCCGATGGTTTGTTCGTCAGCGTGCAGGCGCTTGAACCGCAGTTCAACGCCTTGCTGTTCAACAAACTTGGCCTGGGCGATGACGCGGACTTCAAGAACCCCTACGATCCGCGTTTGTGGGGCACCTTGCGCCAACGACTGGCCACGGTGTTTGCCAGCCAGCCGCGCCAGCATTGGGTCGATCTGCTCGAGGGCAGCGATGCCTGCTTCGCCCCGGTACTGACGCCCGCCGAAGCACTGACCCATCCGCACATGGTCGAACGCGGTGTCTACTCTCGCCAGGACGGCCTATTGCAGGCCGCACCGGCGCCGCGCTTCTCGACAACGCCGTCTTGTGCCGGATCAGTACCCAAGCGCGGCGAACACACGGCACTGATCCTGCGCAAAGCAGGCTTGAACGACGCGCAGATTGCACACCTGATCATCACCTGATCACCACAAACCCTGTAGGAGCGAGCCTGCTCGCGATGGACGTCAACGACAACGCGGGCTGTCTGAATACCCGCATTGTCCGCACGTTTTTCGCGAGCGGGCTCGCTCCTACAGGGTCCACGCAAATCTTTGTGGGAGCGAGCCTGCTCGCGATGGACGTCAACGATAACGCGGGCTGTCTGAATACCCGCATTGCCCGCGCGCTTTTCGCGAGCAGGCTCGCTCCTACAGGGTCCACGCAGATCCTTGTGGGAGCGAGCCTGCTCGCGATGGACGTCAACGATAACGCGGGCTGTCTGAATACCTGCATTGCCCGCGCGTTTTTCGCGAGCGGGCTCGCTCCTACAGGGTCCACGCAGATCCTTGTGGGAGCGAGCCTGCTCGCGATGGACGTCAACGATAACGCGGGTTGTCTGAATGCCCGCATCGCCCGGGCGTTTTTCGCGAGCGGGCTCGCTCCTACAGGTTCCACGCAGATCCTTGTGGGAGCGGGCCTGCTCGCGATGGACGTCAACGATAACGCGGGCTGTCTGAATGCCCGCATCGCCCGCACGTTTTTCGCGAGCGGGCTCGCTCCTACAGGTTCCACGCAAATCTTTGTGGGAGCGGGCTTGCCCGCGATGGTCGTCAACGATAACGCGGGCTGTCTGGATGCCTGCATTGTCCGCGCGTTTTTCGCGAGCGGGCTCGCTCCTACAGGTTCCACGCAGATCCTTGTGGGAGCGAGCCTGCTCGCGATGGACGTCAACGATAACGCGGGCTGTCTGAATGCCCGCATTGTCCGCACGTTTTTTGCGAGCAGGGTAATGCGTCGGGAATGTATTTATTGCTTCAGGAATACGGCGACGGGACTGTCCTCGCGCAAGGCGTGGCAGGTGTTGATCAGCCTGCTCGTGGCGTTGCTGTAGACCTGCGTATCCGCCGCCGTGCGCGGCGCAACCAGCGACCGGGCCATGGGAATGGTCTGAAACGCCGTCGTGGCTATCGGCAGCAGCAGTTCGGTCAGGTGCACACAGCCGCCAGTCCCGCCAAACAGCTCCTTGATCCGTCGCGAAAACCCCGGACCGATGCGCTCGCCGCAGAGTTTTTCATAGCCAGGCATCGCGCCGCGACATTCGCTGGTGGGAACATCAGGCATCGTCACATGCACCTCCCGCACGACAAAGTCATCGTCCAGCGTCAGCCGCATGACCATGCCGTGATAGGCCTGCCCCGCCAGCACCACCCGGCCCTCGGCGAGGGTCACGGGATGCGTCTTGCTGTCGCTCAAACGGCCTTCGATATCCCACAGCCCGTCAGCCCGCAAGAAGCCCTGGCACTCGACCTTGCGCCGGTGAATCAGGCGCCGCCCCCACTCATCCACTTCATCGTTCATGGTGTCGCCGCCTTCTGGCGACGACGGCGCCAAACCCACACGCCCACCAACAACCCGATCATTGCCACGATTGGCGGCGCCGCAGCCTTGAGCTTGGGGATCACCACGTGCTTCAAGGCATACATCTGGCCCTGGTGCATGTAGTCATAACCGACCGGCATCGGCAGCACTCCGTTGACGCGGGCGTACTCGGCGTAGTCGGCCTGCATGCGCTGGAAGCGCTCCGGCATTTGCTGTTGCAAGTCGATCACTTCACCGGGATCAGTGACGATGTTGTAAAGGTGCCATTGTTCGTTGCCCACCGGTTTCAGGCTCTTCACCAGTTTGTAATCACCCTTGAACAGCGCCGCGCTGCCGGAGAGTTCATAACCGATGGGCTGATCCTCTGGATGCACGCGCTCGGCCGAACCTTGCAGCACCGGCACCAGGCTGCTGCCGATCAGCGGCTCCACGGCTCGCCCCTGGTACTCACCTTTATGCGCGGGCACGCCGGCCACTTCCAGCAGGGTCGGCACAATGTCGGTGACGTGGGTGAAGGCCCTGGAAATCTGATTGGCCTGGATTCCGGGCACGCCGGCAACGATCAATGGCGTGCGCAAACCGCCCTCACCGGCAAAGAACTTGTAGCCGCCAAGCGGCGAGGCGGCCGCGCTCGCCCAACTGGGGCCGATGCTGGTAAAGGCGCCCTTGCTGCCCAGGCGCTCAAGCTGGCGGGTGTAGTTCATTTCCAGCCACAAGCGGACCGCCGGAATCGTGTAGGGGTCGGTCGGCTCGCTGCCGTTATCGGAGAGGAACACAAACACCGTGTTGTCGTACTCGCCAGTGGCTTTCAGATGCGCGATGAAGCGACCGATCTGCTGGTCCATGGTCTCCGCCATTCCGGCGTAGACCTCCATGCGTCGCGCTTCGTAGCGCTTTTCATGCTCGTCGAGGGCGTTCCAGTCTGCCGTGCTGGCCATGGTCTGCATGCCGGCGCCCGGGGGGATCAACCCCAATGCCACGGCGCGGTCACGCCGAGCCTCGCGCAAGGCGCTCCAGCCCTGGTCATAGCGGCCACGGTACTTGTCGATCATTTCTCTGGGCGCCTGGACCGGGACGTGGTTGGCCTGAAAGCCCAGATAGGCGAAAAACGGTTTGCCGCCCTGCCGATCAGCGGCGATGTACTCCAGGGCCTTGTCGACAATAAAGGTCGAGGAGTAATAGTCCTTCGGCAGATGGGCAGGCTGGCCGTTCTCGAACCAGGCGGCCTTGTCATACAGCGGCGCGTACGGCCGCTCTTCCCAGTTGTCAGAACCACTGTCGGCCTGGATGAACGAACGGTCGAAACCGCGATTGTCGGGCAAGGTGTCCGGGGTCTTGCCCAAATGCCATTTGCCGGTGATGTAGGTGTGGTAGCCGGCGTCCCTGAGCAGACTGGCGACAGTGATGGCGTTGTCGTTGAGCACGCCGCTGTAGCCGGGTTTGCCCAGGTGTTCGTCGGGCATGGTTTCCGGCATGTTGCCGACGCCGTTGCGGTGGTTATCGACGCCCGTCAACAGCATCGAGCGCGTGGGCGAGCAGGAGGCCGTGACATGGAAGTCGGAAAACCGCACGCCCTCACGGGCCAGGGTATCGATGTTCGGCGTGGCGATTTCACTGCCGAAGGCGCCAACGTCGCTGTAGCCCCAGTCATCGGCCACCAGTACCACGATGTTCGGGCGTTTGGGGGCGGCGAAAGCGTGAGTGCCGAAAGCGAGACAACCCATCGCCAGAACAAGAGGTTTCAACGGGATCATTCACGGGTCCTTTTTTTTTGTAGGAGCGAGCAGGCTCGCGCCTACAGTTGATCGGTGTTCAGATCGGGTTAAGGTTTCAACAGAGCGCCGATGACCCGGCGAAACAGCTTGCCGTAGGGTGGCCGCAACACGCCCATGACGTCCCAGCGCGGCGGCGTGAACACCGACCGCTCGAGACTGAACGCCTTGAAGCCATACCCGCCGCGATAGCGACCAAAGCCCGAATGGCCACAGCCACCGAACGGCAAATCAGTCTGGAACAGGTGCTGCATCACTTCGTTGATACAGGCACCGCCCGAGTGAGTACGTTCCAGCACATGCCGCGCTTCGGCACGGTCGTCGCCGAAGTAATACAGCGCCAGTGGCCGTGGATGCCCGTTGATGTAGTCGAGCACCTCGGTGATGTGGCGATAACTGCGAATCGGCAGCAACGGGCCGAACACCTCTTCCTGCATCGCCAGTGTCGTGTCCGGCGGATCAACCAGCAGGGTCGGGGCGATCTTGCGCGATGCGCTCAAGTCCTCGTTGCCAGGATTGACCTCGATCACCCGAACGCAATGTTCGCGGGCGTCCTGCAGGCAGGCTTGCATCCGCTGGTATTGCCCCGGCGTCGCCATGGCCGTGTAGTCGGGATTATCCAGCAGCGTCGGGTACATCCGCCGCAACTGGACCTGCATGCTGCTTAACAGGCGCTCACAGTCATCCTCATGCACAAACACATAGTCAGGGGCGATACAGGCTTGCCCGCTGCTGACCCCCTTGCCACCCCAGATGCGTCGGGCAGCGTTTTCCAGGTCGGCGCCGCGACCAATGATGGTAGGCGACTTGCCGCCCAGCTCCAGGGTCAGCGGCGTCAGGTTCTGCGCCGCCGCGCGCATCACCAGGCGTCCGACCCGCGGGCTGCCGGTAAACACCAGGTAATCGAGCGGCATGGCAGAGAAAGCCGCGCCCAATTCGGCACCGCCGATAAAGGCGGCCACTTCGCTGTCATCGAACTGTTCAGCCAGCAATTCGATCAGTAACGCCGCCGTTGCCGGTGACTGGTCGGAAAACAGGATGATGGCGCGGTTCCCCGCCGCCAGCGCCTCGGCCAGCGGCCCCAGTGCAATGGCAATCGGGAAATTCCACGGCGAAATGATGCCGATGGTCCCCAGTGGCTGATAGTGAATTTCAGCTTTGGCGCCCAGCCAGCCGCCCCCCAGTTCCGCTTTGCGGCGCTCGGGCCGCATCCAGCGGCGGACATGCTCGCGGGCATATTTGAGGCCGCGGATCGGCAACAGCACATCGGCCATCAGCGATTGATCATGACTGCGCCAGGTAAAGTCCTCGGCCAGCGCCGCACACAGTGGCTGTTGATGCTCGACCAACAGATTGATCACCCGATCGATCCGTTCAATCCGCACCTCGGCCGACGGCGGCCCCTCGATTCGGGACGCCGCTTGCTGACGGGCCAGCACCGCACGGACGCCGTCGATGGCAGCGTTGCCAGGGGCGCCGGCAGGAGTGTCGATGTCGTGCATCGCAGAGTGCATGGTCAGGCTCCTATCGCGCCGGCTCGTTAGGGCCGACCAGCTCAAAGTCCGGATTGAACTTGTCCAGCGAACCGAGCACGTCATAGACCGCCAGCTTGCTGCCCTCAATCTTCAGGTCACCTTTGAACACCGCCTCGATCGGCGACAGCTTCTCCGCGAGAATGGCGTTGAGCGTTTCGCGAGTCAGGGTCAGCGTGGCGTCAGCCTTGTCGGCGTTGTAATCGGCGACATAGGTCAGCGCCGAGTTCTCCAGATTGAGCATGTAGCGCTTGCCCGAGGTGCCGACGTCGGTGAAGTTCCAGTTGAGCACAATGTGTTTGCCCTCGACATCCGGGGCCTTCAGCCGCACGCCCAGGTAGTCGAAAATATTGTCGATGGTCAGTGCCCGGAGCATGTCGGGACTGGCGGTGCGCAGCGGCGAGGCGATTTTCTTGCCGCCGCTGCGATGCTCCATGGCCGCCGCCAGATAGCTGTTGCGTTCGACCGCCGATTCAGCCTGGTAACCCAATTGCTCCAGGGCATCGGCCGCCAATTCCCGCGCCGCGCTGTTTTTCGGTTCGGCGTAAACCAGATGGCTCATGGCCTGTGCCACCCAACGGTACTGACCATTGGCAAAATCGCTGCGCGCACGGGCCAGCACGGCCTCGGCACCACCGCCATACTCGACGAATTTCTTGCCGTAATCGCTGTCGGACAGCGCATCGAGATTGGCCGGATTGGCGTCATACCAGCCCATGTATTGCTGATACACCGCCTTGGCGTTGCGCTGCACCGACCCATAAAAGCCATGGGTGAAGGTCTCGCTGGCCAGGCTTCCCGGGACGTGACTGCGCATGTACTCGGCAATTTCGACCGGTTTGTAGCCCTTGTTGACCAGGCGCAATGACTGGTCGTGCAGCCACTTGTACATGTCCCTTTGTTTGGACAAGTAGTTGACCACGCGCTCATGCCCGAACACTGGCCATCCATGCTGCCCCACCAGAATATCGGCGCCGGGCGCGAACTGATGCAGCGCCTCGTTGAGGTATTTGGACCAGGCCAGGCCATCGCGGATGGTTGCGCCACGCAGTGTCAGCAACTGATGCTGGGTCGGAAGCGCCAGTTCGCCGGTGTCGAGCACCTTGAACTGCGGGAAGTAGTGGATGAACTCGGCAGGCGCCTCGGTGCCGGGGGCGAGCATGTTGACGATCTCGATGCCATCGATGGTCAGCGTCTGCACCGGCTGGCTGAGCTCCAGGGTCGGCGGGATCATGGTAATGGTGCCGTTGGACAATGCCTTGGCACCGCCCAGGTCGATCTGTCCCTGGGCACTGCGTGGCAGGGTCGTGCCGAACTGATACTCGGCGCGGCGACTCATGGCGTTGCCGGCCATTACGTTCTCGGCGACCGCCGTCTCCATGAACCCTGCCGGGGCAATGATCTGCACCTTGCCCGATTTCACGTCCGCTTCGTCGACAATGCCGCGAACACCGGCGAAGTGATCGACGTGACTGTGGTTGTAGAGCACCGCCACCACCGGTTTTCTCGGCCGATGCTGGTAATACAGTTCAAGGGAGGCGTGTGCCACCTCGGTGGCCAGGTTGCAGTCCACAATGATCAGGCCGGTATTGCCTTCAATGATGGTCATGTTGGTCAGGTCGAGGCCGCGCACCTGATAGAAACCGTCAGTGACCTTGAACAGACCGTTGGACATGCTTTTGCGGGCTTGCTGCCACAGGCTCGGGTTGACCGTCGCCGGAGCGTCCGGACTGTCGAGGAACTCGTAGCCCTTGAGGCTGTACACGACGTGCCCATCCGCCGCGGTGGTTTCGGCGTCTGGCAGGCTGGCAATAAAGCCGCGCTGGATGTCGGCCTCCACATCCGGATCGACCGGGGGCATGTTGTGCGCCGTGTTGGCGTTGGCGGCGATGGTGGCCGCGGTAGCCGCTTTCTGACCGCCCTGCCCTGCGCTGTTTTCAACCGCTTGCAGGTGAACGCCGGTTTGCCCTCGCGACCATTGCAACGCCCCGACAATGCTGGCGGCCAACACTGACACCGTCAGCACTACACGCATTTTTTTCATCCCACGGTCTCTCTCTGATTGTTGTTCGAATACCGTTCGATGGTGCAAGCAAGTGGCCTGACTTGCCGGTCTTCTCAGTCAATTCATCTGTCTTCGCAGACCGACAAAGCACACATGCCCCTCCCACAGAGTCCGTTGTCATCCTCCCCTGCGGACAACCGCTTTCGTTGCAATGACCTGCGACCGCACCGCGCGCCTTCCTACTATCGATCCATCAACTACGCCAACCGCGCGACTAACAATAAAGGGGAGTTGTCATGAGTGAAGATGTCTTGCTGTATGAAATCGTCGGCCCGGTGGCGCGCCTGACGCTCAACCGGCCACGGGCCATGAATGCGCTGAACCTGGCGACCCTCGCCGAGCTTGAACGCTGCCTCAACGACATCGCCGGCAACGATGAACTGCGTGTGGTCATCCTCACCGGCAACGGCCCGGCCTTCTGCGCCGGTGCGGACCTCAAAGAGGTATTGGCCGGCTCCAGCCTGCCGGCCGGCGAAGCCGACTTTCTCGACCGCGCCAACCAGGTCTTCGGTCAATTGCGCAATTTCCCCAAACCGGTGATTGCCTCGCTCAACGGCGTGACCATGGCCGGCGGCCTGGAACTGGCAATGTGCGCCGACCTGGTGATTGCCGCGCAAACCGCCACCCTCGCCGACGCCCACGCCAACTTTGGTGTCTATCCCGGTGCCGGTGGTGCCGCGGTATTGCCGCGCCTGATTCCGCTGAACATGGCGATGTACTTGCTGATGACCGGCAAATCCCTCTCCGCCACGGAAATGAAAGTCTACGGCCTGGTGTGCGAAGTCCACGCCGACGAAGAACTCACCGATGCCGCCCTGGCCCTGGCCAATCAGATCGCGAAAAAGAGCCCGATTGCCCTGCGCCGCATGAAAGAAGTGGCGCGTGCCTCCTCCGACAAGTCCCGCGACGACGCCTTGCAACACGAACAAGTGATGTTGCGCCAACACCTGCGCACCGCCGATTTCCAGGAAGGCCTGCAGGCCTTTGGCGAAAAACGCGCACCCAACTTCAAGGGCCGCTAGGCCGCATCGCCCCCGCACTCTCAGGAACAGACAATGAACGATATCTACGTAGTGGGCGTCGGCATGACGCCGTTTGGACGGTTGCTGGAGCGCAGCGTCTACGACATGGTCAACGAAGCCGTGGGCCTGGCGTTGCAGGATGCCGGCGCCAGCACTGCCGACGTCGGCTCGGCGTACTACAGCACCATGACCAACGGTATGCTGCAGGGCCAGACCGGTATTCCGGGGCCGATTGCCATGCGTCGCGTCGGCATTGAAGGCGTGCCGGTCTTCTCGGTGGAAAACGCCTGCGCTTCGGGCTCTTCAGCGTTCAACCTGGCCACCCTGGCACTGCGGGCCGGTCAGTGCGACATCGCCCTGGCGGTCGGCGCCGAAAAAATGAATGTGCCGGACAAGGCCAAGATGTTCGCCGTGTTCGATGGCGGCTGGGACGTTTCCACCGTCGAGCAGAACAAGCACACCCTGCTGGCCATGGGCGAAGGCATCGTACCGCCGCCGGGCAGCGTTTCCGAACGCCCGTACAGCGTGTTCATGGACGTGTATGCCGCGATCTGCCGCAATCACATGCTGCGTTATGGCACCACGCAACGGCAGATCGCAGCCGTCGCGGCGAAGAATCACCAGCACTCGGTGCACAACCCGCTCTCGCAATTCCAGCAAGCCTTCAGCATTGACGAAGTATTGGCCTCGCCACCGATCTGCTACCCGCTGACCACCCTCATGTGCTCGCCGATCAGCGACGGCGCCGCCGCCGTGCTGCTGTGTAACGCCGATGGCCTCAAACGCTTGAAAAACGCCGGCGACCGCGCTGTTCGCGTACTCGCCAGCGTGGTGCAGACCGGCAGCAATCGCGGCCTTGATGAACCGGAAAAAATCGTCGCCCACCTGGCGGCGAAGAAAGCCTACGCCCAGGCCGGCGTCGATCCATCGGACGTGAGCGTCGCCGAAGTGCACGACGCCTCGGCCATCGGCGAAATCCTCAATGCCGAATCGCTGATGCTGGTGCCGTTCGGCCAGGGTGGCCCGGCGGCCGAGCGCGGTGACTTCACCGTCGGCGGCCGGATGCCGATCAACCCGTCCGGTGGCCTTGAATCCAAGGGCCACCCGATTGGCGCCACCGGTCTGGGGCAGATCCATGAACTGGTCACCCAGTTGCGCGGTGAGGCCGGCAAGCGCCAGGTCGAAGGCGCGCGCATCGCCATTCAGGAAAACGGCGGCGGACTGTTCGGCATCGAAGAAGCCGTGGTCGCCGTCAACATTCTCGCCAATAACAATATTTAAGGAGAACCCCCCATGGGACACGTCATGCGCACCCCGGAACAACTGGAAGCGGTCGAGAGTTTCCGCCGTTTCCTGGCGGATAAGATCGACCCGGTATTCAACAAGGAATACCGCGACAAATTCATGCCCAAAGAGAAAATGGCCGAGATGATGCGCCAGCTCTCCGAGTTCGGCATGGTCTCCGGCGCGGTCAGTGAGGCCAATGGCGGTCTGGGCCTGGACTGGCCGACCATGACCATGTTGTTCGAAGAAGTGGCCGCCTGTTCGGTCGACCTGTCGACACCGGTGGTGATCAACTCCTTCGGGGCGCAGATGCTGGAAAAACTCGCCCCCGCTCACCTGCGCGAACGTTACCTGCCAGGCCTGATCAGTGGTGATTCGTTCGTCAGCGTCGGCATCTCGGAACCGGATGTCGGCTCCAACGTGCTGGAGATCAAGACCCGCGCCCGCCGCGACGGTGATGACTTCATCATCAACGGTGAAAAGACCTGGATCAGCAACGGCTCATACTCCGACTTCCTGATCTGCACCTGCCGTACCGGTGACGACCCGCGCAAGGGCCTGACCCACTTCCTGCTGGATCGCAAAGAGCATCCGTACGAAGTGCAGAACATCCACAAGATGGCCTGGAACAGCCAGTCCACCGCCCAGATTTTCCTCAATGACGTACGCGTTCCAGCCAGCAACATCATCGGCAACGAAGGCGAAGCGCTGAAAAACACCCTGTCGTTCTTCGAGCGTTCGCGGGTATTCGTCGCGGCCCAGGGCCTGGGCATCGGTCGTCGCGCCCTCGAAGAAGCGGTGCGCTATGCCAAGGAGCGCAAGCAACACGGCAAGTTGATCGCCGGCCACCAATTGATCTCCGCGATGCTTGCGGAAATGGCCACCAACGTCGATGCCGCCCGCCTGCTGACCTACCGCGCCGCCGAGATGATCGGGGCTGGCATCCCGGCCGAAATGGAAGCGGCCATGGCCAAGTATTTCGCCTGTGAAGCCGCCGTGACCATCGCCCGTCAAGCCGTGCAGATCCACGGCGGCGCCGGGGTGACCACCGACTTCCTGGTCGAGAAACTCGCCCGTGAAGCCATCATCGTGCCGATTCCGGAAGGCACTTCGCAGATCCAGCAACTGATCATTGGCCGCGCCCTGACCGGGGTCAACGCGTTCTGATCACCCGCCCCGTTCCATTTCCAACAATAACAACCCGGCTCCTTCGAGCCGGGCAGCGAACAAGGACACACACATGCGTATTCAAGACAAAGTCATCGTCATCACCGGCGGCGCTTCGGGCCTGGGCCTGGCGACCGCGCATTACATGGCCGGGGAAAAAGCCGCTCGTGTGGCGATTTTCGACCTGAACATCGAAGCCGGCGAAAAGGCTGTTGCCGAGCTGGGGGCTGACCGGGCCATGTTCGTGCAGACCGATGTCAGCGATGAGGCCTCGGTGCAGAACGCAGTCGATGCCGTGATTGCCAGATTTGGCGCCATCCATGTGTGCATCAACGGCGCCGCCGTACCGAACGGCTTCAAAGTGCTGGGCAAGGAAGGCAAGGCTGCGCCGCTGTCGAAATTCGCCCTGGCCACGTCCATCAACCTCAATGGTGTGTTCAACGTGATGTCCAAGTGCGCCGAGCACATGGCCAACAACGAAGCCGAGGCTGGCGAAGAACGTGGCGTGGTGATCAACGTCTCGTCCGGCGCCGCCTATGAAGGCCAGGTCGGCCAGTGCGCGTACGCCGCCACCAAGGCCGGCGTGATCGGCATGAACATGCCGGCTGCTCGCGAATTGGGCGCCATCGGTGTGCGGGTCAACGCCATCGCTCCAGGCCTGTTCCTGACCACCATGGTCGCCGGCCTTGACGAGAAAGTGCTCAATTCGCTCAAAGAGCAGATGGAAGCCCCCAAGCGCCTGGGTGACATGCGCGAGTTCGCTCATTGCTGCGCTTTCCTGATCGAGAACGCCTACGTCAACGGCGAGACCATCCGTCTCGATGCTGCGTCGCGCATGCGCGCCCGCTAAACACGTTGCGGTCTTCTTGAGCCACTGGAGCAATCCACCATGAAAATGAACTTCAGCCGAATCATGCGCTTGCTCGCGCTGCGTCATCGCGACCAGGAGGCGATCGTCAACGTCGAGCGCAATCGGCGTTTCACCTACGAGCAGTACCATCTGCTGACCAATCGCATCGCCGATGTCCTGCGTTCCATCCTGCAGGTGCGTGCGGGCGAGCGCTTCATGCTGATCCTGGAAAACGACAACCTCAGCCTGATGATGTTTCCCAGCACCTTCAAGCAGGAAGGCACGGTGGTCATGACCAACCTGCGCGACCCGCTCGAGGAACATGCGCGGCAGATCGACCTGGTCAAACCTCGGGTGGTGTTTCTCGAAACCCGCCTGCTGGACAGTTACTACGGCATGCTGCGCAGCGGTCATTGCGAGATCGTGGTGATGGACCCGCCCACCGCCGAGCAAGCCGCCCTCCCCGGCGTGCACAGCTTCTGGCCGTTGGTGGAGGCAGCGTCGGATCTCGATAACGACGTGACCCTCGATACCGACCAGCACATCTGCATGCTGCGCTTCACCGGTGGCACCACCGGCAAAGGCAAGTGCGCGATGTATTCCATCGACAACTGGATGGCCTGCCGGGATGCGGCGTTCATCAACACCGACCTGGGTTTGTCCAGCGCGACTCGGCTGCTGCATGTTTCGCCGTTGTCCCACGGCACGATCATGTTGTTCTTCCCGACGGTTTACGGCGGCGGCACCAACATCACCCTGAATCAGCTGGACATGGAAAACTGGCGGCAGGTCGTCGAAAGCGAACGCGTCACCCATTCGTTCCTGGTGCCGACCGTGCTGTATCGCTTGCTGGAACTGCAGCGAGCCGCGCCGAAAGACTTCTCGTCGCTGACCACCCTGATCTATGGCGCCGCGCCCATGAGCCCGGACAAGCTGGGCGAGCTGGTGGAGTGCTTCGGGCAGATTTTTGTCCAGGGTTATGCCGCTACCGAGTCGCCCATGATGATCGCCGCACTGGACAAGGCGGCACATCAACCCGGCAATGCCGACAGCCTGCGCCATCTGTCGTCGGCTGGCCGGCCTACTCCGGGAGTCGAGGTGTTTATCGCCGATGCCGATGGCCTGCCTTTGCCAGTGGGTGAAACCGGTGAAATCCGCATCCGTTGCAAGGCCATCATCAAGGGTTACTACGAAAACCCGGAAGCAACGGCCGCCGAGTTTGACGACGGTGCCTGGAAGTCCGGCGACCTGGGTTACATCGACGCCGACGGCTACCTGTACATCGTCGACCGGCTCAAGGACATGATCATCAGCGGCGGTTTCAATGTTTACGCGGTGGAAGTCGAAGCCGCCCTTGCCGCACACCCTTCGGTGTTGATGGCGGCGGTCGTCGGTATTCCGCATGCGCAATGGGGCGAGTCGGTGCATGCAGAAGTGATCCTGCGTCAGGGGCAATCGGTGACCTGCGAGGAACTGATTGACCAGACTCGCACCCGGTTGGGCGGCTACAAGGCGCCGAAGTCGCTGGTCTTCGTCGATGAATTGCCGGTGTCGGTTGTCGGAAAGGTGTTGCGCCGACAGGTGCGGGAAAAGTACTGGAAAGGAGCCTCACGCCAAATCAGCTGACGCCCCGCCTATAGGCGCTTTCGAGTGCAGGGAGGCTGCGATTTTTTGATAGGTTCAAGATCAAAAGATCGCAGACTTCGCCAGTTTCTAACGCAGATCTTCAGTGGTCACCCATGGGTGTTCGGCTGCGGTCATTTGGTCGCCCTGAGGTAGATCAAGGCATCGGCACCACGGTGTAGAACACGCCATTGGCACCGTAAGCAGGACGCACCCATGAATTGCCGCACTGGTAAAATGTGCCTTGCGCAACGGTTCTCAACCCACATCCGGAAGGAAGGCTGGCAAAGGTTGCGCCTATGGGCATTGTCGGCGGCGCGGAAGCTACCATGCCCGCGTTATACCCTGCTCCGTAGGCATTGTTGTTGGCATTCTGGTTTGCCGCCGTCGCGACAGCCGCTCCCGCCACCACGCCTGCCGCAGCCGCAGCTGCCGGGTTGACTCCCTCGTTATAACCACAGTTATAGCAACCGCTGTTGGCAATGACAGTGGTGGGCGGATGATAGTAGGCAGTGCCATAAGGAACGGGGTGATACCCACTCGCACCGGAGACAGGCGGACGGTAAGCGGTCGTGCCATAACCGTCCGCGTGATAGCCGCTGGCCGTCGCACCATATTCACCCTGGGCATGCCATGCGCCTTCACCACCCGAAGCTGTTCCACCCTCGGCGCCCGTACCGTGCCAGCTCCCTCCGCCACCGGAGGCAGTCCCGCCATTTTCATCTCTGGCGTTCCAACTGCCTTCGCCACCCGACGCCGACCCACCGCGATAGCCTGATCCGCTCCAGCTACCGCTGCCGCCCGACGCCGAGCCGCCACGATTGCTTTCGCCACTCCAACTGCCTCCACCGCCCGACGCCGAGCCGTATTCACCCGAATGGCTCCATGAGCCTCCCCCTCCCGAGGTGCGCCCAAAACCGGACGCGTGAGACCAGGCTCCCGCTTCGTTACAGGAGAGTACTGCGACAATCAGGCCGGCGAATTTCAAGGTAGATCTGTTCATGCTTCAGTCTCCTTGCTCAGGGTTTCGACACCGGCTCTTTTACCCCTTGCGGTGCACGAAGATCGGGCGGCGGGGCAAACTGAATCCGATGCGCCGTTTCGATATGGTCAGGTTTGAAAAATTCCGCAGACATCGCTGATTCAAGTTTCCAGTCACTGAAATCGACCTGATGCCGGGATCGTGTCGGATCATCCAGAAACACGGCGCGCAACCGACGTGGAAGCTTGTCCTGTACGCCGATCCACGCCTGAACGAACACACTCTCGCTGGTGTAAGCGAGCACATCAGTGGTGGTATCACCGACCACTGTGCTCTGGCCGATGTAAAACGCCACACGCATGTCCCGCGACAAATCCTTGTACGGATCAGCGACGATCACGTCAGTAAAGGGAAAATAGATCGCGGCACGCTGGTACGCGGCCTCCAGGGTTGCATCGATGGTCGGTGGCGCATCCGCTTGAGCCAAGAGGTTGCCTTTGGGCTCGAAGGCATAGGCTTTTTTGCCGTCGTAGTAGAACTCGGTAACCGGGCCGTCGCCCGAACTCAACACGCGAAGGCGATCCGGTCGTTGCAGATTGACCAGGTCCACCGTGCCATAGGCCAAGGGAGGCCCTAGCCGGCTGGGCTTTTCATAGGTTGTCACCGCTTTGAAACTCATGCCCTGGGTCGACGCCAACCTTGCGCTCATGGCCTTGAGTATCTCCAGGGCCTTGGGCTCCAACTGCGCCGGTGGGGGATCGACGGCAGGGGGTTGTGCAGCGTGCAGTGGTATGGCGAACAGGCCCAAGACTAAACCGAGCGAGAACAACCGGACATGCTGATGAAGACTTCGCATCGTTTGTTCTCCGCGCAGACGTAGAGCTGGGACGATTCGAGTTGACGAACAGTTGCGATACGCCAGCCAACCTGCAATCGGCCGTTTCGTAACATCCGAAATGCGCCGGTTTGCTGCTGATGCTTACGCAGTCTTTCCAGCAAAGCTCAGTTTTTTGTCAATCGCCATTCAATCGATAAAAAACTTGTACACATCCAGGCAAAACAGCCCGCCAGTGTAAAAATTTTCTGGAAATTTCGGCATTGCTACCTAATCTCCTCGCGGGGGATCCAATTTTCAGGAGCAGCCGTGAGGCTTCTCTCACAGCGCTCACACCACTGCACAGGATCTCGACATGAACCGGACACCATTTTCCTCGTTGTTTGCTCTGCCGATACTGCTGACAGCTATGGCTCTACCCGTCATGGCACAAGCCGCCGATAAATCGGCGCCCAACATTGTGGTCATCATGGGTGACGATATTGGCTGGTCCAATATCGGTGTCTATAACCAGGGCATGATGGCCGGGCGCACGCCTAACCTCGACCAGCTCGCCAATGAGGGCATGCGTTTTACCGACTACTACGCCGAAGCCAGTTGTACGGCCGGGCGCGCCAACTTCATCACCGGCGAACTGCCGATCCGCACCGGCATGACCACCGTGGGCCAGGCCGGATCGCCCATCGGCATTCCCGCTGAAGCCGTGACCATCGCCACCACGCTCAAGGCCATGGGTTATTCCACCGGCCAGTTTGGCAAGAACCACTTGGGCGACTTGAACGAGTTCCTGCCCACGGTGCATGGCTTCGATGAATTTTTTGGCTACCTCTATCACCTCGACGCCATGGAAGACCCGGCGCACCCCAACTATCCGCAGGAACTGCTCGCCACAGTGGGCCCACGCAACATGGTCCACAGCTGGGCCACCACCACCGACGATACGACCGTCATGCCGCGCTGGGGCAAGGTCGGCAAACAGAAAATCGAAGACGCCGGCACGCTCTATCCGGAACGCATGAAAACCATCGACGAGGAGATTCGCGACAAGGCCTTTTCCTTCATCGACAAGGCAAAACAGGACAACAAACCGTTCTTCGTCTGGCTCAACCCGACCCGCATGCACATCGTCACGCACCTGTCCGACAAATACGAAGCCATGCGCAACTCGCAAAATGGCTGGTCGGAACAGGAGGCCGGCATGGCGCAGCTCGACGACATCGTCGGCGACGTCATGGCCAAGCTGAAAAAAGACGGCATGGATGACAACACCATCGTGGTGTTCACCACGGACAACGGCGCGGAAAACTTTACCTGGCCAGACGGCGGCACGACCCCGTTTGCCATGGGCAAGGGCACCGTCATGGAAGGCGGGTTCCGGGTGCCGGCCATCATTCGCTGGCCTGGCAAGGTGCCGGCCAATCAGATAGCCAACGGCATCATGTCCGGCCTGGACTGGTTCCCGACCCTGGTCGCGGCGGCAGGCAACCCGAACATCACGGCTGAACTGCTCAAGGGCAAACAACTGGGCGATACCACCTACAAAGTGCACCTGGACGGCTACGATCAGACCTCGATGATCACCGGCAAGGGTCCGTCGAACCGTCACGAAATCTTCTATTTCGGCGAAAGTGCGCTGGGCGCGGTGCGCATTGATGACTACAAATATCGCTTCATCGACCAGCCAGGTGGCTGGATGGGCGCTAAAGTTCCAGTCGATGTACCGTTCCTGACCAACCTGCGACTCGACCCGTTCGAGCGCATGGGTTGGCCGGAAAACCAGTCGGCACAGGGCTCGCAACAGTACTTCGACTGGTTCAAGTTCCAGTTCTGGCGTTTCGTGTTCGTGCAACAACAGGTGGCCAAACTGGCTGAAACCGCGATCGAGTTCCCGCCGATGCAAAAAGGCGCGAGCTTCAACCTCGATTCGGTCAAGGCCAAGATCGCAGCCGCTCGGGCGGAGATGGCCAAGTAACGAGTGAATTCACGGGTGGCCGAGGCTGGCCACCCGCGTCTCTGACGGATGTTTATCGACGCAATAAGGAATTCGTATGCAGATAAAAAATTCCGCCCTGCCCGCCTTTACCTTACTTGCGTTGTGCTGCCAGCAAGCCTGGGCCGGCGGCCTCATGCTCTACGAAATCGGCACCGATAACACCGGCCTGGCCAATGCCGGTGCCGCGGCCAGGGCCCAGGGCCCTTCGACGATTGCCAGCAACCCGGCGGGCATGAGCTACCTGCCTGGCACGCAAATCACCGCCGGCCTGCAGGTGCTCTATGGCGACCTGAGCTTCGATCGCGATTCCAACACCAATGTCCCGGGCAGCGGCAGCGGCAATGCCCTCGACCCAATCCCCGGCGGCAGCTTTTTCGTCACCCATCAACTCGACGATCACTGGAGCGTCGGCTTCGGTCAGTACGGCGACTTCGGGCTGGCGGAAAATTACGACAACAACTGGTCCGGGCGCTACTTCGCGCAAAACGCCAGCGTGCTCGGTGTGTCGATGGTGCCGAGCGTGGCCTACCGCTTCAACGACCAATGGTCAGTCGGCATCGGCGTGAAAGCCATGTACGGCATGCTCAAAGCCGACACCGCCATCGACCGCTCGCCCTTCGGCCTGACCGACCGCAGCGACGGCCAGTTCAAGTACAGAGACAACGATTGGGGCTTTGGCGCCAACGTCGGGGTGATCTACGCCCCGCAACCCGGCACCCGCCTCGGCCTGACCTACACCAGCAAGGTTGATCTGAATTTCGAAGACAAGCTGGACGTCAAGGGCGACGGTCCGTTACTGCGACGGCTGGACAACGCCAATACCCAACTCGACATGACGGTGCCACAAACCGTCACCCTGAGCCTGTTCCAGCAACTCGACCGGCAGTGGGCCTTGCTGGCCTCGGTCAACTGGCAGGACTGGTCGGAGTTCGGCCAGGTCGGGGTACAGGTCGACACTACGGCGAACAACGCGCAATCAACCACGATTGACGCCAACTACAAGGACACCTGGCACCTCTCCCTCGGCGCGCAATACCAGGCCACGCAACAGCTGTTGTGGAACGTCGGCGTGGCGTACGACAGCAGTGCCGTTTCGGACAGCAATCGCACGGTAACCGTGCCGATGGCCGAATCCTGGCGTCTTGCGACCGGGGCCACCTATGCGCTGAACAAGGACACCGACATCAACGTCAGCTGGGCCTTGGTGTGGCTGGGCGACATGCCGGTGGACCAGACCAAGTCCCTCTCAGGCGATCGAATTTCCGGTCAATTCGACAGTGCCTGGATTCAAGCGGTGACCGGAAACATGACCTGGCGTTTCTGATTGCCTTTGAACAAACACGACTTGATCCAAGGAGCACACAACACTATGAACCTGTCCCGAAAAATGCTGGTCGGCGTCGCGCTGACCGGCCTGCTGCTCGGTGGCTGTACCTCGAAAGTCACCGAGACAACGCAGTACTCCGGCTTCCTGTCCGATTACAACAACCTGCAGGAAGTGAGCACGCCAAGCGGCGGTAAGGCGATGCGCTGGGTGAGTCCTTCGTGGAACGCCAATGCGTATGACACGGTGGCTTTCAACAAGCTGCAACTGTATCCAGCGCCCCAGCCCAATGAGCGGGTCAACCAACAGACGCTCGATGACCTTCAAAACTACATGACCACCAAGGCCAAAGGCGTGCTGGGCCAGAAATACCGGATTGTATCCAGCCCGTCCGCAGCACCGGCCGCCTCGAGAACCCTGATCCTGCGCTCGGCCATCACCGGTGTGAACGCCTCCAACGAAGGCATGAAGTGGTATGAAGTCGTGCCCGTCGCGGCAGTCGTTGGGGCAACTCAGGCCGCGACCGGTCACCGGGATCAGGACACCAACCTGTTCATCGAGGCCGAGCTCATCGACGCAAAAACCAATCAGCCCGTGGTTAAGGTGGTGCGCAAGCTGTTCGGCAGCCAGTTGTCCAACGCCAGCCAGAAGATCACCACTAACGACTTCAAGGCAGCGATTGAAAAACTCAACGCCGATATCTGGGCGTTCATCCGTAGCTGAGCCGCCCTTGAGTCGCCGGCACCCGCTGGCGACTGAATAATCCTCAAGCACAGGACATCCGACATGCAGGTTTATTCATCGAAATTACTCCGGCCCTTGCTGGACGCTGCGCTCCTGGCGAGCGTGCTCGCATTGAGTGCGTGCGCAACGGTCGACGCCCAGACGACCGCTTACGTCGGGGTGGAACACCCGGCGCCAACGTTGGCCAGCCAGGTCCAGGTATTACGGGTAGAACCCACCCGGCCCAATGTGCAGCTGGGTGAGATCCTGATCGATGCCAGCGTCGACCCGGCGCCTCCCATCACGCAGGTCGAACAGAAACTGCGCGAACAGGCCGCCACGCTCGGCGCCGACGCAGTGGTCGTGGTGTATGACCATATCCAGCCCGTCGCCGCCTATGTGACAGGCCCGCTGTGGAGTCGCAATATCGAAACGATTCAGGGCCGCAAGCTCAAAGGCATTGCCATCCGCTATCAGTAAAAGAGGTGTACCGAAATGAAAACAATCCTGTCCTGGCTGACGCTTGTGTCGATGGCTGTAGTGATCAGTGCCTGCTCCGCCGTGGGAGCCAACGATGGCGGAGCCGGTGAAAGCCAGATTCGCGCGGGCAAGATCGAGCAAATATCACTGACGCAAATGCAGACTAATCACGACAGCGGCGTCGGAGCCGTACTTGGCGGCCTTGGCGGCTTGGGTATCGGCAGCCTGATCGGTCGCGGTACCGGGCGCGATGTCGCCATGGTCGCCGGTGCGCTTGCGGGGGCCGTCGGCGGTAACTACGCAGAGAAGAAAAAGTACGACCAGCCGGTAGAAGCGCAGCAGGTGATCGTGCGGGTACGAAACGGTGTGCTGGTGTCGGTGACTCAGCCGATCAATCCATCCCTGAGCAAGGGCATGAATGTATATATTCAGGGCTCAGGTAATGAGGCTCGAGTAGTACCGCAAGGTTGAGGCGCATCCGCACAGATCGGCTGGCCCCCGCAAGCCACTGTCAGCGTTGCCACAAGCACCCTCCAGAGATGTGCAACACCTCATGGGTGTAACTCGTCGTGAGGTCGTGTTCCAGATCCGCCGAAGACAAGCGCTCTGCGTCCTCAAGTGATCGACGGATAACCGCCGTCAGGAGCTTTTCGATTTGCCAAGGGTCGGCCATGACGGCACAGGTTCTTCGGCGGCGGTTTATGCTTCCCGTTGAAGGCGTGGCCGTTCGTGTCAGTTGGCGACGGCGGCTTTGCTGGGGTCGGCAGATTCGGCCAATAGTGCTTCGGTGGCCTCCAGCTCTTCCTTGCCAGCATCGGTCAGTACCAACCGACTCTGATTAGCCCACAAAACCTACCCAGGGATAAGCATCGCCACTGCAGCTGCCCCCATCACGGCGGCCGTAATCCAGCCCAGGAAGGCCAGTGGTCGGCTTACCGTAAAATCGCCCATCACTGACTTCTTCGATACCAAGAGGATGATGACCACCACCAGCGGTACCGCAACGACCCCGTTGATCACCGCGCTCCAGAACAGTGCCTTCATGGGGCTGATGGGCGAGTACTGGATGGCGAGCGCGACGAGTACGCTGATGGCGATGATGCCGTAAAAACCCCGGGCGTCGCGGACCTTGCGTTCGAGTCCTTCATGCCAGCCCATCGCCTCGGAAAGGGCATAGGCGCCAGAACCCGCCAGTACCGGCACGCCGATCAGTCCGACGCCGAGTATTCCGAAGGCAAAGAGCAGGTAGGCGAACTCGCCGGCCAGTGGTCGCAAAGCACTGGCTGCCTGCGCCGCGGTGTTAATGTCGTTTACGCCAGCCACATTCAGGGTGACAGCTGTCGCAAGAATGATGAAGTAAGCGGTGATGTTGGAATAGAGCATACCGCTCCAGGTATCCCAGCGGATGCGCCTCAGTTCCTTTTTTGCTTTCCGCGGGTCTTGTTTGAGCGATTCATCGCGGGGTTTTATCTGCATGTCCTCGACTTCTTCGGAGGTCTGCCAGAAAAACAGATAAGGGCTGATGGTTGTGCCAAACAATGCCACGACCACCGCGGCGGCAGTAGCGTTTGGCGTGAATGTTGGCCAGACCGTGCGTAAGGCAACCTGCTCCCACGGGATATGCACCGTAAACAGTACGGCTGCGTAAGCGAGCAGCGACAGCGTCAGCCACTTGAGAAAGTAGACGTATCGGTGGTACGGGACGAACAGCTGTAGCGCAAGTGTCCCGAACACGAAGATCGCGGTCATCAGGTGTCGGTTGACGCCGCTGACCAGTTCCACCACTTCCCCCATGGCGGCCAGGTCTGCGGCAATGTTCAGTGTGTTGGCTATGAGCAGTAGCAGCACGACGCTCTGTAGCACGATAGGCGAAAACGCGACTTTGATGTTAGCGGCAAGCCCCTTGCCGGTGACTCTCCCGAGATTTGCGCACATCGATTGAACGGCGGCCATCATCGGAAAGGCCAGTGGCATCGTCCACAGCATGTTCAGGCCGAATTGAGCGCCCGCCTGTGAATAGGTGGCGATGCCACTGGGGTCATCGTCTGCTACGCCGGTGATGAGCCCCGGCCCCAGCTTCGACAGCGGATGCACTTTCAGACGCCCCCACAGCACCCGAAAGACATTCGCGCGGGGAGTGTTTTTGACGGCCATTGATACACCTCAATGTGCTGCGACGGGCGGCGTCTGGATTGAGTGATGCCGTCAACGACGAACGCCATCCACCAGCGACATGCGTAGTGTAGTTATCCGGCACTGGAAGCGAAGCACATTGAATCTGGCTGACCGCGCCAGGTCGCTCTCCCGACTACCTTTCAGGTGCAGTACAGTCCAGGGACATAACCAACAGACGATGTCCCCGCAAATGTGCGCGGAGCCCTGGAGGCGATCGACCGGAATGAGGAGTTCATCAAGATGAGGCTGGCGCCGGAGTGACTGCTATCAGCCGGCCAATTGCGGTCGCTGGCAACGCTGTTAACCGGTAGGGGCAAAGATAGGGATTCGCATGGACAAGAAAGTCACTCCCACCAAGTGAATTGCGGACCAACTCCAAAATAGCGGACCGGAAACAAACAAGGGTTTGCATCAGCTTTCGCCCGCAAACCCTTGATTTAAGATGGTGCCCGAAGCCGGAATCGAACCGGCACGCCCTTACGAGCGGGGGATTTTAAGTCCCATGCGTCTACCAGTTTCGCCATTCGGGCGGTAGCGCGGTAAAGCGGTCTGAACCCTGCCCCCTACGATCTGGCAGTGCTGACCCTTGTGCAGCAGAGGAGGGAATATATACATCCCGTCCTGGTGAAGCAAGTTCGCAAATGTACTTTTGCAGACTAAATCTTTCAAGCCAACGCGAATAAAAAAGCTCCGTAAATCATGGATCTACGGAACTTGTTTAACTTTGGCGACCAAAGTCGGAATCGTCCGGCCCAGGCGAATGTCTTGTGCACTGAAAAAGCCAGGCAGATCAGGAGGCTAGCACGAGATGAGTTGCGCAAGCCACTGATATTCAAGGGATGAGCCCGTCGAAAATCACTGGCTGGCCTCATTCCCGTAGCCTTGGCCCATCTCGTTGATGGAGTTTATCGGAGAGCAAGAGTGTTTGCCCTCCTCCTGATCTAAATCAAACACGCTATGGCCATTAACGCAGATCGCCAAACTGCGCGGCCAGCGCCACCTCATCGACCGCCTTCATCCGCGCATTCCCTTCACCAAACCACTTGCTCAGCCCGCTGGAAACGATTGCCGGATGATGGTCCGTTGCGACTGCCGCGCTGCTCATGTGTTCTCCTGCCCTGTGCCGGATGTCAAGGCAGGTCGATAGGGCTCAGGTCGACGCTGTCGCGATATTCCGGCACCGAGACCGACCAACCCAGTTCCAGGCTGATGCGTCGGCGCAGCACATCCGAAGCGTTAGGCTCTCCGTGCACGACATAGGTGTGTTTGGGCGGTCGCTTGAACCCGCGCAGCCATTGGATGATTTCGTCGCCGTCCGCATGGGCGGACAAGGTTTGCATCGGGACCACCTCGGCCCGGATCGGTACATCCTTGCCATGGATCCGCACCGAAGGTGCCCCCGCGACAATCTGCGCGCCTCGGGTACCACCGGCCTGGAAGCCCGGGACCAGCAAGGTGTTGACCGGGTTGGGGGCCAGGGTCTTGAGGTGGTGAATCACCCGTCCTCCCGTGGCCATGCCACTGGCGGCGATTATCACGGCCGGGGTGTTTCGCTGGTCCAGTTCGATGGAGTCCTTGGTGGTGCGTACGAACTGCGCCACATGGCACATGCCTTCGCACTCTTCCAGTGACAGCCGGTGCTCGCTGCGAAACCGTTGGTACAGCAGCGTGACATCGGTCGCCATGGGGCTGTTCAGGTAGATCGGCAAGTCCGGGATGGCGTGTTTCTGCATCAACCGGTACAGGTGATACATCAACAACTGCGCGCGCCCGACGGCAAACGATGGCACCAGGGTGATGCCATGGCGCAACGCGGTGCGCGTGATGACGTCCGCCAACTGTGCTTCAGGGTCCTCGTCCGGGTGCTTGCGATCGCCGTAGGTCGATTCCACCAGCAAGTAGTCGGTCTGTTCGATGAGTTCCGGGGCATACATCAAGGGATCGTTCGGCCGTCCCAGGTCACCGGAGCACACCAGCGTGGTGCCATCGGCCACAATCTCCACGGTGGCGGCGCCCAGGATATGCCCGGCGCAGCGCATAAAAAGACTCATGCCGGGAACAATTTCCACCCGGTGGTGCAGTTCGATCGGCCGCAAAAGTCTCAAGGCCCGTTGCGCATCCTCTTCGGTGTAGAGCGGCAACGCCGGCGTGTGCTTGGAGAACCCGTGCCGATTGGCAAACTCGGCTTCCTCTTCCTGCAAGCGGCCACTGTCGAGCAGCAGGATCTTCACCAGTTCGCAGGTCGCGGGCGTGGCGTAGACCGGCCCGCGATAGCCATTGCGCACCAGCACCGGCAGGTAGCCGCTGTGATCGAGATGAGCGTGGGTCAGGACGATGGCATCGAGGTCGTGGACGGGCAACTGGAACGCTTCCCAGTTGTGCAGGCGCAATTGCTTGTAGCCCTGGAACAAGCCGCAATCGATCAGAACATGATGGTCACGATGCTGCAGCAAGTACTTGCTGCCGGTAACCGTGCCCGCCGCGCCAAGAAATGTCATGCGCATGGCCGTCTCCTTGAAGGTACATGGGAGCGCTAGTGATCGCTCTTTTCGTCCCATGTGCAGTTGATTTTTATCAACGATCGCCGCGACAACTGACGTGTCAGTCGAGCCAGGGCAATGGTTTGACGACCACCAGGCTGCACGGGGCCTTGTTCAACACGCTTTCGGCGGTGCTGCCGATGAACCGGTCGATCCCATGGGTGTAGGCCGTGCCGAGCACCACGATGTCGAAGGCGTGCTCTCGGGCGACCCGCGTAATCACCCGATGAGGGATTCCCGCCTCCAGATGCCGGCGTTTTTGTTCAATCCCGTAGCGCTCGGCCAGTTCATCGAACGCCTCTTGCTGCGCATCGTTGATCGCGTCTCGCAAACTGGCATCCAGCGCGGGGGTCGGCAGACTCGCCACCGAGTCGCCCGTCACCGACCAACTGTTGACGTTAAGCAGGTGTAAAGCGGCGCCACAGGAAGCCGAGAGCGTCGCTGCAAAATCAAGGATCCGGTCATTCAGGCCCTGGGTCATTTCCTCCAGGTGCGACAGATCGACGGCGGCGAGGATCTTCAACGGTTTCGGGTTTTTTGCACCCGTCACCAGGTGCAACTGCGCCGGACAGTCGCGCAGCAACAGCCAGTCCAGGGGACGGTGAAACGCGCGGTCGAGGGCCGGGACATGCTGGGCATCCTTGATCACCAGGTCCGGATGGAAGTCATTCACATACGCGAGCACGTGCGCCAGGCTGTTCCTCGCCCAGACCACCTCCGTGGTCACCGGTAGCCCGACGCAACGGTGAAACCTGGCTTGCTGCTCCAGCCACTGGCGATGCACCTGCAAGTAGCCTTCCCGTGCCTGGGCCATGGCGTCGTGGTCAAACAGCCCGGCCACCGCCAGCGACTGGATATAGTCGAATGCAACGATGTGCAGCAACGCCCCGGTTGCACTGGCCAGGGCATGGGCCCGATCAAACGCCGGGGTGCGAACCCTCTCGGAGGGCGCTATCAGCAGGATACGTTTAAGTTTCACCATCACAGACCTCGCCCTGACTCTGTATACCGGCGTAATGCTCATCCGACGTCCTGTCGGCCCTTCGGGCAATCACTTGCGCGTTGCCTTTTCCAGCATCCGGCTGGCGCGCGTATTCGCCTCATCGGCCGTGCGTTGCGCCTGGCTGGCGGCTTGCGCAGCCTGTTCGGCCTTGTTGTAGGCCTCGTCGGCCCTGAGCCGTGCGGAAGCGGCATTGTTTTCGGCGGACTCCAGCCGGGCGTCGATTTCCTTGGCGTGCTTGTTACTGCACCCGGCCGTCGTGGCCAACAAAACACTCAGCAAAGCAACGGACAGATACTTGTTCATGGTGATTCCCTCGGTTGAATGCATCTGAAAAATCTCGCACAACTGGACCCAGTATTCGGGTGTCAACGCCTGCGCAATCTGATTTTTGTCAACAGATCGCTGACTGGCGGTCTGCACAGTGCTCACTGAAGCCTTGTTGATTTAGCTCAAGGTGTTTGTGTCGATCAGGCGTAAAAAAAACAGACCGGGTTCATGTGACCCTCCGTCATCCCGTACATCCGACACAGGACACGACCATGAGTGACTTGAGCCTACGTAAAACCATTCTGGAAGAGCTTGAGTTCCAGCCCCACATCGACGCCGCCCACATTGGCGTGGGCGTCGAAAACGGCATTGTCACCCTCTCCGGCCATGTCAGTAGTTACGCCCAGAAAGTCAGTGCCGAACACGCGGTAAAGGCCATAAAAGGCGTGCGCGCCGTGGCCGAAGAAATCCAGGTCCGGCTGGAAAAAGGCGCTGGCACGGCGGATGACACCCTCGCGAACCGCGCCTTGAACATCATCACCTGGAGCTCCGATATTCCAGAGGGCGACATCAAGGTCATCGTGCAAAAAGGCTGGATTACCCTCGAAGGCCAGGTGCACTGGCAATACCAGAAAGAAACCGCTGAGCGTGCGGTGCGCAAATTGTCCGGTGTGGTGGGTGTGGACAACCGCCTCACCCTTCGTCCGCGGGTAGAGGTCGTCGATATCCAGCACAGCATCGAAGAAGCCCTCAAACGCAATGCCGAAGTCGACGCCAAGGCGATACGCGTCAAGGTCGAAGGCGGCGTGGTGAAACTCGAAGGCCGGGTGCATTTCTGGCGTGAGCGTCAGATCGCCGAACGGGCCGCCTGGGCGGTACCAGGTGTCAGTCAGGTGGACGATCAATTGCTGATTGCCTGAGCCCATGTGCGAGCCAAGTTCATGAAAAAAAATCACCAGTGGAACCTGTCCTACTTCTTGATCGCGTTTGTCGTGCTCAGCACGGTGCAAATGCTGTTTATCGAACGGCGTGCGGTGCAGAGCATTCCGTACAGCCAGTTCCTGCAGTTGCTCAGCGAGCAGAAAGTCAGCGACTTGCAAATCGAGAAAGACCAGATCAACGGCAAACTCCAGGAACCCATTGACGGGCACAACCAATTCTCGACCGTGCGTGTCGACCCGACACTGGCCACCGACCTCGCCCAGTCAGGCGTCGGGTTCACCGGGGTCAACGAAAACACCTTCCTCGCCAGCCTGCTGGGCTGGGTTCTGCCCTTTGTCCTGATCATGGTGCTCTGGCACTTCCTGTTTCGCGGGCTGGCGGAAAAACAAGGCATGGGCGGGCTGATGAGCATCGGCAAGTCCCGGGCCAAGGTGTTCGTCCAGCGCGACACCGGTATCACCTTCGCCGACGTGGCCGGCATCGATGAAGCCAAGGCCGAACTGGTGGAGATTGTGTCGTTCCTCAAGGACAAGGAGAAATATGGACGCCTGGGCGCCCATATTCCCAAGGGCACGTTGCTGGTCGGCCCGCCGGGCACCGGCAAGACCCTGGTCGCCAAGGCCATCGCCGGTGAAGCCGGCGTGCCGTTTTTCTCGATCTCCGGTTCGGAGTTTGTCGAGATGTTCGTCGGCGTCGGTGCCGCCCGTGTGCACGATTTGTTCGAGCAAGCGCGGCAGGCCGCGCCCTGCATCATTTTCATCGACGAACTCGACGCCCTGGGCAAAATGCGCGGCGTCGGCGCGTTCGGCGGCAATGACGAAAAGGAGCAGACCCTCAATCAGTTGCTGGCCGAACTGGACGGTTTCGACCCGCGTGAAGGCGTGGTGCTGCTGGCCGCGACCAACCGGCCGGAGGTACTGGACCCTGCCCTGCTCAGGGCCGGTCGCATCGACCGGCAGATTCTGGTCGATCGCCCTGACCGCAAGGGCCGCCAGGCGATCCTCAAGGTCCACCTGCAAAAGATCACCGTGGCACCCGGCCTCAATGAAGAGCGAATAGCCGACATCACCACGGGATTCACCGGTGCCGACCTGGCCAACCTGGTCAACGAAGCGGCCATCGTGGCCACCCGCCGTGGCGCCGACGCGGTCAGCCTCGACGATTTCACCGCCGCCGTGGAGCGCATTGTCGCCGGGGTTGAGCGCAAGAGCAGTGTGCTGCGCCCCGAAGAGCGCCAGGTGGTGGCCTATCACGAGATGGGGCATGCCCTGGCGGCCAGCAGCCTGCCGGCCATGGACCCGGTGCACAAGGTGTCGATCGTGCCGCGCGCCATCGGTTCGCTGGGCTATACATTGCAGCGGCCGACCGAAGATCACTTCCTCATCAGTTGCCAGATGCTCAAGGACCGGATCGTGGTCCTGATGGCCGGGCGTGCGGCCGAATTCCTTGCCTATGGCCAGATTTCCACTGGCGCGGCCGATGACCTGGCCCGCGCGACGGATATCGCCCGGCAATTGATCACCCGGTTCGGTATGAGCCCCGAGCTCGGTCAATCGGTACTGGAGCGCCAGAGCGCGACGTACCTGGGCGAGCGCACGCAGGGCATGGGCGAGAAAGATTACTCGGAACAAACGGCCAGGGAGGTGGACCTGGGTATTCGCGCCCTGCTCGATGATGCCTATGGACGGGCCAAGGCCTTGCTTGAGAGTCGTCGTGCCGATCTGGACGCCGGTGCGCGTCTGCTGCTGGAAAAGGAAACCCTGACGCCTGAAGAGTTTCCTGCGCTCCTGCCGCTAAAGCCCGCTCCGGCATTCGCACGGGTGACAGTGACCTCATCCTGAGGCCTGTCACCCTTCAACGCGTCTAGACCGCCATGACGCAGCAAGGGACCTGATAAAGAATGTGTTCGGTCGTACTGCCCAGAAGCTTGTCCACGCCACCGGACTGGACTTTTCCCATCACGATTACGTCGACGTTCTGCTCGTTGGCAAACTCGCTCAGTGCCGAGACGGGGTGACCCATGACGAAGTGTCGATGATCGGCGGCCACCCCGTACTGGCCCGCCAACTTGAGGAAGTTTATCTCGAGATCCTTGCGCAACTCCCTGGTGAGATCAGCGAGCGCCAGGCCGTCCATGTCTGCCAGATAACCCGCCGAAATGTCGCAGGCGTAAAGCAGATGCAGGTCGGCACCACATTGCATGGCCAGGGAAGTCGCTTGCTGAATGATCCGCTCATTGAGTTCGTTGTCCGGCGATTCCTTGTCTGACACCTCCACCGCCGCGACAATCTTGCGCGGCAAGACGAAGCTGCTGGCGCCCACCAGGTACACCGGTATCGGACAGTGCCGCAGCAAGTACCAGTCCAGGGGGGTGAAAAAGGCGCGCTTGAGCAAGGACTCATGCTGAACCTCCTTGATCAACAGGTCGGGCTGCATTTCCGCGACATGCGCCAGGATGTCTTCGCGCAGGTCATCGGCCCAGGCCACCTCGATCGTCACCTCGAGTCCCCGGGTACGCAAATTGTCGGTTTGCGCCTTGACCCAGTCGCGGTGATCCTGCAGGTAGGCTTCCCGCGCCGTTTCCCGGTCACCCTGTTCAAGAAAGGACAAAAGGTCCAGCGGCCCAATCAAACCCGCGATATGCAAACTGGCGCCGCTGGCCTTGGCCAGCGCGGCCGCATGATTGATCGCCGGGGAATGACGCAAGGCCGGGTTGATGATCAATAACAGCTTTTGGTACTGGCTCATGATCTGCCTCTAATCAGGTGAGTGTTCGATTGCAGCGACCCGCTCAGGACTGCAACATCCGGTCTGGCTTGATCGCCAACACATCGCAGGGCGCTCGATGCAATAATTGCTCGGCCGTGGCCCCCAGCAACTTTTCCAATCCTTTGTTCTGAACCGTGCCCATGACAATGACATCCGTGTGGTGCTCGACTGCGAAGCCACAAATGCTCGGCACTGGCACGCCCTCCATGAAGTGGCGACATTCAGGTGGCACGCCATGGCGTTCGGCAATCGCCGCAAACGCCTCGTGCTGAACCGATCCCAACGCTTCATAAATGCCGGTGGCCAGCGGCAATGCGCCAAAACCCATGTCCTGGGTGTACAAGGATGTCCAGTCAAACACATGCAACAGCTCCAGCCGGGCATTGCACACCTCGGCCAACTTCACGGCGGCGTCGATGATCTGGTCGTTGAACACATGATCCTGATCTTCACCGCGCAGCACGTCGATGATCGCCAACACATTGCGCGGGCGCGCGTTGAGCGGATGGGTCACCAGATGCACCGGCACCGGACAGTCGCGTAACAGCTGCCAATCCAGTGGCACGAAGAACACGCGTTTCAAGGCAGGTTCTTCCTGCGCATCCTTGATGATCATCGCCACCGGCATTTCATTGACGAATTGCACAATCTCCTCGTACGGGTGCTGGACCCACACCACTTCGCTGGTGACCTCAACGCCGAGTTTGCTCAAGGAATCGGCTTGTTCGGTAAGCCATTGCCGATGGGTTTTCAGGTAGCCATCAATGGCCTGGCTGATTTGCTCGGGGGCAAAAAAACCGGCTACCGCCAGGGCCTGGACATAATCAAACGCCACAATGTGCAGGGGCAACTGCAGGGCATGGGCCAATGCGCCAGCCCGGTCGAATGCGGGCGTACGGGTCATGGTGGTGGGGGCAATCAACAGTAAGCGCTGGTGTTGCGACATGGGGCACCTCGGCACACGGAAATGGCATGGAACAGGCCTACAGAATGAACGCACCACGTTCCGTCGACTTGATCTTTGTCAGTTCTCGTTGAGCTCAGGTCAGATGAGCAAACGGCCAGCCACATCACGCCCACCGCATGTCGGGCACCGTTGTCCTTGCCACCTCTGATTGACAAAGATCAAGCCCCGTTCCAGAGACCGACGCAGGATAAAGGCTGGGTTCACCGAGCGGGTGCATCACGCCACTGCGCATTAGCGTCCAAACCATTATCGACGGGAGAGGTGCCATGCCTGATCAACCACGTTTCATGCTGGTCGTTTCGCACCAGTTGGAAAACACACCGGCTTTCGACCGGGCCGCCGCGCTGGCCAAGGCTTCGGGCGCAGCACTGCACATCGTCGCATTCGATTACCTGGAGGGACTGGCGAGTGCTGGCGTGGTCAATGACGAGTCGCGCGAGCAGATGCGGATCGACTATGTCGAGCGCCATCGCCAATGGCTGGAGGCTCAGGCCCGTCCGTTGCGCAAAATCGGCATACCCGTCACCACCGAAGTGGTCTGGGTGGAAAGACCCTTGCAGGAAATCCTCATTCATATCAAAGAGCAGCCGATGGCCTTGCTGATCAAGGCACTGGAGCACGAGACACTGCTGTCACGCCTGATGTTCACCCCCCTGGACATCCATCTTCTGCGTGAATGTCCGGTGCCGTTGCACTTTGTCAGCCAGGTACAGCATGACTTGCCGCGCCGCATCGTCGCCGCCGTCGATCCCTTCCACCGCGATGGCGAGTACAAAAATTTCAATGACCGGATTCTGCACGAGGCGTTAAAACTGGCGACTACCTGTAACGCCGAGCTCGACGTGATCTATGCACACGACCTTTCCTCCATCAGCGCCGACGAATTCGGCTTCGATAACGCCACGACGTTTTTCTCCTCGAGCAAAGCCAAGACCCTGTTCGATGCTCAGGCCGATGCCTTCCACGAACTGGCCGAACGCAACGGCATTGCGCCGGAGCGCCAGCACATGATCATGGGTGACCCGGCCAAGGTCCTGGCCAGCTACGCCGATGCCTATGACATTGACGTGATCGTCATGGGCCGTGTCGGTCATCGCGGGATGAGCCATCTGGTGGGCAGTACGGTGGAACATCTGCTCTACAAAATGCCATGCAGTGTCTGGGTGGTTTCGCCGCAAGTACTGGCTGAATGATTAAAACCGTGATCGGCCTGCTCACTTTGCTGGTGGCAACAAGCATGCAAAACGGCCACCGCTCCAGGCAGCCTGCTGGCGGTGACCCGTGCTGATCCAGACCATGTTCGACAACCGCCGACGGTGTAAAAGGCGTTATTTCTTCGCCCCCAGCGATGCCAGGTAATGAGCGACCGATTCGGCATCCGCATCCGTCATCGCGTGGGCAACCTGCTGGGTCAGGTCGCCCCGGGGATGCGGTTCGGTCTGTTGAAAAATCTTGATCTGCCCCGCCAGGTAGGCGGCATGCTGACCCGCCAGTCGCGGCACCTGGCCACTGCCCTGCCCCTGAGCTCCATGACAAGAACTGCACTGCGCGACGCCGGCTCCTGGCAAGCCCTGGCGAAAGATCAATTCACCCCGCGCATCCGGGGTATCGGCATCAGCCTTCATCGGGCTCTGCGTTGAAAAATAGTCCGCCAGTTCGGCGATCTGGCTTTGCGTCAAACGGGTAAAGCCCCACATGTACTGGGCGCCGGTTTTATCGCTGCGTCCATGGTTCTTGAACGCAGCCAGTTGCAACTTCAGGTACTCCTTCTGCTGAGCGGCCAACTTGGGAAACGTCGGCGAGACCGATTCGCCCGTCAGCCCATGGCACTGGGCACACACCTGGTCCGCCATGGCGATACCGGACATGGGCGAGGTTTGTTGCCCTGACTCCTCGTTCGAATGGGTACAGCCCGTGAGCATCGCTGCGCAGAGGGCAACAACACAATGTGCCTGGTTGAAAGTACGCTTCATGGCAGTGGCTCCATGGTTTACGCCCTGCGTCCAGCTGATCACAACCCATTCGGAACACTGCCTATCGCGTCAGGGCATATCGGGCAGTCTGCGAATGCTTGATCCAGACACCTTCTCTCAAGCCGTTGCAGCCTTTATTGACGAAACTCAATTTTCCCTCCGAATCTGGGTGTAGGAATGAGCAATCAGGTGACGAAGCGCCCCGCAGGGCCGAGCCGGGACACCCGGCGAGATTCTGCTGGCGGGTTAACCCACTTTTAGGGGGTGACGGTCATGAATACAGCCTCGCAAGATTCGCTGGACACATTTGCGGGCTCGCCCCGGCGCATCGACACGGCCGCCATCGCGCCGCTTCTGCGCCAATACGCCGAGCCTCTGCCGGAACTGGACAAGCCTGCCTTTGGTGAGATGTTCGATCGCTATGCCGATGCGCGAGTCGTGATGATCGGTGAAGCCAGTCATGGCACCAGCGATTTCTATCGAGCCCGCGCCGCCATCACCCAAAGGCTGATCGAGCAGCACGGCTTCAACATCGTGGCCGTAGAGGCCGACTGGCCGGATGCCGGCCATGTCGATCGTTATGTCCGGGGACTGGCGTCCTCGGCCTGGAAGCGCCACATCTTCAGCCGATTCCCGACCTGGATGTGGCGCAACGCCGAGGTCAAGGCCTTCGCCCACTGGCTGCATCAGTACAACCATCGACTGGCCCCGGAACGTCGCGTCGAATTCCGCGGCCTGGACGTTTACAGCTTGCGCAATTCGATTCATGAAGTGCTGGGTTATCTCGACGGCGTGGACCCGAAACTGGCCCACGAAGCCCGGCGCCGCTATGGCTGCCTGACCCCTTGGCAGGACGACCCGGCGCTGTACGGTCACTTCGTCGAACGCGCCGGCCTGATGCCCTGTGAACAATCGGTAGTGGACCAGCTCAACGCCATGCTCGCCGAACAATTGGCCGGGCTCATCAAGGACGACGAGGCGTTTTTCAACGCGGCGCAAAACGCCCGGGTGGTGCAGGCGGCCGAACAGTACTATCGGGCAATCTATCGAGGCTCGACCGCCTCCTGGAACCTGCGCGACCGGCATATGTTCGACACCTTGCAGGCATTGCTCGAGCATCGCGGTCCGCAGTCCAAAGCCGTGGTCTGGGCCCACAACTCCCACATCGGCAATGCGGCGGCCACGGAAATGGGCTGGAAGGGCCAGTTCAACATCGGCCAGCTATGCCGCAGCGCCTTTGGGCGCGACGTGGTGCTGATCGGCATGAGTACCGACCGTGGCCAGGTCGCCGCGGCCGACGACTGGGACGGCGAGATGCATATCAAGGACATTCGGCCGTCTCGCCCGGACAGTTGGGAACATCAGTTCCTCAAGGCCGGGGTGCCGGTGTCGTTGACGGACTGGCGCGACCCTCAGCGCACGGCACTGCGTCGGGTATTGTCCAAACCATTGCTGGAGCGCGCCATCGGGGTGATTTATCGCCCCGAAACCGAGCGTGGCAGTCACTACTTCGAAGCGATGCTGGTCGAACAGTTTGACGCGATGATCTGGATTGAACAGACCCAGCCGGTCACGGCACTGCCACTGCCAAAGAGCCAGACCCTCGACCCCGAAGACGAGACCTTTCCATTTGGCGTCTGAGCAGATCAAGGCTCATCGTGCCTGCTGGCGGCCACCTTGCAGATGCGTTTCAAACCAGTCGCCCGCCAGTCGGGCGACTTCCTCGAGGGTTCCGGGCTCTTCGAACAGATGCGTAGCGCCCGCCACCACGTCCAGACGCTGCTCGCAGCGCAAGGCATGGCAGCTTCGCTCATTCAATTCGAGCACCACCGGGTCCCGGGCGCCGACGATCTGCAAGGTCGGCGCCCGGACTTGCGCCAGTACCGGCCCCGCCAGATCGGTTCGCCCTCCCCGGCTGACCACCGCATGCACCACGTCCGCGCCTGGCCAGCGACGCTGCGACAAACTGGTTACGCGGGCTCAAACGGCCGCTGCCGCTGCCATGTACGAAGATCACCAGACCGTCAGCCTGCAGCGGCAGACGTAAATCGGCCGATAGCTCAACGTCTTGCAAGTCCAGCTGTCGGGATTGAGATTCAATCATCGAAAGGCTCCCGAGAGGAGGCATCACTCGCGGCTTCTCGCTGCCAGGCCCGATGCAACAATTCAATGACTTCTTCGTCCGAGGTCTGGGGGAAGCTCAAGTACCAATATCCGATCGACATCATCCATTCAGGCATGAGCGGACAGATCACCTCATCGACTTCGAAGCTCAGCGCCTCCACCGTTTCCGATGGTGCAACCGGTACGGCGACGACGATGCGAGCAGGCGCTTGCAGGCGCACCGCACGGATAGCCGCCATCATCGAGGCTCCCGTCGCCAGGCCGTCATCGATCAGAATCACCACCTGTCCCTTGAGCTGCAAGGGTGGCCGGGCGCCCCGGTACAGTTGCTCGCGCCGCTGCAATTCCTGTGTTTCGCGCGCCACCACGGCCTCGAATGCGGCCGGGGAAATCGGGTGAGCCCGCAGCGCGTCTTCATTGCGAATCTGGATACCGCCACTGGCAATGGCGCCCATGGCGAACTCCGGGTTCGATGGCACGCCCAGCTTGCGCACCAGCATCAGGTCTAGGCGCACGTCCAGGGCCTTGACCACTTGATAGGCGACCGGCACGCCGCCACGGGGCAACGCCAGGACGATGACATCGGGTCGCTGCGCGTATTTGAGCAACGGTTCCACCAGACGTTGACCGGCTTCGACGCGGTCCTGCAAGGTGGTTTGCAATGAGGGACTTTGAGTCATGGAAAACCTCCACCGACGGTGAGGCCTGGGGTGACGTTACGCCAGGTTGGTGGCGTGTTGAATGATCCGGTCATTCAACACGCGCTTCGCAGACGCCGGGTCAGGCACCCGCGTTGATTCAGGTTCCTCCGTTGATGTCGTCATGGCGTTGATTAATATCAAATCCCCGCGCAAAAACGCGTATTCACGCCATGGCGTCGAGCGTCATGGCAGCGCACTTGATCAATATCAATAGGGCCCGGACCGAACGGTACTAGGTTAAAAAAAATCGGTCCTCGACAGGAGATGTGCATGTCGCCCCTCATTGCCAGTCAGCGCTTGCGTTTGTATGACAGCGACGAACTCGATGGCGTACTGCAGGCGATGGCGCACCAGGCGGCGGCCTTGTTGCCGCCCACCCAAGCGGCACTGATTGGTATCCAGCGCCGCGGCGAGCCTCTGGCACAGCGTCTTCAGCAGCATTTATCACGCCTGACCGGGCAACCGGAACTGCCGATCTACCCGTTGAAGGTCAAGCGCTATGCCGACGATCTCAAGGTGTTGCATGCTCACACCGAATTGACCGAGAACCCGGTGCTCATCGGACTGGATCTGGCCAATACCACCCTGCTGGTGGTCGATGATGTGCTGTTCGAAGGCCATTCGCTCCTGCGCACCTGCGCGTACCTGGCGCAGATCGGTGCCCGTCGGGTCTACACTGCAGTTCTGGTCGACCGGCATGTCTGCCAGCAGCCGATTCGTGCCGACATTGTCGGCGTGCATCTGCAAGTCGCCGCCCAGGACATCGTCGAATGCAATGTCCCGCCCTATGAAACGGCGTTCTGCATTGAAGTCTGGCGTCATGGCGCCGCCCGATGACGGCGCGACTGTTCGCTCGATGTGCCTCAAAGGAGCCAATCCATGCTCAGCCATCGCCCGCTTCTTTTCGCTCTGCAAGGCAGTGAGGACTACGCAACCGGTGTCGCGCAGCGACTGGGCTGCCCGCTGGCGCTTCATGAGGAGCGCGACTACGAAGACGGCGAGCATAAATGCCGGCCGCTCGAATCGGTCAACGGTCGCGAGGTCGTGGTGTTCCATTCCCTGTATGGGGATGTCCGGCAGAGCGCAAACGACAAGCTGTGCCGCCTGTTGTTTTTTTGCGGCGCGCTCAAGGATGCCGGCGCTCGCCCTGTTCAGGTGGTCACGCCTTACCTCTGCTACGGGCGCAAGGATCGTCGCAGCCAACCACAGGACCCAACGATCACGCGCTACGTGGCGACCCTGATTGAAGCCTGCGGCATCGATCGCCTGATGGCGCTGGAGGTGCATAACCCGGCGGCGTTCGACAATGCCTTTCGCATTCCCGCGCGGAACGTGCACTGCGCGGAATTGTTCGCCCGGCATTTCGCCGGGCACGTCGGCGACGCCGATGTGGTGGCGGTGTCCCCGGACTCCGGCGGCGCCAAGCGCGCCGAGCAGTTTCGCCAGGCCCTGGAACGACACCTGGGGCGCCCGGTGGGCAGTGCATTGATGGAAAAACACCGTGTTCACATGACGTTGACGGGCACCCTGCTGGTCGGCGATGTCGCGGGCAAGACCGCCATTGTGTTCGACGACCTGATCAGCACCGGGGAAACGCTCAAACGTGCCGGCCTTGCCTGTCAAAGAGCTGGAGCGGCCCGGATATTCGCCGCCGCCACCCATGGTTTGTTCACCAATGGCGAGCAGTTGTTTGACCCGCCGTTGTTCGAGCACATTGCGATTGCTGACGGCGTACCGCCGTTTCGCCTGTCCGCCGACTGTGTGAAGCAGCATGTGCACGTCGTCGACAGCACCGCCCTGATCGCCACCTTGCTCGCTGAAAATGGCGCTTTTGATAGCGTTTAGACTGGTGCATCGGCCTTGGGCGTGAATATCAACCCATCCAGCGGATCACCGGTTCCTTGTGTGCAACGGGCACCGGGTTGGTCTCCGGATAGCCGACGACGATCGGCGCCACTGGCGCCCACTCGGCCGGCAGGTCGAGGGTCTTCTTGCCCTGCGGCGTATTGAAAAAACTCTGGGCGAAACCGATCCAGCAGCTACCCAGCCCTTCTGCGTACGCGGCAAGCATCAGGTTCTCGGCCGCCAGTGAGCAGTCTTCGACAATCCACTGTCCCGGCACGTTGCCTGAAATGAGGATGAGTGCTGGCGCGTGGTAGAAAATCTGAAAGTTTTCGTCAGTCAGCAACCCATGGAAGTGCCCGGAATGCGGGCCTGCCGGCATTGTCGCGAGCATGTAGGCCTTGGCTTCACGGGAGATCCGGTCCAGCAGTTCCTGATCACGGATCACCGTGAACGTCCATGGCTGCTGGTTCACCGCACTGGGCGCCTGGATAGCGGCGTTGATCAAACGACGGATGATTTTTTCATCCACCGCTTCAGTCGTGTACTCGCGCGTCGAGCGCCGTCCGGAAATGGCCTGGTCAATGTTCATGAATGCGTACCACAAAATGGGGGGCGTTCCATAAAGTCGGCCAGCCACCGGCACCCGCTGTTGATTTAGATCAAATCGACGCCGAACCAGCCTTTCGTTTCGTCTGAAGTCTCACCTGCGGCGGTGTAACACGACGTCGTAGGCGTTTGATCTGCATCAGAAGGACGCGATGGGCTCACTGCACACTGGATACGCCCGGCTCGGGCTCGCGAGAGGGGCAATGCGGGTGGAAATGGTCACGCCGTCATTGCACACCGTCGGATTGCCCCCTTTATTCTGCATCAGCACCGATTTTGATTTGGGCCCCAGCGTGACACGTACGGCGTCCGCCAACTGTGTGGCGCCGCTCAGGATTTTACTGTGGGCCATCAGGTTGCACGCCTGCCAGAGCGCTAACAAATGCCTTCCTGCAGCTTTTAGGAAATCCCCCTTTTGGGGTACCTCGGGAGAATCACCACAGCAGTGCGTTGACCGACTGTCAGCACTCGCCCCCGAGTTGATAAAAATCAATCCGGGCGACCAGAAATCGCGTCCCAATGAAGTGGTGAAATCCACAACGGTTGGATTTTTTCAATCTCACAGGCGCGGAGAAAAACCATGGACAAGTATCAGCAGAGCCAGAAAAACCAACTGTTCAAATCAGACACCCACGACCCCTATCGTTCGCAGCGCTTTGAAGGTTCGGCCATCTGCCCACAGTGCGACTCGGTTTACCAAGCCGGCAACTGGACCTGGAAAAGCCCTGAAAACACGGTCATCCACGACGCGCAACCCGTGAAGTGCCCGGCGTGCCGCCGCATCGATGACAACATGCCTGCGGGGACGCTGAAACTTTCGGGCAGCTTCTTGCTCAACCATCGCACTGAAATCGTCAACCTGATCGAACACACCGAGAAAAAGGAAAAAGCCGAGCATGCCCTGGAGCGCATCATCAACCTGACTGACTCAGGGGATGACCTGATCGTCACCACCACCGGCATCCATCTTGTCCATCGCATCGGCCATGCGCTGGAAGCCGCGTACAAAGGCGACTCTGACTACCGGTATGGCGATAACGAGTATGGCTTGAGCGCCACTTGGAGACGTGACGAATAGCACCGGGCGCGATGGTCTCTGACCCTGCCTCGATCAAACCTGGCGCCGCGGTTTCCTGAAGCCTGGAGCCTGGGCGATCACGCCACGCGGCAATTGCCATTCACGGGCTGGTGTCTCTTCAAGTCCGGTTTCGGCAGCCGGCCCTTCGGTGGCCTTGCATCAGGAATGAAGATCCATTGGCGCGAGATCGGGGGGCTGCCTGTGTGCTACCAGACTCCATTCGGCAATTTCATTCAGAGGGCCAGGCGCGTGGCCAATCCGGAATCGGGCACCCACAGGGCATTGATGCAAAACGTCTCTTCCGCTTCCGTCACCGGTTCGAGGGACTGCGGATCAAACCAGTGCCGATTGACCATTGCCAGGCGAACGATACCGTTCTTGTCGAGGAGTGTTTGTGCCAGGCATTCGCACAAGGACCGTGGCACCGCTTCTTCGAGGGGATCGATGTCGGCACCTTCAAGCTCGATCTCGAAACGCGCGGTGCATGTACCCACTAAATCCTGCACCGTGTAGGAGGCGTAGCGAAACGCCGTGAGGTATCCCACCGTCAGTACCAGCACGATCGACATCAGGATGCTGGCCTCGCGCTTCCAGGACTTCGTGCCCGGCCGGCGCAGCAACCTGAGTACGGTGCCCCTGCCCCAGTGCCGGACCGCGAGAACCCCGCTGAGGAATTTATTGTTCGTCATGACCGGATCTCTCGCCCAGGTTTTGCCAGAAGCATGGCGCCGATTGCCCCATAGCGTTTGATCTGGATCAACCACCGCACAGCCGGGGCACCACTGGATGACGCCTGGCGGCATTTGGCTGACAGCCAGTCTGTCGGGCAGCGTCAGGTCGAACGGTACGAATCAGGTAGCGGCTGGGTCTCGAAACATGAACTCCGGTTTGCGATGGGCCGGACTTCTTGTTTTTGCGACATCCTTTTCACGCAACGCTCACAGGATGGAGCGCAAATTACCTGTACTCCTTTGCAGAATCCCAGCTAGGCCCGCCCGCACGCGGGCCATTTTTTTGGACCCAAGAAAGGCGCTGGCTCCTCGACCGGCTCAACGTTTCTCGGTCCGTGCGGCCCAGCAGCAGATGAGGGCCCGGCGCCATGTCTGCCGGCCGAAGCGAAAGCTGCTGCCAGGCGGTGAAGACTTCACTTCAGGTGCCTTTAGTCGGGCCGGAAGAAGGTGTAGCGGTCCTTACCGCTGAGCTTTGACTCGTACATCGCGTGGTCTGCTTTTATTAGCGCGGCATGCAAGGTGTCGGTTTCGATCCGGGTTACGCCCACGCTGACGGTTGCCGGGTGGTGGGTGGACGTTTCGCGCACCCGTTGGCACAGGGTGTTGACCAAGCGCTCGGCATCCGCCTGCGTGACACCGGACAGGTAGACCCCAAACTCTTCTCCCCCAAGGCGGGCATATTCGTGATCGGCCATGATGTGCTTGATGTCGGCGGCGATGCGCTTCAGGACTTCGTCACCGATGTCGTGGCCATATACATCGTTGACTTTTTTGAAGTTGTCGACATCGACCATGGCCAGGTAGCACTCGCCACTTTCTGGTGGGGTGCTCAGGTGGTTGCTGGCCCGTGTCATGAACGCGCGGCGATTGGGGATCTCGGTCAAGGTATCAATGTAGGCGTGCTCTATCAGTAGCTTGGCCATGATGTAGTTGTGCAGCTTGGATCGGCGCAGCTTGAGGTAGGTGTAAATGGTCAGCGCGCTAATAAAGACGGCGGACAGCAGAACCATGGTACCGCTGAAGTCGAACAGAGAGAGTGTGGTCATCATAAAGGGGTTGAGGACAACCCAGGCGATGCCCAGCACGCCGAAAAATGCTTCTCGGCTCAAGGGTAATACCGAGGCACTATAGAGAATGCTGGAGGCCGAGAGGATCAGCCAGGTCGGGTGCAGGTGGGCCGGCAAGCCTTCGATACCCAAGCGGATGCCCAGGCAGATCATGAGCACATACACGAGGTTTAGCAGGTGGAAGTGGCGGGCTTTACGGGCGACCCGCTGTACACCGACGGTGATGAGCAGTAGCACGACAAGCAGCAGCGAAAGCGCGTAATGACGTTGATCGCCTATAAAACCAATAATCAGGTCGAACAACACCCAAATGCCGATACCTCCGATATAAATCAGCCCACTGAAGTTATGTAGACGCTCGACGTCGTATTGATAAAACTCGTATTGGAGGGCTTTGGGTGTTGCCTGTTTCGTTACTTCATTCTCAATCGTCTTGTACATCGGCAGCCTTGCTTGCAAAGGTGTTGCGGGTCGTTCATCTAGTAGGCTGCTAGCGTAACTGAAAACGGGGGCAGTAAACGCCTGCCCCTACTTTAGTATCTGTGCAATACGGCGATTTGCACCTCATCGTCTACCCAGCGAACCGGCTGGCAACCTTATCGACACTTACGGCAAGGCAGTGCGTGAGCCCCCCAACGCAACGATCAGTCATCACGATGACTTGCTGAAGGACCGAAGAGCTGCCTCGAAGGTCAGAAATGTTCTTGGCCATCACTCTGAAGCCGCAAGGAAACATGAATCAAGAAGACACTTTTGCATTGGTTGACGGGAAATGGTTGCTCTCTGCTCGCTAAACAGGCGCAGCAGGTTTTTCGGCATCCTTTTCTCCAAGCGAAAAAAAGCCCGCACTGGGCGGGTTTCTATAGGAAAAAATCTTAAGGGCTATTGATAGGGTGCCCACCCAGGCAAAAACAATAAACCTGGCGGTGCAGCGTGCGAGGCCAATAAAAATACAGACAAAAGCAGCATAGAAAACACGATGACAAAAAAACGATACATCCTCACTCCTTGAGTTGTAGCTGTCTTCCCAGTGAAAAGATAGCAACATGATATCACTCAGGCCTCCCTTGAACGTCACCGTTTATCTGGATCAGGATCCGCGCCACGTCCTCCAAGTACTAAGGAACGGGGGAGAAAATAGAAGCCCTGGTGATTACAGCTCGCCGGGGCTTCCCTTTTCGGTCCGCTGCCGCGCAGCCGGTAAGCATCATTGCAGCCATGACTTGCCAACAAATTTTCATCGCTGTCCATCCCGGGAAGGTGGTGAATGCCCCCCCCGTGCCTGACCAGGCATCCAGACTCAAAAAGCCCAGTGCGAGGGCTGGGCTTTGACGAAGCCAACAGGCATCCTTTAGAACAGATCCGAAATTAGGCTACGGGCTACCTCGGCACTGTTGAGGGCGTGCTCGAACAACGACCTGTCAATGCACAATCCGCTGACTTGAATCTGAGCTGCACGCCACCATCGCGATTAAGGTGCAAGCGGTCACGCAAGCGCATCAATCAATGGGTTGCTGACACGCCTCCAATTCGGCAGCCCTACCCCTTACAGACAAGGCGACTCTTATGAAGCACACGTACCTTTTTATTCTTGGCGACGACCACCAGGTCGCAAGCATCGAGTCAGATGGCCCGCTGCCCCACCTGAAGATTGGTGTGCACCTTGACCTTGACACAGATGACTATCGGGGAACTCCGGGTACGCATCTTGAGATTGAAGATATCTCTGTCGTCCTTCACCAGATCGGCGGAAAAGTCGTACGCAATGATGTATGCCTGCATTGTGTAGAGAGACCCGGGCTCGCTCACTGATCTGGATGATAGAAAGCCCAGCCCGGGGCTGGGCTTTCTATCATCCTTGAAGTAGACGAACGCTTCACTTTTTTAGCCCAATAAAAAACCCCGCAGACGTTAATCTTCGGGGCTTTCTATAGTGGAGGCCGAGGTCGGAATCGAACCGGCGTAGGCGGATTTTCAATCCGATAATGAAACGCATGCAGGCTGCGACCTATAGCCTTTTTTAGTTCCGAAGCCAAGGCGAAACAGATGCTCTACAGACCGCGTAGAATGCTGGCTTGCCTTTGAGTTTGGGAACTGACTTTACCCCCCCCAACCTCCGGCGTTCTGCCGACCTCACACTCCCCCGCTAAGCTGATCTCCTCCACGGAGGCATTCCCATGTCACATTCAGACCTGCTCTGTTCCCTGCTCTTCAAGATCAACGAAAACCTGCTCGCAATCGCCGTGTTGACGGTTTACTAAACTGCATCAGGCATTTGACGTGTGTCATGGCTTATAATGAATTCGCCCTTTTAATCAGATCCAACCTTGATCTCCGCACAGCCCACAAGGCAGAACACGTGAAACATTCGACGCTCACTGCCGCGCTGTTCTGTCTATTACTCAGCACTCCCGTCAAGGCCGAGCAGTATCAGGTCGTTACTGAAGAGTGGGCGCCGTACAATTACCAGGAGAACAATAAGCTCACCGGCATGGCCACTGAGATCGTTCGGGGCATAATGACGCTGACTGGGGATGACTTTGAGGTGGTGCTACTGCCCAGTATGCGAAGCGCCCGCACATTGAAGACCCGGCCCAAAACCATCATGTATTCCCTATTCCGCACCACGGAGCGCGAACCGTTATACAAGTGGGTCGGACCGATCATTGAAGAGTCCATTTACCCCTATCAGTTATCCAATGCGCAGCAGCCGGTGAATTCCTTAGAGCAGTTACTGCACGCCCCACGGATCACAACGAGGCATGCCGGTTTAATACCCGACATTCTGCAGTCGCGGGGCTTCAACAACCTCGAAAAAAGCGCAACCGAGAGTTTGCAGCTCTATCGCATGCTGCTGGCAGGGCGCACCGACATCATCATAGGCGACACCTCTGCAGGAGTGGCTTACTACAGCCGGCAGTTAGAGATCGCCCCCGGCACGCTGCGACGGATTCCTATCGAGATTTATCGCTCATCGCTGTACATCGCCTTCAGTCGCGACTGTGACGACGAACTGGTCGGCGCCTGGGCCAATGCTCTGGATCAGCTACGTCGCTCGGGCGAACTGGAGCGCATCCAGGGTCGGTACAATCAGCCTATCGGGCAATGAATCGGGCAATAAAAGCGCAGAACCAGCGCAAGCCCCGCCTCGCACTGACCCACCGAGCTCTCAATCAAAGTGGGCGTTAGACCATGAGCATTATGGCCACATGTAGCCAACAACCTCGGAACACTGGAATGGCTTGACGCTGTCATGCCGAAGGAGCGTGCCGAGCAGATGATACTTCACCCAACTGAGCAGTCATTGGCCAGGGTCTTGGTCGGAGCGATCCCGAAGCCCACCGGGATGCCGGTGCAGCGCAACACCTGGCTGCGAATTTGCCGACCGAGAGCGTCCAGGTCTTCAATCCCGGTCAGGTCGGCGAATGCCTCATCGATGCTGTACACCTCGACCGCCGGCACCAGCGATTCGATCAGCGTCATCACCCGCTCGCTCACGTCGCCATACAGGGCATAGTTCGACGAGAAGGCGACTCGGCCGCGATCCCTACTGCTCACCGTCATCCCGTGCGTCCCGGAATAGAAGCTATGTCATCAACGTCTCAACTGATAGACATCGGCTGCTCAGGCCACACTGCTGGGTACATTTGTACCCATACCTTCAGGTAAATAGGGGCTTATTTCTTCTATTTCAGCGTGGCTAAGACGAATTCTGGTGGCATCGATCAATCCGTTCACTTGGTCGGGCCGGCGTGCGCCTACGATAGCGCCGGTGACCGCCGGATCACGTAGTACCCAAGCGATGGCTACGGCTGCCGCACTAACCCCATGCCTGGCACCGATATTTGCCATGATTTCTACCAAAGCGAGGTTCTTGCTGAGGCGAGGTTCCTGGAAGTCGGCGCTACGCGATTTTCGCCAGTCGTCGTCGGGCAGCTGTGCAATCCGCCCGCGGGTCATGCTTCCCGTCAGTAGGCCAGATTGTAAAGTCGAGTATGCAATCACTCCAACCTGCGCTGTTGCACAATAAGGCAGGATTTGATTCTCGATATCGCGCATCAACGCTGAATACGGCGGTTGAAGGGAGGCGATATCGGTTACCGACCGGGCTCGCTCAAGTTGGGAAACATCGAAGTTTGACACGCCAATTGCCCTTATCTTGCCCTGCGCCTTGGCTTGGGCCAACGTCGCCAAAGCATCCTCGATACCTTCGCTGTTCGCATTTGCCGGGAAAGCTGGCCAGTGAATCTGATAGAGGTCGATGACATCGACCTGTAAGCGACGCAGGCTATCCTCGATTTCTTTCATCAATGACTGGGGGGCGAGCGAATGAGAGATCTCACGAGTCTCGGGATCCCACACCAGGCTACCTTTGGTGAATACCAGCGGGCGACGCGAAGCCGGCACCTGACGCAGCAATTGTCCAGTCAACAGCTCGGCATGGCCGAGTCCATATACCGCTGCTGTGTCGATCCAGTTCACGCCGCGCTCTACCGCGCACTCCAATGCCGCCAGGCTATCGCCATCATCTTGCGCCCCCCAACTGAACTCCCACCCTTGCCCGGCAATGGCCCAGGTGCCCATTCCAATGGGTGAAATCAACAACTCGGATGTACCTAGTCGATTCTTTTGCATGCGAACCTCACGTCGATTGATGCGTAGAGTATCCATCGAGAGGTTACCGACGATAAGATAGCTAATCGTGTTTGAACTGCTGAGCTACATTCATGAAATCCTCTTGCGACCTCTCCGAACTCGACGCCTTCGCCGCAGTGGCTCGCCATCACAGCTTTCGTAAAGCAGCCGACGAGCGAGGGGTATCCGCGTCGGCCCTGAGCCACGCCATGCGTGCCTTGGAGGGCAAGCTGGGGGTCAGGCTCCTCAACCGCACCACTCGCAGCGTGACGCCTACTGAATCAGGCAATCAACTGCTCGCCACATTGGTTCCGGCTTTGGCGGAGGTCACCAAAGCGTTGCATGAACTGACCTTCAAACAGGAAATTCCCACCGGTACGCTGCGATTGAACGTATCGCGGCCCGCTGGCCGTCTCGTAATTGCGCCACTGCTGGCGCCATTCACAGCAGCCTACCCACGCATCAACGTGGAGCTGGTGGCTGACGATGGGTTGAGCGACATCATCGACAAAGGGTTCGATGCAGGCGTGCGCTTCGGCGAGAGCCTCGCGGGTGACATGATCGCAGTGCCGGTGGGCCCACCCCAAGGATTTGTCACCGTTGCTGCCCCCGGCTATCTCATGGGGCACGGGACACCGGAAACACCACAAAGGCTGCTTGAGCACGCCTGCATTGGCAGACGCTTTCCCAGCGGCAAACTGTACAAATGGGAATATCTTGCTGAGGGGCAGCCCATGCGCCTGGCCGTGACGGGCCCGTTGATACTGGAAGATGACACCATGATGATCCAGGCCGCCAAGGACGGTGCCGGGATCGCGTACGTGTATGAAGAGATGGCGAGGGAATACATAGCTCGGGGGCAACTGGAGGAAGTTCTCGAAGACTGGAAAGCCCTGCCAAGCAGGTTTTTCATCTATTACTCCAGCCGTCGTCACGTACCTCCAGCGCTACAAGCGCTGATCGAGTTTGTACGTGAAACGCAGTATCAATGACAAACTGAAGGCAGTACACGTGCTCGCCGTCTAGAAGCAAAGGGTTGTGAAGACGGCGTTCTGATCAAGCGTTATCGACAGGCCACTTCTGGCCGATTCTGTTGAAAAAGTCGGCTGCGGTTTCCACGGCAGAAAAGTACGCGTCTGAGATCGAAATCTGTGTTTTTCCCAGAAGGTTCAGAGCTCCGATTTGACGATGCAGTGAGCGCTTTTTGCCGTTGGTTAACTTCCGCGAAAGGGAGCCAAGGGTCGATTGCAGCCCTTCAACTTCAGCGAGAAACATCCCTGACATAGGCTTGGCACGCCGCTAGCGCGATCAGTCCTTGATCGCCGTCGCCGACAATGTTCGCGGAGCCCTGGAAGCCATCGACCGGAATGACGGCAATCCGCTGTAGATTCAACCAGTCGAAACAATAGATTGCTAAATCGATCAGCGGCCACTTCGTAGTTAGTTGCTTTCCTACGGCGGCTATTTTGCTGCCTAGCCACTTCATTAAGTAAGGCGTTCAAGCGAACTTCCCGGTTAGAACCTTTCGGGAAATAATGCCTTAACAATCCGTTGGCGATCTCGTGCGCTCCCCGTTGCCATGGACGATTAGGAACGCAGAAATAAACCTTTATGCCGGTAACCACCCTATTGCGCTAATGGTCAGCCATCTCTTTACCACGATCCAAAATTAGAGATTTGTAGCGTTCCTGGATTAGGGGCCAGCATTTTCGATCAAGTCGCTAATGACTGCCCCAGCGTCCTTGTCGGCAACCTTCGCGACCACCCTTGGCATACCTTTTCGTTAGTTTATTGACGCCAATCGTTAAATATTCTTTGACGTGCTAGTACTTACGAACTCACTTACACCCTCTAAAAGGCGACGAACGGTACATTGTGAAATATATTTCACAATCAAGCTCTCACCTTATAGAAATCTTCGGGACCCAATGACATGCTAAATCGCTATCACGCTAACCAAGGGTGGAAGATTTAATTTCCACAGCTTGCGCTCGCTCATTTAATGAATAACAAAAAAGCCGCACTAATCGACTTGAACCAGGAGCATTACATGAGTCATCAAACGGACCTCGCACAGCTTTATACTGCGTTCTTCAATCGTGCCCCTGACGCCGCTGGCCTTGCCTACTGGGTAGCAAAGCTGGATGCCGGCACGATTACACTGGAAGCCATTGCCAAGAACTGGGTGGATCAACAGCCGGAAGGTCAGACCAAGTACCCGGATGGTCTGTCGTCGAACGACTTCATCAAAGCCATCTACACCAACGTCCTGAACCGCACTGCCGACGATGCAGGCTTGCAATATTGGCAGGGCCAACTAGACTCGGGCGCCATCAGCCGTGATGTGTTCCTGGCTGCCGTCATTAGCGGCGCGCACGCTAACACTTCCGCCCAGGGCTTACTGGACGCACAACTTCTGACCAACAAGGCCGACGTTGGCCTGGCATTCGCCGACAAGGGTCTGAACGACACGTCCCTGGCCGCCAAGGTGCTGACCACCGTTACCGCCAATGCCGACTCGCTGAGCATCACGTTATCGCTGATCAAGCTGGTACCGGCTAATTCTTCCTTGCAAACCACAGACCTGTTGTCCCGCGTGTCTGACACGCTGGGCAAGGTTGCCGCGTTGATCACCGGCGCGCCATCCGAGCTGCACGACCTGGCGACTTACCTTTCGACAGTCAGCGCCAGCGCCGGCGGCACTACAGACCTCGGTGCCCTGCTGACCAAGGTTGGTAATGTAACAGCTGCCGCCCTGACCGATCCGACCGCGCTGGACAATCCAGCTGACCTCGCCACTTCCGACGTGGCAGCCACCACGCCAAACACCGGTGGCGGCACCCCGCCTACAACACCAGAACCACCAGCACTGACGGCAACCATAGTCGACGGCGTCCTGAAGCTGAGCGGTACAGGAACTTCGGACGTCTTAGTCGATGTGCATACTCAGAAAGTGACCATTGGTGCCGAAGCTGTCACCGTGACTGGAACTGGGCCGTTCCTTGGTGTGAATGCCAGCACTTACGCTAATGGCAAAGTCACCGCCGTGGGTACTGTGAAAGAAATTGTGGCTAAAAACCCCACGTACATTGGCGTGGATTCGCTCGAGGTCGTCGACAAGGCATGGACAATCCTCACCTGGGCTGACAACTATTTAAAAGATGTTCAAAAGATCAGCGTGTTGAACAACGCCGCCGGCACCTTGTCGGTAGATTGGTACAACTCCTTGGTGACCCTAACCGGTACCAATACCTGGACTCATGATATCCGTGACACGGCCACCAAAATCAACAGCTCGGTCGGCATGGATGCTCTGTCCAAAGCCAGCCAAGTTGTGGTGGCTGACACCTTGGTGAACCTGGAGAGTGTTGCAGGCGGAACTGCGATTGACGCAACCGGTGGTTACATCGTGCTCGATACATGGGCTCATATCTCAAGCCCACAAGGATCGGACGCGTCGTTCATTTCTAGCGCTCAACAGACCATCGTTCATGACACGGTTGCGGGCATGCAAGCTGCCATATCTGCTGGATATGTCACCGTCAATGTTTCCGATTATGAAGTCGAAGACACCGCGACCAACCTGCTGGCGATTAATCAAATCGATGTCACGCTTCTGAAGAAGGCTTCCTCCGTCCTAGTAACGGGCGACGACGCCGGCGTACTGAACCTCAGTGAGCGTCTTGAGCTCGGCACCCTGACCGACGACGACTATTGGGCCTACAGCATCAAGGATAGCACCGAGAATATCCTCGCCAATGCCAAAAGCTACCAATCCAACTTCTCAAAAGACGCGTCCAGCCTTACCGCGATCACAAGTTCCGGCGTTGATGCGCTGGACGGCGACATCAGTACCCATTCGATCGTTTTGGCCTTCAATGGACTGAGCGATGCCTCAACCTTTACGTTCGCTACCAACGGCTACACCTTTACCGGCACGCCGGACACCTTTACCCATTTCAACGCTGCCACCGACAAAATCGACCTGAATGCTTACGGGCTGACGGGGCAGGATACGTTGTCGCTGGTTCAGGGCGAAACCAACGCCGTGATGAATGGGCACTTCGCAGTGCTCAATAATGTGACCCTTCACGGCACTGTCGTTTCGGCTGCCTCGCCGGGCGAGACCGCAGGCACGCTCATTCTCTGGGATGCCGACAACACCGCCGCCATCAAGCAGGTGGGTGTGTGGCTGCCAGGCCAGACGGTAGACGCCACCTCTGTACTACACGTTGTTGATTGATCGAGAACTTAGCGATCACTGAAAAAACGCCCTCTGAACTGGAGGGCGTTTTTTTTTGCAGTTCTTGCCTTGCCATAGGCAACGCTACTGTAACCGTCCAGCCAACACATCTTCCTGATCCCCGTGTTTAAGGCTACGGGGTCTGCCTTTGTCGATGTCAGCTACGCGGATCGAGCTTCGGCTATAGATAGATCTACAGAAGCTCTGATGGCATCAATTACGTCTTGAGCGAGCGCCATAACTGTCGTTGTACTGATTTCAATCCGACTGATAATGTCTTCTCTCGGGCCCTGTTTCCAGGCATCGCTTGCGTAAAAAGCATCTTGAGATACTTGGCGATGGCTCTCGCTTTCATAGGAACGAATCAGGTGATAACTGTCACAATCATGTAATGAGCTGCCATAAGAAACGACATCTATGCCAGCTTCTAGGTGAAGCGGAACACTTACATTCTGCATTATTTGATGAAAGTCCAATCCCGATCCTGGCTTTAAGGTGTACATCAGGATTTCAATAATTCGAGTCATTCCAAGTCTTCCATGTGGAGTTTCAACGTGAGCATCCGTACATCCCAGCTTACGTTATTAGGCGGGAGTCCAGCTATGCGGCAGCAGTTGCGTAATCTCACTCGCTCGCTGCGTCGGCAGGCGCGTAAGGACGTCCTTCAAATAAGCATACGGTTCATGCCCGTTGAGCCGCGCCGATTGGATCAGGCTCATGATCGCCGCCGCCCGTTGTCCGCTACGTAGCGACCCTGCGAAGAGCCAGTTCTTGCGTCCAAGAGCCCACGGCCGGATCTGGTTCTCTGCCCAATTATTGTCAATGGGTACGGCCCCGTCATCAAGGTAGCGCGACAGCGCTGCCCAGCGTTTCAGGCTGTAATCCAATGCTCTGCTGATGGCTGAGCCTTCAGGCACGAGATCACGCTGGGCAATCATCCAGGCATGCAGCATATGCATCACCGGTACCGCTTTTTCTTGCCGTTTTCGGCGCCGTAAATCCGGCTCTAGGTCGTGGACTTCACGTTCGATTTCGTAAAGCAACTGGATATAACGCAGGGCCTGTTCGGCGAGCTGGCTCTTGTTGGTGGCGTGCAGCTCAAAAAACTTGCGCCGCGCATGGGCCATGCAACCGATCTCGGTGACGCCGAGTTCAAAACTGGCTTTGTAGCCGCCAAAATCGTCGCACACCAGCTTGCCCTTCCAGTCTTGCAGGAAGTTACGTGCATGTTCTCCGGCGCGGCTGGGGCTGAAGTCGTAAACCACCGCTGCCAAGTTCGAGAATTGGCTGGTGGCGTAGGCCCAAACATAGGAACGGTGGGTTTTCTTTGAGCCTGGAACGAGCATCTGCACGGGTGTTTCATCGGCATGGATAACCTGCTGCCCGAGCACTACGTCCCGCAGCGCATCGACCAGAGGCTGTAACTACACGCCAGTCACGCCAACCCATTGAGCCAAAGTTGAACGTGGAATCGCCAAGCCAGCTCGACCGAAAACCGATTCCTGACGGTAAAGAGGCAGATGGTCAGCAAACTTCGCGATCATGACGTGGGCTAGCAACCCTGCGGTCGGGATGCCCTTGTCGATGACCTGCGCCGGAACGGGTGCCTGGATCAGCGTTTCGCAGTCATCGCATACCCACTTGCCACGGACATGGCGTTCAACGGTAAACACGCCGGGCGTGTAGTCCAGCTTCTCGCTGACGTCTTCACCGATACGTTTTAGTGCGCAGCCACATGGGCAGTGGGTGTTGTCCGGTTCGTGATGGATCAGCGTGCGTGGAAACTCTGCCGGCAACGCAGTGCGCTTGGGCTTTTACTTTTTCTAGCTGTTTGCAGGGCTTGAAGCTCTGCTTCAATCGCCGCGATATCGGTATCGATCAAGTCATCGAGTAAGCTGGCCTGCTGCGGATTCAACTGCTCGCTGCTCTTGGCAAACTTCAAGCGCTTGAGTTGTGCGATCTCGTGGGTCAGCTTCTCGATAACCGTTTGGTCGCGGTTGATCTTCTGGCCCATGGTCTCGACCGTCTTGCACATCGTCTCGACTTGCTGGTCGAGCGTCTCGACACGCTGTATCAACTGCGCCGCCAGCGCGCGCAGTTGTTCAGGATTCAGGTGGTCGAGATTAGGGAGAGTCATGGTGCCGATTTTGCCAGACCAGGCAGTTCGCGGCGATGGATCGATAGGCTAATGGCAGCCGTTAAAGCAGTGTGATCGCGCCTCTGGAGCCCGCGCGTTGCCATGGCAGGCCCAATACCAGGGCTTGAAGTTGTTCGGTATCTAACTGCATTTCAGAGCCATGGTGAATGCCTGGCCAGTGGAGCTTGCCTTGATTCAACCGGCGAGCAGCCAGCCAGATCCCGAAGCCGTCATGCACCAGAACTTTCATTCGAGTGGCGCGGCGGTTTGCGAACAGATAAGCACAGTGCGGCTTCGCCGCACCAAACACCGCGATCACTCTGGCCAACGCCGTCTCGGTACCGGCACGCATGTCCATAGGCTCAGTGGCGAGCCAGATGGAGTCGATGCGAATCATCGCAACAGATCTCGAAGAAAGGTCGCGCAGGCAGCAGCACTTTCGGTTGGCCAGTTCACTTTGACGGTGCCGCGTGGGTGCTGGATCTCAACGCAGATATTCGATGATGCTGCGTGCGAATTAGCTCCGGCCAGCTGCATGGGTAACGGGATAAATGCAGGTTGCAGCGCTGTTTTTTTCTGCGCTTGCACCCGAATCCATTTGTGGACGAGGTTAGCGTTGAGGCTATGGCTGAGTGCGATGCTGGCAATCGAAGCGCCGGGCTGGGCACACTCCTGAATGACTTGGGCCTTGAAGGACTTGGAGTAGGAACGGCGTTGTGGCTGCATGAAATACCCGCTTAAAAGGCTAGAACTGGTGCCCACTTAAATTTAAGTGCACACCATGTCTTGGCTTTGCGGGGCTGGGTAGATGACTTGGCCGGACGGATACACGCTACTGGCAATACAGCGTTGTCCAGCAGCTGGAGCGAGCTCGATGGCTCCGCCATTACCCGGGCTGGCGGTGCTGGACACGTTACCGCTATTGGCACTACAACTTCCCGCGATGCGCAGCCGACGAGCGCCATCGGCAACAGCGCGGCGCAGAGTTTCATTCTCAGCGAGGTCATGCATTTTCCCCTTGGTGGCTTTGGTGTCGATATCGTCCCGGGGCTTTTCGGCGACTTGCTGCTTCGCCAGTGCAGTGCGCACCTGATCAGCAGCCGCATTGCTGATAGTGAAAGGCTTGGCGCTCGGCCTCACTATTCGCGACCCGCCCTATTCTGCCGGTATTGATCACACTGCCGATGTTCTGGTTATCACCAGCATCAGCCAGGGTGTTGAGCCCATTGCTTGCCCAGAACCATGCCGCCGACAAGCAAGCGTTCTTCTCTCATGTCCGATCTGGGCAATGAATGCGGCCACTCGTTTGGCGCCGGCGTTCGGGAGGATATGCAGTCGGTTTTCAGCGTGGTGACGAAGCGGCTCATACATTTTCCCCATTAACAAAAATGGCCAATTGGCAGTCAAGGCCTACCTGAGCGTGTAGATGCTTGTTTGCCCGTGCAATTGTAATGCGTGTAAAGTGCGGCCGAACTTAAGGGGGATATATGAGCAAGGAAAGCAACGACGAATATCTAAGTCACAATCAGGCGGCTCTACTCGGCTGTCTTTACAGGGCTATTAGTCGCTACAAAACTAATAGGATGTGGAGCCCTGATAGCGTGGAAATTGCTGCATACGCTTACGAGCTCTTTCCAGACATAGGCACGATTAATCCGATAGAAATTACTGGCTTTGTAAAGTCACCCGAAGCAATGGAACTCATAAAAATTAGCCCGCTACCGAACCTGCGGGAGAGCCTTGACGCAGCGATCCAGAAGACTAGCCAATACCCAGTCCTTACTAGATTTTTGCTTACAACAAGGATCATAACTTTTTAATAAGGCCACCCTCTTCCACCATCTCAGCGGTGATCGAGCCGTCGGCCACCGCCACCAGCAATGCATCCTCACGATCAAAGCACAGCTGAACGTGTTCGCTCACCGCGTCGGCAATCGCCAGCACCTGAACGGCTGGCAGATCGACGAAGCCTTCAGAGTTTTTCCAGCGAAGCACGTAGTCGTTTTTCGGTACGCCCAGAGCGCAGCAACATTGATGAGTGTCTTGCTGCGGTCGTCGGTGGCGATCGGCATGCCCTGAGACAACTGTGCCCGAGGTTTCTGCGGCGTATCGGCGATCAGCAATGCGACCAACCCACTCTGCGGCAATCAACACATCCCTCGCCGCCTTCTCTGCCGCCGTCATGGCTACCTGTTTGCGGGTCACCAGTACGACCTGGCGCCCGGCCTCCAGCCGGCAAAATGAAATAATTTCGGAACTCCTGCACTTTCCTGAGCCCAATAAAAAACCCCGTAGACGTTAATCTACGGGGTTTCTAATAGTGGAGGCCGAGGTCGGAATCGAACCGGCGTAGGCGGATTTGCAATCCGCAGGAATGTCGTTAAAATTCAATCACTTGAGAGCTGCTGAAACCGAATATCCTACAGCCCCCTGTTTTCAAAGGCCCATATTTTAGTTGCGGAACTGTTTTTCTCCTGCAAGGAACACACCTGTCACCTAAAAGCAGTCACTAGCACCTCAAATTTATACCGATGATGGATTGGATGTAGCCATCCACCAAAGCCCCGGCCTGCCTGGCCCAATCTGCTTTATTTCTTCCCGATGTAGCTTTTTTAGCAAGCTGTCACACAAGCCTGCTACGGGTACTAACCTAGACATCAGAGCCTCGAACCTACTTATTTGCTCATGAGAGCCTGGCTTGGCGCGCACGTCGGGACCATGCACGGTGCGAGGTTGTAGCCGCCTATTCGCCATACACCGTTCTCAGCAATAGCCGTCACAGCTTCAGCCCAGATGTCCTTGGTTCCGCTGAATTTCCCTTGATAGAGGTGCCTTACAAATGGACCTGGAATTCCCATTATCTCATTTGGGGTATCGGCTCCTATTAGGATGCGTTTTTCGATCTTACCGAGAGGATCTCTGACTTGCTCCCCCATTGAAATGTAATCAGATTCGCGGACACGCTCCCGGTCTCGCAAAGCAAAAAGAGCATAGGCGTCGCTATGATTTTGAGCATCTGTGAGATTCAGAAACTGGTCCATCAGTAAGCTTGCGTCTTCCTCTGGGGGTTTGACTATGACCCCCAGATGTGCAGGATCGAAGAACCAGACCGATGCGAAAAGTGCCAAAGCACCGCCGGCCCTCAGCCCACCTTTAAGAGGAAGTGGTACATCAACCTTGATAAAGCCAGGTAGCAAAGCACCGACTCCAGCAGCTGAAAGTGCCAACGTAAGACGAAAAACAAAGAACTGTGCCGGTGTAGGGTACGGATTTTTCACCACCAGCGTCAGGATCGCGGTCAGGAAAACTACGCCGAAGACGAAGACGGCAACCTTTTCGTAGTTGAGCCTGCTTAATAGTCTGGCCATGTTAGCAACCTTTCATATTGTTGATGCGTACAATGGACCCAGGTCGACCATTCATGTCCTGCGGGGGGACGATGGTCTGATAGATCTGATATCCCGCCTGGATAGCAACTGGGTCCCCTGCACGGCGCAGGTATCGGACAGCGGCGCAATCTGCGTCAAGTTCAGCGTTATAGCCAAGGGTTGGTAACATTTGGGGAGGTGAACTCAACTGAGCAAGGACATGTCCACGAAAGTGGTGTGCATACTCATGCGCACGGATGAACCGGAAACCGGGTGATCCGAGACCTCCGAAGTACTGTACCCAGACGTTGTCGTAAAAGATGACCGGCTGCCCCATATAGATTGTGGCCAACCCTGAAAAGCCTTGTCCGGTACCTGGCTCTAAGATTTCGGTAACTTGCCCCACACCGGGCAATGGCCCAAGGTTGAGTACTTGCTGAGCGATGGCGCCGCGAGAGGCGAGAAGGAGGCTTACCCCAACTGCGCATCCTTTCAATCCCAACGAAACGCGCGAGCCCATATACATAACCCCTCCGAAGTAAGCGGCATGTTGCTAGCACTACGGAGTTACGTTAGTTCAGTTCATGCTAAGTGCAACCTTTGGCGTAGGGAATCTCAAAAGCCCTGCTTAAAGTGTCCGAAATGGGACCAGGCTACGTGAAAACGCATGCGCTGTTTTGAGTTCAGCGTTACTACGTAAAATCTGTCGGCGATTGGTTAGTCAGGCAACGTAAACTTTATGTAGGAACGTGATTTTCGTTCCGACTCCGAATGTCAAACTTGCTCATAAACGTTTTCACACAGCCTGGGACGGATGCGCTCGATGGGCATTTTTGGTAATAGGCGACGGCATGGATAGGGATTCGAACCCCTTCGCGCGTCTCTGAGGGCCGCTCCAGACCATTAAAAACGGCGGTTTCGTACTTCGCCAGAGGCGTACTGCGGCCAGCAGTGGCCCTGAGTTTGCCCTAAATCCTTCCCACCTCTGGCAGAGCTAGCCCTATGAATCGGGAGGTTACGCTGATAACCGGGAATCCTAACTATGGGCTAGCTAAACTCCGCTGACAGGCAACAATCGGCCAGAAGCTGCCACTCAACGCGACTCGATAATTCCCACCCGAGCGTGCATCATCGCGCTCGCCACGATACCGTCGTGGCATCGAAGCCATCAGTGCAGAACCTGCCCGTCCGCAAAAACGAGCCTTTTTGAAATGGAAGTCATCTCATGTTCGAACGTAACAAACTGGTTCCGGAGTTAATGGTCACCAACCTGGATAGCAGCCTGGCTTTTTGGGTTTCTCGTCTGGGGTTCAAAGTAGCTTATCAACGCCCGGAAGATGGATTTGCATACCTTGATTTGAATGGTGCTCAAGTAATGCTTGAGCAGGTTAATTCGGACGCGGGTCAATGGCTGACTGCGCCGTTGACCAAGCCGTTTGGAAGAGGCATCAACCTACAGATTGATGTTGAGGCTGTCGCACCCATCATCCAAAAACTTGATCAGGCTGGATGTCCACTCTATCGAGAATGCAAAGACACCTGGTATCGGGCTGACAAGGTAGAAGTAGGCCAGCGCGAATTCATCGTCCAGGATCCCGACGGTTATCTCGTAAGGTTGGTAGAGAGGTTGGGTGAGCGACCGGCTTGCTCAATGTGAATCTGAATCTGAGCCAAGCCGACCGTCAGTTTTGGGTCGTTTTGAGCCGATCACGACAGGCAGAAAACGGCCGATTGTGTTGAAAAAGTCGGTTCTTCCAGACTGTCCGCATACTCGCTGTGGAAAGTCTCCTGAGCTGCTCTACGCTGTACGACAGGGCGCTCCGACCAACGTGCAGGCCTAGCCTGACGTTGCTGAGTCCCCTAGCTGATAACAGGGTGCACCCCACCTTTTGACCGCGAATATGTCAAATGGAGAATTGCAAATACTCAAACTATTACTATTGGGTGATCCCTAAATTGAACGAATTCATTCCTGACGCTGTGCGGTTGTCGCAGATCTTTTCACAAGCAACAGCCCCGACGTTTTTCCTCGGTGCAATAGCTGCGTTCGTTTCGTTAATGACTTCGAGATTATCAGCTGTCATCGACCGTACACGAGTACTCAATGCGATCCCCGAAGACGACCCGAGGCGTGCGCATCTCAGGGCTGATCTGGAGAGATTGAGGCGGCGGGCTAACTTATTGAACGCTGGAATCCTGTCTTCTCTGCGCGGCGGACTTTGCGCCACCCTGCTGCTCGCTATCATCTTTTTAACTGAGTTCATGGGCTTCAAGTACGCCTATGGTGCCGGCCTTCTTTTTATAGTCGCCACATTCTTCCTAGGTGTAGGTCTGTTTCGCTTCGCCCAAGAAGCTAAAATCAGTGTCAGTTCGGCGGATGAACACCTTTGACCGATTCAAATTCTTGATGTCCGAAGCCCCCCGAGGCACTACCTCCTGACACGACGAATTTCCCCTAACTTCGGGACATCTCTGATAGTCCGCTATGGGTCGACTGCTGCCTGATGCCATAGGCAAAAAAGCCCGCTCAATCGCGGGCATGATGAGCGGTTTGTCTTATGGCGAGTGGCTCAAACTCTTGCGCAATTCGTCCTCGAGCTTTCGACACACGTCTGCGACGATGTTTTTCCCGACTTCCGGACCTGAGTAGCTATCGACTTCCTCGCGGCATCGTTCGGCGGCTTCTCGGGCTTGCGTTCTTTCCTTGTTTTCCGATGTGTTGCTGACATAAAAATCGAACACCACGTACAAGGTGATCGCGATAAAGATACCTGCGACGATCTTGCTGCCCAGATCAGATCTTCTTTCTGATGGTCGTGGCCACCCAGGTGAGATTCGTATTTTTTGCCTGAGGTCAGATTGGCAGTGTTTGCATAAAATGGCTTCAGTCATGATGACTTCCGCGCAATAGGGACAACTCTTTTTTCCAGCCTCCACAAATGAAACTCCTTTTTCAAAACAAGATTCTATCATTAGGGTTGAGGGGCGAGGGACACGACTCTGTTTTTCGCTGGAGGGTTTTCTGGCGTCGCAATGTCATGCCAACCTGAGCCGCTCCCAATAGGTTCGGCAAAACAAATCCGATTTCGAATGAGTGCTTTTGGCCGACTACCGCCCGACGCGAAAGACTGCTATGGGTCGACTGCAACCCTTCACGACATGCAGAAATCGGCCAGTTGCGGAACACTTGTAAAAAATTGCGGAACACTTCACTTTTTTGAAGGCAATAAAAAACCCCGTAGATCACTGATCTACGGGGTTTCTAATAGTGGAGGCCGAGGTCGGAATCGAACCGGCGTAGGCGGATTTGCAATCCGCTGCATAACCATTTTGCTACTCGGCCTCAAAACATTTGTTGTGAGTAGCACAACAACAAACGCGTACAACCTTGATGAGATATGACAGATTCAAACTTGCGCTATCTCATTGAAAACATTGAGCTTTTTCAGCGGTCAGTGCTTTCGATGGCGTGAATTATGTACTCATTTCTCGAGGCTTGCAACCCCTTGATTTCAAAAAAAATTCTGGGGCCTGGTTTCATTACTCATTGAGGTCAGGGCCCTTTCGCCACGGTGCGCTCGCCTCCGATGGATCAAGACAAGGCCGGAAAATGACAGCTTTCAGATAAGGTCAGCGGGATCGCTTATTTCGATCACGCGAGTGGAACATGGCGCGAGCCGGCAAGTGAGCGGCACCAGATCCCGTCGCCCAACAGCGTTGGACACTGCGCTCCCGATTCCCCCATAAAAGGCCTGCCTGATGGACCTTCGTCATCTTCGCTATTTCGTCGTCGTTGCCGAGGCAAAAACTATCAGCCGCGCGGCCATTCGCCTGCATATTTCACGGCCCCCGCTGACCCGCCAGATTCAGCAACGGGAAGAAGACCTGGGCGTGCAACTGTTCAACCGCACACCTCGCGGGATGGAGTTGCCCCCCGCAGGCGAGTTGCTGCTCGAAGAGGCGCAATATTCGTTCGGTAGTGGAACAGGCCACCGAACGCAGCCAACGGGCGGGATTGTGTGAAGCGCCAACGGCATTGGCAGCCGCCCGAGCGACTGCCAATGGCCTGTTAATGACTCAAATCAATGACCATGCGGCCTTTGATTTTGCCCTGCTGCATTTCGTCGAAAATCTCATTGATATCTTCGATCGGACGCAACGTTACCTTCGGCACCACCTTGCCTTGCGCGGCAAACTCGAAGGCTTCGGCGAGGTCTTGTCGAGTGCCGACCAGTGAGCCAACCACCTCAATGCCGTCAAGCACCAACCGCGGAATATCGAGGCTCATGGCTTCAGGCGGAAGCCCGACTGCGACCAGGCGTCCACCGGCACGCAGGGCATCGACCGCAGAGTTGAACGCGACCTTGGCGACGGCCGTCACGACAGCGGCGTGAGCGCCGCCGACCTTCTCCTGAATAACTTTTGCGGCATCCTCGTTGCGTGAGTTGATGACCAGATCGGCGCCCATTTCCCTGGCGAATTGCAGTTGATCGTCGTTGATGTCCACGGCAATAACTCTGGCGTTGAACACATTTTTTGCATACTGCAACGCCAGATTCCCCAAGCCGCCCAGCCCGTAGATCGCGATCCATTGCCCAGGGCGAATGTTGGAAACCTTCACGGCTTTGTAAGTCGTCACTCCGGCACAGGTCACGCTGCTCGCTGCAGCAGAATCAAGCCCATCAGGCACTTTCACGGAGTAATCGGCGACGACAATGCACTCTTCGGCCATGGCGCCATCCACCGTGTAACCGGAGTTTTTTACCTCGCGGCACAGTGTCTCGTTTCCGCTGTTGCAGTACTCACAATGCCCGCACCCTTGGAAGAACCACGCGACGCTGGCCCGATCACCGGGTTTCAGCGAGGTGACGCCCGGCCCGACCTCTTGCACGATACCGATGCCTTCATGCCCCAGGATCACCCCGGTTTTATCACCGAAATCGCCGTTCTTGACATGCAGGTCAGTGTGGCAGACGCCGCAACACTGCATTTTGAGGCGCGCCTCACCATGCTTCAGAGGCCGTAAGGTTTTTTCAGTCACGTTCACGCGCTGCCCTGGGGCAACAACTGCAGCTTTCATGCTTATCTCCTTGTATCCGTGAGTGAGCTTGCGTTACAGCAGGTCCAACAAGTGCCAGAGCCGTACAGCACAACTCTTCAAGCGTTCCGAAGTCTGGCGCAATGCCCGCCGTCGGGTCGCCGATGCTCCCGATCTTATGGCACAAGTCGCAGCAAAGGGGGATGCCTATTAGTCAGGTAATCCGCGCAAGGACGCCTCTTCTTCGCCTTTCTATGACAAAGATCAACTGGCGAGGCTGCTCGGCAGAGCATCGTCAACCCCGGCGCATGCACTCAGCGACGGTTTGGTCCATCAATCGAAACGGTTCTGGGATTGTCGTGGTCGATCTCGACGCACCGTTCTGAGTGCCGACGCAGCCCTTTGTCCCTGGAAATCGAAATCGAGGAGACCTGACATGGTGAACGTCATCGGGATCGATCACTTGGCCATTCGTGTCAGTGATCTGGAACACTCAAGGGCGTTCTACGATCAGGTACTCGGTTTCCTGGGATTCACCCTCGAATGGGAGTTCGACCGGGTTATTGGCTGGACCAACGGCGAAACCCTGTTCTGGATCGCCGAAGCCGATGCCCAGGGTCGCAAACATAAGCACCGGACTGGCGATGTCGGCTATCACCACTATGCGTTCGAACTGGGCGCGCGTGAGGACGTCGATGCGCTCTACGCGTTCCTGCTGGATCAGCGGGTTTCGATTGTCGACGCACCCACGGATTATCCGGATTATGGCGAGGGCTACTATGCGGTCTATTTCCTCGACCCCGATGGCCTGAAGCTTGAGGTGATGTTTTTCCTGGAAAAACAAAAGCGTCGCCAGCTCGGAAGATCGAGGAACTGACGCGCGGCGAAACCAGCGACTGTCCCTGGCGGCATCCCTCCGAGTTCCACTGGCGAAACTGCGACAGTTTGCACACCCAATACTCTCGTCCAGATGGATGCCCTCACCCTCCGAGCCAGTACCTGGAGATTGCCCCCACGCCGCGTCAAACTGCGTCAACGTGTCCCATGCCTGCCTTGTGGATGACCGCAACTTCCGGTCACGGAGCGCGAAAAAATCAGGCAAGATAGCGCCCCATTGAACGTTGCGCGTTGCAATCGAATACCGCCCCGCCGCTGGACTCGTCGATGTTCTCACTCAAGCGCATAAGCCCCTGGATCGCCTGCCTGGCTCTGCTCCTGAACATGCTGGCCATGCCCATGAGCCGCGCGATGCAAACGCCAGATCTGCAGTTGATGCTCTGGGGAGGTTTTTGCTCGGGCGGCAGCTCCCAGGCGCTGCCGGCTTCATTCGATAAACGACTGGTCCCGCTGCCGACGCCCCCGAACAAAAGCGTCATGCAACATGGCGATTGTTGCTGTGGGCATACAGGCCTCGCGGCTGTGCCAGGCAACTACTATCGTCATTATTTACCGCGCTACAGCGCCGATATCGCCTTCGATAACCCGCCCCTGCCCACCCTGCATCCCCGGGTACGCTGGCCAAGCCTGACACCTCGCGCCTCCCCCACCGCCTGATTACCAACCCTTTGCCCGCCGTCACCTGTTCGGCGTGGTTTCTATTGCCTGGGCGTTGTGCACACCAACGTGCTCCCCGGGAAAGCTCTTGGTCATCAGGAAATCTGAGTTATGCCTGCTTTTACGACTTTGCTTCGCGCAAAGGCTGCGCCCGTGTCTCCTTTCAAATGCTCGCTGCTGACGTGCGGTCTGTTCGCCTTGGCACCTTTGCCTTGCGCCCTCGCGGAAACCCCCAAGGTCGAAGACTCGACCCTGACCCTGGGCACGGTGACGGTCCAGGGTGCCACCGGCAGCAGTGGACCTCTGAGCACCAGCAGCGTGCTCAGCTCAGTGGATATCCTTGGCGCCGACATTCTGGAAAAAATGCCGGTCAACTACAGCTGGGAACTGTTCAGTCGCGCCCCCGGAGTGATGCTCACCGAATTCAACCAGGGCACCACTTCCGGCAAGATCTCCTTTCGCGGGTTCAACGGTGAAGGCGAGGTCAACGCGGTAAAGCTGCTGATCGATGGCATCCCGAGCAACAGTAACGACGGCAACATGCCGTACATGGACATGATTTTCCCCATGGAACTGGACAGCATCGAGGTGGTACGCGGCACCAGCGATGCGCGCTATGGGCTGAATAACATCGCCGGCAACGTCAATATGCTGACCCGCACTGGCGGTGACTACACCAAGGCACGAATTCGCTACGGCAGTTACAACACCCAGGAAACTCAACTGGCCAAGGGCATCGAAGGCAGCAACTGGACGCAGAACTACTTCTTCGCCTACCAGAAGTCCGACGGTTATCGCGATCACGCCGAGGCGGACAGGTATTCGATGTCCGGCAAATGGTTCTACACCCCGGACGACAATAGTTACCGCATCGGCCTGATCGCCCGTCACTACGAAACCGAGGCGCAGGAACCCGGTTACTTGAGTGAAGAGGATGCTCACCAACACCCGACCATGACCAACAGTTACAACGCCACCGACAAAGGCACGCGGCGGATGAACCAGGTCAGCGTGCACTTCGATACCGAGCTGGCCGATACGCTGGCCTGGTCGGCAAAAACCTATATCAACACCTTCGACGACCGGCGCTGGACACAATACTGGAGCACCAGTGCCCAGCAAGAGCGCGACACCTACGAAACCCAATACGGCGCCCTCACCTCCCTGACCTGGCGCCCTGAGGTCAGCTGGTTGCATGACTTCGCCCTGGAGGGCGGCGCGGACATGCAGCAGCAACAGAACAAGAGCGAGCGCTACCGCACCAGGGAGCGTGCGCGCCTGGCACAAACCCGTGATCAGCAATTCGACTTCGACACCTACGGCGCCTACGTGCAGGCCGAGATCAAGCCGTTCGAGTCGCTCAAGATCGTCCCGGCGTATCGCGTCGACAAGATCCAGGGTGATTTCTCCAACGAAATGACCGGCATGGACTACGACATCAATGACTACGGGCTGATCAAACAACCCAAGCTCAGCGTGGTGTATTCACCGTGGGACGTGGCCAGCCTCTATGCCAACTGGGGGCGCACCTTCCAGGTGGGCACAGGCGCGGCGGCCTACAAGACTCCACCGCGCAATACCGACCTGGCCCCGTCCATCAACGATGGCTGGGAAACCGGCATCAAGTTCACCCCGGCGGACTGGATCGACGGCCGCGTGGCCTATTGGCAACAGGAGGCCAGTGGCGAAGTCAGTCGTCGACTCAACGACCCAAGTGGCGAGTCGGATAACGTAGGCGAAACCCGGCGCTGGGGCTATGACGCACAGATGAACCTGCACCCGAACGAGCGCACCGACCTCTGGATGGCCTACTCCTGGCAGTATTCGAAAATCCTCCAGCCAAGCTCGACCTTGCCCAACAGCAAAGGCCAGGAAATCGACCACATTCCTCATCACCTGTACAACGCCGGTGTCAGCTACCAGGCCACGCCTGCCCTGCAATTGACGGCCTGGATGAATGGCCAGACCAACTACTACCTGGAGCGCGAGAACACCAAGGGGACCTACGGCGGCTATGTCTTGATGAACCTCGGCGCCACCTACCAGGTGACCGAGTCCGTCAGTGTCGACCTGCAATTGAAAAACCTGACCAACCGCTACTATGAATACGTCTGGTATGACCCCGACGGCGCCAAGGCCTCGCTGCACTCGCCGGGTGACGGGCGAGCGCTGTATACCGGGGTGACTTTGGACTTCTGATTCATTCGGTACGCGGTCGGCCAGCGATCGCGTACCGACTGACACTCACGGCGGGCGCTACGACCTCTCTGCGTTCGAGGTCATACGGATGACTGTCCACAGTTCGAAATAGTACCGACTTCACTTGTGCTGCTGGCATCCCTGGCAGCCCCCAACTCGGCGTTTGCCCACGCCCATCTGAAAAGCGAACTTGCGGCCGCAGACTTCACCGTCTGCACTCTCCAGCAACATGCCAGACTGCTTATCCGCTGCTGCATATCCAGCACATCTGAAGCATATTCCGCCTGTCACGGCAGGTATCGGGCCGCCCTGTCCTTGATCGCAGCAGCATAATCTCTGAAAACAACGTGATGGCACGGGCTGTGCTCTCCCGGGTGACGTGCGATTGCAATCGCACCGACAGTCCCTTCAGGAGAACCCAGTATGTCCGCTATTGAACGCACCACTGATATCGACTTGCTCGCCTATGTCGATCAGGCCCGGGTCGATGCCCTCCACGCCTTTGAAACGCTGCGGGCGAACGGCACGCTATCGGCGAGCCTGACGTTCCACATTTCCCATCGAATCCCCGGAACGGACCAGTTGCTGGGGATTCGTTTCCCCGGAGGCCTGGCACGCGACCAGACGCCGAAGATCAGCCTGTCGGCGTTCGCGGATCACCCTGACTCACTGATCAATGAAACACGCTTGCAAGCCGACACCGTGATCCATGCGCACACCGCCTGGTTGCCGGCCTGGTCATTGGCGCACAAGCCGTTTCCGATCCTCTATGTGGCAGCGGCCCGCCACCTGCTCGCGCGGGAAATCCCCAACCATCTGGAGCGCACGCGCAGCGCCCTGGAGGTGATTCGCGAACGTCTGGACAAGCACCCTGAACTGGCGCCGCCTCCGGCATTACTGGAATCCAACGGTGGCGCCAACTTCTGGGGCCAAGGGATTCTGAAGACCTCGGAGCTCATCCTCTTTGTCGAAGAGGCCGCGCGTTACCAGGCGATTGCCGAACAGTTGGGTGGTGCACAGGTGTACACCCCCGGCGCACTCCAATTGCAATGGAAACGTACCGGTTTACTCGAGCGGTCCAACGCCTATACCGGTTGATACATCCCTCCCCCTTCGAGCCCGGGTGCTGCTACAGCAGCACCCTCCCAGCAGGTGCGTCCAGACCAGCAGTCCGTTTGCTGAAAATGAACCAAGCCATCACCCTTCAATAATTTTTTTCCTTTATTTTCAAGTGGTTATATTTTATTTCGGTCTTTTTCATTTTCGGTACGGTTGTTGCGATATCCCCTGTAAACGGGCTGACACACAGACCCGACATTAGCCTTGCGAGAGTATTCAACCTCTCATTCGAAGCAGTAATGGGGAGCACTATGTTCAAACGCACACGTTTATCCATCGCGGTTGCTGTCAGCCTGGGAAGTCTCTGCATCAACAGCAGCTACGCCGACGAAAATCTCGATTCACAAGCGTCGGGCTCCAACGGATCGACCCTGGAAAAAGTCACGGTCACCGCCCAGAAGCGCGAAGAAACCGTACAGGAAGTACCCGCACCGATCTCGGTCCTCAGCGGCGACAAAATCCGCGAGGCGTCGTTGAACTCCGCCAACGAAATCACCCGCTTCATTCCCAACACCTCGGCGGGCACCACCGACGGTCACGGCCGCCCGCGCTGGTGGATTCGCGGCCTGGGTACCGGCGACCAGGGGGCCAACACCGTGAGCCCGGTCGGCATCTACATGGACGACGTTTACATCTCCAACATCAGCGCCACCGGCTTTCCGTTGTTCGACCTGGACCGTGTCGAAGTGCTACGAGGCCCCCAAGGGACCTTGTGGGGCAAGAACACCACAGGCGGCGCCATCAACTTCATCTCGAAAAAACCGTCCTTCAAGGAGGACGGCTATTACAAGCTGGACGCGGGCACCTACGCCAATCGTGCCGTTGAAGGCGCCGTTGGCGGCGCGTTGGTCGACGACAAACTCGCCGCCCGCGTTGCGATCCGTCATCAGGCCAATGACGGCTACAGCGAAAACAAAGCCAATGACAACGACCGTGGCGCCCTTGAGGATGACGCGATTCGGCTGCAGTTCCTCGCCGTACTGTCGGATGACCTGGAAGCCAACATCAACTTCCACAGCCGCCGTTACCACGACACCGGCAGCTCCAGCAGCGTCAACTATGGCACCGGACGAAACGGCAACAACCAGTTCGGCTATCACGTGGACCCCAAGCAAGGCGATGTGTATTACAACGCCAAAAACAGCGCGAGCATCGAACAGGATGGCGGCAACCTCAATCTGATCTGGCAGTTGGGCGACCTGCAACTGACATCGATCACCGCGCTCGAATCGTTCAAGCGCGATGCGCTGAGCGACAGCGACAACACGCCGCTGGAATTACAACGCAGCTACGCCTACGCCAACAGCCGACAGTTTTCCCAGGAGCTGCGCCTGGCCTCGCCCAGCACCGATCGGCTGAACTGGGTGGCAGGCCTGCATTACTTCAACGAAGACCTCGACTCCAAAGGCGCCAACGGCACGCTGGACAACACCTACATCAACCGCAGCTACAACCGAGTCGCGTACGACCAGCAGACCGAAAGCTACGCGATGTTCGGCAGCGTGACCTACAACTTCACCGACGACTTCAGCCTGACCGGTGGCTTGCGCTGGACCCGCGAGCGCAAGTCGATTGACTTGAACCGAGTGGCCAACGTGGGCCAGGCAAGCTTCGGTGGTGGCGACTGGTGGAAACCCGAGAATGTCACCTCGGCCCTGGGCGTCACCGCGCTGCAAGATGAAAGCAACACCTGGAGCGACTGGACCTACGACCTCACCCCGCAATACAAACTGTCGGAAAACGCCCGGGTGTACTTCCGCTACTCCAAGGGTTTCCGCTCCGGCGGCTACAACGCCGGCGTTACCACGCAATCGACAGTGGCCACCGTGGATCCGGAATACCTCACCGCTTACGAACTGGGGCTCAAGTCCGAGTGGTTCGATGGCCGCCTGAACGCCAACGCCAACCTGTTCTACTACGACTACAAAGACATCCAGTTAAACATCGTGTCCGCCGTCAACAACCAGACCGTGTCGCGCCTGGCCAACGGCGCACAGGGCGAGGCCTACGGCGCCGAGTTCGAACTGGAAGCGATACCGCTAGACAACCTGCATGTCAACTTCGGTCTCGGCCTGCTGCACACTGAATTCACCGACTACACCTCGGGCCCCAACGATTACTCGGGCAACAAATTCGTGCGCGCGCCGAACGTCTCTGCGGTCATCGGCGCCGACTACCGGATTCCATTGAATGTCGGTGGCGCCATCGTCGTCGGCACCGATTGGGACACTCGCAGCCGCCAGTACTACTTCACCAACGATCAAAGCCAGAACATGCGCAGCGGCGGCTACACCCTCGGCAATGCCCGGCTCACCTATGAACTGCCGGGCGGTAAAACCGAGGTCACCGGCTACGTGCACAACCTCACTGACAAGGAATATCGCAGCCATACCCTGCCCGGCGGCTTCCAGAGCGCCGGCGTGATGTTTGGCGACCCACGCACGTTTGGCGTTTCGCTGACCAGCCGCTTCTAATCAATCCCGGTGGCCGGTGTCTGCCGGTCACCGCCACACAAGGCAGATCCTTATGAAACTTTCGCGCTTGTTTCCTTCCCGCCTGCTAGTGCCCGCTTCGTTGGCGCTAGGGCTGTTCGCCAGTCAATTGAGCCTCGCGGCCGAACCGCTGAAAACCGTGCGCATCGCCACCGTCGCGTATTCGAATGCCGGCAAGATCACCTTCAACGGCCCGACCTATCTGATGGACAAGGATCCGTGGCTAAAGGAGCAATTGGCCAAACGCGGTGTCGAGCTGCAATGGGTGCCGGCCGCCACTGCATCGGTGGGCACCTTCGTCAATGAAGAATTCGCCAACAAGCGCATCGACTTCGCGTTCTACGGCGACCTGCCGAGCATCATCCTCAATTCCTCCGGCGTCTCGACCAGGCTGCTCGCGGCCGGCGGCACCGGTAACAATGTGTACCTGGTGGTGCCGCCCGACTCCACTGCACAGTCAATCGATGACCTCAAAGGCAAGCGCGTGGCCTTGCACCGGGGGCGGCCATGGGAACTGTCGTTCGCCAAGCTGCTGGAATCCCGGCACCTCAGGTTCGATGATTTCCGTATGTTCAATCTCAACCCCCAGGCGGGCGGCGCCGCACTGAGTGCCGGGCGCATCGACGGTTTTTTTACCTTGAGCGATGCGTACCTGCTTGAGGATAAAAAGGTCGGCAAGATCATCTGGTCAAGCAAAGAGGCACCGGCAGACTGGAAAATGCGCGCGGAGCTGTTCGGTGCCAGCGAGTTCATCGCGCAGCAGCCGGAAGTCACGCAATTGGTGGTGGATGCCTATCTGAAGGCGCTGCAATGGGCCTCGCAGCAACAGCACAAGGCGCAATACATCGAGCTGTTGTCGCAGTCGGGCCAGCCGCAGAGCGTGTTGCTGCGCGAAGTGGAAGGCGAGTCCTGGAAGGATCACTTCAGCCCGCTGATCAACGCAACCCTGCGCCAGCATTATCAGGACGGTATCGCCTATAGCCTCCAGGCCAGGCTGATACGCAAGGACGTCAAGGTAGATGACCTTCTTGACAACCGTTTCGTTGAACAGGGCCTGAAAAACCTGAACCTGACGTCAGAGTGGAAGTGACCATCGGCGGGGCGATTCTTGTGCAGAAGCGAGCCTGCTCGCGAAAACCGTCTGGACAACACGGGCATCCAGACAGCCCGCGTTATCGTTGACGACTATCGCAAGCAGGCTCATTCCTGCATCAGGCCGCGGTTTCCAGGAGTTTTTTGCCCTGCTCCCACAGACCGGTCATGTTCCATTGCTGCTCCAACACCCCCGGACCGAACTCCTTCGAGCCGCCCAGTCCTTCGGCCAGGCCCTGGAACCAGGCGCCCTCTTCGATCAGCAGGATCAGCTTGGACACCGAGATAATGCCGGCACCCCAGAAGGTCGCGCCGCCATTGGCCTCGAGGATCGCTTGCAGGTGTGGATTGCGCTCAAGGTTCTCGATGATGAAGTCCGGCTCCGGTTGACGACGGTCCACGTAGATCGGCAATTCGCGGGACAGGGTCACACGTTGCGAAGCCGCGTAGCGGATCGGCAATACCCGATGCGCGCTGGCCCAACCGCCCAACCAAGGGGTGTGAACGTGAATCACCAGATTGATTTCCGCACGCTCGGCGAAAACCTTTGCGTAACGCCTGCCGTTGCCACCGGCCTTGCTGCCGCTCAACGGCGAACTGCCGGCTGTGGATTCGTCCAGGTACAACACGCCGTCATAGTCAGCTACCACGGCACGGATTTCTTCGTCATCCGCCCAAGGGCCAGGTGCGTGCAGGGCGATCACCAGACGGCTCTCAGGCACACGCAGATAAGCCTGAAAGGTGTTGGTGGCAGTCAGGGTGCGGGTATTTTTCAGCACGCGATAGGCCTTGGCAAAATCGCGCTTGGCCTGATCCAGGTAAGTCAGTTGTTCGGCAGTCAACACGTGAGTCATGGCAAAACACTCCAACTAATCGATTGAGAATGCCGGACCGCTGTCCAGGCATGTCAACCTGCAGAGCACTTCCTGTGCCAGCTTGCGACAGATCGCTAACCCACTGTTTGCAAAGCTTTTTATTCGGCACAAAAGGATGTGGGCCAGACGCCGCCGCCCTCTTGCTGCATCACCAGCACGACCTGCTGATCAACTGCTGCTGCGCCAGCAGCCGCCAGCCATTGTGCCCACCAACAGCGCCAGAAGCCCCGCCCCACGGGCCTCCGAGGGCTTGGCACAGCCGTTGCAATTACCGCAACACCGCGGCTCTCGTACCGACCGGCCCGAGTTTATGATTCTGGAGTTTTTTATGAGTACCGAATTTTTCTGGCGCCTGCCCCTGGGCAGTGACGGGCATTATCTGGCAACTGACAAAAACACCCGTGGCGCCGCGATTCATCGTCCGGGCAACATTGCGCCAGGCCGGTTGCCAAACGGTGAGCCGGATGGTTTCACCTACATCGACTACATCGCGCAAGTGGCCAAGGCCGCCGAGCTCGCAGGCTTCGAAGGGGCGCTGCTGCCGACCGGCCCGGAGCCATGGATCGCCGCAGCGGCGCTGGCGCGGGAAACCCGCCGGATCAAGTTCCTGATCGCGTTTCAGGCCACCTGGACCTTGCCGGCATACGCGGCCCAGCAAGCGGCCATCTTGCAGAACCTCAGCCGTGGGCGTCTCGACTGGAACATCATCACCGGCGGCAACCCGGCGGCCCAGCGCGCCAACGGCGACTTCCTCAGCCATGACCTGCGCTACAAGCGTACCGGCGAATTCCTCGACATCATCAAGGGCCTGTGGGAGAACGAATCGTTCTCCTACCATGGCGATGTCTATCAACTGGAAAATGGTTCACTGCCACGCGGCCTGACCCAGGAGCGCAAGCCGAGCGTGTATTTCTCCGGGTTCTCCGACCCGGCGCTTGACGTTGCAGCCCGTCACGCCGATGTCTACCTGAACTGGGCAGAGCCGGTCGACAAACTCAAGCCGCACATTGAACGTGTGCGTGAGCTGGCCGACAAGCAAGGTCGGGAAGTGCGCTTCGGCATTCGTATTGACCTGTTCGCCCGTGAGACCGAAGAAGCGGCATGGTCGGAACTGCGCCGCCAGTACGATCGCATCGACGCCAGGACCAGCGAGTTCATCAAGAGCTTCGCCAGCGGTTCGGACTCCGTCGGTGCGGCCCGGCAGACGGCTTATCACCAGAACTCCGAACGCTTCGAAGACCTGATCATCGGCCCCAATCTGTGGGCCGGCTTCGGTAAAGCCAAACCTGGGCCGACGATTGGCCTGGTCGGCAGCCACGAGAACGTCGCCGAACGCCTGGCCGAATACCGCGACGCCGGTTTCTCGACCTTCATTCTGGCCGGCAACCCACACCTCGAAGAAGCCCTGCGCATTGGCCAGGAAGTGCTGCCACTGGTGCATCAACGGCCCGTCGCAGACGCAGCACCTGCGCCAAACAACTTGAAAATCGCCGGCTAATCAGCCGAACAAGCGTCACTCCCGCACCCTGCCCCGCACACACCCCGGTGTCTGCGGGGTTTTCACAATCCAGACATCGGTTTTGAAAGAAGTGAACCCATGATCGAGCATTACCCTTTGCTGCGCAGCCTGCTGATCTATCGAGAAATGCCGCGGCGCTTCGCCCTGACCGCCCTCCTGTTCTTCGTGGTCAGCGTCGGGCTGGCGGTACAACAATGCCTGGTCGGGCATGCCTTGAACGAAGTCAATAACGGCCAGGCCGTCATTCGCCTGGATGACGGCAGCCTGGATGCCAGTCGCGCATGGTTCTGGACAGGGCTGTTGCTCGCCGTGGCGCTGGTGCGCGGTGTTGCACAGTATGCCAGTGGCGTGTTGTCGCTGGTCCTCAGCCAGGCCCTGCTCACCCGTCTGCGCGAGCGTATCCTGCAGCAAGTGCAAACCCTGCCGCTGGGCTACCACTGGGAACACGGTATGGGCGAGATGATCAGCCGTACCACCCGTGACGCGGACAAGTTGCGCGATGCGCTGATCAGCTTCTGGCGGCAACTGGTGGAAACACCGTTGATCCTGTTGGCCACGGTGGGCCTGCTGGCCTGGTACGACGCCTGGCTGGGGCTGTTGCCGTTGCTGTTGACCGGTCTGGGCCTGTGGATTTTCGTGCGCCAGACTGAACGCCTGTTGATCCTCGACCGTGAAGTGGGCGCCGCCTACGACCGGGTCAATCAGGACCTCAGCGAAGGCATCGGCGGTGTCCGGGTGATCAAGTCGTTCGCGCTGGAGGCCGGTCGTATCGATCGATTCAGCCAGCAAGTCGGTTTCTTTGCCGAGCAGGCGCGCCTTGCCCTGGCGTTTGCCAGCTCACGGATTCCGCTGCCGCAACTGATCGTTGCGCTCAGCCATGTGTGGATTTTTGTCTATGGCGCCCTGCTGGTTCGCGACGGCCATCTGGGGATCGGTGAATGGGTCACTTCCCTACTGATTGCCACCACGCTGGTTTTCCGCATCGAAGGCATCGGCAGGGTAATGCAGGTGTTCGCCGATGCACGCTCGTCAGCCGAGCGCATCTGGCAATTGCTCGATGCGCCACAGACCATTCAAAGCGGAACCCAGGCGTTGTCGACGCGACCGCTGGGGTTGCGCCTGGAGCATGTCACCGTTCAAGCACCGGGTGGCGGTCGAAGCATTCTGCGCGACTGTAACTTCACGCTGCAGCCCGGCGAGGTCGTCGCCCTGGTGGGGGCCACAGGCGCCGGAAAGAGTCTGCTGGCAAGCCTGTTGCCGCGCCTGACTGACCCTCAAGAGGGTACGGTGTCGCTCGGTTCCAGCCGTGATGGCTGGCAGGACGTGCGCACACTCAAGCTGGAGGAGTTGCGCAAGCGCGTGCACGTCGTGCCCCAGGAAAGCTTTCTGTTTTCCGATACCCTCGCCGCCAACCTGCGCCTGGCCGCCCCCGGGGCGAGTGATGAAAGCCTGCGCCGGGGCTTGAGCCTGGCCGCTGCCGAGGAGGTGCTGGAACGCCTTCCCCACGGGTTGGACACCTCACTGGGCGACCGCGGCGTCACGCTGTCCGGCGGCCAACGCCAACGCATCAATCTCGCGCGCGCGCTGCTGGCACGCCCCGACATCCTGTGCCTCGACGACGCCACGAGTGCGCTGGACTCACTCACCGAACGCCGGGTGATCCACAACATTCGAGGCCTGCTGCAACACGATGGGCACACCACTACGTTGCTGATTGTCTCCAGCAAGCTGTCAACCATCCAGCTCGCCGATCGGGTGCTGGTACTGGCAGACGGGCACATTGCCGACAGCGGCACACACGCCGAGCTGGTCCAACGCAACGCTTTCTACCGTGACCTATTGGGGGTCGAACATGACTAATCCATTGCCCGGTAAAGCACTCAGCGATATCGAGATTGAGGAGGCACTGGCCAAAAAGGGGCTGGATCGCAGCATGTTCAGTCGACTGTTGCCGCTGCTCGGCCCAGTGCGCTCACGCATTCTGGCAGTGATCGGGCTTGAGTTGCTGCTGGTGGTCGCCGTGTTCCTGCGTCCCTGGTTTGTCCGCGAATTGCTCGACCGCGGTCTGGTCCGCCAAGGCGATGCATGGCTGCTCGATTTGACGCTGGTCAGCCTGCTGGGCGTGGGGCTCGCTGCCACCTGGGGTGCACGTTTCCTGCTGGCCGGCCTCTCGCAATACATTGCCGGCGGCGCGGCCATTCGCGTGCTCAACGACCTGCGGGTGCGAGTGTTCAGCCACGTACAGGCGCTGAGCATCGGTTACTTCGACCGGACCAAGGCCGGCCGGATCATTTCCCGCGCGGACCGTGACGTCGACAGTCTCGAAGCGCTGCTGATCCAGGGCCCGCCGGAACTGCTCGGCGCTTTGCTGCGTTGCAGCGTCGCGTCGATCATGTTGTGGCTGATCTCACCGGTGTTTTTCCTCGGTCTGGCGGGCATCGTGCCGTTGTTGTGCGTGGCGACCTGGAGCTTCAAGAGGATCTCGCAACGCACATGGGCCAGGGTTGCGGAAAACCGCAGCCGCTTCACCGCGCACCTGGTGGAAACCGTGGCCGGAGCACGCATGATTCAGCAATGCGTACAGCAGGACACGAACCGCTTGCGATATCGACGTTTGCTGGAAGACTTCAACGAAGCCTTGATTGGCGGCAACCTGCGCTCCGGTTGGTTCGCGCCCTTTACCGGGCTGCTCGCGGCGGTTGGCATGGCAATGTTGCTGATGCTGGGAGCGTATGGCCTGGCTCAACATCAACTGACAGTCGGGCAAGTCGCCGAAAGCCTGTTCTACGTGATGCTGTTCCTCGGCCCCTTGCAGGAACTGTCCGATCTGCTCGAGCGCTATGCCACTGGCTCGGCATCGGCCCAGCGGATTTTCCTGCTGCTCGATACCCAACCGGAAATCCTCGACAGCGACACCCCGGTCCCCCTCGAAAAAGCCCGCGGCGCGGTTAACTTCGAGCACGTGACGTTTGCTTATCAGCCGGGCGCAAAAGCCGTGATCGAGGATTTTGTCCTGCGTATCCCCGCTGGTGAAGTGCTGGCGCTTGTCGGCCCTTCCGGACATGGCAAGAGCACCCTGGTGCAACTGCTCACGCGATTTTATGAAGTGCAGCACGGTGCGGTGACACTCGATGGCATCGACATCAGGCAGCTGACGCAAAAGCAACTGCGCCGCAACGTAGGCGTCGTGCTCCAGGACAATGTGCTGTTCAGCGGCACGATCCTCGACAACCTGCGACTGGTCCGCCCGGACGCCAGCGATGAACAACTGATCGCGGCGGCACAGGCACTGGGCGCCGACGAAGTGCTGGAGCGACTGCCGCTGGCCTGGCACACCGAAGTCGGTGCACTGGGTGCCCACCTCAGCCATGGACAACGACAATTGGTGTGCCTGACCCGTGCGTTCCTCGCCGACCCGGCCGTACTGGTCCTCGACGAGGCCACCTCGGCTGTCGACATCCATACCGAACGACGCATCCAGAAAGCCTTGCGGCGCCTGTGTGAAGGACGCACGGCCATCATCATTGCCCATCGACTCGCGACCATTCGCGACGCCGACCGGATTGGCGTCGTGCGCAACGGCCAACTGATCGAGTTGGGCAACCATGCCGCGCTGCTCCATCAGGGCGGGGCCTACGCCGCGTTGTATCGCACCTACGAACACAACGAACACACGCCCGCCACGCCACAGCCTGCGAGCGCCTGATGCCGCTTTGGGTTGCTGATCATCCAACGACCTTGCTGATCCATTGCTGCTGCAGCAGCAACGGATCCTGACAGCACTCGCAACCATCCCGGCAAAGCCCCTTAAGCACGGGGCTTTGCCATCGAGTCACGGCGTGGCATGCCCGTTGCAATTGCCCTTTGCAATCGGTGATCAACCGCATCCGTGAAGACCTGCCGTAACCTATGGAGTAAGCACAATGTCCCATCCCCTCGAAACACTCTGGTACACCCGCTGCCCAGTGCCGACCGGCCTCGGCATCGCCGTTCAAAAGGGTTGGCTGGAAGAAGCCCTTGAACAGCAAGGCACGCGCATCCAGTCGTTGCGTGAGTCCAGCGAACAAGCCGTGCGCGAATCCCACTTTGATCACACCCTGCAGAACTCGGTTCGCCACGGCGGCAACATCCCCGCCATTTGGGCCAAGTCCAGCGGTCGCGACACACGGGTCATCGGCTTGTCATGGGCCGATGAAATCCAGCTGATCCTGACCCTGCCCGGCAGCGACATCAAAACCGTCAAGGACCTCAAGGGACGCAAGTTCGGCCTGCCGCACTGGGTCAATGCGCAAATCGACTTCACCCGCGCACAAGCGCTGCGCGGCCTGGAAAACGCGCTCAAACTCGAAGGTCTCGAGGTCAAGGATGTCGAGCTGGTGGATTACATCCACGGCGGCACGTTCAGCGATGAGGCCACCCAGGTCGTCAACGGCGTGGCCAACTTCGGCGGGCGTCGCAATGGTGGCCAGAACGCCGAGCTGGTGGGCCTGCTGCGCGGCGAAGTCGATGCCATTTTCCTCAAGGGCGCACACGCCGCCCAACTGGCCCACCAGTTTGGCCTGCACACCGTGATCGACACAGGCTCGCACCCGGACCCGTTGATCCGCTCGAACAACGGCACCCCACGCACGCTCAGCGTCGACAGCCATTTGCTGGATCAGCACTTCGACACGGCCGTGGCGATTCTGTCGTCGGTGGTGCGCGCCGAAGAGTGGGCCTGGACGCACCCACAGGACACCCGGCGCTTCCTGGCCCACGAAACCAACAGCAGCGAGTTCTGGGTAACTGCGGCGTATGGCACAGACGCGCACCAGCGACTGCGGACCAACCTCGATGAGCGCTCGATCAACGGCGTGCAGGACTTCACCGATTTCCTGCATCGCTGGAACTTCATCCCGGCGTCGTTCTCCGTCGCCGACTGGATCGACCCGCGTCCTCAGGAAACGCTGCGCAGTCTGGTGGCTACCCGCACCGGTTGACACATTGCCTCGGGCAGCCGGCTGTGGCCCCTGCCCGTTCCGATTTTCAGCGCCATGACCTGTCTGGATTGCCTGCATGACAAAACCTCTCGATACACTCTGGTACACCCATAGCCCGGTCCCCACCGGGCTGGGTATCGCTGTCGAATCCGGCCGTCTTGCCGAAGCATTTCGCCCTTACGGCACCAATATTCAAGGCTTGCGCGAATCCTCCGACCGGGAAGTGCGCGAGGCGCATTTCGACCACCACCTGGACAACTCGGTCCGTCATGGAGGAAATACCCCGGCGATCTGGGCCAAAGCCAGCGGCAAGAGCACCCGCGTGCTGGGTCTGTCCTGGAGCGACGAAGTCCAGTTGATCCTGACCACCCCGGAAAGCGGGATCAAAACCACCCGTGATCTGCGCAACCGGCGTTTCGGCATCCCCAAATGGGCCAACGTGCAGATTGATTTTGGTCGCGCCCAGGCACTGCGCTCCCTGGAAAACGCCCTGCAACTCGAGGGGCTGGGTATCGCTGACGTCGAACTGGTGGATTATCCCTACGGCGGTACTCACAGCGACGAACCGATCCAGCATGTGTTCGGCGCACAAATAGCCTTGAAGAATCGACGGCGCAACAATGAGTTGATCGGCCTGTTGCGCGGCGACATCGATGCGGTCTTCGCCAAGGGCGCACATGGAGTACTACTGGCTGAAGAGTTCGGGCTTCAGGTGGTGATCGATACCGGATCGCACCCGGACCCGATGATTCGCAGCAACATCGGTACTCCGCGTACCTTGACGGTGGATCAGCACATGCTCGACGAGCATTTCGATGCAGCGGCGTTGATCGTCGAAACCGTGTTACGGGCCGAACAGTGGGCCTGGAGCCACGCCGACGAAACCCGACGCTTTCTCGCCCGCGAACTCAATACCAGCGAATATTTCGTCGCCGCTGCCTACGGCGAAGACGCGCACCGCAGACTGGTCACCCGCCTCGAGGAAAGGTCCCTGCTGGCCCTGCAGGACCTGACCCGTTTCCTCCATCGGCATCATTTCATCGACCATGCCTTCAACGTACGCGATTGGGTTGATCCCCGGCCGCTGGAGTCGGTGCTGGGTAAAACCAGGCTGGCCATCTGATGAGCAGCCTGATCAGTGTCGCGGCTCAGCCCCGCGTGTTCATTCGACGGCTCCGGCCCAATCGGCTCAGCTGGTTTGTTTCGCCGCTCCTGGTGCTGCTGGCCTGGGCGCTGGTCGCGCAATCCGGCCGCTACTCCGAGCAGTTGCTGGTGCCACCGGCAGTGGTCTGGGACACCTTCAAGGACCTGCTGGACAGTGGCGAACTGCTTGAGCACACCCGCTTCAGCCTGAGTCGCCTGGGCCTGGGTTTCGCACTCGGCGCCAGCGGCGGATTGCTGTTCGGGATCGCCCTGGCCCTGTCGAAAACGGTCGAGGTGTATTGCTCGCCGTTGTTTCACACCCTGCGCCAGATCCCGTCTATTGCCTTGATCCCCATGTTCATCCTGGCCTTCGGCGTGGAAGAGACGTTCAAGATCCTGATCGTCACCAAAGCGGTGTTTTTCCCGGTCGCACTGGCTACCAGCGAAGGGATCAAGGCGATCCCGCGCAACTACTTTGAGCTCGGGCGAATTTACCGATTACCGCTGCGGCATCTGATCTTCGACATTGCTTTTCCGGCCGCCGCACCGCCGATTCTCACGGGAATTCGCATCGGCCTGAGCCGGGCCTGGATGGTCCTGGTGGCCGCCGAACTGCTGGCGGCCAACAGCGGCCTGGGGCAGATGATCGAGATGGCGCGACAGTTGATGCGCATCGACATCGTGATGGTCGGCGTGGTCGTGATCGGGCTGATCGGCTTCGTCCTCGACCATGGCTTTCGCCTGCTGGAAAAACGCCTGTTCCGCTGGAAAACCCGTTAGGAGAATCACATGAATTCACTGATTCACCTGCTGCGTAGAGGTCGTGGCTTGTTGTTGCCGATGGTACTGATCGGCCTGTGGGAAATCGCCTCGCGCCAGGGCAGCGCGCAGGCTTATGCGTTTGTACCCCTGGAAGTGATCGGCCAAGGCCTGGTGGAGTTGATCGACAGCGGTGCGTTGCTGATCAGCACGCTGGCCAGCCTGCAACGTACCTGCATCGGGCTGCTGCTGGGGGTCACGCTGGGTATTGCCGTTGGTGCATCCATGGCGATGTCGACCGTGGTCGAGCGGGTCATCGGGCCGCTTTACCACATGATGCGACAAGTGCCGATCCTGGGACTGATCCCGCTGATCGCCCTGTGGTTCGGCAGTGGTGAGGGAGCCAAGATACTGATCGTCAGCCTCGCCGCGTTCTATCCCATGACGCTCAACACCTTTGAAGGCTTCAGCCATATCGAACCACGATACCGGGAAGTCGGCCGGGTTTTCGAATTTGGACCGGTTCAGCAACTGACCCAAGTGCTACTGCCGAGCGCCCTGCCCTCCATCGCCAACGGTGCGCTGCATGCCCTGGCATTCGCCTGGGTGAGTTCCGTCGGTGTCGAGTTGTTTCTCTCGACTGGCGCGGGGCTGGGCAACCTGATGATGAATGCCGAGGCGGGCTCACGCATGGAAGTCGTGGTCATCGGCGTGCTCTGCATCGGCCTGCTCGGCTACGCAATGAACCAATTGTTCACGCGCTTGAGCCAGCACCTGCTGCGCTGGCGCGACACTCGTTAAAGGCTGGATCAATCATGAACGCATCACTCAAGCAACATTGGCTGGATCAGACCACCCACCTGCCGGGTTCCCTGGACATACGCGGCCTGGGCAAGCAGTACGCCATCGAAGGCAAACCGTTAACGGTGCTCCAGGACATCAACCTGTCGGTCAAACCCGGTGAATTCGTCAGCATCGTCGGTGCCAGCGGCTGCGGAAAATCTTCCTTGCTGCGTTTGATTGTCGGCCTTGAAGCCCAGTACAGCGGCGACATCCTGCTCGATGGAAAACGTATCGACTCCACCAGCCTGGAACGCGGCATCGTGTTCCAGGACCACCGCTTGTTCCCGTGGAAAACCGTCGAGCAAAACATCGCGGTGGCCCTGAAAAACCACCCCCTGACGAAAAAGGAGAAAACCCGACTGGTGGCTGAACACATTCAGCTGGTCAATTTGCAAGGGTTTGAAAATGCCTACCCGCATCAGTTGTCCGGTGGCATGGCACAGCGTGCAGCAATTGCCCGCGCGTTGATCAACAAACCGAAAATCCTCTTGCTCGACGAACCGTTTGGCGCCCTCGACGCGCTGACTCGCGTCCACCTGCAACGCGAGCTGCAACGCCTGTGGGTGCAGCAACGCAGCACGATGATCATGGTCACTCACGACGTCGAAGAAGCGCTGTACCTCGGCGATCGGGTGATCGTCATGGACGCTCGTCCGGGGCGCATCAAACACGAAATCCACGTCAACCTGCCCCACCCTCGCGAACGCCATTCGCCGCGCTTGCAGAAGCTCAAGGACGAGCTGCTGACCGAGCTGGTCGGCAGCGATCACGTCGAGGTTGCGCACGTGTAGGTTGTCATTAGCGCGTGGTTTCGTCGCTCCCGCGGTGATTGCCAGCGGGCCTTCAAGGGCGGGTTTGAGCCGTTACGGCCCCTTGCATCCCGGTGTTTTACAGCCACCGAAATCCAGCAAATCAATATTCCCTAAACGAATAACTAAATTCGAATTAAGAATTTTTTAATCTAAATGAATATCGTGCATGATTCTTCGGCGGTCTTAGCTACAGGAATAGCACCATGGCACTGATTACACATCCCCATGCTCGCGAACTGACCAAATCGGTCCGGGCCACCGTACTGGTGTTCAAGGACCCTCGTTCACTGGAACTGCTCAATCGCATTGAGCGCCTGGCGCCCAGCGATGCCAACGCGCTGATCATGGGCGAAACCGGCACCGGCAAAGAACTGGTCGCGCGGCACATTCACAATCTCAGTCATCGTCGTAACGAACCCTTCGTCGCGGTCAACTGCGGAGCGTTTGCCGAGACACTGGTGGAAAGCGAATTGTTCGGTCACGAGAAAGGCGCTTTCACCGGCGCCACCACCAGCAAGGCCGGATGGTTCGAAGCCGCCAAGGGCGGCACGCTGTTTCTCGATGAAATAGGCGACTTGCCGCTGAACATGCAAGTCAAGCTCCTGCGAGTGCTGCAGGAGCGCGAAGTGGTGCGCCTGGGCTCGCGCACGCCGATCCCGATCAATGTGCGTCTGGTGTCCGCCACCAACGTCAACCTGGCCGATGCTGTGGTCGCCGGCAACTTTCGCGAGGACTTGTTCTACCGTCTGCACGTCGCAACGATTCGCCTGCCGGCACTGCGTGAACGGCCGGGCGACATCCTTCCCCTGGCAGAATTTTTCCTTGAAGAACATTGCCAGCGACTTGGCTACAACCGCGCCACATTGAGCCCGGAATGCGAACGCAAGCTGCTCGAGCACAGTTGGCCGGGAAACATCCGCGAGCTGGAAAACTCCATTCATCACGCGTTGCTCGTGTGCCTGAACAAGCGTGTGCAACCGGAAGACTTGCACCTTGTGGACATGCGCAACCACGGCGCTCGCGCGAACGGTTCGCCATTGGCCGTTGCTACCGCCCAGTCGCCTGCGAGCCTGGAAGAAGCACTGGCAAAACTGTTCGAACAGAACCTGCCAAACCTTTACGAGCACATCGAAGAAACGGTGTTTCGTGAAGCCTATCGGTTTTGCCATGGCAATCAATTGCAGACCGGGAGAGTTCTGGGCATCAGTCGCAACATTGTGCGCGCCCGTCTGGAAAAGATCGGCGTACTCGCTCAATCGCCGCGCAGCGCCAGCCTGGAGGCCGCTAAACACTGAGCCTGCTTGCTGCTACAGCAGCAGTCGGACAGCAACGTTGCTGCGTGAATGGCAGCTCCCCATCGAGTAATGAACACCACCGAGGCCTCCTCCCCCAAAGCCGACAGCCACCAGGCCCGTTTGGAAAGGTTGGGCACAGTAATTGCTCTTTTGCTCTGTACAGCCTTTTTCATAACTGGAGTCAGTAATGGGCAAAGTCCAAACCACTGCCGCGGTGCCGGAGGCGCTATGGAGCCAGGCGCCGGTTGGCGCGCTGGTCGACCTCGGCCGGGCACCTCGAGAGCCGTTGGAGCGACTGCGGTTGCAGCGAGCACCCAAAGACGTGTTAAGCCGCCGTGAAGGCGTCTTGCTCGGGGTGCTCGCGTTGTTGGCACACGGCGCGGTGATCTTCTGGATCATTCAGCAACCGACCACGGTATTGCCTGTCGTGCCGCCGCAGATTCCGCCGATGACCATCGAGTTCTCGCAACCGGCACCACCCGTCGTCGAACCGCCACCGCCTCCGCCACCACCGCCACCCGTGGTCGAACCACCGCCGCCCATCGTCGACGAACTGGCCGCGAAACCAGCGCCCAAGCCGATTCCAAAACCCAAGCCCGTGGTCAAGCCGGCGCCCAAGCCTGTACCCAAAGCGGTCGAGCAACCGCCGGCGCCACCACAACTGCCAGCACCGGTCGCAGCACCGCCCGCCCCTGCGGCACCCGCTCCGGTGACGCCGGCTTCGGCCAATGCGGCGTACCTGAAGAACCCGGCGCCGGAGTACCCGTCGCTGGCGCAGCGTCGCGGTTGGGAAGGCACGGTGCTGTTACGGGTCCAGGTTCTGCCGAGCGGCAAACCGGGTGAGATCCAGATCCAGAAAAGCAGTGGTCGCCAGCAACTCGACGACGCGGCGTTGAATGCCGTGAAACGCTGGAGTTTCGTACCGGCCAAACAGGGCGATGTCGCCCAGGTCGGCTGGGTCAGCGTGCCCATCGATTTCAAAATCAATTAATGACTGAGGGGCGTACTCATCGCGCCCCATGCCGAGGGAAAACATCATGACGTTACTGGCCTCTCCACTTGAATCCATCGAAAGCGCGGTCATCTGGCTGCTGGTGGTATTTTCCGTCGCCACCTGGGGCCTGGCCCTGCTCAAGGGCGTGCAATTCGGTCGCCTGAAAGCGCAGGATCGCAGGTTCCACAAACAGTTCTGGGCCGCGCCGAGCCTGGGCTCGGCTGCGGCATTGGCCGACACCCAACCCGGTGCCGCGGCACGCGTGGCACAGGCCGGTTATGCCGCGATCCAGGTCGGTGAAACACCGCATGCGGCTGACCTGAGTCAGGCGATCAATCATCAGGACCGCCTCGAACGCGCCTTGCGCCAACAGATCGTAAGGGAACGCCGGTCGCTGGAAACCGGGCTGGCGGTGGTCGCGAGTATTGGCAGTACGTCGCCGTTCATTGGTTTGTTCGGCACTGTGTGGGGCATCATGGAAGCCTTGAAAGGCATCAGCGCGGCCGGTTCCGCCAGCCTGGAAACCGTCGCCGGCCCCATCGGGGCCGCCCTGGTCGCCACTGGCGTGGGGATTGCAGTCGCCGTGCCCGCGGTGCTGGTCTACAACTACTTCCTGCGGCGACTGAAGCTGACCGCTGCCGACCTCGACGATTTCGCCCATGATTTCTACAGCCTCGCGCAGAAGAGCGCATTCCGTGTCCAGGTGAATCCGGTCACCCGCAAGGTGGCGGTCCCGGGCAACGCGCACAAAGTGCAGGAGGCTTCCTGAGATGGCCTTCTCCACGCAAGACAGCGACGAGGTGCTGAGCGAGATCAACGTGACACCGCTGGTGGACGTGATGCTGGTACTGCTGGTGGTGTTCATTGTCACCGCCCCCCTGCTGACCAACGCCATTCCGATCAATCTGCCCAAGACCGAAGCCGTGGCACCGGTCGAGCAAAAGGACCCGTTGGTGGTGAGCATTGATGCGGCCGGCAAGCTGTTCATCAACAAGGACGAGATCCAGCCGGACTTGCTGGAACTCAACCTGCAGGCGGCCAAGGCCAAGGACCCCGACGTGCGGGTGCAATTGCAGGCCGATGACGGGGTGAACTATGGCGAAGTGGCGCGGGCGATGGCATCGATCGAACGCGCCGGCATCACCAAGCTGTCAGTGATTACTGCGCGATAAAACTCCTCTGGTTTTTGCGGGCCGTCCTCTGCATGGAGACGGCCCTTTTTTTGCCTGCTGCGCCAGCAGCACCCTTCCCGCACACCTGCTGAACGCCCAGCAGCATTCGCCGAAAAAATACATATAACTTATTGTTTTTTATGCATTTAATTTAATGGCATATCGCTTGCAACGCGGTTCCCATCGTTTTCAAACCGTGGAACTAGACGTATGCAATATCTGAGTGGATTCAAACACACAAGCCTGGCCATTTCGGTGTCCGGCACTTTGCTGATATCGGGTTATGCCACTGCGCAAACCCAGGACTCAGTGCTCGACACCGTTGTCGTGCAGGGGCAGAGCGAGACCGCCGAGACCTTTGTCGGCGATGCGAAAAAAGAGAAGGCACCTGAATCCAGAGCCACGTTGAGCAAGGCCCAACTGGAGAAATTTGTCGGCCTGGACAGCGCCGTCACGGGCGCACTGAAGTACCTGCCGGGGGTGCACTCAAGCGGCGGCGATTCCAGCGGCATCACCGAAGGTTCGCTGAACATTCGCGGGTTCTCGCAAGATCAGTTGGGCTTTACCCGCGATGGCATTCCGCTGAACGACCCGCAGTTCTTGACACCCCACGCGGACTTCCTCGGTGACCCGGAGAACTATGAATCGGTGTCGGTGTTGTACGGCTCCGCTTCGATCAACGCACCGACCCTGACCGCCAGCGGCGGCAGCGTCGAGATCAAATCAGTCGCCCCGACCAAGGAAAGCGGCGTTCTGTACAAGCAAAACATCGGCAGCAACAACCTCTATCGCTCATTCGTGCGGGTCAATACCGGCGAGTACGAGGGCCTGTCAGCGTGGCTGTCGGCATCGCGCACCACTGGCGATCTGTGGGACGACTCGGACGGTGAGCTGTCGTCCAATCGCTACGAAGGCAACCTGCAATACAAATGGGGCGATGGCAACCAGATCAATGCGCTGTTCTCCAGCTTCCTGATGCGCACCAACACCTATCTGTCGCCGACCCTGGCGCAGTACCGGGCCAACGATTACGACCACGGCTACCCGCGCAATGTCTACCCCACCGAGGGTGGCACCGATGGCGTGGCCGACATCACCGTGCCCGGTAGCAGCGCGGAAAACTCACGGGCCGACTTCAAAATCCAGACCTATGGCCTCAACGGCCTGTTCAATCTGTCCGACGGCGCCCAGTTGAAGATCAATCCGTACTACGTACGCGTCACCGAAGGCACGGCGTCCATCGCCACGGCGGCGGTAAACGAACGCAAGCTGGGCACTGACGTCAACCTTGACGGCGATGCATTGGACCCGGTGGTGCCGGCATCGCTGCAACTGTTCCCGACCCAATACCGTATCGGTTCGAGCAATAGCCTGGATTTGACCCTTGCCGAGAACAACGTCCTGCAACTTGGGCTCTGGGCCGACTACACCCACGCGCGCAATCAGTTCGTGTTCACGCCGATCAAAAGCAACGGCAAACCGGCCAGCATCGATGGCAGCGACTCGATCCGCGATAGCCGCGGCAATATCGTCTACAACACCAACCAGGCAAATCAGATCACCACGCAGAAACTCTGGGTTCAGGACACCTGGAACATCAACAGCGCGCTCGCCCTGACCACTGGCCTGGCCTGGCAACACACCGAGCTCAAGGGTGCGGACCGCCTTAGCGGCTACGACAACACCGAAGACTACAACCGTTTCCTGCCCAGCCTGAGTCTCAGCTACCAGCTCGATCAGCAAAACCAGCTCTACTACAACACCACCTCGAATATGCGCGTACCGGCCATCGCATCGGTTTACGGCCGAATCAACGGCGGCGCAAAGCAGAAACCCGAGCTGACCTGGAACCAGGAGATCGGCTGGCGCTACAGCACTGACACGACGCTGGTCAGCGCCGCGGTGTTCTACGACAAGTTCAAGGACCGCCAGGCCGCCTATTCACCGGTGACCGGCGTGACCGAGTACTTCAACGCCGGCAACGTCACCACCAAGGGCCTGGAACTGGCGGTGAACGGCAAGCTGCCGGCCAACTTCAACTACTTCGGCTCATTCACCTGGCTCAGCTCGACCCAGGACTCGGATTACAGCGCCGCCGGTCTCACCGCCGACACCCAGGGCAATCAACTCTTCGACGCCCCCCATCGCCTGGTCAGCGCGGGCATCGGCTATGACAACCAAGCGTTCTACGCCAACTTCCTCGGGCGTTACACCGGCAGCTACTACGGCGACCTGGCGAACACCCAGAAAATCGGCGGTTACACAATCTTCGACCTGAACCTGGGGTATCGCTTCAAGGACTTGGTCAGCGGGCTCAAGGAAACCACCATCAGCCTTAACGCCAACAACATTTTCGACAAGCAATACCTCTCCGGCGTCAAGTCCGGAACCATCAACGCCGACCCGACCAACCCCGACTTCTACGGTGCGCCGCAGTACTACAAAGGGCAGCCACGCTCGTTGGTCGCCTCGCTGACTGTCGGTTTCTGAACCGCCCTTTCGATTTTGCAAGGGACGGTCTGACCGTCCCGAGGAGCAGGCATGTGCATTGAACATTACGACTACATCATCGTCGGAGGCGGCAGCGCCGGCAGTGTCATTGCCAACCGGCTGTCCGCACGCACCGACCGGCGCGTGTTATTGATCGAGGCCGGCGCCGACACACCCGACAGCAACACCCCGGCGGAAATCCTCGACGGCCTGCAACCCTGGCGCCCGCGTCTGGCGGGCGAGCGGTATTTCTGGCCGGACCTGACCATTTTGCGCGCCAGCGAACACCCGGACATCCCGCGAGAAGCCCAGGTGTATGAACAGGGGCGCATTCTCGGCGGCGGCTCGAGCGTCAACATGATGGTCGCCAACCGAGGCTTGCCTCGCGACTACGACGAGTGGGCGCAACAAGGCGCCGATGGCTGGAACTGGCAAGGGGTGCTGCCGTATTTTCGCAAGCTGGAGCGCGACCTCGACTTCGGCCTGAGCGACCCGGAGCAACACGGCCATGAGGGTCCGCTGCCGATTGCCCGCGTCGACTCACGATACTGGGGCAGTTTCACCCGCGCCTCCGCGCAAGCCTTGCAGGCCCTGGGCCTGAACAATATCGTCGATCAGAACGGGCGGTTCGAGGACGGTTACTTCGCCCCGACCGTAGCCATCGAACATGACCAACGGGTGTCGAGCGCTCGTGCTTACCTCACCCCCCAAGTGCGTGCCCGCAGCAACCTGACCCTGTGGACCGACACCCCGGCGCGACAACTGATCCTGAGCGGCAACCGGGTGACCGGGGTGCAAGTCCTGCGCGACGGCAAGCGGCTGGAGGTATCGGGCAACGAGGTAATCCTGACCGCCGGGGCGCTGCAATCACCGGCGTTTCTGTTGCGCGCCGGTATCGGCCCGGCGGACCAACTGCGCGATCTGGGCATTGCGGTCGTCGCCGACCGTTCAGGCGTTGGGCGCAACCTGTGGGACCACAGTTCGATCGGACTCACCGCTACCCTGCACGACCCGCTCGCACCGAGCGACGAGCCCGGTGCCGCCCACTTGCTCGCCGCACGTGTTTCGTCCGGTGTCGCCCCCGGCGTGCCGGCGGATTTATACCTGGGCATCGCGCCCAATGCCGCGCTCGGTACCGCGAGTGCGGTGCTATGGGTGAATAAACCGAGTTCCACGGGCCACCTGCGGTTACGCAGCGTCGACCCGATGGATTACCCGGCGGTGGAGTTCAACCTGCTGTCGGACCGGCGCGATCTGGATCGATTGCGCGAAGGGTTGCGTGTACTTGCCCGTGTGTTCGCCGACCCGGCGGTAGCCGCATTCAGTGGGCCGCCGCGCTTGAGCCGTTTCGCCCAGGCCTCGACCGATGGACCGCTGCTTTCCGAACTCCTGGCCAACGACGTGGCGCTTGAGCGCTACCTGCGCACCCACGTCGGTGGTGTCTGGCATGCCAGTGGCACCTGCCGTATCGGTCGATCCGATGACCCGCTGGCCGTGGTCGATCACGCCGGCAAAGTGTATGGCGTACAGGGCTTGCGGGTGGCCGACGCTTCGGTGATGCCGAGCATTCCAGCCGCCAACACCAACCTGCCGACCCTGATGATCGCCGAGAAAATCGCCGACGCCATTCTTGCCGACGCTTGAGGACCTTTACCATGACCCACTATGCCTTGTTGATCGATGGGCAATTGCAAACCGCTGAACACCTGGATGAGGTGCTCGATCCTGCCACCGAACAGGTCGTCGGCTACGCCGCGCGTGCCAGCGAAGCTCAGGTCGATGCAGCAGTTGAAGCGGCGCAACGTGCGTTTGCCGCCTGGGCTGCCGACCCGCAGGCGCGACGCCATGCACTGGCCCTGGCCGCGGCAATACTGCGGGAAAACAGTCAACAGATCGCTGAACTGATCAGCCTCGAGCAAGGACGGCCCGTGCGCTTCACCCTTGGCGAAGTGGCTGGCGCAGCGGCTACGTTCGATCACTACGCCAGCTTTGAGACACCACCCGCCGAAGTACTGCGCGATGATGAACAGCGCCTGGTGCGTATTGAACGACGCCCCTTGGGTGTCGTCGCAGCCATCACCCCCTGGAACGTGCCGATCATCCTGCTCGTGCTCAAACTCGCTCCGGCGCTGCACGCCGGCAACACCCTGGTGGCCAAACCGTCGGAGCACACGCCGTTATCCACATTGTTGCTGGGGCATTTGTTGAAGGATGTATTCCCGGCCGGCGTACTGAACATTGTGGCCGGTGACGGCGCAATCGGTGAGCGGTTGAGCCGTCATCCGCAGGTTCGGCATATCACCTTCACCGGCAGTGTTGCCACGGGCAAGAACCTGTATGCAGGCGCCGCCGACGATCTGAAGCGCCTGACCCTGGAGCTGGGCGGAAATGACGCGGCACTGGTGCTGGCAGACGCCGATATCCCTGCTATCGCCGAGTCGCTGTTCTGGGGCGCGTTCTGGAACAGCGGCCAGGTGTGCTTTGCGATCAAGCGGTTGTACGTGCACCAGAGCCTGTTCGAACCGCTGGTTGCCGCGCTGGTGGCACGCGCCGAAAAAACCCGCCTGGGCAGCGGCCTGGACCCCGACACCGAATTGGGTCCGCTGACCAATCGCCAGCAACTGGAACGGGTCAAGGCTCTGGTGGCCGACGCCCGCGCCCACGGTGCTGTGGTTCATACCGGCGGCACACAGCCTGATGGCCCCGGCTACTTCTTCGCTCCGACCATCGTCAGCGGCATAGCCGCCGGTGTCGCGCTCGTCGATGAAGAGCAGTTTGGCCCGGTGCTGCCGGTGATTGCCTTCGACGATGTCGAGGATGCGATCCGCCAGGCCAATGCCAGCCCCTTCGGCCTCGGCGCCTCGGTCTGGACCCGGGACGTTGCCCGGGGCGAAGCCATTGCGCGACGCCTCGACGCCGGTCTGGCATGGGTCAACCAACATCTGGACGTGCACCCCGGCGCACCGAAGGGCGGCTACAAATGGAGCGGCCTGGGCTACGAAGGCGGCCTACGCGGCTATGACGCCTTCAGCGACCTTCAAGTCATTAACATTGCCCGGCGCTGAGCCTGGCCCCCATCCCAACCATCAAGGATTTTCCTATGCGTGCAGGTAGCTGGCCCTCGATTATTCTCACCCTCGCATTCGCCGTGATCATTGCGGCGTGCCATGGCAAAACCATTCTGTTGATCGCCGACATTGCCAAGGCCTATTCGGTCAGTCCCTCTCACGCCAGTTGGGTGGTCTCGGCGGTGGCCATCGTCGCCGCCCTGGCCTCGCCCATTGTCAACTGGGCCGTGGCGCGGGTGGGCGAGCGGCGCTCGATTATCTCGGGGTTACTGGTCGCGGCGCTCTCCAGCTACGCCGCCAGCCGCAGCGAAAACTTCTTCGTATTGCTGACTCTTCGAGTGATCGAAGGCGCCGGCTACATCTGCGTGGTGCTGAGTGCGTTGGCCCTGTTGATCCACACCACGGCGGGCAAACGACGCACCAGTGCCCTGGCGTTCTGGTCGGTGGCTTCACCACTGGGTGGTGCCATCGCGATTTTCGCGGTGTCGCCCTATATCGGCGGTGCTCATGAAGAATGGCGCATAGCGTTCAGCGGACATGCGGTAGTGCTGTTACTGCTGTTGCTGGCCACCCCGCTACTGCCATCGATCAACCTCGCCAACCGCGTGGAGCGCAAACCGCTGTCACAGGTGTTCCGGATCTATGCCGACCCGTCGGTGCTGCGTCTGGCGCTCGCGGTCGGCGCACCGCTGACCGTGGCGCTGGGGCTGATTACCATTACGCCGACCTACCTGATTAACGTGTTGAATGTGGCACCTGCGACGATCGGGGTGATTTCCACTGTCGGAATTCTCTCGAGTGTGGTGGCTGGACTGTTCGCAGGCTTCATTCTCAACCTGCGCTTGATTGGCCCGTTAAGTGTGGTGACCAGCGCGTTGATCGGTGTCGGCCTGGAAGTCCTGGTGTTCATTCCGGGTGTAAGCGCCGAGTGGGCGATTGGGGCAAAAGTGATACAGGGCTTTTTCACCAGTTTCGTGGTGGCCTGGGTGTTTACCAGTATCCCGAAGATGACCCGTAATGGCGATGTGATGGGGGCCGGCGGCATCGCGGAACAGGCACTTTATCTGTCGATGTTTCTCGGCCCGGTGCTGCTCTACCCGCTGTTCACACTGCCCTCGCGCCTGCCGTTTTTTGCAACCTTGATCGTTGCCAACCTGCTGCCGTTATTTCTGCTGCCACTGGGCCTCAAGCGCAACGACGACAGCGGTTCGTTCGAGCCCCGGCAAAACAGCTTCAGCACAGAGGAAGTCACCCACGGCTGAATTAATCGGCCATCTCGCACTGCATCACGTAGAGCACGAGCAGCTTCCAGGCTGACTTCAGGATGAAATCAGCAGCGCTCGGACCTGTTCAACGGCGGCGCGGGCACAACACTCATCGATGGTTTCGGAGGCGCCGGAAACACCAATGGCACCAATCACCTGTCCATCATGCAAAAAGGGCTCTCCCCCACCGAACATCGCCATGTTGCGCTGCAGCGGTAACCCCTGACGGACGCCTTCCGAGCATTTTTCCAGACGCTCCTGCCAAGCCTTGGTGGAAATGCCAAACCCTGCGGCAGTTAGCGCTTTGTTCAGCGCGATATCCCGCGATTGCCTGGGCGCCATGTCCATATGCGCGCTGTGAATCGGTTGCCCGCCAGCATCGACGACCACGATGCTGATGCGTACTTGCTCTTCTTCGGCCCTGTCCAAAGCCGATTGCAGCGCCTGCATGGCCAGTCTCAGGGTGATGGTGGATTGCTGTCGTACAAGTTCGTTCATGCTGTGGCCTTGTCTCTTGGGCATACGTTGAGGTTTATGTCTATCCGATCAGCGTGTCGCCCTGTCATTTGCCTGAGCGCTCTGCCGAGCGGTTATGCGCTGCGAAATCAATTGCCACGCACAGTAAATCAACAGGAAGGTCCCGGCTATTTGCATTGCCCAGGGGCCACCAAACCTTGCGGCCAACTGGCCGGCGATCAGGCCTCCAATCGCGTCGAAGCCAAAGCGTGTCGAGGTGTAGATCGACACCACCCGACCACGCAACACTTCCGGCGCCTGGCCTTGCAGCAGGATGTTGGTGCCGACATTGTTGATCGTTACGCCGAAACCCAATACGGCCATTGCAACCAACGACAACGCCAGGTGGGTGCTGGCCGCAAACACCAACAAGGCGATAGCGCTGAATGCGGCTGTGAGGATAATCAAACGCTGCAGTTGCTCGGCGGATTGGCGACCGGCGAGCAGCAGCGTCGAAAGCAGTGAGCCAAATCCCGCGGCCCCCCAAAGCCAGCCCAGCGTTCTGGCATCACCGGAAAAGATATCGCGAGCGAACACCGGCAATAATACGGCGTAGCTGGAAGCGCTAACGTTTACGACCAATACGCCCAGGATCAGGCCGCGCACCGACGGTGTTTGAAGGGCATAGGCCAGGCCTTCGCGAAAGATGTTGCCCATGGTGCCGTTGGCACGCACGCCTGCGCTCATGCGAACGGCCAGCAGGCCGAAGATGAGTGCAGCGTAAGACAGTGCATTCAATGCAAAACAACCCGCCTCGTCGACCATACCGATCAGTAACCCGGCCAGCGGCGGACCGACAAAACGAGAACAAGTGAATAGGGTGGCATTCAACGCCAGGGCATTCGGCAGGTCTTCGACCTTGTCGACAAACCGGCTCAGCAGCGATTGGCGCAGCGGCGTGTCCACGGCGTTCAGCACACCCAGTGCCAATGACATGATGACAATCAGGTTGGCGCCAATATGGCCGCTGTAGGTCAGCAGTGCCAATAGCAGTGCCTGGATACCCAGTAGCGTCTGAGTGAACAACAGCAGTCGACGTTTATCATGTCGATCAATCCATGCACCGGCGATCGGGCCGACCAGCAACTGCGGCAACAAACTGGCGCAGGTCGTGATACCCAGAAGGGCTGCGGAGCCTGTAAGACGGTAGACAAGCCAGGACAGCGCCACCATCTGTACCCAGGTGCCCAGCGTGGAAATCGCATGGCCAATGAAGTAAAGGCGAAAGTTGCGATGGCGCAGCGCCCGAATGGAGTACGGCCAACGAGACGACGCAGGTGCTTGGAAGTCATTCACGACAGAGATTCCGTCAGCGGCAAATAATGTTCACATGTTAATTTATTATCACCCCTTCGCGTGATCAGTCCGCCGTCAAGGCTTGATATTTTTCAGGTCATTGAGCAACGCCACTAGCTGCTCCATTTTTTCCGCACCAAACTGCTCCTCAATCTTGAGGTAGTTGCTTTCCATGCCTTCGCTCATGGAGACAAAGCATTGCTGGCCGCGCTCGGTGAGCGCCACAAGCACCCGACGCTGATCCTGGCTGGACTTGTGTCGACGCACCAGGCCATCACGTTCCAGGCGACTCAAAACACCCGTCATGCTCGGTTTCAGAATGCAGGCCTGATCGGCAAGTTGGTGGCTTTCAAGTTCGCCCTGCTGGCGCAGTATCCGAATGATCCGCCACTGTTGTTCAGTCAGGTCATGTTTGTTGAGTGCAGGCCGGAAGAAGGCCATTGCGGCTTCGCGCGCTTGCAATAAGGTCAATGTCAAAGAAGGTCTGGGGTTGGCCATGACGAAACTACTTGAATGGACGAGTCGGCAGCTTAGTGTCGCCAGCCAACGGGGGCAAGCTGCGGACCAACACTCGTTTATTCGCTTGATAGCGTTTTCACAACGTGCCCCCAGTGGACCTCGCCCAGCGGCAGCGTCTGTGAAAAGTACAATCCGTTCCCCGTAAAAGCCATTCTGTCAAACAGCGGCGGTGGCCATGATGATCCGGACAAGATCAACAAGACCGACGCAAAAATACCTATGCCCTGCTTAACGCAAACCCGATTGACGCTGGCGGTACTCCCCCGGAGTGAGCTTTGCATAGCGCTGGAAAAAACGACTGAAATAGGCCGGATCCTTGAACCCGAGCTGGTAGCAGATTTCGTTCGCAGAGCTGCCCGTGAACAACAGCAATCGTTTGGCCTCCTGCATCAACCGCTCCATGATCAAACGCTTGGAAGGCAGGTCGGCGATCCGTCGGCATACATCGTTGAGTCGTGCTTCTGTCACCCCGATGCCTTCAGCGTAACGCGACAATGGCCAGTGCTGCTGATAGTGGACTTCGATCAGCTCATTGAAACGATGGAATATTTTCAGATCCTCGTGCCTGGCAGGCGTGGCTTTCAACGAGTTGGAGCACAGCCGCAACAGGCTGACCATGATCAATCGCGTCAAACTGTCCAGGGCGGCGCTACGCCCGGAACGCTCAGCGATCACCTCCTCGCTCAGTTCCTCGAACAGATATTCCAGGCGGCGGACATCACCGGCATCTTCCGGCCCCAAATGAGCCAGCGCGACACACGCCGCCGGCAATTTCGCTCCGGCCGGCGCCAGGCTGGAATCGGCATCGATCAGTTGCCATACCAATTGCTGACGCACCGTCAGCACGTGCCCGTCGCTGTCGGGCTCGGTCACAAAGGAATGTGGGACGGTGGGGGGGTCAGGAAGAACATCGGCCCGGACTCAACGTATTGCTGATCATCCAGATACACCCGCACTGTTCCGCTTTTCACGTAGTGAATCTGGAAGAACCGGTCATGCCGGTGAACCGGCATGTTACGGCCGAAGAAACCCGCCAGGTTACCCAATTTGTCGTAATGGACTTCAGCGTCGCTATAACGCTGATCGTATACCTGGCCAATGTTGATGTTCGGGATCGGTTGACGGTCGGTCATCGCACACTACTCATTTTTCTTGATTCACGCATCGCAGTCGCTTTCATCCTGCACCCAAATCGGTCCCACAACCACTGTGCGGACAGTCTGCCACGCTTGACGATAGTTAACATATTAATTATAACTGTTAACACATTAACGAAATCACAGAGCCCTCATGGCTCTGCCAGGAGAAAAGCATGAGCCGTGCCTTGCATGACGTCGCGACCGGCACCCTTTTCGGTGTCGCGTTGAACTATCAGGGACTGCTGAAACAGCGCCTCGCCGAATTCGAACAGCCGCCTTATCAGAAGCCGCCAATCAAACCGGTGCTGTTCATCAAGACGCCCAACACGCGCAATCAGCACGGTGCCGATGTCGTGCATCCGGGAAATGGCGAGCGTCTGCAGCCTGGGCCGGCATTAGGGGTTGTGATCGGCAAGACAGCCAGCCGGGTCCGTCCAGACGAGGCACTCGATTACGTGGCCGGCTACACCATCGTCAATGAATTCAGCCTGCCGGAAGACAGCTACTACCGCCCGGCTGTCAAAGCAAAATGCCGTGATGGTTTCTGTGCCATCGGCCCCGAACTGGTCCCGACCACACAACTCGCCGACCCACACAGTCTGGCCATCAAGCTGTACGTCAATGGCGTGATTCGCCAGCAAAACACCACGGCCAACTTTGTCCGCAACATTCCTTTGCTGATCGCCGAAATCAGCGAGTTCATGACCCTGCACGAAGGCGATGTGCTGATCACCGGAACCCCGGAAGATCGCGTCGATGTGCAGCCGGGCGACACCGTCGAAGTCGAAATCAGCGGCCTGGGCCGCCTCGCCAACCACATCGTGGCCGAGTAACAGGAGCCTCCATGAAACACGCCCGCATACACTTTGAAGGCGAAGTCCACCTCGCCCATGTCGAAGACAATAACGCCGTACGCCTGGCTGACGGTCGCCTGCTGGCCGAAGATCAGGTGCAATGGCTGCCACCGGCGACCGGTAGCATGTTTGCCCTGGGTTTGAACTATGCCGACCACGCCGCAGAACTCGCATTCAAGCCGCCGACCGAACCGCTGGCATTCATCAAATCCCCGGGGACTTACACCGGCCACAACCAGGTGACATGGCGCCCCGACAACGTCGCGTACATGCACTACGAGTGTGAGCTCGTTGCCGTCATCGGCAAGCCGGCACGCAACGTCAAGCGTGAAAATGCCCTGGAGTACCTGGCCGGGTACACCGTGTGCAACGACTACGCGATCCGCGACTACCTGGAAAATTACTACCGGCCCAACTTGCGGGTGAAGAATCGCGACGCCACGACCCCCGTCGGTCCTTGGATCGTCGATGTAGCCGACGTGCCGGACCCGGGCAACCTGAAGCTGCGCACCTGGATCAACGGTGAACTGCGTCAGGAAGGCAGCACCAGGGACATGATTTTCGACATCCCCTACCTGATCGAATACCTGTCCAGCTTCATGACCCTGCAGCCGGGCGACATGATCGCCACGGGCACGCCTGAAGGTCTGGCCGATGTGGTGCCGGGCGATGAAGTCATCGTGGAAGTTGAAGGTGTCGGTCGCCTGGTCAATCGGATTGTCAGCGAAGCGGAATTCTTCTCCGCGCAGAAAGAGGCTTGAGCCCCATGATCAAACACTGGATCAACGGCCGCGAGGTCGAAAGCAAAGATGTGTTCGTCAATTACAACCCGGCCACCGGTGAAGCGATTGGTGAGGTCGCCAGCGGCGGTGCCGATGAAGTGGCTCAGGCGGTGGCCGCAGCCAAGGAAGCGTTTCCAAAGTGGGCTAACACGCCAGCCAAGGAACGTGCCCGGCTGATGCGTAAGCTTGGCGAACTGATCGAGCAAAATGTGCCGCACCTGGCCGAACTGGAAACCCTCGATACCGGCCTGCCAATTCACCAGACCAAAAATGTATTGATTCCACGCGCTTCGCATAACTTCGACTTTTTTGCCGAAGTCTGCACGCGCATGGACGGGCACAGCTACCCGGTCGATGACCAGATGCTCAACTACACCCTCTATCAACCGGTAGGTGTTTGCGGCCTGGTATCGCCCTGGAACGTCCCGTTCATGACGGCCACCTGGAAGACCGCGCCGTGCCTGGCGCTGGGCAATACCGCCGTTCTGAAAATGTCCGAGCTGTCGCCGCTGACCGCAAACGAACTGGGTCGCCTGGCCGTCGAAGCGGGCATTCCCAAGGGTGTACTGAACGTTATTCAGGGCTATGGCGCGACGGCAGGAGATGCCCTGGTGCGGCACCCGGACGTTCGCGCAATTTCCTTCACCGGCGGCACCGCCACCGGCAAGAAAATCATGCAGACCGCAGGCCTGAAAAAGTACTCCATGGAGCTGGGCGGCAAGTCGCCGGTGCTGATATTCGAAGATGCGGACCTTGAGCGAGCCCTGGACGCGGCGCTGTTCACCATCTTCTCGCTCAACGGCGAACGTTGCACCGCCGGCAGCCGGATTTTTATCCAGGAAAGCGTTTACCAGCAGTTCGTGGCCGAGTTTGCCGCTCGCGCCAAACGCTTGATCGTCGGCGACCCCCAAGACCCGAAAACCCAGGTCGGCTCGATGATCACCCAAGCCCACTACGACAAGGTCACCGGCTACATCAAGATCGGTATCGAAGAAGGTGCCACCCTCCTCGCTGGCGGCCTTGAGCGTCCGGCGAATCTGCCTGCGCACCTGAGCAAAGGCCAGTTTATCCAGCCGACTGTGTTCGCCGACGTCAACAACAAGATGCGCATTGCCCAGGAAGAGATCTTTGGCCCGGTGGTGTGCCTGATCCCGTTCAAGGATGAAGCCGAAGCCCTGCAACTGGCCAACGACACAGAGTATGGCCTGGCGTCCTACATCTGGACCCAGGACATCGGCAAGGCGCACCGCCTGGCCTATGGCATCGAAGCGGGCATGGTGTTCATCAACAGCCAGAACGTGCGCGATCTGCGCCAGCCGTTCGGTGGTGTGAAAGGCTCCGGCACGGGCCGTGAAGGCGGCCAGTACAGCTTTGAAGTGTTCGCCGAGATCAAGAACATCTGCATCTCGATGGGCAGCCATCACATTCCCCGGTGGGGACTGTAACCGGCCTATCGATTGCTGAAGTCCGCGAGGGTCGCGCATCGGCCTGTCGCGGCTTCGCTTAATGCCGGATTTAAACGCATAACAACAATTTCAGGAGAATCATCATGGGCGAAGTCGTCCTGGCCGCGAAAATCTGCCACGTCCCCTCGATGTACTTGTCGGAGCTTCCCGGCAAACACCATGGCTGCCGTGAAGCGGCCATTGCCGGGCATAAGGAAATCGGTCGTCGCGCCCGTGAGCTGGGTGCCGATACTGCCGTGGTGTTCGATGTGCACTGGCTGGTCAACAGCGCTTACCACGTTAACTGTGGCGAGCATTTCAAAGGCATCTACACCAGCAACGAATTACCGCACTTCATTAAAAACATGGAGTACGAGTACCCGGGCTGTCCTGAATTGGGCGAGTTGATCGCCGCCGAGGCCAACGCCGCCGACGTGCGCACCCTGGCTCACAACATTCCCAGCCTTGAGCTGGAATACGGAACCCTGGTGCCGATGCGCTATATGCACATGGGAGTACCGCAAGACCAGAAATTCAATGTCGTTTCGATTGCCGCCTGGTGCGCCTGGCATCGCCTGCAAGACAGCTTCACCTTCGGCGCCGCCGTACGCCGTGCCATCGAGAAGAGTGACCGCAAGGTCCTCGTGCTGGCGTCCGGATCGCTGTCGCACCGCTTTTCCGATGATCGCGATGCCGAAGCCAACATTCATAACTGGACCCGTGAGTTCGACAAACAAGTCGACCTGCACGTCGTGAATCTCTGGCGCCAGGGTCGCTGGAAAGAGTTCTGCGCCATGCTCCCGGACTACGCCGAGCACTGTTTCGGCGAAGGCAAGATGCATGACACCGCCATGCTCCTCGGCTTGCTCGGCGGACCGAATTACGACAAGCCCGCCGAAATCATTACCGAACCCTTCGGTAGTTCAGGCACCGGTCAGCTCAACGCCATTTTCCCTGTTTGACTGTGCGGCCGCGCGGCCCTCCCGCGCGGCCTGAAGGAGCCGTTCATGCCCCACTTCATTGCTGAGTACACCGACAACATTGAACAGCAAGCCGACTTGCCCGGGCTGTTCGAAAAAGTCCACGAAACACTGGGTAACAGTGGCGTGTTCCCCCTGGGTGGAATCCGTAGCCGGGGCGTGCGCCTGGACACCTGGCGCATGGCCGACGGCAAGCATGACTACGCCTTCGTCCACATGACCTTGAAGGTCGGTCATGGCCGTGATCTGGCCACGCGCCAGAAAGTCGCGCAAACACTCTTCGACGTTATTACCCGGCACTTCGCCGACCTTCAGGCTCAGCGCCTGCTGGCCTTGTCATTCGAAATGATCGAACTGCACGAGCAACTCAACTTCAAGGAAAACAACGTCCACGCCTTCCTCAAAGCTCAAGCCCGCTAACCCGGCCTGCCCGTTCGTTCCATCGGCCCCTCAGACAAAAAGTATAAAACCATGAGCACAGCCAATACCGCCGACACCCTCAACACCCTCGCACGCGACCGAACCCACAGCACCATCACCTGGCGGCTGATGCCGTTGTTGTTGATCTGCTACCTCTTCGCTCACCTCGACCGCATCAACATTGGCTTCGCGAAGATGCAGATGAGCGCCGACTTGAATTTCAGCGACACGGTCTATGGCCTTGGCGCCGGTCTGTTCTTCATCGCCTACGCGCTGTTTGGCGTACCCAGCAACATGGCCCTGGACCGTGTTGGCCCGAGACGCTGGATAGCCACGCTGATGGTCGTCTGGGGGGCGTTGTCGACCTGCATGTTTTTGATCGATAGTGCTATGGGGTTCTATGTCCTTCGCTTCTTGCTGGGGGTGGCCGAGGCCGGTTTTTTCCCGGGCATACTGGTGTTTCTCAACCGCTGGTATCCGGCCGGCCGCCGAGCGCAAATAACCGCACTGTTTGCAATCGCGGTGCCGATGGCCGGTGTCATCGGTGGTCCGCTCTCGGGTGGCATCCTCGAACACTTTCATGATTTTGGCGGCCTGCGCGGCTGGCAATGGATGTTCGTCATCGAGGGTACGCCCGTCATCCTGCTCGGGCTGGTGGTGCTCAAGTGCTTGCCGGACAGCTTCGAGACGGTCAAGTGGCTGACCCTGCAGCAGAAGCAACAACTGCGCGAGCAACTGAACAAAGAAGAACACCGCAAATCGATCACCTCGCTATCGGCCATTCTCACTAACCCGCAGGTGTGGCTGCTGGTGGCGGTGTATTTCGCGGTGATGCTGGCGGTCAACACCCTCGCCTTCTGGATGCCTACGCTGATTCACGGAGCAGGGATCGGCAGCGACGGCAAGGTCGGTCTGCTCAGTGCCGTGCCTTATCTGGCCGGTTGTTTTTTTATGATCGGCTGTGGGCGTTCGTCCGATCGTCTGCGTGAACGACGTTGGCACCTCTGCGTTCCCTTGCTGATGTCTGCTGTCGGTATCGCTGTCGCCGGACTCTCACCCACCAACCCGACGTGGGTGCTCAGTGGTTTGATCCTCGCCGGCATGGGGGCCAGCGCGGCGTTGCCGATGTTCTGGCAGTTCCCGCCCGCCTTTCTTTCCAACAACACCCAAGCCGCCGGCATTGCCCTGATCAGTTCCTTCGGAAGCATCGCGTCGTTTTTCGCGCCCTATCTGATCGGCTGGATGCGCGACACAACCCAGAGTGCCAGCCTGGCCCTTTACGTCCTGGCACTTCTCATCGCACTCGGTGGTTTTCTGGTGCTGCGCACCCAGGCCGCCATCGTCAACCCTCAGTAAGAGATCAATGTCATGCTTGACCAACAACTCATTCAGCAAGCCGCCGCCCGCCTCGACCACGCCGAGCGTTCACGCGAGCAGGTCCGTCAGTTTTCCCTGGATCATCCGGCCATCACCATCGAAGACGCATACGCCATTCAACGTGCTTGGGTCGCGCAGAAAATCAAGGACGGCAGAAAACTGGTCGGGCACAAAATCGGCCTGACCTCGCGGGCCATGCAGGTGTCGTCCAACATCACCGAGCCGGATTACGGCGCTCTTCTCGATGACATGTTCTTTGACGAAGGCACCGACATTCCGTTTGAACGTTTTATCGTGCCGCGGGTAGAAGTCGAGCTGGCGTTCATTCTGGGCAAACCCCTGAAAGGCCCGAACGTGACGGTCTTTGATGTGTTGGACGCCACCGAATGGGTGATCCCGGCGCTGGAAATCATCGACGCGCGCATCCAGCAGGTTGACCCGCAAACCAAGGCAACTCGCCAAGTGTTCGACACCATCTCCGACAACGCCGCCAACGCCGGCGTGGTCATGGGCGGTCGCGCGGTGCGTCCGACGGAGATCGACTTGCGCAAAGTGCCAGCCGTGCTCTACCGCAATGGCGTAATCGAAGAATCCGGTGTCTCCGCCGCGGTGCTCAATCACCCGGCGAAGGGTGTGGCCTGGCTCGCCAACAAACTGGCAGCTTACGACGTCACTCTGCAACCCGGACAAATCATCCTGGGCGGCTCCTTCACCCGTCCTGTGGCCGCAAACCCTGGCGATACCTTCCATGTTGATTACGACATGTTGGGCTCTATTGCCTGTCGTTTCGTTTGACCGGAGACCCGCACGATGGATATGCCTGTTAACACCTTCAAGCTACGCCTGCAAAGCGGTGAAGCGCAGATCGGTCTTTGGCTCGGGCTCGCCGACCCGTACTGCGCAGAACTGGCGGCCAACGCCGGTTTCGATTGGCTGTTGATCGATGGCGAACATGCGCCCAACGACCTGCGCGGTATGCTCGGCCAGCTCCAGGCCGTGGCGCCCTACCCCAGCCATCCGGTCATTCGCCCGGTCATTGGCGATACAGCATTGATCAAGCAAGTACTCGATATTGGCGTGCAAACGTTGCTGGTGCCCATGGTCGAAAGCGCGGAACAGGCACGGGAACTGGTCCGAGCCATCCACTACCCACCCAGCGGCGTTCGCGGCGTAGGCAGTGCATTGGCCCGCGCATCGCGCTGGAACAGTATCCCCGGCTACCTCGACAAGGCCGATGAGCAAATGTGTCTGCTGGTTCAGATAGAGAATCAAGAGGGCCTGGCCAATCTGGACGCGATTGCGGCGGTAGAGGGTGTCGACGGGGTCTTCATCGGCCCGGCGGACTTGAGCGCCTCCATGGGTTTTCGCGGCAATCCGGGCCATCCCGACGTTCAGGCCGCGATCGAGGACGCCATCGCCCGCATCCAGAAAGCCGGCAAAGCGGCCGGCATTCTCAGCGCCGATCAGAAACTGGCCAGGCGTTACATCGAATTGGGCGCGGCGTTCGTGGCTGTCGGCGTCGACACCACCGTATTGATGCGCGGCCTGCAAACCCTCGCCGCCACCTTCAAAGATGCTCCGGCACCTACCAGCTCCGGCGGCGTGTACTGATTCCTTCGAGATAGCCGACGAGACTCAACGATTTGAAACTGCTGCGCGCACAGGCTTACGTCAATGGCCAATGGATCGAAGCCGATGACAGCCATCGTTTCCCGCTAGCGCTTGAGCGCTTTCAACTCGTTGAGCAACGTCAATAACGTCTGCAACTTCTCCTCGCCAAAAGCAGCCTGCAGCCGCTGATAATTCGCTTCCATACACTGACTCATCGAGCTGAAGCAGGCCCGCCCCTTTTCCGCCAGCCGCACCAGCACTCGTCGTTGATCCTGCTCCGCCTTACGCCGTTCGACCATGCCTGCGGCCTCCATGCGCACCAGCACGCCGGTCATGCTCGGCTTGAGGATGCATGCCAGCTCCGCCAGGCGATTGATTTCCAGCTCCTCGTGCTGACTGAGGATACGAATGACCCGCCATTGCTGCTCGGTCAACCCGTGCTGATTCAAAGAGGGACGAAAAAAACCCATTGCGGCTTCGCGAGCCTGGAGCAATGTGAGGGTCAAAGATTGGCGCGGCCTGGACATCGGAATACGTTCGAACTCATCGTTAGTTAATAAATTAACTAAACTCTATCATCCTCCGCTCAGCATTGCGCGTTCCTGATCATTACGAAGCGTCGTGAAATCCCGTTGCGCTTGATCGGACACTCGCGCGGACAGCGAGCCTCTCCAATTCTGGCAGCCACGGTCAAAACCCACGGCACACAGGATCAAGACACCTACCGGTCGGAAGGCACTTAATACCACCCAACAGGTACAGAGCTTCTTGTAGGCCCTGCAGTTGAGTTTTCCTTCACTATTCCAGGCTGCGCCATGATCAATATCGAAACGCCAACCTACTACTCGGCAACCAAAAAATACAACCTCAGCTTTCCGACCCTTGAGCAGGACGTGGAGGCGGATGTCGTCGTGATCGGTGGCGGTTTCTCCGGCATCAACACGGCGCTGGAACTGGCTGAAAAAGGCATCACCAATATCGTGGTGCTGGAAGCGCGTTACCTGGGGTTTGGTGGTACTGGCCGCAACGGCGGACAAATCATGGCGGGCATCGGCCACGATCTCGAGAAAATCAAGAAGCACGTGGGCGAGCAAGGGCTGCGCGAGATCTTTGAGATCAGTGAGCTGGGCGCCGGAATCATCAAGGATCGAATCGCCAAATACTCAATCGATGCTGACTTCTGCAACGGCTATGGCTACATGGGCTTCAACGCCCGCCAGGAAAAGACCCTGCGCGCCTGGGAGAAAGACTTCAAGTCGATCAATACCAAGGACGAAATCCGTTTTATGGCAGGGTCCGAGGTCAAACAGATCATTGGCTCCGATGCTTACACCAGCGCGCTGCTGCACATGGGCGGCGGGCATGTTCACTCACTGAATCTGTTGTTGGGTGAAGCCAAGGCGCTGGTCGGGCACGGTGTGCGCATCTACGAACACAGCCCGGCCCTGGAAGTCAGTTATGGCGAACGCATCACCGTACGCACGGGCCGGGGCTCGGTGAAAGCCTCCAAGTTACTGTGGGCCTGTGACAGTTTCCTCAACAAACTGGAACCGGAACTGCACAAGACCACGTTGAACACCTACGCCTTCCAGTTGATGACCGAACCGCTATCGCACGAAATGATTAACCGCATCAGTCCAATACGCGGCGCCTACAGCGATATTCGGCCGGTGATCGACTATTACCGTGTCACCAATGAAAACCGTCTGCTGTTCGGTGCCGCGACGCCCTTTGTCGAGCACATCCCGCAGGACTTGAAGGCGTGGAACCGCAACCTGATGCTGAAAATTTTCCCGTACCTGAAGGACGTGAAAATCGACCTGGCATGGGGTGGTCCGATGGCGACCGGGGCCAATCTCTTCCCTCAAATCGGCACGCTCAGCGGTCGTCCCAACGCCTTTTTTGTGCAGGGTTACGCCGGCTTCGGGGTGACGCCCAGCCACATCATTTGCAAGGTATTGGCAGAGGGCATGAGTGAAGGGTCTTCCCGCTACGACCTGATCAGCTCGGTCAAACATGCGCAAATCATTGGCAAAGATCACATCCGCCCGCTGCTGCTGACGGCCGGCAAAAGCCTTCACCAACTCTCGGGCTACTTCAACGGTCGCCGTTGATCCCCACCCTTTCATTCACAGGAGAACTGCCATGCCCGTTACCACTCTCAAGAAAGACATCCAACTGTCGGAGCTCGACGCCTGGGGCACTGTCGCCGACCTCGGCTCCGAAATCCTCGAAGGCGAAGTCAAAGCCTTTGGAAAAATGACGTTTGGCGCACCGACCGATCCAGTCAGCAGTGCGTATTTCGGCACCACCCAAGGCAAATTCCGTATGGTCTACCCATTTTCAGAACAAGCCACCGTGGTCACCGGCGAAGTGGTTTTGACTGACGAATCCACGGGCCAGAGCACTCGCTACAAGGCCGGCGACAGCTGGTTCGTGACCAAGGGCACGCCTGTGCTCTGGGACATTGTCAGCGAAAGCTTCGTGAAGCATTATTTCGCGGTTGCCTGACCGTTACCCGCTGCCGGCTCGCGCCGGCAGCCTTTTGGCGAAGTTACCGACCATGAACGCCATCCCTGCCCAGGAAGTCGCTGGCCATTGCCTGCAGGCTTTCACTCAAATCGTTCCTGCCAGCCAGGCCGCGTTTTATTGTGTCGACCGACAGCTGCAAGCCCGCGACTTCCGGTTGCACCAGATGAGCGGTGAAATGCATCGCGATTATCTGGACAACTATCGTCAATTCGATCCGCTGCAACCGCGCAATTGTCAATCAAGCGGTCTGGCAGTGGTGCCTCTTGGTTTCGCCATGGCCCGACAGCCCACCCGTGACAGTCGCCGCTATCGAGACTTCCTGCAACGCTACGGTGTCGTCGACGTAGTGGAGATACTTGCCCATCGCTCCGGCCAGCCTCAGGCCGCTATCTCCTTGTTGCGCACCGCTGCACAAGGTGCTTTCACCGCAGATCAGTTGGCTCAACTCAGTGCTTTGCAGGCGCTGCTGCAAATGGCGGTTGCCAACATGCAGCCCTATGAAGATTCGCTGTCAGGACTGACCCCCAAAGAGCGTCAAATCGCGTTGTTGTTGCGCCAGGGCGCCAGCAACAAACAACTGGCCCAGGAGCTGGATGTCGGTCTTCCCACCATCAAGACCCACTTGATCAACCTGTTCCGCAAGACTGGCGTGACCAGCCGCACCGAACTGGTGGGGGCGCTGTTTCTGTAAGCCGATTCAACCATCTGGTTGATAGTCGAACCACTGTCCCGGCCGCATGATCCAGGTTGTCAACTCATTCAACCGGAGCCATGCAATGACCACACAATCTGACTGGATCACCGTAGGTGCCCTCGCCGACGGTTTCGCCCCAGAAGCTTTTATCCTGCCCAACCTCGCCGATCTCAACGGCAAGACCTTCACGCTGCACTTCGCTAACGGCTGGCAGATCGAGCATCGCTTCGAAACAGCAGAACTGAGCTGGAAGGCCGCTGACGGTCACTCCAGCGGATCTGCCGCGTACCGCGCCACGTCCGTGCGTCCTGGCCTGTATCTGGTCGATTTCATCAAGCGCGAAGCCGGTCAGGCGTGGTCGGTGAGCCTGGTTCTGGACACCGCCACGTCGTCGTTCACCGCCGTGATCGCGAGCATGCCGACTCAGGCAGAAACACAGGAAGGACTGTACAGCCGCGCGCTTGCCGGTAAACCCCTGACGTCGGTTGAGGTGCAATTTCTGCAGGGCAGCCTCGACCGCCCCTGGCAAGAAGGCCAATGCCCACACGCGCCGACCCGAGAATTGGTCGGGTTGCGCAACCTGTATCGCTATAGCCCCAGCGAAGTGTACGAGCACATTTATCTCAACGATCAGTTCTATGCCTGGCAGTGCCTCAAGGGCGTCGAGCAAGGCTTGTGCGATACCGACCGTTGCCATTACTACAAGATCGCCGAGCAACTGTACCTGTTCGTCTGGCGCGAAAAGATCATCCCCACCCTGGGCCTGGTATTGATCGACCTGCAACAGCACCGCAGCGACGGCAAGATCTTCGGCTATGCCGGTGCGTCCTTCGATGAGTTGTCGAACTTTCCGGTCAGCTCCTACTGCCAGGTCCTCAATCGCACGGAGTATCCCGATGCCTGAATCACGCACGATTGTCATCACCGGGGCCGGAACGGGCATCGGTGCAGCTTGCGCGCGGCTGTATGCGGCCGAAGGTGCCCATCTGGTTCTGGTCGGTCGTCGACGCGAGCCTCTGGAGCAGGTTGCTCGGGAAACCGGCGGCCTGATCCTGGTCGGCGATGCGGCCTGTCCGGACACGTGGGAAGGATTCGTTGCGCAGATTCGTGAACGCTTCGGTCGGCTTGATGTACTGCTGGCCTGCGCCGGCGGTCATGGCCTGGGGAGCGCGACTCAGACCAGTCCGCAAACCTGGGAAGCATCGCTGCGCAGCAATCTGGACAGCGCGTTCTACAGTGCCAGGGCCTGCCTGCCGCTGCTGATCGAGCAGGCTGGCAGCGTCGTGCTGATCGGCTCCATCGCCTCGCTGGCCGCCGGGCCCGAAGTGTGCGGCTACACCACCGCCAAGCACGCATTGCTTGGGCTCAACCGTTCACTGGCCAGGGACTACGGGCCACGCGGTGTGCGGGTGAACGCTGTGTGCCCGGGCTGGGTCACGACCCCGATGGCCGATGAGGAAATGCAGCCATTGATGAGTTTCTATGGCGACACACTGCAGCAAGCCTACGATCGGGTTTGTGCCGATGTGCCCTTGCGGCGTCCTGCCAGCGCCGATGAAATCGCCAGGGTCTGTCGCTTTCTCGCCAGCGCCGACGCCTCGATCATCACAGGGGCGACCGTGGTCGCCGACGGGGGTTCCAGCATCGTCGATGTGCCAACGCTGGCTTACGCTCACATGGAGGCCGCCCATGCGTGAAGACTTCAATTTCAGCGGGAAAACGGTACTGGTGACCGGTGGCGCGCAGGGCATTGGCCGGGCAATCGTCGAAGCCTTCGCATTGCGCGGAGCGCGAGTGATGATCGCCGATCTTCGTCTGGCTCAAGCTCAGGCGGTCGCTGCAGACTTGAAGGCGCGAGCGTGCCAGGTTGACGCTGTGGACATTGATCTGGCCGACGCGACAGCGGTGGCCAAACTGGTTCAAGGGTTGGAGCGAGACTGGGGGCGGTTGGATATCCTGATCCATAACGCCGGCTACTTTCCGCTGACGCCGTTCGCCGAGATCACCTCCCCGATTCTCGAGCGCACGCTGGCAGTCAATCTCTCGGCACTGTTTTGGCTGACCCAGGCAGCCTTGCCGATGTTCCAGCATCAGGGTGCTGGCTGCGTGCTGGTCACCTCGTCGGTCACCGGTCCACGGGTGGCCTATCCGGGGCTGAGCCATTACGCGGCGTCGAAGGCCGGGGTCAACGGCTTCATCCGCAACGCCGCTCTGGAACTGGCCTGTCATGGCGTGCGCGTCAATGGTGTCGAGCCCGGCATGATTGCCACGCCAGCCATGGCCAATCTGGGCGACGATCAGGTCAATGGCGACATTGCCAGCCGGGTACCGTTGGGACGACTCGGCTCTGCCGAGGATATTGCCGGGGCCATGCTCTTTCTGGCGTCTGACCTGGCCACTTACATCACCGGACAGACCATCGTCGTTGATGGTGGATCGACCTTGCCCGAGGTGTGATTTCGCACCTCGGGCAAACGACCTGAACCGCCTGGACACCATCAGCCACGGCTTGCACCTTCGAGCATCGACAGGGAATCCCTGAAGACACGCGACAAGGCTGCAAGCCGTTTGACGTAACCCTGCGGCGTCGCATAAATCAGCTCCACATGCAGGCTGTCGACAATGCCAAGATAGGCGTCGCAGAACACTTCGAGCTGCTCAGGCTGAACCCCCGCCGACGGGTATTTGTCATGCGCGGCGCTCTGAAAGCACCGGCGAATCCGTGCCAGGTAACCCTCGAACCCCGTGGTAATCACTGTGCGGATATCCGCCGGCGGGAAGTAGGCCGTGCGCAATAGAAAACGCAGATGCGCCGACACGTCATAGCGTCCGATCAAACGTTCGAGGTGTAATTGACCGGGTATATCCGTGTGCCGGGCCTCTTCCTTGAAACAGGTGCTGATGTACTGATGCTCATGTTCCAGGGCGATCTCGAAGACCGTCTGAAACAGGTCATCCTTGCTGACAAAATGCGCGTAAAGCGACGCCTTGCGCATGCCCGCCCGGACGGCGATCTCGTTGAGGGACGAGGCGTCGTAACCGTGATCGGCAAAGTGTTCGACCGCTACTGCGCAAATATTGCTGGCCGACGGGGTAAGCGGTTTCATGACATCGTTTTCCCTGACTCATAAAATAAGGACTCAGTGCTCGGTCCTGACAAGTCATGGCCAGCGACATCAGTGCTAGCGGTGGCTTCCTGCCCGTCGGCAGGAAGCCACCGCTAGCTTATCCAGCACCTTGGTCAACATCAATTCGTTAATAGATTAATGACCTACGCAGCCCCGACCGCTTGTTGCAAATGGGTCGAGCGGAAGTCCTTGGGCGAGAGGTCGAACTGTTTCTTGAACGATCGACTGAAGTGAGCGGAATCGGTGAACCCCCACTTGTAGGCGATCGATGTGATCGACTCACTCTTCAAGAACGGATTCGTCAGGTCATCCGCGCTTCGTTTGAGTCTCGCACGCTGAATGTAGCGGCAGACACTGTCGTCCTGCTCTTCGAACAACCGGTACAAATGACGAACCGAGATGTTCAAGCGGCTGGCAAGACCCACCGGGCTTAGCCCCGGCTGAGTCAAGGATTCCTCAATGACTTTCTGGACATAGCTACGCAGATTATTGCCCTGCAGGGATGCAGCGCTGTCACCCTGCGTGTCATCCATTTCGAAGGCGGAACCGAGCAACGAGACAAAGGCTGATTGCAGGGCTTCACCTTCTGCACTCGAATCCTGCCCGATCTGCCCTTCCCTGCACAGTTGATCCATCAACACATGAAGCATACGGCCACAGGCCTTGCTGGAAGAAATCTTGCCGAAGGTTCTCGAAGCGCTTCCCAGGTGTTTGTACACCTCGTTGCGCGAGAGCGACAGCGAGGCATGTTCGATAAGCCCGAAAGGGCTGATCTCGATCGACCCTGTGGAGTCCATCAACAACATATCACCCGGAGCCAACTGAATGACCTGGCCATTTTGGGTGATCTGACAATAGCCACTGCGCTGGCTGACCAGGAAACAATGTTGATCGTTATCGTGATCGGCATTGGGCCGGTCGCGGAAGATCAAACCGGCGTTGGTACGCAGATTGGCCAGTGACAGACCGCCCCTGGACTGTTTGGAAACCTCGCCGATGAACAGCGAACGGTTGTAGGCCAGTTCAGTGTCGAAATGGCCACAGGCCGCTCGCAAATCCCGAGTCCAGTTTTCTAATCCATGTTGCGCAGACTGATAGGTGCTCATGGGCATCTCCGCAGTGGCATCTTGTTTTTGTTGGCTAATAGTTAACATGTTATCTATATAGACGCAACAAATCCGTGGTACCGACTACAGAAGCACTTATGGTGCCAACTCCTGAATTCAGAGTCCGCTCAATACCCGCTGAAACCCCACCAGCACATTGAGCAATTCCTGACGTTGCTCGCCGCTCAGGGCAATGTAACGACGAAAGGCCGGCATTCGGTTGACCACCTCGCTACCGCCCATATGTTCCACCCGAACCTGCCATTGAGGCCCGTCCAGATCGATTTGCAGGGTTTTGAAATCAAGCACCATCAACGATTGATGCAGCGCTTGGTCTTCTTCCAGGCGGGCCTGGAGCCTGGCTGCCAAAGCGGGGTCTCCCGCCCGTTGCCGACACTTCAATCCCGTGCGCCGGATCGACCCGCCATGGTGCAACTCGAAGCGAGCATTGCCCTCCTCTGAGGCGGGCACCCTGATCATGAATTGCGTCATCACCAGGTGCATCAGCAATTGCGATTCGGTGCGCTCGACAATGTCGATCTGAAGGTCGGCTTCTTCCAGAATCAGCACGGCCGTGGCCGGGCCTGTCGAGGTAAAACCCTCCCTTGCGAGGTTACGCCGCAGGTACTCCAGCGTGACCCCCGGTCGGTAACCTGCCGGGGCCCGCTGGGCACTGAACATCTCAGACAGTTTTTGCAGCATGGTCGAGATACCCGTTGTGAGGGTTGCCAAGCTCATGGGAAAACTCCTTGGCCAGCACTTCTTCGACCGAAGCTGGCTTGAATGGATTGACTCGCTGCACCACCAATGTCCAGAACAGGGCGTACGACGCCGTTATCCCGAGCATCACCCCGAACGGCACGTAGATATCCGCCGGGTTCATCCCTGGCGGGGTAATGAACCACATGCCCAGCAAGATGCCGACGCTGGAGAGAATCTGTGGCAACGGGAAGAATGGCGAGCGATAAGCGCGTGGCAGATCCGGACGACGAATCCGCAGGATGACCACGGACAGCGTCACCAACAGGTAGGCAAAACTCCACGCACAGACCGCCGCCAGTACCAGGTGCATGATGTTATCGGTGTTCCCGCCCAACCACAGGGCATACAGGCACGGAATCAGCATCGCCACCAGAATGCACAACAGCGGAGTTTTGAAACGCGGGTGCAAGTACGTGAACATCTTGGGCAACGCACCGTCCACCGCCATGCCGTAGAGAATTCGCGGCACGCCCGCCATCAGCGTGTTGATCGTGGCGGCACCGGCAAACAGAAAGCCGATCCCCAGCCACATCGGGCCGACATGCCCCATGACCTGCTCGGCGAACTTCGGAATGGCCATGGGGGTATCGAGCAGATGCACGCCCGTGGCGGCATCCAGCAACACGTTTTCGACCTGACGCTTCATCGCGGCGCCATAGATGAACATGCAGGCGGCAACACTCAACAGTCCCAGAATCATGGCCTTGGGCATGACCTTGGCCGAGTTGCGCAAGTCCGGCGCCAATGGCGTCACGAACTCGCAACCGACGAACATGAACATGGCCATGCCCACCAGCGACAGAATGGTGATCAAGTCAGTACCCACCAGAGAGACGCCGAACCAGCCATCCAGTTGTACCGCCGGCGCCGCGATCAGCCCCAACACGCCAAACACCATCAACGTGGTCCACATGCCGAAGGTCAGAATGATCTCGGCGCGACCAAAGGCGCTGACGCCGAACGCATTGAGAACCCCGAACACGACGACGAACCCTACCCCGAGCAACCAGGAACCGCCGGCATTCTCCGCCAGGGTATTGAGGTGCTCGAAGTTCACCAGCGCCATGACCCCGGACAGAATGGTTTCCGCGGTGCCCGCGAACACATGCACGATCAGGTACGCCGACAACGTGCCGGTGATCGCGAAGAAGCGCCCCATCCCGCAATTGATGTAGTCGTAGACCGAACCGGTGGTTGGCAGGATCGACGCCGCTTCGGCAAAGGTCGTCGCCTGGGCAAGCATCATGACTGCCGCAATCAGCATGGCCACCGCGAATGCGCTGCCGCCGATACCAAAGCCCATGGTCGCGGTGAGAATCACCGGGCTGGCCATGATCAGGCCGATGGTGCTGGCCAACGCGGTTGGAAAACCAACGCTGCCCCGTTTCAGATGCTGTGTGAGCCGGTCATTGATCGACATGGTGCGGATCCTCGAAAGCGGATTTCTTGATGGATGTATCGAGCCGTTCAAGGAGCCGGCGATGAAGCCCTCCCCAGCCAGTCCCTGATCGAAACGGCCTCGTGTTCAGGATCACTTTGCGCTCGTCCCGGTCCGTCGTCTTGCCCATGTCTGCCGCCGGTTTTGTTGCTGCCTGCCAAGGAGCACTGCCTGGCTGGCAGAGTCAATTGCGTGGCACGCAGATCAAAGACTTCCCTCGCTCCCAGTCATCCTAATGCGCCCTCGACCAACAATGCTGGGGAACGTAACAATGGAGCAAACGCTGAAAACACGATCGCTTTCCAAGGCCATTGGCCTGGGCGTCGCGCTGTTGACCGCCAACTCGTCCACCTACGCCTACGAGCTTTACGCCGATGAAGACACTAAAGTCACAGGCAACTTCCTGGCTGTCTACGGGATGTTTAACAGCCGGAAAAACTATGACGGCACCACCGGTGGCTCCAGTTGGCGCGAAGGTTTTATCAAATATGGACTCAGTATCGATCAGACACTTGGCAGCGCGGGGAGCGTCTATGGAACGGCCAATCTGGTCAGTTCGGGCACCTGGGGGGACGGTGATGCGGCGGGTATTACGGATGGCACCGAGCGCACCACGAAATTCGACGAAGCCTTTGCAGGATGGCGTTCGGGCGAACTCTTTCCAGTCCTGGGCAAGGACGGCGTAGACCTGTCGTTCGGCCGCCAGATCATCACCCTCGGCGACGGTTTCATCATCAACGACGACGGCCTTAATTTTGGCAAGGGACCTGCCGACGGCAAGCTCAATCGAGGAGGCGCCTACTACCTGGCCGCTCGACATGCTTTCGACGAGACTGCTGTCGTTCGCCTGGGGGGCAAAGACGGCGTACACGGCAGCCTGATGTGGATGAAGTCCAACAATCGCTCACAAGCCAACACCGAAATGGCCGCAGGCACACTGGAATACACAGCCGCACCGGGTACCCTGGGCTTGACCTACATCCACGGCATCGACGTTGACGACCGCTATGCCAGCGACTTCCAGAAGCAACGCGAAGGCATGAACATCTATAGCCTTCGCGGCGCGGGCAATGCCGGAATAGAAAACGCCCACTTTGCTTTCGAATATGCCTGGCAGGACAAGGACGCCGGCAACGAAAAAGCCTGGTACACCGAAGCCGGCTACACCTTCGCAGATTTGCCCTGGTCGCCTGACCTGACTTACCGCTACAGCCGCTATTCAAAGAACTGGGATTCGATGTTCAACGGCTTCAACCGCGGCTATGGCACCTGGTTCCAGGGTGAAGTGGCATCCAATTATTCCGGCCCCTTCAATAGCAACACCTCGGTCCAACATGTCGCGTTGAAGGTCAAACCGGTCGACGTGGTGACGGTCGGCGCACTGTTCTTTGACTACAAGACACTGCACAAAAGCGACGCACTGAACCTCGATGGTCGCGAGCTGGATCTGTACGCCGAATGGGCTGTGAGTGAACACCTGATCGTCACTCCACTGTTGGGCCTGTACAAGCCGAACAAAGACGAAAGCAACGGCGGGAATCAGGTGGGCGGCAATGGCACCAACGTTTACAGCCAGCTAACCGTGGCCGTACCGTTCTGATGACCTTCAGGAGCTGCACTGCGCAGCTCCTGAGCCAAACTACTGTTTGTGTTCAAGCAACATGGTCTGAATCCGATGCGTGGCCTGGCGGGTACATTCCGCCAGCTTTCGGACTTCGTCGGCCACCACCGAGAACCCACGCCCGATCTCTCCTGCCCTTGCCGCCTCGATCGCGGCGTTCAGCGACAGCAGGTTCGTCTGGTCCGCAATGCTTTTGATGACACTCACGACGGTTGCGATTTGCCCGTAGGTCGCCTGATTCTGCTCAAGCATCTGACGGTGGGTTTCCCTGGCCGAACGCTCATCACTGATGTCACGCACTGCGCCGATGACGCGGGTCAAACGCCCCTGCTCGTCACGGGCCGCACGACCACGTTCGCGACACCAGATGTAGTCGCGGGTCCTGTGGCGCATCCGGTACTCAAAGACATACTCGCCACTGCCCTGTGGACTGAGAATCTCACGATCAAAGATCGCCATGATTTTTGGCAGGTCATCTGGATGAGTGATCCCGACTTGTGCATCCCAGCCGTCGGGCAACTCTTGGGGGCCGTAGCCCATGAGAAGGCGGAACTGGCTGGAGAAGCGCATACAGCTGGCAGGGTCCTGGACATCACCGTTGACCACATTGATGTCCCAGCAACCTTCAGTGAGCGTTGACTGCAACAGGTCCCAGATTTTCGCATCCTGTTCATGTTGGCGGGCATCCAGAACGCGCCGGTTCAACTCGACTTCAAGTGATTGTTCACGAGCGCGCACCTGTTCCAGTTGCTGACAACGCTCGGCAAGCGACTGTTCACTGCGTTCCAGCTGCAGGCTCAGGTCCCGGGTCTGCGACTCGGCGGCCAGCCGTTGATGCGCAACCTCAGCGCTTTGCCTGACTAACTCATCCAGGCACATCTGCAACTGCGGGCAGGCGCCAAGCCCCTTCACCTCAAAAGCCTCGCCGGCCAGCAGGCGCTGCAAAGCCTCAGCGAGTTCAAGCATCTGTTTATGTTTCTTGAAAAACATCAGCCAGTCCTTTGTTCATCGAGTCTAAGGACTGGATCTGACAGGAAGCTGAAGAGAATTGCTTGTACGACGCTGCAGCGCCGTTTGCTCCTGCCTGCCATGAATGCAAACGGCGCCCTTGAGCGCCGCAGAAATACCTGGAGGATCAACAGCGGCTGACAAGCGTCTTCAATACCGACTTGAAGGTATCGATCTGTTCGTCGCTGAAATCGGCGAATACCTTGTCCTGCTGCTCCCGTGCGATGGCCCACAAATCGTCTGTCTGCTCGATACCCGCAGCGGTCAACCTGACGCGACTGTCATCATCGTTGACCAGCCCCTTGCGTTTTAGATTGGCTATCGCCTCATCAATTTCCCGGACCGGCATCGCCACCTCGCGCAACAGGTCGCCGGGACTGAGCCTGGCGTCGTTTTCCAATACCATCAACATCCGCGCCTCGCTGGTGCGCAGGCCCGTGGACAACTGCCGGGGCTGATAGCTCGACTGGTAAGCCCGCACTGCCTGCGTCATCAGGTAGTACAAGTTGTGGCTAAGGCGTCCCTGGAAATGACTACTCGGCGGCTGGCTTTCATCGCGTTTGGTCATGCGCGTATGAGGCAAGACCATGGAGTAGGCGCCTTGGTGATACAGCAATGGCGAGCGACCAAAATCGTCGAAGGCCACTACTTTGCCGATCATGATCCAGTGGTCGCCACCGTCCACCTGCTGGTACTTCTCGCAGTGAAAACGCGCCGAGCAATCGGCGAATACCGGAGAGCCACCCTCCCCGGATTCGTACTCGATTTCAGCGAAGCGATCTTCCTTGGGTCGGGCAAAGTTGTTGGAGAGATCGATCTGGTCCGCGGCCAGTACGTTGACCGCGAAATGGCTGGCCTGCTCGAACACCTCATGACTGTTGGAGCGTTTATCGATACTCCACAGCACCAGAGGCGGATCGAGGGACACCGAGTTGAAGCTGTTGGCGGTGACCCCGACTTTGCGCCCGGAGGCGGTGGCGGCCGTCACCACGGTCACCCCGGTAGCGAAGTTGCCCAGTGCCCGGCGAAACGCCCGCGGGTCGAAGGTGGTTTCAGTGGCTGCGCGAACGCTGTGATCAGTCATGCAAGACTCCCGGACGGCTTCCATGAGCCGTCCTGATTGTTGTTATGAAGGCGGGCTCAGATCATGCTCGGGTCAGGCTCCAGACCCATCAGTTCGCGACCGAGGATCTGTGCACAGACGTCGTAGTCGGTGTAGGCATGGGCACCCGTCATGTGTGAATCGCGGAACAGACGCTGCATCTCGTTATGTTCGAACCAGGCATTGCCACCGGCCGCCTCGAACAGCCGATCCACGGCCTGGATGCACATTTTGGTGGCGTAGGCCTGATTAGTGCGCCAGAACGCCAGGGTTTCGCGGCTTGGATAGCGCTGCTGTTCACTGTGTTCAGCGTGCTCCTGCCAAGTCTTCTCGAGAAAAGCCCGGGCGGCGGCGACCTGGTGAGTCGACTCGGCCAGACGCATCAACGCTGGGGTCGCGGCACCGACTGCCGCACCGGTGTATGCCCGCACGCGGGTCTTGGTCTTTTCGCGGAACACTTCAAGCATCCGCTCGGCCACACCCAGGCTCACGGTGGAGAACCCGCTGGCGAAATAAGGACGGTACGGCGAGTAGAAGATTTTGCTGTCCGGGTACAAACCGAAGCCCGCGGACTTGCCTTCCATCATGTCCTTGGCTTTCTGGATCCGGTGTTCCGGCACCCGCACATTGTCGATGATCAAAGTCTTGGTGCCGCTGCCTTTCATACCGGCGGCGAACCAGTCGTCACGAATCTGATAATCACTGCGCGGCAGAACCGCGAAGCAGTAATCCTGAGTGCCCTCGGCGTTCTTGCGACGGAAGCCGACAATCGCCCACTCGGCGTGGTCGCTGCCGCTGCTCCAACCCATTTCACCACTGAACAGCACTCCGCCTTCGATTTCCTCGGTGCGACCAAAAGGCGCGATGCTGCTACTCGCGGTGGCATTCGGATCATCGCCCCAGACTTCCTGCTGCAGTTCGGCCGAGAACAGCGCCAATTGATGACTGTGGGTGCAAAGCAGGCTCATGGCCCAGGCGGTACTGGCACAGGCACCCGCGAGCAAGGCAATGCAATCGGCAAACTGGGGCAGCGATAGCTCCAAGCCACCGAAGGCTTTCGGCTGAAAAGCACGGTGCAAACCAATGCTTTTCAGCAGCGCAATATTCTCGTCGGGAACCTTGCGATCCTGCTCCGCCTGGAAGGCGTTTGCAGCGATGGTCGGCAGGATGGACTTCAGGTCTTCAAGGAGCGGGTTTGGCTTTTTCATGGATGGCCCTGCTTATTATTGGATGTCCAGGCGACTCCCGAAATTGCAGAGTGGCGCTGGATGCAGAGCCAGTATGGAGACACCCATCCTGGTAGAAAATGCACCTTCCAGAGCCAAGATTGTACTTTTCAAAGGCGATGAGCCGAAGCTGCCGAACACATCCTTACGGCGCTGGCAGCCACAGACATAGGCTCCGGCAGCCACAGTCAAGCCAGCCTGGAACCCATGGATTAACCTCGCGCTTTTCTTTATTCGCGACCAGGAAAACCCCATGAGCGATATTCCACTGCTGCCCCAAGTTGAAGCCTTCCTCTGTCGAAGCCATGCGCTGTTCATCGACGGTGGCTACGTTCAGGGTCATTCCAGCCAGACGCTGGAGGTGATCAACCCTGCCACTGGCCAGGTCATCACCCGAGTCGCCGACGCAGACCCTGTCGATATCGATGCGGCAGTGGCGTCGGCCAACCGCGGCTTCAAGCATTGGTCCCAGGTGGCACCGGCGACTCGCGCAACCGTGCTGATGAAACTGGCCGACCTGCTGGAGCAAAACCGCGAGGAACTGGCGCAGATCGAAACCTGCCAATCGGGCAAGATCATCCAGATTTCCCGGGCCTTCGAAGTCGACCAGGCCGCGCATTTTCTGCGTTATTACGCTGGCTGGGCGACCAAGATCAGCGGTCAGACCCTCACCCCGTCACTGCCCTCCTTCGCTGGCGAACGCTATACCGCCTTCACCCTTCGCGAACCCGTCGGGGTGGTCGTCGGCATCGTGCCGTGGAATTTCTCGACCATGATCGCTATCTGGAAACTCGCCTCGGCGCTGGTGACCGGCTGCAGCATCATCATCAAACCCAGCGAATTCACCCCGCTGACCATTCTGCGGATCGCCGAACTGGCCATCGAAGCCGGCCTGCCTGCCGGTGCCCTGAACGTATTGACCGGTGGCGGTCTGGTGGGTAAAGGCCTGATCGAACACCCAGGCACTGACAAGGTTTCGTTCACCGGCTCGGTGCCGACAGGCATTGCCGTCGGCCAGAGCGCCATGGGTGCCGGGCTGACCCGCGCCACACTGGAACTGGGCGGGAAAAACTCCGCGGGTTTCCTGCGCGATGTAGATGTGGACAAGGCGGTCAACGGCATCATCGAAGCCGGTTTCCTGCACTCAGGGCAAATCTGCGCCGCCGCCGAGCGGTTCTTCGTCCATCGCTCACAGATCGATCCGGTCATGGACAAACTGGCCCAACGCCTGGGCGCACTGAACATTGGCTCACCGCTGGATGAGCGCACCGAATTCGGCCCGGTCACCAATCGCCAGCACCAACTTAAACTCGGCGAGTTTTTCGCCAAGGCACGAGCAGAAAACAACACCATCATTCACGGTGGCAATCTTATCGACCGCCCGGGCTGCTACGTCGAACCCACGGTGATCCTCGCTAACACAGTCAACGACACGCTGCTCAACGAAGAAACGTTCGGTCCGATTGCGACGTTCTTCCCTTACGACAGCGAAGAAGAGCTACTGGAATTGATGAACAACACACCTTACGGCTTGAGTGCCAGCCTCTGGACCAATGACCTGAGCAAGGCGCTGCGCATGGTACCTGCCATCAACGCCGGAACGGTCTGGGTGAACATGCACACCCTGCTTGATCCGGCAGTTCCCTTTGGCGGCAATAAATCTTCAGGGGTCGGCCGGGAGTTTGGCAGTGCATTTATTGAGGATTACACCGAACTGAAATCGGTGATGATTCGCTACTGATCGTGCGAAAAAAACCAGGACCGCCCGGGATTCGTGAACCGGGCGGCCTCGGGCTTGCCGTGCGACAACGCTCTAGGGCCAGGATTCTCGAGAGCCTGCAGGCCTCCTCCCACCGATCGAACATCGCCTCGAAGGCATGCTCTGTCGCAAGAAGCAGCACGGCGCGGCGCACGCGCTTCTGCTTGCCCGCCCAGCAGTACCGGTAAAGCCGGACTTTCCACTGAGGGCCGTCACTGGCAGCGAGTATCCAATCAATACCAATGATTCGGACATGCCGAATAGACCTCTCTGAGAGTGCCATCGCGAGCCCCTGATCAGCGTCAGGGCCAAATGCTCATCTCACTATCCAGGCTGCTCCAGCAACAAACCGATTCAGTGCGCGTCCGAATTCAAGTCGGGACTTAAAACACTGGGTGGTGCTGGACTTGAGTGATTTCTGCAGAAACGAAAAAAGGACCCGAAGGTCCTTTTTTCGATCGCTGCACACTTCAGTTGAAATATGCAGCGCTATGTTTGGAGCGGGAAACGAGACTCGAACTCGCGACCCCGACCTTGGCAAGGTCGTGCTCTACCAACTGAGCTATTCCCGCGTCTTGGTGTGGCGCATTCTATAGAATTCAGAAGCCCCGTCAACCCCTTGATTCAAAAAAGTTTTATTTTTTTTCCACGTCGGTCTTCAGATGCGGCCAGGCAGCCCGCAAGTACTGGACCATGGACCACAATGTCAGACCGGCAGACACCATCAGCAAGGCATACCCCATCAGGACCCAGAAGCTGAAATCCGACGGATTGGCCAGCAGGATCACCAGCGCCAGCATTTGCGCGGCGGTTTTCCATTTGCCCAGGTTGGATACCGCGACGTGCGCACGGGCACCGAGTTCGGCCATCCACTCCCGCAGGGCAGATACAACGATTTCTCGACCGATGATGACGGCAGCCGGCAACGTGAGCCAGAGGTTGCCGTGTTCCTGCACCAACAGCACCAGGGCAACGGCAACCATCAACTTGTCGGCAACGGGATCGAGAAAAGCACCGAACGGGGTACTTTGCTCAAGACGGCGGGCCAGATACCCGTCCAGCCAGTCCGTGGCAGCGGCAAATGCGAAGACAGAGGCTGACGCCACGTAGCTCCATTGGTAAGGCAGGTAGAACAGTAAAATAAAGATCGGGATGAGCAGGACGCGTAGAACGGTAATCAGATTAGGGATATTCATCGGCACAACTGGCTACGAGGTGAGGTGGCATTCTACTCGCTGTGCAGATTTGCATAAATCAACTCTGCGAGCTTTTTACTGATCCCGGGGGCTTTGGCGATCTCGTCGATGCTGGCACGAGACAGCTCCTGCAATCCACCAAAATGTTTCAACAAATCGCGGCGACGTGTCGGTCCAACGCCGGCAACGCCCTCCAGTGTAGACGTACGTCGGGTTTTGCCACGACGGGCGCGATGCCCGGTAATAGCAAAGCGGTGAGCTTCGTCGCGAATCTGCTGGATCAAATGCAGTGCGGGGGAATCACCGCGCAACGTGAACTCGTGAGCGGCGTCATTGAGGTACAGGGTTTCGAAACCGGCTTTACGCGTTGCCCCCTTGGCCACACCGAGCAGGATCAGATCCGGTACCGCCAGCTCATTCAGCACATCTCGCGCCATGGACAACTGCCCCTTGCCGCCATCCACCAGCAGAATGTCCGGCAGTTTGCCCTCCCCGTCCTTCAGCTTGCTGAAGCGCCGGGTCAGCGCCTGGTGCATCGCCGCGTAGTCATCACCCGCCGTAACGCCTTCGATGTTGTAGCGGCGGTAATCGGACTTGATCGGGCCTTCAGGGCCGAATACCACGCAAGAGGCGACGGTTGCCTCGCCGCTGGAGTGACTGATGTCATAGCATTCAAGGCGCTGGGGCGGCTCATCCAGTTTCAGCACCTGCGCCAGGGCTTCAAAGCGCTCGGCAACGTGTTGGCGGTTGGCAAGGCGCGCGCCCAGTGCCTGTTCGGCATTGGTCACAGCCAATTGTTGCCAGCGTGCTCGCGTGCCACGCACCCGGTGGCTGATGGTCAATTCGCGACCACGCAGCTCGTCAATGGCCGCAATAAGTGTCGGAAAGTCGTCATGAACCACGTTGACGATCAACTCGCTCGGCAAGTCGCGCTCAGGACTGCTGATGAAATACTGACCGAGAAACGCCGCCATGACCTCGGAAACGTCCTCTTCGATACCGACCTGCGGAAAGAAGTTCTTGCTTCCCAGTACTCGCCCACCACGAACGCTGATCAAGTGAACGCAGGCACCGCCCGGATTGACGAACGCCGCGATGACATCAACATCGCCCGTCCCGCCTTCCATGCTCTGCTGATCCTGAACCCGACGCAGCAGCGAGATCTGGTCGCGCAACTCCGCGGCGCGCTCGAACTCGAGATTGATCGCCGCCTCTTCCATTGCAGCGGACAACTCGTCGCTCAGTGCATTGCTGCGACCTTCGAGGAACATCACCGAGTGTCGTACGTCTTCGGCGTACACCTCAGGCTCCACCAGACCGACACAAGGCGCCTTGCAGCGCTTGATCTGGTATTGCAGGCAAGGGCGCGTACGGTTCTTGTAGTAGCTGTCTTCACACTGCCGGACGAAAAAGGTCTTTTGCAACAGGCTCAGGCTTTCGCGAATCGCGCCGGCACTGGGGTACGGACCAAAATATTTGCCCTTGGCCTTTTTCGCGCCGCGATGGATGCTCAAGCGCGGAAACTGGCCGTCTGAAAGGAAAACGTAGGGGTAGGATTTGTCGTCACGCAGCAGGATGTTATAGGGCGGACGCCATTCCTTGATCAGCGTCTGCTCAAGCAACAGGGCTTCGGTTTCGTTGGCCGTAATGGTCGTTTCGACTTGAGCGATTCGCGCCACCAACGCAGCGGTCTTGGGCGCCAGGCCGCTTTTTCTGAAGTAGCTCGACAGGCGATTCTTGAGGTTCTTGGCCTTGCCGACGTAGAGCAGGCGCGCATCGCTGTCGAACATGCGATACACACCGGGATGCCCGCTGACGGTCGACAGAAAGGCGCCTGGATCAAAATTATCAGTCATTTCAGAGGCTGGCATCGACCATGCCGTGACGAACCGCCAATAGCGTCAACTCGACATCACTGCTGATCGAAAGCTTTTCGAAAATGCGGTAACGGTACGTGTTCACGGTCTTCGGCGACAGGCACAACTTGTCGGAGATGATTTGGACTTTCTGGCAGCCGACGATCATCAGCGCGATCTGTATCTCCCGCTCCGACAAGGCATCGAAGGGAGAATCGTTGGTCGGCTGGAAGGATTTGATCGCCAATTGCTGGGCAATCTGAGGACTGATATAGCGCTGCCCGGCGAACACCAGGCGGATGGCCTGGACCATTTCCGGCAGCCCGGCGCCCTTGGTCAGGTACCCGGCAGCACCGGCCTGCAACAGCCGTGTAGGGAACGGATCGTCCTCACACACGGTCACGGCTACGACTTTGATGTCCGGATGACTGCGCAATAATTTGCGCGTGGCTTCAAGGCCACCGATACCGGGCATTTTGACATCCATCAATACCACATCAGGTTTCAGCTCACGCGCCTTGAGCAGGGATTCCTCACCCGATTCAGCCTGGCCAACCACTTGCAGGCCATCGATGTCAGCCAGCATTCGAGTAATGCCTGTACGAACGAGATCATGGTCATCGACTACTAGAACCCTAATCAAGCAGACACCTCGCGATATGGTCTTATTGGGTTGCCGACACCTTAGCAAAAAGCAACTGGCAGACCTAGCGGCAAGCACCATATAAAAAGTTTCAATACATCTTGAAAGGCTTGTGGCAAGGGTGTTTCAGCGATGCGAACCCTCGACATCGCGCTGCATTCTCAGGAAACACTCGTCCGCGCCCACCACCTGTAGGCCCTTTCTTTCATACAACGCTCGCGCCGGATTATTTTCAAACACGGTCAAACGCAATGCCGGGCGTCGTTCCTGGCGAACCATGGCAAATACCTGATCGATCACCCAGGAACCGGCCCCCTGCCCTCGGCATGCTTCGACGATGTGCAGTTCGCGGATGTAAAGCGCCCGGGGATCCCGACTCAGACTGACATACCCCACTCGACTGTCATCACGCATGACGATCCGGTTTTCACGCCCCATCCAGGCGGCGTCGAACGCCTCGTCCAGCCATAACAGGTCGTATCGAATGTAATAGCGCAGCATGTTCCTGCGAGTCAGTTCGCGCGAGAAATCGAGATCACCCTCCGTCGCCGCGCACCATTCGAAGCCCATCAAACCTCCCTGACCGGTACGATTTGTCCGTTACATCCGTCAGTATCGCGTCGAGCAACGACCATCAAGTCACCGGCACCCGGTGCAGCTGCAATCAAGGCGCCGCCCGCCGACCAGATTGCGCTGCGCCCCGCCGACTCCCAGCCTCCCGTGGCCCCTCCATGGTTCGCCATCAGCACGACCATCGAATGGGTTTGCGCATAACCTTTCAACAACGCCGTATCCGGGCCATAGCCCTTTTCGGTGATCAACACTCCGGCCGCGTACACGTCAGCCCCTTGCTGTGCCGCCGCAGCGGCATGGGAGGCATGGGAGGCATGGGTAAAGTCTGCACACACCGCCAGGGCGACAGTATCGGCACCGACAAGCAGCGTCTTGCCGCCATATCCGGGTGCAAATGCGACCTCTTCTCCCGGGTGCAAATGCTGTTTGCTATAGACCCCGAGTGAGCCGTCGGCGCCCAGTACAAGCGCTCCGATCAATACGGGAGCAGCGTCCGACAGACGGATCGGCATCCCGACCACCGTCGTCACCCCGACTTCCTGCGCAAAATCACGCAGCGGTTGCAGCGCGGCAGCCTCCGGCGCGAGCGCCAACTGTGCTGCGAGTCCGCGCTCGTAACCGGTCAACGACAACTCAGGGAACACCAGCAATTGCACGCCATGCTCGGCTGCTATCTGCATGAAGCGTTGATGCCGGGCGATATTGCCGGCAAGGTCGCCGGCAATGGAAGACGATTGGGCGGCGGCGATGATCAGAGGCGGCATGTTCCGTCCTTGTGACTTGATGTATTCGGAAACGCAGAGTGTGTCACAACCTCCAAGGCGCTCAACTGATTGAGAATGCCCTGAATCATCGATAGCAATTTCTGATTGAATCCTTGTACCTGGCTCTAGTAAGCTCGAACCATCCATCGGAGATACACCATGATCAACGCCCTCTCACTGCTTCGTACCGCCAGCGCCCCGCGCTCGGTTGCGGCTGCCCGGGTGAACGACATTTGTGCTCCGGTCAGCTTTTATTTTGGGTATTGGTTTAGCCACTGGCGCGCCTGATACTCACCCGGCGCCCACTTTAAACGGGTCGCCACCAGAGAATTCTCAACCCCCGGTCGGCCTCCCGACCGGGGGTTTTGTTTTTTCAGCACCTGACATTTTCTGCAACACACCAGACATCTTGAGGATCAACGCAATGAACTACGCCACTTATTACCGTTACGACAGTTTTACCGCCTGGCGATTTACCACCCTCCGCTCGGGACAGCCTGCCGCCTCCGATCGGTCACCCACAGGTGGCAAGCACACACACGTAGCCAATCTGGCCAATTGTCGAACACCCCAGTAGGGCCGAGTGCGCGGGAACGAACCCGCCACCTGCCCAGGAAGCCTGAACATGAACTCGTCCGTCTCTGCTCTGCCACTGTCCACCCTCAGTCCTGCCAACGAAGCGCTGACCCTGCGTCTGCCAAGCTCGTTGCAACTCAAACAGCAATTGCCACTGACCAACGCCCTGAGCCAGCAAGTCGCTGCTCATCGCCAGGCGGTTCGGGCGATCCTCAACGGTGAAGACTCCCGTCTGCTGGTCATCGTCGGCCCCTGCTCGATCCACGATCCTGAGTCCGCGCTCGAGTACGCCGGCAACCTGGCCCAACTCGCCGCCGAAGTCAGCGACGAAATGCTCTTGGTCATGCGCGCCTACGTCGAAAAACCTCGCACCACCGTCGGCTGGAAAGGCCTGGCCTATGATCCGCACCTGGACGGCAGCGACGACATGGCAGGCGGCCTGACCCTGTCCCGTGAACTGATGCGTGAAATGCTCCTCATGGGGTTGCCGGTTGCCACCGAGTTGCTGCAACCCATGGCCGCCGGTTACTTCGACGACCTGCTGAGTTGGGTGGCCATCGGCGCCCGGACCACCGAATCGCAGATCCATCGCGAAATGGCCAGCGGCCTGGGCATGCCGGTCGGTTTCAAGAACGGCACCGACGGCGGGGTCGGGGTCGCCAGTGACGCCATGCGCTCGGCCGCACATCCGCACCGTCATTTCGGCGTCGATAGCCAGGGGCATCCGGCGATCATCCAGACCCCGGGCAATGCGGACACTCACCTGGTGTTGCGCGGCGGTCATGGCGGGCCGAACTACGACCGGGCCAGCGTCGCCAAAGTGCACGGCGACTTGACCAGACTGAAGATCCCGGCACGGATCATGGTCGACTGCAGCCACGCCAACAGCGGCAAAGATCCGCTGCGCCAACCGGCGGTGTTCAACGATGTGCTCGAACAGCGCCTGCAAGGCGATCGCTCGCTGATCGGCATGATGATCGAAAGTCACTTGTTCGAAGGCTGCCAGCCGCTGAGCTCGACGCTGAAATACGGTGTGTCGATCACCGACGGCTGCCTGGGCTGGGCCGGCACGCAAGCGTTGCTGCGTCAGGCCGCAGAGCGTCTGCGCGTACAACGCAGCATTCCACAACCGGTATGACCCCGACTCACCGACCCGTCTTCATCCGGAGACTGGTCGGCGGTTGGAACCCTTCAGATTTCGCGGAAAAATGGCCTACACGAAGTAGGCCATTTGTTGATTTACACTCAGCACACGCTAAAAAGCTGTCCGGACAGTCCGATCGAGACTTCATTCACATCCGAGTTCTCTCACTGTTTCTAGTCCGTTTTCATCGGGATACAGCGGCTTTTTCATACATCGCGCGGCCGTCAGAGTGCTTTAGAGTGAGGCACGACACACCTCCCTGAACGGCTGAAAGGTATGAACATGCAACGGAATGCAAACACTCAATATCCAATCCTGCTGGTCCACGGGCTTTTCGGTTTTGACCGGATCGGCACCTTCGAGCTCTTCCACGACATCAAACAGGCGCTGCGCAGTGCGGGTGCCAGGGTGTTCGTGCCACACCTGTCGGCGACCCACAGCAACGAAACCCGGGGCGAGCAGCTACTGGCTCAGATCGAACGGGTTCTGGAAGGGACCGGCGCGAATAAAGTCAACCTGATCGGTCATAGCCAGGGTGCACTCGCCGCCCGGTATGCGGGAGCGGTTGCTCCACAGTGCGTGGCCTCAGTGACGTCTGTCAGCGGGCCGAACCATGGCTCGGAACTGGCTGACTTCCTGCGCAAGGCGCTGACGCCCGGAGGTCTGCCGGAACACGTGGCGGAAACGGTCGCGACCCTGTTCGCAGACTTCCTCTCGTTACTCAGCGGTCATCGTCATCTGCCACAAAATGCCATCGCCGCGCTGAACGCCCTGAGCACCGAGGGCGTTAGCCTCTTCAACGACAAGTACCCTCAAGGGCTACCGGAAACCTGGGGCGGCAAAGGGCGGGAACTGGTCAACGGTGTTCGTTATTACTCCTGGAGCGGCATCCTGCAGGCCAGCATTCTGGACGAAGGGCTGGAGGCACTGGATCCGCTGCATGGCTTTTTGCGTGCATTTTCCCAATATTTCACCACTGAAGCGCAGCAGAACGATGGCATGGTCGGTCGATACAGTTCCCATCTGGGCACCGTCATCCGGTCCGACTATGCACTCGATCATCTCGGCACACTCCAGGCGCCGGCCGTTCAATTTGTCAAAAAAGTCGACCCGATCGACCTGTATGTGCGGCATGCCGAACGCCTGAAAAAAGCCGGTCTTTGATAAGACTCTCACTGTTCAGGCCATATGGAACGGAACTTTGAGGAGAAATAGCCCACCGAATCCGGTAGGCTCAGCACTTTGCCGAATATTGAAAGGAGTATTTCCCATGGCTAAAGCCACTGCCCGCCACATCCTTGTTGCCAGCGAAGCCAAGTGCAACGAACTCAAGGCCCAGATCGAGGCTGGCGCAGATTTCGCCGAAATCGCCAAAGCCAACTCCACCTGCCCTTCCAGCCGCCAGGGCGGTGACCTGGGTTCGTTCGGTCCGGGCCAGATGGTCAAGGAATTCGACACCGTAGTGTTCAGCGCACCGATCAACGTGGTGCAAGGTCCGGTCAAGACCCAGTTCGGTTACCACCTGCTGGAAGTGACCAGCCGTCAGGACTGATCGACGCCTGTGTTTTGCGCGCAACGGCCCGCCTTTTGGTGGGCCGTTGCGTTTCAGATACGCAATAGGCTGGCGAGGGACGCGCCGCTAGCGTACAAATTGTCGTTAACGACCACCCGGCTCTAAGGCTGACAATGCGACTGGCTTTCCCGACTTTATTATTCACTGCCGTGGCCCTGCTGTTAGGTGCCGCCGGTGTGAATGCCGCACCACAACACGCGTTGACCGTCTACGGCGAACCGGCCAAATACCCTGCCGGTTTCAGCCATTTCGCCTACACCAACCCGCAAGCCCCCAAAGGCGGCACCATGCGCCGTTCGGCGATCGAAATCGGGCACTTCGATCATGTATTGCCGTATATCGACAAAGGCATTGGCGTCTCGCAGATTGACGGCCTGATCTACTCGCCGCTGGCCCAGCGCTCGCTGGATGAGCCCTATACCGTGTACGGCCTGGTGGCGCGGCAGATGGAACGCTCCGATGACGGCCTGTCACTGCGCTTCTACCTGAACCCCAAGGCGCGTTTCGCCGACGGCAAGCCGATCACCGCCGAAGACGTGCGCTACACCTTCGATCTATTGATGACCCAGGGCAGTCTGCGCTATCGCACTCAATTCGCTGACGTCAAAGGCGTCGAAGTCGAGGCGCCATTGACCATTCGCTTCGACTTCAAGACCAACGAAAACCGCACCCTGCCGCTGGACATCGCGACGCTGCCGGTGTTTCCCGAACACTGGTGGAAGACCCGCGACTTCGCCGGTGGCGGCGGTTACGAGCCCCCACTGGGCAGCGGGCCCTACAAGGTCAGCAAGGTCGATTCCGGGCGCAGCATCACCTTCGAGCGCAATCCCGACTGGTGGGGCAAGGACCTGCCGGTCAGCCGCGGCCTATACAACTTCGATCATTTGAGCATCGAGTACTTCGGCGATACCGACGTGGCACGCCAGGTGCTGCGCGGGGGTGCCTATGATTACAATCGCGAGTTTTCCGCCACCGGTTACTCCATCGGTTATGAAAGCCCGGCCCTGAGCGACGGTCGACTGCAAAAAGCGCATCTGGCGACCGAAGCGCCGCAACCGAGCCAGGGTTTTGTGTTCAACCTGCAAAAGCCCATGTTCCAGGATCGCCGCGTGCGTCAGGCACTGGCCATGCTCTGGGATTTCGAATGGAGCAACCGGCAGATGATGCGCAACATGTACATCCGCCAGCAAAGTTTCTTTTCCAACACCGACCTCGCTGCCCGGCAACTGCCGGATGCCGGCGAGCGAGCGATTCTTGAACCGCTTCGCGGGCAGATTCCCGACGAAGTATTCACCACAGTGTTCGAAGCCCCCAAAACCGATGGCAGTGGCGTGATCCGCGACAAGCAGTTGCAGGCCCTGGACCTGTTGGAACAGGCCGGCTGGAAACCGGATGGCGATCAGTTGGTCAACGCCGACGGAGATCCGCTGAGCTTCACTTTCCTGGTCAGCCAGAACGGCCTGGACCGATTGCTGCTGCCCTACAAGCGCACCCTGAAACAGATCGGCATCGACATGAACATCCGCCGCATCGATTCCTCGCAGTACGTCAATCGCCTGATGAGCCGCGACTACGACATGATCGTCACCGGCTACCCGGTCACCACGTCTCCGGGGGGCGAACTGCTCAACTATTTCGGTTCGGAGGCGGCCACTGACCCAGGCTCCAACAATTACATGGTCCTGAAGAATCCAGCCGTCGATACCCTGATCAAGGGACTGGTGCGCGCCAACACCCAGGCCGACATGTTGCGCTACGCCCATGCCCTGGACCGGGTGTTGCAGTGGAACTACTACTGGATTCCCAACTACTACCCGCCGGGCACCTCCACCGTGTGGTGGAATCGCTTCGGCATGCCCGATGTGCAAGCGAGCAATGACGAAGCCATCGAAAGCTGGTGGGAAATGAGCACCACGCCCTTGACCAACCAGGAAATGACCGCCGAGCGCATCCGCCGTGGCAGACCCGGAGGACCGCACTGATGTGGACTTACATTCTGCGGCGCCTGCTGCTGATCATTCCGACGCTGGTGATCATCCTCCTCGTCAACTTCGTGATCGTCCAGGCCGCACCGGGCGGGCCGGTGGAACAGGCCATCGCCCACTTGCAAGGCATCGGCGGGGTGAGTGTCGGCGGTGGCGCCAGCGAAGCCGTGAGCGGCAGCTCCCGGGCCAGCCGCGGCCTCGACCCGCAACTGATCAAGGACATCGAAAAACAATACGGGTTCGACAAGCCGGCCCACGAGCGCCTCTGGCTGATGCTCACCAGCTACGCGCGCCTGGACTTCGGCAAGAGTTTCTTCCGTGGCGCCACCGTCACCGACCTGATCCTTGAAAAAATGCCAGTGACCATTTCCCTCGGGCTTTGGGCGACGCTGATCACTTATCTGGTGTCGATCCCGCTGGGCATCCGCAAGGCCGTGCACCACGGCAGCCATTTCGATATCTGGAGCAGCACCGCGATCATCATCGGCTACGCGATGCCGGCGTTCCTGTTCGCGATGTTCCTGATCGTAGTGTTCGCCGGGGGTACGTCGCTGAACTGGTTCCCGGTGCGCGGGCTGGTCTCGGACAACTTCGAGTCACTGTCGACCCTGGGCAAGGTCATCGACTACTTCTGGCACCTCGTGCTGCCGGTGACGGCGCTGGTGATTGGCGGGTTCGCGACCTTGACGATCCTGACGAAGAACTCGTTCCTCAATGAAATCACCCGCCAGTACGTGGTCACCGCCCGCGCCAAGGGCTTGAGCGAACGCCGCGTGCTGTATGGCCACGTGTTCCGCAATGCAATACTGCTGGTGGTGTCGGGGATTCCCCAGGCATTTATCAGCGTGTTTTTTGCCGGTTCGCTGTTGATCGAAGTGATTTTCTCCCTCGACGGCCTGGGCCGTATGAGTTACGAAGCGGCGGTGTCGCGGGACTATCCGGTGGTGTTTGGTTCACTGTTCATCTTCACCTTGTTCGGCCTGCTGATAAAACTGGTGGGTGACCTGTGCTACACCCTGGTCGACCCGCGTATCGACTTCGCCGCGAGGAACGCCTGATGTTCAAGCTTTCGCCGTTGGGCCGTCGCCGCTTCGAACGCTTCAAGAAAAACCGCCGCGGCTGGTGGTCGCTGTGGCTGTTTGTCGGTCTGTTCATGCTGACCCTGGGCGGCGAACTGATCGCCAATGACAAACCGCTGATCGTCAACTACCAGGGCTCGTTGTATTTCCCTGCCCTCAAGCGCTACACCGAGCAGGCGTTCGGCGGGCAACTGCCGTTCCAGGCCGACTACCGCAGCGACTACGTGCAAAACCTGATCAAGAAGGACGGTGGCTGGCTGCTGTTCCCGCCCATTCCGTTCAGTGACGACACGCCGAACTATGACCTGAACAAACCGTCCCCGAGCCCGCCTTCTAGCGTGAACTGGCTGGGCACCGACGACCAGGCGCGGGACGTGTTGGCAAGGGTGATTTTCGGCGCACGGGTGTCGATTCTGTTTGCCTTGATGCTGACCTTCGTCAGCGCGCTGATCGGCATCGCTGCCGGCGCCCTGCAAGGCTATTACGGCGGCTGGGTCGACCTCATCGGTCAGCGGCTGCTGGAGGTCTGGTCCGGGCTGCCGGTGCTGTACCTGCTGATCATTCTGTCGGGTTTCGTCGAACCGAATTTCTGGTGGCTGCTGGGGATCATGGCGCTGTTTTCCTGGCTGGCCCTGGTGGATGTGGTGCGCGCCGAGTTCCTGCGCGGACGCAACCTTGAATACGTCAAGGCTGCCCGGGCGTTGGGGCTGAGCGATCGCAAGGTGATCGTGCGGCATATCCTGCCCAACGCCATGAACGCAACGTTGAGCTACCTGCCGTTCATTCTCACCGGGGCCATTTCCACCCTTACCGCGCTGGACTTCCTTGGGTTCGGCATGCCCGCCGGCAGCGCATCCCTGGGTGAGCTGATCGCTCAGGGCAAACAGAACCTGCAAGCGCCCTGGCTGGGGCTGACGGCGTTTTTCACCCTGGCGCTGATTCTTTCGTTACTGGTGTTCATTGGCGAAGCGTTGCGCGACGCCTTCGATCCCCGATCCTGATGCGGATATTGATATGACTAACCTGATCGAAATCCGTGACCTCAGCGTGGCCTTCAGTGGCGAGACCGTGGTGCGCAATCTGTGCCTGGACATCCGCCCCGGCGAATGCCTGGCACTGGTGGGCGAGTCCGGCTCTGGCAAATCGGTGACCGCCCACTCGATCCTGCAACTGCTGCCCGACGTCGGCACCGAAAGCCATGGCAGCATTCGCTATCGCGGCCGCGAACTGCTCGGCGCTCCGTCCAGCGTATTGCGCGAACTGCGCGGCAACCGGATCGCGATGATCTTTCAGGAGCCGATGACCTCGCTCAATCCGCTGCACAGCATCGAAAAGCAGATCGGCGAGACCTTGCTGGTGCACAAGGGCCTGGCGGGCAAGGTGGCGCAAGCGCGGATTCTGGAGTTGCTGCATCTGGTCGGCATCCAGAAACCCAAGGAGCGGCTCAAGGCTTATCCCCATCAACTGTCCGGCGGCCAGCGCCAGCGGGTGATGATCGCCATGGCCCTGGCCTGCGAACCGGAATTGCTGATTGCCGACGAACCCACCACGGCCCTGGATGTGACCGTGCAGCGCAAGATCCTGCTGCTGCTCAAATCCCTGCAACAACGCCTGGGCATGTCGTTGCTGCTGATCAGTCACGACCTCAACCTGGTGCGCAGCATCGCCCAGCGGGTGTGCGTGATGAAGGCCGGCGAAATCGTCGAGCAGGCGCCCTGCGAAACGCTGTTCACCGAACCGAAGCACCCTTACAGCTGCGTCCTGCTCAATGCCGAACCCGAAGGCGAAGCCCTGCCCCGGGACGAACGGGAGAAAGTCCTGGAGGTGGAGGATCTGCGGGTGCAGTTTGCCGTCGGTGGCGGCCTGTTTCAGCGCAAGACTTACCTGAAGGCCGTGGATGGCATCAGCCTGAATGTGCAGCGGGGCAAGACCCTGGGCATCGTTGGCGAATCCGGCTCCGGCAAGTCCACCCTCGGCCAGGCCATCCTGCGCCTGCTTGATTCCGAGGGCAGTATTCGCTTCCAGGGCCACGCGTTGAATGGCCTGACGCAGAAACAGCTACGGCCGTGGCGCAAAAAAATGCAGGTGGTGTTCCAGGACCCCTTCGGCAGTCTCAGCCCACGAATGTCCGTGGCACAGATCATCAGTGAAGGCCTGGAAGTCCATAGCCAGTTGAGCCCCGACGAGTGCGACGCCGAAGTGATACGGGCACTGCAAGAAGTCGGCCTCGACCCGCAGAGCCGCCACCGCTATCCCCACGAGTTTTCCGGAGGCCAACGCCAACGCATTGCCATCGCCCGGGCGTTGGTGCTGAAACCGGCGTTGATCCTGCTCGACGAACCGACCTCGGCCCTTGACCGCACCGTGCAGAAGCAAGTGGTCGCCCTGCTCCGCCAGCTTCAGGAAAAACATGGCCTGACTTATCTGTTCATCAGCCATGACCTGGCAGTAGTCCGCGCCCTGGCGCACGACATGATCGTGGTCAAGGACGGCAAGGTGGTTGAGAGCGGCGCCAGCCACGACGTCTTCGATTCGCCGCAGCACCCGTACACCAAGGAGCTGTTGACCGCGGCGCATCCGGGGGCGTCATAATCCGGCGCATGCCGCTGAACCGCGTCGCGGCCATCGCGAGCAGGCTCGCTCCCACAGGAGAATGCATTTCAATGTGGGAGCGGGCTTGCCCGCGATAGGGCCGGCACAGGCAACACTTAATCAGGATCAACCCTCATGAACACCACCGAAAGCCTCAAGGACTACCAGCGCGTACGCCTGCTGGCGATCCGCTCATTGTTCGAGATCATCGAGCAGTCGAGCGAGGGCACGGTGATTGTCGACCGCGACGCCAATATCGTGTGGATGAACGAGCGCTACGCCAAGCGTTTCGGCCTGCAATCAGCGCAAAGCGCGATCGGCAAGGCCTGCGAAAGCGTGATCCCCGGCAGCCTGTTGCGCGAAGTGGTGCGCACCGGGCGCCCGATTTTGCTCGACATGCAGGACACCCCCAAGGAACCGCTGGTGGTCATGCGCCTGCCGATTCACGACGATGCCGGCGAAGTGATCGGCGCCATCGGCTTTGCCCTGTTCGACGAATTGCGCAGCCTGTCGCCGATGCTCAAACGCTACATGAGCATGCAGGAAGAACTGGCATCGACCCGCTCGCTGTTGCGGGCGCGGCAGACCAAATACAACTTCGCCCATTTCATCGGCACCAGCGCCGCCAGCCTGGAAGTCAAACGCCGCGCCCGCCGCAGCGCCAGTACCGATTCGCCAGTGTTGCTGCTTGGTGAAACCGGCACCGGCAAGGAACTGCTGGCCCAGGCGATCCACAATGCTTCGCCGCGCGCGCTCAAGGCGTTTGTCAGCGTCAACAGTGCAGCGATCCCCGAATCGCTGCTGGAAGCCGAATTCTTCGGCACCGCGCCCGGCGCCTTTACCGGTGCCGACCGCAAGGCCCGCGCCGGCAAATTGCAGATCGCCCAGGGCGGGACACTGTTTCTCGACGAGATCGGTGACATGCCCCTGCCGCTGCAAAGCAAATTGCTGCGGGTGTTGCAGGAAAAGGAATTCGAACCGGTGGGTTCCAACGACGTGATCCAGAGCGATGTGCGGGTGATCGCCGCGACTTCAACTGATCTGGAGGCCGCGATCAAACGCGGCGAATTTCGCGCCGACTTGTACTACCGCCTCAACGTCCTGCCCATTCAGGTTCCGCCACTGCGCGACCGCCTCGACGACCTGCCCGCCCTCAGCGAAGCGATCCTTGAAGAGCTGCGCAGCCAGCACGAACTCAACGGCGAGGCACTGGCGCTGCTGGGGCAGCATGCCTGGCCGGGGAATATTCGCGAACTGCGCAACGTGCTGGAACGGGCGGCGTTGCTCAGTGATGACCTGCGGCTCACGGTGGCGGATATCCGCGCAGCCATCGGGACCTTTACGCCAGTGGAGCGCATGGCACCGCTGCCCGTCGAACCGCTGGAGCACGAGACCTTCAGTGCTGCCCGGGCACGCTTTGATCGGCAATTGATTGAAACCACCCTGGCGCAATGCGGGGGCAAGGTGGTTGAAGCGGCGGCGCGGCTGGGGCTGGGTCGGTCGACGCTGTACAAGAAGATGCTGGCGTTGGGAATTGCAGAGTCTCCATAAAGAGACATTGATCTCCATTGATAGACAGACCATCGCGAGCAAGCTCGCTCCCACAGGTTTATTGGATTGATTGCAAAAAAACAATCAACTGTAGGAGCGAGCCTGCTCGCGATGAGGCCGGCCCAGCAGCCAAAAGTCTCAATATAGAGACAAAAGCCTAGACCCACTCCAAGAAAATATAAATATTCCTTTATATTTCAGGCACTTAACCATCTGGCACACAATTCGCTATAGCGCTCTCCTACAAAAGATCCACCCTACAAAAATAACAACCCAGGAGACACACCATGAGTGTGATCATTGCCTTGGCAGCCCTCGCGCTGTTGATGCTGGCTGCTTACCGTGGCTACAGCGTTATCCTTTTTGCCCCGATCGCCGCCCTCGGCGCCGTTCTGCTCACCGACCCCTCTGCTGTTGCGCCGGCTTTCACCGGCGTGTTCATGGAGAAAATGGTCGGCTTCATCAAACTGTATTTCCCCGTGTTCCTGCTCGGTGCCGTGTTCGGCAAGCTGATCGAGTTGTCGGGTTTCTCGCGCTCGATCGTCGCCGCCGCCATTCGCTTGCTGGGCACCCGCCAGGCGATGCTGGTGATCGTGCTGGTTTGCGCCCTGCTGACTTACGGCGGCGTCTCGCTGTTTGTGGTGGTGTTTGCGGTATACCCGTTTGCCGCTGAAATGTTTCGCCAGAGCAACATTCCCAAGCGCCTGATTCCGGCGACGATTGCCCTCGGCGCGTTCTCCTTCACGATGGACGCCTTGCCCGGCACCCCGCAGATCCAGAACATCATTCCCAGTACCTTTTTCAACACCACCGCCTGGGCCGCGCCATGGCTGGGCGTGATCGGCACGATCTTCGTGTTCTGCGCCGGCATGCTGTTCCTGCAGCGCCAGCGCAACAAGGCCCAACGCGCGGGTGAAGGTTATGGCACCGAACTGCGCAACGAGCCGGAAACCGCCGCCGACATCAAGCTGCCCAACCCGTGGATCGCCCTGTCGCCGCTGCTGGCCGTGGGCATCATGAACCTGCTGTTCACCCAGTGGATTCCACAGTGGTACGGCAAGACCCACAGCCTCGCGCTGCCGGGCATGGCCGCGCCTGTGACCACCGACATCGCCAAACTCACGGCGATCTGGGCGGTACAGGCGGCGCTGCTGGTGGGGATCATCATGGTGCTGGCGTTCGGGTTCCAGGCGATCCGCAGCAAACTCGCCGAAGGCAGCAAAAGCGCGGTCAGCGGTGCGTTGCTGGCGGCGATGAACACCGCGTCGGAATACGGCTTCGGTGCGGTCATCGCGTCCTTGCCCGGCTTTCTGGTCCTGGCCGACTGGCTCAAGAGCATTCCTAACCCGTTGGTCAACGAAGCGATCACCGTGACCCTGCTGGCCGGCATCACCGGTTCTGCTTCGGGTGGCATGAGCATCGCGTTGGCGGCCATGTCCGAACAATTCATCGCCGCGGCCCATGCGGCCAATATCCCGCTGGAAGTGCTGCACCGTGTAGCCGCGATGGCCAGTGGCGGCATGGACACCCTGCCGCACAACGGTGCGGTGATCACCCTGCTCGCGGTCACCGGCCTGACCCACCGCGAGGCTTACAAAGACATTTTCTGTATTACGCTGATCAAGACCCTGGCGGTTTTCGTGGTGATCGGCACTTTCTACGCCACTGGCATTGTGTGAGGTATTCATGACGACTCTTTCGGGCAAGACCGCACTGGTTACCGGCTCCACCAGCGGCATTGGCCTGGGCATCGCCCTCAGCCTGGCCAAGGCCGGCGCCAATCTGATCCTCAACGGCTTCGGCGATGCCTCCACGGTGATTGCCGAAGTGGCGCAGTACGGTGGCAAGGTCGGTCATCACCCGGCCGATGTCAGCGACCCGGCACAGATCGCCGAGATGATCGCCTATGCCGAGCGCGAATTCGGTGGCATCGACATTCTGGTCAACAACGCCGGCATCCAATATGTGGCGCCGGTGGAAGAGTTCCCGGTGGAGCGCTGGGATTCGATCATCGCGATTAACCTGTCGTCGGTGTTCCACAGCACTCGCCTGAGCCTGCCGGGCATGCGCGCCAAGGGCTGGGGTCGGGTGATCAACATTGCTTCGGTGCATGGCCTGGTCGGCTCCGTGGGCAAGGCGGCTTATGTCGCGGCCAAGCACGGGGTGATCGGTTTGACCAAAGTGGTCGCGCTGGAAACCGCAACCACCCAAATCACCTGCAACGCCATTTGCCCCGGCTGGGTGCTGACACCGCTGGTGCAGAAGCAGATCGATGACCGCGCCGCCACCGGGATCGACCCGCAGCAGGCGCAACATGATCTGCTGGCCGAGAAGCAACCGTCGCTGGAATTCGTGACGCCGCCGCAACTGGGGGAACTGGTACTGTTCCTGTGCAGCGAAGGCGGCAGCCAGGTGCGCGGCGCGGCGTGGAACATAGATGGTGGTTGGCTGGCGCAGTAAGCACCGCTGACCCCTTGTGGCGAGGGAGCTTGCCCCCCGAGCCACAAATGCTCGCTTGAACTTACGAATAAGAAGAGGCAAACCATGTCCGACATCCTCTGGCAACCCAGTGCCGAACGCATCGGCAAGACCCGCATGGAGGCCTTTCGGCGCTTCATCAATCAGCGACACCACCTGCACATCGATGACTACCCTGCCCTGCACCAGTGGTCCATCGATCAACGTGTGGATTTCTGGCAGGCCATCGTCGACTTTTTCGATATCCGCTTCCATCAACAACCTGACGCGGTGCTGATGGAAGGCCCGCAAATGCCCAGCGCCCAGTGGTTCCCCGGCGCCACCCTGAACTTCGCCGAACACCTGCTGCGCCGCCGCGACGATGCCGTGGCTGTCGTGGCCGTGGGCGAAAACGGGCAGCGTGAACACTTGACCTGGGGCGAACTGGCCGAGCATGTCGCCGGTTTTCAAAACGGCCTGATCGCCGCCGGTGTCGGCCTCGGCGACCGGGTGGCCGCGTGCATGCCCAACACCTGGCAAACATTGGTGGCCATGCTCGCCACCACCAGCCTCGGGGCGATCTGGTCCTGTTCTTCGCCGGACTTCGGCACCCAAGGCGTGATCGACCGTTTCGGCCAGATCGAGCCGAAAGTGCTGCTCACCTGTGCCGGTTACCGCTACGCCGGCAAGGAGATCGACCAGACCGTCAAGGTCAACGAAATCCTCGAACGCCTGCCATCGCTGCAACAGTTGATCGTCGTGCCCTACGCGCGGCCGCAGGTTCGCATCGAAGACTTCCGCACAGCGGCCAATGTGACGCTGTGGGACGAGTTCTACGACCCCGGCGGCGAGCCGGATTTCGTCCCCGTGCCCTTCGCCCATCCGCTCTACATCCTCTATTCAAGCGGCACCACCGGCGTGCCCAAATGCATCATCCACAGCACCGGGGGCGTGTTGCTGCAACACGTGAAAGAGCACGGCTTGCACAGCGATCTCGGCCCCGGCGAACGCCTGTTCTACTACACCACCTGCGGCTGGATGATGTGGAACTGGCTGGTCTCGGCGCTGGCGGTGGGCAGTGCCGTGGTGCTGTACGATGGCTCACCGTTTCATCCCGACCCCGAACGCTTGATCGACCTGATCGACGACGAGCGCATCAGCGTGTTCGGCACCAGCCCCAAGTACCTCGCCACCCTGGAAGCCAACGGCGTCAAACCCCGGCAAAGCCATGACTTGAGCAGCCTGAAAACCCTGCTTTGCACCGGCTCCGCGCTTTCACCGCAGAGTTACGACTACGTCTACCGTGAACTCAAGGTTGACGTGTGCCTGGCGTCGATGTCGGGCGGTACTGATATCGTCTCCTGCTTTGTCAATGGCAACCCGTTGCAACCGGTGCGTCGCGGTGAAATGCAAGGCAAAAGCCTGGGCATGGCGGTTGAAGTGTGGAACGACGACGGCCAACCGGTCATTGGCGAAAAAGGCGAGCTGGTGTGTACCCGGCACTTCCCGGCGATGCCCAACGGCTTGTGGAACGACCCCGACGGCGAAAAGCTGCGGGCGTCGTATTTCAGCCAGTTCCCCGGGGTCTGGGCCCAGGGTGACTACGCGGAACAACTGCCCCACGGCGCGATGATGATCCATGGCCGCTCCGACGCGGTGCTCAACCCCGGCGGCGTGCGTATTGGCACGGCGGAAATCTACCGCCAGGTGGAAAAAGTCCCGCCAGTGCTCGACTGCGTGGCCATCGGTCAGCAATGGCTGGATGACGTGCGAGTGGTGCTGTTCGTACGGCTGCGTGAAGGCGTTGAACTGGATGAAACACTGCAACAACAGATTCGCCATACCATTCGCGCCAACACCACGCCGCGCCATGTGCCGGCAAAGATCGTCGCGGTCACGGACATCCCCCGGACCATCAGCGGCAAAATCGTCGAATTGGCAGTGCGCAATGTCGTGCATGGGCAAAAAGTGAAGAATACCGATGCGCTGGCCAATCCCGAGGCACTGGAGCAATTTCGCGACCGCCCGGAGCTGCGGGATTAAAGTATTCCACTGCAGGAGCGAGCCTGATCGCGATGACGGTACGTCAATGTTGACGGTGCCACCCTCATCGCGGGCAAGCCCGCTCCCACAGGGTTTGCTTGTCAGATGCAAAATTCGCGTACAGATTGGCCAGTTGTCTTAATACGCGTTGATGCCCATAGCAAAAAACACCTGCGAAGCATTCAATGAATAAAATGGCCCGGACCACCGAAATGCCGGGTCATCCAGCGTTTGCCGCTCAGCCAGCTGAGTAGACGCCGTCATACCGACTTGATGCAGGACACCTAGATGAACGCCTCACCGACCGGCAGCGATGCCCAGGCCTTGATTGCCAGGCTGGACTGGGAAAGCAGCCCTCTGGGCTCGGCCAGCACCTGGCCGCAGAGCCTGCGAACCGCCATGGACATTGTGATTCATTCACCGATGCCGATGCTGTTGCTCTGGGGCGAGCAGCTGACACAGATCTACAACGACGGTTTCGCTCTGCTCGCCGGCAGCAAGCATCCGTACGCTTTCGGACAGCCGACACACCTTATCTGGCCAGAGTTAAAGGACTTTACCGATCCGATTTACAAAGCCGTCCTGCAAGGGCAAGTGCGGACCTACAGCGAACAACGCTTCACCCTGCAGCGCGACGGCAAGGATTCCGACCTCTGGCTCGACCTGACCTATAGCCCCATTCGCGACGAAAGCGCCGAGGTGGCCGGGATTCTGGTCACCGCCATCGAAACCAATGAACGCCGTCGAATCGCCCTCGAGCTGGAACAGCGTTCCGCCGCCAGCCTCAAGGCTCAACAAGATACCGAGGAACGCCTGCAACTGGCCCTCGCCGCCACCGACACGGTCGGCACCTGGGACTGGGACATCAGCGAGGACCGCTTCCTGGCTGATGCCTATTTCGCCCAATTGCATGGCATCGACCCGGCCATGGCCAGCCAGCTGCCGATCACCGAGTACCTTCACGGCGTGCACCCGGAAGACCGCGCCCTGATCGCCCGCAGCATCAAGCATTGCATCGCCCATGGCACCGAATACGCCGAGGAATACCGCTTGCTGCAACCCGATGGCGAGTTACGCTGGGTGTTTGCCCGCGGTCGTTGCTACAAGGACCACCATGGTCGGCCAATCCGCTTCCTGGGCGCCGCCCTGGACATCACCGAGCGCAAAAACACCGAGCAGGCCCTGCGCCAGAGCCAGACCGAGCTGCAACTGATCATCAACGCCATGCCGATCCTGATCAGCTATGTCGACCGCGAGGAGCGTTTTCGCCTGAACAACGCCGCGTATCTGGACTGGTACGGCCTGACACCCCAGGAGCTCTACGGCCGGACCGTTCGAGAGGTGTTGGGCGACGAGGCCTACGCGTTGCGCGCCGAGCACATCGCCGAAGCCCTGTCCGGCAGGCCCTGCTGTTTCAGCATCAAGACGCCGCACCGTGACGGCAGCATCCGTCATGCACTGATGAACTATTTGCCGCGCCACGGTGCAGACGGCGCGGTGAACGGTTTCTACATCTTCGTGATCGACGAAACCGAGCGTAAACAGACCGAAGAAGCGCTGCGCAACCTCAATGAAACCCTCGAAGAACGGGTCAGCGCCCGAACCCGGCAACTGGCCGAAGCCAACGAAAAGCTGCTGAACGAGATGTTCGAACGCGAGCGCGCCGAAGAAGCCCTGCGCCATGCACAGAAAATGGAAGCGGTGGGCCAACTCACCGGTGGCATTGCCCATGACTTCAACAACATGCTCACGGGGATTATCGGCAGCCTCGACCTGATGCAACGCTACATCGCCGACGGCCGCACCGCCGAGATCGCCCGTTTCACCGAGGCAGCGGTGTCCTCGGCCAACCGCGCCGCCGCCCTGACCCATCGTCTGCTGGCGTTCTCCAGGCGTCAGTCGCTGGATCGCAAACCGCTGAACCCCAACGACCTGATTCGCTCCCTGGAAGACCTGTTCCGCCGCACCAAGGGCGACCATATCGAACTCAAACTGCGCCTGGTCAAAGACGTCTGGACGGTCAGCACGGACGTCAGCCAACTGGAAAACGCCCTGCTCAATCTGGTGATCAACGCCCGGGACGCCATGCCCGATGGTGGCGAGTTATGCATTGAAACCGCCAACGTCTACCTCGACGACAGCGAAATCAACACCCTGGAACCGGTCAAGGCCGGGGATTACCTGATGATCGGCGTCAGCGACAACGGCACGGGCATGACACCGAAGATCCTGGCCAAGGCCTTCGATCCGTTCTTCACCACCAAACCCATCGGCCAGGGCACCGGCCTGGGTCTGTCGATGATTTATGGTTTCGCCCAGCAGTCCGGTGGCCATGTGACCCTGTTCAGCATGCCTGGCCAGGGCACCAACGTGCGCTTGTACCTGCCGCGCCTGCACGGTGTTGAACCGCAAGACGTGTTATCGCCGGTCATCGGCGAGGCGCCCTCGGCCATTGCCGGTGAAACCGTGGTCCTGGTGGAAGACGACCCGGCCGTACGCATGCTGGTGTTCGACCTGCTCAAGGAGCTGGGCTATCACGCCTACCAAGCCGAAGACGCAAAGAGCGCCCTGCCCCTGCTCGAATCCGGACTGCGGGTCGATCTGCTGGTGACGGATGTCGGGTTGCCCGGCATGAATGGCCGGCAACTGGCAGAAATTGCCCGTCAGCACCGGCCTCAACTCAAAGTGCTGTTCATGACCGGTTACGCGGAAAAAGCCGCCGAGCGTCAGGGTTTTCTCGAGGAAGGCATGGACATGGTGGCCAAACCGTTTTCCATTGATCTGTTGGCCAACAAGATTCGCACGATGATCGGCCAACCGCAGTGAGTTAGGGCATAATCGCGCGCCCCGCATCACCCTCCATGCCACCACCGTTGCCAGGTACCCGCTCCATGAAAGCTCAAGCCCGCCATATTCTGGTGAAAACCTCGGAAGAAGCCGAGCAGCTCAAACAACGCATCGCCAAGGGCGAAGCCTTCGATGTGCTGGCCAAGAAATACTCCACCTGCCCGTCCGGCAAGCGCGGCGGAGACCTGGGCGAGGTGCGGCCGGGGCAGATGGTCGGCGCCATCGATGCGGTGATTTTCAAGAAACCGCTGCGGGTGGTGCATGGACCGATCAAGAGCAAGTTCGGCTATCACCTGGTGCAGGTGTTTTACCGGGATTAAAGCCCCCTGTGGCGAGGGATTTTGCTCCCTCGCCACAGGGCATGCCTTTCAAGCTCTGGGTATGAGCGCCCCCGGCACCTGAATCACCCGACTCGCCAACCGGTGCCCCGCCTCCGCCGCCTCGACCGGGCTTGCGCCCTTGAGCCGCGCAGCCAGGTACGCCGCACTGAACGAATCCCCCGCCGCCGTGGTGTCCACCACACGCTCGACTTTCTGTGCCGGCACTTCGAACGACTCACCCTCACACCGAATCAGGCAAGCCTCGGCGCCACGCTTGAGCACCACTTCGGGCGTGCCGATCTGCTCGTACGCGCCAAACACCGCCGCGCAATCGGAGAAATGGAACAGCGCCTGTTCGTCATCGACGGTCAACAACGCCAGGTCGACATAAGGCAGCACGCTGCGGTAGGCCGCCCGCGCCTCCTCGACCGAGGCCCACAGCCGCGGCCGGTAGTTATTGTCGAAGACGATTCGCGCATCGCGCTGGCGGGCCTCGATCAAGGTTTCCAGCAACTTTTCCCGGCCCTTCACGCCCAGTACCGCCAGGGTAATGCCGCTGAAATACAGCACGTCGTAGTCCGGCAGCGCCGCCAGAATCGGCGCGGCGGCCGGCGTAGTGAAGCAATCGCGCACCGCTGCTTCATTGCGCCAGTAGAGGAAACGACGCTCGCCAGCGGCGTCGGTCTGAATGCAATACAGCCCCGGCAAACGTCCGGGCAGGCGCTGCACCATGCCCAGGCCGATGTTTTCCTCGGCCCAGCCCTGGCACATGGCATCGCTGAAACTGTCATCGCCCAGGGCCGTGACATAGTCCACCGCGCCAGCACCGCCCAGCTCTCGGGACAGGTACACCGCGGTGTTCAAGGTATCGCCACCGAAGCTCTGTCGCAGGCTGCCGTCGGCACGGTGCTGCAGCTCGATCATGCATTCGCCGATCAAGGCGATGCGCGGGGTGTGGGGACCCAGGGTGTTTAGGGTGTTCATGGTTGTGGGGGCTCTGGTGTTCTTTGTTGTCTGGGCGGACGCGCTCGCCCCCACAGGAGAAGTCCTTCCGGGGTGGGAGCAAGCTTGCTCGCGATGGCCGCGACTCGGTTCTGAACTTAGAAACAGGTTTCCATGGTTTCGATGACGTTCAATTGCTCATCCACCAGGCACCCCGTACGCCACTTGTCGAACGTCAGGCACGGGTGCGAAGTACCGAACGAAATGATGTCGCCCACACGCAACTGGACGCCCGGCGCCACGGTCATGAACGCGTGCTGGTCCATCACCGCCGTCACCTTGCAGGCACTCACGTCGTCGCCCTTGGCGGGCACTACGCCGGCCTTGTAACGCAGCAACGGCACCGGCAATCCGGCGTCGTACGCCACGTCACGCTTGCCCAGGGCTATCACCGCGAAGCCCGGCTCCGGCAACGACTGCACGTGCGCCCAGACTTCCAGCGCCGGGTGCAACCCTTCGTGCAGGTCGCTGCGGCGGTCGAGCACGCAGCATTGCGCCTCCTTGTAGATGCCATGGTCGTGCGCGACATAGCTGCCTGGACGCAATACGCTGAGGAACCGTCCTGCAGCATTCTGCGCTTCGAACTCCTCGGCAATCAGGTCATACCAGGCCGAGCCCGAAGCAGTGATGATCGGCTTGGCAATCGCGAACGCACCGCTGTCCTGCAGTTGCACCGCCAGGCGCACCAGGGAGCCGGCAAATGCGCGAATGCCACTGATGGCGTGATCACCATGAATCACCCCTTCATAGCCTTCGATCCCGGTCAGGGCCAGCGCCGGTTGCGCGGCGATGGCTTTCGCCAGGTCGAGGACTTCCTGTTCGCTGCGACAGCCACAACGACCGCCGACCACGCCGTACTCGATCATCACGTTCAGGCGCACACCGCGCGAGGCGAAATACGCGCCGAGGTCGGCAACGTTGTCCGGGTGATCGACCATGCAGTAGAAGTCGAACGTCGGATCGGCCAGCAGATCGGCGATCAGCGCCATGTTCGGCGTGCCGACCAGTTGGTTGGCCATCAACACCCGACGCACGCCATGGGCATAGGCCGCGCGGGTTTGCGTGGCGCTGGCCAGGGTAATGCCCCAGGCACCGGCGTCCAGCTGCCGGCGAAACAACGCCGGGGTCATGCTGGTCTTGCCGTGGGGCGCGAGTTCGGCGCCGCTGTTGCTGACGAAATCCTGCATCCAGCGAATGTTGTGCTCCAGCGCCTGGCGATGCAGCACCAGCGCGGGCAGGCTGACATCACGGACTAGACTGGCGCCCGTCCGGGCAAAACCCTTTTCCACGGCAGCAGTATTTTCGGCAGTAGTCATGGTCGAACTCCTCACATTCGCGGCCGCAGGCAGCCGCTGTTATTCGTTGATGCGACGGGCCAGGCTGTTGGCGCTGTCGATCAGCACCCGGCGGTAGTCGTTGTAATTTTTCTTGGCATCGGCCCGGGGGGCGACGATGCACAGGGTCGCGATGGCCACGCCGCCGGGGTCTTTGACCGGGGCGGCGAAGCAATGGGTAAAGGTGTCGGCGACGCTATCGAAGGAGAAAAAGCCATCGATACCGGCCTGACGGATTTCCTTGAGAAACTGCTCCAGCGGCAGGCGTTCACCATCGGGCAGGATGAAGTCGTCATGGTCGATCAGGTCGATGATTGCCTGGTCGCTCAGGTGCGCCAGCAGCAAGCGCCCGGATGCGGTCCAGGGGATCGGGGCGTTTTCGCCGATGTCCGAGGAAATGCGGAAATGCCGCTCGCCCTCCTTCATCAGCGCCACGGTGTACTTGCGCCCGTTGAGCAGGCACATCTGCGCGGTTTCGTGGGTCTGGCTGACGATCTCCTGCAAGGCGTGATCGGCCTCGCGGGACAGGTCGAAATGACGCAGGTGCGCCTGCCCGAGAAAGTACAGCTGGCGCCCGAGGTAAACGTGACCGTCCTTGCCCACCGGCTCCAGAATCCGTCGTTCCAGCAACGAGGCCACCAGTTCGTAGACCGTGGATTTCGGGCTGCCGATGCCGCTGGCGATTTCGTTCGGGCGCAAGGGCTGGCCGATCTCCTTGAGGAAATCGAGGATGTCGAACGCCCGGTCCAGACCGCGCGCCCGGCGTTTGATGGTGTCTTCGGTCATGTCAGTGGTTCCCATAAAAGTGCCGGGAGTTTACCTAGAGTGCGGCGGCGACCGTAAGGCCGTCATCGCTAGCAGGCTAGCTCCCACATTTGGAATGCGTACCTGTGGGAGCTAGCCTGCTAGCGATGAAGCCACCTCGGTTCAGGCCTTTTTCTTGTACGCGATGCAGTCGATCTCGACCTTGCAGTCGACCATCATGTTCGCCTGTACGCAGGCCCGCGCCGGGGCGTGTTCGGGTTTGAAGTACTCGGAGAAGACTTTGTTGAAACTGGTGAAATCCCGCGGATCCTCCAGCCACACGCCAGCACGCACCACATCTTCCAGGCCATAACCGGCCTCTTGCAGAATCGAGATCAGATTCTTCATGGTCTGGTGGGTTTGTTCGACGATGCCGCCCGTGATGATCTCGCCATCCACCGCCGGCACCTGCCCGGAAACGTGCAGCCAGCCATCGGCTTCAACGGCTCGGGCGAAAGGGCGAGGCTGACCGCCAGCGGCGGTGCTGCCAGTGCCGTAACGAGTAATGCTCATGGATGTTTCTCCTGATTGAAAATTGAGTGTTTAAAACCGCGTGTTCTTGAGGAACTCCGCCAATCGTGGCGATTGCGGGCGTTCGAACAGTTCCTTGGGCGGCCCCTGCTCCTCGATGCGCCCCTGATTCATGAACACGATCTTGTCCGAGACTTCGAAAGCGAAACGCATTTCGTGGGTCACCAGGAGCATGGTCATGCCATCTTCAGCCAGGCCCTTGATGACGTTGAGCACTTCGCCGACCAGTTCCGGGTCCAGTGCCGAGGTCACTTCGTCGAACAGCATCAGGCTCGGGTTCATTGCAATCGCCCGGGCAATCGCCACGCGCTGCTGCTGACCGCCGGACAACTGGCCAGGATAGTGATCGCGACGTTCCAGCAAACCGACGCGCTCCAGCCATTTTTCCGCCAGCGCCACGGCCTCGTCCTTGTGCAGTTTTTTCACCTTGAGCAAACCCAGGGTGACGTTCTGCAACGCAGTGAGGTGCGGGAACAGGTTGAACTGCTGGAACGCCATGCCGGTCATGGCGCGATGGCGGGCAATGACCTTTTCCGGGTGGCGGATGCGTTTGCCGTTGACCTCGTCGTACCCGATGGATTCACCGTCGAGCATGATCTGCCCGCCCTGGAACTCTTCGAGCATGTTCACGCAACGCAGCAGCGTGGTCTTGCCCGAGCCGCTGGAGCCGATCAGCGTGACTACGTTGCCGCGCTGCAGGGTCAGGTCGACGCCCTTGAGCACTTCCAGCGGCCCGTATTGCTTATGCAGGCCGCGAATGTCCAACAGAGACTGTCCGCTCGGGACGTTGGATTGATGTACTTGAGTCATGGCAGGGCCACCCGCTTTTCAATGTGCCGGCCGAGTAATTCGATGCCGTAGTTGATGACAAAAAACAGAAAACCGGCGAACAGGTAAAACTCCAGGGTCATGAAGGTCCGGGCGATGATCTGCTGGGTGCTGAGCAGCATCTCGGCCACACCAATCACCGACAGCAGTGTCGAAGCCTTGACGATCTCGGTGGACGAGTTGACCCAGGTCGGCAGGATCTGCCGCAGTGCCTGGGGCAATAGCACGTAACCGAGGGCCTGATAGAACGTCAGGCCGATGGCCTTGCTCGCTTCCATCTGCCCACGGGGCAATGCCTGCAACGCACCGCGCACGATCTCGGCGACGTGGGAACCGCAAAACAGCGTCAGGCCCAAGGCACCGGCCTGAAACGCGCTGATCTGCCAGCCCAGCGCCGGCGCCATGTAGAAGCAGGCCAGTACCAGCACAAACACCGGGGTGCCGCGAATCACGTCCACGTAGAAACGAAACGGCGCGCGCATCCAGAACTTGCCGTAGGTCAACACCAGACCGGCGAATACGCCGACCACAGTGCCGAGCAAAATCGCCAGGGCCGACACCTGAACACTGGTCAGAAAGCCTTGCCACAGCACCTCCCGGGCGACCCACAACTCATGCAACCAACTGGGGGATTCGTACATGGGGCCTCCTATCGGCGGATCGCCAGACGCTGCTCGAGGTAACGCAGCAGCATGGCAATGAGGTAACAGGCCGCGACATACAGCGCCGTGGTCACCAGCCAGGTTTCGATCACCCGGTAGCTCTCGACATTGATCTTGCGCGCGTAATAGGTCAGCTCCGGCACGGCAATGGCTGCGGCCAGCGAAGTGTCCTTGAACAGCGAAATGAAGTTATTCGACAAGGCCGGCAACACATTGCGCAACATCACCGGCACGGTGACGTAAGCCTTGACCTGCCACTCGCCCAGGCCGATCGCCAACCCTGCTTCACGCTGCCCCTTGGGGATGCTCAGCAATCCGCCACGGAACACTTCGGTCAGGTACGCCCCGGCATACAGCGACAGGGTGATGATGAACGAAGGAATCTTGTCCAGCCGGATGCCCAGACCCGGCAAAGCAAAGTAGATCAACAGAATCAACACCAGAATCGGCGTGTTGCGGATCACCGTCACATACACCGACGCCAGCACCCGTAATGCGCGGTGCTTCGACAGCAAAGCAAACGCCATCATCAGGCCGATCACGCAGCCGATCGCGATCGACACCAACGCCAGCTCGAGGCCCAGACCAAGCCCCGCCAGCAAGGTGTCGAAATCGCGCCACACGGCGGCAAAGTTCAACTGATAGTTCATGGTTGGCAGTACCTTGAGCGGGGCGATTTATCAGCGCCCCGCTCTCACGGGGTCATTTGAATTCGACGGGGAAACCGATGGCAGGCGTCGGCAGATCGACACCGAACCACTGCTTGAACGACGCCGCGTAAGCCGGGAACTCAACGCCAGTCATGGCTTCATGCAGCGTGGTGTTGACGAAGTTCAGCCAATCCTGATCGCCGCGTTTAACGGCGCAAGCGTAAGTCTGTGGGCTCCAGGCGTAAGCCGGGCTGCGGTAGCGGCCAGGGTTTTGCACCATCAGGTATTTCACCGAGGACTGGTCGGTGGCCGCGGCGTCGGCACGGCCCGAGTTCACCGCCTGATACATCAGGTCCACGCTGTCGTACTGATCGACCTTGGCCTTGGGCAATGCCTGATGCACCAACTCTTCGGCATAGACGTTTTGCAGCACCGCCACGGTAAGGCTGTCACCGGCGGCTTTCATGTCATCGATTTCCTTGTACTTGCTGTTGGCCGGTAACAACAGGCCAACACCTTCGCGGTAGTACGGCAGCGTAAACGCCACTTGCTGCGCACGGCTGGCGGTCACGGTGATGAACTGGCAACTGATATCGACCTTGTCGGTCAGCAGGTTGGGAATCCGCGCATCGGACGACTGCACCACGTACTCAACCTTGCTCGGGTCGTTGAACAAGCCCTTGGCGATCATGTGCCCGATATCAATATCGAAACCCTGCAACTTGCCGTCCGCCCCCTGGAAGTGCCACGGCGCATTGGTGCTGCCGGTGCCCACAATCAGTTTGCCGCGGGCCAGAACGCTATCGAGCTTGCTGTCAGCTGCCTGGGCCACGCCCACGGCAGCAGCAGACGCTGCGAAAAGAAAAACACACGCTTTGAACAAGGAAGGACGGCGATGCATGGCAAGCACTCCAGATGATGGTTATTCCGCTATACCGGAACATGGTATGTAACAACGGAATAGACAGCAGAAAGTGTGCCACAGGTTGTGCGTAGAATGCTGGGGAGATTGAAAAGTGTTTCGAATCAGAAGGATGCGTAAAAACCGGGAAAGCGTGTTACGAAAGGAACAATTTTCGAACGCTACCGTTGGCTACGAAGGACGGGTAGCAGGTTCACAATTGGTGCGCTGCTGCTCCTGAAAAGAAACGCGTCGTTGAGCAACGTCTGGCCGACGCTGGCCTACGAACAACAGAGGCCAAACCCGCCAGCGCGCGGGTAAAGCCAGCACCACTGCCCAGGGGATCAAGTTGAGCGGGCACGGTAGCACCTTCCCTTCACCCGCACGCCGCCCCCGTCAATCGACATAGGTCACGTATCCGGCCATCAAGTTCGGCCGCTCGAACGTATCGATATCCTCGACGCGTTGGTGCATTTCGCTCACGATTTGCTTGAACGTTGCATCATCCATGTCGATCCAGTAACGCGGGTTGCGGCCGGTGAGGCGGTCGTACTCGGCGGTGGAGGGGTCGAGGTGGCGGTATTCTTCGTACTGCGGCAAGTCCGGCAACGGGCGGCTGACGTCCATGTAGTTCTGGATGAAATCCCACAGGGCGCAAGGCGGTTGGAAGTCGGGACCGGGGCACATCAGCGCGCCGAAGTTGATCATGATGTTGCGGTTGCGATGGGCGAGGTAAAGCACGTTCAACGGCATGCCCTGACTGTCCGGGGACGTGGCGATGTAGGCATCAAACTCGTAGAACGGCGCGGTGAGTTCACCGATGGTGCCGTTCTTTTTGTATTCGCCGTTGTTTTTGTAGTCGAAGACCGTGACCAGACCGGTGCGGCGGTTGAGTTCCCAGATGGGGCCTCGGGAGGGTTTTATCCAGAGGTTGGGGGATTTGTCTATTACCAACTTACCTATTGCCCAGGAACCCAATGGGATTCCAAGAGTTATGGATGAATATTTTGTGATATTGAACGCCGTTTCCTGCCAGTTTTCTTCGCTATTAATTAGTATTAAGGTGGAGATGGAAAACAATATAAATAAAAAAAACCAAAATGAAAATTTTCCTATCGAGTATAAATAAATCCAGAAGTGCGATACATCTGACAAAAGTGCATATCTAAAACATTCATGATCGTCCTTGATATGAAAATCGATATGTTCGAATGGGCTCGAAATATGGGTTCCTGCGGCTATTTGCTCTTCACGCTCCTTTTTGAATTTTTCATGCAAGCGAAGCTTCTTGGGAGAGAATTTTTCGAGAGCACTTGCAGGTGTTAAGTCCTTCGCACCACCCCAAGGCAATCTGGACTTGGCAAAACGCATGATCCATGAGCGCTCAGCAGAGCGTTCTTGCTGGGGCACCTCGGTCAACCCGTAAGCCGTCTTCGCGTAATACGACTCCTGAGTCATTTGTTAGTGCCTCGTGATGTATGTGTCACCTCATCCGCCCAATAAAGTTCGCCCTCACTGCCGAAGTTGGGTTTTATGTGGGTGGCATCAAACGGCGTCCCATCCTTCGGTGGTGGCGCAGGAAAATGCCAGCGTATAAGGCGTCCTGGCGCGGAAGTCATGTTTGGCATCAGGGATGAATTGAGGGTTGAGGCCTTCCCCCAACACACGCATATTTTTTGTCGCTCAGTCGACATAGGTCACGTATCCCGCCATCAAGTTCGGCCGCTCGAACGTATCGATTTCATCGACGCGCTGATGCATTTCGCTGACGATTTGCTTGAACGTTGCATCATCCATGTCGATCCAGTAACGCGGGTTGCGGCCGGTGAGGCGGTCGTATTCGGCGGTGGTGGGGTCGAGGTGGCGGTATTCCTCGTATTGCGGCAGGTCCGGCAACGGGCGGCTGACGTTCATGTAGTTCTGGATGAAATCCCAGAGGGCGCAAGGCGGTTGAACGTCGGGACCGGGGCACAGCAGCGCGCCGAAGTTGATCATGATGTTGCGGTAGCGATGGGCAAGGTAAAGCACGTTTAACGGCATGCCCTGACTGTCCGGGGATGTGGCGATGTAGGCATCAAACTCGTAGAACGGCGCGGTGAGTTCACCGATGGTGCCGTTCTTTTTGTATTCACCGTTGTTTTTGTAGTCGAATACCGTGACCAGGCCGGTACGGCGATTGAGTTCCCAGATGGGGCCTCGGGAGGGTTTTATCCAGAGGTTTTGGAAAAATTTAATTACCACAGCCCCAGCCATCCAACACAGTAAAGGAAGCCCGAGTAAAACAACAAGAGTTACACTGTAATCAGCAATGATATCGCTCAATATTTTTTTGGTATCTATAAACTCGGCCGTCAATATAAAAAATGAAAGTGTAAGAAAAATTAGAAATAAAATACGCCCTACTCCCACCATATAAATCCAAAAGTGGGAGCTCACAGGAAGAAGTGCATACCGAAAGCTTTCATGGTTATCCCTCATATGAAAATCAATATGCTCAAATGGACTAGGAGTATAAGAGCCTTTGGCGATTTGCTCTTCGCGTTCTATCTTTGAATGCTCTTGATTTCGAAGGTCTCGTGGCGAGTATTCCTCCACAAAGCTGACGGGCGTTACTTCGTCGGCATTACCCCAAGGCAGTCTGACCTTGGCAAACCGCATGATCCATGGTCGTTCATTGGATGGCTCTTGCTCGGGCACCTCGGTCGACCCATAAGCCGTCTTGGCGTAATAAGATTCCTGGGTCATTTGTTAGTGTCTCGTGATGTATGTGTCACTTCATCTGCCCAATAAAGCTCACCCTCACTGCCGAAGTTGGGTTTTATATGGGTGGCATCAAACGGTGTCCCATCCTTCGGTGGTGGCGCAGGAAAGTGCCAGCGTTGATGGTGTTGCTCCAGTACACACTGAGCCCGGACTTGCCATTGATGGGCGATACCGGATGAGCCTGTTACCGCGTCGAACGCGTAGCTCGCTGGGGTTTTGAAAAACAGTTCCAGCCCCTGCGGTAGCAGCCGTTGGGCATTGGGTGGAACGAGGCGGCTATCGATCAGTTTTGTGAACGGCACCGTTTCACTTTTGAGGCGCCCCCCTTTGAGTTCGAAGGTATTGAGTCGACAGTGGGCATTGATGTTCAGGGTGCCGAGGTTTGCAATTAAGCCCGGCAAGTTACTCTCAATGCGAATGCAGGTATTGGACGAGATCACTTGAAAAGGTGTCCTGGCGCGAAAGTCATGTTTGGCATTGGGGACGAATTGAGGGTTGGGGCCTATGTTGATGCGAATGTCGGCAAACAAACTGATCAGGTAATAAAAACCACGCTGCGGATCCAGCAGGTGCGCATTATCTGAATGAACTTGCGTGCCGAACGGGCCATTGACCAGCCATTCTTCGATGGGCTTGTCGCTCAGCCACCAGGCCAGTCCGGCACCGATCACGATCAATATCAGCGCGGCCCAACCACCCGGACCCAGACCGAGAAAGGTGACGCTACTGACGATCAAATTACTGAGAGCGCTGATGGAGCCGCCCGCAGCCATCATCAGATACCCCCACATTGCGTCGTCCCCCCACCGCCGGGTGTACCAAGTGTCGTAAAAATTGATAAAGGCAAAAACAGCCCCAGTTGCTATTTGCGCTATGAGACGAACAGTTAAATTTCTGACCAAGTGCTTTTCGAAACGACGGAAGATTAATTTCGCGGTGTCATCTGAAATAGTGAAAACAACCTTGCGACTAGCCGCTAAAACAGACTGGGTACCGGCAAGTTTTACCGTTAACATCTCCAGCGCTAAAGCTAGATCTAGTCCAGCAGCAAATATTGCTAGGTGAGATCTATACTGTTCCTTCTCTTTGCGGACTTGCTCTCTACCTTCCCACTCCACCCTCACATTCCAAACCTCCAACATCAAAACCCCCGCCGCAAACGGCAACGAGCCCAGCACGCGATGAACCCGGCTGTTAGCCGACGCGACATGCTCATCCACGCCCCGCTGCAACGGGCTTTTCACGTACGCATCACCCGTCGCCCGCGCCTCCACATCGGCTTTGTAAACCGCGTTGATCCGCTGATTCAGCACGCTGAGATTGTTCGCCGTCGGATGCTTCAGCGGGATCGCCAGCAGTGTGTGATGGGTTTCGCGAAGGGCGTACGGGGTGTCGAGTACGTCGTCGCGCACCTTCAGCGGTCGGCCCTGGGCATCCAGGTACTGACCCATCACCCGGTGTGGCCGCTGATCGCCGGACGGCACATCGGTCAGGCCAAAAACGTAGTAATGCTGCGGGTCGGCGTCACGCCGCTGGATGAAGTGCGCGTCGCCAAAGGTCTTGGGCATCAGGCTGCGCAACAGCCCCACGCCGAGGCCGTGCAGATAGGTGCTGGCGGGCATGGCCTGGCCGGTGTGTGGCCCGGACGGTTTGTTCACCGCGCTGCTGGCGGTTTCCAGGGCGCCCGCGAGGTTTTCGTAGATGCCGATCAGGCTACCGGCGGCCGCTTTCGATTGGCCGGTGAGGGTGCTGTTCAGGCTGCCGCTGGCCAGCAGGTCTTTGAGCAAGTGGCCGTCGAGGTGGTCGACCTGCGGGTAATAGGGCCCCGGGTGGCTTTCGAATGCGGCGAGGTCATCGGCGCGTAAATGACCATCGCCCTCGTTGAGGGTTGTCTGGGTGGGCGGCACATAGGGCGCGGCCAGCGCCGCTTCATCGACGGCGGGCCAGAGCATCGGGTGCAGCGGGTGCGCCGGGTCGTGGGCGATGTCGTTGAGCAGGGTCTGGCCGACGCTGGCCCGTGGACTGTAGAGACTCGCACCGGTCAGCGCGTTGGCGACGTCGCCGTTGCTGGCCAGGGGATCGAGTTGCGCGGGCACCGTGGCCAGGGCCGCGAACGTCTGGCTCACGGCAAACAGCGCGGCGAGATAGTCAAAGCCGTCCTGGCTCAAATGATCGGCCAGGGTTTGCTGCGTGACCGGTTGCTGCAGGCACTCGGCAAGCAGGGCCTGCGCCATGTTCAGTTGTTGCCAGATCAGGGCGCGCTCGGCGCTGGCGGTGAAACGGTTGATGTCGCGGCGCCCGGCCTCCTTCACTTTGTCGAAACAGGCGTGCAGCGGGTTCTTCTGGCCGCCGAGGGTCGCCGGCACGATCAGTTGCTGGACCATCACCGCGCTGGCGTGGTGGGGATAAAGGCTGGCGCGCTCGGCATACAGCGCCAGCAATTGCTGTTGCTGCCGGATCTGCGACAGCAGGTGCCGCAAACGGTAGCGCGGGTCCTCCAGCAGCACGCCGCACACGCGCCGTTGGCGGGCGGTCTCCAGCACGTCGACGACGCTGGGCTGGGGTTGCCACAGATCCGCTTCATCGTCTGGCGGGGTCTTTCCTTGCAAGCGCTGCAACAGCGTGGCGAGGCAGTCGGCCCAGGCGCTGCTTTCGAACGTGGCAGGCACATCAGGCGTGGCGCCCTGCTCCCACTGAGCCAGGCAGCGCCTGGCTTCGAATTTGCGTTGTGCGGCAAATTGCCCCGACAGGTCGCATACGTAACGCCCCGGATGCTCCAGCCCATATTCGAACCCGCTCTGGCGTGCCCGTTGCGGGGCGATCAGGCTGAGCGGAAAAGCGCGTTCGGCCAGGTTGTGCCAGGTGACGCTGGCTTTCGTCGCGCTGTCGGACGCCTGGGCATCCCACGCATTGAAGCGCCCGAAAGCCTCGAGCATCGCCTGGCCGTCGGGCTGCGGGTCGAAAAGCCGTTCGAACGTCTGACTGTCGCACGGCAACGCGGGGCTCTGGCAACGCCGGGCGCGCAACTCCGGGTCCTCCTCCAGGCGTTTGACGCGGGCAGCACTGAGCTGGATCTCGCTGAAACACAGTTGCACCGCGTCGACCGGTTGCCGATTCCAAGTGGCGGGCAGCCAGATGTCGCTGAGTGCGACACCCCTGGCCAGGCGGTAGTCGTCGCACAGATCCTGGCCTTCGCGAAACATCGGCACGTCAATGTCGTGGTAAGTCGTGCGCTCGCCGTCCTGCCGCACTTCCAGTTCACGCCACAGGCGCCCGCGGTAAAACACATAGACAAAGCCGCTGCGGCACAGGACCGGCGTGCCGAGGTCGTGGCGGCTGCGCGTACCGGGCAGCGCGACGAAAGGCACGACGGGGACGATCTGATTCCACTGCGCGTCCAGTTGACGCGGAGTAATCCGCACGTCCTCCAGCAACGGCAGGCGAATGGGCGCTCCATGGGTCGTGGCGATTTCCAGCCACAACTGATGCTCGAATCGGGCGTACCAGTTCCACACGAACAGCTCGCAGTGGACGCTGAATAAACGCTCCGTTTCGCGCTCCACCTCATCGGTCAGGGCCTGCAGCGGTTCAACGCCGGACCGGTCGAAGAGCACCAGGCGCTGGTCTTTGGAATGGCCGGTGCCGATCACCTGGACGATCAGCCTGTCGGGCTCGCAGCAAGGTCCGTCGGACAATCTTCCCAGGCGCTTCATGACTTAACCTGCGTGCAGTGGGTGCTCAGGTATTCGCTGATGGCGTTGCTGTCGTCGATGCCTTGGGCCAGCGCTTGCTCCATCAATTGATTGGCCTGCACAAATGAATGCTGCGGGTGTCGCAGCCACCAGTCATGGAGAAATTGCTCATTACCCAGGCGCGTCAGGGACTCTTCCTGGGCGGCGCTCAGGGACACGGCCCGACGCGTGTTTTCAATGGTCCAGTGGATCGCATGCGGGTTATCCAGTTGCTGCCAGTCGGCTTCACCGGCAGCTTTCGTGGCCCATGTCCCACCGAACCAGCGCAGGCGGCTGATCGGTCCCAGCCACCGGCCGAGGTCTTGCGCCGGGCAGGCCACAAAGAAATAGCTGGCGACGGTGGGATCGCTGTAGCGCAGGACGCCTTTACGTTGCTGGTCGAAGTTGACGATCAGAATCTGCCGCAGATGCGCGAGTATCGAGGGTGTGTCGAAGTTACTTTCGATCAGCAGACCGGGCCATTCAGCCGGGGAACGCTCGATCGCCTGATTGAATGTCGGTTGGTTGTTCAGCCTAACGAGCAAGGGGCCTTGCTCGGCGAAACTGTCTAAGGAGGTGCCGGCGTACAGCATGTGAGTGTCGGGGTGCGTCGCCAGGCGATACAGCGTTTTCAGTTGCGCCGTCGGGCGCTCCAGCAGAATCCAGGTATTCATGTCCGGTCTCCATAGCCCAGGGCTTTACGGCATTGGCAATCACTCAGCGGGCAGTCCATGGGCGTCCCCCCCGCAGGCATCTGGCAGAGTTCAATCAGTGCTTCGTCGCCGAGCAGTCGTTTGAGTAATGCGGTTGAAACCGGTTCGGGCAATGGTGGTTCGCTCGCATCGAGCAGCACCGGGGTGGCCGTGATGACCGGCTTCGGCGCGCCGCCCACTTCAACGGGCACACTGCTGAAAATCCCGGCCGAATTGATCGTGATCCACACGCCGCCGGCCTGAATCGTGGTGCTGGCGCCACCATCGATGACGATGTTCTGGCTGGCACTGACGCTGATCTGCTGCTGAGCGCTCAACCGATGGTTGGACGCGCGAATGTGGCGGCTGCCCTGTACCGTCAGATAATCGTCCAGCCTGATTTCCGTGCGTCGGTGACCCTGGGTGATGTGCTGTTCTTCGGCGCGCAGTTCATGACGGGCGTTGCCGGCGACCACGATGCTGCGTTGGTTGTCGACTTGAATCCGCTCGTCGTTCAGCACGTATTGCCGGTAGTCGCGCTGGGCACGGATGGATATTTCCTCTGCGCCCTTGCGATCTTCGATGCGCAGTTCGTTGAAACCTCTGCCACCGGGGCTGGTTTGGGTCTTGAAGGTGCTGCGGGTTTTCTCGGCCGGGAGGTCGAGCGCAGGACGATTGGCGCCATTGCTCAAGCAGGCGACGATTAGCGGTTTGTCCGGGTCGCCCTGATAGAAACCGACGACCACCTCCATGCCGACGCGGGGAATCAACACGCTGCCATGCCGGTCGTGAGCCCACTTGCTGGCGACTCTCACCCAGCAACTTGAATGATCGTTTTTAGCGCCGTCGCGGTCCCAGGGAAACTGGACACGAACACGGCCGTATTCGTCGCAATGAATTTCTTCGCCAGGCGGGCCGCAGACAACGGCATGCTGATAACCGTTGATCGTGGCTTTGGGGTGGGCAAGCGGAGGTCTGTAAGGCGCGTCCCACGGTGTGGCGAGAAAGGTGTTGCGATAGCCTTGAGACAGTTCGTCGTTCGGGGCACTTATGATCGACGCTTCGAGCGATTGCGGTTGCTGGCCGGTGTGGATGACTTCGGTCAGTAACCACAGGTCATTCCACTGCTGGCGAGGGTGGCCGGTCAGCGTCAGGAAATGACCACTCAACAGCATCGGTTGATCGCTGCGTCCTGTGGCTTGCCGATAATCGCTGCGGTGTCGTTCAAGTGCTCGTTGAGCGCGGTGATTGCCGAGTTCGCGATCGGTGAAACGGCCGGGAAAGCCGTAGTCTTCGAGTTGCAACGACGAAGGATCCTTCACGCCGCTTTCCAGTTGCAACAAAGGCTTTTCGAAGTCGTAGTCGCGTCGGGTCACGGCCGTGGGTCGGGTCTCCATTGCAAGGGTGAAGGCCTTGATCACCGGTTCATCGGCGACCATTGCGCTGTCTTGCAGGTACACGGTGGGGTGTTGGAGCCTGGGGAACACTGTCTGGTCATCCCCGAACACCACTACATGTCCCTCGCGGCTGTGCTCGAAGTGGTAATGCAGGCCTTCTTCTTCGCAGAGGCGCTGCAGGAAATGCAGGCAGCTCTCGCCATATTGGACGCAGTAGTCCCGTGGTTGGTAATCCGTGCCGAGGGTAAAGCGATAGGCAGTACTGAGGATGCCGTGGCTTTCCAGTACCTGGGCGATGATCTGCGGCACGCTCAGTTTCTGGAATATCTTATGGTCGAAACGGTGACCCAGATAGGCAAGACTGGGCATCAGGCAGAGCTGGTACTGGGTCAGGCGCTTGCCTGCGTCGCCCTGGCCGACGCTGTAAACCTGGCCATGAATACCCGCGCCGTGGCGGTCAAGGCCAAGGAACGCCATGCGATGCAGAAGGCTTTCCAGATCCAGGTCGGGATTTTCGCTGACCAGTTTCAGATCAAAGCGGAAGGGTTGGCTGATGGCTTCCTTGCCGGTGAACTCAAGGACTTGCAGATCGTGGTTGAGCCCCTCGATATCAAGGATAAAAGAGGCTTGGTCGGCAGGGCTGAACATCACACATCCCTTGTGCTGATTTTGAAGGGCGGGACTGTGAATGAGTGAATGCGGGATTGATGCAGGGCAACTCCGCTTCTGATGTGGGAATGGTGTTTTTGTTGTGTGGGATTTTTCGCCTGAAGATTTTCCGAAATGCTCAGCCGGTCAGCCAACGCCTACAGTTCCACCGTATCTGTAAACGCTGGCTTGTCAGAAAAAGGGCCCTCGGGCCCGCCGTAACGTCAGCCGTCGACACGCGCCAGAAACACCCGCGTCACCCGTCGCTCTTCGACCTTGAGGACGGTCATGCGCCAGCCCTGCCACTCATGGCTGTCACCGATCATCGGCAGGCGATCCAACAAGCTCACCACCAACCCGGCCAGGGTTTGATAGTCGTCGGTCGGTTGCGCCGCAAATCCGGTGCGTTGCCGCACCCGCGCCAGGTTCAAGGCGCCACTGACCACAAACCCGCCGTTGTCCTCGATCACATCCGGACCTTCGATCTCACTCGCATCGGGTAACTCGCCGGCAATCGATTCCAGAATGTCGGTCATGGTCAGCACGCCGACGAAATCCCCGAATTCATTGACCACAAAAGCGATGTGGGTCGATGCCTTGCGCATCTGCTCCAGGGCATTGAGGATCGAATAGCTGTCGAGCACATTGATGGTCTGGCGCGCCAGGTGCGCAAGATCAGGCTCGTTACCGGCCAGGTACTCCTTCAGCAGTTCCTTTTTGTGCACGAAGCCCAACGGCTCATCCACTGCACCGTCACGAATCAACGGCAGACGCGAGTAGGACGAATGCATCAACCTTGTACGAATGGCCTCGGCATCATCGTCCAGGTCGATATGATCGACGTCGGCGCGCACGGTCATCAGGGTACGAATCGGCCGTTCAGCCAGTTGCAACACGCCACTGATCATCACCCGCTCGCGACGGTCGAACAGTTCTTCAGTCGGCGCTTCGCCGTTGTCCAACAGGTCGACAATGTCTTCGCCGACCTCCTCCACGGCCAACTTGCGACCGCCCAGCAAGCGCATCACCGCGTGCGCCGTGCGTTCGCGCATCGGTCGCAGGCCCTGCATCGAGCGCTTGCGGCGAGCCCGGGCAATCTGGTTGAACACCTCGATCAGGATCGAGAAACCGATGGCCGCGTACAGGTAGCCCTTGGGAATGTGGAAGCCCAGGCCCTCGGCGGTCAGCGCAAAACCGATCATCATCAAGAAGCCCAGACACAGCATGATCACCGTCGGGTGCGCGTTGACGAAACGGGTCAGCGGTTTGCTGGCGACGATCATCAGGCCGATGGAAATGATCACCGCGATCATCATCACCGCCAGCTCATCGACCATGCCCACAGCGGTAATCACCGCATCGAGGGAGAACACGGCATCGAGCACCACGATTTGCGCCACGATCGGCCAGAACAAGGCGTAGGCCGTGTTGGACGAGCGCTGGCCGACATGCCCTTCGAGGCGTTCGTGCAACTCCATGGTGGCCTTGAACAACAGGAACACACCGCCAAACAACATGATCAGGTCACGGCCGGAGAAGCTCTTGTCGAACACCTCGAACAGCGGTTGGGTCAGGGTGACCAGCCAGGAAATGCTGGCGAGCAGGCCCAGACGCATCAACAACGCCAGGGACAGACCAATGATTCGCGCACGGTCGCGCTGCTCAGGCGGCAACTTGTCGGCGAGGATCGCGATAAACACCAGGTTGTCGATGCCCAGCACCAGTTCCAGCACAATCAGCGTCAACAAGCCCAGCCATGCGGTGGGGTCAGCTATCCATTCCATATAAACGTCTCGATCTCGTCAGTGAATTCAGATTGCCGGGCACGGCAAGGCGCGGCGCAGAGGCCGGGAAACTGCAAGGACAAGGGCGTTTGGGTGCCGGAATAACGGGGGCTTGGCGTGCGTCAAGAACGCGCGTTGGTGCGAAGGGAAAGGGTAACCGGGAGGCTCCGTGAGGGTGTTCATGTAAGTCCTGAATGAAAAAAAGGACTTGGATCGTACAGTTGATCGGGATAATTCCTACAGCCGAAAATCATTTCAAAATCTGTAGAAGATAGGACAGCAGGCTGTGCGGGGACGCCATCGCGAGCAAGCTCGCGCCCACAAAATGCGCGAAAACCTCTGGCAGCAAGTTGCCCGCGACGTTTCCTGCGAGTCAGCCGTTCTTCACCCGCTCAATGTAGCGAACCACCGCCGGTGATTTCTCAAACCGCCGATGGATCAACGCCAGCCACGACGATGCACTGCAATCCTTGACGGGCCGATAGACCACGTTTGGCAAGCTGACATGGCCGACCACCGACTCCGGTACCACCGCCACCCCCTGCCCCAGCGACACCAGCGCGATCACCGCCACCAGCCCACCCGGCTGCGCCCCCAGCTTCGGCACAAAATCGCCCTGAGCGGCCACCTGCAAGGTGCCAACGACTTGTTCGGGGAGGATGAAGTTTTCATTCTGCAAGTGCGCCGAATTGATGACCGTCAAGCGGTTGAGCCACGAGTCCGCCGGCAACGCCAGCACAAAACCTTCGTCGCTCAGGCGTACGCCTTCGATGCCATCGGGCAAGGACAGTGGACAGCGGATGTAGCCCAGGTCGAAGCGCCCCTCAAGAATCATGTTCGGCAAGCTGGCCATGGGGCTTTCACGCACATTGAGGCTGACATCCGGGTATTGGCCGGCAAAACCCTGCACCTGCTTTTGCAGCAGCCCCGAATACACCGCCGAAGCAACATAACCGAGTTCAATGTGCCCGATGTCGCCACGCCCGGCACGCTGGGCATTGCGCTGGGCCGCCTCAAATTGCCGTACCGTGGCTTCGGCCTCGATCACCAGCGCCGCACCCGCTTCGGTCAGGCTGACGTCCCGTGCCTGGCGCAAAAACAGACGCGCGCCCAGTTCGGCTTCCATGTCCTGGATTTGCCGGGTCAGGGTCGGCGGCGCGACCCCCAATTGCTCAGCGGCGCGGGTGAAGTTGCGGTGCCGGGCGACCGCGAGGAAATAGCGGAAATGACGAATGTCCATCGGTGCATTAGCTCAAAGGTAATGAAGTGACGAGGTACGCCTAACAAAGGCTCCGTATACCGGCGATAAGCTGCACGAAACCTCACAGTAGAGAACCCGTGCCATGTCCGTCAAACCCAGGGTGAGCAAGCACCTGACCTTACTTACCGCGTCGGCCGTGTGTTCGCTGATCGTGCTCGACACTAACATCGTCGCCGTTACCTTACCGAGCATCGCCCGGGATCTGGGGGCCAATTTCGCAGACATCGAATGGGTGGTCAGCGCCTACATGCTGGCCTTTGCTGCCTTGCTGCTACCCGCTGGCAGCTTGGCCGACCGCTTTGGCCGGCAGAAAACCCTGATCTGGGGCCTGGGCATTTTCATTCTCGCGTCCCTCGGTTGCGGCGCGGCGCCAAACGCGTTGTTCCTCGACATCGCCCGGGCCATCAAGGGCGTCGGCGCCGCGTTATTGCTGACCTCGGCGCTCGCCTCGATCGGCCACACCTTCCACGATGAAGTGGAACGGGCCAAAGCCTGGGCGTTCTGGGGTGGCTGCATGGGCGTGGCCATGACTGCGGCGCCGACCCTGGGCGGGTTGATTACCGAATATGTCGGTTGGCGCTGGATTTTCTACCTCAACCTGCCCGTCGGCCTGTTCCTGATGTTCATGGTCTGGCGTGCAGTCCCGGAATCCCGTGACGCTCAGGCTGCGCGCCTCGACCCATGGGGCAGCCTCGCCTTCAGCGCAAGCTTGCTGTGCCTGATCTGGGGCCTGATCGAAGCCAGCCGGATCGGCTGGAACAGCCCCCTCACCTACACCCGCCTGTTGGGCGGTGCGCTGTTAATGGGCTTGTTTGTGCTGATCGAGCGCCTGCAACAGCGGCCGATGATCGACCTGCAACTGTTCAGGCATCCGCGCTTCATCGGCGCCCTGCTCGGCATGTTCGCCTACGCCGCGTGCGCCCAAGTGATGATGACCCTGCTGCCGTTTTACCTGCAGAACGGCTTGGGCTTCAGCGCCATTTCCGCGGGGCTGGGCATGTTGCCGTTTGCCGTGACCATGTTGATCTTCCCGCGCCTCGGTGCGCGCCTGGCCGGACGTGTGACCCCGGCAAACATGATGGCCATCGGCCTGACGCTGGTGGGCAGCGGCAACCTGCTCAGCGCCTGGGCGGTCAACAGCGGCGGCTACCTGCCCTTCGCCCTGGCGATCGCCGTGACCGGTGCCGGCGCCGGGTTGCTCAATGGTGATACGCAGAAAAACATCATGGCCTGCGTGCCGCGCGAGCGCACCGGCATGGCCTCGGGCATGAGCACCACCATGCGTTTCAGTGCGGTGATGCTGGCCATCGGCGTGTATGGTGCGCTGCTTTCCGGGCATAGCGAACGGCTCCTGCACGACAGCCTCTCGGCACAGGGCGGACAGTGGCTCGAGCAAACCCAGGGCGTCGCCTCGCGGGTGGTGGCCGGTGACATGCCGGCGGCGATGAGCCTGTTGCCACAAGCCGCGCGGCCGGTGGTGGAACCACTGGCGCGACAGGCGTTCGTGGGCGGTTTCAGCCTGTTGCTGTGGGTCGCCGGCCTGGCGGGATTATTGGGCGCCGGGGTTGTGGGAACGCTGATGCGCAAGCCGATTCCAGCGCAGCGCTCAGCCTTGGTGCTTGAATGACACCCGGCGTGCAGGCCTGTGAGGAAGGGTGAGCCTGCCGAATTCGTCTTTGAATGTGCAGTCCGACGATGAGGGAAGCCTGGGCACCGCGCATCTCAGCCGGGAAGCAATCCGTCGATATGCCGATAATCAGCCTGCAACTGCGCCGCCAGGACCCTGCTGCGCCCGAGGCGAATCGGCCCGCGCTCGATGTCGATCACCAGTCCCGGACAATCGAGCGAGGGCAACGTCGGCCAGTCCTTCAAGCGGCCATCGGTCACCAGCAATAACCGTTGCTGCTCCGCCGGGAAGTGCTTGCGCCGCGCTCCCAGCCAGCGCCCCGCTTCACTCAACGCCGCCAGCAACGGCGTGCCACCGCCGGCACCGAGCCCATCGAGCAAGTGACGCAAACCGCTGGACGCCTTCAACCCTTGCACCTGCCACTTCGGCTGCGTTCCGCTGGCGGTCAGCAAGGCCAGGCGCGCGCGTTGGCGGTAAGCATCGTCGAACAGCTGCGCCAGCAAGCCCTTGGCATCACTCAAGGCGTGATGGCGACGCGTGGATGCCGACGCATCGACGATCACCAGCCACAGCTCATGGGCTGAACGGGTACGCAGGTGGAATAACAGGTCATCGCGCTGACGTGGCCGGCCGTTCAGCAACGTGCCGGGCCAGTTGATCGAACCGTCGCGCGCGGCGTGACGCTTGCCCTGTTTGCCGTGATCGAGGCGCCCTGCGCGGGGTCTGGCATTCGCCCCCGCGTCAGAGCGAGGGCGAATGCCTAGGGCTTTTTTGGCCAGCTCGGCACTTCACGACGAGCCCCGACCGGCAGCGCCTGAGCGGGCATTTCGCCCCACTGCCCCTGGCCTTCGCCGGCGTTTGGCTGTTGACCGGCGTGGGACTGTTGCTGTTGGGGTGCCGGTGGCGCTTGCTCGCGACGGCGATGGCGCAACGCGAATTCGGCAACCGCATCGATATCTTCCACAGCGATGGCTCGCGCCCCGCGCCAGGCGGCATGGGCCCGCGCCGCGCGCAACCAGACCAGGTCGGCACGCAAACCGTCGACGCCGGCGGCAAAACAACGCTCGGTAATCTGCGACAGGGCGTCATCGTCGAGGGCAATGCTGACCAATGTGCTGCGCGCCTGCTGGCAACGCTCGCGCAACGACTGCTGCTGGCCTTCCCACTCAGCGCAGAAGCCGTGCGGATCGGTGTCGAAGTCCAGGCGCCGCCGGATGATTTGCCCGCGTTCGGCCGGTGCGGTATGGCCACCAAGGGCAACGTTCAAGCCAAAACGATCGAGCAGTTGCGGGCGTAACTCGCCCTCTTCCGGGTTCATGGTGCCAATCAATACGAACTTCGCCGAATGCCGATGGGAGATGCCGTCGCGTTCGACCAGGTTGGTGCCGCTGGCGGCCACGTCGAGCAGCAGATCGACGAGGTGATCGGGCAGCAGATTCACTTCATCGACGTAGAGCACGCCACCGTCAGCCTTGGCCAGCACGCCCGGGGAAAATTGCGCGCGACCTTCGCTCAATGCGGCGTCGAGATCGAGCGTGCCCACCAGGCGCTCTTCAGTGGCGCCCAAAGGCAAGGTGACGAATTGACCGCTGGCCAGCAGGTCCGCCAGGCCACGGGCCAGGGTCGACTTGGCCATGCCGCGCGGGCCTTCGATCAACACACCGCCGATCTTCGGGTCGATGGCGGTCAGGCATAGCGCGAGTTTCAAATCGTCGGCGCCGACCACGGCGGAGAGCGGGAAATGGGGGGTATCGGTCATTGTTCAATCTCGGTCATGGTCGGTGATTTCGAAAGCGGCGTGTCAGTGGCTATTGATGTGACTGACGCTCCATCGCGAGCAAGCTCGCTCCCACAGGGTCGGCGGTGTATTAACTGTCTTCTTCTATATCCAGCAACAGATTCTCCAGCGCCTCGCGATACTCGCCCGGCGCTTTCCACATACCCCGCTGTTGCGCTTCGAGCATGCGTTCAGTCATGTCGCGCAAGGCATGGGGGTTGTGCTCGCGGACGAAGTCACGGGTATTGGCGTCGAGCAAATACGCATCCGCCAGCAGCGCGTATTGGTGATCGTCGATCAACCGGGTGGTGGCATCGAACGCGAACAGGTTATCGACCGTCGCGGCCATTTCGAACGCGCCTTTGTAGCCATGACGCTTGACGCCTTCGAGCCACTTCGGGTTGGCCGCCCGGGAGCGGATGACCCGGTTCAGTTCTTCCTTGAGCGTGCGGATTCTGGGCAGGTCCGGCTGGCTATGGTCGCCGTGATAACTGGCCGCCGTTGCACCACTGAGGCTTTCCACGGCGGCCAACATGCCACCCTGGAACTGGTAATAGTCGTTAGAGTCGAGCAGATCGTGCTCGCGGTTGTCCTGGTTTTGCAGCACCGCTTGCACCTGGCTCAGGCGCTGGGCGAACTGCTCGCGGGCAGCGGTGCCTTCGTCGGAACCGCCGTAGGCGTAGCCACCCCAGTTCAGATACACCTCGGCCAGATCCTCGCGGCTCTGCCACAGGCGACCGTCGATGGCACCCTGCACGCCCGCGCCATACGCGCCGGGCTTGGCACCGAAGATGCGCCAACCGGCCTGGCGTCTGGCCGCGTCTTCGTCCAGTCCCGATTGCAACAACGCTTCACGTTCGGCGCGAACCTTGGCCGCCAGGGGGTTGAGGTCGTCGGGTTCGTCCAGCGCGGCAACCGCTTGCACGGCGGCGTCGAACAGGCGGATCAGATTGGCGAAGGCATCGCGGAAGAAACCCGAGACGCGCAACGTCACGTCGACGCGGGGGCGGTCGAGCAAACTCAGCGGCAGGATTTCGAAGTCGTCGACCCGCTGACTGCCCGTCGCCCACACCGGACGCACGCCCATCAGCGCCATGGCCTGGGCGATGTCGTCGCCACCGGTACGCATGGTCGCGGTGCCCCACACCGACAGACCGAGCTGGCGCAAGTGATCGCCATGGTCTTGCAGGTGACGCTCAAGGATCAGGTTGGCTGACTGGAACCCGATGCGCCATGCCGTGGTGGTCGGCAGGTTACGCACGTCTACCGAGTAGAAGTTGCGCCCGGTCGGCAACACATCCAGGCGTCCGCGACTCGGTGCACCGCTGGGGCCGGCCGGAACAAAGCGCCCGCTCAGGGCATCGAGCAGGCCGCGCATTTCGGCCGGGCCACAGGCGTCCAGGCGTGGTGCGACCACTTCGCGCAGGTTGTCGAGGATGGCTTGCACCTCGGTCCAGCTCGCCTCCTGTAGGAGCGAGTTTGCTCGCGGGGGTGTGTCAGCCGCATTGATGTCAACTGACACACCATCGCGAGCAGGCTCGCTCCTACAAGGGGCATCCAGCGCCTGCGAGATCAGTTGTGTGGCAAACAGTTCCAGGCGTTCGCGGGTGTCGCCGGTAATGCGCCAGGGTTCATCGCTGATCGACAACAACGCATGCGGACGCGGCCCGTTCCACGGCTCGGCCAGTGCACAATCCAGCGGATCGAACCCCAGTTCAAACGCTTTCGCCAGCGCCCTGAGCAGGCTTGATTGCGCACCACGTCCATCGCCACGGGGAATGCGCAGCAGTGCGAGCAAGGTGTCGATGCGCAGGCGCCCGGTCGGTGACTCCCCGAACACGTGCAGGCCATCGCGGATCTGCGACTCTTTCAAATCGCACAGGTAGGTGTCCAGACGCGGCAACCAGATCGCCGCGTCGGCATCGCTGTCGAGTGGCTCGTCCAGTTGCAGTTCGCGGTCGATGTGCGTGTCGCGCACCAGTTGCAGGATGTCGCGCTGCAACTCGCGGGCACGCCGAGGATCGAGCAGTTGCGCTTCGTAGTACTCATCCGCCAACAGTTCGAGATTGCGCAGCGGTCCGTAGGTTTCGGCGCGGGTCAGCGGCGGCATCAAGTGATCGATGATCACCGCTTGCGTGCGTCGTTTGGCCTGGGCGCCCTCGCCCGGATCGTTGACGATGAACGGATAGACATTCGGCAACGGCCCGAGCAACGCGTCCGGCCAACAGTGTTCGGAGAGCCCGACACCCTTGCCCGGCAGCCATTCGAGGTTGCCATGCTTGCCGACGTGGATCACGCCGTGGGCGCCGTAGGTGTTGCGCAACCAGAAGTAAAACGCGAGATAACCATGGGGCGGCACCAGGTCCGGGTCGTGATACACCGCGCTCGGGTCCACCTGATAGCCCCGCGCCGGTTGAATGCCGACGAACGTCAGGCCGAAACGCAACCCGGCAATCATCATCCGCCCGGCGCGGCACATCGGATCGCTCTCGGGGGCGCCCCACCGTTGTAGCACTGCCCGGCGGTTGGCTTCGGGCAGCGCGTTGAACATCTGCAGGTAATCGTCCATGGCCAGGCTTTGCTGACACGGGCGTTGGTCGAGGGTATCGAGATCGTTGCTGACGCCGCCGAGCAGTTGCTGGATCAACGCGGTGCCGCTGTCCGGCAACGGCGCCGGCAATGGATAACCTTCGGCCTGCAATGCACGGAGGATATTCAGTGCCGCGGCCGGGGTGTCGAGGCCGACGCCATTGCCGATACGCCCGTCGCGGGTCGGGTAATTGGCGAGAATCAGCGCTATGCGTTTTTCGGCATTCGGCAACCGCGCCAGATCAATCCAGCGCCGCGCCAGTTCGGCGACAAAGTCCATGCGTTCCGGTTGCGCGCGGTAGCAAACCACATCGGACTCACTGCGCTCACTGCGCCAGGCCAGATCCTTGAAGCTGATCGGTCGGCTGATGATCCGCCCGTCCAGTTCCGGCAGTGCGATATGCATCGCCAGATCACGCGGGCCGAGCCCTTGCTCGCTTGCTCGCCATCCCGGCTCGTTATCCTGGGCGCAAATTGCCTGAATCACCGGGATGTTGCGGCGAAAAGGACGCAAATGCGGAGCTTCAGGGCTCGATTGTGCGAAACCGGTAGTATTGAGAATCACCGAGGCGCAGACCTCGTCCAGCCAGTCCTCGACCACCGAAAGGCAGCCGGGCTCTTTTAGACTGGCCAGTGCGATGGGCAACGGATTCAACCCCGCTGCCTGCAACCGCTGGCAGAAGACATCGATGAACGCGGTGTTCGCCGCCTGCAAGTGCGAGCGGTAGAACAGCACCGCCGCCACGGGTTGACCGGCCCGCCATTCGGCTTGCCAATCACTCAGTTGCGCGGGACTTTTGTGCGGGTGATAGATCGCGGTGCGCGGCAAGACTTGTGGCTCGGACCAGGGGTAGTCACGACCCAGCCAGCGATTGGCCAGGCAGCGAAACAGGTCCAGCGCATTGCCCATGCCACCCTGGCGCAGGAAGTGCCAGAGCCGGTCGCGGTCCTGCGGGGTCACTGTGCTGAGGTCGCTCAGCTCCGGGTCGGGACGGTCATCGCCCGGCACCAGAATCAACTGCACCCCACGCCGGGAAAGCTCCACCAGCCGCTCGACGCCATAACGCCAATAGGCAATGCCGCCGTGCAGCGAGATCAGAATGACCTTGGCGTGGCGCAGCACTTCGTCGACGTACAAATCGACCGAAGCGTGATTCTGCACCTGCATCGGGTTGGCCAGGCGCACGCTCGGGTAATCGTCAGGCAACTGCTGGGCCGCTTCGGCGAGCAGCGCCAGGCTGGAATCGCCGCTGCACAGGATCACCAGCTCGGCGGGAGTTTGTCCAAGGTCGGCAATGTTGTCGTCCGACACGAAACCGCCGGGCTGGGTCCTGAGCAGGTGCATGGCTTATACGCTGAGCGCGGCGCGCAATTGCGTTTCGAGCAGCGCGGCGTCCAGCGCCTGGCCGATCAACACCAGACGTGTGGTGCGCGCTTCTTCGCGACCCCACTGACGGTCGAAGTGTTTGTCAAAACGAGTGCCCACGCCCTGGATCAAAAGGCGCATCGGTTTGTTCGGGATCGCCGCGAAGCCCTTGACCCGCAGGATGCTGTGCTCCACCACCAATTGCGTCAGCGCGTCCATCAGCAAGCTCTCGTCGGAGGCCGGCAGCTCGATGGAGATGGAGTCGAAAGCGTCGTGATCGTGGTCGTCGTGATCATCATCGTCGTGGTGATGATCGTGATGGCTGTGGCGGCTGTCGATGTGTTCTTCGGAACCGGCGCCCAGGCCGATCAGAACGTCCAGTGGCAGGCGACCGCTGCTGGCTTCAATGACTTTCACCGCAGGCGGCAACTCTTCAGCGACTTCCAGGCGCACGCGGGCCAGGTCTTCCGGGCTGATCAGGTCAGCCTTGTTGAGGATCACCAGGTCGGCACTGGACAACTGATCGGCGAACAGCTCGTGCAGCGGCGATTCGTGGTCCAGGTTCGGGTCAAGTTTGCGCTGGGCGTCCACCTGATCCGGGAACGCGGCGAAGGTGCCGGCGGCGACGGCCGGGCTATCGACCACGGTGATCACCGCGTCAACGGTGCAGGCGCTGCGGATTTCCGGCCACTGGAAGGCCTGGACCAGCGGCTTTGGCAGCGCCAGGCCGGAGGTTTCGATGAGGATATGGTCGAGATCGCCGCGACGGGCCACCAGTTCGCGCATCACCGGGAAGAACTCTTCCTGAACGGTGCAACACAGGCAGCCGTTGGCCAGTTCGTAGACGCGACCATTGGCTTCCTCTTCGGTACAGCCGATGGAGCACTGCTTGAGGATTTCACCGTCGATGCCCAGCTCGCCGAACTCGTTGACGATCACCGCGATGCGACGCCCTTGAGCGTTGTCGAGCATGTGCCGCAGCAAGGTGGTTTTGCCCGAGCCGAGGAAGCCGGTAACGATGGTGACGGGGAGTTTGGCCAGTGTTTTCATCGGATGCCCTTTGGCAAGGTGGCGGGCATACGGGACGAGTACCGGCAACGCTTGTGCGCCGGATGCGTTCGCCACCGGATCACCCCGCCCGGTTGTAGTGAGAATCTGTTCGAGGCAGGTCTCCTGGCTGACGGCGTGCCAGTCGCTTGACTGGCGTTGGCTGCGCCTTCCCGCGGGCTCAGGACCTGAGCGTGCAGTGGCGTGGCAGCGAACATCACCGTTCACAGTTGCGGGGGCAGCCGCGGCATCGACCGCGTTCCCTTCTTAGCTTCGGCAAACGCCGAAGAACCTCGAAAGCGCAAGGCTACGCATCGTATTGGGGCGGGTCAATGTTCATGCTGAGTTGTACAGCACCTGAACGCCGTCATCGCGAGCAAGCTCGCACCCGCAGGGATCGGACTCTCTGAGAAAAATGCGGTCAAATGTGGGTGCGAGCTTGCTCGCGATTGAAGCAACTCGGCCCCGAGTTGAGAACACTTGCCAATTGACGCCCCACCTCTGCCCATGCTCTCCTACACGCCTTGTTACGGGTGCCCTTCACAGGGTGAAACGGGAAACCGGTGAATCATGTGCTTTACTCTAAAGCCATGTCAGTCCGGTGCTGCCCCCGCAACGGTAAGCGAGCGAAGCGTCAGATCCACTGTGCCAGTGCGGCATGGGAAGGTGATGCTTGCAGGTTCAGGCGATAGCCAGCACCCCTCGTGAGCCCGGAGACCGGCCCGCAACACAAAGTGAACCTTACAATCACTGAATGACAAACCCGCGGTGGGCGGGCGCTGTTCGAACCTCTGCGCGCTCGCTCGTGCAGGGATTTGCATGCGCTCGCATTCCCCGCTGACAGAACTGAGGGAAGCGCCATGTCGATCATCAGCAGCACCGGCCACAGCACCACCACCAGCAGCACCACTACCCTGACTCAACGCCTGACCGCCGCCGTGTGTGCGTCGATCCTTGGTGCGTGCCTTGTGTATTTCGCCGGTTTCTCGCACATTGAGGCGGTTCACAACGCCGCTCACGATACCCGTCACAGCGCTGCCTTCCCGTGCCATTGAGACCTGTCGACATGATCAAGCGTATTGCGCAAACCGCGGGGTTCACGGGGCTGCTGGCCGCCCTGCTGCTGACCCTGCTGCAAAGCTTCTGGGTCGCTCCGTTGATTTTGCAGGCCGAAACCTACGAAAAATCCGAACCCGCTGCTGTTGAAGTCCACGAACACGCCCCTGGCGTCGCCGCCCACACCCACGATGCCGAAGCCTGGGAGCCGGAAAACGGCTGGCAGCGCGTGTTGTCGACCACCGGCGGCAATCTTGTGGTGGCTGTCGGCTTCGCCCTGATGCTCGCCGGCCTGTACACCTTGCGCGCGCCGACCAAAACCTCTCAGGGATTGCTCTGGGGGCTGGCCGGTTACGCGACCTTCGTGCTCGCGCCGACCCTTGGCCTGCCACCGGAACTGCCAGGCACCGCCGCTGCCGATCTGGCGCAACGGCAGACCTGGTGGATTGGCACCGCCGCTTCAACCGCAGTCGGCATCGCGCTGATCGCGTTCAGCCGTCACTGGCTGATGAAAGTCCTCGGTGCAGCCATCATTGCCGTCCCTCATGTGATTGGCGCGCCGCAGCCGGACGTGCACTCGATGCTGGCACCGCAAGCACTGGAAACCCAATTCAAAATCGCTTCGCAGCTGACCAATGTCGCGTTCTGGCTGGCCCTGGGCCTGATCAGCGCCTGGCTGTTCCGCCGCAAGAGCGATGGCCAATACCACGCATGACCGATACCGGCACAGCGCCGACCCTGGTGGTCGGCCTGGGCTGCCAACGGGGCTGCCCCGTCACCACGTTACGGGCGTTGATCGATCAGGCGTTGCAAGCGCACCAGATCGAACTGCATCAGATCAAGGCCCTGGCTAGTATCGATTTGAAGCGAGATGAGCCGGCCCTTGTCGAACTGGCCGAGCAACTCGCGCTGCCACTGACGTATTTCAGCAGCGAACAGTTGGCCAGCTATGAGCCACAACTCAGCCATCATTCGCAGATCGCCTTCGAGCGAACCGGCTGCTACGGCATCGCGGAAAGTGCCGCCCTGGCCTTGACCGAACAGTTAACCCATTCGCCGGCCAAACTACTGATTAAGCGGCAAAAATATGCCCAGGCCACCTTCGCATTGGCCTGCTCGACGTAAAATCCTCGATAATCCGCGCTTTCGATCATGAGCAATCTTCATCTGCTGCCTTGCCCAGCCCCTTTTTCCCACAGGAATCGACGATGACCGTCTACTTCATAGGCGCAGGTCCTGGCGACCCCGAGCTGATCACCGTCAAAGGCCAGCGGCTGATTCGCAGCTGCCCGGTGATCATCTATGCCGGTTCGCTGGTGCCCGCCGCAGTACTGCAGGGGCATTGCGCCGAGCAGGTGGTCAACAGCGCCGAACTGCATCTGGAACAGATTATCGACCTAATCAAGACCGCCGACGCCAAGGGCCAGGACGTGGCTCGCGTGCATTCTGGCGACCCGAGCCTGTATGGCGCCATCGGCGAGCAGATTCGCTACCTGCGCGAACTCGGCATTGCCTTTGAAATCATTCCCGGGGTCACCGCTACGGCCGCCTGCGCAGCGCTTTTGGGGGCGGAGCTGACCCTGCCCGACGTCTCACAGAGTGTGATCCTGACCCGATACGCGGACAAAACCGTGATGCCGGCCGGCGAGGAATTAGGCAGCCTGGCGCAACATGGAGCCACCATGGCGATTCACCTGGGGGTCAATCATCTGGAAAAGATTCTGGCCGAATTGCTGCCGCATTACGGCGCGGATTGCCCGATCGCGGTGATTCACCGAGCGACCTGGCCGGATCAGGATTGGGTGGTGGGTACGCTGGAAGACATTGCCGGGAAGGTTCAGGCCAAGGGGTTTCGGCGCACGGCATTGATTCTGGTGGGACGGGTGCTGGGCAGTGACCATTTCAGCGAGTCGTCGCTGTATCGCGCAGGGCATGCGCATCTCTATCGACCTTGAACCCTGCTGAATCCTGTGGCGAGGGGGCTTGTCGGATCGCCACAGGTTATCGAACACCCATAAAAAACGGCGCTCACGGGCGCCGTTTTTTAATTTCGCAGCGAACGCCTTAGTAGTAGGCGTTTTCTTTCTGCGTGTGGTCAGTCACGTCACGAACACCCTTGAGCTCGGGGATACGCTCGAGCAAGGTGCGCTCGATGCCTTCCTTCAGGGTGACGTCTGCCTGGCCGCAGCCCTGGCAACCACCGCCGAACTGGAGAACGGCGATGCCGTCTTCAACCACGTCGATCAGGCTGACCTGACCACCATGGCTGGCCAGCCCAGGGTTGATTTCGGTTTGCAGGTAATAGTTGATGCGCTCGTTGATCGGGCTGTCGGCGTTGACCATCGGGACTTTGGCGTTTGGCGCCTTGATGGTCAATTGGCCGCCCATACGGTCGGTGGCGTAGTCGACAACCGCGTCGTCCAGGAAAGCTTCGCTGAACGAATCGATGTAAGCGGTGAAGCTTTTGAGCCCCAGCGCCGTGTCTTCGGGTTTTTCTTCGCCCGGCTTGCAGTAGGCAATGCAGGTTTCGGCGTACTGGGTGCCAGGCTGGGTGATAAAGACGCGGATGCCAATGCCCGGGGTGTTCTGCTTGGAGAGCAGATCAGCCAGATAATCGTGGGCGGCGTCGGTGATGGTTATAGCGGTCATGGAAACTCCTCGCAGGCTTGGGCGCAGTTTACGCCAATCATCGCGCCGGACAAAGTCCCAGTATTTTTGTCAGGAAAGAACAGGAGCAGCCTCACCCGGCTATTCGCCGTCAATCGCGACTTTAAACCACCGATAGCTGCAGTTGACCACCCAATCGCGGCTTTCCAACGATCCTGATCCGATGGTCGCTATACAGATCAGGACATCAGGCGCCTTGCAAAAATCGATCAAAGATTCTGGTAGCGATTCATGTCCAGCACGCCCTCTTCAACTGGATCGGTCTCATGGATATAGCGGCTCAGGTCATGGAAGTACTGCCAGAACTGCGGATGGCTGCGCCTTACCCCCCAGCGATCGACAATCCTCTCGAAGCTGCCGGCATCTTTGGCGTTTTCCATGGCGTCGACAAAGGCCGGGACTTGTTCGGCGGGAATGTTGAACATGAAGTTCGGGTAGCTGCTCATGACCCCCGGAAAAATGGTGAGCGTGTCGAGCCCTGGCTCATACCGCAGCGACTCGCCAATCAGGAACGCCACGTTGCTGTGTGCGCGGTTGCGCAACAGGCTGTAGACCACACGTTGGCCACTCGCGGTCTCGACGCGCAGCATGGTCGCTTCAGGCAGCTGGTCTATGACCTTGAGTCCGGCCGCCGGGCGCGAAGTCAGACGACTCAGGGCTTGTTCGGCGTCCTGCAGGTCCGGATCGATGTTGGGTCGCGAGCAATAGGCACCGTCGCAGCGATTGATCGGGTCCGGGTTGGCATTGAGCTCGCCATAGCGTGTCAGCAACTGCATGGCAAAATCGCGTTTGGGGTCCTTCGGATCGAGTTTCAGCGCGGTCGGCGTGTCGTTGTCAATCGATTCGTAGTCCAGCCACATCTTGAATTTGCCACTGCTCTGGTACCAGTCGTCCAGGTAATCGTCGCGGGAGTTGGCCGGCATCAGGCGCAGGAAGTTCTGCTCCGCGCCGTTGCGGATCAGGTCGAAATACAAGCGCGTCTGGGCTTGATGCGAGACGTTGCCGAACACATCGAAATTCACCGCCAACTGATAGTAAGTGCGCTCCAGCAACGGGAAGTCGAACAGCCAGATGGTTTGCGGCACGTCGCCGATCAGGCCCTTGGTCACCGAGGCGCTGTCGAAATGTCGAAAGATGCTCAACAAGGCGTTGTCATTGCCTGCCCACAGGCTCGACCAGCTCGGAGGCCGCAAGTCCGCGTAGCTGTCGCGGCGCAGGGCTTCATACGCGTTGCGCTTGTCGCGGTAGTCATGCCACAGGCTCAGGACACTGCCCACGTCATCGTTCTGCCCCGGCATTGCCAACAACGGAGTCGCTTGGCCGCGGTAGTTCGGGTCGGTGATGTAGAGGTCATGTTCCGGGGCCTGGAACAGCGCCCAGAAATTATCGCGAATCACGTCCGTGGCAATCTGACCCCGGCAGACCGGGCCGCGAATAAAGGTGCGTACGAAATATTCGGCGTTATCGAGCATGAACTGATAACGCGCCTGGGCCGGGATGGCTTCGAAGGTGGTAAACGGATTGGCCCGGCGTTCCGGCCCATAGCCCGGCAGCGCGTTGACCTGCCAGTTGCCGTTGTAGAACAGGCTTTTGATCCGCGCCATCTTCGCCGCGCTCAGCGGATAGGTGATGTGGGTCTTGTGCACGATCACGCCTTGTACCGGCCACAGGCGGTAATAGATCTGAGTGCCGGGATCGTCATTGGGCCGGCGGGTGTTGATCAGATCGATAGGCTGGCCGCTCGGCGTGCGCGAACGCACCCACTGGAAGAAATGCCCGGGTTCGCCATCCTTGAAATAGATGTGCGCAAGAAACCAGTGCTCGAACAGCCAGCGTCCCACCAGACTTTGTCGCGCACCCGGCGCATTCAGCAGGTTCTCCCACTGCACCACCTCCAAGGCTTCTTTCGCACTGGGCGCCAGGCCTTGCTCATCGATGGGCGCGCCAGAGGCCAGCCAGCGCTGCAACGTCTGATACTGCTGATCGGTCAGCCCCGTCACCGCCAACGGCATGCCCTCCTTCGGGTGGGAACCGGCATAGGCATCGAACTCCGCCGGCATGGCGCACGTGTTTTCCCGATTCAGACCCAGGACAATGTCTTCGGGCAGCTTGGCATTGGGCTGCATTGGCGCCTTATGGCCCAACTCGAGCATCCGCGCCATCAGCGCGGCCTGACTGCCCTGGGCGTCGAGCACTGAATAGAAGCCCTTTTGCTGCCAGGCACGCTTGCCGAAGGCGTCATAAAACAACCGGGTCGGCGCGGCGGCCTGACTGCGATCACCGTCATAGACCGGGATTTTGCTGGCGCCGCGTGCCGCGCCTTCGCCGCTGCCCAGGTTGAGCTGACAGGCGGAGTCGTAGCAAGCGTGGCAGGCCACACATTTTTCAGTGAAGATCGGTTGAATGTCGCGCGTGTAGGAAATGCCGTTAGTCACAGCGGGACTTTGCGCGACGGCGCCCCAGCTAAACAGCAACAACGCAATGCTGATGACGACGCGATACGACATGTCCCTGGTCCCGATCTTTAAAAAAACGCCGCGATTCTACCGGTCCGGCCATCACATCATCATGAGCGATATTCACGTTAAATCCGCACATGCTCCAATAGCGCACAGGTTTGCTATCATCCCGGCCCTTCGTCATGGCCTTACCGAGTAGTCCAAATGTCCGATCGCAGCGTTCGCCTTCAAGCTCTCAAGCACGCCCTCAAAGAGCGCATTCTGATTCTCGATGGTGGTATGGGCACGATGATCCAGAGCTATAAGCTCGAGGAGCAGGATTACCGTGGCAAACGCTTCGCCGACTGGCCGAGCGATGTCAAAGGCAACAACGACCTTCTGGTACTGACGCGCCCGGATGTGATTGGCGGAATCGAAAAAGCCTACCTGGATGCCGGTGCCGACATTCTCGAAACCAACACCTTCAACGCCACTCAGATTTCTCTGGCCGACTACGGCATGCAGGGCCTGGCATACGAATTAAACGTAGAAGGTGCACGGTTGGCGCGCAAGGTCGCTGACGCGAAGACCCTGGAAACCCCTGACAAGCCGCGCTTCGTCGCCGGCGTGCTCGGCCCGACCAGCCGCACGTGCTCGCTGTCGCCAGACGTGAACAACCCCGGCTACCGCAACGTGACGTTCGATGAACTGGTGGAGAACTACACCGAGTCCACCAAAGGCCTGATCGAAGGCGGCGCCGACCTGATCCTGATCGAAACCATTTTCGACACCCTCAACGCCAAGGCTGCGATCTTTGCCGTGCAAGGCGTGTTCGAAGAACTGGGCATCGAATTGCCGATCATGATCTCCGGCACCATCACCGACGCCTCCGGTCGTACCCTGTCCGGCCAGACCACCGAGGCCTTCTGGAACTCCGTGGCCCACGCCAAGCCGATTTCGGTCGGTCTGAACTGCGCCCTCGGCGCCAGCGAGCTGCGCCCGTACCTGGAGGAGCTGTCGAACAAGGCCAGCACCCACGTCTCGGCGCACCCGAACGCCGGCCTGCCAAACGAATTCGGCGAGTACGATGAATTGCCGGCGCAAACCGCCAAGGTCATCGAAGAATTTGCCCAAAGCGGCTTCCTGAACATCGTCGGCGGCTGCTGCGGCACCACGCCGGGCCACATCGAAGCGATTGCCAAGGCCGTGGCCGGTTATGCGCCGCGCGAGATTCCGGAAATCCCCAAGGCTTGTCGCCTGTCGGGCCTGGAGCCGTTCACCATCGATCGCAACTCGCTGTTCGTCAACGTCGGCGAGCGCACCAACATCACCGGTTCCGCCAAATTCGCCCGCCTGATCCGCGAAGACAACTACACCGAAGCCCTGGAAGTCGCCCTGCAGCAAGTCGAGGCCGGCGCCCAGGTGATCGACATCAACATGGACGAAGGGATGCTCGATTCGAAGAAGGCCATGGTGACCTTCCTCAATCTGATTGCCGGCGAACCGGACATCTCCCGCGTACCGATCATGATCGACTCCTCCAAGTGGGAAGTGATCGAAGCCGGCCTCAAGTGCATCCAGGGCAAGGGCATCGTCAACTCCATCAGCATGAAGGAAGGTGTCGAGCAGTTCATTCATCACGCCAAGCTGTGCAAACGCTATGGCGCCGCGGTGGTCGTGATGGCCTTCGACGAAGCCGGTCAGGCCGATACCGAAGCGCGCAAGAAAGAAATCTGCAAACGCTCCTATGACATTCTGGCCAACGAAGTCGGCTTCCCGCCGGAAGACATCATCTTTGACCCGAACATCTTCGCCGTGGCCACCGGCATCGAAGAACACAACAACTACGCTGTGGACTTCATCAACGCCTGTGCCTACATCCGCGACGAGCTGCCGTATGCGCTGACTTCGGGCGGCGTGTCCAACGTGTCGTTCTCGTTCCGTGGCAACAACCCGGTGCGCGAGGCGATTCACTCGGTGTTCCTGCTGTACGCGATCCGCGCCGGCCTGACCATGGGTATCGTCAACGCCGGCCAGCTGGAGATCTACGACCAGATCCCGGTGGAGCTGCGCGACGCCGTTGAAGACGTGATCCTCAACCGCACCCCGGAAGGCACCGACGCCCTCCTCGCCATCGCCGACAAGTACAAGGGCGACGGCAGCGTCAAGGAAGCCGAGACCGAAGAGTGGCGCAGCTGGGGCGTCAACAAGCGTCTGGAACATGCACTGGTCAAGGGCATCACCACCCACATCGTTGAAGACACCGAAGAGTCCCGTCAATCGTTCGCCCGCCCGATCGAAGTGATCGAAGGTCCGCTGATGTCCGGCATGAACATCGTTGGCGACCTGTTCGGCGCCGGCAAAATGTTCCTGCCGCAAGTGGTGAAATCCGCCCGTGTGATGAAACAGGCGGTGGCCCACTTGATCCCGTTCATCGAGCTGGAAAAGGGCGACAAACCGGAAGCCAAGGGCAAGATCCTGATGGCCACGGTGAAAGGCGACGTGCACGACATCGGCAAGAACATCGTCGGCGTGGTGCTGGGCTGTAACGGCTACGACATCGTCGACCTCGGCGTGATGGTGCCGGCGGAGAAAATCCTCCAGGTCGCCAAGGACGAAAAGTGCGACATCATCGGCCTGTCCGGCCTGATCACCCCGTCGCTGGATGAAATGGTCCATGTCGCTCGCGAGATGCAGCGCCAGGACTTCCATCTGCCATTGATGATCGGTGGCGCGACCACCTCCAAAGCGCACACGGCGGTGAAGATCGAGCCCAAATACAGCAACGACGCAGTGGTGTACGTCACCGACGCCTCCCGCGCCGTCGGCGTGGCTACGCAGTTGCTGTCCAAGGAACTGAAGGCCGGTTTCGTCGAGAAAACCCGCGAGGAATACATCGAAGTCCGCGAGCGCACCGCCAACCGCAGCGCCCGCACCGAACGCCTGAGCTACGCCGCGTCGATTGCGAAAAAACCGCAGTTCGACTGGAGCACCTACGAGCCAGTCAAGCCAACGTTCACCGGCACCAAGGTGCTGGATAACATCGACCTCAAAGTGCTGGCCGAGTACATCGACTGGACGCCGTTCTTCATCTCCTGGGACCTGGCCGGCAAATTCCCGCGCATCCTCCAGGACGAAGTGGTCGGTGAAGCCGCCACCGCGCTGTACGCCGATGCCCAGGAAATGCTCGCCAAACTGATCGACGAGAAGCTGATCAGCGCCCGCGCGGTGTTCGGTTTCTGGCCGGCCAACCAGGTGCGCGACGATGACATCGAAGTTTACGGGGATGACGGCAAGCCCCTGGCCAAGTTGCATCACCTGCGTCAGCAGATCATCAAGACCGACGGCAAGCCGAATTTCTCCCTGGCCGACTTCGTCGCACCGAAAGACAGCGAAATCACCGACTACGTGGGTGGTTTCATCACCACCGCGGGTATCGGTGCCGAAGAAGTGGCCAAGGCGTATCAGGACGCTGGCGACGACTACAACTCGATCATGGTCAAGGCCCTGGCCGACCGTTTGGCCGAGGCCTGTGCCGAGTGGCTGCACCAGCAGGTGCGCAAAGAACACTGGGGTTATGCCAAGGACGAAACCCTCGACAACGAGGCGTTGATCAAGGAGCAATACACCGGTATCCGCCCTGCCCCGGGCTACCCGGCCTGCCCGGATCACACCGAGAAAGCCACGCTGTTTGCCCTGCTCGACCCCGAGGCCCGCGAAATGCAGGCCGGCCGCAGCGGTGTGTTCCTCACCGAGCACTACGCGATGTTCCCGGCGGCGGCGGTCAGCGGCTGGTACTTTGCCCACCCGCAAGCGCAGTACTTTGCCGTGGGCAAGATCGACAAGGACCAGGTGCAGAGCTACACGTCGCGTAAAGGTCAGGAGCTGAGTGTGACTGAACGCTGGCTGGCACCGAACCTCGGCTACGACAACTGAGTGTTCAACTGAAATAAACCCTGTGGGAACGAGTTTGCTCGCTCCCACAGTTGATTTACCTGTTTGAAGCAGCCGCCAGCTGCGAAACCTCCTGGCGGGACAACTCGATCATCTTCGCGTTACGCGCCGCCGTCTGCTCGAACAGCTGACTCAGGAACGCCCCCTCGTCAGCGCTATCAACCTCCTCCTGAACATCCAGCTCATCGAGCGCCCTGAACACGTCAGGGTATTTTTCCTTGAGATAACTCACCCAATAGTCGCGCTGGATCAAGTCTTCGAAAAAACCATCGGATTGCTCTGCGTTGGTGATCTCGATGCGCGCGTCCGCCAGTTGCTGAGCGGTCACTCCCGAGCCATAGGTCATGTGTTTCGGTTGCCCCGGCAACTCCAGGCCGTCCGCCCAGCCTTGCGTCAGGCCGATTCGATAGCCCAAACGTACCTCGGCCTCATCCTGACCGGTTCGAATGGCGACTTTCCTCGCGAGATCGTCGACCTTGTCCAGTCGAAACAACTGCCGGGACAAGTTCAGCAGCGCTTGCCCCTTCACAGCCGGGCGCCCGACGGGAATATCAAGCAAGGCATTGTGGGTGAAAACTTTGCTCTCCAGCCCACTGAACGTCAGGATTCGACCATCGACACAAGTACCGTGGGTGCTGGAGCTGGCAAACAGGATCTCCCGCAGTTCGGAATTGCTGGCGGCGGCTTCAATGACCGTCCAGACCCGCCGCGTCAGATCGGCGTTCGCCACCCGGAACTCCTGCGTATCCTGCAATCGCGAAAGCAGATGAAAGAACGCCGCATTGTCCGGTTCCGCCGCGAGTTGATTCCATATACCGGTTTTGCCGGCCACTTCCTCGGCAGGAAGATGGGTTAACCACGGTGCTTTTTGCTCGGGATCGGGCTCGATCTCAGGCAGATCTTCATCCGTATCGATGGCTTCGCTGCTGTCGCCGCCATAGGCGTGGGTGTCATCGATCAACTCGTCAAGATCGCTCCGCGAGATTCCCAGCACCGCGTCGTGGAAACCCGCTTCACGGTAATCCCTGAGTTGTTCAAGGCTCTCAAGGGAAAGGTTGTAGTTGTCGCTCAAATCCGTACCGGCCATCAGCACCTCATGGTCGCCATTGAGGGCCTGCACGGGGATCGACGTGATGTCGTTGCCACTGAGATTGAGCGTGCCCAGATGTGGGCTGTCGAACACCCCGTCCGGCCATTCGGTCAAATTGTTGTTACGCAGATCCAGCGTCTCCAATCGCTCGAAATTGCCAATATCAAAGGCATCCAGTTCGTTGTAGCTCAAGTCCAGCCAGCGCAAACCCTCCAGATTGTCCAAAGCGGCATACAGCTGCTCGGCATCGGTTATCCGGTTCGAGGACATTTCCAGACGCTCGAGGCCGTCCATGGAACGGACCGGTTCTGGAATGCCATCCAGCCCATTGCCATTGAGGTCCAGGGTTTTCAGGCGGGTAAAGGCCTTCAGGAACCCGTCGGAACCTTGCCGGGTCAGTTTTACACTCGTCAGTTTCAACGTGCCGACATGCTCGAACATTGCTGGCACCTCAGGCAGATCACCCAGTTGCAGACCGTTGAGATCCAGCACCGCATCCGTCACGGCGCCGTTGCCGCTCAGACCTGTGCGCCAGCATTCGAGGATGCGCAAGGCGGCCTGCCTGCGAATGATGGAGGACGTCATCCAGCCGCTACCACGAGATCCCCGGGTAAACAGCCAGCCATTCAATTGGCGCGTGAGCGTTTCAAACGCTTGCTCCCATTCGGCAATTTTCACGCTTGCAGCTTCGCCCCCCTGCATCTGTTCGATCATTTGCAAGGCGTCATCATCGGCGAGTGCCGGTTTCAGGCGTTGCAGGCGCTTTGTTAAAACCGCATTCCCTTCTCCCGCTGGCACTTCCGGCAGCGGCAGTAAGTGACGTGCGATCGAACTTGCGCTCTCGAGCGGCGGGAAATCCAGTGGCACCTGTTCCAGGTCGAACCGTTCCAGAGCGCCGGCCGGCAGCCCTTTGGCCATTTCCATTCGATGCCGGGCCGCATTGCGTGCGGCGACGGCTTGAGGGGTTAAGGGTGTGCCCGTGAGGTCGGTCTTGAGCAGCGCTTCATCCGCAAGCGACTCCGGCAGCGCGTTGACCCTGCTGTCGCGCAAATCCAGCCAATACAACTCTGGCAGCGCTTGTGCCCCGGTCGGCCATTCATGCAGTGCTGTGCCGCTCAGATTCAAGGCCTTGAGACGAGTCATTGCACTGACATCCAGGGTGTTCAACGGGTTGTTGCTCAAGTCCAGGCGTTGCAGTGCCTGCAACCCATCAAAAGCTCGCTGAATCCCGGCATCGCCAACGATTCGGTTATTGGAAAGATCCAGCTCAGTCAGTTTTCCAAGATCACCGGGCACAAAGGGCACTTCGGTCAGACCGCTGCCACTCACATCGAGTTTTTCCAGCGCAGGGAACCCGCGTACAAAACTGCGGATCTGTTGGACGGGAGCTCCATTGCCCTTCAAATACAAGGTTCGTACTTCGGGGAAGGCGCCGTCCGGCAATTCGGGAAACTCACTCAGCACCAGATTCGGCAAATCAAGTACAGAGGCATTGGCCGTCGAGCCGTAGCGTTTGAATGCGCCGTTGCGCCAGCTGGTTCTCAGGGCATTTGCCGTCCATGTACGCCCCATGATCTCGTGGGCCGCTCCAGGCATTTGTAGCGCGCGCTGGGACCAGTCATTGAGGTGCTGGTTGAGCTGATGATGCTGTTCACTCAATGCTTCGACGGCGTCGAATCTCGCCCCTGCGTCTGGCCACTGTTCGACAAACTGATCAAACATTCCCGCGGACGGTTCATTGATGCCTTCCCCCAGACGTTTCAACTCGCCCTTGCAGTAATCCCTGACCATTTCTTCCAGGTCAACAAGGTGCTGCGGCTGACGCTTGAGATACTCATACGCCGGCTTGAAGTTTTTACGCAGGACGTTCGACCAATCCAGCGACAATCCGGACCAGAGTTTTTCATGCCCTTCGAAAATACCTTCAGGTAGCGTTCTGATGCCTGTGCCGGTGAGATTCAGGCGCTCAAGACGGGGCAGTTGCAGAACCCCGATTGGCCACTGATCCATTGACGGGGCAATCACCTCGAGCAGGCGCAGATTGCGTAGCCGGCTGACGTCCAACGCCACCGGAACGCCCCAGGTTGAATACAGGCTGAGCTCCTCGAGCGTCGTCAACGCACCCAGTCTCGACGGCATGTCTGCGGCGAAGCGCGCAGCTGAATACAGGCTCAACCCCTTGAGGTCCGGCATACTGCTCAATACTTGGGGCACGGTGGTGAAAGCGTTGCCTGTGCCATTGATCCGCAGCCTTCTGAGCTTGGGAAAATTCGCCAACAACGCATCGACATTGGCGTCGGTGACGCTTCGACCCCGGACATACAGATCACGCACATGGGAGAAATCCGCCGACAGCGCAGGGATCGGGTCGTCGCAAACCAGGTCGAGCATTCTGTAGCGCGAATGCTCCCCGGCCAGCGGCGAATTACGCCAGGATTGCTTGAGATTCTGTGCGACCGCGGCCTTGCCTCCGAGCACCGACTCCAGCATAGAACCTGCTATCGGCTCGCCGACCCATTGATCGAGCGTCGACTCAAGGGTTTCCCACTCGCGCATACGCGCCTGTAACAGGCTATAAATCTGTGCGTCGGTTCTACCCGCGCGCAATTGCGCCAGGATAAACCCGTTGGCCTGCTGATCAGTCAGCGCCGGGTAGACGTCCTGAACCCGGGTCACCAGAGAAGGATTCAAACCTTGTCCGCGCCCGCTGGCGTAGTAGCCCACCCGGCGCTCCGTTACGCGTACGGGCGGCTTGAACGCCTTGTTCTGGCCGCTGCGCTGCTCCAGCATTTGCGACAATTTCGCCCTATGCTCGAAGGCCGATTCGATGACAGCCTGCTTCAGACCGGCGCTTTGGCCCACATGCGGAACGCCCAATGCGCGACGGGATTCATCGGGCAATGCGTGCATGAGCGAGGCGAAAAAATTATCGCCGGTGGCCGGTACGCCATTGAGCGTCTCGCCACGCTCATCAAATGCCTGATAGGACGGGCCGTTTTTAACCACGTACTTACGGATTGTCGCGGTCTCGCTACCGATACCGTCGATGAGCGCGCCCTCGATGTGGCCGTCGCGAATCTCCAGCCGAACTTCGCCGGACCATCCCGGCATTTTTTCCAGGGCATGCAGTGCGAGCCAGCGGCTGTCCGCCGACAGCGCAGACTCCGTGCGCAGGCCAGTGAAAGCCTGGGCCTGGCGCCCCTGCTGTGCATACCAACGGGCCTCCTCCTGCATTTGCAGGGGAATTCGACTCGTTGTTTTCAGGCGGTTGAGCTCTTCGGCATTGGCGTCGAGCACAATCCTGCGAGCGGCGGCATTACTCAGCCCCGGGGTGGCACGTTGCAGTTTTTCGAGCAATGACCCGTTAATGCCCGGTTCATCTTCGAATAGCCGCAAGGCGTGCTCCAGTTCCGGTGGCGGGGGAAGATGATCCATGTGCATCTTGCGCAAGGCATTGTCCTCGACACCACAGGCCTCGGCGATGTCGAGCAGTTGCTCATCGGAAAAAGCCTCGGTGGTATGGCCGATGCGCCGCAGCAGGGTCAGCCGATCCCAGGTCCGGGGACGCTCCAGCGCATGACGCCAGGCGCCATGCCCGTTATGTTCGAGTATCGGTTGCCAGGCACCCGAATCAGTCGGATGCCGGAGGCGCCATTTTTTCAGCGAAGGGTCAAGGGTAGTTTCGAAGACCTTGCCATCCTGCCGGATAAAGGTTTTGCCATTTATCCGGTGCAGTCCCGACGCATCAGGGACTGAATGGCGAGGCAGGATGAGGTTGCGCTCGTAACCGCTCAGGTCAGCTTTCCATAAGCGGGTTTTGCCGTCTTCGCGCCGGATGGGTTGCAGGCGTTCAACCAGTGGTTCGGGTTGCACCGACGACAGTTTGGCCAACCCTTTGCCCGCACCGGCCATCACCGCGATCATCGCCAGATTCTCGGCCACATCGATCAGGTGCGCCTTGGCCGCAGTTCGATCCCCTTCACTCCACTCGATCGCCCCCTCAAACGACTCGTACAGCAGCTGACCCGCCATGACCGTCAGCATGATCTCCCCCAGTACCGGAACGAACATCGACACCATGTTCAGGCCCAGCAGACCAAATTCCAGCAGATGATTGAGCTTTTGCGCCCGTACTCGCGCATCGACTTCCGCCGTGGGCACCGCATGACTGCGTGCGTCGGCGATGACTTTCTTGCGGTTTTGCTCGTAGAGATAAGTCCACAGATCGCTGTTGGCGGACCAGATGCCCGCCACGCCTTCACGAACGATCCCGAAAGGATTGAGATATGGATCGTCGACCGGCTCACGTTTGCCTGCAGGTTCTGGCGGCAGCGCTTTGATGCGGATGGCGGCCGACAAGGTGGGCACGTACTGGACGACTTTAAACCAGAATGAATGCAAAGGATCGGTCGCAGAGCCTGCGGCCTTGCGGGTGAATTGACCGAAGTAATAAGGGCGGTCGGCGTAGGCGACGAACTGGCTGAAAAACCGCTGATGGGAGGTTGGCCCGCTGCCACTGTCGGACAATGGGTCATGGGCAGTGAACTGGCGCTTGAATTCTTCACGCAGTTGCTCAGCGGTATAGCGTTTGAGCGGGTGTTCGGGATCGTGGGGAATGTAGACGATGTAGTCGTTGGTATAGCGATATTGTTCACTGATGCTGAACACGACGCAGCCCGTCAATCTGCGCTTCATCAGGCTCAAGTCACGAAACCAGACCGGTCGGTTGCCAACACGGGGATGGACCTCGCCGTTAACCACTGAAAGGATCATTGCGTAGTCGTCGGCTTCGATGTCCTTTTTCAGCAGCGCCAATTCAGCGGCCGCTTTCATTGCCGCTTTCTGGCTGGCAATGAATTGCTCGGACAGTGTCGTTTCCTTCTGCGCATCCGTTGCCTGGAAAAACGCCTTCACACGGGTTTGATACTGCGCGCCGATATCGAGCTTGCGGCAGAGTGAGAGGAATTGCCTGACCGAGATGTTGAGGGCAATGACCTCGAATGTACCTGGCGTGGAAGTCTCAACCACAAACCCTGACTCACGATGAAAGGCGCCCGCCTCGCATTCGGATGCTTCGAAGTTATGCAGTGCCGCCTGCAACAACGAAAGCTTCATGACCTCGAATGAGCTGATCTCGATTTCAAGCTCGCTGATTTCCAGCGCTCGCCTCAGACACACCATGGTTTTGTTGACGTCGGCCTCGACCCCGAACTGATCCTTCAGCGCCTTTTGCAGTATCGGCTCGGCAAAACTTTCGGCATCTGGCAGCGACGACATCGTTTTGTCGAGTCGGGTCTGGGAAACCAGGCTGTCTTTGAAACGGTCTTTCAGTGCCTGCTGTTGCTCGATGGATGCTCGCGTATACCAGTGCGGTGCGAGCGAGCCGCTGGCTTTCATGGCTGCTCGCCGCTGCGGCGTGGCATCGATCAACCAATCAGGCGTCAGTTGTTCAAGAAGTTCGCGGTGAATGCTGGTTTGGCCCGCAACCAAACGTTGGCGGGACGCAGAGGGCGGATGGGTAGACATTGTGTCGCTCCTGAAAAATGGAACGACAGAACATCATTTCAGTTAACCGTATCTGTAGTAGATAGTTATCGCATCGGCCCGGACTGATTTCAAAATGCGTCGATCCGCCGACCGCCCGCAGCAGAGGCCGGCGGATTGGCTATGCTTGGGGGACCTACTTTAAAGCGGGGGGATTTATGGACGACCCAGTCGACAACAAGCCACCGTCGTTCTGGCAGATGCTGCACAGCGTCGTGGCGGCTGCATTCGGGGTGCAAAGCGGAAAAAACCGGGCGCGTGATTTTACCCACGGCAAACCCAGCCATTTCGTGATCCTGGGGGTGCTGTTCACGGCCGTGTTCGCGCTGATGCTGTTCGGCATCGTGAAGCTGGTACTGGTTCTGGCCGGGCTATGAACTAAATCAGTGCATCAGGGCTTGCAGGCTGAACGGATATCGATAAGACACCGGCTGCCCCTTGGCCGAGAATTTGTGAAAATCCACACCGAATTTTTTTTCGCTGCCCAGCGCCAGCAGTCGCTTGGCCTGTGCCCGATCAATCACCTGCAATAACGAAATTTGCCGGTCGCGACCGCCATAACGGCTGAAGTCGACGCCCTGGTTGTAGTCATGCAGCTGCACCAAGGCCCAGCCGCCCAGAGTGAAATGACCGCCCAGCAACACGCTCAGCCGATTGTCCAGCAACGCGTGCAACGCAGCCGGTGAATTGTTGATGGCGCTAAACAGCGCATCCTTGCCGGGCTTTGCGCCCGTCTCTTCGAAAGCCTGCATGGCGCCAAAGCTCATCTCGTCGTTAGCCGACCAGACCAGGGATGTCTGTGGGTAGCGTTTGAACAGAAGCTTGGCCTGTTCATAGGCCCGCGCACGGGTCCAGCCCCCGTAAACCAATTGTCGCAAGCGCACTTCAGGGTGTTCGGCCAATGCCCGTCGCATGCCTTTCTCTCGCAACTGCGCGGACGGAGTGATTTTCAATCCCGAGAAGGCCAACAGGTCAATCGTCTGGCCGGGGGCGACCGGCGGATGCAGGCGAATCAACTCCTTGAGCATCAGGTAGCCGCCCTCCTCATCGTTGGGCACCAGGCTGCCCACCCAATCGGGATACTTGTCAGGGCGTGCGCCAAGCAGGCGCGTCTGGTCCGGGCTCAGGGCGCTATTGACCATGAACAGCTTCACACCACTGCCCTTCGCCAGACGCAGGATTTCGGGCGCGACACTTTCCTCATTGACGAATACCAGATAATCCGGGCGATGAGGTCCAAGCAGGGCTTCGCGCGCTTGCGCGATGACGACTTCGGAGGTCCGGTTGGAGTACAGGATGCGCAGGTCGATGTGCAGATCATCGGCCGCGGCCTGCATGAATTGCGAGTAGCTGGTCCAGAAAAGTTCCACGGGCGTCCCCGGATTCAGGAACAGCACAGACTCCGCCCGGGCAAAAGGCCCCACGACCATACCCAGCGCCAGTAATGCACCACATAGAAACTTCAACATTTATCGTCCGAGCCCCCGGAAATCCGCCGCGCATTATAGCCAGCGAACGCCCGCAAAACGGCGTTTATTCCGTTTTTTGTCCGACAATCGTCGGGAGTTGGCCCGGACGGGGTCGTTTATTGATGACTGACCCAATATACCGCTGTGCCGACGACCAGAATGATCAGGAACAGAATCGCCCAAGCATCGACCGTGCTATCACTTTTTGTCGCTTTGGTAGGGTTGCTCATTGCATCGCCTCTTGTCGGTTTTATCGGTGATTGCATAAAGACTCGATCACAGTAAAGACGACGATTGCCCGCATCACAAACAGGGTCTTTGCTACAACGATCCTCATTAGGCGATTTGGTTCTTTACATATACTCAAACATCACTTTTGCGCATAACCGCAAACTGGTATCTTGCCCCGGCTCCGTACGGAGTGCGCGGCCGTGCGCGCAGAATTGCCGAGGTATTATCGGATTCCGGCAAGCAAAAAACGCCGCTGTTTCCGACCGGCCCAAGCCTGAGAACAGGACTTATATGTACGTATACGACGAGTACGATCAGCGGATCATCGAGGACCGCGTCAAGCAGTTCCGTGATCAGACCCGACGCTATCTGGCAGGCGAGCTGAGCGAAGAAGAATTCCGCCCCCTGCGCCTGCAGAACGGGCTTTACATCCAGCGCTTCGCGCCGATGCTGCGTGTTGCGGTGCCTTACGGCCAACTGACTTCGCGCCAAGTGCGAATGATGGCCAAGATTGCCCGTGACTACGACAAGGGCTATGCCCACATCAGCACCCGGCAGAACGTGCAGTTCAACTGGCCGGCGGTGGAAGACATCCCGGACATCCTGGCTGAACTGGCCACCGTGCAAATGCACGCGATCCAGACCAGCGGCAACTGCCTGCGCAACGTCACTACCGACCAGTTTGCCGGCGTCGCAGCCGATGAATTGATCGACCCGCGCCCATGGTGCGAAATCGTCCGCCAGTGGACCACGTTCCACCCGGAATTCGCCTACCTTCCACGCAAATTCAAGATCGCCATCAACGGCTCGACGTCCGACCGTGCCGCCATCGAAGTCCACGACATCGGCCTTGAGCCGGTGCACAACGCCGCTGGCGAACTGGGCTTCCGTGTGCTGGTCGGCGGTGGCCTCGGCCGTACGCCGGTGGTGGGCGCGTTCATCAATGAATTCCTGCCGTGGCAAGACCTGTTGAGCTACCTCGACGCCATCCTGCGGGTTTACAACCGCTACGGTCGTCGCGACAACAAGTACAAGGCGCGGATCAAGATTCTGGTCAAGGCGCTGACACCTGAAGTCTTCGCCCAGAAAGTCGATGCGGAAATGGAGCACCTTCGCGGTGGCCAGACCACTTTGACCGAAGCCGAAGTGCATCGCGTCGCCAAACACTTCGTCGACCCGGACTACAGGGCCCTGGACAACCAGAACGCCCAACTGGCCGAACTCGACCAGCAGCACCCGGGTTTCGCCCGCTGGCGCGCACGCAACACCCTGGCCCACAAGCAGCCGGGTTATGTCTGCGTGACCCTGTCCCTGAAGCCGACCGGCGTGGCACCGGGCGACATCACCGACAAGCAACTCGACGCCGTCGCCGATCTGGCGGAGCGCTACAGCTTCGGCCAACTGCGCACGTCCCACGAGCAGAACATCATTCTGGCCGACGTCGAGCAGGACAAGCTGTTCACCCTGTGGGGCGAATTGCGCGAGCAAGGCTTCGCCACGCCGAACATCGGTTTGCTGACCGACATCATCTGCTGCCCGGGCGGTGATTTCTGCTCCCTGGCCAACGCCAAGTCGATCCCGATCGCCGAATCGATCCAGCGTCGCTTCGATGATCTGGACTACCTGTTCGACATCGGTGAGCTGGACCTGAACATCTCCGGTTGCATGAACGCCTGTGGTCACCACCACGTGGGTCACATCGGCATTCTCGGGGTGGACAAGAAAGGCGAAGAGTTCTACCAGGTGTCCCTCGGTGGCAGCGCCAGCCGCGACGCCAGCCTGGGCAAGATCCTTGGCCCGTCGTTCGCCCAGGACGACATGCCGGACGTGATCTCGAAGCTGATCGACGTGTACGTGGAACAGCGTACCGAAGACGAGCGCTTCATCGACACCTATCAGCGTATTGGCATCGACCTCTTCAAGGAACGCGTCTATGCAGCGAATCATTAAGAACAACGAGGTCGTCGACGAAACCTGGCACCTGCTGCCCAAGGACTTCAGCATCGACGAGATCACCAACTGCGACGACTACATCGTCCCGTTGGCACTGTGGCGCGAACACAGCCGTATGCTCAAGGCCCGCGATGGCGGCCTGGGCGTATGGCTGGATGCCGATGAAGAAGCCGAAGAGATCGGTGACGACGTGGCGAACTTCAAGGTCATCGCCTTGAACTTCCCGGCCTTCACCGATGGCCGCAACTACTCCAACGCCCGTCTGCTGCGTGACCGTTATGGTTTCAAAGGCGAACTGCGGGCGATTGGCGATGTGTTGCGCGACCAGTTGTTCTATCTGCATCGTTGCGGTTTCGATGCCTTTGCATTGCGTGCCGACAAAGATCCGTATGAAGCGCTGGAAAGCCTCAAAGACTTCTCGGTGACTTATCAGGCCGCCACCGACGAACCGCTGCCGCTGTTCCGTCGCCGTTGATCGAAACGCCTTGAACCCTTTGCAGGGTTCAAGGCGCTTCACCTTCCGATCAGCGATTCGGAAGATTGGCCATAGGAATTGGCCGCCCCAACGCGACCCAATCGGTATACAGCCGCACTCGATCCTCAAGAACAGTGAACAGCCTGAACGGATTTTCCGCATCGGGCGTCCTCGCTTCCACGCACTGACGCAGCCAGCCCCACAGCTCCTCTGAAGCGTCCGCTGCCTGCAGCAGTCGCCATACCCGCGCTTGCAGGATCAGGTAACCCACCTGGAAATCCGCCGTCAGGCTCAAGCCATCGATAACACGCAGAAACGCGTCGCCCAACGGTTTGGCGGCCAGCCGTTGCCAGATCTGCTGCCGCGCCGCGCGCAGCACTTCATCACCCTCTTGCAGCCACGGCGTGGCACTGCCATATCCCTCACCCGGCTGGCTTAACCACAGATTGATGCCAGTCCGTTCACGGTGGTCGACCAGACGCGACAGTGTCTCTTCGTCCGTCAGCGGGTTGTCCCAGAGCCAGACCCGGTCCCGGGACACTGCCTGATTCAGTACTGCCTGGGGAACCCGGCTGATCCGGTTATGACGCAAGTCCAGCGAGGTCATGAATGGCTCATCGGCGATGCCGATCGGGCAGTGGCTGATCCCGGTATTGCTCAGTTTCAGCTCGCGTAGCGCCTTCATCCCCAAAACAACCGGCGCAATGGCCAAAGGGTTATCGCTCAGGTCCAGGCTCTGCAACCTGACCAGGTCGCTCAATTGCGCAGCGGTGTGCTCCTTGAGCTCCAGAAACGTCGACTTGAGGTTGAGCGAAGTGAGCCGCTTCATTTGCAGGATCGCTGGCGGCAAGCGCCCTTCCAGCACGTCATTCGTGTTGGGCAGACGCAGGTCAAGTCGCTCCAGATTCAACGTGCGCAGGTTAGGGAAACTCTCCAGAAACCCGTTGAGGCTTTCGCGTTCGACCAGGTGCAGCCCCTGCATCGACAGTTCGACGACTTCGTCGAATCGAACGTTCATCACCGGCAGGCGGTGGTAGTCCTCAAAATCCAGATCGAGCCGATAGCCGGAAAATGCCCCGTCGAACATGACTTTATTGGCTTCCGGGGGGCACTTCTGCCAAAGAAGCATCAGTTCGTCGGCAAGCTCGATCCTGGTTTCACGTTCGTACTCGATCACGTGCTCCAGCTTTTCAGCATTGTGCGCCGCCACCTGCTGAGGGGTCATGCCCACGGCGCCTTCATCGCCAACGGCAAGAAAATCCAGATCCATGTCATCGAGGTCCGACACGGTCTGATCGATCCAATGCACCAGATCAGTATGCAGTTGTCGCAATTGCAGGGTAAGACGCTCCAGAAGCACTTGAGCCCCGGCACCGGCGCCCGCCAACAGCTCGTCGACCTGGGCGTTGGTGAAGTCCGGGTAAATATCCCTGACCTGCAAGCGCACGACTTCATGGCTCAGGGACGCCCCCTGAGGCGTATTTGGAAAACCGCCGCCGCGAAGTCCAGGGGATTCGAAAGGCAATTTCGAATCCATCCTGCTCAGGCCGAGCATCAATTCGGTACGGCTCAATGTTCGCTCACCCAGACGCAGGCGCAACTCACCTGTCGGGTCGGGTGCGCGCAATGACAACGCGGTTCGCTCTTCAACGGATAACAGGTCGACCAGCGCAGTGAACAGGTCCGAGCCTTCACGGCCAGGTTTCAACGCCGCAGAAGGCCAATAGCGATCCGCGACCTTGATCAAGCGTCGGCAATCCGGCGCATCAAGCGGGCCACAGCGATCCAGCAGCCGACCACCCTCAGATGCTTCCAGCACCTCGATGCGCAAGGATGTCGGCCACCCAGGTAACCGCGCCAGAGAATGCAAGGCCAGGACATCGGATTCGGGGTGGACAATCGAGCGCAAGTACAGGCCTTCATAGGCCCGGTTGAGCCTGACATGCTGCTGATATTCACGCGCTTTATCGTCCAGCCGCCTGAGCACCCTCACCGCTTCGGCAGCATCGACCGGCCCTTCGATCTCCACGCCCGAACGGTCGAGAATTTGCTCCACAACCGCTTTCGGCAAACCGGGGTACTCGCGCTGGAACAAGCGGACCCATTCATGATCCGAGTGCTGGAGTGCCTGATAACGGGCGTTGAATAAACTGGCGCGTGTCGTCGGATCGGCGGTCGCCTCAAGCTCATGGTCAAGCTTGAAGCGGGCAATGGTATCGGCCAGCAGCGGAGTCGGCGGGCGCCCCGACTGCATCAGACGCAACATGTCATCGTTAACCGTACTCACCCGGGCAATCTGGCCCAGGACCTCGTCGCTGAAGGACGCGAACGGTGCACACACGCCGCGCATGAGTTCCAGGCGAGTCGCAGGCGGCTTCAGGGCTGGCGCGGATACGGGTTGAAGCGCTGTATCGGTCAGTGGCTGGAGGCTCGATTCACTGCTCGGCTCAGGAACGTCGTGAAGACTTTCGGCCACTCGGCCCTCGACCTTGAGTGCGGCAATCGATCTGGCCAGCGGCAGCGCATTGAGCAAGCCGAAGACCGTGCGTGTCACGCCTTCCGAGCGCTTTTCCGGGGTGTCACCGTTGACAGCCTGATTGATGCCATAACCGGCGTCGATGATCCCGGCCAGCACCAGCACGCCCTCGCCTCCGGGAATGAACAGCGCCAAAGGGCCCAGGCAGTTGATCCACTGTACGAGCGGCTCCACCACCGCGCTCAAGTCGTCCCGGTTGACCTGGGCATCATCACGGATGGTGTTGACGCTGGCCATGGCCGCCTGCTTCATGGTCAGCACCAATTCAGCGAACGGGTCAGTGGCCGCGGGTGAGCGCTCAATGCCCACATAGTCCTGCGGGTCCCAGAATCCGTCATTGTTGAAAAACCCGGCATTCTTTTTCAACCAGTGCTCCCTTGGGAACACCGCCATGCCCTCCAGCGCTGTCAACACGCCCGCATGGAAGGTGCCGTCTTGCCGATCATCTTCGACAAAGTGCATGGCCAAAGCCTGCCCGGTCTCGGCCACCTTGCCTTGGGCAACGATCCATTGGCGCAGGTGCTGGATGTCGACGAATTCATGCAGCGGTGAGGAGTTGCCCGGGATGTACAGCAAGACCCTGGAGCTGGTGCGCTGGCGAAAACACCAGAGATCGGTCGAGGTGTAACGGTAGATCGTCAGGCGACCGGCGACGACGGGCGAATGGACGCGGGTTGCTGCATTCAATTGAGTGATGGTCAGTGCGTCCCAGGTCTGCCGCTCCGGCAACCCGCACGCCAGCAGCGCCAGTGCCATCCCCTCCTGGGTCAAACTGCCTTCCTGGTGTTGCAGGAAAGCGCTCATGACGAAGGCAGCCTTGGTCGAAGTCCTCAGGTCGCAAGGCGCCGCACCTGCGATCTGCTCATCCGAGGGCCAGGCGTTTTCAAGGTAGGCCTGATAGCGGGTTTTCAGATTCAACTCCCACACCCACTGTTTGAAGTCCGCCGGCCTGAGCGCGATTTGCGTGGTCGGCCCATAGACCTGCGGCACGGTTTGCCGATAGATGCCTTCGTACGTGTGATGGTTGCCATTGCCGTGGTCAGCAAATTCATCGACGTTCTGGACAATGCGAATGGACGGGCCGACGTCGGGCGGTGTGTAAAGACCGAAAACGGTTTCAGCGAAACGGCCGTCACCGACGGTTTGATAATTGGACAGCAGCGCCTGTACCAGCGTCTGTGAGCTCGCCACCTGACCTTGCTCGACCCCGTCTTGCGGTGGATGTCCTCTATAGTGGTAATCCAGTGTTACCAACTGCGCGGTCTGCGGGTCGATGTTCTCGCCCCATTTTTTCCGGATCAGTTGTGTGCCGAATTGCTCGGGAGATTGCGGCAAGGCGCCGTTCACCATTGAGTTCAGTGCTTCGTGCATGGGCCGATCAGTTGTGGCGAACGCAATGTGAGGGTCACGCGGTTGGTCATTCATGTGCATTCCATGGCAAACATTGGGAACACCAACATAACCCTCCACCACGCCCTCGAAAGCAGGACGGATCGACTCCTGACCTCGGAGAATTCGCCACGTTCTGGAGGACAACCCTGCAGATTGCCAGGCGAAAAAAAACCGGGGCAAATGCCCCGGTTCGATGCCTATCGATGTGTTACCAGAAGCGCTGCTGGGTCAAGCGGCTCCACCAGCTCAGCAGAACGCGATCGACCGAACTGCTGGCCGCCATGCCGATACGCTCTTGCAGGCTCTTACGTTCGGCGTAGTGCAGGTGATAAAGCTCGGACTGCTTGGCGCGTTCGGCCAGATACTCATCACTGGTCTTCAGTTCGTCCACCAGTTGCTTTTCCAATGCCGCGACACCCAGCCAGATTTCACCGGTGGCCACCTCGTCGATAGCCAGTTGCGGGCGATAGCGCGAGACAAAGTTCTTGAACAGTTGATGGGTGATATCCAGGTCCTCCTGGAATTTCTCCCGCCCCTTCTCGGTGTTTTCGCCAAACACGGTCAGGGTGCGTTTGTATTCACCAGCGGTGAGCACTTCGAAGTCGATGTCATGCTTTTTCAGCAGGCGATTGACGTTGGGCAACTGCGCCACCACGCCGATGGAGCCAAGGATCGCGAAGGGTGCGCTGATAATCTTCTGGCCGATGCACGCCATCATGTAGCCACCGCTGGCCGCGACCTTGTCGATGCAGACGGTCAACGGCACGCCCGCTTCACGGATACGCGCCAGTTGCGAGGAAGCCAGGCCATAGCTGTGGACCATGCCGCCGCCGCTTTCCAGGCGCAGTACGACTTCATCCTTGGGGGTGGCGAGGGTCAACAGTGCGGTAATTTCATGACGCAGGCTTTCAGTCGCTGACGCCTTGATGTCGCCATCGAAATCCAGCACGAACACCCGGGGTTTGGCCTCGGTTTTTTTCTTCTGCTTTTTCTCGGTTTTAGCCTGGGACTTGCGCAAGGCCTTGAGCTGGTCCTTGTCGAGCAGGGTCTGCTCAAGGCGCTCGCGCAGGCCTTTGTAGAAATCATTGAGCTTGCTGACTTGCAACTGCCCGGCAGACTTGCGTCGACCTTTGCTGCGCAATGCCGCAAAACTGGCCAGGACCACCAGAATGGCGATCACCAGGGTCACGGTCTTGGCCAGAAAACTGGCGTACTCGGTGAAAAACTCCACAGGGACTCCTCAAACGATGCGCGGCATGAACGCGCGCGGATAACTCCAGCATACCCATGCGCCGCCCTTGCGACCAGCTGTGAAACCTCTGGCAACGGGCGTCTAACGAGCATTTCAAACAAGCGTATGTTTTTTCATTGACAGCTCACCGCCATCCTCATAACCTCGCCGAACCTTCAACGTACCGGGACGACGCGGACGTGGGCAGTATCTATTTGATTCGACATGGCCAGGCCTCCTTTGGTGCAGACGACTATGACGTCCTGTCGCCCACCGGTATTCGCCAGGCGGAAATCCTCGGTCAACACCTGGCAGAACTCGGCATCCGCTTCGATCGATGCCTGTCCGGCGACCTACGCCGCCAGCAACACACGGCCAACAGTGCGCTGGAACAGTTTGCCGCCGCAGGCCTGCCGGTCCCGATCCTGGAAACCGATTCCGCCTTCAATGAGTTCGACGCCGACGCGGTGATCCGCGCCCTGCTCCCGGCCATGTTGCCGGACGAACCGGAAGCATTGGACATCCTGCGCAATGCCGCGCAAAACCGCGCGGAGTTCCAGCGCATATTCGCCCTGATCATCGAGCGCTGGCTCGCCGGCACTTACGACACTCCGGGCCTGGAAAGCTGGCTAAGCTTTGTCGAGCGTGTGCAGGCCGGTCTGAACCGGATTCTCGAACAGGCCGACAACACGCAGAAAATCGCCGTGTTCACCTCCGGCGGCACCATCACTGCCCTGCTGCACCTCATAACGCACATGCCTGCAAAGCAGGCTTTTGAACTGAACTGGCAAATCGTCAACACCTCGCTCAACCACCTGAAGTTCCGTGGTCGCGAGGTGGCACTGGCTTCCTTCAACAGTCATGCGCACCTGCAACTGCTGAAGGCCCCGGAACTCATCACGTTTCGTTGAGTCCGGACTATTGTGACCCTGGCTGTAATCACCCAGCTCCTATTACCCAAGAAAGGATCGAACCATGACCTCCGTAGCTGATGCCGTACAAGCAATGAAAGCCAAGTTCAACCCAGCCGCTGCTGCCGGTCTGGACCTGGTTTTCGGTTTCCGCATCGACGACACCAAGAACTTCTCGCTGGTTGTCAAAGACAGCACCTGCGAGCTCAAAGAAGGCGAGAACCCGGACGCCCAGGTCACTCTGGTGATGGACGGCGAAACCCTGGAAGGCATCGTCAGCGGCGAAACCGATGGCATGCAAGCGTTCATGGGCGGCAAACTGCGCGCTGAAGGCGACATGATGCTGGCGATGAAACTGTCCGAGCTGTTCCCGAGCTAAGCCTGTCGCTCCCATTCCTCGGGAGCACACCTGATTGCCAACGAATCCCGCCCCTAGTGGCGGGATTCGTCGTTTCGGGGGCAAAGAATCGTTCAGCCATGGAATTGCCGTCTATATTTCTTGTGGCCGCATGCATCAGACACCGACCGATTGCCCCTCGATCCTTTTGCGCGAAGCACTGCCATGAGCCCACCTGACGACCACGACGGCGTCAATCGCCGAAGTGTACTGCAAGGCCTTTCGGCAGGAGCCATAGGCGCCTGGATCAGCCCGCTGCTTGCAGGGAGTAAAACCATGCCCGACACCCCCGCCGATCTCATTTTGTACAACGGACGCCTGCACACCGTTGACCGCAAGAAACCCCAGGCCAGTGCCGTGGCGATCAAGGACGGGCGCTTCGTGGTGGTTGGCAGCGATGCCCAGGCCATGGCCTTGCAGGGGCCGGCCACGCAAGTCGTCGACCTGCATGGTCGTACGGTGATTCCCGGGCTCAACGACTCACACTTGCACCTGATCCGTGGCGGTCTCAACTACAACCTCGAACTGCGCTGGGAGGGCGTACCGTCGCTGGTCGACGCCCTGCGCATGCTCAAGGATCAAGCTGACCGCACGCCCACACCGCAATGGGTGCGGGTGGTGGGTGGCTGGAACGAATTCCAGTTTGCCGAAAAACGCCTGCCGACCCTCGATGAACTGAACAAGGCTGCGCCCGATACGCCGGTATTCGTGCTGCATTTGTACGACCGCGCGTTGCTCAACCGGGCCGCGCTGAAAGTGGTCGGCTATACCCGCGACACGCCGAACCCTCCGGGCGGCGAAATCCAGCGGGACGCCAACGGCGACCCCACCGGCATGCTGATCGCCCGCCCCAACGCGATGATTCTGTATTCGACCCTGGCCAAGGGTCCGAAGCTGCCGCTGGAATATCAAGTGAACTCCACGCGTCAGTTCATGCGCGAACTCAATCGTCTGGGTGTCACCAGTGCAATCGATGCCGGCGGCGGTTATCAGAATTACCCGGACGACTATCAAGTCATTCAGCAACTGGCCAAGGAGCAACAACTCACCGTTCGCATCGCCTACAACCTGTTCACCCAAAAGCCCAAGGAAGAACTGACCGACTTCAAGAACTGGACCAGTACCTCGCACTACGGTCAGGGCGACGACTTCCTGCGGCACAACGGCGCCGGGGAGATGCTGGCGTTCTCCGCCGCCGACTTTGAAGACTTCCTGGAACCTCGCCCCGACCTGCCACCCACCATGGAACAGGATCTGGAACCCGTGGTTCGACACTTGGTTGAACAACGCTGGCCATTCCGCCTGCACGCCACTTACAACGAATCCATCAGCCGCATGCTCGATGTGTTCGAGAAGGTCAATCGCGACATTCCGTTCGCCGGTTTGCCGTGGTTTTTCGATCACGCCGAAACCATCACCCCGCGCAACATCGAGCGGGTCAAAGCCCTTGGCGGCGGCATCGCGATTCAGGATCGCATGGCGTTCCAGGGTGAATACTTCGTTGACCGCTATGGTGCCAAAGCGGCTGAACATACGCCGCCAATTGCCCGGATGTTGGCCGAAGGGGTGCCGGTGGGTGCTGGCACCGATGCCACGCGGGTATCCAGTTACAACCCGTGGACTTCGCTCTATTGGCTGGTCAGCGGCCGGACTGTCGGCGGGCTGGCGCTTCATCCCCAAGGCCTGAGCCGCGACACCGCGCTGGAGCTGTTCACCCATGGCAGCGCCTGGTTCTCGTCTGAACAGGGCAAGAAAGGCCAGATCAAGGCCGGGCAATTGGCGGACCTGATTGCGCTGTCGGCGGACTATTTCCACATCGAGGACGAAGGCATCAAAGGCATCGAAGCGGTGCTGACCATCGTCGACGGCAAGATCGTGTACGGCAGCGTCGAATTCGAGAAGCTTGGTCCGCCACCGATCCCCGTGGTGCCGGAATGGTCACCGGTGGCCAAGGTGCCAGGGCACTGGAAGCCGCTGGCGCCGCTGACGGCACAGGTCCATCAGTGTGTCGGCGCGTGCGCGGTACATGCACACAGTCACGAACGTGCGCGCCTGTCGAATGCGCCGGTCAGTGACTTCCGTGGGTTCTGGGGAGCGTTAGGCTGTTCGTGTTTTGCATTCTGAATCCCAGGCCTGACGAAGATCCCTGTGCAGAGGGGGGAAAAGTGATGCCTATCCGCAAGTGAACAGTGCTTTTACAATGCGAGCACTTCCGCCATCGGCCATCCCATGGACATCGATCTCGCCCGCACCTTTCTGGAAATCGTCCGCCACGGCAGCCTTGCCGCAGCGGCCGAGAAGCTCCACGTCACCCAAACCGCGATCACCGCACGGGTACAAAAACTCGAAAGCCAACTGGGCAGTACCCTGTTTGTGCGCAACCGCGCCGGTGCCCGCCTCACGCCCAACGGCGAAGCTTTCGTGGTATATGCCAATCAACTGGTGGAAACCTGGGAGGCCGCAAGGCGGGACTTGCCGTTGCCTGAGGGTTACCGCGATGTATTGCACATCGGCGGCGAGGTCAGTCTGTGCAACCCGTTGATGCTCAGTTGGGCCGGCGAGTTGCGCGAAAAAATCCCCAGCCACGCCCTGCGCATGGAAATCCGCGACGGCGAAAACCTGTTGCGCCAGTTGGAACTGGGGGTACTGGACGCGGCGCTGGTCTATCAGCCCGAGTATTGGCCGCGGCTTCAGGTCGAGCAGGTGCTGGAGGAAAAGCTTGTCCTTGTCCGCCTGCCCGGTCGTGCCGAACCTTACGTCTACATTGACTGGGGCCAGGACTTCCGGCGCCGGCACGATGCCGCTCTGCCAGAAAAAGCCAAAGCCGCCCTGAGTTTCAATCTCGGCCCGCTGGGCCTGCAATACATTCTGGAAAACGGCGGCAGCGGCTATTTCCGCACCCGTGTCGTGCGCAGTTACCTGGAAAGCGGTGTACTGGAACAAGTCCCGAAAGCACCGGAGTTCAGTTACCCGACCTATCTGGTTTACTCCCGCGACCGCGACTCGCCGACGTTGCAACGAGCCTTCGACCTGCTGCGCGAAGTCATCCAGTCCGATGAAGACTGGTCGCAACGCTGGAACCCGTTGACCTGAATACGCCTTGCACCGGATCGTGGCACTCGTGTCGTCGAGGTTCTCCAGCCAACACGCCGGGATCGTCTACGCTGCTGGAGATAACGATAACGACAGGTGATTGCAGTGAGGCAGACCACCGAAGCATTCCGCAGCCGCTACCGCGCCAACATCCATCCGCGCTACAACCCCTGGCTTCACGGCACCTTCGTGCTGCTGTTCGGCGTGTTCGCCATGGCCGTTTTCTGGAGCACTGTGCACCAGGTGCAACCGACCGAATGGCTGGCGGTGCCTCTGACCTTGTTGCTCTTCAACTTCGGCGTGTACTGCGTGCATCGGCACCTGGGCCATCAGAAAAAAAGTTACGCGCGATTGTTCTATGCCCGCCATACCGGCGACCATCACAGTTTTTTCGCACCGGGCCACATGACTTATGACAGCGCCCGTGACTGGCGGGTGATTCTGTTTCCGGCCTGGCTGATCGTGTTGCACACCCTGCTCATCACCCTGCCTCTCTGGTGGCTGCTCATGCAAGTGGACGTCAACGTAGCCGGTTTGGTCGGCGGTTTTCTGGTCCTCGGTTACCTGGCCTATGAAGCGTTCCATGCCTGCGAGCATCTACCGCCGCACAACCCGCTGACGCGCCTGCCTTGGGTCCGCCAGATGCGGCGCCTGCATGAGCTGCATCACCGCCGTGAGTTGATGCAGGAACGTAACTTCAACATCGTTTTTCCATTGATGGATTACCTGTTCGGCACCCTCTACTGGGAGCCGGAGCCGGCGATCCCGCAGCCGACGAGCACGCCCATGACCCGCATGCAGCATCAGATCGAGATCGCCGGAACGCCCTTTGCCGTGCTGGCGTACGCCAGCAACGTGAGCCACTGGCCGCAGTGGCATCCATCGTCCCTCAGGATCAACGGACAAAAGGGTCCGCTGCACGCCGGCGCGCGGTTCGAGGAAGACATCCGCGCCGGTGGACGTGATGGGCATTTGCGTTGGGTCGTCGATGAATACCTGCCTGGGTTGCGTTGGCGTGCCCAGGCGCTCGGCGACCATGGACTGTCGCTGATACTGACTTACGAATGTGAAGCCGTGGGAGAAGGCACGCGGTTTGTCCGCACGCTGGAGTATCAGTTCAGCGGCGTGGCGATGCGCCTTGCCAATCGGTTGTTGCTCAAGCGCCGGATCGATCGTGAGTCGGCGGCCTCGATGCTGGCGCTGCGTGAGATGGCGGAAAAACACCTGGCCCTGTCGGAAGTCCGAGCGTGAGTCGCTCGCTCCGGTTTCGCCACGGCTTGCTGCTGGTGGTCATTGTCGTTGCTGGCTTCTTGCTGCTGATGCCCACCAGGGTCAAACCCGTGGCCTGGACGCCAGCCCCCGCGCCATCGCTCACCAGCGGCACCTATGCCGACAATCAGCGCCTCAAGGGCGTGGAGCCTGTTGGCGCTGCGGACATCGATGGCCCCGAAGCACTGCTGCTGGAAAACGATACGCTGATCACCGGCTTGCATGACGGCCGGGTGATCCGCACGAGCCTTGACGGCAAGGCCACCAAAGTCCTGGCCGATACCGGTGGCCGGCCCTTGGGTCTGGCTCGCCACCCCAGCGGCTTGCTGGTGATCGCTGATGCGGTCAAGGGTTTGCTGTCGCTGGACGCCCAAGGTCGCCTGGTGGCCTTGGCGACAGAGGCCAACGGCGTGCCCTTCGGTTTCACTGACGACGTCGCCATCGACACGCAGGGGCACTATGCCTACTTCAGCGATGCCTCCAGCCGCTTCGGCTACGGCAAGGATGGTGAGGCGATCATTGAACACGGTGGCGATGGTCGCTTGTTGCGTTACGACTTCCAGACCGGCAAAACCTCAGTGCTGCTGGACAAGCTGGAATTTGCCAACGGCGTGACGCTCGGACCGGACGATGCCTATGTGCTGGTCAATGAAACCGGTGCCTATCGCATTAGCCGCTACTGGTTGAGCGGCCCCAAGGCAGGCACCCACGATCTGTTCATCGACAACTTGCCAGGCCTGCCCGACAACCTCGCGTTCAATGGTCACGACCGTTTCTGGGTGGCGCTGTACGCACCGCGCAATGCCTTGCTCGACGCCACGGCGGCACATCCCTTCATACGCAAGGTGATCGCACGGGCCATGACCGTGCTGCCCAAACCGGTGGAGAAACGCGCCTTCGTTCTCGGGCTCGATGTCGAAGGCAGGGTCATTGCCAACCTCCAGGACAGCAGCAGCGGCAACTACTCACCGATCACGACCGCGCGCGAATATGGCGACTGGCTGTATTTGGGCTCGCTGAAGGCGAAACACATGGTGCGTTTGCCGCTGAGCGCGGCGCTGCAATAACAACGCAATCACATTGCAGCAGCGGGCAAGCCCCCTCCCACAGGGATAGGAGTCAATCGGAATCCAGGTCAATACGATCGCGCCTGTTCGGCGGTTTGCCTGCTTCATCATCCGGCACTTCGTCGAGGCCGGGGTCTTCTTCAGGCTTGACGGCATTGCGCCCCGGACTCAAAGGCTCGGGATGGGTGGGGATGGGATCGAAGCCACCCTGTTCTTCGCTGGGGAATTTTGGATGTGTCATGGGGCACCTCGTCTGTCACCGTAATGACGGTCTCTGATCATTCGAGGTGCCGGTCGTTAGCGCCGTTCCAATTGTTCAGCCCCCGGTCGTCGGAGGCTCATGAGATCTTTCAGGACGGCGACTCGAGTTGTTTGACGATCTTGTCCTTGACCATCAGGCGCGTCTCCTTGAGCTTCTTCACTGCGTCATCACTGGACTTGGCCTCCTCTGCCTTGACCACTTCGGCATCGGCCAGCGAATACTTGTTAAGCAGCGAATCCAATAACGGATCCTTGGTGCGTTTGTGCTGGATTTCTTCCTTTGAGCGTTTCAGATCCTGATAAAGGTCGTGTGGCACCGGCATGGAACACCTCCGTTTGTTAATCGGCAGCAAACGCCTCTGATTGCGCTCGCCAACTATCAGAATGGCCTTGGTTGACCGGTTCTGTCGACCACCTGTCAGACCAGCGGTGTCCGTTCGTCGTCCTTTGGCCAATGCAATAAAACCTTTTCCCGCCTGGCGGCCTCCACAGCTTAACGATCATTGCGATCACCCATGAAAATTGCGTGGAGATGTACTGATGGACGGATTCAACCTGCGCCATCTCACTCTGGCCGTCGCCTTGAGCACCTTCATGGGCACGGCCTTCGCCGCGACTTCCAACGACTTCGTCGATCACGCCGCCGCCGGTGGCATCGCAGAGATCGAAGCCAGCAAGCTGGCCCTGGAAAAAAGCAGCTCGGCCGACATCAAGGCCTTCGCCAACATGATGATCACTGATCATTCCAAGGCCAATGACGAACTGGCGGCCATTGCGAAAAAGAATGACATCAAGGTTCCAGAGAACACGACACTGACCAACCAGGCCAAGGAAAAAATCCTCGACATGCGCGATCAATCCTTTGACGCGGCCTATGCCAACAATCAGGTCAAGGCCCACGAACAGACCATCGAGTTGTTCAAGAAAGAGGCCAACACCGTCACCGACGACAAGACCAAAGGCGCCGTGGAACTCAAAGGCTTCGCTCAAAAAATGCTGCCGGGGCTGGAAAAACACTTGGATATGGCAAAAAAACTCCAGGCTGCGCACCCAAGCAAATAACTTTCGTACACACAAAAAGGCCGCATCACGGGATGCGGCCTCGTTGCATTCAACCTAACCGCCATCGGTATCAATGTCGGCGTCGGTCTCATCACCCGGCTTTGGTCGATCCGGATCGGGCTTGAAACCCGGACTGAACTCATTGTCGTTATCGTTGTGAAGGTTTTTCTGGTCGACCGTTTGGTCGGCGCTTTCCGGCTCGGGAGTTATCGCGTCGTCTTCTGAACCCGTTTTATCGCTCATGATTACCTCGGTCGTCGCTGTCATTGCGAGGCTGGAACAGCCCGGCCATACAGGTTCGAAGCCATCTCGCGGGCGACGTTCCATCCATTGGCCGATTCGGCACAAGAAACACAGGCATGAGCTGCCACCGACCATTCACACCGCACCAAGTACCCGAGCCAAAAACGGCGCGGTCCGGCTCTTCTTGCTCTTGGCGACTTTCTGCGGCGTCCCCGCCACGACCACCTTGCCGCCCTGATCCCCCGCCCCTGGGCCGATATCGATCACCCAGTCGCTCTGCGCCACCACGCGCATTTCGTGCTCGACGACGATCACCGTGTGCCCCGCCGTCACCAGGTTGTTCAATTGCTCCAGCAAGCGATCGACATCCCGTGGGTGCAGTCCGGTGGTGGGCTCGTCGAGCACATAGAGCGTGGCGCCACGCTGGTTGCGCTGCAGTTCGGTGGCCAGTTTGATGCGCTGGGCTTCGCCACCGGACAGCTCCGTCGCCGGTTGACCGAGGCGCAAATAGCCCAGGCCAATGTCGCGCAGCACCTCCAGCGAGCGGCGGATAGCCGCTTGTTCGGCGAACACTTCGACCGCCTCATCCACCGTCAATTGCAGGACCTGCGCAATGTTACGGCCCTGCCAGCTAATCGCCAGCGTCTCGGGGTTGTAGCGGTCACCGTGACAGGTCGGGCACGGTGCATAGACGCTGGGCATGAACAGCAACTCGACGCTGACAAACCCCTCGCCTTCGCAGGTCGGGCAACGGCCCTTGGCAACGTTGAAGGAAAACTGCCCGGCGTCATAACCCGCCGCTTGTGCCTCGGGCGTGGCAGCGTAGAGTTTGCGCACGTTATCGAACAGCCCGGTATAGGTCGCCAGGTTGGAGCGCGGTGTGCGACCGATGGGCTTCTGATCCACTTGCACCAGACGCTTGATCGACGCTAGCCCCGCCGTGACCTGGCCACCGCTGACTTGCGGCGTGTCGTCCTCCAGATTCAGCGCCTGCGGTTCGCTGTCGGCGGCCGGGCGCCCGAGGTGTGCGCCGACCAGTTCCAGCAATGCCTGGCTGACCAGACTCGACTTGCCCGAACCCGAGACACCGGTCACCGCCGTGAAACAACCTAACGGAAACTCGACATCGAGGTTATCCAGATTGTTGCGGGTAATGCCTTCCAGGCGTAGCCAATCCCCGGCCTTGCGGCTGGTACGGACCTGACTGGCCTGCTCGGCGAACAGGTAGGCGCGGGTTTGCGATTCGGCCACTTCAGCCAACCCGGCCGGTGGACCGCTGTACAGCACCCGCCCGCCATGCTCCCCCGCCGCCGGGCCGACGTCGATCAACCAGTCGGCACGCTGCATGGTTTGCAGATCGTGCTCGACCACGAACAAGGTATTGCCGGCGGCCTTCAAGCGTTGCAAGGCGTCGAACAGCGCCTCGCCATCCGCCGGATGCAGGCCGGCCGAGGGTTCATCCAGCACGTAGATCACGCCGAACAACTGCGAGCCCAACTGCGTCGCCAGGCGCAGACGCTGCAACTCACCCGACGACAACGTCGGCGTGCTGCGCTCCAGCGCCAGGTAACCGAGGCCAAGGTCGGTCAGGGTGCTGACCCGTTCCAGCAAATCCTGGGCAATCCGTTGCGCCGCCAGGCGTTTCTCCACCGACAGGTTCGGCGTATGGCGTACATCGGGGGCGTTGGCGTGTCCGCTGGCGCCATGGGCCACGCGCTGTTCACGGGCCTCGCGGGTCTGGCTGTGGCTCAGCACCTCACCCGCTTCATCACCCTCCTCCAGGTAATGCTGGGCCGCCACCGGCTTCAGCACCTCAGCGACTTGCAACAACGGCATCTGTGACAGCGCGCCGATGTCGTAGCCGGCAAAGGTCACCGACAGCGCCTCGCGTTTGAGCCGCTTGCCCTCGCACAACGGGCACGGGCTGCCGATCATGAACTGCGACACACGCTTTTTCATCAGCGCACTCTGGGAGTGGGTGAAGGTGTGCAGGATGTAGCGGCGCGCGCCAGTGAAGGTGCCCTGGTAACTCGGTTCCATTTTGCGCTTGAGGGCGACCCGGGTTTCCTCCGGGGTGAGGCCGGCGTACACCGGCACCGTCGGCGTTTCCTCGGTGAACAGAATCCAGTCGCGCTGCTTTTTCGGCAAATCGCGCCAGGGAATATCGACGTCGTAGCCCATGGTCACCAGAATGTCGCGCAGGTTCTGTCCTTGCCATGCCAGGGGCCATGAGGCGACGGCGCGCTGGCGGATGGTCAGGCTCGGGTCCGGGACCATCAGCGCCTCGGTGACTTCATACACCCGGCCCAGGCCGTGACATTCCGGGCAGGCACCCTGGGGCGTATTGGGCGAAAAATCTTCGGCGTACAGCATCGGCTGGCCTGGCGGGTAACTGCCGGCGCGGGAATAGAGCATGCGGATCAGGCTCGACAACGTCGTCACACTGCCCACCGAAGAACGCGTGCTCGGCGTGCCCCGTTGCTGCTGCAGGGCCACGGCCGGCGGCAGGCCTTCGATGGAGTCCACGTCCGGCACGCCGACCTGATCGATCAGGCGCCGCGCATAAGGGGCGACGGATTCGAAATAGCGGCGTTGCGCTTCAGCGTAGAGGGTCGAAAATGCCAGCGACGATTTTCCCGAACCGGACACCCCGGTGAACACCACCAAGGCATCGCGGGGAATATCGACATCGACGTTCTTGAGGTTGTGTTCCCGGGCACCGCGTACCTTGACCATGCCGGAGGTTGGATTGGAGGTGCGGTTTGAGGTCATCAGGTCGCCTTGATTAGATATCTGAAAAAACCGAATGACTGTAGGCGCTTGCTTGGCAGCGAAAGCGGGCTTGCAGTCAGTAAAGATACGACTGACTGACGCGATCGCTGCAAGCCGGCGCCCACAGGTTTTTGGGTCAGCCGTTGAGCACCGTACGAATCATCAGGGTCAGCGCATCGGGGCTGTAGGGCTTGCCCAGCAAATGGGTATCCGGGCTGAGTTGGTGGTTGCGCGAGATAATGTCACGGGTATGCCCCGAGGTGAACAGCACCGTCACGGGCGGATTCTGCACCTTGGCCCAGGCCGCGAGATCCGAACTCTTGATCAGGCCCGGCATGACCACATCGGTGAAAATCAGGTCCACCGCCACGCCTTCCAGCAACATCTGCATGGCGATGTCGGCATTGGCGGCCGTCAGCACCTGATAGCCCTCCTCGCGCAAAAACTCCACCGTTGAAACGCGCACCGCTTCATTGTCCTCGACCACCAGAATCCGCTCGTGTCCACCTCGTTGCGGCACTTCAAGAGTGGAGATTTCATTGCCCGCCGTGCGCAGGCTGCGCGGGAAGTAGAGCTGGACCCGGGTACCTTCGCCGACGACGCTGAACATCTCGATGTGCCCGCCGCTCTGTTTGACGAAGCCGAACACCATGCTCAAGCCAAGCCCCGTGCCCTGGCCGTCGGGTTTGGTGGTGAAAAACGGCTCGAACGCCTGGGCGAGCACCTGCGGCGGCATGCCTGCCCCCGTGTCGGCCACCGATACCCGTACATAGTCGCCGGCGACAATGCCCTTGCTGGTGCAAAATGCGCGATCAAGGCGGATGTTCTCCGCGCTCAGGTCGATGGTGCCCTCACCCTTCATGGCGTCACGGGCATTGATGGCCAGGTTGAGAATGGCATTTTCCAGTTGATTGCGATCGACGAACACCTGCCAGAGGTTGGCGGGCGCACGCATTTGCACCTGGAAGGTTTCACCCAGCGCACGCTGCAACAGCTCACCCAGGCCATCGAAAATCTGCTCAGGCGTATAAATGGCCGGGGACAAGGGCTGGCGACGGGCAAACGCGAGCAATTGCGAAGACAGTTTTGCCCCGCGTTCGACGGCGGCAATCGACGCCGCCACCCGGCGCTGGACATTGGCGTTATTTGGCTCATGCCGGGCCAGCAAGTGCAGGTTGCCGGCGATCACCTGCAACAGATTGTTGAAGTCGTGGGCCACACCGCCCGTCAGGCCACCGATGGCTTCGAGCTTCTGTGATTGGCGCAATTGTTCCTCCGTCGCCAGCCGTGCCTCGACTTCATCGGCCACGCGTTGCTCCAGGTTGCGGGTGAACCTGAGCAAGGACTCTTCGGCGATCTTGCGTTCATGAATGTCGATCAACACCCCGGGGAAACGAAATGGCTCGCCCTGTTCATTGAACTCGCAACAACCACTGGCGAGTACCCACAGATAACTGCCATCAGGGCGGATGACCCGATATTCGGCATTGAAGGGTTCGCCAGTCGCCATCGATTGCCGAACCTGTTCCTGCAGCCAACTGAGATCGTCAGGGTGAATATGCGCTTCAGCGGTGTCTTGTGGCAGGTTGTCCAGCGGCTGTTCGGCGGGATAGGAAAAAGTGCGGGCGAAACGCTCATCGCCGCTCAGCACATTGCTCTTCACGTCCCAGACAAACGACCCCAGCAAGGCGCCGGCATTCAACGCCAGGCGTACGCGCTCGTTGTCGGCGCGATAGGCATCTTCGGCGGCCTGGCGACGGCGCTCGGAAATCACCCGTTCAGTCGTATCGACAACCATCGCCATGACCCCGGCGGGCTTGCCGTTATCATCGGCAACCGGGCTGTAATACAGGTCCAACCACACCTCTTCGGGGATTCCGCTGCGCAACAGCACCAACTCTTTGTTGCGGAAGGACAAGGTGCCGCCGCCCAGGCAGGTATCGACCACGTGCCGATTGAATTCGGCGACTTCCGGCCAGCCCAGCTCGACCGGAGAACCCAACAGATAAGGATGACGCCCGCCGGCAAACTCCGAATAGGCGTCGTTATAGATCATGTAGCCGGGTCGCCCCCACAGCATCACCATCGGCAGTGGCGAGGCGAGCATCATCTGCACCGAGCTGCTCAGGCTCTTGGGCCAGGTATCGAGGTTGCCCAGCTCGGTCCGGCTCCAGTCGAACGCACGGATACGCCCGGCCATCTCGCCGTGCCAGCCGGCACACCCGTGACTATCCTCTAGAAACTGCATCGGTTGGCCTTATCCAGGAAATCACACCCGTTTGTTTCGAGCATCGCGGATGCCATTGGTTTCATAGAGGTATAGCTAATTCTCGCGATCCATCTTGAACGACCAAAACCTGTGGCTGGCAAAAAATCCCTGTGGGTGCATGCAGTTTCAGACCGGATGATCACACCTCAATCAGATGTTTAAGCGGGTGATAGCCGGTTTTCAACGTGGCGGCCACATCCAGAATCGCCTTCTCGATGCCATTCAAATGCATACAGGTCAACTCGATCGCCGCGCTCTGGTTACCCGCTTCGATGTACTCGATCAACCGCAAGTGTTCGTCATCGCGACAGGCTTCGTGGCTGTCGTCATCCAGCGCGGCGGCGTACAGCGAGGCGCGGGAGATCAGTTTCTGGAACCAGTCCAGCAACACCGGGTTGTTCAGGCTGCGAGCCAGTTTGATGTGGAACTCGCCAAGCAAATGGATCAGGCGCTCATGATCGCCACTTTGATGCGCTTCGTCCTCCAGCAGCAAATGATCGCGTAAATCCTGGGTCACGGCGGTATCGCGACGACGGCACAGTTCGCTGACGATGCCGATTTCAATCAAACGCCGGGTCTCGAACAGCGAACGGATCTCTTCGTCGCTCGGCAACGATACCGATGCACCTTTATTGGGCTCGGTGGTGACCAGGCCATCAGCTTCCAACTGCTTGAGCGCGGCACGAACTGACGTGCGGCTGACATTGAAAAGTTCGGCCAGCGAGGACTCGCCCAGCTTCATCCCGGGACGCAAGGTGCGCTTGCTGATCGCCTCGTAAACCCCTTGGTAGACACGGTCGACCGTGGTTTCCAGTTTCTTTTCCGCCATTCGATCACTCCTTCAGCGCCATGCAATCAGCCCCAGGCGAATGAACAGCCTTTCAAAAGGGGGTTGCACGAGCAGATTAATCCGGGTATTTCTAAATTGCATCCAGATTTTGCATACAATAATTAGAGGAATGCACCAATATGGGTCGTCCAGTTGCAATCGAAGTGCGTAACGTCTTTAAACGGTATTCCGACGATCCGGGGCTGGCTCCAGCCCTCGACAACGTTTCAGTCGACATTGCCGATAACGAGTTCTTCACGCTGCTCGGCCCTTCCGGCTGTGGCAAAACCACCCTGCTGCGCACCATCGCCGGCTTCGAACACGTCAGCGCCGGCGAGATTCGTCTCGCGGGCGAACCGGTCAATGACTTGCCGCCGTTCAAGCGCCGGGTCAACACGGTATTCCAGAGCTACGCGCTGTTTCCGCACATGAGTGTTGCGCAGAATATCGCCTTCGGCCTTGAGATGCAGGGTCTTGATCACAAGCAGATTGCGCAGCGGGTCGACGAAATGCTCGCGCTGGTGCAAATGCAGCACCTGGCCAAGCGCAAACCGGCGGAATTGTCCGGTGGCCAGCAACAGCGCGTGGCTCTGGCCCGCGCCCTGGCACCGAAACCGAAAGTGCTGTTGCTCGACGAACCGCTGTCGGCCCTGGACCTCAAGCTGCGCAAGGAAATGCAGGTCGAACTCAAGCGCGTGCAGAAGGAAGCCGGGATCACCTTCATTTTTGTCACCCACGACCAGGAAGAAGCCCTGACCCTGTCCGATCGCATTGCGGTGATGTCCGCCGGCAAGATCCTGCAGATCGGCACGCCCAATGACATCTACGAACGGCCGCAGCATCAGTTTGTCGCGCAGTTCATCGGTGACATCAACTTCCTGCCCGGCCACCTCAAGCGCGGCCAGCAGAACGAAAAACTGTTCGTGCCCAACGGCATGCCGGTGGAAATCCCCTGCCCGGCCCAAGGCTTCGATGGCTCCAGCGTGCAACTGGCGTTCCGTCCGGAGCGCTCGCAACTGGTCGATCCGACGCAACCGCATCACCTGCGCGGGGTGATCGAGGCCGTGTTGTATGTCGGCACCGCGACCCTCTACCAGTGCCGCTTGAACAACGACATCAAGGTCATGCTGCGCGAAAACAACGAAGGCCTGAATCGCGGGCGGGTGGTGGGCGATCGCGTCGCGGTCAACCTGCCGCCCCACGCCTGCCTGCTGATGGAGGCCTGAAATGAGCGTCAGCAGCACTTCTCCCGCCCTCAACCGCGCGCTGTTACTCAGCCCGGTGGTTCTGACCCTGCTGGCCCTGATCGCCATCCCGCTGGGCATCATGGGCTACATCAGCCTGTTGCCGCGCAACGTGTATGGCGGTGTCGACTGGCAGGCCAACTGGCAATTGCAAAGCTACGTGCAGCTGTTTTTCCAGGAAGGTTTCGACGGCGAACTGGAGCTGAACTGGGTCTACGCCCAGGCGCTGTTGCGCTCGGTGTTCCAGGCCGGTGGCACGACCGTGTTGTGCTTTCTGTTCGGCTTTCCGGTGGCGTTGTGGATGTCGAGCCTGACACCGCGCCGGCGCAACCTGATGGTCTTGCTGATCACCATCCCGTTCTGGACCAACCTGCTGATCCGCAACTACGCCTGGCTGATCATCCTGCGTGAACAGGGCTGGGTCGCCCAAACCCTCAATGCGCTGTTCCCCCAGGCCGGTGGCATCACCCTGCTCTACAACGACTTCGCGGTCAGCGTCGGGCTGGTCTACAGCTTCCTGCCGTTCATGATCCTGCCGATCTACTCGACCCTGGAGAAACTCGACTGGCGTCTGGTGGAAGCCGCCTATGACCTCGGTGCCAATCGCTGGCACGCGCTGAAGCGGATCATTTTGCCGCTGTCGATGCCGGGGGTGATTGCCGGTTCCCTGCTGGTGTTCGTGCCGAGCCTCGGCGCGTTCATTACCCCGGCGATTCTCGGCGGCGGCAAGACGCTGATGATCGGCAACCTGATCCAGCAACAGTTCGGCACCGCGCGCAACTGGCCGCTGGGCAGTTCGCTGTCGTTCCTGCTGCTGGGGATCATGTTGCTGTCCCTGGTGCTGTACGCCCTCTATAGCCGCAACGCCGCCAAGACCCTGCGTCGGGGAGCCCAAGCATGATCGCCCTGCACCTGAAAAAACTGCCCCTGACCCGTGAAGTCAGTCTGTTGATGCTGGCTTATCTGTACCTGCCGATCCTGGTGTTGATTGCCTATAGCTTCAACGCCAACCGCTCGGCCACGGTGTGGACCGAGTTCTCCTTCGCCTGGTACGGGCGGATCCTGGCCAACCCGTCGATCCAGACGGCGGCGCTGAACTCGATCATCGTCGCCAGCATCGCCACGGTCTGCGCCACGGCCATTGCCTTGCTCGCGGCGCTGGCCACCTACCGGCCGTTCTACGGACAGAAAATGGTCGAGGGCGGGATCAACCTGCCGCTGATCCTGCCGGAGATCGTCACGGCGGTCGCCACCTTGCTGCTGTTCATGGCACTGGGGATCAAGCTCGGTTTGCTGACAGTGATCATCGCGCACGTCGGCTTCTGCATTCCCTTCGCGTACCTGCCGATCCGCGCTCGACTCAACGACCTGGACAAGAGCCTGCTGGAAGCGGCGAACGATCTGTACGCCAACCCGTGGCAGGTGTTTCGCCGGGTGACCTTGCCGCTGCTGTGGCCGGCGGTGTTGTCCGGTTCGGTGCTGGCGTTCGTGGTCAGCCTCGACGATTTCATCATGACCTTCTTCGTCGCCGGGCCGGGTTCGACCACCCTGCCGGTGTACATCTTCTCGGCGATCAAGGCCGGCGTGACGCCGGAGATCAACGCGATTTCGACCCTGATGCTGGTGATTTCCATCGTGCTGGTCGTGCTGGCCTTCTGGCTGGGACAGCGCGGTAAACAACAATGAGCCTGGAGCCTGTGTTTATGAACAAGAAAGTGAAAAGCATGCGTTTCGCCGTTGCCAGTCTGGCCTTGAGTTGCTTCACCGCGTTCGGCGCGCACGCCGCCGAACCCAAGGAGCTGTTCTTCTATAACTGGACTGACTACTACCCGGTCGACCTGCTGGCCAAGTTCGAAAAAGAGACCGGAATCAAGGTCACCATGGACGGCTACGACAGCAACGAAACCCTGCTGGCCAAGTTGCAGGCCGGTGGCGCGGCGTATGACGTGATCGTGCCGTCGCAGTCGATCATGCGCACCCTGATCAACCAGAACCTGCTGCTGGAAATCGACACCCCGACCCTGCCCAATTTCCAATACGTGAAACCGGCGTTCCGCGACCCGGGTTTCGACCCCGGCCGCAAATTCTCGGCACCGTACCTGTGGGGCACCACCGGGTTTTCCTATGACAGTGCGCGCGTGCCGGGCGGCAAACTCGACGACTCGTGGAAAGAATTCTTCGAACCGCGCAAAGAACTGCAAGGCCAGCTCGCCGCGCTCGACACCTCCAGCAGCGTGATCAACGCCGCCAGCCATTACCTGAACGTCGACGAATGCAGCGAAAACCCGCAGGACGCCAAACGCATCCTCGAACTGCTGCAAAAACAGAAACCGTTCCTGAAGATGTACAGCTCGGACAACACCGTCGACCGCATGGCCTCCGGTGAAGTGATCATGATGCAGAACTGGAACGGTTCCACCGCGCGAGCCACGCTGCAGAAGAGCACCATCAAGTACGTCTACCCGCGCGAAGGCCTGGCGATGTTCCAGGACAACTTCGCCGTGCCGAAAAGCGCCCCGCACCCTGGCAACGCGAAGATCTTCATCGACTGGATGATGAAACCGGAAAACGCCGCCGCCGTGTCCAACGCCATCGCCTACGCCAACGGCATCCAGAGCGACACGTTGATCGACGCCAAATGGCGTGTGATGGACGCCATCAACATGCCCGACGAATTCGCCTCGCGACTGCGCCCTGAAAAAGAGTGCAGCAACAAGGCGCGGGAACTGCAGGACCGCATCTGGGCGAAGCTCAAGGGCTGACTTGAAACCCTGACGCGGCCATCGCTGGCAAGCCAGCTCCCACAGTGATTTGTATTGATCACACCATTTGTGAACACCCCCAAACCCTGTGGGAGCTGGCTTGCCAGCGATGAGGCCCTCCCAAACACCACAGAATTCGAGGTTTAAATGACTCAACCCCGCTGGCTACGCAATGTACGCCCCTACGGCTCCCCCGCCGAAGACCTGCTGATCGAAAATGGCCGGTTCACCCAACGTCGCCCGGCCTCGACCACTGAATTGCTCGCCACCGACATCGATGGCCAAAACCAACTGCTGACCCCGCCCCTGGTGGAAAGCCACGTGCACCTGGACAAAACCCTCTGGGGCCAGCCGTGGCGCCCCAACAGCGCTGGCCCGACCCTCAAGGATTACATCGCCAACGAACGGCGGATCCTGCGTGAAGTCGAAACCCCCATCGCGCAGCGGGCCGGTGCACTGCTGGAAAACTGCATCGCCCGTGGCTCCCTGACCATGCGCTGCCACGTCGACATCGACCCGGAATTCGGCCTGCGCCACGTCGAAGCCATGCAGCAACTACGGGAAACGTACCGCGACCTGATCGACCTGCAACTGGTGGTGTTCCCACAAACCGGCCTGATCAGCCGTCCCGGCACTGCCGAACTGATGCGCAAAGCCATGGCCCTGGGCGTGGAGAATGTCGGCGGCCTCGACCCGTGTGGCATCGACAACGACCCCATCGCCCAACTCGACTTCGTGTTCAAACTGGCCAGCGAGTTCGACCGTGGTGTGGACATTCACCTGCACGACAAAGGTGAACTGGGTCTGTGGCAAATCGCGCTGATCGCTGATTACACCGAACACTTCGGGCGTCAGGGCCGGGTGATGATCAGTCATGCCTACTGCCTCGGTATGCTGCCGTGGAGCCAGGTCAAACCCGTGGCCGAACGCCTGGCGGCGCTGGGTATTTCGTTGATGAGCTCGGCACCGGCCGATTGCGCGGTGCCGCCATTCCTGGCCCTGCGCGAAACCGGGGTGAATGTCTGCCTGGGTTCCGACGGCATTCGCGACGCCTGGTCGCCCATGGGCAACGGCGACATGCTGGAACGGGCGATGTTGCTGGCGTTTCGTTTCGACTTGAACAAGGACGATGAACTGGCGGCGGCATTTGAAGCGGCGACGGTGAACGGCGCTCGGGCACTGGGCTCTACCGACTATGGGCTGGCGCTGGGCGGGCCGGCGGACTTTCTGTTGATGCCGGTGCAAACCCTGGGTGAAGCCGTGGTTTCGCGGCCGGCTCGCCAGGTCTATCGCGGCGGGCAGTTGATCGCTGCGGGCGGTCGCTTGCTGGACAGTCGTTTGTGAATCGCATTGGACTTCGAGCCAGTTGCGTGGTCGGCTTCGACGGCACGCAACACGTGCTGTGGCGCGATGGCGAAGTGGTGTTCGAAGGCTCGCGCATTGTGTTTGTCGGTCGCGGTTATCCAGGGCCAGTGGAGCAATGGATCGACTATGGCAATGCGCTGATCGGCCCCGGTTTCATCGATCTGGATGCCTTGGGCGATCTTGACTCTACAGTCCTGACCCTGGACAACGGCGACGAGCGCGACATGGGCCGGATGTGGTCGGCGGACTATCTGGCCCGCGGGTCACGGGAGAGCTACAGCCCTGAAGAGGAAATTTTCAAGTATCGCTACGCCTTCACCCAACTGATCCGCAATGGCATCACCACCGCCATGCCAATCACCTCGATGTACTACCGCCAATGGGCGGAAACCTACGACGAGTTTGCGGCGGTGGCCGGTGTGGCAAGCGAATTGGGCCTGCGGACATACCTCGGCCCTTGTTACATGAGCGGCATGAGTTACTGGCAGGCCGACGGTACGTTGGCGCATCACTGGGATGAAGCCCGGGGCCTGGCCGGACTCGATGCGGCGGAGCGGTTTTACCGTGATTTCGACGGCGCGAACGGCGGCCTGATTAGGGGTGCACTGCTGCCGGACCGCATCCAGACCTGCACGCCCGCGCTGCTGCAACGCACCGCTGCACTGAGCCGCGAGCTGAACGCACCGATGCGTTTGCATTGTTGCCAGGGACTTGGCGAGGTAGCGATGGTCGAACAACTGCGCGGCGCGTCACCGCTGGGCTGGTTGCAGCAGCTTGGGCTGTTGAATCCGCGCAGCCTGCTGCCCCATGGCATCTACACCCAGGGCGATGACGACCTGCAGCGGCTGGTGGATGGCGGCGCGAGCCTGGTGCACTGCCCGGTGGTATTCGCCCGGGACGGCGAGGCCCTGAACTCCTTCGGCCGCTATCGCGCCAAGGGCATCAACTTCGCTTTGGGCACCGACACCTGGCCGGCGGATTTGCTCGACAACATGCGCCAGGGCCTGAACATCGCGCGCCTGATGGAGGGCGGCAACTCGCAGACCAGCACACTGGACATGTACAACGCCGCCACCCTCGGCGGCGCCAAGGCGCTGGGCCGTGACGATCTCGGTCGCCTGGCGCCGGGGGCCAAGGCCGACATCACCGTGTTCAGCCTGCGCGGCCTGCACCTGGGGCCGCTGTTCGACCCGTTGAAAAACCTGGTGCTGGCCGGGCGCGGCGACGACTGCATCGCCAGTTACATCGATGGCCGCTGCGTGATGCAGGACGGCCAGGTCCACGGTGTCGACTACCCCACCCTGCAGCGCCAGGCCCAACGACAATTCGAAAAACTGATGCGCAGCCACAGCGACCGGGCCTTTGGCCAACCGGACTGGAAGACCTTGTTCCAACCGGCCATCCCGTTCGCCGACAACTACAGCGCACAGGCGCCACTGAGCGCCATCGATCCACTTCTTTAGAGAATCCTGCCCATGCAAAGCTTCGACTTCAGCACGCTGAGTGCGCGAGACAAATACAAGATTCTGATCGGCAGCGTGGTGCCACGGCCGATTGCCTTGGTCACCACTGTCGACGGTGAAGGCCGGATCAACGCCGCCCCGTTCAGCTTTTTCAATGCACTCTCGGCCGATCCGCCAATCCTCGCCCTGGGCGTTGAAAACTACGGCGACCAGAGCCCCAAGGACACCACGCGCAACATCCAGCTCAACCAGGAATTCACCGTCAACATCGTCAGCGATGCGCTGGTGGAAGCGATGAACGTCTGCGCCGTGCCCTTCGCCCCCGGCTTCGACGAACTCACCGCCGCCGGCCTCACCGCCATTCCTGGCACCACGGTCAAATGCCCACGAATCGGCGAAGCCCCGGTCGCGCTTGAGTGTCGCCGGATGATGGCGCTGTCCATCGGCCAGTCACGGGAAATCATCTTCGGCGAAGTGCTGATGGCCCATGTACGCGATGAACTGATCGACCCGAAAACCCTGTACATCGATCAACTCGGGCTCGATGCGATCGGACGGATGGGCGGGCATGGCTATGCGCGCACGCGAGATTACTTCGATCTGCCGACACGCTCGTTGCAGGCCTGGACAGAAGCGCCGGGGGGTGGGGAGCGGTTTTGGCCGGTGGCCAAGTAGTACGTAGCGCATATCCCCTGTAGGAGCGAGCTTGCTCGCGAAAAACGTCAACGATGATGCGGGTACCTGGCGGACTGCGGTGTTCTTACGCCCGTCGCGAGCAAGCTCGCTCCTACAGGGGGATGCATCGTCAGCGAAAATCCCGGCTGCGCACGCTGATGCCGTCCAGCAAAGGGCTCAGGTCACTCAAGCGCCCGGCGATCAGGTGGCGCACTTCGCCCTCCTTCTCCCAACGTCCATCGACCTTGAGCAACTGCGAGCCGACCAGCACCTGGCGTTGCCGCTCGGCCAGGTCACGCCAGACCACCACGTTGACGTTGCCGAACTCGTCTTCCAGGGTGACGAAGGTCACGCCGCTGGCGGTGCCTGGTCGCTGCCGTCCAGTCACCAGCCCGGCGACGCTGACCGGCCGCCCGTGCTCGACCGCCAGCAATTCCTTCGAACTGCGGCAGCGTCGTGCCTTCAACTCACCGCGCAACAACGCCAGCGGATGCGGCCCCAGGGTAGTGCCCAGACTGTTGTAATCGGCCAGCAGGTCCTCGCCCACGGTGGGTTTGGGCAGCGCCACCGCGCCCTCCTCCTGACTGGGCAGGCCGGCAAACAGGCCAAGCTGCTTTTGCACCCCCGCCACCTCCCAGCGCGCCCGATGCCGATCGCCCGCCAGCCCCCGCAGCGCACCGGCATCGGCCAGTAGCTCCTGGGCGCGGGCATCGAGTCGGGCCCGTTCGCCAAGGTCGGCGACGTCGGCAAACGCGCCGTTCGAACGCGCCGCCTCGATACGTCGGGCATCGTCCTCGCGAAAGCCCTTGATCATGCGCAAACCCAGGCGAATCGCCGGTTGCGCGCCGGTGAGCGGTTCCAGGCTGCAATCCCAGTCGCTGGCCCGCACGTCCACCGGGCGAATCTGCAGATGGTGGCGACGCGCGTCCTGCAGAATCTGGTCCGGGCTGTAGAAACCCATGGGCCAACTGTTGATCAGCGCACAGGCGAAGGCGGCCGGTTCGTGACATTTCAACCAGCAACTGGCGTAGGTGAGCAAGGCGAAACTGGCGGCGTGGGATTCGGGAAAACCGTAACTGCCAAAGCCCTTGATCTGCTCGAAAATCTGCGCGGCGAATTCAGCCGTGTAGCCTTTTTTCTTCATGCCGGCGGCCAGCCGGTCCTTGTGCGGCTCCAGCCCGCCATGACGTTTCCAGGCCGCCATGGAACGGCGCAACTGGTCCGCCTCACCAGGGCTGTAGTCGGCGGCGACAATGGCGATCTGCATCACTTGTTCCTGAAACAGTGGAACCCCCAGGGTGCGCTTCAACACCTCCCGCAGCTCTTCCGAGGGATAGCTTTCGAGTTCTTCCTTGTTTCGCCGGCGCAAGTACGGATGCACCATGCCGCCCTGGATCGGTCCGGGACGAACGATGGCCACCTCGATCACCAGGTCATAGAACTTGCGCGGCTTGAGCCGGGGCAGCATCGACATCTGTGCCCGGGATTCGATCTGGAACACGCCGATGGTGTCGGCGCGACCGATCATGTCGTAGGTTGGCGCGTCTTCGGAGGGGATCGACGCCAGGCTCAGGTCCAGGTTGCGATGACGGCGCAGCAAATCGAAACAACGACGAATCGCGCTGAGCATGCCCAAGGCCAGGATATCCACCTTGAGCAACCCGACCGCGTCGAGATCGTCCTTGTCCCACTGAATGATGGTGCGCTCGGCCATCGCGGCGTTCTCCACCGGCACCAGATGGTCCAGCGGCTGCTCGGAAATCACAAAACCACCGGGATGCTGGGACAGGTGTCGGGGGAATCCGATCAACTGTTGGGTCAGGCTGAGGACCCTGCGCAACACCGGGCTGTCAGGGTCGAACCCACCTTCACGCAGGCGCTCCACGGGCGGAGCCTGATCGCTCCAGTGGCCACAGCAGTCGGCCAGGGCGTTGACCTGATCCGGCGGCAACCCCAGCGCCTTGGCCACATCGCGCACCGCGCCGGCGCCGTGGTAGCTGCTGACCACGGCGGTCAGCGCGGCACGCCCCCGGCCATAACGCTGGAACACATACTGCAAGACTTCTTCCCGGCGTTCGTGTTCGAAATCGACGTCGATGTCCGGCGGTTCGTTGCGCTCCTTGGAGAGAAAGCGCTCGAACAGCATGTTCATGCGATCAGGGTCGATCTCGGTGATGCCCAAGGCGAAACACACCGCCGAGTTGGCCGCCGAGCCCCGGCCTTGACACAGAATTTTCTCGCGCCGGGCGAAGGCGACGATGTCCTGCACGGTCAGGAAATAACTCTCATAGCCCAGCTCGGCGATCAGACCCAATTCCTTGTCGATCAGCCCGCGCACCTTCTCGCTCGCCCCGCCGGGCCAGCGCTCGCGCATGCCACGCTCGGTCAACTCCCGCAGCCAGGACGCAGCGCTGTGTCCCTCTGGCACCAGTTCCCGTGGATATTGATAACGCAGCTGGCCGAGGTCGAACGTGCAGCGCCGGGCGATGTTCAGGGTTTCGTCGAGCAAGGCCGCTGGATAGAGATCGCGCAAGACGTCAAGGCTGCGCAAGTGCCGCTCACCGTTGGGGTGCAGGCGCAATCCGGCATCGGCCACCGGCAGGTGATAGCGGATCGCGGTCATGGTGTCCTGCAAGGCGCGCCGCCCGCGAGCGTGCATGTGTACATCGCCGCTGGCCACCGCAGGAATCCGCAACGCCCTGGCCAGCGTCAACAGCGCATCGAGGCGCCGGGCATCGTCCTGACCCCGGTGTAACTGCAGCGCCAGCCACAAGCGTTCAGCGAACACCTGTTTCAGCCAGTCACCCTGTGCGAAGTCATCGACCGCGTCCGGCACCCACAGCGCCAGCAACCCCGGCAACGGTTCGCTGAAGTCCTCGCGCAACACTTGATACTGGCCTTTTTGCGAGCGACGCCGGGCTCGGGTGATCAGTCGGCATAACGCCTGGTAACCCTCGAGATTTTCCACCAGCAGCACCAGTTTCGGGCCGTTCTCGATGCGCACTTCACTGCCGATGATCAGGGGCAGCTCCACGGACTTCGCTGCTTGCCAGGCGCGGACGATGCCGGCCAGGGTGCATTCATCGGTGATCGCCAGGGCCTGATAGCCCTGCTTTTTCGCCCGCTGAAACAACTCAAGGGCACTGGAGGCACCGCGCTGGAAACTGAAGTTCGACAGGCAGTGCAGTTCCGCATACCCGGCGCTCATGCAAACCAGCCCTGCAGCCACAACGGGCCATCCTCGCCGACCGCACGATAGGCCCAGCCCTGCTGGCCGCTACGGGTTTCGATCAGGTAATAGTCGCGGCGTACGTCGTCGCCGTCCCACCAGCCGGACTCGATGCGTTCCGGCCCCATGAGAATGCGCGTCGAGCCTTCGTGTACCGCCAGGGGTTCTGTCAGCAGCCAGCCTGGCCGTTGCACGCTGGGAAATCCGGCGCAGGGCTGGTGGTCGGCACTGGCCTGCCACGCGCACTCGGGTCGGTGATCGGCCTGGAAGCGCAAGCCGTGCACCGCATCGTCCCCCAACCGAGCGCGCAGGCGTTCGCGCAGTTGTTCCCAGGGCAAGGTTTGCTGTGGGCGATCGTCGAACAGCTCCTGAAACTGCGGAACGAAGCTCGGCAAGTCTTCGGCGCGCAGGCGAAACCCACGCACCGGCGCCTCGACCTGCACTTGCTCAAGCCGACCTCGCGCCAGTTCGAAGAGCATCGCCGGGTCGCGTTCGGCGCTGAGCAGCCCCACCTTGATCAGCGTGTCCGGCAAGCCGGCGTGTTCCAGATGCAGGTCGAAGCGTTGCACGCCGCTGTCGCGCCCGCAGAGAAACGCCGACAGGTCGCCGGTCAACCGGCGCAGCGGAAACAGCAAGGCCTGATGGGATTGCACATCGAAGTTGAGCTCGATACGCACATCGAAGCGGTCCGGCGGCAGATAGAACGCCAGCGGCAAGCGCCGCAAACCGAGCAAGGTGTCCAGGTGCTTGAGCACCGGGGCCTCGAAGCGCCGCGCCAGGCTGTGTCGAGGCAACGCCTGCACCTGACTCAAGGTGCGCAGGCCCATGCGCGACAATGCGGTGGCGACGTTGGCCTCCAGCCCGATGCGGTCGACGGGCAATTGCCCGAGGTGATGCCGCAAGGCTTGATCGTCGGGCACCACCAGGCCGTCATGGGCGTTGGCCAGCATCCGCGCCGCTACCGGGTTGGGCGCGGCGACGATGCGGTGACGGAAACCCAACTCGCCGAGCTCGCTGCGCAAACGCGCCTCGAAGGGCGACCAGCCACCGAACAGCCCCAGGCTGGACTCGATTTCAAACACCAGAGCGCGCGGGTAATGCACGCTGACCTGGGAACTGAAGCGATAGGCCCAAGCGGCCAGGAACTGCTGCCAGTGTTCGATTTCAGCCGTGTCGTACTCGGCCGTGGCAAAACCCTTGCTCAAGGCCTGGGCGGCACTCATGGACTGGCCGGGACGCAAGCCCAGCGCCCGCGCCGCGCCGTTGACCGTCTGCAACACCCGGCGCTGGGCCGGGCCGGTCAGCAACGCCAGCGGCGCTTCGGGATCGGCGCGCTGACGCAGTACCGCGTCCAGCGCCAATTGCGGGAAAAGAATGCAGACCCAGCGCATGGCAACCTCAATGCCCCACGGCAAAGGCAATCGGCGCCGAACGGGCCTGGCCGCCCCGGCACTTGAGCACCCGCAATTGCGCAGGCTTGGCATTGTTGGCGGCATCGATGGCGATGCGCAGGGCCGCTGGCGACGGGTTGATCGCTTCACTGATCGAGCGATAAGCGAACGCCAGGGTCGAGCCGGTTTCCGCCGCCACCTGCAAGCGGCGCAGCGCACGGTCATCGGCCTTGTGCGGCCAGCACAGCACCGCGCCGCAACTGCCCGAACGCAGGCATTGTTCCGCCGCCCACAGCGCATCGCGTTCGCTGGCCTGAATGATCGACAACTGGCGCAGATCGACCCCGGCGCTCTGCCACGCCTGGGGATACGGCACATAGGGCGGCGCCACCAGCACAATGCGCTCGCCCGCCGCCGCCAGCCGCGCCAGTGCCGGCCATACCAGCTGCAATTCGCCGACACCCTGCCCGGCCAGGAGAATTTCGGTCAGTGCCGCTTCCGGCCAGCCGCCCGTGGGCAACGCTGCATCCAGCGCGGCATGCCCGGTGGGTTGCGGGCTGACCGCAGGCGGCGCAGGCCGGCCCTTCCAGACCTGGCCGCCATTGAACAGCGTATCCAGCGCAACGACGGCACCCATCAGCCTTGCCTCACCAGACCGCAGAACACCCCTTCGATGGCCAGGTCCCGGTCGGCTTCGACGATGATCGGCTGATAGGCCGGGTTGCGCGGCAACAGGCGAACCCTGTCGCCGACCCGTTCGAAGCGCTTGATGGTGACTTCGCCGTCCAGGCGCGCCACGACGATCTGGCCGTTGAGCGCCTCGGGGTTGCGGTGCACGCCCACCAGATCGCCGTCGAGAATGCCGTCTTCGATCATCGAGTCACCGCGGACCCGCAGCATGTAGTCAGGCACGCGGGAGAAGATCGATGGATCGAGCAGCAAGCGGCTATGGATTTCGGCATCGGCCCCGATCGGCGCACCGGCCGCCACCCGGCCGAGCACCGGGATGTCCAGCAGTTCGGGACGCGGTGGCTGCCCGAGCAGGCGAATGCCACGGGCCTGATGCGGGTTGACCTCGATAAACCCGGCGTCGGTGAGCGCCAGCACATGCTTGCGCGCCACGCTGCGGGAGGCGAAACCGAACGCCTCGCTGATCTCGGCGAGGCTCGGGGACTGACCGTGTTCGGCGATGCGTTCGCGGATGAAGGTCAGGATGGCGGTACGGCGGGGAGTTAAAGTCGTCATGGAGTACATTTGTACTCTTTTCGGATTTTTCTTACAAGGACTTCTGTAGGAGCAGCCGGTCGACGCTCGATTGCTCGCGAAAAACCCGAGGCCGTCACGGGGTATCGGCACCCCGCGTTATCGTTGACGACCATCGCGAGCAGGCTCGCTCCTACAGGGGGGCAGCCAGATACGCGGTGATGTAATCGATAAACGCCAGCACTTTGGCCGTGGCCCGCCGATGGCTGGGGTACACCGCCAGTATGTGCGGGCCAAAGCTGTCCGGGTCGATGTCGTAGTCGGCCATCACCTGCACAAGCCGCCCGTCAGCCAGGTACGGCGCGGCACTCCACAGCGGTGCGTGCAACAGACCGCGTCCGGCCAGGGCATTGGCCAGCAACAGATCGTAATTGTCGCTGCGCAAGCGTGGTGTCCGGGGCTGCGGCAGGCTCAGGCGCTGGCCGTCGCGCTCGACCCACCAGAATTCACGGCTGAGCAATGGGTGGCAATACAACAACCATTCGTGCTGATCAAGGGTTTGCGGGGTGACCGGCAGCCCCTTGCGCGCCAGGTACTGCGGGCTACCACACAACGCCAGGCGATTGCTGCCGACCACGCGGGCGATCAACCCCGGCAAGTCGTCATGCCCTTCGCGCAACGCCAGGTCGTAGCCGCTTTCGAGCAAATTAACGAACGCATCGCACAGGTCCACTTGCAGGTCGATCTGCGGGTATTGCTCAAGAAAACCGCCCACTACCTGGTCGAGAAAAGCCTGCCCATAGGCCAGCGGCGCGGTGACTTTCAGACTGCCGCGCAAGCCATGCTGCAACTGCTCGATCTCCTCCCCCGCCTCGTCCAGCCGCTGCAAGACCTGACGCGCGGTTTCCAGGTAAAGCCGTCCGGATTCCGTGAGCGAAATCCGCCGGGTGCTGCGCTCGAACAAACGCGCCCCCAGCTCCGCCTCCAGGTGATTGACCGCTTTGGTCAGGGCCGATGGGGTCTTGCCCAACTGCTCGGCGGCGCGACTGAAACTGCCCAGTTGCGCGGTGACCACGAACATTTTCAAAGCACCCAACTTGTCCATTCTTTTTCCATTCAGGCAAAAATGTTTTTCGTGAGTGAGGCGTTCTGCCGACGCCGGCAAGCCACTAATCTGGCCATCAGACGCAATAACAAGGAAACATTCAATGAAAAGATTCATCCCGAATCTACTGATGGCGGCCATGAGTTTTGCCTCGTTGGAAGCCATGGCGGCGACTGATCTGGTGTTGTTCAACGGCAAGATTTTCACCGCCGACCGTAACCAGCCCAAGGTTCAGGCCCTGGCCGTGCAGGACGGCAAAGTGCTGCAAGTGGGCAGCGATGCGCAGATCAAGGCCTTGATCGACTCAGGGACACAAGTCATCGACCTGGCTGGCAAGACCCTGATGCCCGGCCTGATTGATAGCCATTCCCACGCGATTTTCGGCGGCCTGGAAATGGTCGCGGCCAACATGGAAGACGAGGTGGTCGAGCTCGACGAACTGGAAAAACGCCTGCGTGGCTGGCGTGACGACGGCAAGGCCCGGCATGGCGATGTCCTGACCGTGGCCGGCATGAGCTCCGCTTACTGGGCGCAGGCCGAAGCACTGGGCAAGACATTCAACAGCGGCGAATGGGCTGACGTGCCCGTGGTGTTTACCGGCAGCGATCACCACACGGCCTGGGCCAACAATGTGATGCTCAAGCGCGCCGGAGTGGATGCAACGCTACTGAAAAACCTGCCGGACGCCGAGAAAGGCACCATTGGCAAACTCGCCGATGGCAGCCCCAACGGATTTCTGGTGGACGCCGGTTGGGACCGGGTGGCCTCGAAGATGCCGTCGCCGAGTGCCGCCGACATGCTCAAGGCGGCGCAAACCGCCGTGAGCTACAACAACAGCCTCGGCATCACAGCGTGGATGGACCCCGCCGCCAACGCCGCGCCCGGCGAGCCGATATTCGCCCTCAAGCCCACGGAGCAAACCGTCGGCGTGCTGCCGGTGTACAAGGCCCTGTCCGAAAGCGGCGGCATGACCGCCCACGTCGCGGCGCTGCTGGTGGCCAACGGCAAAAGCGTTCCGGCCGATCTCGACACCCTGGACAAGGTCCGCCAGCAGTTCCAGGGCATTCCCAACTTGACGCTGCCCGGCATCAAGATCTTCGCCGACGGCGTAATCGAGTACCCGGCGCAGAGCGCGGCGATGATCGACCCTTACACCAACTCGCACAAACCGGGCGAACTGCTGATCGATCCCAAGCACTTCGGCGAGCTGGTCAGCGCCATCGATCAACGGGGCTGGCTGGTGCACATCCACGCCATTGGCGACCGCGCGGTACGCGAATCGCTGAACGGCATCGCCCAAGCGCGCAAAGACCGCCAGAGCGGTGTGACCCACTCGATCACGCACTTGCAGATCGTCAATCCGAAAGAGTTCGCTCGCTTCAAACCGCTCGATGTCATCGCGTCCATGCAACTGCTGTGGGCCAGTGCCGACGACTACACCACGGACATGATCAAGCCTTACGTCAGTGCCCTGGCGTTCCGTTACCAGTACCCGGCGCACTCCTTGCTCAAGCAAGGCGCAACCATCGCCGGGGCCAGCGACTGGTCGGTGTCGTCGCCCAATCCGTGGAACGCCATGGCCCAGGCCATGACCCGGGTCGGTCCATTGGGCGTGCTCAACGCCGATGAACGCATCGACCGCGAAACCATGTTCTACGCCTATACCCTCAACGCCGCCCGCACCATTGGCCTGGACAAACAGATCGGTTCCTTGACCGCTGGCAAACAGGCCGACTTCATCGTGGTCGACCGCGATGTGTTCAGCGTCGACGAAAAAGCCCTGCATGACACCCAAGTGCTGCAAACCTGGTTCGCCGGTCGTCAGGTCTACGCACCAACCCTCTAAGAAAAACAGCAACCCCTCCGCTGCCCGACTCCGTGTTTCTCAACACGGGGCCAGGCGCAGCCATGTCCGACTTCTGCCTATAACAATCACAATAGCGGGACGTACCCCATGAAAGCTTTCACCCTGTTCGCCCTCGGCTCCTTGAGTGTGCTGCCTTTAAGCAGCCAGGCCGTGCCTTTGAATGATGATTTCTCGTTGCTGCTGGACGTCAACCTGGCCAGCGACTACCGCAGCCGTGGCATCTCGCAAACCCAGAACGACCCGGCCCTGCAAGCCGGCGCGACCCTGACCCACAGCAGTGGCCTGTACCTGGGCGCGTGGAGTTCCAACGTTGATTTTGGCGGCGGCCTGAAGACCCGACAGGAGGTCGATTACTACGCCGGTTGGCTGTGGCAAGCCACCGATGCGGTCAATCTCGACCTTGGTTATCTCAAATACAGTTACCCGAAAGAGAGCCAGTTCAATCAGAGCGAGGTCTACGGCATTCTCAGCGTTTATGGGGTGAAGCTCGGTGCCTATTACTCCGACGATGCACCGGGCATCGACAGCCAGCAGAACTCGCTCTACACCTACGTCGGTTATGAAACCGAGTTGCCCTATGGCACCGGCCTGAAACTGCGCTACGGCAACATGGACTTCAAAGACCCGCACCTGTATTCGAACTCGGGTGAAGCCGAAGATTCGTACCGGGAGTGGGAAGTCCGACTGACCCATGAACTGGCCGGCGTAACGCTGGGCCTGAGCTACGTCGACACCAACCTGTCGAAGAGCCAGTGCGCCAGCAACTGGGGCTTCGATGACGTGTGCAGCGCGACGGTAGTGGCGAGCGTCAGCAAGTCTTTCTGAGTTCGCCGTTTGCCGGTTTGTTGGTGATTGGGTCTTTGGAATTTTTGAGCGTTTTAGATTGCCTTCGCTGGCAAGCCCGCTCCTACAGATGACTAATACGATGATCATTTGTAGGCGCTGGCCTGCCAGCGAAAGCGGTATTCCATTCACCGACCAAGCCCGGCCAGTAACGCCCACGGATAAATCCCCCGCTCATGCCCATCACTGAACACCAATTGCAGGCCATATCCTTGCGAATTCACTTCGATCACCTGAACCCGTCCATCAACCATCGGCGGCGTCCCGCGCAATCGGAATGCCCGGCATTGAGAACACGGGCATTGCCGACGCAACTCGACATGGTCAAGTAACTGTTCGCGACCATCCGGCCAGTTCAAGCGTAATTGTTGTTTGCTTCGGGAGTTGCCGATGGCCAGCGGGTTCATTGCAGTTGACTCAGGGCAATGCGCACCGCCTTGCGCACTTCCGGGTCGCCGTCGTCCTGGGCGGCCAACAGCGGCGCGATGGCACCCCGCTCGTTCAACTCGCCCAGGGCCAGTGCGGCTTCCTTGCGCAGATTGCTGATGCGGTGGCCGAGGGTTTCGATCAGCGCATCGAGGGCCGGGGCATACCGTAAACGCCCAAGGCTGCGGGTGGCGCGCAGGCGCACTTGCCAGTAATCGTCGCCCAAGGCTTCGACCAGCGCGGCACCGGCGTCGGCGTGCCCGACCTTGCCCAGCGTGGTGGCGGCCTCTTCGCGCACTTGCCAGGCCTGGTCCTGCAGCGCCTGGCGCAGGGCTGGCAGCACCTGTGCGTCTGACGCCAGCCCCAACGCCCCGGTGGCGGCGCGACGGACTTCGGTGTCCGGGTCATCACTGGCCAGCCGTGCCAGGGCCGGCAAGGCATCGAGCTGCTTGAGCCAGCCCAGCACGCCGACCGCTTCACGGCGGACGTTGGCGTCGTGATCGTCCAGCGCCAGCAAGGCCGCCGGGGCGGCCTGTGGAAAGCGCAACTCGCGCAAGGCCCTGAATGCGGCGATGCGCACGCCGATGTCGGCATGCCCGGTCCACGGCAGAATCACCCTGCCGGCCGCTTCGCTTTTGAGCAGGCTGAGGCTTTGCGCGGCGGCGGCCTGTACCGCTGGCGAGTGATCGGTCAGGGCCTGGCACAGCGCCTCGACCACGGGTTCGTCCTCCCAGGCTTCGAGCAAGCGCGCGGCTTCGGCGCGAACCTCCTCGGCCGGGTCGTGCGCCAGACGATCGACCAGCCACAGCAGGCCATCGGGCTCTTCCAGGTCAGCCAGGTCGATCAGGGCGATGCGGCGCACGCCGGCGTCCTCATCGGTCAGGCGTGGTTGCAGGGCGAGAATGTCGTCGTTGTCGGTTACATCAAAGAGTGAGGTCATAGGGCAAATCGCGGCAGTTTGTTTTCAGGAGGAAGTCCGAGAGGGTTCAGGCGCGGTAGCTGCCGACCGTCTTCGTGACGCAGAAGCTCGAGGCAGTGACGCTTCAAGCGCGAGAATGCGTGGCTCGTCACCAGCTCGGTGGTGCGTGGTCGCGGGAAGTCCAGGTGCAGGTCTTCGATGATCCGGCCGGGGCGCGAACTCATCACCAGCAAGCGATCAGCGAGGAACAGCGCTTCGTCGATATCGTGGGTCACGAACACCACGGTGGTGCGAATCCGTGTCCAGATGTCCAGTAACAGTTCCTGCATGTTCAAGCGGGTCAGGGCGTCGAGGGCACCGAAGGGTTCGTCCATCAGCAACAACCGCGGACGATTGACCAGCACCCGGGCGATTTCCACCCGCTGCTGCATGCCGCCGGACAGTTGATCCGGCCAGCGCTCGGCAAAGCCTTCGAGACCCACCAGGGCGAGGATTTCATCGGCGGCCCGGTGCCGTTCGGCTTTACCGATGCCGCGCATTTTCAGGCCGAAGGCGACGTTGTCGCGCACTGTGCGCCAAGGGAACAGCGTGTGCTGCTGGAACACCATGCCGCGCTGCGGCGACGGGCCAGACACCGGCGCGCCGTCGACATTGAGGACGCCGGTGCGCGGCTGCAAGTGACCGGCCAGCGCACCGAGCAAGGTGGATTTTCCGCAACCGGAGGGCCCGAGGATGCACACGAACTGTCCCGGTTCAATCTGGCAATCGAGCCCCTGCACCGCTTCAAAAGCAGCGCGGCCCTCGCCCAGGCTGATCGACAGGGCGCGAATATCGATGCGCCCTTCCGGATGTTGAAAAACGCTCATCAGGCTTTTCCTCGTGGTCGATGCCAAGGCGTGAACAGTCCGCCGAGGCGCTTGATCAACAGGCTGCTGCCCATCCCGAGCACCCCGATCAGCAACATGCCGACCACGATGTCGGCATAGTTCTGGATGGTGTAGGACTCCCAGGTGTAATAGCCGATGCCGTACTGGCCGGAGATCATCTCGGCGGTCACCAGGCAAAACCACGAGGTGCCCATGCCGATGGCCAGGCCGGTGATGATGCTTGGCGCAGCCCCCGGCAGAATCACTTCCAGCAGAATCGCCCGCCGCCCTGCCCCGAGGCTTTTCGCCGAGGCAATCAACCGCGGATCGACACCTTCGACGCCGTGCACGGTGTTGAGCAGGATCGGAAACAACGCGCCGGTGAAGGTGATGAAGACCATCGACAGTTCTGACGAGGGGAACATCAGGATCGCCAGGGGAATCCAGGCCACGGCCGGTATCGGGCGCAGTACCTCCAGCGGCGGCAGCAACAGGTCTTCGGCCCATTTCGAACGGCCGATGGCCAAGCCCAGGGCGACCCCGATGACCAATGCCGCGAGGTAACCGGCGAACACCCGGCCGAGGCTGCTGCTCAAATGCCGGGCCAATTTGCCGGAGTCACCGAGACCGAAGGCGGCCTGGATCACGGCCAGCGGTGTTGGCACATTGGCGAACGTCACCAGGCCGAGGTTCCAATGGTGGCTGGCGGCGAGTTGCCAGAACAGCAGGCAGAGCAGCAAGGATGCGGCCCGGGGGGGCCAGCGATTAAACGGTCCGTTCACAATTGTTCCTCTCAACCGAATCCCTTTAGGAGCGAGCCTGCTCGCGATGATGTGTCAGTCGACATCTCTTTGGCTGACACCCCATCGCGAGCAGGCTCGCTCCTACAGGGGGACTGCGGTGTTGGTGGATTAGCGCACGGCCACCGCCTGGGTGGTGGCATCGGTAAAGTCGAAGACTTTGCCGCCCTGGGCCGTGGCGAATTGTTGGGCCTGGCCCTTGAGCAGAAACGCGCTGAGGCGCCCTTTCGCATCACTGGCAAACCACGCCTGATCCGCCAGCAACTTGATGCCGCTGTCACTGGCCTGGGCATACACCGCGCGGATGTTCCTGCCTTCCTGCTTGAGGCTGGCCAACGCGGTGAACGCGGCTTCGGCCGATGCGTACTGACGGACTTTCGGTTCGCCACGCACCCAGATCTCGGCCACGTGGCTGAAGTCGGTGATGGCTTTGCCGGTGGACGCATCGACCGCTTTGAGCGGGGTTTGCGCGTAGTTGGCCAGTTGCGCGGCGTAGTCCAGGTTCGAGGCCTTGAAGGCAGCGCGGATGTACTGGTCGTCGATGAAGGTCTTCAAATCGAGCCCGCGATCAGCCTTTTTCAGCAGCTTGAGGGTGTCGATGGCGGTGCCGACGGCCTGGCGATATTCCGGTTTCCAGCTCAGGTCGCGGGTCTGCACGCCCAGCGGGCCGTGGAACAGGTAATTGACCTCGGCATCGACCCCGGTGACCTTGGCGATCAGTTCGCTGTACTTCTCCGGCTCGGCGGCGAGCAACTGATTGGCCTCGAGGCTGGCGCGCAGGTAGGCGACGACGATCTCCGGGTATTTTTTCGCGTAGCTCTGATCGACCAGCGCACCGTGGAAGGTCGGTGCCCCGGCCTCGGAACCGTCATAGATCTTGCGTGCGAAGCCCCGGCTCGGGAACAGCTCGGCGAACGGCACGAAGTCGGCATGGGCGTCGATCTTGCCGGCCTGCAAGGCGGAGCCGGCGACTTCCGGTGGCTGGGCAATGATGTTCACGTCTTTGAGCGGGTCCCATCCCTGGGCCGCCACGGCACGCAGCAACATGCCATGGGCGGTCGAGGCGAACGGCACGGAAATGGTCTTGCCCTTCAGCTCGGCCAGCGACTGCACGCCCGAGGCGCTCGGCACGACGATGCCGTTGCCACTGCCCTTGATGCTGCCCGACAGCACGCTGATGAACAGGCTGTGCTTGCCCGCCGTTTCGAACGCCACACCGTTGAACGAACCGGGGAAATCGGCCATGGCGCCGAAGTCGAGTTTGCCGGCAACCATCTCGTTGGTCAGGGGCGCGCCGCTGGTGAAGTTTTTCCACTCCACGTCGTACTTCGCGTCCTTGTATTGCCCGTCGTGGGGCAGGTATTTGTCGAGCAGGCCCAGTTCGCGGATCAACAGACCGCCAGCGGCGCAGTTGATCGTGGTGTCCTGGGTGCCGATGGCAATGCGGATGGTCTCGGCCGAGGCCGACAAGGTGAATGAAGCCAGTACCAGACCGGCCAATGCTGCACGCAGCGATGTTGGCAAAACCATGGTGAATCCCCTCGAATCATTTATAGGATGTTCGTCTCCGCCACGATCAGGGCGTGGTGGGAAACGAGGGGTGTTTTCAAGCAGCGTCCGGGGGTGGCCGGATGGCTTTGGGGTTGTTTGTACCGGCCTCATCGCGAGCAAGTTTCGTGGGTGCAGACAGAGACACTGTGGGAGCGAGCTTGCTCGCGATGGCGTCCTGTCATTCAGCGCAACAAATAAGGGATGTCTACTTTCACCGCCCCGGTCGGGCAGTCCTTCTCACAGGGCATGCAGTACCAGCATTCATCGAAAGCCATGTAGGCCTTTTGCGTGGCCGGGTTGATGGCCAGCAAGTCCATCGGGCAAACGTCGACGCACACGGTGCAGCCTTTGTGGGCGATGCACAGGTCCTCATCGACGGTGACCGGCGCGTTGGAACGGAAGAAGATTTCCTGGGGTTGATAGGCCATATTCGGTCTCTCTTTTGTTGACGGCATCAAGCCGCATCGGCACCGACCCGCAAGCGGTCGTAGGCCTGCATTTCATCGGCGTCGAGGGGGATGATGTAAGGCTCGACGGCTTTCTTGAAACTGGTCATCAGGCCGTTTTCGTCCTTCTTCAGGTGGCAATGGCAGAACCAGTCGTTGTCGTTGCGTTGCGGGTGATCGACCCGATAGTGGTAAAGCCCCCAGCGACTTTCGGCGCGGAACAACGAGGCCCGGGCGGCCATTTCGGCGCAGTCGCGGATCATGCTGACTTCCATGGCACGCATCAGTTCGTGGGCGTTGTGGGCCTTGATCTGATCAAGGTCGCGCTGGATATCGCTGAAGCGTTGCAGGCCGATTTGCATCTTCTTGGTCACTTTCGGCGGTTGCAGGTAGTCGTTGACGAAGCGCCGCAACTTGTACTCGACCTGGGCCGGTGGCAGGCCGTGTTCGCGGTCCAGTGGCGCGTAGACTCGTTGTTTCTCGGTTTCGATCTGCGCGGCATCCAGCGCCGAAAACTCACGCCCGGCGACGAAATCCGCCGCATTGGTCCCGGCAAACCAGCCGTATGTGAACGCGCCGAGCATGTAGTTGTGCGGCACCGCGGCCATGTCCCCCGCCGAGTACAACCCCTTGACCGAGGTTTCGGCTCGCTCGTTGACCCAGACGCCCGACGCCGAATGCCCGCTGCAAAAACCGATCTCGGAAATGTGCATCTCGACCATTTGCGTGCGGTAGTCGGTGCCGCGATTGGCGTGGAACTGGCCGCGACTCGGGCGTTCGTTGCTGTGCAGGATCTCTTCGATGTTCTGGATGGTTTCCTCGGCCAGGTGATCGAGTTTGAGGAACACCGGGCCGTTGCCGCTTTCCAGTTCCTGGTGGAACTCCCACATCATCTGCCCGCTCCAGTAGTCGCACTCGATGAAGCGTTCGCCCTTGTTGTTGGCGGTGTAGCCGCCCAGCGGGCCGGTGACATAGGCGCAGGCCGGGCCGTTGTAGTCCTTGATCAGCGGGTTGATCTGGAAGCATTCCAGGTTCGCCAGTTCAGCCCCGGCGTGATAGGCCATGGCGTAGCCGTCGCCGGCATTGGTCGGGTTTTCGTAGGTGCCCATCAAATAACCCGAGGACGGCAGTCCCAGACGTCCGGCCGCGCCGCACGCCAGGATCACTGCCTTGGCCTTGATCACATGGAAGTCGGCCGTGCGGCAGTCGAAGCCCATTACCCCGTTGACCGCGCCCTCTTCGTCCTTGAGCAAACGGGTACAGACCAGGCGATTGGTGATGCTCACCCGCGCCCGCTTCAACTGGCGATACAGCACTTTCTTGATGTCGTGCCCTTCCGGCATCGGAAGCACGTAGGCGCCCATGTGGTGGACCTTTTTCACCGCGTAGTCGCCGGTTTCGTCTTTCTCGAACTTCACACCCCAGCGGTCCAGTTGCGAGAGGGTTTCGAAGCTGTGGGTCGCATAGGCGTAGACCGCTGCCTGGTTGACGATGCCGTCGTTGGCGATGGTGATTTCCTTGGTGTACTGCTCCGGCGTCGAGTGGCCGGGGATGATCGCGTTGTTCAGGCCGTCCATGCCCATGCTGATCGCGCCGCTGCGCTTGACGTTGGCCTTGTCGATCAACAGCACCCGCAGATCACGGTTGTGTTCCTTGGCCTTGATCGCCGCCATGGGCCCGGCGGTGCCACCGCCGATCACGACGATGTCGTATTCCTGCTCCAACGTGTTTCGGCTCATGCCTGCTCCCCTTTTTGCCGGTCAATCCGCAGGCGGTACTGGAACGCGTCGCCTCGGTAGTAAAGGTGTTCGAAGTCCAGGGGGCGGCCCTCAGCGTCGTGGGTCAGACGCTCGATGCGCATGATCGGCGAGCCGGGTTCGACGTTCAGCGCCTGGGTCAGGTCGCTGTCGGCCAGCACCGCATCGATGGCCAGATCGGCGTGACCGAGGGCCAGGCCGCAGTCGTTTTCGAGGATCAAAAAGATATCGCGGGTGACCAGGTCTGCTTTTTCCAGGCGCTCGCCGATGGCTTTGGGCAGGTAGGTGATTTCCAGCGAAATCGGCTCGCGATTGATCAACCGTACCCGTTTGATCTGCGCCACGGTTTCACCCTCGGCGACCTGCAAACGCTCGGCCACCAGTTTGTCGGCGGCAATGAACTTGAAACTGCGCAGGCGGTTGATCACCTCGTAGCCGCGACCGGTCATGGACTCGGCGAGGCCTTGCAGGGTGCTGACGTTCTGGAAGGTCTTCGGCTTGGCGACGAAGGTGCCCTTGCCGTGAATCTTGAAAATCAGCCCTTCCTTTTGCAGGTCACCGAGGGCCTGGCGCACGGTGATGCGGCTGACCTTGAACAGCGCGCCGAGCTCGCTTTCCGAAGGCATCTGGCTGTCTTGCGGGTACTGGCCATCGAGGATGCGGGCGCGCAGCACATCCCGCAGCTGGGTGTGCAAGGGAACGCTAGTGAGGGATAGAACGTTATCGGTCATGAAGATCACTTGTCATAACGAGTTATGACGTGATCTTAGAGTTCTAAAGAGAGGGTTGAGAAATACTGTTTGGGAATAAGGTTAGAGCGCACGTTCAACCATGCACTGAAACACCTGTGGCGAGGGAGCAAGCTCCCTCGCCACAATTGCCAGCTCATGGTCTGTCAGCCGATACGCAGTGCACGCAGGTCCAGTCGACCGTCCTTGAGCGGCGGGCACCAGTAATAGCCGCCGGTAATCGGCCGGCTGATGCGGTACAAACCGTCGGTGATGCCGTCTTCCAGGCCGCTCATGCGCCGTAGCTGGACTTCGAAGGCGTCAAGGGAAAAACCGAACGCGAGGAACATCAGGCCAGCGCGGTCACCTTCGATCCACGGCATCGAGCGACGCACGATAAACGCCTCGGGCGCGAAGCTTTCCTGGGCAGTGCGTTTGACGTGGGCGGAGATCGGCGCGTCATCGAGTTCTTCGTTGTCGCTCAGACGTCGGCCCATGATGTGGTCGGTTTCGTGGGAAGGCAGCGCGTGAAAGCCCTTCAAATCGTGCTGCCACTGCTGGATCGCGGCAAAGCTGCCACCGACCGTGCCGTCAGCGCCTTCAGCCACCAGCGCGGCAGCCGCAGCGGCCTCGTCCTGGGGGTTCTCGGTGCCGTCTTCATAGCCGGTCAGGTCGTGGCCCTCGCGATGGCGGAAGCCTTCGGTCATCTGCACCAGGCGCAAGGCCGGCGCCAATGCCGCTTCAAGGGCGTTGCTGCGATTGAGCAGTTCACCACGGTCGACGCCATGCAACCAGCACCACAGCGCGTGTTGGGTCGACGGGTTGTCAACGCCCACGCCGGTCAGCGCAGGAAACACCCGCAGCCCTTCAATGTTGCCGTTCAGAGCCTTGACCAGGGATTCACCAAAGCCGACCACGGCCGACTTGCCGTCCACCAGTCGCAGCAAATTGTCGAGCGCCGCAGGCAGCGCAGCGGCGGATTCGAGGGCGAAGAACATATGGCGAGCTTGAGGCGGAACTGGGGTGGCGAGAATGCCCGGCTGGTAATGACTCATATGAACTCCTTAAGAAAGAGCGCGAAGTTTAACCGCAGCACCGGTCGTTGTGTGCGCTCAGGTCAACGTCGAGATACAAGAACTGCGCAAAGCGGTCTACGCTTGAGGCACAAGATCCAGACCCTCAACCCCTCTACTCTGCCTGTCGCCGCGCGATCGACTCAAAATCCGGGGCATTGAATGTTGAATGTAGTAGCGAGTTCGCTCGCGAAAAACCCATAACCGCCGCGGGGCGTCTGATTTTACGCGTTATCGTTCACGACCTTCGCGAGCGAGCCCGTTCCTGCATGGCCGGGCTCGCCGACATCTCATACGGGGTAGCAACATGACCACAGCGAATATCCTTGGCAATCTGTTTCCCGAAGCCGGCAGCATCCCGGAAAAATACCGCCTCGACGGCCCGACCGAGCAGCGTGAATACCTGGTCGATGGCGTACTGAAAAACTGGCCTGGCCCCCTCGCCCAGGTCCGCAGCCCGGTGTATTTCAGTGGCCCGAATGGCGATGAGCAAGTCATCCTCGGCAGCACGCCACTGCTCGATGCCGAGACCGCCTTGACCGCCCTCGACGCCGCCGTCCGCGCTTATGACCGCGGCCAGGGGTTGTGGCCGACCCTGCGTGTGGCCGAGCGCATCCAGCATGTCGAGACCTTCCTCAAGCACATGCGCGAACAGCGCGAGGCGGTGGTCAAGTTGCTGATGTGGGAAATCGGCAAAAACCTGAAGGACTCGGAAAAAGAGTTCGACCGCACCTGCGATTACATCGTTGACACCATCAACGCCCTCAAGGAGCTCGACCGCCGCTCCAGCCGCTTCGAACTGGAGCAGGACACCCTTGGCCAGATCCGCCGCGTACCGATGGGCGTGGCCTTGTGCATGGGACCCTACAACTACCCGCTGAACGAAACCTTCACCACGCTGATTCCGGCGCTGATCATGGGCAACACCGTGGTGTTCAAACCGGCCAAACTCGGCGTGCTGTTGATTCGTCCATTGCTGGAAGCCTTCCGCGACAGCTTTCCGGCCGGGGTGATCAACGTCATTTACGGCAGCGGTCGCGAGACCGTCAGCGCCCTGATGGCCAGTGGCAAGATCGATATTTTTGCCTTCATCGGCACCAACAAAGCCGCGAGCGACCTGAAGAAGCTCCATCCAAAACCTCACCGTTTGCGCGCAGCGCTGGGCCTGGATGCGAAGAATCCCGGCATCGTCTTGCCGGAAGTGGATCTGGACAATGCGGTCAATGAAGCGGTCACCGGTTCCCTGTCGTTCAATGGCCAGCGCTGCACGGCGCTGAAAATCCTCTTTGTCCACGAAGACGTGGTTGAGCGCTTCATCGAGAAATTCAACGCCAAACTCGCCACGCTCAAACCCGGCATGCCGTGGGAAAGCGGCGTAGCCCTGACGCCGTTGCCGGAGTCGGGCAAGGTCGCCTACCTGCATGCACTGGTGGCGGATGCCGTTGAAAAAGGCGCGCAGGTGGTCAACCCCCATGGCGGCGAGGCCCGTGCGTCGTTCTTCTATCCCGCGGTGCTGTACCCGGTGACGCCGCAAATGCGCGTCTATCAGGAAGAACAGTTCGGCCCGGTGGTGCCGATCGTGCCGTACCGACACCTGGATACGGTGATCGATTACGTCCTGGAGTCGGACTTCGGCCAGCAGTTGAGCATCTTCGGCACCAACCCGGTGGCGGTCGGACGTCTGGTGGACACCTTTGCCAACCAGGTCGGACGCATCAACCTCAACGCCCAATGCCAGCGCGGCCCCGACACCTACCCGTTCAACGGCCGCAAGAACTCGGCCGAGGGCACATTGTCGGTGCATGATGCCCTGCGGGTGTTTTCGATCCGGACGCTGGTCGCCACCAAATTCCAGGAGAGCAACAAGGACCTCATCAGCGAGATCATCAGCGGCCGCAGTTCAAGCTTCCTGACCACCGATTACATTTTCTGAGGAATACCGACCTGAGCCAGTCCAGAGCCCTTCAACTGCCACCGCTGTTGCGCCGATTGCTGCGTCCGTTGCTGGACCCGTACCGGCGCTATCGTCATGCCAGGGTCATCCACGCCGTGCGGGTGTCACTGGGGTTGCTGGCGTCGATCCTGCTGACCACCGGCATCCACCTACCCCACGGCGAGTGGGCATCGGTGACGATGCTGGTGGTGATCGGCGGCTTGCAACACCACGGCAACATCGGCAAAAAATCCGCCGAGCGGGCCATCGGTACCCTGGTCGGGGCGACGATCGGCCTGGTCCTGGTGGTGCAACAGGCGTGGCTTGGCATGCCTTGGCTGACCTATTTCGCCATGGCGGTGATTTGCGGATTTTTCTCGTACCACGCCATCGGCAAGGGCGGTTATACGGCCCTGCTGGCCGCCATTACCGTATTCATCGTCGCAGGTCATGGTGATAATCCGGTTTCCGACGGGCTGTGGCGCGGGGTCGATATCCTCATCGGTATTGCACTGGCCCTGGCGTTTTCCTTCGCCCTGCCGCTGTACGCGGTCTATTCCTGGCGCTACAACCTGGCCGATGCCTTGCGTGATTGCGCGACGATCTACGGACGCATCATCAACGGTCAACCGGTCACGGCGGACGAACATCTCAAGCTCATGGGGCGCCTGAACACGGTGATGGTGCAGTTGCGCTCACTGATGCCGTCGGTGTCCAAGGAAGTGAAGATTTCCATGACCGAACTCGATGCCATCCAGCGTCACTTGCGCATGTGCGTGAGCACACTGGAGATTCTTGGCAACACCCGGCCGGATGCCAGTGACCCGGACGCCATGGCTCATTTGCAATCGGCGCTGAGGGCGGAACATCGACTGATTCGCGTGCAGTTGATCGGCATGGCCCGGGCACTGAAATCCGGCGTGTCCCAGCGGCTCGGGCGGCCTGTTGAAGGGCTGCCGGATTCGAGCCTGGACACACCGGTCTATAGCTCGCTGGACGGTTATCGTTTGCTGGTCCGGCAGTTGGCGGCCAACATCGGTGAGATGCGCCAGCGCCTGGCGAAGACTGCGCCGCGCTGGAACATTTGACGCCTGATCACTGTGCAACCGTGCGACGCAACTTAAAGCCCCAGCCCTGCTGCATTCCCGCCGCCGCCAACAGAATCGCGGCCACGCCGATCCATTGCAGGGGTTCCAGGCGATGACCGAAGGCAAACCAGTCGACAAAAATCGCCGCGATCGGATAGATGAACGACAGCGCGCCGGTCAGTGCGGTGGGCAGTTTCTGGATCGCGCCGTATAAAAGCACGTACATCACGCCAGTGTGCACGATGCCCAGCGTGACCAGGCTGGCCCAGGCACTCGGTGCCTGCGGCAGCGCCGAAAAGTGCGCGAACGGCGCCAACAGGAGCACGCCGGTGCTGACCTGAATCAGTGCGATCAGATGCGGCGGCGTGCCGGTCAGGCGCTTGATGATCAACGCGGCAATTGCATAAAGAAATGCAGCGCCCAGCGCCAGAACAATGCCGATCAGGTACTCGTTGCCGCTCTCGCCCTGCCCGCCATGGGCACTGACAATCGCCAGCATCCCGAGAAACGAAACGCCCAGCCAGGCCATCTTCTGCAGGGTGATCTTCTCGTTGAGGAACAGCGCGGCCAGGCCCACCAGCATGAACGGCTGCACGTTATAGACGGCGGTGCCAATGGCAATCGAAGCGCGGGAATAGGAGGCGAACAACAGCACCCAGTTGCCGACAATCGCCACGCCGCTGAGCACCGCCAGCAGGAAGGTGGTGCGAGTCAGGATACCGGGGCGCAGGAAACCGAAGGCGGCGCAAATCAGCAGCAAGGTGCCGGCCCCGAACAGGCAGCGCCAGAACACCACGTCCAGTACCGGTTGCCCGGACACCAGCACAAACCAGCCGATGGTCCCGGAGATCAGCATGGCGGCGGTCATTTCGAACGAGCCGCGACGTATTGTTTTGTCCATCATCAGACTCCTGTGTTTGAGCCCAAAGTATGCCAATCCAGGCGGGGGCTTCTCCAGTGCATAAATCAGGCTAAACTTGGATTCTGCCTTTTTTATAAAGGCGACTTTGAAGAGTTGCCTAATCGAGGAATGCACCATGACCGATGACATCGACCAAGTGCTGATCACGGCGCTGATGGACGACTCGCGACGCTCGCTCAAAGCCCTGGCGCAGATCAGCGGCCTGTCATCGCCCAGCGTCGCCGAGCGCCTGCGCCGACTCGAAGAGCGCGGCGTGCTCAAGGGGTATACCGTCGAAATCGACCCGAAATGCTTTGGTTACCAGCTCCAGGCGATCGTACGCATTCGCCCGCTGCCGGGTCAGTTGCAGGAAGTCGAACGGCAGATCCAGGCCATCCCCGAATTCACCGAATGCGACAAGGTGACCGGCGACGACTGCTTCATCGCGCGCCTGCATGTACGTTCGATGGAACAGCTGGACACCCTGCTCGACCGGCTCAATACCCACGCCGAAACCAATACGGCAATCGTCAAGAAAACCCCGGTCAAACGCCGGTTGCCGCCGATGGCCTAATGGCTTGCGGCAAATCACAGGCAAGAAAAAACCCGCCGAAGCGGGTTTTTTCACTCAAGGCTGGCGATCAATCATCGCGACCCATGATGCCGAACAGCTGCAACAAGCTGATGAACAGGTTGTAGATCGATACATACAGGCTGATGGTCGCCATGATGTAGTTGCGCTCGCCGCCGTGAATGATGGCGCTGGTCTGGAACAGAATGCAGACCGAAGAGAACAGCACGAAACCGGCGCTGATCGCCAGCTGCAGACCGCTGATCTGGAAGAACATGCCCGCCAGCGTTGCACCCAGCAGCACAAAGAAGCCGGCAGTGATGAAACCGCCGAGGAAGCTCATGTCCTTACGGGTGATCAGCACGTAGGCCGACAGACCGCCGAACACCAGTGCGGTCATCGCGAAGGCCGAGCTGACCACTTCAGCGCCGCCCTGCATGCCCAGGTAACGGTTGAGGATCGGGCCGAGCAGGAACCCCATGAAACCGGTCAGGGCAAATGCCGACACCAGGCCCCATGCGGAATCACGGAGTTTGTTGGTGAGAAAGAAAAGCCCGTAGAAGCCGATCAGCACCACGAAAATGTTTGGATAACCGACACGCATCTGCTGGGCAACGAAGGCCATCACACCGCTGAATGCGAGCGTGAGTGCAAGCAAGCCGTAAGTGTTGCGCAGGACGCGGCTAACCTCTAGCTGCTCAGCCTGCAAGCTGTTATTAACTGCGTAATCCTGTTCGCGCATGGCGACACTCCTGTTGGTTTGAAACGTTCAGTCGCAAAGATCATAACAGACGCCCTGTAACAAGCTATGCAGAGAGTTTGACAGTGTGTTTCATTCAGGTATTATGGCGCCCGCAACACAAACGGAGGTGTGGCCGAGTGGTTTAAGGCAACGGTCTTGAAAACCGTCGACTGTAACAGGTCCATGAGTTCGAATCCCATCGCCTCCGCCATCTTTATACGACAAAGCCCTGATTATTCAGGGCTTTGTCGTTTCTGGCATCTGGAAAAAATCACGACGCTTGGCATGTGTTTCATAACTATTTGGGAGGTGTTCCATAACTAAGCCTCTAGCTCCCCTCTTCCGGCGTCCTGCCGAGCGTTAAAAAACCTTCATGCAACACGGTGCTAAGCTGACCTCATAACCGAGGATTCGCGATGCCAAGTTCAGACATGCTCTCGGCCGATCCGCTGCCAGTAGCGGCCAACAATCGCCTGGAGCTGCGAGGAGACAATCTCGGAAGGTGTCATCCCCCTGGATATCGGCGCCCATCAGCTTGCATTCTCAGGCGCCTGCCCTTATCCCAAGTCTCGGGCTGATCGATGCCAAGGGCAATCCCTGGCGTCTACTGCAGCACCGAGGTGGTACTTCTCCTCTTCAGCCAAAAAAAAAGGCCTCTTTCGAGACCTTTCTTCTGAACCTGATTTTTGATTAAACGATGAAGTCCCACTGCGCTGCTGATTGCGCGTTTGCGCTCATTTCGACGGAGGCAACGAACGCGTTCGCTACATCCTGCAGGCTCATGCCGTTGTCTTTCATCTGCGTGACCCAATACGCCTTGCCAGAGGCTTCGGCGTTGCGATTGAAGATGGCGTGGTAAAGCACTTCAACATTGTTGCCAATGTCGTTGGTGATGATATTGCCGCGGGCTGTGTTTTCCGTCGAAGCAATCATGTTCAAGGCAATCTGCCCCAGGTTCTGGGTGCCGGTGCTTTGCTGTTGACCCCAGTATTCAAAACCGCTGACGTCAGCTTGGCGACCCAGGATGTTCTGATAAAGCCCGGCGAGCACGTTCAGTTCTGAACGTGATTCGACGCTGACGTTGCCGTCGTTGAACTGCAGGGTTTCGACGTTGATTAAGCGGGTCTGTTGCGATGGGTCATCAACGCGCGTCACCAGCGTCTGGCCGTCTTTTTGCTCGATGACATAGTCGGAGCGTGCGCCGCTGAATACCAGGGTGTCGGTATTAGTACCGCCATGAATCAAGTTGGGCTGGACCGCCGCGCCGCCGGAGACTGCAGCAGCGTTGACTTCGATCGTGTCATTGCCACCACCGGCGTAAACCTGGCTGTGGCTGTTACCCGTCAGAACGAATGTCTGGTTCGCAGCGTCACCACTGAGCAGTTGCCCTGACTGGCTGCCAATCACCTTCACTGCGCCCACGATCGAGGCAAAGTCGACATTGTTCAGTTGCAGCGTACTGCCGGCTGGCAGAGAACTGGCATCGATCACCAGGGCAGTGTGTTGCTTTGCATCGGCTGAACCATTGATCACCAAAGGCGCTGTCGGTGCACTGCCGTTGGCGGTCACCGGCGTAATGGTTTGCACCATCAACGCTGCATCGCTCACCAGGCCTGCGAGAAACGCCTTGCCGTTACCGGTCAAGTGCGCCTGATCGTGGCTATTGTTGGCAGCGCTGACGGCCTTGATGGACTCGATCAGGGACGCCAGAGAGTTACCCGCTGTGCTATTGGCGCCACCCTGCGCCTTGAGACCGAAACCGATGGGCAGCTGAGCGGAAAGCAGCGTTGTGTTGCCATTCTGCGCCAGCGGAATGTCGGCAACACCGGAAGCCCCGGTTTGCTCGACGCGGCCATCGCTCACAACAGGAATGTAGATTTGCTGGCCCAGACCGCCGCCGGGCAACAAGGTGCCGGACGTAGAAACCGCGACACCGTCGATCGGGACTGTCGAGACTGTCGAGGACGCCGTTGGCACCTTGTTAACGGTCAGTTCGTACAGCGTCTTGACCGCCGTATTGGTTTCGTCGGCAACACTGACCTCGATACTGGCTTTGCCCTCTTTGGTCGCGACGAACGTGGCGCCCGCCAAAGCCAGGTTAAGTGCGTCGGCAGTTCCAGTCTTGGACCAGACACTGCCAGTTTGAGTCCAGCCGCTGAGGCCGCCAATCTGCCCGTTGACCGCCGTAAGACTAACCGTCAGCTCGGTGGCGTCGACATCCTGCACGGTAAAGTTATCCAGGGCTGTCGTAACACCAGCGGTAACGACCTGGGCCGAACCTGGGACACCCTGAATCGTCGGCAAATCGTTGCTGCCGTTGATGATCAGTTGAAGGATAGTCTGGTCGCTGCCGCCTTTTCCATCGTCAGCATTGAGGGTGTAGCTCAGGACCAGTTGCTCGCCTGCCTTAAGATACTTGAACGTTTCACTGCCCGAATTGAACGACCAGGTCAAACTTCCCTGGGTTTGCGTACCATCGAGCGCCGGCGTCGGCGACAGGCTTATCATCGCCAGGATGTCGCTGTTGGTCGGCTGCTGGCTATTGGAGGTCACGACCGCGCCGGTGCTGTCTTTCTGCTCGACAGTCAGTGCGGTAGCGATGACGGTGACGATGTCGCTGTCCACATCGGAAATCGCCAGTTTGTTGCTTGATTGCAGGCCGGCATTGCCCTGACTGAGGGTGTAGCCGGATGCCAGCTCAGCTGAGTACTGCATGGCACGCGGAATCATTTCGGTGACCCAAGCGTTCGTACTGCTTGAGCCAGTCGTCACATCTTGCAAGTACTGGGGCGCTGCAGCCTGGAATCCGGTGCCGGCGATGCCGGCATCGTAATAATCGTAACCGAGGAAAATGACGCTGCCGGCGCCATGAGAAATCACCGCGACCGTTGCATTATCGTCCGTACCATAGATGGCCTTGAAGTTTGCGACGGTGCCCTTGCCAATAGAGTCAGTCGCGGACGGATTGCTCAAAGTGGCCGGACCACTCGCAAAGGGTGTTCCTGCCGCATTGGCAGTATTGAGCGACCAGCTGTCACCGCCCGTGGTGGTCAAATCCCAGCCAAAAACAGCATTCAGGAAGTTGGTGTCAGCGTCGCCGCCCGTACCTGTCATCATGATCACACCGCCTTTGCTCACCCAGCTTTCGAGGGCGGCTATGGCATCTGCTGGCAGGAATGCGGGACTGGAAGGATCTACAACACTCTCCATGTCAGTCATGAAGAAAAAACCGCTGGCGGCGAGCTTGGTGGCGAAGTCCGGATCAGTAAAGCTCTTGATAGACGTATCAAGTTTATAGTTGCCGCCCTTATTGATGATCGACTGAATGATACTGGCCAAGTTGGCGTTTTCGGTGTCAGAATCCGGGGTGGCATCCAAACCGTTCATATTCGGCTGGCTATAAACGGAGACTTGGTTAGTCGTCGCCAATGGTGCAAATTTAGGTGCGCTATTCAGTGGAATCAAGGGAGGCGTCCTTGCTTTATAATTAGGGGCTCAACCCTGTTTTCCCTTAATTGTCGAAAAAATCCGGGAGCGTCGAGCGGGCGAGCCAAAATGTCGACAATTCGTACTTAATACATGCCCGCCTGAGTAAAGGCAAGTAGCCACCATCGCAGCTGTTGCGATGTGTCCATTTTTACCGGGTACGTACCCTGCTTAGAAGGGGGCGGCATTCATGCGTCCGGAACGTTCGAAAAAATCCCCATAACATTGCAACGCAATCAATTCTTGATCGCCCGCGACGTGCTAATTTTCATCGAGCAACATATGGGCCTGCTCACACGTCACTCCCTTAGCTCTGGCTTGGCCAGCAACTTCAGCCAAGTCGCCCAAAAACTGGACGCAGCCATCGGTCACGAACGAATGACAGACCCGATCACCCCCGCCACCATTGACGGATACCGGGACGCGAAAACGGCAAAGGTGCGGGCGAATCGCGAGATAGGTACTCTGTCCCACGTGTTCAATATCGCGAGGATGACAATCGGCGGCGAAGCAAACAGCCTGGGCAGGCTTATATCGGAGATATCTGAGCGCAATGCTCTTCCTGGTCGACATCCTGACGCCTAAAGCCAAGCCATTGCGCTCGCCTTCAATGTTCCCATCGCAGCGCAATTTTTAGCGATCAGTAGAAACTCCAACCCACCGACTCCCTTCGCAACTCTATTGGTTGACGCTCGCCAAAAAAGCCCCTTAGCCCTATAAGGTTTTGGTTGCCATGCTTTGCTTTCTTAATATACTGGCGTTTTGATTTCTAGTTCATGGAGGACATGATGGTCAGTTCCGCAAGCGTTGTGAGCGTTTCCGCAAGTGTTCAGAACGGTAGTTACAGAGCAGGATTTATAATCTCGGTTGATGTGACATTCGACAAGGCTGTAGCCGTGGATACTACAGGTGGAATTCCTTCGCTCCAGATGAACTCGTCCGGTTCTGCGGTTTACAACAGAGGATCTGGTAGCGAGGTGCTGACCTTCAGCTATACCGTACCAGCCGGCGCCAATTCCATCGACCTCGATTATTCCAGCACTAACGCGTTGATGCTTAATGGCGCAACTATCGTGAACAGTGCCATGAACAACGCTGACTTGGCGCTAGCGCCGCCAGGAACACCAGGCTCTCTGGGGGCGAACAGTAATATCGTTATTGATACCACCGCCCCGACCAATACCATCGCTAGCTTTGCGTTTTCAGCCGACACAGGCAATTCCCAGACTGACTTCATCACCAAAACCGCCTCTCAAACCATCAGCGGGACACTTAGCGCGAATCTTGCCGAGGGCGAGAACGTGTATGTGTCTTTAGATAATGGCTCCACCTGGACTATTGCCACTATTGCAGTCGGCACTAGTGCTTGGTCGCTTGCCGGACAAACACTGGCCAGCAGCCACACGCTACAAGCAAGGGTGCTGGATCTCGCTGGAAACTCCGGCACATCTGCCAGTCAACACTACACGTTGGATATTACCAGCCCCACTGTTAGCAGTGTTGCCGTCCCTGCAGACGCTACCTATGAGCCCGGACAGAACCTCGACTTCACCGTCAATGCCAGCGAAGCCATTACCGTTGACACCACTGGCGGTACGCCCCGAATAGCACTGGTGGTGGGCGCCACAACGGCCTATGCCAATTACGTCAGCGGATCAGGCTCCAACGCTCTACTCTTTCGCTATACCGTTCAAGCAGGGGACCAAGACGCTAACGGTATAACCGTGGGTGCGCTGACTTCAAATGGAGCAAGCTTGCACGACACGGCAGGCAACAACATGGTGACCACCCTTAACTCGGTGGCCAGTACCGCTGGAGTGAATGTCAACGGCCTTGCGCCTGTTTTCACCGGCGCTTCGGTCAATGGTAATAGTCTTGTTATAAGTTATTTCGCTGCCACTTCGCTGGACTCAATCAATATTCCTGACCTCAGTGCCTACCATGTAACGGCAGACGGCGCAGCCAATGCAGTGACGGCAATAGTGGTCGACTCTGCAGCAAAAACTGCAACCCTCACCCTTGCAACAGCAGTGACTGCAGGCCAGGCAGTTACCATCGCCTATACCGACCCCACATCGGGTAACGACCCTCATGCACTTCAAAGCAGTACGGGCGAAGATGCAGCGAGCCTCGCAGCGACACTGGTGACCAACAACACCCTCGCGCCCACTGCTCCAACTCACAGTGGCGGGTCAGGCGTCGTGAGCACAGCGCCAGAAAAAGGTGGCGTGTTGAACGGCACAATTTATGGCGATATCCTGACAGGCCTGGCAGGCAAAGACACTTTTTACCCAGGTGGCGGTGCGGACTCCATCGATGGTGGTGATAACGTCGACACGGTGGTCTTCAGCGGTGCGCGGGGGCAGTACACGCTGACCCACAACAGTGACGGAACCTACACCGTGCGCGACATGCTGGACCCGTCAGTCAGCGTGGCGATGAAGAACATCGAGCGCGTGAATTTCAGCGATCAGGCGCTAGCGATTGATGCCACCCCTGAAAGTGCACGACTGGCCGAACTGTATCACCTCGCGCTGGGCCGCAAACCGGACGATGCCGGCTTGCAGTATCACTTGGGGGTCAGCAACAGTGGCGCGACCACCAGCCAGATCATCGCAGCGTTTGTCGCGAGCAGCGAATTCGCCTCGGGGCAGGGACAGCTTTCCGACAACGCTTTCCTCACCCAATTGTATGGCAATGCTTTTGATCGCTCGCCCGACGCCGGAGGGTTTGCATACTGGATGCAGCAATTGGCGCACGCACCTGGCCCAGAAGGCCGCGCGCAGGTGATGGAAGGCTTTTTAGCGTCGAGCGAGATGACACTGCAGATCACAGGCCAAGTAGATTCCGGGATAGCATTACTTTTGCAGGCCTGAAAACTTGTCGTTGGTTGGTCGTTGCATCAATTAAAGACAGCGCAACAGCATTGTGTCTGCACTTGCAGGCGCCTGCGGCTTCTGGCAAACGCCGGCATACCCCTCCCGCACCAGGACTTGGCATTGCCGTTGTCCAGGCGACGGCGATCTGACCGGCCACGCTTTCGCCGCGATCATCCCCCACAGTGGGCGGACGAGGATGTCGCGGTCTTTTTAAGTTGCGGTCATAACTTTTCTCCAGGCGAAAAGAAGCCCGCTCATGGCGGGCTGGATAGCGGAAATCTGTAGTCTATGGTCGTAGTGATTCATGGTGTCGGCGCGGATATCATGCCGGCCAAGTCCTCCTAATCCACACCCCGACAGGAGGAAATAGAAACCCCGAAGCCCGCGAAACTTCGGGGTTTTGCTTTTGGATGCTCGCTGGTAGGATTCTTCGCAAGCTTGCACTCCCCTTCGAGGAAGCTAGAAGCCCCGAAGGGCCAACCTCGGGGCTTTGCCTTTGCAATCCCCAGACGAAGAAAACCCCGAACGGGTCGGAGTCTTGGTGAAGTGCTTGGCGCCGCCAATTCGGACGCTAGCCCAGAACAGCCGGGCTCGCCATCGCGCCACCCCCTCCACACGCCCCGCCTGTACAGCACTGCGTCTGCCACCTTGCGGGTGAGTCTCCAACATTCAGCACGGATCAGGAGTAGATCCGGCGCTCTCGCGCGGTACCCTCCGCAAACGATCAGTGCAGATGAGACCTTCATTCAGGCGCGCGTGCTACTGGTGTGGAATGCTCATCTGGTCTGAGCTGACGCGACGTGAACTTGTAACCGATCTGGCTTAAGGATTGACCAGGCTGGCGCACTCACTCCATTACCCTGCAAATGGTTACTCAATGAAGAAGACGCAGACGGACAGCAAAGCAGCAGTGACTGCTTCAGACATTGAACGATCTATCCAAGCCCTGAACAAAATGGCGGAACGCCTGTGGGGGGATGGTCGGGAAGCTGAAGCGAAAGCCCTCCTCGACGCCCTGGACGCATTAAACCGGGCACTCGATCGGATCAGGATTGGTGAAAGTCGCAAGACTCTCCATTGAGGTTGCCAATCAGCTGGCGGCTGGCGGGTGATGCGGACGAGGTGAAATCAGCAAGGATTGTGCGGGGCGATGCATGGCGTCACGTTGAAACCATAACGAAAGGCCCAAACAGGCCAATGTCAACAATACGGCAATACCGCCGCACTGACACAGAGGGACATCTTGCGGCGCAGGCGGCAGCTGAAGCCGTGTCTGCCCGGGAACCCGACCCTGGAAGGCGACATACCCTTGACCTGTAAACCCTCAAAGCAAGCGTTAAATGGCAGAATCCCCTCAATTTCATCAATTCGGAGACCACAATGCTTCGCGTGTTTGAACGAAGGCTCGACCCATTCCCCCCCGACGAAGCACCACCACCGCCTATCGGCCTGATGCCGTTCCTGTGGGCCTGCACCCGAGGCGCCCGTGGCATATCCTTGCGCTTGCCTTTCTGAGTGCCAGTGTGTCGATCTACGAAGCCTGGTTGTTTTCCTTTCTGGGGCAGGTCGTGGATCTGCTCTCGACCTGGCAGGCCGGCGACGGCGTGAACGGCCAAGAACGTCGAGTTCTGTGGAGCATCGCAATCGTATTGCTCACCAGCATTGGGCTGGTGGCGTTTCGCACCCTGGTGCAGCACCAGATTTTGGCGATTAATCTGCCGCTGCGGCTGCGCTGGGACTTCCATCGGCTGATGCTGCGGCAAAGCCTTTCATTCTTTTCCGATGAGTTCTCCGGCCGGGTCACGACCAAGGTGATGCAGACTGCACTGGCCGTGCGCGAAGTCCTGTTCACCCTCATCGAAATCGCGCCCGGCATCGGCGTTTACTTCATTGCGATCATCGCACTGGCCGGCGGCTTCGCCCTGAAACTCATGCTGCCTTTCATTGCCTGGGTCGCGTTGTTCGGGCTGGCTATGCTGTACTTTGTGCCACGCCTGGGCCAAGTCGGGCAGGAACAGGCCGATGCGCGATCGTCGATGACGGGGCGTATTTCGGATGCCTACACCAACATCACCACCGTGAAACTGTTCTCTCACTCCAAGCGTGAAGCGCACTTCGCGCGTGCGGCGATGGAGGATTTCAAGCACACCGGTTTTCGCCAGATGCGCCTGGTCAGCCAGTTCGAGATCGTCAATCAGGCACTGGTGGTTGCGCTTATCCTCGGAGCTGGCGGCTATGCTCTGTGGCTGTGGCACCAGGGCGAAGTCGGCACGGGGGCTGTGGCGGCGATTACGGCCATGGCGTTACGTATCAATGGCATGTCGCATTGGATCATGTGGCAAATGGCTTCGCTGTTCGAAAACATCGGTACCGTGCAGGATGGCATGGCCACCCTGACCCGCGGCCCCAAGGTGCAGGACGCGCCAAACGCCGGCGTGTTGGTGCCCTCTGGCGGCGCGGTGACCTTTGACAAAGTGAGTTTCAACTACGACGGTGAACGCCCAGTGCTCGACGGATTGAGCCTGAACATCCGCCCGGGCGAAAAAATCGGCCTGGTGGGCCGTTCCGGTGCCGGCAAATCCACTCTGATCAATCTGCTGCTGCGATTCTATGACGTAGAAAGCGGTGAGATTCGCATTGACGGTCAAAACATCGCTCAAGTGACCCAAGACAGTCTGCGCAGTGCTATCGGCATGGTCACTCAGGACACTTCCCTGTTGCACCGTTCCATTCACGACAACATCGCCTACGGCCGCCCGGACGCGACCGACGCGCAGGTCCGCAGCGCCGCGGCCAATGCCCAGGCCGACGGTTTCATCAGCCAACTGAGCGACCGGCAAGGCCGTACCGGCTATGACACCCTGGTGGGTGAGCGCGGCATCAAGCTTTCGGGCGGCCAGCGCCAACGCATTGCCATCGCCCGGGTGATGCTCAAGAACGCCCCGATCCTGTTACTTGACGAGGCCACCAGTGCCCTGGATTCCGAAGTCGAGGTCGCCATCCAGGAAAGCCTCGATGAAATGATGAAGGGCAAGACCGTCATCGCGATCGCCCACCGATTGTCAACGATCGCCGCCATGGATCGGCTCATTGTCATGGACGAGGGGCACATCATCGAACAAGGCACCCACGCTGAACTGCTGGGAAGAAACGGCACCTATGCACGACTGTGGCAGCATCAAAGCGGTGGGTTTCTGGGTGAGGATGAGGGGGTGGTTGAGGCGATGGATCAGGTATGAGTGTGAACGGTCGAGAGCGGTGATCGGCGAACAGCTGCAGTCCAGTCGTGCGCAGATCCCCAGCGGCAACAAGTCCATTGGCCCGGTCTCACGAGATCATCGCAAATCGTGGCGACTGCCTGTCCGGTTTTTGGGGTTGGCTGCTTAAATCTTGAACGATTGAAGACCGTCCGATGTCACTCCTTAGCGGTGACTTTAATCAGCGGCCTGGCAGGTCGCGGAGGATCTCGAATGATCAGGTCAGAAGCTGTCGACGCCCCCTTGCAAACCCTGTTGCTCGAACGCAACGGTTGGGTTCCGAACAACCCTCGCCTGCGGGTGCTGATTTACATCAAGGCCATTGCCGCCAAAGGCAAAGATCCGGCGGCTTTGTTCGAACAAATCTTCAGCGCCCATGGCTGGCCGCCGCAATGGCGTGACGGGGTTTACGACTATCATCACTATCACACCCAGGGCCATGAAGTGCTGGGTATCGCCAGAGGTTACGCTCGCCTGATGCTTGGCGGCCCGGACGGGCGGGTGCTGGAAGTCAGCGACGGCGATGTGTTGCTGTTACCCGCCGGCACCGGCCACTGCAACATCGAATCGAGCGATGATTTTCTGGTGGTTGGAGCGTACCCACCGGGCCAGCACGCTGACATCTGTCGCGAAGCGCCGAATCCTGCGCAGTTGGCGAATATCGACAAGCTACCCTTTCCCGGCCAGGACCCTGTGCAAGGCCCCCATGGCGCGGTAAACCGCTACTGGTTGTGAACCGGATGCCAAAGGCCTCAATGGGTTGCTAGAAGGCAACAGATAAATAAGGAATGCCAACTGGCGAGCGCCTGAGCATTGTGGCCCTCGTGCAGAGTGACACCACCGAACGCCGTGTGACGGTGGAAGTCAGAAACAAGGTGAGGTTCATCAAACCCGACGCACGGCGGTTTGGCCGCCATCCCGACCACCCACATCGGACGACAAAATGCCCGCCCCGCCATCCACTCTCCTGCAAAGCTGGAACCGCAACGCCCAGGCCTGGATCGAAGCGATCCGCACCGGCGCCATTGAAAGCCGCCTGACTGTCACCGACCAGGCCATCCTGCTCGCGGTGCTGGGGCGCCAACCCGAACGCGTGCTCGACCTGGGCTGCGGTGAGGGCTGGTTGTTGCGTGAACTGGAAAAACGGGCGATCAACGCGGTCGGTGTGGATGGCGATGCGACGCTGGTCGAGGCAACGCGGGCGGCCGGCTCTTCACCGGTACATCTGGCAACCTATGAAGAGTTGGCAGAAACGACGGTGAACATCGGCAGTCACTACGATCTGATCTGCGCCAACTTCGCCTTGCTCCATCAGGACATCATTCCTTTGCTCGCCGCAATGAATGCCCTGCTCGTCCCTGGCGGGGCGCTAGTGATCCAGACGCTGCATCCCTGGACGGCGGCGGCAGGCGACTATCAGGATGGTTGGCGCGAAGAGCGCTTCGACGGGTTCAAGGGCCAGTGGCAACCCATGCCGTGGTACTTCCGGACCTTAAGCAGTTGGCTCAATGCGCTGGACATGGCCGGGTTTCAACTGGTCAATCTGCAGGAGCCGCAACACCCGCAAAGTCCTGTTCCGCAGTCATTGCTCCTGGTGGCCGAATCAAGGCGATGAGCCTCGAACCTTGCTCGGGTGCGCTGGTCGGTGAAAGCCTGATGCTATCGGCCCTGCGGCCAGCCTGTGATTGTCTTTCAACTGGTTCCTTTCTTGTCATAAATTGTCTCAGTTAAGCCAAATGAAAGGATTGAAATAGTGGCCGCGTGCCGGTATTGATGACTTTTAAACAAATACAAGGACGTCACCATGTCAGGCGCAAAACGAAACGCCCTAACCGCTGACTCATCCCCGAACGCCCAGGCCGGCAGACGCTTTATCGCGGTATCCGCGGATATAGAACTGATTGCGGCAAGAGGGCCGAGTCCGGCGGATTTGTATCTTGAAGAAGAATCCAACAACCTTGCGAAATACGCTGCACAGAACCGAGCGGCCGCACGCAGCAAATGAGCCATCAGCGCACTGGCCAGTTAAAGGGTTCGAACTGGCCTTTCGTTCATTTCCTCCATCAGTAGTGATACGAAAAAAGCCCTGATTATTCAGGGCTTTTGGCTTTCGACTCGGCGCTCAACGGATCGGCAGGCTCCAGGGTGTCGATTCGACCGCTAACCGCGTCGCAGACCAGGCCGGACACGCTCAAACCATCCCTTCAGGACTGCACTGGCGCCGCCAGCCATTTCACCAATGCCGCAGCGGGCATTTCCCGGGCCAGTGGTGCGCCCTGTCCGGCCCATTGCACGGCGAAGTCCGTCTTACCCTTGGCGTTTGCCGCCGCATTGAGTGCCTTGTTGGCGTCGTAGGTGAACGGATAGTCCGGCAGCGCCACGGCCCCTGCCTCCAGTGAGGTGAAATTGCGATTGACCATGCCCCGTGCAGGACGGCCCGAAATGACGCGGGTGACTTGCGTCTGATGCGCTCGCGGACCTTTCAATGCCTCCCGATAGGCACCATTGGCGCAGGATTCAGGACAAAGAATAAATGCCGTTCCCAGCTGTGCGGCGCTCGCCCCCAGCTGCATGACCGCATTGATGCCGGCACCGTCCATGATGCCGCCGGCAGCAATGATCGGCAGTCGGCAGCCCGCACTCAGCACCCGCACCAGGGCGAAAGTGCCCATTTCACTGTCCTGCCGTGGGTCGAAAACCCCGCGATGGCCACCCGCCTCGTATCCTTGCGCCACTAATACATCTACCCCTGCCCCCTCCGCCATCCGCGCTTCGGCCAGACTGGTCACGGAACACAGCAGGACGATGCCGGCGCCCTTGAGTGCGTCGATGGCCGGTTGCGACGGCAAGCCGAAATGGAAGCTGACCACCGCCGGTTTTTCTTCCTGCAGCATGTGCAGCATGTCCGGGTCTTCGACGAACGAGGTGTAGATCTCACGTAGCGCCGTCGGTGGGGGCGCATCGAATTCGCTAAAAAAAGGGGCAAGAACATCCAGCCACTGCGACTCCCGAACAGGATCATGCACGGCAGGCCGATGGCAGAACAGGTTCACATTAAAGGGCTTATCCGTCAGTGCAGCCGTTTCCCGCAACATGACGCGTGCCTGCTCGACGCTGCTCGCTCCGATACCGATGGAGCCGAGCCCGCCCGCATTCGATACCGCCGCCGCGAGCCTGGGCGTGGAGACACCCACCATGGGCGACTGGATGATGGGCAGTTCGATGTTCAACAGGGACAACAGTGGATTGGACATAAAGCACACCTTGGAAAAAACCGGGAGCGAGGAGTTCGCCCCCCCGGGACAACGGACGGCGTGCAAGCCCGCGCCTACACGCCCTCCAACCCAAAAACGTCAATCCTTACTTGGAGGTTGGCATGGCGAACTCGGCGCCCTTGGCGATGCTGTTCGGCCAGCGCTGCATGATCGATTTCTGCTTGGTGTAGAAGCGCACGCCCTCTTCGCCGTAGGCATGGGTATCACCGAACAGCGAGCGCTTCCAGCCGCCGAAACCGTGCCAGGCCATGGGGACCGGGATCGGCACATTGATGCCGACCATGCCCACCTGAATGCGGCTGGCGAATTCCCGGGCGATGTGGCCGTCACGGGTGTAGCACGCGGTGCCGTTGCCGAATTCGTGGGCATTGACCAGATCGATCGCTTCGGCAAAGTCCTTGACGCGCATGCAGGCCAGCACCGGGCCGAAGATCTCTTCCTGATAGATCTTCATGTCGGCGGTGACATGGTCGAACACCGTGCCGCCGAGCCAGAACCCTTCGGCGCAATTCTCTCCGGCCAGGGCACCGTCAAAGCCACGACCGTCGACCAGCAACTCGGCCCCTTCCTCGATACCTTGCTCGATGTATCCGGTAATGCGCTGGAGCGCCGCCTTCGAGACAATCGGGCCCATCTCGGCCGCGAGGTTCGTGCCTTCGAGGATCTTCAGCGTGCGGGTACGTTCCACCAGTTTCGGCATGACCTTGTCCGCAACGTCACCGACGAACACCGCCACCGAAATCGCCATGCAACGCTCGCCCGCAGAGCCGAAAGCCGCGCCCATCAGTGCGTCGACCACTTGGTCGATATCGGCATCGGGCATCACCACCATGTGGTTCTTTGCCCCGCCCAGCGCCTGTACGCGCTTGCCGTGGCGGGCACCGGTCTCGTAGATGTGGTTGGCGATCGGCGTCGATCCGACAAAGCTCACGGCCTTCACATCCGGATGATCGAGTAGCGCATCGACCGCGTCTTTATCGCCCTGCACCACGTTGAACACGCCATCGGGCAACCCGGCCTCCTTGAACAGCTCGGCGATCAGCAGCGAGGGCGAAGGGTCGATCGGACTCGGCTTGAGCACAAAGGTGTTGCCGCAGGCGATAGCCACCGGGAACATCCACATCGGCACCATCACCGGGAAGTTGAACGGGGTGATGCCGGCGACCACACCCAAGGCCTGGCGCATGGTCCAGTTGTCGATGTTGGTCGAGACCTGCTCGGTGTAGTCACCCTTGAGCAACTGCGGGATGCCGCAGGCAAATTCGACCACTTCGATACCACGCGTCACTTCGCCCTGGGCGTCGGTGAAGACTTTACCGTGCTCGCGGGTAATCATCCGCGCCAGGGTGTCGCGGTGTTCGTTGAGCAAGGCCAGGAACTTGAACAGGATGCGGGCGCGGCGCAGCGCAGGCGTTGCCGACCAGGCCGGGAATGCAGCCGCTGCCGACTGCACCGCCGCGTCGACTTCCGAGACATTGGCCAAGGCCACCTTGCCGATGACCGAACCGGTGGCTGGATTGGTGACGTACTGGGTGCGACCGGAATGACCTGGCGTCGTGCGGCCGTGAATGTAGTGGGCGATCTCTGCTGGCTGGTTGCTCATGGCGGGTGTCCCCTGGTGATGGATAAGAGCCATCTCTTGTTGTTGTCAGGTGCCAGGCGGGTTGTCTGCGTGTCTGGCAGGGCCAAGGTAGGCCCGCCAATGAATCATGTAAAATGATGATTAATGATCTTATGGATCACTAATTGTGAGAGCTTTTTTGCAACCAGTTCGCCCGTTGTGTCAGGCGCCGCTTCCAGTCGTCCGCCAGGCCAGGGGCTGCCGCCAAAGCCAGCAGATCGTCGATCACCGGCCGATGCGACAACTGCACCCGCCAGAACTGGTCGATGGAAAAACGTTCGGTGTGCCTTTCCAGCCGTTCGAACCGGTCCCCCACTTCAATGAAACCCGGCTGGAGAACCCGGTAATACCAACCAGTGATTCGCTCCTTGGCAACAAACATCGACATGTGCTCGGCATCGAAACGGTGATTGATCTTCCAGCACGGACTACGCGGCTGGGACACCTGCACCACGCTGCTGCCAATCCGGAATACATCGCCAATGTGCACGCTGCATTCGGACAGTCCGCGGGCCGAAATATTCTCGCCCAGGCTACCCGCCACCAGTTGCCCGGCGCTGTGGGTAAAGGCTTGCGCCAGCCGCCCATAATGTTGCGCGGCATAGTGATGCAGCGCTTTTTCCGGGCCGCCGTGCACCCTCGTGTCGCCGTGCTGGTCGCCGACAATGCCGTGCAGCTCCACGCGGGCCGAGCCCGTGATTCGGCGTTTGAACATGCCGGTGCGCTGACCTTCGGGCTGCAACACCTCCAGCCCTCCGGCAAAAATGCGGTCGATTTTCGAAGTCGTTGTCATGGTCGAACTACGCTCATCAGTCGGTTTCGATCACTTTACTAATCGTCGTTAAAGGCCGTAAAGTGATCGATAAGCATGTCCTCAATCACTTTTTATGATGCATGGAGACGTTCATGGAAATGCGCCAACTGAAGATTTTTTGCGCCGTGGCTGAGCTGGGCAGCTTCACCGCCGCTGCAATGCAGGTGAATACGGTGCAATCCAACGTCACCATGCGCGTGAAAGAGCTGGAGGCCGAACTGAACCGGGAACTGTTCATCCGCAAGAAGTCCGGGGTCGTACTGACCTCGGCGGGTGAGACGTTTCTCGGCTACGCGCGGCGCATCCTGCAACTGACCGATGAAAGTCGCAGCGCACTGATGGACACCGGTAGCCCGACCGGCCTGCTGCGTTTGGGCTCGATGGAAACCACTGCCGCCATCCGCTTGCCGCAAGTGCTGACCAAGTACCGCGAGCAATATCCCGACGTCCAGCTGTCGCTGCTGACTGGCACGACGGTGGAGCTGATCAAGGCGATTGAAGCCCATCGTCTCGACGGCGCCTTCGTCGGTGGCTTCCACCAGAATTCAGCGTTGTCCCAGGAGGAAGTGTTTTCCGAAGAACTGGTGCTGGTCAGCAGTCATCACTTCGAAACGCTACCCGCGCTGATCGAGAAAATGCCCCAGCAAACGGTGCTGGTGTTCCGCACCGGCTGCTTCTATCGCTCGACCCTGGAAAACTGGTTCTATCAGGTCGGGCTGGTGCCCAACCAGATCATGGAACTGGGCACCCTCGACGGCATCCTCTCGTGCGTTGCCGCCGGCATGGGCGTGACCCTTCTGCCCAAGGCCATCGCGGAAAGTTGCAGCGTGCGGCATGGGATTCGATGCCACACACTGCCGCCAGAGTTCGCCCATGTGTCCACCGTGTTCATCCGCCGCAACGACTCGATGATCACCTCGGCCATGAGCGCCTTCATCGGCCTGGCACAACAGCAGATAGCCCGCCCGGCTGCGGTGTAAATCACCCCTGTATTGCAGCGTCGACAAATAACCCCTGCAGGAGCGAGCCTGCTCGCGATGGCCTCAAGTACGCCGCGTTTATCCAGCTCACACGCATCATCGTTAACGACCATCGCTGCGATGCGGCGACCCGACACGCCAGCGCCTACACAGGATCAGGTGTGATCCGGATTTCCGGCTCGACCAATAATCAATGTGGGAGATTCTATGTTTGGGGGGAACCCCCAAACATAGAATTTGGTTGGTACTCACTTTGGTTTTTCATCAAGGCAAACACCACTCTGGCCAGTTTGCGAGCCAGAATCACCAAGGCCTGGGTACCTTTGAGGCCTCGGTCCAGGTAACGCTGATAGAACGGTCTCCAGGTTGGTGAGCGGCTGGCAGCCATTGCGCTGTTGTGAAATAAGCGCCGGAACTCCGAATCGCCCCGTTTGGACAAGTAGCGTCTCTGATCTTTCTTGCCTGATTGTCTCACTCGCGGATCCATTCCCAGGAAGGCGATGAAGCCATCGCTGTCGGAAAACTCTCCGCGCATGAAAGCTGTTACCGCCGCTGTGGCCGTCAGGACGCCTATGCCTTCAACGGCTTGGCAGCGTTTTACCTGAGCGTCCATACCCGCTTCGCTAACGATGTTCTTCAGCGCCTTCTGAATGCCTTTTTCAATCTGCTCTACACAGCGCAGGTATTCACCCAGCGCCTCTTCGAGCAAGGGTTCGTCCCTCCAACTTTGCTTGATTGCCACCCGATGTCGAACAAGCTCAGCCCGGCGTCGCAGCAAGCTTTTGAGCTGCGTGTAAGCCTTGGGAGGCGGACTCCAGACCCTGAGCTTGTCGGACTCCTTGCCCAAATAACGCGCCAGCAAGACCGCGTCCAGAGCATCTGTTTTTGCCCGGACACCTATCCCATCGCGGTATTTATTAAGGCGGCTGCCATCAATGACGTAAACGTCATGACCCAGTTCATGAGCGATTTCCGTCGTGTCGAGGTGGTAGGTGTTGGTCGCTTCAAGCGCCAGTGCACAGTTGTCTGGCAATAACTTAAGCCACTTTTTCAGTGCTGATCGTTCATTGGCGACGATCAAAGTGCTCTCTTCGTCGCATCGATAGACAACGATCTCATCCTTCGCCACATCCACACCAACGACCACCTGCGAATCAAGGATTGTCATGGCCCACCCTCCGAGCTAGGGTTTAGAAACTTGTCGGGGTTCACCGTTGCGCTGGCTTGTCGCTATCGTCGGTCCGAGCCGATGCATTCCTTATCGGCGCATTAGGTGAAGGGGTGGGACGATGTCTCCCACGGTCTGTACTGGCTAGAGTCAGATGACGAGCTTTAGTCCCACCCACCCCTTCAAGTCTAAACATACAAGCGAGCCTGCTCGCGATGGCCTCAAGAGCGCCGCGTTTATTCAGCCGACACACATGATCGTTAACGACCTTTGCTGGCAAGCCAGCGCCTACACAGATTGGCTACGTAACCGCATTTCCGGTTCGACCCATGACCAGGGCTGAACTGGGCTGGTCATCCCCGGCAACCCGCGCGCCAGCTCCGCCACGCGCTCGGCGGCGGGGACGATACCGTGGATCTTGCCCACGCCCTGCCCCGCGTACAGCGACAGCTTTTTCGCCATGCGCGGTTTGTCGATGGCGCGGGCCCCGCCGCCGATGAGCCGCAGCAGGTTCCATTTGTCCCGGTTGGGGATCACCCGGTGAGGTGTGCCCCAGGTCCAGCCGAACGAGTAGCCGGTGCGGTACTCGGTGTCATCGGTCGTCGCCTCGACGATTTTCTGCTTGTACAGCGGATGGGCGTTTGACTCATCGGTGGCGATAAACGCCGTGCCCACCAATACCCCTGCCGCGCCGAGCGACATCAGCGCGCGGACGTCTTCGCCATTAACGATACCGCCGGCGGCCAACACCGGTCGCCCCTCCGAGACCGCCAGGATCGACGTCAACAACGGCATGATGCCAATCGTGCCGCGATTCAAGTGCCCACCACTCTCACTGCCCTGGGCCGCGATAATGTCCGCGCCCTGGGCGATGGCAAGGCGGGCCAGCTCCACCGACCCCGCTTGCACCATGACCACCAGTCCGGCGTCTTTGGCCCGGGCAATCATGTCGGCGGCATACTTTTCGGCGTAGAACAGCGACAGCAGTTTGGGCTTCTCTTTGAGGATCACCTGAAACTGCGCTTCAAACACGTCCGGCCCGCCGAACTGCGGAACCAGATTGACGCCAAAGGGCTGATCGGTGAGCGCGCGGGTTTCCTGAATCCAGCGGCGCAAGGCCAACGGCGGCAAGCGCAAGCCGCCAATCACCCCCATGCCCCCGGCATTGGCCACCGCAGCGACCAGTGGCGGGCCGGAAATCGCAGCCATCCCACCGAGGAAAATCGGGTACTTCACGCCGCAGAGCCGGGTAATGGCGTTACCGGCAAAATCGAATCTGGCTTCGTTCATGACTCACAGCTCCACATGTTTTCCAAGCATCCGCTTGAGCGTGTCGTTCTTCAGGAGAAAGTGATTCTTCACCGCGCCGAACACATGCAAGGCAAGGCCGGCGAGGAAGGCCGAAGCACCGATGTTGAACAGCACGTCGACGACTTCCTTCAACACCGCGTTGACCGGCAGCACTGTCGGAATCGACCATCCGCCCGGCAGTTCCACCCCTTCGCCGGCAGCGGCCCGTGAAGCCCACACGGCCACCGGCAGCAGCACCATGGCCAGGGCGAGTGCCACCGCCACCGAGCGGCTGATAATCACTTCGATGGGATTGGGCGTGCCCACGGGCAGTGGATGGTAAGCGGTGATCCGGGCCCAGAAGCGGTAGATCGATACCAGAAACAAGATCAGGCCCAACAGGTTTTGCACCCGGCCGAGTTCCGTCCGCAGTGCCTCGCCGGAGGCGTGACCGATGGCCAGCTGAAGGCCGAAAATCCCCAATAGCGCGAATGCGACGACCCAGTGCAGGGCGACGGTGACAGGGGAAAATCTCAGGCCATTGTCTTTAAGTTGCATGGCTGACTCCGTTTGCAAAATGCGCAAAACAGCAAAGGTATGGGTTGGGCGAAAACGCGTCAGTGGCTGACCGCCTGCGCGGCACCGAGCCCGGTCCGGGCACGGATCAGTTGATCGTCGAAACGCTCGCGCTCAAGCCCTGCGCCATGACTGCGGTCGGTGACCGAACCGAGCCAGGTGAAGAAGAACGCCACGTTCATCGAGATGATTGCCGGGTAGTCATACGGGAAAATCGCCTCGGGATTGCCCAGCACCTTGACCCACACGGCGGGCGAGAGAATCACCAGGCCAACCGCGCTCAACAGCCCGCAGACACCGCCGATCAATGCGCCGCGGGTGGTGAGCCCTTTCCAGTACATCGAGAGCACGAGGATCGGAAAGTTGACTGAAGCCGCCACGCCAAAGGTCAACGCCACCAGAAAGGCGATGTTCTGATCCTTGAACAGAATCCCCAGCACCACGGCGACGATACCGATACCCACCGAAGCGATGCGCGACACACGACGTTCGTCCCTGGCATCGGCTCGCCCCTTTTTGATGACCATCACATAAAGGTCATGGGAAATCGCCGAGGTGCCAGCCATGGTCAATCCGGACACCACCGCCAGAATCGTCGCGAAGGCGACGGCGGAGATGAAACCGAGCAGCAGATCCCCGCCCACGGCCTTGGCCAGGTGCATCACCGGCATGTTGCCGCCGCCGATCAGCTTGCCGCCGACAATCCCCGACTCGTAGAAGGCCGGGTCCTGGCCGACGATGACGATGGCGGCCAGGCCCAGCACGGCCACGATCAGGTAGAAGAAACCGATGAAGCCCGTGGCGACGAATACCGACTTGCGCGCCTGCCTGGCGTCCGGAACGGTGAAGAAACGCATGAGGATGTGTGGCAGCCCCGCCGTGCCGAAGACCAGGCCCAACGACAGTGAGATCAGCGACAGCGGGTCGGCCACCAGTTTGCTCGGCAGCAGAATCCGCTCGCCGTCGTGGTGCGCGGCCACCGCTTTCTCGAACAGCACGTCAAAGGAAAAGCCGAACTTGCTCAACGCCAGAAACGCCAGCAAGGTGCCGCCCAATAGCAGCAAACCGGCCTTGATGATCTGCACCCAGGTGGTCGCGACCATGCCGCCAAAGGTGACATAGACCGCCATCAACAGGCCCACCGCGATGACTGCGTAGTGGTAAGGCAAGCCGAACAACAGCTGGATCAACTGCCCTGCCCCGACCATCTGCACCACCAGATAGAAGCACACCACCGTCAACGAACCAAAGGCTGTCATGGTGCGAATGCGGTTCTGATCGAGCCGGAACGAGGCGATGTCCGAGAGGGTGATGCGCCCCAGATTGCGGATGCGCTCGGCAAACAGAAACAACAGCAACGGCCAGGCCACAAAGAAGCTGATGGAGTACAGCACCCCATCGAAGCCGTTGAAGAAGATCATGCTGGTGACACCCAGCAACGCAGCAGCCGACATGTAGTCACCCGCCAGCGCCAGGCCATTCTGAAACCCGGTGATGCCCCCGCCGGCGTTGTAGAAATCATCCATCGATTTGGTTTTGGAAGCGGCCCAGTAGGTGATGCCCAGGGTCGTCACGACGAAGACCAGGAACATGCTGATCGCGGTGATGTTGATCGGTTGTTTTTCGACGTTCTGCAAGGCATCGGCGGCCATGGCGCGAGCCGCGAATGCGCCGAGCAGGACAGGCAGGACGAGGTTGCGCAGAAGGCGTTTCATACGATCACCCCCGCGCAGATTTCTGCGGTCAGTTCATCGAACTCGCCATTGGCCCGAAGGATGTAGAGCCCGGTGAACAACCAGGCCCCGATGATGAACACCAGGCCCAGCGGCCAACCGATGTTGATGATGCTGGTTGCCGAAAGCTTGGTCGCCAGAAGGTTGGGCGCGAACGCGGCGACGAGGATGAACGTGAAGTACGGAACAAGGGTGGCGGCGGTCAGGCAAGCGACGAACCGTCGCTGCCTTGAGACCAAATCCTTGTAGCGGGGGTGGTTGCGGATTCTGGCTGATTCAGATGCATGGTTCACGTTGACTCCGTGGAGCAGTGGTTGCGTTATTGTTGTTCCACAGCCTCAGATTCGAAGACTCGATCCGCCACCGGCTGCGGTGTATTTGCACCCTCAACCTATGCCCGGCATATGATCATGTAAAATGATCAATTATGAATCTGGTGATCGTTTTTGGTGAACTTCAATACCTCCGATTGAAAACGATATTTCACCCAACCATTGATTCCGGCACAGAACACCAGCAGCGCGCCCGTCACCAGGAACACCGGGTGCAATCCAAAGTGCGCACCGACCTGGCCACCGATCAAAGGCCCGATCACCTGCCCCGAAAATTGCGCCGATTGCAGATAGCCGAGGACTTTGCCGGTGTTGTGCTCCTCCACTGAATGGCGGATCAACTTGGCGATGGCCGGCAGCAGTCCGGCAATGGTCATGCCCATGAGCCCGCGCAGAATCGCCAGTTGCCACCATTGGGTGACAAACGCCTGGGGCACCATGACCGCACCCGTCAACAGCAAACAGCCGATGATGACGTTCCAGCTGCCGACGCGGTCCGCCAGCGCCCCCAGCCGTGCGGCGGTCAAGATGCTGCCCAGAGCGGAACAGGCCATGATCACGCCGGCGATGCGCGCCTGGTCATCCAGTGCGACACCCAGGTGGCCGATGTAAACCGTGATGATCGGTTCGATCGACATGTTGGCCAGCAACACCATCATCGCGGTCGACAATAACGCGGCGATGACCGGCCAACGTGAACTCCCGCGCTCAATCCGCGCGCCTCTGTGGCGGCGCGCCCCGTCCGAGGCGCGATCGAAATCCTCACGAATGAGCAGGATCGTGGTGATGGCAGCCACCGCGATCATGGCGCCACCGACGAAGAACGTGCCGCGGATACCGACGAACTCCGGCAAGAACCCTCCCACCAACGGCCCGATCAAATTGCCGGACAACGCCCCCGTCGACAGCACACCCAAAGCCCAACCGGCCTTTTCCTTCGGCACCTGGGAACCGATCATCACGATGGAGGCCGAAGCGTAGCCGCCGATCAGACCCGCGATCAGGCGCAGCACCACCAGATCAGTCACGTCCCGCGCCAGCCCGATCATCGACATCACAACAGCCATGCCAATGGCCGCTCGAACCAACATCGGCTTGCGCCCATAACGGTCGGCCAGACGCCCCCATATCGGCGCTGTCAGCGCCGTGCCGAAAAATGTCGCCCCGAATGCCACGGCCGACCATTGGACCACCGCCGCCTGCGAAGTGACGCCCAACTGCTGCACGTAGAGCGGCAAAAACGGCAGCAACATGCTCAGGCTCACCAGCGTGGTGAAGGAACCGAACACGCAGACGGCCAGGTTGCGGCGCCAATATAAAAGATTGCGATCGGCATAACTCATGGGGGCTCCGGTAGTGTGCTCGGATTGAAGAAACGGATTCAGGCGGACACTACGCGGGAGAATGCATCTTAAAAAACGAATTAATTTGATCGGAGCAATCTGTATGAGTGATATGCAGAGCAGGCGTGGGCTCCAGCGCTCATTACATGGTGTATCAACTGTAATTCCCCATGATGCAGTTATCTTTCGTGATGACGCTTAATAGAGTGACAGACCCACTCCATCCTCTACCTCACGAGCACACCGGCATGCCCCATGACTTGAGTCACCTCGAAACCTCGCTCGCCGCCTACCCGCGGGCAACGCTGCTCGAAGGCCCGACACCGATTCAGAAACTGTCCCGATTGAGCCAGTTGCCCGAGATGAACGGCTGCAATCTCTACGTCAAACGAGATGACCTGACAGGTCTCGGCGGTGGCGGAAACAAGCTGCGTAAACTGGAGTTTTTACTCGGCGAAGCCTTGGCGCAAGGTGCCGACACACTCGTGACCTGGGGCGGTTTCCAGTCCAATCACGCACGGTTGACCGCCGCTGTCGCGGCTCGCCAGGGCCTGGCCTGCGAACTGATTCTGACCCCGTCCGCCGTGCGCACCGACGATGACTTTCGTCACAACGGCAACGTTGTGCTGGACGCCCTTTTCGGCGCGAAGATCCATCGGCTTCCCCTTGGCGTCGTTCCTGATGGTTATGCCGCCGAACGGGTCGAAAAACTCAGGCATGAAGGTCAAAAACCCTTCGTGATGCCGCTGGGCGGCTCCAGTCCCAGAGGCAGTCTGGGTTACGCCGCCTGCGCGGCCGAGATCCTGCGCCAGGCCGATGCGCTCGGTGTGCATTTCGACCGGATCATCGTTCCCAATGGCAGTGCCGGAACCCATTCAGGCCTGTTGGCCGGCGTCACCCTCGCCCACTCATCAACGCAAATCGCCGGCTATACCGTACTCGCTACCGAAGACCAGGCGGCAGCCACGACCCTGGAAAAAACCCGCCAGGTCCTACAACTACTTGACCCCCGCGCCACGTTGGCCGAAAGCGCTGTCAGCGTTGACGGCAGCCAGCGCGGCGAAGCCTATGGCGCCCCCACCGAGGCCATGCTCGACGCGGTACGGCTGCTGGCATCCCACGAAGGCCTCCTTACGGACCCAGTCTACGGCGGCAAGGCCTTCGCCGGACTGCTGGCGGCGGTTCGCGCCGGCGACTATCCGGCAGGAAGCAACCTGCTATTTGTGATGACCGGCGGCCTGCCCGGCATTTTCGCTTACCGCAACGCCTTCGACTGACCGGACGCTCACACGGGATTCGCTGTGCCCCGTTTTTCCGGTTCGACCAATGCCCTTTGTGGGAGCTTGCTCGCGATGGCCTCGGCACTGCCAGCACTGATGTTGCAGGTGCTGACGCCTTCGCCGGCAAGTCAGCGCTTGCAAAAAACCAAGCCTGAAAACCAGAAAACCTCCCTGGGTGCGACCCCGGGGAGGTTGGAACGGCGCGATGACATCAGCCTTGGGCTTTGCTCATTTTGGTGAACAGTTCGGTCGGCACTTTCTTGCCGTTGGAGGTGTACTGATTGGTGCGGTACTTGTAGACCTCGGCCTCGGAGAGGTAACCGTCGTTGTTGGTGTCCATCGCCTTGAACTCTTCGCCACCCTGGGGAGCAACGGTCAGCAGCTCCTTGAGCGACACGCGGCCATCGTGATCGGTGTCGGTACGGGCGAAGGATGCATCGCCGCACTTGCCTTCACCGCATTTTCCTTCACTGGTCTTGGTCGCCTTGGCGCCGGTTTCGCTGGCACCACACTTGCCTTCGCCACACTTGCCTTCACTGGTCTTTTCCGCCGACGCGAGTTGATAGCCTTGTGGCAGTGCGTCTGCGGCAAAGGCGGACGAAGCGAGGTTCATGCTGCCGGCCAGTGCAACTGCGATCAGGCCAATGCGGGATTTGTTCGACATACGGGACATGGTGGTTCTCCGGGTACGGTGTGCGGCCAAGCCGCTAAGGTCATTGCCACGAAGGCGATAAGCCGTGGTGCGAGGGCGTTTGGCTTTCTCGCTAAGGCAGGGCTATTTGACTGCAACCGTGTATCCCGGATGTATCCGTATCGAGGGGCATTTGTAAGCCAGTCTGCGTACGCCGCGTTCGGATACACAGCGATACACAGGGCCCACGTGCCTGACGTCACATTTCAAGGACTTGGCCGGATTCATCCTGCCAGGGCGCGTCGGGTGCCCCGACTTTCAACATGGCGAAACTGCCCGTCAGTGCTCCGACTGGGCGATGTTTTGTGGAACAACGTCGGGAAGCAAGCACCCCTTGGCCATCCACGGGCAGTTTCTGGCCCAGCGATAGTCGGACTCCAGATCACCTCGATCGTTGTAATACGCCAGCCGTAACTGATCGGCGTTAAAGTCGAGTTTGGCAAAACCTGCCCGTGATGCGGCGAACGTGCTTTGCTCCGGGGAGATACTCAAGTTGTCGAGCTTCTGACCGCCCGCACCGGAGATGACCCACGCGGGTTCCCCGGCACGCAGCAGCAGCTGCTGATTGTGATTGTGTCCGGACAGGAACACATCAACCTTATTGCGTTGCAACACAGGCAGGAGCCGGGCGATCAAGTCCGACTCTTCACCATGTTCGCCCTCATTGCGCACCGGGTGATGGGATGCTGCAATGCGCCACACCGGAGCCGGGCCGGGTGCCTGGAATGCCTGATCGATCAGGTCGATTTGCTGTTGCAGGCTTTCACGTGGCGCCGACGTATCGAGGAACACCATTCGCACCAACGGACGCCCGTCGACGTTACCGAAATCCTTGGTGTAAAAGTTCATCGGCATTTGCCAGCGGCCCGACCCCTTTTGTTGTTGGCCGTATTCGATTTCGACCTTTTGCGACACCGGGTAATCGTGGTTGCCCAGGACCGCGTAGAACGGCACGTGACTGAGCCAGTGCCCCCAATAGACCCGCTCGAATTTGATTTGCCAGCTCAGGTCATGGGTACTGGTCAATGCCTTGCCGTAGAAGTTGTCGCCCAGCAGCACCACCATGTCCAGGCGCCCTTCTCTGGCCGCAACCTGTTCCATGGCCTGCCCGACCCGCCACTGCTGCATGTTTCCGCTGCCTTGATCGCCCAACGCGATCATCGACACAGCGGAAGGCTCCAGACCTGACAACGGAACAAAGGGCGATGGCGGGGTGTAGAGCCAATAACCGCCACCGGCCAATAAAATAGCGATGGCGATGCCTGCGCAGCGCACAATCCTTCGGAGTACCAAGCGTTTTGCAGACAGCGATGGAGTCGTTGTGCGTTTCAATCAGGAACTCACTGGTCAGGGTCGATCAGGGGGGGTTAATAAAGCTCGAACTACCTTCCCAATAAATCACAGCAGTTGTTCATACTTTGTTAAAAAATGGTGACGCACACCTTTCCAATCGCTTTTCCCCTTTCGCTGGTTGAAAGCCAAGCCCGCCATCGAACGAAAGTGCCGGTCAACGGCGAACCCGGCTCTCGCACAGTGGTCACAACAAATGATGGCATCGCGACTGATCAAGGCCTCCGGCCTCCACAGCGACGCTTGCGATTCACACACTTTAGGGTGCGCCGGATATTTTCAGTGAGTTCCGTTCCTGTCTGAGGCAGGTGCTGATCGCCACTCTCGTCCCTTGCTCCCTTATCGGAGTACGCAAATGACTCAATCAATGCGCTTCTTCCTGTCGATGGTCCTCGCGACAGCCTCATTGGCATCGACAAGCCTCCTGAACACTGCGGGAGCGGCCACCGCCGAAGATCTGAATACCGACTCTCGACAAGCATTACAGACGCTCTACAAGACCAATCCCCTATCCGAGACCCTCTCGCACAAAGCCAAAGCCGTGCTTGTCTTCCCGAAAATCATCAAGGCGGGCCTTGTATTCGGCGGCAGCTATGGTGAGGGAGTATTAATGAAGGGCACGAAAGTCGAGGATTACTACAACTCCGTCAGCGGTTCGTGGGGGCTGCAGGCGGGCGCCCAATCCTATGGCTATGTGGTTTTCCTGATGAACGACAAAGCCTTGAAATACATCACTGAAACCAAGGGCTGGGAAATCGGCGTAGGGCCGACGGTTGTGGTGGTCGATGAAGGGGTTGCGAAGAACCTGTCCAGCTCGACGCTGAAGGACGACGCCTACGCGTTTATCTTCGACCAACAAGGATTGATGGCCGGGATCAGTATCGAAGGGACGAAGATATCCCTGATCAAGCGCTAGAGTCGCCCGCCCGGTGGGCAGACGACACGTGATGCCGGTCTATGTGAAGCACCCCTGGGTTGCGTGCAACCTTGGGGTGCTACCCATCAAGTCGACGCCATCAACTGCGCCCCACTGAACCCGTGACCGGCAGATTGCCCAGCAACTTGAGTCCGGTGCTTTTCACGAAAGCGTCATAGTCGATCGGTCTCTCGATACGGGTTTCCGCGTTGGGCAGTACGTAAGCCCAGGCCCGCTTGGACGATGCGTCATACACCAGCTTGAACAGGCGCGTCGGTACCCAGACCTTGTTGTCGCCAATCGTCGCGTGGCCAGCGTCGAACAGCGGTCCGGTGAAGACAAAGACATTGCCGTCGGCCCGTTTGGCAAACTTCCTGACGTCGGACTCGACCTTGCTCCAGATCTTGCGGTTATTGGTCGGGTCTTGCGGAACCATGTTCGACAGCGCGAAGGACTGGGCCATGGCATTGGGGCTCGGTGCATCGGCAGCCGGGGATTGATGACCGCGGTCCACGGCCGGATGCTGGCTGCGGTAATCGCTCAATTCTGCCCGCCCCCCCTTGGGGATACGAGGGTCCGGGTAGAACTGGTTAGTGCGTTCCTCCCCTTTTGCATCCTGAAGCTGCGCGGCATTCAGACGCTCTACGACCACCAGCGGCGTCTTGCTGGTTTGTGAGTACAGCACCGCGAAATTGTCGGAACACAGGGCCAGGGGGTTCATGGTGGAAGGCACGGAGGCCAGGTTGATCGGTCTGGAGGCCGGGAACAGATCCGCGCAGCCATCGAACGACGGTTGCTTCTGTTTGTTTGAGTAGAGGTCCAGTGCCGCGCTCTGGCTGATCGAACCGGAGCGGGACTGCGGCTCCTGATGCTGGGCGGGCGGCTTGATGAAGTCCAGCAGACTGCGGGCTTCTGCCCCGGTCGAGAGCAAAACAAGGGCTGACAGCCCAACTGCAATTTTGCGTAGGTGCATGCTTTAGATTCTTTGAATGGAATGGCGGGGAAAGCGTACGGCGAGTGCCGTATCACGGAACCTGGTGGAGATTGTTGCGGTTACATGGTGGCGAGCATGCTTTCACTGTCCTTGATCAAAATACCGATACGAACCCGATCGGCTACGAGCAGCATGACCACTGAAGGGTCGTGCGGGATTTATTGACCGTCACAACTCACATTAGTGCTCAACGGCGCTCGCATTCTACGCGCACGTCGAAGAAGCGATCGACAGGGAACAGCCGTGGATTCATAAAAGACCGCAGCCTGCGGCCGTTCCTGCAGGCTGCGATATGTGATGGCGACACCTGTTCAAGCCGTTGGGCATGCTCAGGCTGCGGCAAGCCCTCCATCGATCAGGTAGATCGCCGCAGAAAACGTCACGATCGACAGCACCGTGCTGACCAGAATGGAGGTCGCGGCTTCACTCTGATAAGCACCGGTCTGGTTCGCGAACATGGCCGGGATGGTCGCCGACGGAAGCGCACAAAGCAGAATCATCTGTTGTGCGTAAAGGCCGTGCGTGCCCAGCAAAACCGTGGCGGCGAACATCAACACCGGGTGAATGAACAGCTTGAGCCCGAGGTTGCCCCACACTTCACCGGACATTTTCAGTTTCTCCGACGACATGATCAAACCCAGGCACAGCAGCGATACGCCAGGCGTCGCCTTGCCCAGAAGCGTGAGGGACTCCGCCGCAATCGGTGGCATCTTGACCTGCAGCAGCGAGATCAGAATGCCCAGGGCCGGTGCCCACATCAGCGGACGGCGGACCGCTCCCGACAGGCTCGACACGAATGCCTGGGAACCACTGCCCTTTCCATCGGCGATGGTGAGCAACATGGTCGTCAGCGGGATCATCACCAGACTCGCGACCAGGTTCAGCACGAGCACCGAATAAATGCTGCCGGCGCCGTACATCGTCGCGAGGATGGGGATGCCCATGAAAGCTGCGTCCGGGTAACCGTTGACGAAGCCCTTGAGCGTTGCAACCTTGAGATTGCGAGTGGTGAACCAGCCGATCGCCAGCGCTATCGTGTACATGCCCATGATGCCGATGAACGTGGCCGCGACGAACTTGAAGTCGAGGAGCTGTTCACGCGGCGTGCTCGCCATCCCGACAAAAAGCAGCGCCGGGAATATCCAGCCGAGTACCAGCCGGCTGATCAGCAGGCTGTCCGAATGGGTCAGTCGTCCGCGCTTGCCGGCGATATAGCCCAGCGCGATCACAAAGGCGACGGGCAGAATGGGCCCTACGATCCTGTCTAACATGTCCGCAATCCTCGTATTTATTTTTATCAAGAATGTCGCCATCGCTGATCGCGGCCGACGGCTGTTGCGTCGGCCGCGATCACCCGGCAAAGACCGGGCGGCTTGGGTGGTCAGGGTTTGAAGCGGTAGTCCCGGATGACGTCCTGGTCTGGCTCGATGCCGAGCCCCGGCCCTTGCGGTACGTCGATGCGGCCGTTACGCGGAATGATGGCGTCGCCATACAGCTGCGCTTCGAGATCGAAGTAACGCCATTCGACCAAGGATTTCGCACCGCCCAGGGCCGCACTGCCATGCACGGCGGCCAGCAGGCCGGGGCCGTCATAAAAGGCGTGGACCATCACGGTGACGCCGTGGGCGTTAGCCAGCGCATAGACTTTTTGCAGTTCGGTGATGCCACCCATTTTGGCCGGGCTGGGCTGAACGAAATCGACCGCGCCGGCTTCAAGCAGGTGCTGGAAGTCCATCAGCGTCGACGCGTTTTCGCCGGCTGCAACCGGGATGCCGCCTTGCTTGCGCACCGTCGCCAGCCCCGAATAGTTTTCCGGCGGCCACACCGGCTCTTCGATCCAGCGCAGATTCAACGGGCGAAGTTTCTCGGTCATGTCGAGCGCTTCGCGCACCGTCCAGGGGGCGTTGACGTCGAGGGTGATTTCCACGTCGGGACCTGCGGCTTCGCACGCGGCGCGGATGACCTCGACATCCACCTCGTGCAACTTGAGGTGGCGGAAACCGCTGTTGACCGCACGCTGTACGTTGATGCGGATGAGTTCAGGGTCGGCATAGCGGATCAGGCTTGCATAGGCCGCCAGCGAAGTGGCCTCACTGCCGCCAAGCAGCTGGTAGATCGGCCTGCCGGCCGCCTTGCCCGCGATATCCCACAGCGCGATGTCAATCGCCGAAAGCCCATAGATGAACGCACCGCTGCGACCGAAGACGTGAAATTTCTTCTGCAGATCGCCCTGCAACTTCTCGCGCCGAGTGGCATCACTGCCGATCAGTTCGGGCGCAAGAATAGTGTCGATCACGACTTTCACGGCGGGTATCGCGGTAAAACCGAAGGTTTCGCCCCAGCCCACGATACCGTCATCGGTGGTGATCTTGACCACGAGGGAATCGACCATCTGAAGGTCTTTCGGCCCCCATACCCCGCCGGCCGACCGTCCTCCCGTGGTAAAGGGGATCCGCAGCGGAATGGTTTCAATACTGGCAATTTTCATAGACGGTGCCTCAAGCAGGTTGCAACGGTGGCGCGGTGTTTTCGGATTTCGCCCGTGCCAGGTTGAGGACAACGTACAAGACATTCTGTTGTCCTTCAACTGAACAACACCTGCTTTTTGAACACTCCATATCCAAACGACATTTAACCTATTGGTTTTATTGGTTATTTTGTTTTATGTCGATAATGAAATTCAGTTTCAACTGTCAGGAACAAGTCTTCTGATGTAGATTAAGTAGACAAGTGAGAGGAATGAATCCGCATGAGTGAAATGAATGTGCAACCCGTGGCGCGGCGCCCTCATCTGGCTGAGCACATCGCCCGCTCGTTGAGTGAAGAGATTGCCTCCGGCCGACTGCGGCCAGGCGACCGCCTTCCGACCGAACAGTTTCTCTCGCAAAACTTCGGCGTCAGCAGGAATGTGGTGCGCGAAGGCATCGCCACGCTTCGAGCCCAGGGACTGATCCAGTCGCGCCAGGGCGTGGGCGTATTCGTCTCGGCCGCCGCCCAGTCGCCGGAGCCTTTGGCGCCGCGTGAAAGCACGCCGTTGCTGGACGGTGACAATACGATGCGCAACATGTTCGAAGTACGGGCTGTACTGGAAAGCCAGGCCGCTGCGCTGGCGGCATCGCATATGACGCCCCACACGCTGAAAACGATTCAGGCGGCGGTGCTGCGAATGCAGTACGAAGGGGAACCGACTCTGGACACGGTCAACGCTGACCTCGACTTCCATCGGGCGGTGGCTGCCGCGTCAGGCAACGACTATCTCGAGACAATGATCCGCACGGTGCTCGAACCGATGCGAGCGCTGATCTCCATGACCTTTGCACGGCGGGGTCCGGTGTTCAGCAATATTCCCCATGCAGCGCGCGGCGAGCATGAAGACCTCGTGCAGGCATTCATCAACCGGGATGCGGAAGCGGCGCGTCGGATCATGGGCCAGCACATTGTCAGTGCCGCATCGCGATTCGGCTACGAGATCACGTTCTTCTGAGGCCGCCAGTTGTCTCATTGTTCTACAACAAACCAGGTGACTGCGACGCAGTTGCGCCGAGGGACAGGCACCAGGGATCTGTCCCCTGCTTCCATCAAGGCACCAGCAGTGCTTCATGGATCTCGATGGAAGGAACGGCACCGCCCACACGCCGGCTATCAAGCCAGCCCCTGGTTTTGCCGACATCAAAAATCTGGCCCTGCTCCATCAGCGTCAGGATGAGCTCATCGGACACGCGATAGCGGCCACACTCCGGGCAATCTCTCTCTTCCCAGGGGCCGTGACACTGAATGCGCTGTGCGATGCCGGCACAAATAAGACAACTCATCACGATCACCTTTTTATAGTTGTGCCCGATCCGTCATGGCCCTCACGCTGGAGCGCACTGATCTGGCAGGTGATGGGTCGACAGAAGAAAGGTGGGTAAAGTTCGAGGCCTTGTCGCTTACAGTTCGAACAGGTCGCATTCGTTGATCCGCTCATCGCCCGCGAACGTTTAAGGCAATACCCATAGCATCAATTCAGGTCCATCAGACGCGCCCGCACGAGCGCGCAGATGTCATGGAAACGGAACGACCGGCACCTGGCTTAAAGGCATTCCTGCGCGGCACGTTCGAGTGGGGAAGGACCGAAAGTCGAAGCCAGCAGCGCGCGCTCGTACAAAAACACCTTGCCGCCATTCGATGCCTTGTCCTTGTAGGCCTCGAGTACATCGTCCGCGGCGACTTTGCTGGACACGACGATCCGGTAGCTGCGCTGGGTCTCCGATACGGTGGCTTGCAGCGAGTCGTTCTGCAGTTTCGGTAATACGCAGTGCGCATAATCCGCAGGAGCTTTCCTGGTCTGCAACGTCAGCGTCGGGGCGTTCGGGGCCGAGGCACAGCCGGACAACAGCAAGCATGCGACGAGCGCTTGCCGGGTCAACATTTTCATCGCGCAAATTCCTGGGAAGCATTTGGATGTGCGCGATTTTCCTTGTTTTTGGCAAACAACAAAACTTGTGATCGGTGATGGTCACTATTACCTGAACGAATAGTCACCCGCAGTGACCAGGCTCAGTCAGGCTTATCGACTTTCGTTGAGGGCTCCGCGGCACGACTGCCCTTGAACGCATCACGCCGCGCCTGTCGCTCCAGGGCATAAGCGGCACTCGGCTCACTGATCAGTTCTTCACGGCGCAACAGCTGGCCGCAATGTTCGCAAAGCGGCCCGAGCCCGGCGGGTTGCCCGCAGGTCTGGTGGGTGTATCGGACCGCCAGGCCCTCCTCTTGCGATTTGCACCAGGTTTCCCCCCAGGCACGCAAGGCAAGAATCACCGAGTAAAAGGCCTGCCCCTTTTCAGTGAGGTGGTACTCGTGACGCAGCGGCCGTTCGCTGTAGGCACGACGTTCGACCAGCCCGTCGGCTTCCAGGCTTTTCAGGCGTGCGGCGACCATCTGGGGAGTGCCACCTGTCTGCGCCTGGATCTCATCGAAGCGATGACTGCGCATGAACAATTCCCTGAGCACCAGCACGGTCCAGCGATCTCCGACGACCGATTCGGCCCGGGAAATCGGGCACAGGGTTTCAGGACTACTCTTTTTTATCGCCATACGGTCTTGCCTCTTTCACACTTACTATGATTATCATATCTACAACATGCCAAGGCAAGCCCGTGGCACGGATCAACCCCTTCCCTGGAGAACCGTCATGTCGAACGCTGCCTACCCGCTTGGCCGGACCGCTTACCTGCTGGTCGACCCCTACAACGATTTTCTGTCCGAGGGCGGCAAAGTCTTCCCCTTGATCAAGCCGATCGCCGAGCAAGTCGGCCTGCTCGACAACCTGCGCGCCCTCGATCGTACTGTCCGCTCCCTCGACATTCCGGTGGTCATCGTACCGCACCGGCGCTGGGAAAAAGGCGACTACGAAAACTGGGATCACCCGAGCCCCTCCCAGTGCAAGATCCAGCACATGCACCACTTCGCACGCGGGGAATGGGGCGGTGAATGGCACCCGGATTTCGCGCCAAAGGACGGTGACATCGTTGTTTCCGAACACTGGGGATCGAGCGGTTTCGCCAACACCGACCTCGATTTCCGCTTGAAGCAAATGGGTGTCACCCACGTGATCATCGTCGGCCTGCTGGCCAATACCTGCATTGAGGCCACCGCCCGTTACGCTCAGGAACTCGGCTACCACGTCACCCTGGTGCGAGACGCCACTGCGGCATTCAAGCCGGAAATGATGCACGCCGCCCATGAACTCAACGGCCCGACGTTCGCCCACGCCATCGTGACGACGGACGAACTCATCGCCACGCTGGCGCAGTAAGGTGCACAAGATGAAATTGACCGGAAATCTGCTGATCGGCGCCCATGAAATCCCTGCCACCGAAGGGACCATGAAGGCGCTGAACCCCGCGACCAACCAGCTCATCGAGCCGGATTTCGCCCTGGGCGGCGTCGAGCAGGTCGACAGGGCCGCGACCCTCGCCGACGAGGCCTTTGACGCCTACAGCCATACCTCGCTCGCCGAGCGCTCGGCGTTCCTCGAACGCATCGCCGACCATCTCGATGCCGCCAGCAAAGCGCTCGCGGCACGGGCAGCGCTGGAGACCGGTTTGCCCGAGGCGCAACTGCAGGGTGAAGTCGCAAGAGCCGCCACCCAGTTCCGCCAGTTCGCCGATGTCGTGCGCAAAGGGCGCTTCCTGCAAGTGGCCATCGACCCGGCGCAACCTGATCGCCAACCCCGCCCGCGCATGGACCATCGACTGCAGAAAATCGCCATCGGCCCGGTAGCGATTTTTGGCGCGAGCAACTTCCCTATCAGCTACTCGGTGGCCGGTGGCGACACCGCTTCGGCATTGGCCTCTGGCGCAACAGTCATCGTCAAGGCCCACAACGCCCACCCGGGCGCCTCGGAAATTCAGGCCCGAGCCATCCGCCAGGCGGTGCAGGACAGCGGACTGCCTGAAGGTGTGTTCTCCATGGTGCGCGGCAGTGGCAACGCGATTGGCGAAGCCCTGGTCGACCATCCGTTGATCAAGGCGGTGACCTTCACCGGCTCGGAACAAGGTGGCATGGCGCTGTACCGTCGTGCGCAACAGCGCCCGGAACCGATTCCGGTGTTTACCGAGATGACCAGCGTCAACCCCACATTCGTCCTGCCCCACGCGCTGGCCGGGCGTGGTTCGCAGATCGGTGATGGTTTCGCCGAGCGCATGTTGGTCAACGTCGGTCAGGCCTGCCTCAAACCGGCGATCCTGATCGCCATCGAAGGCACCGGATTTGACGCATTGCGCGCCGCGATGGCCCAGCGCGCGGCCCAAGCAGGTGCGCGTCCGATGCTGACGCCGGGCATTCACGCGTCTTACATCCGCGGCCTCGACGACCTGCAACGCGCCGGCGCCCGACTGGCGGCCGAGGGGGAGCCCGCCCATGGGGATCTGGATGGCCACTCTGCGTTGCTGGAAGTCGATGGCGCGCATTTTCTCAGCGAGACGGCACTGGCGCACGAAGTGTTCGGGCCGGCGGCGTTGTTGGTGAAGGTCAGGGACGCGGCGCAAATGCTCGCCGTCGCCCGCTCGCTTCGCGGTCAGCTCAGCGCTGCCATGCACCTTGAGCAGACGGACATCGAACTGGCCCGGCGCTTGCTGCCGATATTGGAGCGTCGCACCGGGCGCATTGTCGTCAACGCGTTTGCCCACCCACAGGAGGTGTCCTTCGCCACCATCCACGGGGGACCGTTTCCGGCATCATCGGACAGCCGCTTCACCTCGGTGGGCATGACGTCCATTGAGCGTTTCCTGCGTCCGGTGTCGTATCAGGGCTTTCCCGATGCGCTGCTACCGGAGGCACTGCGAGACATCAACGCCCTTGCAGTGCCACGCAGCGTGGACGGTCAGTAGGTGTCAACGAAGGCCCGGTACTCAGGGGGTTACCGGGTCTTTTTCCAAGGTATGCACCTGGTTCCGGCCATTGCGCTTGGCCTGGTACAACGCGTCATCAGCGCGGGTCACCAAGCTTTCCAGGTTGTCGCCGGGTTCAGTGAAGGCGACACCAAAGGACGCGGTGACCGTGTCCAGCACGGTGTCGGTGCCCCGCGCCTTGATCCGCAGCGACTGGACTTTCAACCGCAGTTGTTCGGCGAAGGCGTTGGCCACGGTAAGATCGGCGCAGTGTTCGAGCACCACACAAAATTCCTCACCGCCGTAGCGCGCCGCGAAAGCGTTGGCTGGCAGCGCGTCGCGCAGTACCTGACCCACATGCTGAAGCACCCGATCGCCCAGCGGATGACCGTACTGATCGTTGAACTGCTTGAAATGATCGATATCCAGCATGACCAGCGCCACGTTTTGCGACGCTTTGACCAGCGCTTGCTCCAGCTGGCGGGTGAACGCAGACCGATTGAGCAGCTCGGTCAGGCCATCCAGCGTGGCGGCCCGCTGCGCACGCTCGAGCTTGTCCCGCAGGGTTTTGATTTCGCTTTGCGCTGATTGCAACTGGGCAAGGAAGTGTTCCTGCTGGCTCTGCATCAGCCGGGTGCTCTGCTGCAGCTCGCTCAAGATGTCCGGCAGACGAGCGCTGACCGGCTCATCGAGCATCTCCATGCACTGGCCGAGACGGCTCTGAAAAGTCAGATTGCCCTTGACGCTGCGCGAGACATCCCGCTCCATGCCATCCACCAGGCTGATGACCTGATGCTGGTCCGCGCGGACATCGTCCAGTTCGTCACGGATGATGTGCTCGCGAAACAGCTTGGTGGCGGATTCTGGCGGAAAGTAGTCGAAGTCTCTGAGCACCCGGTCCAGGTGACGATTGAGCTCCGGGTCCTGGCCCTTGCTATAGGTGTACCAGAGCGCGTAATGCACAGGATTGGGCGCAATGTTGTGGCGGACCATCAGGGGCACGGCTCGCTTGAGCAAGGCCGCGGCTTCCCGGGTGTCCTCCGGATACAGCGCTAAAACATTCGCACGCGATTCTGATTGGCTCATGGCATCACTGTGGTTATTGGTCTTGGGCATTCGCAGCGTGCGATGAAGCATACCGATACGCCCGACAAACGGCTATCCATAACTAGCGGTTTTGCGGCCGTCGATAGGGTTCGATGAACCCGCAACCAAGGATTTCGTTCAGGCGCCGGGTATCGCTCATTCGGCGAAACAACCCGGGCGTGCGCCACGGCGCGTGACCGTCAATGTTCGGTGCGCCCAACCCGGCCAGCACGTCGTCGATCAGTACGGAGCGGGTTTCGAACGAAATTCGCGTCAATCCGGTGTTGTTACCCACGCCGGCATGGGCATGCGCCCCGGAAAAGGCAATCAGGCTCCCCGGGGCGATATCCACGGCCACCCCCTGCTGCGGGTCGATTGCCTCCAGTAGATGCGGGATGGCCTCGTCGGCATCCACCGCATTACGACCGTCACGATGGGAGCGCTCAAGGATCGCGCGCATATCGAAATCCGCACTGCAATTGCGCAGCGCTTGCTGCCACAGGTGCGGATACAAGGCAACGGTCCGCCCTGTCGTGATCGGATAGATCGGCGCCCACCAGTTGGTTTGTGCATAGAGATTCGAGCCCCAGGTATCGCGGTGAAAGGCGATGGTGGCGGTGGTGCGGGCGCGCGGCGTCGATTGCCGGGGTTCTCGGTGAGGTTGAAAACGCAGGTGCAGGCGGTCACAGGCCAGGGCATCGGGGGCCAGGCCCAGGCTTTCCACCACGGCCCGCCAATGCTCGCGAACCTCTTTCGAGCGGGCAAAGGCGTTCTGACATTGGGCAAAACGCAGCGTTTGTTCATCATGGCTCAGATAACGGTGAATCTCTGGCGGCGCCCAGGGATGCAGCGCGTCTTCCAGCCATGCACGGGTCAATGCCACCAGTGCCGCCATGGCGGGCAACTCGGCAATACGAATGATCTCGCCGGCATAGATCCGATCGTGAAACTGCCGAGCGCTGCCCGGTCTTTGCAGTGAGCTGTACATGACCTGATCTCCCTAAACGTAGCGCTCTTGACTGTAGAGGTGAGCCGATTGCGCCGGGAAGCATCAGGCGTGGCGGAAAAAGGCGGATCAGCTCAAGGTGAACCGGCGCGCCAATGTCTGCCGAGCGAAACGAAAAAAGCCCTGCACGCGTGAACCTGCAGGGCTTTCTGGTCTAGCTGACCTTCTCATTCACCCGGCCTGACCGGCCGGTTATTCATTTGCTCAACAACACTTCGGTCCAGCCTTGCTGCCGTAACGGGCTTCCTGGCGTTCGCGGAAGAACGCCTCGTAGTCCATCACCGGTTGGTCCGGGTGTTTGGTTTGCATGTGCTCGACGTAGTTGTCGTAGTCGGGCATGCCGACCATCAGGCGCGCGGCTTGCCCGAGGTATTTACCGAGGCGACTCAAGTCATTGAACATGGCGCACTCCTCGCTTACGCCTCTGGCAATGCCTGGAATGGCGCTTCTTTATCCGTACGCTCCTTGGTGCCCCAGGCCGCGACACCGACCTTCAGCGCAAAGAACAGGATGCTGAACACTACGAACAGGAACAGCGCGGTCAGTGTTGCGTTGGTGTAGGCGTTGAAGATCACATGCTGCATCTGTGTGATGTCCTTGGCCGGCGCCAGCACCTGGCCGTTGGCCAGCGCATCGCTGTACTTCTTGGCCAGTGCCAGGAAACCGATCGCCGGGTTGGCGTCGAACAGCTTGATGAAGCCGGCGGTGGTGGTGCAGATCAGCAACCACACGGCAGGCAACAGCGTGACCCAGACGTAACGCTGGCGTTTCATCTTGATCAGCACGACGGTGCCGAGCATCAGCGCGATACCGGCCAGCATCTGGTTGGAGATGCCGAACAGTGGCCACAGGGTATTGATGCCACCCAGCGGATCGATCACGCCTTGATACAGCAGGTAACCCCACATCGCCACACAACCGGCGGTCGCGATCAGGTTGGCGGTCCAGGATTCCGTACGGCGCAGCGCCGGCACGAAGGACCCGAGCAAGTCCTGGAGCATGAAGCGACCGGCACGGGTACCGGCGTCGACCGCCGTCAGGATGAACAGCGCTTCGAACAGGATCGCGAAGTGGTACCAGAACGCCATGGTGTTTTCACCCGGCAGGACGTGGTGCAGGATCTGCGCGATACCGACCGCCAGGGTCGGCGCACCACCGGCACGGGCCAGGATCGTCGTTTCACCGATGTCCCTGGCGACCGCTTGCAGGGCGTCCGGTGTAATGGTGAAGCCCCAGCTGCTGACGGTTTGCGCGACGCTCACGGCATCGGCGCCCACCACGGCGGCCGGACTGTTCATGGCGAAATACACGCCCGGATCGATCACCGAAGCCGCGACCATGGCCATGATGGCGACGAAGGATTCCATCAGCATGCCGCCGTAACCGATGTAACGGGCATGGCCTTCACTGGCGAGCAGTTTCGGTGTGGTGCCGGAAGCGATCAACGCGTGGAAACCGGACACCGCGCCACAGGCGATGGTGATGAACAGGAACGGGAACAGACCGCCCTTCCACACCGGGCCGGTGCCGTCGATGAACTGGGTCAGTGCCGGCATTTTCAGCTCGGGCATGGTCACCAGGATGCCGATGGCCAGGGCCACGATGGTGCCGATTTTCAGGAAGGTCGACAGGTAATCGCGCGGTGCCAGGATCAGCCACACTGGCAGCACGGCAGCGACGAAGCCGTAGCCGATCAGCATCCAGGTGATCTGGATTCCCGTGAAGGTAAAGGCTTTGGCCCACACCGGATCGGCGGCAATCTGCCCGCCCAGCCAGATCGAACCCAGCAACAGCACTACGCCGATCACCGAAATTTCACCGATACGGCCCGGGCGGATGTAGCGCATGTAGATGCCCATGAACATCGCGATCGGGATGGTCGCCATCACCGTGAACATGCCCCACGGGCTGTCCGCCAGGGCCTTGACCACGATCAGCGCCAGCACCGCGAGGATGATGATCATGATCAGGAAGCAGCCGAACAGCGCGATGGTCCCGGGAATGCGGCCCATTTCTTCACGGACCATATCGCCCAGGGAGCGGCCGTTGCGGCGGGTGGACATGAACAGGACCATGAAGTCCTGCACGGCGCCAGCCAGCACCACGCCGGCGATCAGCCACAGCGTGCCGGGCAGGTAGCCCATTTGCGCCGCCAGCACCGGACCGACCAGCGGACCCGCGCCCGCGATGGCCGCGAAGTGGTGACCGAAGAGCACGTGCTTGTTGGTCGGTACGTAGTCCAGACCATCGTTGTTGAGCACAGCGGGAGTGGCTCGATTGGGGTCGAGCTGCATCACTTTATTAGCGATGAACAGGCTGTAATAGCGATAAGCAACCAGATAGATAGCGACGGCTGCAACGACGATCCACAGGGCGTTGATCGCTTCGCCGCGGCGCAAGGCCACGACACTCAGCGCAACCGCTCCCAGGACGGCCACGGCAAACCAGGCAAGGTGTTTAGCCAGACGGGGCATACAAGGTCTCCTGCCGACAGCCAGTGGACTGCGGCGGTAATTTTTATAATTGTGTCCGCAATGCGGAGCTGGCCCAATATCCCCGTATGTCGTCCACAAATAAATCCGCGTTACTACGTACGTGTTTTCTACGTAGTTCTACGTAGACGCCCCTCCCCCAATCCCCTGTAGGAGCGAGCCTGCTCGCGATGTACGTCAGGGCAACGCGGGCATTCAGACAACCCGCGTTATCGTTGACGCCCCTCCCGAGCAGGAGGTCTGCATGACCAGCGGACCTTTGGCTATCTCCTACAAGGTGCTTGTTTGGCATATGATCCCGAGCCTTCGCGGGGGCAGGAGTCAAGATGCAGCTCAAACACAAAATCGTCGCGCTCGGGATTCTGCCGCTGGTACTGGCCATCGCCGTCATCTGTGCGCTGGTGATTTCCCTCAATCGCCAGCTGGGTGATCAACAGGCACAGCTGATCGAAGACAGCATTCTGGCGAGCAAGCGCGCGGAACTGAAAAACTACGTGGAAATGGCGCAGAGCCTGATCGCGCCGCTGTACGACGACGGCCACGGAGACGCGCATGCCCAGCAACAGGTGCTCGAAGAACTGCGAAAGCTGAGCTTTGGCATCAACGGTTACTTCTTCGTTTATGACCACGAGGGCCGCAGCCTGATGCATGCGCGGCAATCGGATCTGGTAGGCCAATACCTGTGGGACATGAAAGACCCCCACGGTTTGCCGGTGATTCAGGCGCTGCTCAAAAGCGCGCAATCGGGCGAAGGTTTTCAACGCTACGCGTGGAACAAACCCTCCTCCGGCCAGGTGACCGACAAGCTCGCTTATGTGGTGATGCTCGACCGTTGGGGCTGGATGCTCGGCACCGGCATCTACCTTGAAGACGTCGAACGCGCTACCCAGCAGGCCCGTGCCGAAGTCGCCCAAGGCATTCGCAAGACGATGATGGCGATTGCCGTGGTCGCACTGGTGGCGGTGCTGTTCGTCTTCGCCACCGGCATGACCCTGAATGTCAGCGAGCATCGTCTGGCCGATAAAAAACTGCAGCGCCTGACCCAGCGCATTGTCAGCCTGCAGGAAGAAGAACGATCACGGGTTTCCCGCGAACTGCACGATGGCATCAGTCAGGTGCTGGTCTCGATCAAGTTTCAGTTCGAACTGGCCAGCCATGTTCTGGAGAACGGACAGGACAAAGGCCTGGGCATTTTGAGAGACGCCACTGAACGCCTGGGCCAGGCGATTGGCGAAGTGCGCAGCCTCTCCCACGACCTGCGCTCGTCCTTGCTCGACACCCTGGGCCTGCCGGCCGCCATCGGCCAACTGGCCGCCGAATTCGAGCAACGCAGCGGGCTGACGGTGACGTACAACGACAACGAGTTCGACTGCCAGTTGGTCGATGGCGCCGCCGTTTCGCTGTTTCGTATCGTCCAGGAAGGCCTGACCAACATCGAACGCCACGCTCAGGCCAAAAACGTCTCCATCACCTTGCACGGTTCGGAAGAAAACGTGCGCCTGACGGTGGTCGATGACGGTGTCGGTTTCAACGTCGCTCAGGTCGAGCGTCGTCACGCCGGCATTGGCTTGCGTAATATCCGCGAACGTGTCGAACATTTTGGCGGGCGTTTCGAGTTGATCTCGATGCCGGGAAGAAGCTCGCTGGATGTTCTGCTACCCATGAAACCCTCGGGCAGCCAACGCTGACTGCGCCCAAGAACAACAAGAGTGAATGCCTACGATGACCCTGCCCTCCCCGATCCGCGTCGCCCTGGTTGACGATCACTCCCTGGTCCGTGACGGGATCAAGGCGCTGCTGGGCGTGATGGCGCCCCTGGAAGTGGTGGGTGAAGCCGAGAGCGGTGCCGAGGCCATCGAGATGGTCGGGCGCTGCCAGCCAGACCTGTTGCTGGTCGATATCAGCCTGCGGGACATGAACGGCCTTGAACTGACCCGCGTCCTGCGCAGTCAGTATCCGGCGCTCAAGGTGCTGGTGCTGAGCATGTACGATAACTATGAGTACGTGAGTGAGTCGGTGCGTTCCGGTGCCAGCGGCTATGTGCTGAAAAACGCACCGTCACGGGAGATCATCGCCGCCATCGAGGCCATCACCAGCGGCGGCACCTTCTACAGCGCCGAAATCGCCCAACGGCTCATCGCCGATAAAAACACCGACAATGAGCTGACCCCTCGTGAAAGCCAGGTGCTCTACAAAATGGCCCAGGGCTTGAACAACAAGGAAATGGCACGAGAGCTGGACATCAGCGTGCGCACGGTGGAAACCCATCGCCTGAGCATCCGCCGCAAGCTCAACATCGACAAACCCGCGGCACTGGTCAAATACGCGATCGATCACGGGATCATTTCGCGCTAACCCCCATTCGTGCCCTCGGGATCGCCGTCGCCGGCAAGCCGGCGCCTTCAGGTGACCGTCTTATCAGGCCTCAGAGCTTGGCAATCGAGACTTCGGTGGATTTCACGAAGGCAATGACTTCGCTGCCCACTTTCAACTCGAGGTCGCGCACCGAACGGGTGGTAATCACCGACGTGACAATGCCGGAGGCGGTTTGCACGTCGATTTCCGAGACCACTTCGCCCAGCAGAATTTCCTTGATGACGCCCTTGAACTGGTTACGGACGTTGATCGCTTTGATAGTCATGGTGAGGCTTCCTGTCTGATGTCGAGTACATCCACATGGATGTGCAGGACCTCAAGGTGCACTGAGTGAATACACATTAAAAGGAATAAATAATTCTTTTATTATTCCTTTTGGAGATATCAAGCCACCCTATTCAACGGCCTGAAACGTTGACTCCAATAAGAACAAAATAGAATTAATAAATACAAAAACAGTATTTATCGTTATAAAAATATCCGCGTACTCTCACTTCATCCCGTCATTCATCTACACAGTGAAGTGCCCCATGAATCCGACTGACAACCTCATCGACTTCGCCAGCTATCGCAAACGCAAACACGCTCAGCAACGGGCTCGGGCCATGTGGGAAATGTATGCACGCAACGCCGGACTCCAGGCATTTCAATGGGTACAAGCTGCCCGGGCCACCGAGACGCGTCACGCGTGAACGCGCATCAACCCTCGCGCTTCCTGATGAGCGCCGATGAACCGGTACTGGATTTGAATCACCTGGACCCACAGGATGAAGATGCCAACTGCGAGCGGGTCGCACAGAATCTTCAACGCCTGCGCAGCAAGCGCCTTCTGTCACTCGATGCCCTGGCCCGACAGTGCGGTGTAAGCCGGGCGATGCTCGCGCAGATCGAATCCGGCCGCAGCGTGCCGTCGATCAAAGTGCTGTGCAAAATCGCCAAGGGCTTGAAGGTATCGGTGGCCGCCTTTCTTGAGCATCGGGCCTTTGAAGGCGTGGCGGTATTGTCGGCCAGTCAGAGCAAGCGCCTGGTCAGCGCCAACGGCACTTTTGTCAGTCGCGCCCTGTTTCCCTACGACGTTGCGCGACAATCGGAATTTTACGAGTTGCGCTTGAGCCCGCTGGGCGAGGATCAGTCCGAGGGTCATGGTCCTGGTGTCCAGGAAAACCTGGTGGTGGCTCAGGGGGTGCTGGAAATCAGCGTCAACGATGAGCGCTATCTGCTTTCCACCGGGGATTCGATTCTGTTTTATGCCGACCAGCCCCATCGCTATCGCAACCCCGCCGACAGTGAAGCGGTGGCGTACCTGGTGGTGACTTACCCGGAACGCCTGGACTGAACCACCTATAACGGCGGGAGCCGGCTTGCCTCCTCCCGCCGATCGCCAATGAAAAGCCCGGCCAATTCGCATTGGCCGGGCTTTTCAACGCTTGCCGCCAGGGATCAGCAGGTGCAGCACATCAGTGGCATGCCATTGCAGCTCATCATCATCGGCATGCTGCAATCGTTCATCATTTTCATCATCAGGGCGCAGCAGTTTTTCATCATGTCCATGTTCATGCCGGCCATCGGCATGATTTTGCACATCATGCCGTCGGCCATCATGGTGCATTCCATCACGCACTTCATCGATGGCATCGGCATACCCATCATCGGCATTGGCATCATCATGTTCATCATCGGCATGGCCATGCTCGCCTGAGACATGCACATCATGCTCATGTTGCCGCAATGCATCATCATCGGCATGCCGCAGTTCATCATCATCTGCATCATTTCAGCGCTGTTCTTGAACATCGCCATGTCCATGCCAGCGGCCGGCATCATCTTGCACATCATGCCGTCGTCCATCATTTCGCAGGTCATGGTCGCCATCATCATCGGCATGCCCATCATCGGCATCATTGGCATGCTGGTGTTCATCGGCATTTGCATCGGCATGGCGTTCATCATGGTGTTGCTCCCTGAAGGATTGGATAGTTGGACGAAGCTGATGGGACGGATTCTATGGAATCGGCCAGGCGCAACAAGCTGATGGTCAAACAGCCAAAGTCGATGTCAGGGCAGCTTTAACGAGGCAGGCAGGACGGATATTTCCGTTAGGACAAATGATTGTCTTCGATCGCGGACAGAATAAATGCGGCGACATGGATTTTGCGGCTATGGATATGCCCGTCGAGCCTATTCAAATAACCGAAAGAAATAATCGGTCTAAACGGGGCTGAATTTCAGGCAAAAAAAATCCCAGGCAGCTGATGGACGCCTGGGATTTAAAAATGCATAAACCGTGGTGGTGAACGCGGCGCGGATATTACGGAATATTTCGCTCTGTAACAAGATATTTTAATTAACCACGTGGTTACTAAGCGTTCTAACCCTCTAAATATCCTGATATTTTTTAAGGCTAAGGTAGAAATCACCTTAACTTGGGCGAAACCTGACACATGCAATCGGGATCAGAGGATCCGCTGCCGCCCTCAGGTGACGATCAACTCATCCAGGTCATTGAACTATCCGATTGAATCCTACAGACAGTCGCGCACGCCCTTGCGCAGCGCGCCTGATTTGGCCCAGGGTGGCCCCTGATAAAGTGATACGCGGCTGCCATCCTTGTACTTCACGATATCCAGCACTTCATCGGCAGTGACGATACTCGGCGCGGTAATCCTGTAGCCGTTGGAAATCGAGATCTGAGTGGTGTGGGATATCTCCTTCTGCCACTCGGGCAACACACACGCCGCGAGCTCTTTTGGTGTCTTTTCACTGTACTTGCTGACGTTCGGTTCACCTGGGACCAGGGACGTCGGCAATGAACACCCCGCCAATAACGCCAATCCAACTCCGCCCATCAACATCCGGCTCTGCATAAAGCGCCCTTAATTCCTGAAAACATGAAATGTAGCGTGTCGTCGCCCTGACATCCATTTCTCACAACGACATGGGTGAGTCCGGCCACTCAGTGGCCGACCGTATTATCGCCGGGGCCGGGGTAGGAGCGCGTGTTGAGATAAGTCATCCACCGCTCATAGGCCTCGTGCTGCCATTGCGTGACCCGCTCCCATTCCGGCCCACTGAGCCGGTGCTCGGAAATGAGTGTCATCATTGCGCTGGTGGCTGCATCCAGATCCACGATCAGCTCATGAGCGTGCGCCCGGAAGTCATCGGTCGTTGTCATTTGCATTGCCCCCGCCCAGGAAATCGATACTCCAATACGACAGCGGATTTACGAGTTCGCGCAAACTTCCCGACCAAAGGAAGCAGCACGGGATCAGGCGAACACAACGCCCCATTGGGAAACGGGTCTAAAATTTCGTAGCGCAGACATTCAGGAGGTCATCATGTGGCTTAACGAGTCGGAACAAGAACTTCGCCGTGATTTGCAGAGTGTTGCGTCGGATTTGAGGTGGTCCGCCGTGGAACTGTTACGCATCGCCGAGCAGTTGCGCCAGGCCGGCAATGACGTAGACGCACAGGCCGCCCTGCGGCTGTGCGAAGTTTTCCAGAGCAATGAAGGACGATTGGCGGGTTACGCCGAAGAAGTCAAAGCCCGGGCCATCAGTCGAACCACCAAAACTCACTGAGCGGAGCACCGACATGAACAGGCTTCTGTGCTCGCTGGTCGTGGTGCTGACGGCATTGAGTGGCTGTAATACCGAGTCTGGGGCGTTCCGGGGGCAGCCGCTGGTGGCCAAGGTCGACACCGGCATGAGCAAGGAACAGGTCCAGCAGATCGGCGGCCCACCGCTATCGATAACGGACCGCACCGTCGAGCCCGGCACCTGCTTCGATTACACGTTGACCCAATCCGGCAAAAAACAGCCGTACAACGTCAGTTTCGACAGCCGAGGAAAGGTCGACCACACCAGTTTCATGACCTGCGCCGAATGGAGCCACGCGCAGCAAAAAGCCAGGGAGCCTTCGCACTCCGGTGGCGGAGGCTACTGACCACCGCGCCAACGTCAAAAAGCCCCGGAATGCCGGGGCTTTACATGCAATCAACTGGCTTACTGGCTGTTCGCCTGCCTGCCCGAGCGTGCCTTGTAGCCAGGAAGCGACGCTGCAAACGCCAGTGCTTCTTCGCGGCTGCCAAATGAGGCAAGACGGTCACCTTTGGTGCATACCCGCCACGGACCGTTGTTCACGCTGATTACGTCATAGCCGTTCATATGCATCTTGTTCAACATCGAAAGACTCATAGTCACCTCCGTTTTGGCAGTGATGTCCAAGTTGACGTGCCTACCTTACACCCACCCTTTGTCCGAATGCCGACCAGACGTCGTATCACCACGGCCGATTCAATGGCACTTTCAGGTATCACTCACATCGAACAACACAACCACAGGCAAAACGGCACGCGGCGTGAATATTGCATTTTTGTTACAGTTCTATGACAGCAAGCGATCAGGTCACACATGAAAGTACGCGCAACCGTCATTTGCGAGCAGGACCGGCACATTCTCCTCGTGCGTAAGCTGAGGTGCCGCTGGGCGCTGCCCGGTGGCAAAGTCGAGCCCGGAGAAACCCGGGCTGACGCCGCCATACGCGAACTGCAGGAAGAAACCGGCCTGTACGCCGACGAGATGCTGTACCTGATGGAACTGGAAACCGGCGATACCCGACACCACGTCTACGAAGCCTCCGTGGTGAATCTGCATGAGGTCCGGGCGCAAAATGAAATTGTCGACTTCATCTGGTTCCCGATGGATACCGTACAAAACCTGAGCACCAGCGACGCCACGCTGCGCATCATCAAAGCGTTCCAGCGTCGCCTGTAACGGCCTGTGCGTCAGCCCTGATCGCCACCGCCCACGGGCATGACCATGCCGGTGATATAGGACGCTTCGTCGCTGGCCAGAAACAGAATCGCCCCGGCCTGCTCATCCAGCGTGCCATAGCGCTTCATCAAACTGCTCTCAAGGGTTTGATCGACGATCTGCTGGTACCAGATTTTCTCTTGCGCGCTCTGCTCGGCACTGTTGCGCGGAATGACCCGTGGCGGCGCTTCGGTGCCGCCCGGCGCGGTGGCATTGACTCGCACGCCGCGCCCGGCGGTTTCGAATGCCAGGCACGCCGTCAGCGCATTCACCCCGCCTTTCGCCGCGCCATACGGCACGCGGTTGACGCTACGGGTCGCAATGGATGAAACGTTAACGATCGCTCCACTGCCCTGTTCCAGCATGAATGGCAGCGCGGCATGGCAGCACCACAGCGTCGGAAACAGCGAGCGGCGCACTTCGGCCTCGATCTGCGCGGCCTCGTAGTGCTCGAACGGCTTGGCCCAGATCGTGCCGCCCACGTTGTTGATCAGCACGTCGAGCCGACCAAAGCGCTCGACGGCGGTGTGCATCACCCGGTCGCATTCATCGTATTGCTCAAGGTCGGCAGTCAGGGCCAGGACCTGGCAGGTCTGTGACAGTGCCGTCTGCACCTCGAACACCAGATCGGAACGATCGACCAGGATCAACTTTGCGCCTTCGGCGGCCATACGTTCGGCAACCCGGCGCCCGATGCCCTGGGCAGCGCCAGTGATCAGCGCGACTTTTTCGTGAAATCTGTTCATGTGTACCCCATGACTAAGGATGCAGGTCAATGAAGAAGTGCCGGACGATACACAGTCCTGTGGGAGCGAGCCTGCTCACGATAGCCGGCTCACAGGCGACATCGATGTCGAATGTTCTGCCCTCATCGCGAGCAGGCTCGCTCCCACATGGGTTCTGTGTCGTGCACGGGATTTGCGCGCAACTTACGCCGCGCTGGCGGCGAATTTTTCGTAGTAGAAGTTCGCAGGCTTGATGCCCTGCTCGCCGATGTACTTGCTGACCCCTTCCACCATCGGCGGCGGGCCGCACAGGTAGACATCGACGTCGCCATCGTTCAAATGCTTCGGCTCGATGTGCTGGGTCACATAGCCCTTGAGCGGGTGCCGGCTGTCGGGACTGGCCACGCAGGCGCTGTAGCTGAAGTTCGGGATGCGCGCGGCGAAGGCTTCCAGGCGATCGAGCTCCACCAGGTCGAAATCGTGGGTCACGCCGTAGATCAAATGCAGCGGATGCTCACTGCCCTGCTCGGCGATTTTCTCCAGCATTGCAGTGAACGGCGCCAACCCGGTGCCGCCCGCCAGCAACAACAACGGCCGACGGATGTCGCGCAGGTAAAAACTGCCCAGGGGACCGGCCAGGCTCATGCTGTCGCCGGCCTTGGCCATGCCGGTGAGGAAGCTGCTCATCAGGCCGCCAGGTACGTTGCGAATCAGGAAACTGACTTCGCCGTCGCGCTGCAACGAGCTGAACGAATAGGCACGGGTTTGACCGCTGCCGGGAATTCCGATGTTCACGTATTGCCCCGGCAGGAACGCCAGCTTGTTCAAGGCCTCACCCTTGATCGACAGCGCGATGGTGCTGTCGGACAACTGGCGCACGGCACTGATGGTGGCGTCGTAGCTGGCTTGCTGGGTGCGGCAGACATCCGACGACACCGGCACCCGCACCACGCAATCGCTCTGGGCGCGCATCTGGCAGGTGAGGACAAAGCCCTGCTCGGCTTCATCGGCGCTGAGGGCGTCTTCGATGTACTCCTCGCCCAGGTCGTAGCGACCGGCCTCGGCAAAGCACTTGCAGGTGCCGCAGGCGCCGTCGCGGCAGTCCAGCGGAATGTTGATGCCCTGACGGTACGCGGCATCGGCCACGGTTTCGCCGGCATTGGCGTCGATAAACCGGGTGACGCCGTCTTCGAAGTTGAACGCAATGGAATGGGTCATGACGGCCGCCTCACAGGTGATAGACATCGATGACCTGACGAACGTAGTCGTTCTTCAGGATCACTTTCTTGGCCTTGATCAGCGGATTCTCACCGCGCACATCGAGGGTGTAGAAACTGCTGCCGAAATAGCTGTCGACGGTCTTGTAGCGAAAGCTCAGGGTGTGCCAGTTGAAGCGCACCTTGCACAGTCCGTCGGCCTGTTCGAGCAACTCGATGTTGCTGATGTTGTGCGAGGTACGGGTGTCCGGAATACTCGCACTGGAACGCTCGGTCTTGATGCGGAAGACGCGGTCTTCCAGGCCGGTGCGGTTGCCGTACCAGATCAGCGAGATTTCCCGCTGCGGGTCTTCGGTCAACTCATCGTTATCGTCCCACGACGGCATCCAGAATGTGGCGTCCGGCGCATACATCTCCAGCCACTCATCCCATTGCCGGTCGTCGAGGTAACGCGCTTCGCGGTAGAGAAAATCGCGCACGCTGTCATAGGTGATGGTCATTGCACGGTCTCCACGGCAATCAACTCGGACTGTTCGGCCGCCAGGGCCTTGAGCATGGTCTGCTGCCAATATTTGTGTTGCAGCACGAACAGGCCTTCGTCTTCGGTGCGCACACCGCTGAGCAGCGGATGCAGGTCGATTTCCTGGGCCGCCTCGTCGGCGCCCTCGATCCAGTGCTCGGCGCCGCGGGACATGTCGTTCCACGTCGTGACGCTGCCCTGGTAGCTGGTCTGGCAGGAACGGAACTCCTCCAGATCATCCGGTGTGGCCATGCCACTGACGTTGAAGAAATCCTCGTACTGACGAATCCGCTTCGAACGGGCGTCGTCGCTCTCACCTTTAGGGGCGATGCAGTAAATGGTGATCTCCGTGCGGTTGACCGAGATCGGCCGGGCAATACGGATCTGCGAACTGAACTGGTCCATCAGGTACACGTTCGGGTACAGGCACAGGTTGCGCGAGTTCTCGATCATCCAGTCGGCGCGAGCCTTGCCGAAGTCTTGGGCGAGCTCGTCGCGGCGCTCGTAAAGCGGGCGGTCTTCGGGGTTGGCCCAGCGGGTCCAGAGCAACATGTGGCCCTTGTCGAAGGAATAGAAACCACCGCCCTGCTTGGCCCAGCTGCCGGCGCTCATGGTCGGATTGGTGTCGCCGGCCTCGCGCTGCTTGCGCTGGTTCTGGGTGGCGGCGTAGTTCCAGTGCACTGAGCTGACGTGGTAACCGTCGGCGCCGTTTTCGGCGGTGAGTTTCCAGTTGCCTTCATAGATGTAGCTGGAGGAACCGCGCAGCACTTCCAGGCCATCGACGGACTGGTCGACGATCATGTCGATGATCTTCGCCGACTCGCCCAGGTGCTCCACCAACGGCACTACATCGGCCTTGAGGCTGCCGAACAGGAAACCGCGATAGGACTCGAAACGCGCGACTTTGGTCAGGTCATGGGAGCCTTCGCAGTTGAAGCTCGCCGGGTAGCCGGCGTTGGCCGGGTCCTTGACTTTGAGCAGCTTGCCGGAGTTGTTGAACGTCCAGCCGTGGAACGGGCAGGTATAGGAACTCTTGTTGCCGGACTTGTGCCGGCACAGGGTCGCGCCGCGATGACTGCAAGCGTTGATGAAGGCGTTGAGCACACCATCCTTGTTGCGCGCGATGAAGATCGACTGGCGCCCCATGGTGGTGGTGTAGAAATCGTTGATATTGGGAATCTGGCTTTCGTGGGCCAGGTACAGCCAGTTGCCTTCGAAGATGTGCTGCATCTCCAGATCGAACAGGCGCGGGTCGGTGAACATCTCGCGCTTGCAGCGATACAGGCCTTGGGCAGGGTCGTCTTCAAGCAGGGAGTGAATATATTCAGGTCGCAGGGTCATGGCCGCCGCCTCCGTTGTTATTGTTCAGGCAGGGTCATGCTAGGACGGAGGGATGTGACGGACTATCCGCGGGATGCAGACTTGTATCCGTTTTGTGCAAGGGGCTGGCGTTGTGTCATGCGCCATCGAAGGTGAATGTACGGGCCTCTTCGCGGGCAAGCCCGCTCCCACAGGCTTAGTGGCTGAACACAAGTTTTGCGTCCAACCGAAATCACTGTGGGAGCGAGCTGGCTCGCGATGGGTCCAGACCAGACAACATCAAGCCTGAAGGTTTCAGTGGCGGCGCTTGAGGGTGTCGGAGGGTAGCTCGCCGAACTGCTTGCGGTAGCTGTCGGAGAATCGACCAAGGTGCAGGAAACCGTAATCCATCGCCACTTCAGTGACGTTGCGCACGTTGCAGGTCGGGTCACTCAGACAGGCATTGATGCGTTCCAGGCGTTTCTGGCGGATGTAGTTTTTCGGTGTGAGCCCGGCATTGCGTTCAAACAGGCCATACAACGAACGCAGGCTCATGCTGGCCTGCCGCGCCAGTTCTTCGCTGTCGATGTCTTGCTTGAGGTTGCGCGCAATGTAATCGGCGATCACGTCGAAGGTGGCCGTCGGCGAACCGAGGCACTCGCGACTGACATTGGTCTTCATCAAGCTGAGCATCTTGCTGACGATGATCTGTGCGTAATGCTCCTGCACCCTGGGAATCTGCTCGGTGGCCTCGGCCTCCTGGCAAATCATCGCCAGCAAGTTGACGAAACCCTCCAGCTCATTGAGCTGATAGCGGTTCTCCAGAAAGCGCACGCCCTGCCCCGGATAACGCCAGCGCTGCTCTTCGCAGACCGACTCGAACAACCGGGTGGGGACTTTCAGAATGAATTTTTCGCAATCGGCCGAATACGTCAGATCGACCGGATCGTCGGGGTTGATCAGCAGCAATTCGCCGGGGGCGAAGTAATGTTCCTGGCCGTGCCCACGCCACAGGCAGTTGCCGCGCAGCAACACTTGCAGGTGGTAGATATCCTCCAGCGCACCTGAGGTCACCCGCACACTGCCACCGTAGCTGATGCGACACAGATCGAGGCTGGCGAATTTGCGATGGTCGAGACTGGCCAGCGGGCGGCCTGCCCGGGGCATGAGAATACAATGGTTGCCGACATGCTGATTGACGTAGCCAGACACCGCATGAGGGTCGGCGTGGTCGAACACTCTGCTGCGCTGACTCAACAGTTGCGCTTGCATCATCGGGTCACTCTGATTGTTATTATGGGTTGCATCACTTCATTCTAGAACCGAAACACCTGTAGGAGCGAGCTATCTCGCGATGGACTCGAGAACACTGCGTTTAGCCAGTAAACACGCGTTATCGTTAACAACCATCGCGAGCAATCGAGCGTCGACCGGCTGCTCCTACAGGGTTTTGTGATCAGTCTTCCAGAGCGCGGACCCGCTCGTGGCGCTGCTGCTCTTCTGGCTGGGCCGACGATTGCAGCGTGAAGTCGAACTCGATTTCCGCAAACCGACCGCTGACACCGTGGGCCGCTGCACGTGCCTGGTCATCACTGAAGGTGATTTTGGCGATCAACTCGTCACGGGTGGCGTAGGCGAAATCGTCATGCAGGTATTGATCGCCATCGAGGTTGATTTGGGTGGTCAGGTGACGATGGTCCGGCGCGGAAATGAAGAAGTGGATGTGCGCCGGGCGCTGACCGTGACGGCCCAGTTGATCGAGCAGTTGCTGGGTCGGACCGTCCGGTGGGCAGCCGTAACCCGACGGCACGATGCTGCGGAAACGGTAGCGGCCTTCGGCATCAGTGACGATACGGCGACGCAGGTTGAATTCCGATTGCGTGGTATCGAAGTACGAGTAGGTGCCGCCGGTGTTGGCGTGCCACACGTCCACCACGGCGCCGACCAGCGGTTCGCCAGCGGTGTTGAACACGCGACCTTGCATGAACAGCGTCACACCGGGATCGACGCCATCATCGAGGCGCGCTTCGCCTTGCGACAGCGGTGCGCCAGCCACGTACAACGGGCCCTCGATGGTGCGCGGCGTGCCGCCGGATTTGCCGGCCTGTTCGTCTTCGGCATCCATCAGCAGGTCGAGGTAATGCTCCAGGCCAAGCCCGGCCACCACCAGCCCGGCCTCTTGGCGCGCGCCCAGTACGTTGAGGTAGTTAACGGCTTTCCAGAATTCCTCCGGGGTCACGGCCAGGTCTTCGATGATGTTCACCGAATCACGCAGGATGCGGTACATCAGGGCCTTGACGCGTGGGTTGCCAGCATCATTGAACAGGCCGCTGGCCTCTTCGAGAAATTTCTGGACTTCGGCAGTATGGGAAATCTTGATGTTCATTTTGGTAGGTTCCTCATCTTGTAATTATTGGCGTTGCGAGCTGAACGGGCGGAGCTCAGCGGTCATCGTCACGGATGGAAGAAGGATGGCGGCACATCGCATCGATCTCGATGGCCATGTACGGGAACAACGGCAATTGCATGAGCAGGTCGTGTAGTTCCTGAACGCTGTCGACATCGAACACGCTGTAGTTCGCGTAGTGCCCGGCGATTCGCCACAGGTGACGCCACTTGCCTTGCTCTTGCAGGCGTTGGGCCAGGGCTTTCTCGTCAGCTTTCAGTCTGCTGGCTGCTTCCGGATTCATATCGACCGGCAGGTTCACGGTCATTTTTACGTGGAACAGCATAATGCTCTCCTCAGGCTTGATGGATGGCAGTGGATGTTTTGTCGCGACGGAAAAACGCCAGGCGTTCTTCATCCAGGCTCAGGCCCAGCCCCGGGGTTTTCGGTACATGCAACTCGAAATCGCGATAAACCAGCGGTTCGCTGAGGATGTCTTCGGTCAGCAGCAGCGGGCCGAACAGCTCGGTGTCCCACGCCAGTTTGTTCAAGGTAACAAAGGCATGGGCCGACGCCATCGTGCCGAGGCCACCTTCGAGCATCGTGCCGCCGTACAGGCCGATACCCGCCGCTTCGGCGATGGAGGCGGTACGCAGCACCGCACGCGGGCCACCGTTCTTGGCGATCTTCAGGGCGAACACCGAAGCCGCGCCTTCACGGGCCAGGTTAAATGCGTCTTCCACACACTCGATGGATTCGTCCGCCATGATCGGCGCCGGGCTCATGGCATTGAGGCGCACCATGCCGGCGCGATTGTTGCGCGAAATCGGCTGCTCGATCAGGTCAATGCCATTGGTGCCGAGAATCCGGCAGGCACGCAGTGCCACCGCTTCGTCCCAGGCCTGGTTGACGTCGACCCGCACGCTGGCGCGGTCGCCCAAGGCTTTCTTGATGGCAATCACGTGCGCCAGGTCCCGGTTGACTTCACCGGCACCGATTTTCAGTTTGAAGATGCGGTGGCGGCGCAGGTCGAGCATCTTTTCCGCTTCGGCGATGTCTTTCCCGGTGTCGCCACTGGCCAGGGTCCAGGCCACCGGCAGGGCGTCACGCACGCGACCGCCGAGCAGTTCGCTGACCGGCAGGCCGAGGCGCTTGCCCTGGGCGTCGAGCAACGCGGTTTCGATCCCGGATTTGGCGAAGGTGTTGCCACGGATGCTGCGCTCCAGGCGCAACATCGCGGCATTGACGTTGCCGCTGTCCTGGCCGATCAACAGTGGCGCGAAATGCGTGTCGATGTTGGTCTTGATGCTGTCCGGGCTTTCGTTGCCATAGGCCAGGCCACCGATGGTGGTGGATTCGCCGATGCCTTCGATGCCATCGGCGCACCGTACCCGAATGATCACCAGCGTCTGGTTCTGCATCGTATGCATCGCCAGCTTGTGCGGGCGGATGGTCGGCAAATCGACGATGATCGTCTCGATCGACTCAATGGCTGTTGCAAGCATTTCGATACCCGTCAGGTTCTTGAAGTTCTGGGATCGATTCTCGTACGGCTTTTTTCGTGAAGCCAATATAGAATTGGTCTGACTTGATACCTTAAAGGTATACAACCGATCGGCGACTGGAGGCTCCATGGAACTGCGTCACCTGCGTTACTTTCAGGTCTTGGCCCAAACCCTCAACTTCACCCGCGCCGCCGAGTTGCTACACATCGCCCAACCGCCCCTGAGCCGGCAGATCCAGCAGCTGGAAGATGAACTCGGCGTGATGCTGCTGGAACGCGGGCGACCGCTGAAGCTGACCGATGCCGGGCGGTTTTTCCATGAACACTCCACCGCGCTGCTGGAACAACTGAACAAGGTCTGCGACAACACGCGGCGGATCGGCCTGGGGGAAAAGACCTGGCTGGGCATCGGTTTTGCGCCGTCGACACTCTATGGCGTGTTGCCAGAACTGATTCGCCGCTTGCGCAGCGGTGAACCCCTTGAGCTGGAGCTCGGGCTGTCCGAGATGACCACCCTGCAACAGGTGCAGGCACTGAAGGCCGGGCGTATCGACATCGGCTTCGGTCGAATACGCATCGACGATCCGGCAATCATCCAGACCGTCCTCACCGAAGATCGCCTGGTCGCCGCCCTGCCCGCCGGCCACCCTTTGCTCGCCGGCCCCATCAGCCTGCGCGACCTGGCAAAAGAACCCTTCGTGCTGTACCCCGGCAATCCACGACCAAGCTACGCCGACCACGTGATTGCACTCTTCGAATCCTACGGCGTGAGGATCCATGTGGCGCAATGGACCAACGAACTGCAAACGGCGATCGGACTGGTAGGGGCCGGAATCGGCGTCACGCTGGTGCCCGCCTCGGTGCAACTGGTGCACCGCGACGACATCGGTTTCACCCCCTTACTGGAAGACAACGCGACCTCGCCGATCATTCTCAGCCGACGGGTGGGCGATGTGTCGCCGGGGTTGAACCACTGTCTGAGGATGATCGATGAGTTGTTGCCGCAAGGCTCATGAGGACCTGTGGCGAGGGAGCTCGCCACAGGTTCAGCGGTGGCCCGCGATCGGCTTTAACCGGCAAACGCCCGGCGCCCGGCCTTCATCTCGGTGCGCAACTCGCCAATGAAATCGGAAATGGCACGCACGCTGGTCAGCTGTTTGGTCGAGACACCGCTGATAAACAACTCCACTCGCCTGCTCGCGGGTTCGTAGATCTCGATACGCAGAAGACCGCCGTGCTCCGTGCACTTGCAGGCCAACGGCACAAAACCGGACTCGACAATATTGCAAAGGACTGAAATGGGAACCATGGCCGCTGCCTCGTACGGCGATTGATCGGATTGGATCCCACTCAGGATAGATGCACTTTGCCAATCCTGCGCCAGCAAAAAATGTTAGCTACCTCTCAATTCCGAGCACTTCTTCAATGGGCGTTCGCGCCCCAGATCCAGTTCCAGAAACCGGGCAACTCAACCGGCTGCGAACTGTCGCGCACGGTACGCGCCATCGCCGCCCGCTGCAGTGCGGCGGTGTCGTCGTAGAACGGCTGTTCTGCAGTTCTCACCCCCGTTGCCTGGGCGCTGTCGAGCAGGATTTGCAGGTACTCGCGGGTGTGCCGTGCGGTGTAGCGATTGAGATCGTGAAACGTCACCACCACCGGAATCACCCCATCGACCACCGGCAGCTCTCCCAGGGCGATGCGCTCGCGCACTTCGGACATCGAGCGCAGGAAGTGAGCGCGCCGGCGCGGGCTGGCATTAAAACCCCAGATCTTGCCGTCATTGGCACTCAAGTCGGTGAGCAACACATGCATGCCATGCTGCTGATAAGCGGCAAAGGTGCGTTTGTCGTAGTTCCAGAATGGCGGACGCACCAGCGTCGGGGAGGTGCCCGTGATCGCGGCGATGTCGGCGCTGCCATCGGTCAGTGCCTGTTCCAGCGCTTGCGGGTCGAGGGAACGATGGTTGGTGTGCGAAGGCGTAGCGGTATGAAAACCGAGAATGTGCCCGGCATCGCGCTCGTGGTGCATGACCGCGCGCCCTATATCGCTGCCGCCGGCCCTTGTAGCGCGGGTCTGCACGAAGAAAACGGCCTTGATGTCCGGTTGCAACGAATTGCGCGCCAGGCTATCGAGCACGGTTTCACTCGGGTTCCAGAAACTCGACGCGCTGGGACCGTCATCGAAGGTCAGCAGAAAACGGACGGGAGCTTGGGTGCGTAGCCGCTGTTCAGTCTGTGGCGTCATTTCAATAGGGGCGGCGATGCAACCCAGCAGACTGGCTGCCATGGCAATCGCCGATAAGACCTTGACCAACTGTTTCATGTTTTGCCTTGGGCCAGACCGTTTCGGTCACCACTTGATAGGGCAAAAATTCTTCACCCGTTCATCCTTCGCCGGCCCGCAGGTCGCTGCGGGCCGAGGTTGGATCAGGGTACACAGCGTTTGGTTCCGCCGCTGCCGGAAACAGGGGTTAGTGGTTAAAAGACTGCTGGAACGAGTCGTCGATGATCGGTGCGGTGGCCAATTCGTTCGGCAGCGCCTTGACCTTGAACAGGAAGTCCGCGGTGCTCTGCAAGTCCTTGGCGGCCTGGGCATCCACCGGGCCGACGGACATGTGCGCCTGGCGCAACCAATGCCGGGAAACGTCCTGATCGAGGTTGGCTTTCTTCGCCCAGAGGTCAGCGTATTCGTCGGTGTGGTTGTCGACCCAGGCTCGGGCCTTTTTCAGGCGCCCCAGAAAGTCAGCGATGGCTTCCCGCTTGCTGTCGATCGAAGGCGTCGACGCGGCGATGGCGCTCAGACCCGGCATCAGGTTCTTGGCCGTGAGGATCGGCCGGGCGCCGGAAAACAGGATTTGCTGGGAAATGTAGGGTTCCCAGACCGGGAAGGCATCGATGCTGCCCTGGGGCAATGCGGCGGCGGCATCGATCGGCATCAGTTTGATGAAGTCGACATAGTCTTCCGGCAAGTCGGCTTTTTCCAGCGCACGCAAGGTCAATTGCTGGCTCCAGGCACCGGGCCAGTAAGCGACTTTCTTGCCCTTGAGATCAGCGATGGTTTTTACCGGCGAATCCTTGGGCACCAGCAAGGCGATGGTGTCCGGGTTTTGCCGCGAGACACCGATCAGCTTGACCGGCGCCTGCTTGGCGGCAAGGAACAGGAACCCCGAATCGCCAAGAAAACCCAGGTCCAGCGCGCCGGTGCTCAACGCTTCCGCCAGCGGCGCGGCGGCCTGGAAGTGCTTCCAGTCAACGGTATACGGCGCGCCTTCCAGTACACCCGAGGCTTCCACCGAGGCGCGCACGTTGTAGTAGTTCTGATCGCCAATGTGCAGGACGACCGGCTCGGCGGCGTAGGCCAGTGGTGCGGCAAACAACGCGCTGGTCAACAGACCGCGCACGAATCGGGAGAGGTTCATCGGGGGCTCCTTGAAAGTGATTGCGCTAGACCATAACGCTCTTACAAGAAGCGTTTAAATTCTATTTATGCATAAGCTAATGACCCGCATTGCGTGGTGTTGGCTCAGCAACAGCAACTCAACAGAGTGTTTTCTGCCGTACATCCCGACTCCCCCACCTCAATGGCAAAGCCCTGATAAAGCGCGACTTCGAAAACATGGCACAGAGCCTGCAATATTCCTTTTATGCAGGATGCACTCGAATAAATTATTTTTTTGGATATAAGAATCTCGCCAGGAGCCGCTACATGAAATCGATCGCCCGTTTTCCCGCCATCCGGTCTCTGCTGAGCGCCTGCGCCCTGGCCCTGAGCCTGCAACCCACGGCCCAGGCAGCTGAAGCACCGCCAGCCGAAGTGCACCTGGACTACGCCTATTACTCACCCGTCAGCCTGGTGCTCAAGCATTTCGGTTTTCTGGAGAAAGCCCTGCCGCAGACCAAGGTCAGCTGGGTGCTGAGCCAGGGCAGTAACCGCTCACTGGAATACCTCAACAGCGGCGGCGTCGACTTCGCCTCCTCTGCCAGCCTCGCCGCCGTGCTCAGTCGCGCCAATGGCAGTCCGATCAAATCGGTTTACGTCTATAGCCGCGCCGAGTGGACTGCGCTGGTGGTGCGCAAGGATTCACCGTACACAACCGTGGCCGACCTCAAAGGCAAGAAAATCGCCGCCACCAAAGGCACCGACCCTTACCTGTTCACCCTGCGCAGCCTGCAACAAGCCGGCCTGAACAAAGACGATGTGGAACTGGTGCACTTGCAGCACCCGGACGGTCGCGCCGCACTGGAAAAAGGTGATGTCGACGCCTGGGCCGGGCTCGATCCGCACATGGCCGCCAGCCAGGTCCAGGCCGGCTCGCGCCTGCTGTACCGCAACACTGACTTCAACAGCTATGGCGTGGTCAGCGTCACTGACCGTTATGCCAACGAGCATCCACACACCATCGACACCGTGCTCAAGGCGTACGAACAGGCTCGGGAATGGGCGGTAAAAAATCCTGAAGAGCTGGCGAAACTGCTCGCCACCGAATCCGGGCTGCCGCTGGAAGTGGCCAGGCTGCAACTGTCGCGCACCGACCTGAGCAACCCGCAACTGACCGCCAAGGACGTGCTCGCCTCCAAGGCCGCCGCGCCGATTCTGGTCTCCGAAGAACTTGTGCGGCGCGGGGTGAATGTCGATCAAGTCATCGACCAACTGATCGACACCGGCTTCAAAGAAACCGTCGCTCGCCAGTAAATACCTGCCAACGGTCAAGACTGAATCCGCGCCCGCCGCGGATTCGTCATCACCGGAGAATCCCATGTCCAGCAAAACCAAAAACCTGCCAGCCCACTTGGCATTGCCTGCTCCGCGTCGGCTGAACAATGCCTGGCGCCTGCGCCTCAAGGCGCTGGCGCTGCCGGCGCTGATCATCCTCGTGCTGGAAATCGTCGTACGTGTCGGTTGGCTGCCGTCCTACCAGATGCCGGCGCCGAGCGACATTGCCCTGACCTTGAGGGATCTGGCCGAGGGTGCCTTGTGGAAGCACATCAGCGCCAGCCTGTTGCGCGTCTTGCTCGGTTTCGCCATCGGCGCCAGCCTGGCCCTGGTATTCGCTGCCTGGGTCGGGCTGAGCCGGGAAGCCGAAGCCTGGCTGGAACCGACATTCGCCGGCCTGCGTTCGATTCCCAGCCTGGCCTGGGTACCGTTGTTGTTGCTGTGGCTGGGGATCGACGAGACTTCGAAAATTGTCCTGATTGCCATCGGCGCGTTCTTTCCGGTGTACCTCAATGGCGTCGCGGCGATCCGCAATATCGACCGCAAACTGGTGGAGGTCGGGCAGATGTACGGTTTCAGCCACCGCCGACTGGTGCAGCGGATTCTGCTGCCCGCCGCCCTGCCCGGCCTGTTCACCGGGCTGCGCAGCGGCATGAGTCTGGCGTGGATGTTTCTGGTGGCCGCCGAGTTGATCGCGGCAACCAAAGGCCTGGGTTATTTGCTCAGTGACGGCCGCGAGACTTCCCGCCCGGACATCGTTCTGGCGGCAATCATTGTACTGGCGCTGCTGGGCAAGCTCAGCGACGGCCTGCTGGCCAGCCTGGAGAAACGTTTCCTGGCCTGGCGCGACACTTTCAACGGCCACAGCGCAGAGGATTGAGCCATGACCGAACACTTGCTGGATATTCGCGTCGAGCGCAAAACCTTCGCCGCCACCACCGTGCTCAACAACATCCACTTGCAGTTGCTGCCTCGGGAAACCGTCAGCCTGCTCGGTCCCAGCGGTTGCGGCAAAAGCACCTTGTTGCGGATCGTCGCCGGACTGGAGAAAGACTTCCAAGGCGAACTGCGCAGCCGCGCCGGTGAGGTCGCGTTCGTGTTCCAGGAACCACGCCTGATGCCCTGGCTGACGGTTGAACAGAACATCGGTTTCAGCGCCGACAACCATTACGACAAGGCCTGGGTCGCGCAGTTGATCGAGGAAGTCGGCCTCGGTGGCTTTGCCCAGACCCTGCCCAAGGCCCTTTCCGGCGGCATGGCGCAACGGGTGGCCATCGCCCGAGGCCTCTATTCGCGACCGCAAGTGTTGCTGCTCGACGAACCTTTCAGCGCGGTAGACGCCTTTACCCGCATGAAGCTGCAGGACTTGCTGCTACAACTGGCCGAGCGCCACGCCATCGCCTTGCTGTTGGTGACCCATGATGTCGATGAAGCGCTGTACCTCAGTGATCGCGTGTTGGTCATGGACAATCGCCCCAGCAGCATTCGCCAGGAGCTGGCGGTAGAACTGGCGCATCCCCGTGACCGCCGGGACCCGCTGCTGGCGCAACTCAAAGCGTTGTCGTTGACCGAGTTGCAGCGGGCGCATGTGATCTGAACCTGCATGCCAAATCCTGAAGGCGCCTGGCGCCTGCAGGAAGCAACTATGCTGAACACTCCAATCCGGAGGGTTCGGTCGATGTGCGGAAGGCTGTCGCAGTATCGAGGCATCCACGATTTCGTCGCGGCGCTGAGCATTCCCGACGCGATGATCAATCACGTTGGCGATGAACCCTTGGCGCGCTACAACGCTGCGCCCACCACGCAACTTGCATTGCTGCATCTGGAGAACGACGGCTTGCATGCTGACTCACAGCGCTGGGGCTGGCGCCCGCACTGGGCGAAGGATCGCGCGCCACCGATCAATGCGCGGGTCGAGAAAGTCGCCCATGGCCCGTTTTTTCGGGCGATCTGGCCGCACCGGGCAATCTGCCCGATAGACAACTGGTTCGAATGGGTGGACGCCGGCGATGGCACCCGGCAACCCTGGCTGATCCGACGGCGCGACCGGGGACCGATCTACTGCGCGGCAATCGGACAGTTCCCCGTTGGCGGCGCCGCGCCTCGGGACGATGACGGTTTTGTCATCATCACCGCCGACAGCGCCGGCGGCTTGCTGGACATTCACGACCGCCGCCCCGTCGTGCTGTCGGCCGAACTGGCGCGGGAATGGCTGGACCCGGCCACCCCAAAAGAGCGCGCCGAGCAGCTGGTACTTTTGCAGGGTGAAGGCAGCGATGCATTTCAATGGCACAGGGTGAGCAAAGCGGTTGGCAACGTCAGAAACCAGGCAGCCACCTTGATTGATGAAGTCACTTGAACCTGTCATTCCTCATGTCTGTCCGATGGGGATGCAGATCTCTCTGAATCCTCTTCTCGACTATCGCGTCCAGCCCAACATTGGCTTCGGAGGACCCCATGAGCGAGCTCGTCCCTTATGCCGTGCATTACCTACTCGACGGTGTGCGACAGCACTTCTTCAAGATGGCGGTAAAATTTTCGGAGGTCGACGCCATTCATTCGGCCTCCGTCCATGCATTTCCCCAGCACGACTTGCAAATGGCCACCTATTCATCCCTGGAAGCGGCGCGTATCAAGGCAAGGCAGTTGGGGATCACCCAGATTCGCTGGAATGAAGCGGTCTGACAGAATTGAAAAGCCCCGTTCGACGACGTAATGCTGTTCACTTAAGTGGAGCAGCCTTACGGTCTACTGGAAATCGGGTTTTTGAGATCTTCACCGTCCTTGGCCTCGAAGGCCTTGGACGGTGATCCAGAAACAATCCTCCAATACCTGCCCTTAACTCTGCCAAGCGTCTCCCTGTGGCTGAAATCGGGTTGGCCGCTGCCATCACAATCAATTGCACCGCGATGTACTGACAAGCCGGTTTGAAACGGATGTCCGAGGGCGCTCGGCCAAACGCCACCGCTGCCTGACTGGCTTCCCGACGAATTACGTTGTAAGCCAGCAAAAGTCCCCATACCTCCTGATAAATCAGCTCGACTTTTTTGCTGCGCAAGGTCATGGCGTTCTGTTGCATCGAACTCTTGATGTCTCTGAAGCCCAGCTCGATCTCCCAGCGTTCCTGATAAAGCTTGGCCACGGCTTTGGCGTTGTAGGTGTCAACCGGCAAGGACGTCATGACGGTCTTCACCTTGCCTTGAATTTCATAGCTGACTTCACGTACCTCCCAGTGCGATGGAAGGGCCGGATTTCGCTTTCTGGCCTGCGGCGAGACTTTCATGCGCACCAAACGATCATGCTGGCTGTAGCGGCTCACTTCTTCGCAGACCAGTCCTTTTTTTGCCGGGATCAACCAGTGACGGTTGCTACCCGCGCTGCTCAGACTCGACAGCAGCTCGGCGCCCCAGAACCCTTTGTCGAACAGCGTCACCGAGTGGTCGGGAATCTGCTGCAAAAACTCGTCGGCCAAGCGCATTTCACTGCGTCGGTAAGGGCTCAATTGCGCATCCAGGATCACATGCGAACGCACATTCATCAGCGCCACCAGGCGCAGCATGGGAAACGGTGTCTGGCGCTCACTCGGAGTATTTCCCGACCCGAAGTGGTCCCGAAGCTCGGGCGTATCCGGGGTGCGTAAAAGTGCACCGTCCACCGCGAATACCTGCAGGTCGTGCCAGGCATCATCGTCGTAGCGCTCTGCCCCCCATTGAGTACCGGTCTTGCGAAACAGCCACTCAACAGGATCGGCACCGAGCCGCTTTCGCGCCTCGGTCACACCGCTGCGGGCCAACAAGTGGTCAGAAGCCAGACCTTGGGCGCAGATATTCAGGCGTCTGGCCACTTCGTGAACGGGCTCATCTCGAAATAGCGCCATCCCCAAGACCAACCAAAGCACTTGATCAGCGGGCAGACGACGCCGGCGAATGGTCGCCTGACTCGACAAATCCAGTGCAGACGCTACCCATTCAAGGGGAATGTTTTGAGTAAAAGTGCTCAGGTCGCAGAAGTTGAAAAGGTCGCCGAGGTCGAGCAGGTCCTGTTGAACAGACATAAAAAATCCGATGCCAGAGGTCTGGCATCGGATTTTCGATGAAGTCCGGTTGGGACTCAAATGCTTAAGTGAACAGCATTACGTTCGACGACGGGGCTTATTTGTACGCGGCCCGGTCAGGGCTTCAATGGCCTCTCCATATCGCGCTCCGACAGCTCCCGGCTGTCGTCACGTTTCCATGTCTGCTGCGAGTGCTTCTGCTGTTCCAGCTCTTCTTCCGTTGGTTCATCCGTGTCGTCGTCAAGGTCCGGACGCTTGGGGTCAGTGGTCATGTTCACCTCTCTTCCTGAAGGGATCGGTCATCAATCTTAAGCGTAGAACAATTTCCCGTGCCCGGCTCACAGCCACCCTCGCAGCAAAAAGAAGAAGCCCATGCTCAACAGCATGCTGAGCAAGGTGTTGCGGGTGTACAGCACCAGGCCGATGGCCACCAGCGAGCTGATCAGGTAAGGGTTGTCCCAATGCAGATTCAGCTGCTTTTCAGGCATGAACACAATCGGCCCGCAGATCGCGGTCAACATGCCCGGCACGGCAAAGCCCAGGAACTGTCGGGCATTGCTGCTCAAGCGCACCGGCAGGCGCGGTTCCAGAAACACATAGCGGTTGAGGAACACCAACATCCCCATTCCAATAATCACTGCCCAGACCATCATGTGCGTCCACCGTAGAATTTATTGCAGATAAAACCGGCGGTCATGCCCGCCAACCCCGACAACACCAGCGCCGAGCCCCATTGCCAGTAACTGAACAGCACCGAACAGAACAGCGACACCGCGACGCACACCACCGTCGGCACATTGCGCACCACCGGGGTGATCAGGGCGATGAAGGTGGCGGCGATGGAGAAGTCCAGCCCCAGGTGCTCAAGGCCCGGAATGCTGCTGCCGAGCACGATACCGGCCAGGGTAAAGAGGTTCCAGGCGACGTAGAACGTCAAGCCGACCCCGAGGGCGTACCAGCGGTTGAACTGTTGCTTGTCATGTTGACTGGTCAGGGCGAACAACTCATCGGTGAGCAGAAAGCCCAATCCTGCCCGCCAGCGACCCGGAAGCGGCGAAATCACCGAACGCAGGCTCATTCCATAAAGCAGGTGTTGGGAGGTCAGCAAGAGCGTGGTCAGCAGGATCGAAAAGATCCCGGCGCCGCCCTTGAGCATGCCGATGGCCACCAATTGCGCGGCGCCGGCAAACACGATGCTCGACAAACCCTGGCCTTGCAGGGGGGTGAGGTTGGCTTCGATGGCCATGGAGCCGGCCAGCAACCCCCAGGGTGCGGTGGCCAGGGACAGCGGCATGATCGCCGCGGCGCCGCGAAGGAACGCACTGCGCGGCATGAGTGAATTGGACATAACGCTCTACAACCAGTGAAGGACGGCAAACTGTGCCAGTACTGGCCGACGTTGGCTTGAACTATCTTGCGCATATTGCCATTCATCGGCTGCCTGCTTGCGTCGGCTCAATAGTAGCAACATGATGGCGCTGCATTTTTCCCCTCGAGGTGCGGCCGTTCATGTATTCAGTCGAAACCGACAGCGACGTTTACAAAACCCTGCTTGAGTCGACCAAGGCAATCCCCTGGCGAATCGACTGGAAGACCATGACCTTCAGCTACATCGGGCCGCAGATCGAAAGCCTGCTGGGCTGGAAGCAGGACAGCTGGGGCGGCGTCAATGACTGGGTCGAACGCATGCACCCGGACGATCGCGCCTATGTGGTGGAGTTCTGCGTCTCGCAATCCCGTGCCGGCGTCGATCATGAAGCGGATTACCGGGCACTGACCCGCAACGGTGAATACGTGTGGATTCGCGATGTGGTGCACGTGGTGCGCAAGGACGGCGAGGTCGAGGCGCTGGTCGGGTTCATGTTCGACATCAGTGAACGCAAGAAAACCGAAGAGCACCTGCTACGCCTGCAAAAACAGCTCGAAGAGTATTCCTTCCAGGATGGGCTGACGGGCATTGCCAACCGGCGCATGTTCGACACCGTGCTGGAACGGGAATGGAGCAGTGCCCAGCGAAGCGGCGCGCCGCTGTCGGTGATCGTGCTGGATATCGATTATTTCAAGCAGTACAACGACCATTACGGCCACATCAAGGGTGACGAATGCCTGCGCCGCGTGGCGCGCACGCTGTCGCTGGCGGCGAATCGACCACGGGATTTCATCGCCCGGATCGGCGGTGAAGAATTCGTCTGGCTGCTGCCGGAAACCGATGCCGAATCCGCCCGATTGGTGGCCAACAAGTGCCTGCACCTGATTCGCCAGCAGCAGATTCCCCACGAATTTTCCGCGGTATCGCCGCAGCTCAGCCTGAGCCTGGGGGTCGGTACCACCCACGCAACGCAGCACACCACGGCACTGGTGTTCGTCGAGCAGGTCGACAAATTGCTCTATCAGGCCAAGCGCAACGGACGCATGCGCGCAGCGTTCGCAGATTTTCGTGATTGACAAACCCGGCGCCGCCTTTTAAAACTGAGCGCCTCAATCAGGGTGTAAGCAAACATGTCCGCAACCTTCAACCTCAACATTGACGTCATTGGCTTGAATGCCAAGGCGCAAGGTTGCGTTGCGCACGCCCTCAAATCGAAGAAACAGTCGCTCATGTGACCGGGGCGCGCTGTCCCGTCAGATGAGCTGACAGGACATTGAGCGCGACGGACCACCCTCCCCTTGCTTGCTTCCTACTACGCTTCTGACGGTGACGAAATCGGTCTAACCTTCAGGAGTCATCGCATGTCATCGTTTCAAGGTATCTGGGTTCCACTCGTCACGCCGTTCCAAAACGGTGCCATCGATTTCGTCGCTTTGCGCCGACTGGTCGGCCACCTGCTGGAAAAAGGCGTCGATGGCCTGATTGTCTGTGGCACCACCGGCGAACCGGCGGCCATGAGCAAACAGGAGCAACTGGCGGTGCTCGATACCGTGCTCGAGCAAGTACCGGCCCATCGCGTGGTCATGGGCCTGGCCGGCAACAACCTGAGCGAGTTGCTGCAGTTCCAGCGTGAGATCCTGAAGCGTCCGGTGGCCGGTTTGCTGGTGCCGCCGCCGTACTACATCCGCCCGTCCCAGGCGGGGCTCGAAGCGTTTTTCCAGACCGTCGCCGATGCTTCCAGCGTGCCGCTGATTCTCTACGACATCCCTTACCGCACCGGCGTGACGTTCGAACAGGCGACCCTGCTCAACATCGTCGCCCACGAGCGCATCGTCGCGATCAAGGACTGCGGCGGCAACCTGACCCATACCCTCGCGCTGCTGTCCAGTGGTCTGGTTGATGTGCTGTGCGGCGAAGACAACCAGATTTTCAGCGCCCTGTGCCTGGGTGCCAAAGGGGCCATCGCGGCGTCGGCGCACGTTCATCCGGAACTGTTCGTCCAGCTGTATCAACAGATACGCGACAACCAATTGGCCGCCGGGCGTGTGACCTTCTTCCAGTTGCTGCCACTGATCCAGAGCCTGTTCATCGAGCCCAATCCCGCCCCGGTGAAAACCGCCCTGGCCCTTGAAGGCTTGATCGAGGATGAACTGCGCGCGCCGATGCAACGCAGCAGCGAGGCCATGGTGACGCGATTGAAGGAGGTGCTCGACGCGCTGGCGCACGACAATCGATAGAGCACCCGCTACCCGCCCGAGTACCATGGAACGATTCGCCTGATGCGTCCGGGAGTCGACATGCTCTACCGAATCGCCGCCGACGGGCTGGTACTGTTTCATCTGTCGTTCATTCTGTTCGTCGTGTTCGGCGGGCTGCTGGTGCTCAAATGGCGCTGCCTGGTCTGGTGGCACCTGCCCGCCGCGCTATGGGGTATGGCGGTGGAGTTCTTCCACCTGCCCTGCCCGCTCACCGACTGGGAAAACCGGCTGCGCCATGCCGCCGGGCAAAGCGGCTATGGCGCTGGTTTCATCGAACATTACGTCTGGCCGGTCATTTATCCGGCCGGTCTGACACCGGGCATACAACTGGGTTTGGGCAGCGTAGTGCTGCTGATCAACGGGCTTGTCTATCTTCGATTGTTCCGCCAGTGGCAATTACGCCGGACGCCCTGAGTCACCGGGTGTGGACGGCCGAAGGAGGCGATCTTGCGGACGCCGTTACTGGCAAGCCCGGCTCCTCCAATAGTGGCGTGCTCGATTGAGGATTGAAAATACATGCTGTCGATTGAAGACCTGGCCTTGCTGGAGGCCATCCGCGAAACCGGCAGCCTGTCACGGGCCGCCGCCCACCTCGGCAAAGCGCCGTCCACGGTGTCCTATGCCGCCCGGCAACTGGAAGAGCGTTTCGATGCGCTGCTCTTCGACCGCCGTCGCTATCGCCTGCAACTCACCCCCGCCGGCGAGTTACTGGTGAACGAAGCGGCGCGGCTGATGCAGGATGTCTCGCGCCTGACGCAACGGGTTCAGCAAGTGGCCAACGGCTGGGAGAGTCGATTGTGGATCGTCACTGACGAACTGCTGGAATTCGAGACATTGATGCCGGTGATTCATGAGTTCGACGCGCTGGGTTCGGGTGTCCCGCTGCGCATCACCCAGGAAGTACTGCGAGGGGTCTGGGAAGCCCTGCGTGAAGGGCGCGCGGACCTGATCATCGGCGCCACCAACGAACCACCGGCGATCCCGTCCTTGCGCTGGATGCAGTTGGGTGAAATGGAGTGGGTGTTCGCGGTGTCGCCAAAGCATCCGCTGGCCAAGGCCAGGGAACCGGTTTCTCGCGCCGAGGTGGCCCGACACCGGGCGATTGTCGTGGCCGATTCATCCAGGTCTAGCGAGGGCAGTACCTACGGCGTGTCCGGCGGGCAACCCATGCTGGCGGTGCCGACCATGCGCGCGAAAATCCTCGCGCAGTGCGACGGATTGGGTGTGGGTTGGCTGCCGAGGCACCGGGTCGGCTCGCTGCTCAAGAGCGGTGCGCTGATTGAAAAGCAGATGGCCGACCCTCGTGAGCCCAACGTGCTGTACGCCGGTTGGCGCGGCGATCATGACGGTCGCGCCCTGGACTGGTGGCTGGAAAAGCTCAAGCAATCGTACCTGGCCACCAAACTGGTTCAGGGCAGTGATCGCTTTGTCTGAGTGTCAGTTGGCAATCACACTCATGTTGCGCCCGCTGGTCTTGGCCACGTACAGCGCCTTGTCGGCGGCACCGATCAAATCCTCGGTCTGCGCTTGTAAGGCCGGATTGTAGCCACACACTCCGACGCTCACGGTCACCCTGCCTTCGGGGCTTTCACTGTGCTCGAGGTCGGCCGCCTCCACCGCGCGACGGATATTTTCCGCCACCAGAAACGCCCCCACGTAATCGGTGCCAGGCAGCACCACGGCAAACTCCTCGCCACCGAACCGGGCCGCCAGGTCACCCGGGCGCTTGATATTGTCGATGATGATTGCACTGATACTGCGCAAGCACTCATCACCGGCCAGATGGCCATACTGATCGTTGAATGCCTTGAAATGATCGACATCGATCATCAGCAGCGCCAGGCCCGTCTCGTTGCGCCGCGCGCGCCCCATTTCCGAGTGGATGAACAAATCGAACTGGCGACGGTTGGCCAGCCCCGTCAATGCGTCCTCCAGCGCCAGCAACTCAAGATTGCGGTTGAGTTCAAGGAGCTTGTCCTGGGTGCCGAGCAGCTCGATCCGGGCAAGATCCTGCTGTTTCATCAACTTGATCAGGCGATAACCGAGTACGCCGGAAAACCCCAGCAACAGCAAGACGACCCCCGCGCTGAGCAAGGACTGCCTGCGCCAGCCCGCCAGAACTTCTGCTTTGTCCAGCGCGGCGAAAACGATCAAGGGATAACCCTCGACCCGCCGATACCCGATGACTCGCTCGACATCGTCAATGATGGAACTGGTCGAAGCCGTTCCTGATCCGGCGGTGGGCAACAACCGGGTGAACAGTGCGCTTTTGGCCAGACTGGTGCCGATATCCGCTTCATTGAAGGGACGCCGCACGATAATGCTGGCATCGTCAGCGATCAGGTTGATGACACCGTTATCGCCCATGTCGATGCTGTCGTAGAGCTGCAGGAAGTGGTTGAGATAGATCGTCGCCAGCGCCACGCCAGCAAAACGGCCATCCGGATGATTGACCCGGCGCGAGACCGTCATGATCCATTCGCCGCTGGAACGGCTCTTTATCGACGGTCCAATGTGCGGCCCAAGGTCGGGATGGTCACGGTGGTAAATGAAATATTCACGGTCCGAGTTGTTGGCGCCCCCCACTTCGGCGCCGTTCGAATTGACGATCCAGCGCCCGTTTTCGTCATAAACGAACAGGCCGTGGATCTGACTCAGTTCATTGCGCTGGGCGCTGAGCAAGCGTTGCAGGCGATCCAGCTGCCCCGGCCCGACGCCCTCGTTTTCCAGGCGATCAACCAACCCGAACAGCAGCGTATCAGCCTGTTTGATTGACGACTGCGCTTGCGAGGCCAGGGTCTGCGCAAGGTTGGACATGGCCACTTCCTTGTCATGCAGATGGTACTGACGCGAACTCCAGGCTTCCCAAATCACGATCACCGTCATCGACAGGCACACGGCAACCATCAGCGTTACGGCCGAGCGATTCTTGCGCCTCGCGACGCCGGAGCGATTTTTTTCAATGTGCTCGAAAATGGAGGGATGCCCCATGCCTCGCTCCTTTAATGCGTGTGAAGACGCCGGCGTCTAACGCGAAGCCTGCTTCACGGTCTCTATCCAGGCCGGATCCAGCCGCGTCTGTTCGGTATCGATTCCCAACGCGTCCATCCGCGCCTTGTGCTGCTCCATTTCCCGGTTCAATTGCCCATGATCGCTGGAGTTCCCGTCCAGTTGATGCATCTGGCTCAACCCCAGATGATAGAAGCGCAGCAGCTTCATCGCTGTCGGATCGCCCGCCTCCACCGCCGTCGTGACATGGTGCATGACATTGGTGATGCTCATCAGGCTGCGCTTGAGTTGCCAACTGTAGACCGCTGGCGCCATCCATGGCCGGGTCCAGAACACCTGGCGCATCAGCGCCACCATCACCAGCACTGCGGCAAACACGCCGCCAATGTTGAATCGAAGATTGTCCCCGCCAGGCTCACCAAACACCGCCACCGCCAACGTCGACAGCGCCATGGCCAGCGCCAGGAAAATCAAGGCAATCATCACCGTACTGCGCCGCGTTTGTTGCCGATAGGCTTCGGCGTTCATCGGCTGGATTTCGAACATTGCGTCGGGTTTCCTTCAGTCGCGGGGAAAAAGATAGTGGGCATTATCGCCTCTGCGCGGGATTTAGCTATGCTGGGGCTCCTTTTCATCTTTTTATCGTCAAATGGGGACGTGGCGAGACCGTACAATCAGTGCCATCTTCTTTCTTGGATACACACTATTCGGATGTCATTCGTTGTTTCTGTGGGAATGACATCGTTTTAAGGATCATTGAATGTCCCAACGACAAGTAATCAACGCCTCGGTCAGCCCTAAAGGCAGCCTGGAAACCCTCTCCCAACGGGAAGTCCAACAACTGAGCGAAGCCGGATCCGGCAGCACCTACGACATCTTCCGCCAATGCGCCCTGGCCATCCTCAACACCGGCGCCCACGTCGATAACGCCAAGACCATTCTCGAAGCCTACAAAGACTTCGAAATCCGCATCCACCAACAGGACCGCGGTGTACGCCTGGAATTGCTGAACGCCCCGGCCGACGCCTTCGTTGATGGCGAAATGATCGCCAGCACCCGGGAAATGCTATTCAGCGCCCTGCGCGACATCGTCTATACCGAAAACGAACTCGACAGCCAACGCATCGACCTGAGCACCTCCCAGGGCATCAGCGACTACGTCTTCCACCTGCTGCGTAATGCCCGCACCCTGCGCCCCGGCGTCGAGCCGAAGATCGTGGTGTGCTGGGGCGGCCACTCGATCAACACCGAAGAATACAAATACACCAAGAAAGTCGGTCACGAACTGGGCCTGCGCAGCCTCGACATCTGTACCGGTTGCGGCCCCGGCGTGATGAAGGGACCGATGAAAGGCGCCACCATCGCCCACGCCAAGCAACGCATCCATGGCGGTCGTTACCTGGGCTTGACCGAGCCGGGCATCATTGCCGCCGAGGCGCCGAACCCGATCGTCAACGAACTGGTGATCCTGCCGGACATCGAAAAACGCCTGGAAGCCTTCGTCCGCGTCGGCCACGGCATCATCATCTTCCCGGGCGGCGCCGGCACCGCCGAAGAGTTCCTGTACCTGCTCGGCATCCTGATGCACCCGGACAACAAGGGCCTGCCCTTCCCGGTCATCCTCACCGGCCCGAAACACGCCGCGCCGTACCTGGAGCAACTGGACGCCTTCGTCGGCGCCACCCTGGGCGAGACAGCCAAACAACACTACGAAATCATCATCGACGACCCTGCCGAGGTCGCGCGACAGATGACCCAGGGCCTCAAAGCGGTCAAGCAGTTCCGCCGCGAGCGCAATGACGCGTTCCACTTCAACTGGCTGCTGAAAATCGACGAAGGCTTCCAGCGCCCGTTCGACCCGACCCACGAAAACATGGCCAACCTGAAACTGAGCCGCGACCTGCCGCCACACGAACTCGCCGCCAACCTGCGCCGCGCCTTCTCCGGCATCGTTGCCGGCAACGTCAAGGACAAGGGCATCCGCCTGATCGAAGAAAACGGGCCTTACCAGATCCGGGGCGATGCGGCGGTGATGCAGCCATTGGATCTGTTGCTCAAGGCCTTCGTTGCCCAGCACCGGATGAAACTGCCCGGCGGCGCGGCGTATGTGCCGTGTTATCAAGTGGTTGCATAAGCCAGTTAATCCAGACTGTTGGATCGCGAGCCGAAGCCATTGCTTCGGCTCGTTGCTTCCAGGCACAGATGAATCAGGCGCCACCGGATAACGCGGAGAGATCGAGACAACTCGCGATCGCGGCTTGATGGCGGCTTTGGATTGAATAGGAGGAATCGGCAAAGAACGGCCAAAAACGGTCATTTGCAAACGCTACCAACTCGCCTGCAGCTCACCCCCACTTGGAACATCAAATTTACCCAAACCCAATAAGTTTGAGTACGTGAAATATTAGCATTTACAACTTTATACTCCACGACCCAGTCTTATTTCCTGCACGTCGCTTGATTAATACTCCGTATGTTCTTGCGCCAAGATTCTTACAAGCATTATGCTTTTGGGCTATTCAAATAGCGCTATCACCGCGCCCCTGCTGCTCGTGTAATACAACGAGTATCAATCTCAACTAAAGGCATAAGTAATGATTCACGAAGAGTTCTCCAACGAGTCTGAGGACGAGGGTTACAGTCAACTCGCACGTGCAGCGGCAGCCTCCCGATGCACATGGGTAAGTGTCATCGTTAATATTGTACTTTCGCTTACCCAGATTGCCGTTGGATTGCTATCTAAGTCCCAGGGACTTGTCGCGGATGGTATTCATTCCTTATCCGACCTGATCGCTGACTTTGTCGTGTTGTTCGCCAGCCATAAAAGCAAGCAGGATGCCGACGAAGGTCATCCCTATGGGCATCTGCGTTTTGAGACCGCTGCGTCCATGGTATTGGGACTGCTGCTGTTGATCGTGGGTGTCGGCATGATTGGCTCTGCGGTGTTAAAGCTTGAAACCCCCGAATCCATTCCGACGGTGCATGCGACTGCGTTGTGGGTTGCCCTGGCAGCGTTGGTGGCCAAGGAGTTGTTGTTTCGCTTTATGCTGAGGGTCGCCAAAAAAGTTAAATCCAGCTTGTTGGTTGCCAATGCCTGGCACGCGCGCTCCGACGCCGCTTCCTCCCTGGTGGTTGGGATAGGCATTGCCGGAAACCTGGCGGGCTATCCGATTCTTGACCCCATTGCTGCGCTGGTTGTCGGTGGCATGATTGCCAAAATGGGCTGGACCTTCACCTGGGACTCATTGCACGACCTGATGGACCGTGCTGCGGATGAGCAAGAGATCGCAGCTATCCGCGATACGCTCCAACAAACATCAGGTATTAAAGGGGTACATGATCTACGTACTCGAAAAATGGGCGACATGATCATTGTGGACGCTCACATAGAAGTAGATGCCTCGATTACCGTTGAGCACGGTCATGCCATCGCCGTTGCAGCCCGGGAGAACGTCATGCGAAGGCACCGCGTTTTGAACCTGATGACGCACGTTGATCCCTGGCAGCGCCCGGACCTCGATCATTGATCACTGACAGCGCATCTTTGGACAGTGACGGCCTGGCGAGCACTCAAGTGTTTGTATTAAAGCCGTTACAACAAACCCCCCATTATTCACAGAGGCATCACATTTTTTTCACACCTTACAACTTTCTAAAACACACAGGCCAACTAATGACTGGGAACCGATCTCACTTAATTTAATTGAGTGGATCTCGTGCCAAATACCCTGAATATTTAAAATAAGATGCCGATAGTACCCACTCAAACTACTGCTCCTTAAGGGGATTAACATGACATCGGCAATAAGTTCTTCGACCCATATCACCCTGCCACAAACCCCAGCCATCAAACACCAAAAGCCCCCGACGGTACAAATAGATAGCGACGGCGATCATGACGGGAGCAAACCGGGCGAAGTCGAGCAGACCAAAGCGACCTCAGGTTCGATCGGCACACGTATAAATACCACGGCGTAACAAGCCGCAGGCGCAGCCCCCAAGGGATGGGGCCTGCGTCGCTTTTTACCGCCCTCAATGCTGGCAGGCCTACGCCTCTTCCAGACCAGACCTCGCTTCGTGGCCCTGCGCTCCGCCTTCCCCTCTTGACTCGCCGTACCCCACGCCCCTCCAATTCATCCCGCTTAGCCCATTTCCGGAACAACGTTTCCCTGACCGCTTGTTTTATCCCGCGTCAAAAGCCGACATGGCGGGGTTTGTTCGTTCAGGGTGCAGCCAGTCGTGCGGCCAGGGCTTTGGCCTGGCTGGCGACGTCCGTCACGGCGGTGCTTTCCCACCACATCCCGCGCAATGGGGGGCCCATGGCGAACAGACGGCTGGCAGGCCGGCCGTCGGCATCCAGCACCGCACCATCGGCCTGCGCGGCGATACCCAGCGCCAGAGGCCCCGGCCGGATCAATCCCCGTGCCAGCAATTGCTGTGGCAATGGCCGAGCCACCCGTCGCCAGTCATATTCGATGCCGCTGGAGTTGATCAGCGCGGCGCCGCTGACGACAGTCGTGTCAGCCTCGCCCCGGCGGCGAATGTGGATGCCCACCTCACCGCCCCGGGAAGGCGCAAGCCCTTTGAACGACGCCGCCTGGATGCGCAACCGCCCTTCCCTGTGCAAGCGCTCCACCAGTTCAGCACTCAAGGGTGGCGAGCGGTGGTGATGGCTTTCCCACCAGGGGCGCACGTGTCGCACGAATTGCCGGCGCTGCACATCGGTGGCCTGACTCCACAAGCGGCCGATATGCGCCCGCACCGTGTCCAGTGGCGCTTGCCAATCGATGCCCTGGGCGATCGCATCGCGGCAATGCCGACGCAGTTCGCGGACCAACTGTCGCGGCGTACGAATGCTGTGATCCTCGGCCAGAAAATCGACCCAGGCCGGTGGTTGTCGCCGCACATGGGGCAGCAGGCCGTGCCGGGAAAACACCTCGATCGGCCCGCGATGCCCCGCCTGCTCCAACGACACCACGGCATCGACCATGGTCAGGCCCGAGCCAATGATCAGCACAGTCGAATACGGATCGAGCTGCCCCATGGCCACCACATCCCAAGGATCGAGCGCCGCCGCATTCAAGCCGCTGGATTCGGTCTGCGGCGTGCGCGCAGCAGGGAACATCCCGGTGGCCAGCACCGCGAAAGCACCCTGCAAGCGCTGGCCATCGCTCAAGGTCAACCGCACCGAATCCGCATCGGTTTGCAGATCCACCACCTCGGCCCGCACATGCTCCACCGTTGAACCGTTCAACGCGCCCACCGCCTGCGCCTCGGCCAGACGTTGTTGCACGTACAGACCGAACAGGCCCCGAGGCGGGAACAGTTCGCTGATCGGCACGTGTTGCTCGTCCGATTCCGGCCAGCCACCGCCAGCGATGTGGGTGGTCAGCCATTGAGTCAGGTCGTCGGCATTGTCCGGGTCGACACTCATGCGTGCCGCATTGCCGTTGAGGGTATGGCCCAGCTCCACGGCGCTGTAGGCCTCGCCGCGGCCGAGTTCGGCACGGGGCTCGATCACCAGCACCCGGCGCTTGCCCGGCAGCCGCAACAGTTGCGCCGCCAGCATCGTGCCGCTGAGGCCGCCGCCGATGATCAGAATGTCTGCGTGGCGGATGGCGTCGGTCGCCTGTCCGCTTGGGGTTTCACTCATGCCGTTCTCGCTGATCAATGTTTGCCTAGATAGAAGTCGTGCAGATCGTCCCGCGTGCGCAGGCTTTCGGCGCTGCCGGACAACACCACCCGGCCGGTGTCGAGAACACAGGCCTGTGAGGCGTACTTGAGCGCGACATTAATATTTTGCTCGGCAATCAGGAAGCTCACCTGCGCCTCGCGATTGAGCTGGGCGACGATCTCGAAAATCTCCTGGACGATAATAGGCGCCAAACCCATGGACGGTTCATCGAGCAGTACCAAAGTAGGACGCGTCATCAGGGCCCGGCCGATGGCGACCATCTGCTGCTCGCCGCCGGACGTCAGCCCGGCCTGGGTCTTGCGCTTGGTTTTCAGGCGGGGAAACCAGGTGTAGATGCGCTCCAGATCCCGAGCCATGTCCTGGCGGCCGAGACCACGGACAAAGCCGCCGCTGCGCAGATTGTCCTCGACCGTCAACTGCGCGAACACATGGCGACCCTCCAGCACATGCACCATGCCTTGGCGCACCCGCAGGCTCGGGTCGACGCCTGCGGTATCGCGGCCCAGAAACTCGATGCTGCCGCGGCTGACTTGCGCCCGCTCCGCGCGCACCAACCCGGAAATCGCCTTGAGCGTGGTGCTTTTGCCCGCGCCGTTGGCCCCGAGCAAGGCGACGATGCCGCCCTTGGGCACGGTCAGCGACACCCCGGCCACGGCCAGGATAGCGCCGTCGTAGATCACTTCGATGTCGTTGACCCGTAACAGGTCAGGGGCGGCAATGTCGCTGGTGGCCTGGTTCATGGCTTATTCATCTCCGGTGCACGTGCGTGGCGTCAGGCCTTTTTCCTTGGCGAACGCGGCGGATTTTTCGTCGATCAACGGCCGCAGCAGCGCGCGGTCGGCGGCGATCCAGTCGCTGATCAGCGTCCAGTTGGCGCCGTCCCACTGCTGAACCCGCGCCGAACCACCGCCCTCGTGATCCTTGCAGGACAGCTTGAGGTTCTGCATCAGGCCGAAGTAGCCCATGTCCTTGAGCCGCGCATCGTCGATGTTCAAGTGTTCCAGGCCCCAGCGTCCTTCTTCGCCGTTGAGCGGACGCTTGCCGAATTTGGCCTGGGCGGTGCGAATCGCTTCCACCGCCACCGCCGCGTTCACCAGCCCGGAGTTGTAGTAGACGCTGCCGAAATTCTTCAGGTCCTTGAGGTCGCTCTTGCCCTTGTCGAGGATGTATTGCTTGAGACGTTTATGAATCTCGAAATCCGTGCCGGCCGGGTATGGCGTCAGCGCCAGATACCCCTTGGCGGCGCCGCCGGCGGGCAGCACGTCTTCGCTGGAACTGGCCCAGATGTCGCCGACGATGTGGTCCACCGGGAAGCCGAAACGCGCGGCGGTCTTGACCGCGACAGGCGTCGACACACCCCAGGTGCGCAGGAACACCCAGTCCGGGTTGAGTTGACGGATCTGCCGCCATTGCGCCGATTGCTCGTTGCCCGGATCGGCCACCGGAATCTGGATGTTTTCGAAGCCGTACTTCTCGGCCAGCAACTTCAACGGGCCAAGGGTTTCGCGACCGTAGGCCGAGTCGTGGTAGACCGTGGCGATCTTCTTGCCCTTGAGCTTGTCGAACCCGCCTTCACGCTGGGCGATGTAATTGATCAGGCTCGACGCCTCGCTGTAGAAGGTCAGCATCACCGGGAAGTTATAAGGGAACACCGTGCCGTCGGTGGCTTCGGTGCGGCCGTAGCCCAAGGTGATCAACGGGATCTTGTCGACTTCCGCACGCTCGCTCAGGGCGTAGGCCGCCGGGGCGCCGTTTGGCTGATAGACCGCTACGGGCGCGCCATCCAGGCCTTTCTTGAAGCGCTCGTAGCACTCGATGCCCTTCTCTGCCGTCCACTCGGTTTCGCATTCCTGCCAGACCAGTTTCACCCCGTTGATGCCGCCTTCCACCTCGTTGATGTAGTTCAGGTAATCAATCATCCCGGCCCACACTTGCACGCCGCTGGAGGCGTAGGCGCCGACCCGGTAAGTGGCCAGCGGGAAGAACTGCTGGTCCGGCGAGGCCATGGCTGGCGGTACAGCACTGCCGAAAACCGCCAGCGTCAGCGCGGCGCCGATCAGGGAACGTTTCAAGGATGCACGCATGTTGTCTCTCTAATTAAGGGGTGGGATTCAGAAGCGCAGCGGCCAATGGCTCAGCCGTTCACGAAGGTTGCTTAGCAGGCGGATCAGGCCTTCCGGTTCCTTGATCAGAAACAGAATGATCAGCACGCCGAAGATGATTTTTTGCAGGTTCTGCAACTGCCCGGCATCCACCGCGCCCCCGAGCAAGGCTTGCCCGGCGTGGCTGAGCAGGATCGGCAACAGGCTGATGAACGCCGCGCCGACGAAGTTGCCGGCAATGCTGCCCATGCCGCCGATAATGATGATGAACAGGATCTGGAACGACCGATTGATATCGAAGCTGCTGGCACTGGCCGTGCCCAGGTAGGCGAAGGCCCACAACGCGCCGGCAATGCCGAGGTAGAACGAGCTGACGGCGAACGCCAGGTGTTTGTAGCGCGCCACGGGAATGCCGATCACGGCAGCGGCGGTGTCCATGTCGCGGATGGCCATCCAGTTGCGGCCGATCTGGCTTTTCACCAGGTTCAGCGCAACCCAGGTCAACAGCAGCACCGTGCTCAGGGTCAGCAGGTAGCGCCCCAGCGGTGTGTTCAGGTCATGGCCGAACAACGCCAGTCTCGGCGCGGTGATCGTTCCCGAGGAGCCGTAGTTGTAGAACCAGGGGAACTTGACGAACAGCCACTCCAGGAAAAACTGCGCCGCCAGCGTGCTGACCATCAGGTAGAAACCCTTGATTCGCGAACTCGGCAGGCCAAAGACGAAGCCCACCAAGGCACTGATCAAGCCGCCACCGAGCAAGGCCACTGGCAGCCCGACCTCAGGCAAACGCAGGAGAAACCCGTAAGTGGCAAAGGCACCGACCGCCATGAACCCGGCCGCGCCCACCGAAGTCTGCCCGGTGTAGCCGGTGAGCAGGTTCAAGCCGAGCCCGGCCAGGGACAGCACCAGAAACGGAATCAAAATGGCGTTCAGCCAATAATCGTTGCCGGTCAGCGGCACGACGACAAACGCGATCAACAGCAGGCCCATCAGTGCGAACGGCAAGCGCCGCTGGACCAGTACCGCCGGTGCGGTTTCGCGGGTAAGGGAAATCGACATGGGTTCAGACTCGCTCGATGGCGCGCTCGCCGAACAGGCCGGCGGGACGCAGGTAGAGGAAGGCCAGGGCCAGGAAGTAAGCGAACCACGGGGTGATGCCGCCGCCGATCAGCGGGCCGATGTAGACCTCGGCGAGGTTTTCCGCCGCACCGACAATCAGCCCACCGACAATCGCCCCGCCAATCGAGGTGAAGCCGCCGATGATCAACACCGGCAAGGCCTTGAGCACCACCAGCGACAGGGAAAACTGCACCCCTTGCCGCGCGCCCCAGAGCAACCCGGCCACCAGCCCGACGACCCCGGCCACCGCCCAGACGATCTGCCAGATACGGTTGAGGTTGATGCCGATCGACAGCGCGGCGGTGGTGTCATCCGCCACCGCACGCAGCGAGATGCCGATACGGGTCTTGTTGAACAACAGCGCCAGCACCGTCACCAAAACAATGGCGGCAGCAGCGGCGATCAGGTCGAACTGGCTGACCATCATCCCGCCGATAAACAGCGGCACATCATCGATGCCCAGATCCAGCGCCCGCACCTGCGAGCCCATCAGGCCCTGCGCCAGGCCTTCGATGATGAAGGACAGCCCCAGCGTGGCCATGAACAGGGTGATCTGCGAGCGATTGACCAGCGGCCGCAGCACCAGGCGTTCGATCAGCAGCGCGCCGATGACCATCACCACCACCGTCAGCGCCAGCGCCAGGGCGAACGGCACACCTTGATCGTGCAGGCTGACGAAGGTCAGCGCGGCAAACAGCAGCATGGCGCCCTGGGCGAAATTGAACACACCGCTGGCCTTGTAGATCAGCACGAAGCCAATGGCGACCAGCGAATACATGGTCCCGGCGAGCAAGCCGCCGAGCAAGGTTTCGAAGAAAAACGTCATCAGTGCGCCACTCCCAGATACGCCGCGATCACCTCGGGGTTGGCCTGCACTTCGGCGGGCGTGCCGTCGCCGACCTTGCGCCCGTAATCGAGCACCACCACATGGTCGGACAGGCCCATCACCACGCTCATGTCGTGCTCGATCAACACCACGGTGGTGCCAAGCTCACGGTTGATATCAGCGATGAACCGGGCCATTTCCTGTTTTTCTTCGGCGTTCATCCCGGCCAGCGGTTCGTCGAGCAGCAACAGGTTTGGGCCGGCAATCAAGGCACGGCCCAGCTCCACGCGTTTTTGCAGGCCGTAGGACAGATTGCCCACCGGCACATCGCGCTGAGCCTGCAGTTCGAGGAACTCGAGAACGCCCTGTGCCTGCTGGCGGAACTGTTGCGCTTCACGGCGGGCTCGCGGCAGGCCCAATGCCTGCTCGATGAAGCTGCTGCGCAGATGCCGCGACAGGCCGGTGAGCAGGTTGTCGATCACGCTCATTTTCTTGAACAGCGCGTTGTTCTGAAACGTGCGGCCAATGCCCCGGCGTGCGGCGCTCAAAGGGTCGATGCGTTTGAACGGTTGCTGTTCGAACACGATCGAACCGGCATCGAAGCGATACACGCCATTGAGCACATTGAGCAATGAACTCTTGCCCGCACCGTTGGGGCCGATCAAGGCGCAGATCTCGCCACGGCGAACGTCGAACGAGAGCTCGTTGATCGCCTTGACGCCTTTGAAGGACAGGGAAATGCCGCTGACTTGCAGAATGGAATCGGTCGAGCTCATGCGATGTCCCGTTTGAATTCAGCGAGCCAGGTCGGCTCGGTTGGAGACTCGGCGCTGCGTGTGGCTTGCCAGATGAAGTGCAGGTTGTGAAAGCCCAGCAAACGGCGAACGCGGTGCTTGATCAGGCGTTGCGGACCGCTTTCCGGATGGGCAATGGCCCAGTCGCACAGACGTCGGCGCCAGGTGCCCGGCGGGGCGAGACGGCTGTCGATCTCAGCGGCCAGCACGTGCAAACGCCCGGCGGACAGCAGCAAGCCCGACGGCGCCACTTCGCGACGGTCGCGGCTGGCACTGCCGGGGCTTTCCGGGAAGGCCAGGGTGTGGCCGCGGCTTAACCATTGCTCGAACAACACCGTCAGGCCGGCCTGCCACTCGGTGCCCTCTTCGCTCCACCATTGCCCGCCGAATACCCCCAGGCGAAGGCGTTGCGGGGTTTCCACCGGGCCAAGCAACTGGTCGAAGTCGAGCAGTGACTGGCCCTGGGTGAGCCAGAGTTGCTGCGCCTGCCGGCCCGACACAAAGGCGTGAGTGGGACGCGCGCGCCACAGAACGTTATGCAGCGCCTGTGCATCGAGGTTGTCCGCAACGACCAGCACCTCACCGCCCACCTGTCGGGTGGCCAGGGCCAGCAGCAACAGGTTCGGTTCGAAGGCCCCGCTGACGGCCAGCCGCGAGTCCTCATCGATTCCTTGCCGACGCAGGCCATCGGCCAGACGTTCGACATCCCGCAAGACGTCGATCCAGCGCCAGATGAACCACTGTCCGTGCCGTTTGTGCCGCAAGGCTGGCTGCAGGGGGGTGACCTGCGCCCAATGGCGCAGATGCTCCAGGGCCTGGGGCACATTGACCCGCCACTCCGTGGTGTCCGCAATCGGCGGACGTTTGAGTTCGTGCACGCTCATGGGTTGACCTCTCTGTCATGGGCAAAAGCGTGCGGTGGTCCGCTGGGCTGAAGAATTAACGCAATCTCTAAAACAACACTGTCCTTGTGGCAGCTGGCTTGCCGGCGATGGCGTCCTGCCAGGTGACATCGATGTTGGCTGTGCCGGCCTCATCGCGAGCAAGCTCGCTCCCACAGGGGGCACTGGCTGAACCGGAAATCCGGGGCACAGCCAATTTCCTGTGGGAGCCGGCTTGCCGGCGATGGCGTCCTGCCAGGTGACATCGATGTTGTCGGTGGCGTGCTCGGGCGCTAGGCAGACACGACTTTCTTCTCCTGCTGACGCAACGCCGCCAGATCGCGATAGCCACTGCCTGGATGGATCTCGGGCAATCGCGGCCCTTCACCAAACAGCTTCTCGCGCAAGGTGCCGGGGGCGTATTCGGTCTTGTAGACCCCGCGTTTCTGCAACTCGGGCACCAGCAATTCCACGGCATCGATGAAGGTTTCGTGGGTCAGCGCATACGCCAGGTTGAACCCGTCCACGTCTGTCTCTTCAACCCATTCCTGCAACAGGTCGGCCACGGTTTCCGGGCTGCCGACGAACAACGGCCCAAAGCCGCCAATGCCGACCCAGTCGGCCAGTTCGTTGGGGGTCCAGACTTTGTTCGGATCGGCACTGGAGAACGCCTCCACTGCGGATTGAATGGCGTTGGTGTGCACATGCTTGAGCGGTTCATCGGGTTTGAACTGGCTGAAATCGATGCCGGTCCAGCCGGAAATCAAGGCCATGGCACCTTCGTAACTGACCCAGGTCTTGTACTCTTCGAACTTGGCCTTGGCCTTGGCATCGGTCTCGCCGAGGATCACCGTTTGCAGGTTGAAGATGAGGATCTTCCTCGGATCGCGCCCCGCCTCCGCCGCACGCCGGCGGATATCGGCAACGGTTTTCTTCAGCAGCACTTTCGACGGTGCGGCGACGAACACGCACTCGGCATGTTCAGCGGCGAATTGTTTGCCGCGGCTCGAGGCGCCGGCCTGATACAGCACCGGGGTCCTTTGCGGCGAGGGCTCGCAGAGATGAATACCCGGCACCTGGAAGTGTTTGCCCACGTGCTGGATTTCGTGAATCTTGCTCGGATCGCTGAACACCCGCCGCGCACGATCGCGCAGGATGGCGCCCTCTTCCCAGCTGCCTTCCCACAGTTTGTAGCAAACCTCCAGGTATTCCTCGGCGTAGTCGTAACGGGCGTCGTGTTCGGTCTGGGATTTCTGCCCGAGGTTCTTCGCGCCGCTCTCCAGGTACGAAGTGACGATGTTCCAGCCCGCGCGCCCCTTGGTCAGGTGATCGAGGGTCGACAGGCGGCGGGCGAACGGATACGGATGCTCGAACGACAGCGACGCGGTCAGGCCAAAGCCCAAATGTTCGGTCACCAGCGCCATCGGCGGGATCAGTTGCAACGGATCGTTGACCGGCACTTGCGCGGCCTGGCGGATCGCCGCATCACCATTGCCGTTGTAAACGTCGTAGATACCCAGTACGTCGGCGATGAACAAACCGTCGAACTTGCCGCGCTCGAGGATTTTCGCCAGGTCGGTCCAGTATTCCAGGTCCTTGTACTGCCATGAGCGGTCCCGTGGGTGTGCCCACAATCCCGGCGACTGATGGCCGACGCAGTTCATGTCAAAGGCGTTGAGACGAATTTCACGGGCCATCAAACGGCTTCCTTTATGGAGATTGGAGAACTTGGGGGATGAATGCCATTGAGGCGGAAGTTGCCGATGACCTGGAGCTTCCAGCGCAACGGGTCGTGCAGCGAACCGGGCAGCGCAGTGCGTTGACCGGTGAGTTCGAATTCGGCGTTGCTCGCGGTGCTCAGGGCTTCGGCGCTGGCCAGGTGCGCTTCGGCAATGGCGATGCGTGTTTCGGTGGCGTCTTCATGGCTGTTCACAAAGTCTTCGGCGCGTTCGAGCAGTGCGGCAGCGACTTCGATGCGGATCTGTACGTCGCCGAAACGGCTGATCACGTAAGGGTCTTCGCTGGCGTTGGTCAAGCCGCTGCCGGCCCAGGGTTGAGCCTGTGTGCGGACGAAACGCAGGGTGGCCTCGAGCAGGCTGCGGGCGTTGTGCAGGTCGTGCTGACTTTTGGACAAGGGTTGTTCGGTAGCAATCGGTTGGGTCAAGGCGTTCATGCTGAGCTCCTCAGTTCCAGGCGTGGCGCGCAGGTTTCACGCCGTTGAGCAGGTAGTTGCCGATCAGGTGGTATTTCCAGCGCGCCGGGTCGTGCAGGGTGTGGGTCCGGGCGTTGCGCCAGTGGCGATCGAGGTTGTATTTGCCGAGCACCGAGCGGGTTCCCGCCAGCTCGAAAAGCTTGCTGCTGACGAGCAAGGCGATCTCGGCAGACAACACTTTGGCCTGGGCTACCACCACCGATGCGTGGGCCACGGTGTCTTCATTGGCGTCGAGCAGCGCGGCATCGATGGCCTGGCCGGCTTTTTTCAGGATCGCTTCCGTGCCATGCACGCGCCATTCGAGGTCGCCGATGGCGGCGATGCTGAACGGGTCCTGCCAGCCGTGATCCTGGCCGCTGTCGATCCAGGGTCGCGCCTCACGAGCGTAGCGCTTGGTTTCTTCCAGGGCGCCGACGGCGATGCCGGTGTCGACGGCGGCCTGGATGATTTGCGAGATCGGGCCGTCGGCGGTGGGTTCATCGAAGGCTTTATGGGCCGGGATCACCGCGCTGAGCGGAACCTTCACCGCGTTCAGGGTCACTCCGCCGCTGGCGGTGGTGCGCTGGCCGAAACCGTCCCAGCTGTCGATCACGCTCAAGCCCGGGTTATCACGCTCGATGAAGGCGATGAACGCCTGGTTCTGCTCGTTGACCGCCACTGCCGGCACGATGTGCGCGAACAGCGCACCGGTGCAGTAGAACTTCTCGCCATCGATTTGCGCGCTGTCATCGCTGAAACGAATCCGGGTTTCGAAGGCGCCGGCGTTTTTGCTTTTGGATTCGGAGAAGGCATTGCCGAAACGGTAGCCCTTCAGCACTTTGCCGAAGTAGTAGCGCTTCTGCTCTTCGCTGGCGGTTTGCAGCAGAATGTCGAGCACGCCGAGGTGGTTTTGCGGGATCTGGCCGAGGGACGAATCGGCGGCGGAAATGATCTTGATCACTTCGGCCACGGTCACATAGGAGACGCCGGCACCACCGTAGGCTTTTGGCACGGTGATGCCCCAGAGGCCGCTGGCTGAGAACTCGTCGAGTTCGGCGACGGGCAGGCGTCGCTCGCGATCCCGTACGCTGGCCTCGACGGCGAAACGCGCGGCGAGCTTGTGAGCGACGGCAATCGTCTCGGCGTCCGAGCGGATCACGTGGGCGGTATGAGTGGGTTGGGCTGAGGCTGTCATGGGCCGACTCCAGGTTCTGGGTGAGTGCACCAGAGCTTTTGCAGGAGTCGTGCCTGAAATTTAATTACTTATTTTTCAATGAGTTAACCAATTAACCGAGAAAGCCTCACAACTTGAGAACAGCAAAATGTTTATCCAGTGTTGATGGGCAAACAGTTCAGATCACCACGTTGCGCACAAAACGCACCGCCACCGGCCCATCGTTGCGATAGGAATGTGGCTGGTTGCTGGCGAACATGAAGAACTCGCCGGCGCTGATACGATGCGGCACATCACCGACCATCAGGGTCAGGCAGCCTTCGAAGACGTAGAACTGTTCGCTCCAGCCATCGGCATCCGGTTCCGACGGATAATGCTCGCCCGGTTCGAGGCGCCATTCCCAGAGTTCGACTTCGCGGGTCGCGTTGGCCTTGGCCAGCAATACCGCCTTGCTACCGGGGATCGTCCCTGCCCAGGCCAGCTCATTGATGCGGCTGTGATCGCGGGCGTCGGGGGCCTGGATCAGGTCACTGAACGCCACGTCCAGGGCTTCGGCCACGCGATCGAGGGTGGTCAGGCTGACGTTCTTTTCGCCTGCTTCGATGGCCACCAGCATGCGGCGGCTGACACCGGACTTTTCCGCCAGGGCGGTCTGGCTCATGTCGGCGGCATGGCGCAGGCGTCGGATATTCTGGCTGACGTGCTGCAGGACCGAAGCCCGGGGCGTGGAATCTTTGTGCACTATATTGCTCACTTGGTGGTGCTGCGCAGTATACTGCCCAACTTCCGGCGCATTGTGCGTCCCCCTCAGGTAGTGCGCAAGATCATGACGTCGCCGAACGCTCCTCAAGCTTCCTCCCGTTTCCTGCGGCTCAGCAAGGCCGAGTGCGTGCTGGTGCTGATCACCATGGTCTGGGGCGGGACCTTTTTGCTGGTTCAGCATGCGATGACCGTCAGCGGGCCGATGTTTTTCGTCGGCCTGCGCTTTGCCGCCGCCGCAAGCATCGTGGCCCTCTTCTCCTGGCGCACCCTGCGCGACCTGACCTTTTTCGAATTCAAGGCCGGCGCCTTTATCGGCGTGGCGATCATGCTCGGTTACGGCCTGCAGACCGTCGGGTTGCAAAGTATTCCCAGCAGCCAGTCGGCGTTCATCACCGCGCTTTACGTGCCCTTCGTGCCCTTGCTGCAATGGCTGGTACTGGGACGTCGTCCGGGGCTGATGCCGAGCATCGGCATCATGCTGGCTTTCACTGGCCTGATGCTGCTGTCGGGCCCGGCCGGGGCTTCGTTCCACTTCAGCCCCGGTGAAATCGCGACCTTGATCAGCGCCATCGCCATTGCGGCGGAAATCATTCTGATCAGCACCTATGCCGGCCAGGTCGATGTGAAGCGGGTGACCGTGGTGCAACTGGCTGTCACATCCCTGCTGTCGTTCCTGATGGTGGTCCCGACCCAGGAACGGATTCCGGATTTCTCCTGGCTGCTGCTGTGCAGTGCCTTGGGCCTGGGCATGGCGAGCGCCGCGATTCAAGTGGCAATGAACTGGGCGCAGAAGAGTGTTTCGCCCACCCGCGCCACGCTGATTTATGCCGGTGAGCCGGTGTGGGCCGGGATTGTCGGGCGGATTGCCGGGGAACGCTTGCCGGCGATTGCGCTACTGGGGGCGGGGTTGATCGTCGCGGCGGTGATTGTCAGTGAGCTGAAGACCAAGGGTAAGGTTGCTACGCCTGAAGAGGCCCTGGAGCGCGAGACTCAAGGTTAAGCGATGAAATCTGCGACGATTGATAAATCGCCATGGCGTCAGTCCGGTTAAACACGTTTCTCTGAAACAATGAAAAACGGGCCTTTTCCGTCTACTTTGTAGGATTCTGCGACAGCTTGGCGTTTGGCGATCCGGGAGCTGGCACGTATGATGCTTCACAAACTTCCGCAGATTAGAAGCCTATGTCCCTGATAGTTCTACTGCTTCTGCCTTTCATAGGCAGCTGTCTGGCAGCCGTGCTGCCACACAACGCGCGTAATACCGAATCCCTGTTGGCTGGCCTGGTGGCCTTGATCGGCACCCTTCAGGTCGCGCTCCTGTACCCGCAAATCGCCCATGGCGGCGTAATCCGTGAAGAGTTCTTCTGGCTGCCCAGCCTGGGCCTGAACTTTGTCTTGCGCATGGACGGTTTCGCCTGGCTGTTCTCGATGCTGGTACTGGGCATCGGCACGCTGGTGTCCCTGTACGCGCGTTACTACATGTCGCCGGACGATCCGGTGCCTCGCTTCTTTGCGTTTTTCCTGGCGTTCATGGGCGCCATGCTCGGGCTGGTGATCTCCGGCAACCTGATTCAGATCGTGTTTTTCTGGGAGCTGACCAGCCTCTTTTCATTCCTGCTGATCGGCTACTGGCACCACCGGGCCGATGCCCGGCGCGGAGCCTATATGGCGCTGATGGTCACCGGCGCTGGCGGTCTGTGCCTGCTGGCGGGGGTCATGCTGCTTGGCCATGTGGTCGGCAGCTATGACCTGGACAAGGTCCTGGCCGCCGGCGATCTGATTCGCGCACATGCCCTCTACCCCATTCTGCTCCCCCTGATCCTGATCGGCGCGCTGAGCAAAAGCGCGCAATTCCCCTTCCACTTCTGGCTGCCCCACGCCATGGCGGCGCCGACACCGGTGTCGGCCTATCTGCACTCGGCGACCATGGTCAAGGCCGGGGTGTTTCTGCTGGCACGGTTGTGGCCATCGCTGTCCGGCAGCGAAGAATGGTTCTACATCGTCAGCGGGGCCGGGGCCTGCACCCTGTTGCTCGGCGCCTATTGCGCGATGTTCCAGAACGACCTCAAGGGCCTGCTGGCCTACTCGACGATCAGCCACCTGGGCCTGATCACCCTGCTGCTGGGCCTGAACAGTCCGCTGGCGGCCGTGGCAGCAGTGTTTCACATCCTCAACCATGCCACCTTCAAGGCCTCGCTGTTCATGGCCGCCGGGATTATCGACCACGAAAGCGGCACCCGAGACATTCGCCGGCTCAACGGCCTGTTCAAGCTGATTCCGTTCACCGCGACCCTGGCCATGGTCGCCAGTGCCTCCATGGCCGGCGTGCCATTGCTCAACGGCTTCCTCTCAAAAGAGATGTTCTTCGCCGAAACGGTGTTCATCAACGCCACAGCCTGGGTCGAGATGACCCTGCCGATCGTCGCGACCATCGCCGGCACCTTCAGCGTCGCCTACTCCCTGCGGTTCACCGTGGACGTGTTCTTCGGCCCGACCGCCACCGACCTGCCCCACACCCCGCACGAACCGCCACGCTGGATGCGCGCGCCGGTCGAGTTGCTGGTGTTCACCTGCCTGGTGGTGGGCATTTTCCCTGCCCAGGTGGTGGGCCCGCTGCTCGCCGCGGCCGCGCTGCCGGTGGTGGGCGGCACCTTGCCGGAGTACAGCCTGGCGATCTGGCACGGCTGGAACGCGCCGATGATCATGAGCCTGATCGCCATGTCCGGCGGCATCGTGGTGTATCTGCTGCTGCGTAATCAGCTCAAGCGCGGGCGCTTCCGCTACCCGCCGCTGATTGGACGGTTCAACGGCAAGCGCCTGTTCGAACGCGTCCTGGTGATCAAAATGCGCCTGGCCCGGCGCCTGGAACGACGGATCAGTACCAAACGCCTGCAGACCCAGCTGTTCCTGATGGTGCTCGCCGCCGTGCTGGCCGGCTTGATTCCGATGTTGCACAGCAGCCTGCACTGGGGCGACCGGCCGAAGATTCCGGGCTCGATCGTGTTCGTCATCCTGTGGCTGCTGGCGATTGCCTGCGCCCTTGGCGCCGCCTGGCAGGCCAAGTACCACCGTCTCGCCGCCCTGACCATGGTCAGCGTCTGCGGCCTGATGACCTGCGTGACCTTTGTCTGGTTCTCGGCGCCGGACCTGGCCCTGACGCAGCTGGTGGTCGAAGTGGTGACCACGGTGCTGATCCTGCTGGGCCTGCGCTGGCTGCCCCGACGGATCGAAGAAGTCTCGCCCTTGCCGAGCAGCCTGCGCAAAGCGCGCATCCGCCGTATCCGTGACTTGCTGCTGTCGACCGTGGTCGGCGGCGGCATGGCGTTGCTGGCCTATGCGATGCTGACCCGACAGACACCCAACGACATTTCCTCGTTCTACCTCAGCCGCGCTCTGCCTGAAGGCGGTGGCAGTAACGTAGTGAACGTGATGCTGGTGGACTTCCGCGGCTTCGACACCCTGGGCGAAATCACCGTGCTGGTGGCCGTGGCCCTGACCGTGTTCGCCTTGCTGCGACGTTTCCGCCCACCGAAAGAAAGCCTGCAACTGCCGGCGCAACAACGCCTGCTGGCGCCCGACGTGGTTACTGACCTGGTCAACCCGCGCCAAGCCAGCGACACCGCCCTGGGCTTCATGATGGTCCCGGCGGTGCTGGTGCGCCTGCTGCTGCCGATTGCCCTGGTGGTGTCCTTTTACCTGTTCATGCGCGGGCACAACCAACCGGGTGGCGGTTTCGTCGCGGGGCTGGTGATGTCAGTCGCGTTCATCCTGCAATACATGGTCGCCGGCACCCAATGGGTCGAAGCGCAAATGAGCCTGCGACCGCTGCGCTGGATGAGCACCGGCCTGCTGTTCGCCACCGTCACGGGCCTGGGCGCCATGGCGGTCGGGTATCCATTCCTCACCACTCACACCTGGCATCTGGACCTGCCCGTGCTGGGCGACATTCATCTGGCCAGCGCTCTGTTCTTTGACATTGGCGTGTACGCCGTGGTGGTGGGCTCGACGCTGCTGATCCTCACCGCCCTCGCCCACCAATCGGTTCGGGGTCACAAAACGGCTGCGCAGCCAAAACCCGTCGCCATGAAGGAGACCGTCTGATGGAAGAAGTCATTGCCATCGCCATCGGCGTACTGGCCGCGTCCGGCGTCTGGCTGATCCTGCGGCCACGGACGTTCCAGGTGGTCATGGGCCTGTGCCTGCTGTCCTATGGCGTCAACCTGTTCATCTTCAGCATGGGCAGCCTGTTCATCGGCAAGGAGCCGATCATCAAGGACGGCGTGCCGCAGGACCTTCTGCATTACACCGACCCGTTGCCGCAGGCGCTGGTCCTCACGGCGATCGTGATCAGCTTCGCCATGACCGCGCTGTTCCTCGTGGTTTTGCTGGCCTCTCGGGGCCTGACCGGCACCGACCATGTGGATGGCCGGGAGCCTAAAGAATGAATGCAATGACGCACCTGATCGCGGCCCCGATTCTGCTGCCGCTGCTGACCGCCGCCATCATGCTGATGCTCGGCGAGAAACGTCGCCCGCTCAAAGCGAAGATAAACCTGTTCTCCAGCCTGCTGGGCCTGGGCATTTCCGTCTTGCTGCTGCAATGGACACAAACCACCGGCGTGCCCGGCTCCATAGGCGTCTACCTGCCGGGCAACTGGCAGACGCCGTTCGGCCTGGTGCTGGTGGTCGATCGCCTCTCCGCGTTGATGCTGGTACTGACCGGCATCATCGGCGTCAGCGCGTTGCTGTTCGCCATGGCGCGCTGGGACAGTGCCGGCTCGAGTTTCCATGCGCTGTTCCAGATTCAGTTGATGGGCCTGTATGGCGCCTTCCTGACGGCGGACCTGTTCAACCTGTTCGTGTTCTTTGAAGTGCTGCTGGCCGCTTCCTATGGCCTGATGCTGCACGGTTCGGGTCGCGCGCGGGTGTCGGCGGGGCTGCACTACATCTCGATCAACCTGCTGGCCTCGACCCTGTTCCTGATTGGCGCGGCGCTGATCTACGGCGTCACCGGCACCTTGAACATGGCCGACCTGGCGTTGAAGATTCCGCTGGTGCCGGAGGCCGATCGCGGCCTGCTGCATGCCGGTGCAGGCATTCTCGCGGTAGCGTTCCTGGCCAAGGCCGGGATGTGGCCGCTGAACTTCTGGCTGGTGCCGGCCTATTCCTCGGCGAGCGCGCCAGTGGCAGCGATGTTCGCGATCATGACCAAGGTCGGCATCTACACCCTGCTGCGCCTGTGGACCCTGCTGTTCTCCGGGCAGGCCGGGGCGTCGGCGTACTTCGCCGGCGACTGGCTGATCTACGGCGGCATGGCGACCATCGTCTGCGCGGCCATAGCGATCCTCGCCGCGCAACGGTTGGAGCGCATGGCCAGCCTGAGCATTCTGGTGTCGGCGGGCATTCTGTTGTCGGCCATCGGTTTCGCCCAACCCAACCTGATCGGCGCGGCGCTGTTCTATCTGGTCAGCTCGACCCTCGCACTGAGCGCGCTGTTCCTGCTGGCCGAATTGATCGAGCGTTCGCGCTCGGCCGTCGAGATCCCGCTGGAAGATGAAAACGAGATGCTGCCACGACCGCTGCAAGCTTCGGCACCGGTCAAAGGCATCAACCTCGACGACGATCTCAAAGCCGTGGTCGGCCAGGTGATTCCCTGGACCATGGCCTTCCTCGGCTTGAGCTTCATTGCCTGCGCGCTGTTGATCATCGGCATGCCACCGCTCTCTGGGTTCATTGGCAAACTCGGCCTGCTCAGCGCCCTGCTCAACCCACTGGGCCTGGGCAGTGCCGGCGACGAGCCGGTGTCGAACGCGGCGTGGGGGTTGCTGGCGTTGCTGATCCTCTCCGGGCTGGCCTCGCTGGTCGCCTTTTCGCGCCTGGGCATCCAGCGTTTCTGGACGCCGCAAGAACGACCGTCGCCGGTCCTGCGGCGGCTGGAGTGCGTGCCGATTTTCGCGCTGTTGGGTCTGAGCATCCTGTTGACCTTCAAGGCCGAACCACTGTTGCGCTACACCCAGGCGGCCGCCGACACCTTGAACAACCCGCAGCAGTATGTGATGGCCGTGCTCGGCACCCGGGCAGTGCCCAGCCCGGAATCCAAGGCCGCGCTGCTGGAGGTGCAACCATGAAGCGCCTGTTTCCTGCACCATGGTTGTCGCTGGCGCTGTGGCTGTTGTGGCTGGTGCTGAACCTGTCGATGAGTCCCGGCAATTTGTTGCTGGGTGCAATGCTGGGGTTCTGCGCACCGTTGATGATGCGCAAATTGCGCCCGCTGCCGATCCGCATCCGCCGGCCGGGGGTGATCCTGCGCCTGTTCCTGATGGTCGGACGCGATGTGGTGGTGTCCAACCTCGCCGTGGCCTGGAGCGTGCTCAACGCCGGGCGCCGGCCACCGCGCTCGCGGTTCATCAAGGTACCGCTGGACCTGCGCGACGCCAACGGCCTGGCGACGCTGTCGATGATCTGCACCGTGGTGCCTGGCACGGTCTGGTCGGAACTGGCGCTGGACCGCAGCATTCTGCTGTTGCATGTCTTCGATCTGGAAGACGAAGCACTGTTCATTGAGCACTTCAAGGCGACCTACGAGCGCCCGTTGATGGAGATATTCGAATGAGCGCCCTGCTATCGAATGCAATTATGCTGAGCCTGTTGCTGTTTTCCGTGGCGATGATTCTGACCCTCATCCGCCTGTTCAAGGGCCCGTCGGCCCAGGACCGGGTACTGGCACTGGACTACCTGTACATCATCGCGATGCTGATGATGCTGGCACTGGGCATTCGCTATGCCAGTGACACTTACTTCGAGGCAGCGCTGCTGATAGCGCTGTTTGGCTTCGTCGGCTCGTTTGCCCTGGCGAAATTCCTGCTGCGTGGCGAGGTGATCGAATGAGCGCGCAACTGTCTGTGTGGGTGGAAATCCCGGTGGTCATCCTGCTGGTACTCAGCAGTCTGTTTGCATTGGTCGGTGCCATCGGTCTGGTGCGAATGAAGGATTACTTCCAGCGCATGCACCCGCCGGCGCTGGCCTCGACCCTGGGCGCCTGGTGCGTGGCACTGGCCTCGATCATCTACTTTTCGGCACTCAAGTCCGCGCCGGTGCTGCACGCCTGGCTGATTCCGATTCTGCTGGCGATTACCGTGCCGGTGACCACCTTGCTGTTGGCCAGGGCGGCGCTGTTTCGCAAGCGCATGGCGGGGGATGATGTGCCGGCGGAGGTGTCCAGCCGGCACAGCGAAAGCGGTCGCTAATTAAACGTTTTGCGCTGACCGGGCTGACCCTATCGCGAGCAGGCTCGCGATAGATTCAGACCCAGGCCACCGCCAACAACCCCGCCCCCAGCACCACACACAACGGCGAGTAAACCCAGGTATCCAGCCGGGCAAACTTCGAGCCCTTGACCTCTTTGAAAAAGCCCACCAGGTCCGAATCCCCAATGGCCCGGGCGAACATCATGATCGCGATGGCACTGATCAGCCATTGCAGCGCCCAATGGGACACCGCCGGCACCCACCACCCCACGCGCAAGCACACCAGCAATGAAATCAGCAACAGCGCACCGGCCACCATCAGCGTGATCCAGCCCCGCGGTCTGAAGGCCGGTCGCAATTTCAGCCCGCCTTCCACCGGCACTTGCGGCACCACCGCCACGGCGGCCCATTCGCCACCCAAAGCCCAGTAGACATGCATCAGGCTGATCGCGGCGAAGATCATCACCAGCCATTGAGCCAACACCAGAGTCATGGTCAGAAATCCTTGAAAGGAATTTGAACAAAATCATCCTAGTTGGCATTTCCTGAACTGCACGAACTTGTCGGTCCGACCCGACCAACGCCACCGCCGGCCATCGCCGACGGCCTCAGAGCCCGGCGGACACCTTGTCCGCCACCTCCTTGGGCAGCCAGGCTTTCCACACATCCGGGTGTGCCTTCATGAACGCCTCGGCGGCCTGGCGCGGCGCGGTGTGTTTCTCGCTCATCTCGGCCAGGGCCTTGTTCAACGGATCGATGGGCAGATCGACCTTGGTGAAGAACTCGGCAATCTGCGGGTACTGTTTCTGGAACGGCGTGGACACGCCAATGGACAGTTTCGAAGCCAGCGAACGGGTCGGTTTCGGATTGGGATTGTCAGCATCGGTCAGGGTTTTCCAGGCTTCGGCGTCGAACGGAGGCTCTTGCAGTTGAATCAATTTGAATCGACCGAGCAGCGGCGTGGGCGACCAATAATAGAACAGCACCGGTTTGCCGCGACGGATAGAGGAACTGATCTCCGCGTCCAGTGCCGCGCCGGAACCACTGCGGAAGTTCACGTAGCTGTCTTCCAGCCCATACGCCCTGAGCTTCTGTTTGTTGACCACTTCCGAAGTCCAGCCGATGGGGCTGTTGAGGAACCGTCCCTTGGTCGGGGCTTCCGGGTCCTTGAACACCTCTTTGTAGCGCGGCAGGTCAGTGACACTGCGCAGATCCGGCGCCAGCGGCTTGATGCCCCTGGCCGGGTCACCCTTGATCACATACTCCGGCACCCACCAGCCTTCGGTGGCGCCCTTGACCGTATCCCCCAGGCTCACCACCTTGCCTTCGGCCTCCGCCTTGACCCAGACCGGACTGCGCCCGGCCCATTCCTCGCCAATGACCTGAATGTCATTGTTGGCCAGGGCGGTTTCCAGGGTAATGGTGGTGCCCGGCAAGGTGTCGGTCGGCAACCCGTAGCCCTTCTCGACAATGATGCGCAGGATATCGGTGATCAGGCTGCCACTCTCCCAATTCAGGTCGGCGAAGTGGATCGGTGCCTGGGCAGCCGATACGGGAACCGATGACGCCAACAACCCGAAAGTGGCCAGGGCAGCGGCCAGCAACCGTCGAAAACCTTTCATGCTTTACACCTCGTGCTGTTCACAGCAATCGCAGGATGGCCTGGCAAAAGGCCGCGAAGCCTCTGAATAGTCAGTCAACTGACTGTAGTAGAGGTTCCCGCTTTCGAGGGGGCATGCCCTGGTTTTAGGAAGTTTCCTGCAAGCGCGCCAGTTCTCTTCTGACCATGCTGGCATACGCTGCCGGGCGCAACGCGTAGATCTGCGAGGCCACCCAATTCAGCCAGGCTCCCTGCAGCACAGCCTTCTGCCCGAACAGCCGTTGGGCCTCGGCTTGAGCGTTGGCGAGGTTCTGCTCATGGAAGTCGGCGCGGGTCAGGCTCATTACTCGCTGGCCTTGAACGTCACCAGTTCACCCTTGCGCCACTTGGCGGCCTTGGCTGTCACGGCCTTGAGGGTTTTGGTCAGGCCTTCCTGCAACTGCTCGTGGGCGGCGAACACCGTCACCACGTTGTGACCCTCCTTGAACACGATGGCATGGCCGTCGGCGGTGGTGACAAAGGCATAATCGCCCAGGCCGTAGACCGTCAGTTTGATATCACGGAATTTGATTTCCAGTTTGCCGCCTTCGCGACTGGGCAAAACCGAGGCACTGAAATGATCGCCAACCTTGAGTTTGAGCCCGGGTTTATCGTCTACCACCAGCGCTGACTCGGTGTCGATTTCGGCAACGTAAATGCCTTCAGCGTTCTGTTCGGTGATGTAAACGAAACGTGACTGAAACTGTTTAACAAGCTTTGCGCGCAAATCACCCAGCACGAACAAAGCATGCATATCGAGATTACTTACTGCCAAGGAAACATCCCCACATCTGAAAATGACGCTGCACGCGAAAACAGCGCACAGCCAAAAAAAGCGGCAATGCCGAAGGTGAAGCCAGATAACCCGAATTGAAATCCTGAGATGAGCAGGAGGCTCATCCATCACGACGCTTGAGCAGACTACTGGATGTCGCTCACATCGTCTTGCCTGACGTTCGTCAAAGGTTGAAGGAAAACGCCCTTCGTACGGCCAGATAAGTGCGGACTATCAACTTCAAGGAAAATTCTCTCAAAAAAAAGCACTTTTCTGACATATCGCCAGAAAGAAATTGCTTTAGATAAACATCGATCACCCACCAGTGGGGGTGATTCTAGAGCAGCGACGCTCATCGAGACTACCCATACCGTCGTACATACGTCGGTAAAACAATGAAAAGGACTTCATATGTGCACACTGACACACTTCGCTCATCCCCAAACGCTGCATCCGGCGGTGTTACAGCACCCTGAACGGGTCACCCACATCCCCGGCCCACCGAAGTTCCAGGTGATATTGGCCGGCAATGCTTTCTTCCATATCAAAGAAATTTCCACAGGACATGTAAGAGGTTTCCGCGGTGATCACAACGAAGCCTGCGCGCTCGCCCGGTCACTTGAATCACGTACCTGACCGGATCGCGCCTTGCCTTTGGATAGACGTTTCGTCATGCCGGCGACTTAACTCAGCCGCCGGCCTGCAACAACTGCCATACTGCCCGGCCAACGATACGCCCCCCTCTCTGGGTGGGCGGCGTTAAACAAAACAGTTATTTCCAAGGGAAGGCAGCTACGTGACGGAATTTGATATCGGCGAATTTTTTATTTGGGGCGAAGCCAGAGAGGTCGACGGCGAATTCCAGGCTGTCATTGTCATGCGCGCCAAGCCGCCGCTGAATACCGTGAGCTACCATCAGGTCGAAAAAGATCGCTGGTTCAAAACCTCGGACGTCGCCGCCACCGCGGCCCAGGAATCCGCCAGGGAGTTGAAGGCGGCCGTCGATGCAGGTGCATTGAAAGCCTGATGTTCGAGTTTGCGGTCTATGCTCACTGCTGCGTTTGAACATCGCTTTCGAACTCCTGACGCGCGGCCCCCTCAGATGCAATGTAGCCGCGCCTCAGATCTCGTACTCGACGTGACCGACCCGCTGCAAGGAGATGAAGATGGAATCACCGACACACGACTTGAAAGGTTTGTTCGACCAGCTCGGCCTGGACTCCACCCAGAAAGCTATCGACGATTTCATTGCCAGCCATTCACCGTTGCCCGACGACAAGAAACTCATCGACGCCGAGTTCTGGACGCCGCAACAGGCAGGCTTCCTGAAAGAACAATTGCGTGAAGATGCCGACTGGGCGCGGGTGGTCGACGACTTGAACCTGCGTATGCATCAAATTCACTAACCCCGGGCGTAACGCAGGCTGCCAGGTGTTGCAGTATTCAATTGCGCCAACCAGGCAGCCTTGCACTCCTCCGCTTCATCGCGACTGGAAAACGCCGTCCCCCGGCGCTCACCGTTGAGCAGCACCACCCAGCAGACACTCTGCCCCAACGCCCGCAAACTGGCGGGCACACCGCTGCCAATCATCACCGCAACATCAACCTTACCGTCCATGCTGACCTCTCGAGCTCAGTTAGCAACCTAACTATGCCGGCATGTTAATCAGCGGATACGAGCGGAAAAAGCAGCGGCCCCGCACAGCAGAGTTGCCAAAACCGTAACAATAAAGCACCCCATCCCACCTGCTGGAGCCGGTTTGACGGGCTCCTGCGAAAGACGCCATTCAGGACGACCACTGTATCTGTGGCGAGCGAGCTTGCTCGTCATAGCAGAAGTGGTCGTCCTTATCTGAACAGCATCAAGTCGCTAGCGCGGATTTTCCGGCTTGTAACCCAGGCGCAAACCGCCCCAATGACGACCCTTGAGCAGGATCGGCACCGACAGGTCGTGCATGAGTTCTCCGGTATCGCGAGTGTAGGTTTGCAGCAGCACCGCCTGCTGGTGGCTGCCGCAACGGACGCCGGTGCGGTCGGCGAATTTGCGTTTGGTGCGGTTTTGCAAGGTATCGACCTGCACATCGCCGGTCAGCGGCTGGCTGAAGACTTTGTTGTGGGTCGGCACGTAGCCTTGTGGGGTGCAGGCAATGGCGAACACCAGGCCTTCATGGCGCGGCAACAGCGGCTCCTGAATCGCTGGCAAGACCTGATCGGTGTAGCGGTCGAAGCGCGTCTGGTACTTGGGCGGGCTGGTGTCGGGGATTGCCTGATAGTTTCGGTCGAACAGGTCATCGAGACTGATACGTCCGGCATCGATGTCCGCTTCGAATCGCGCGGTAATCTGGCTCGCCCCTTCGCGGGCCAGGTCGTAGATCCGCTGGTGATAGTCATCCAGCCCGACTTCCGCCAGGCGCTCACTGATGGTTTCGGCCTGACCTTCCATCTGCACCGCGGCCTGAGCCAGACGCTGAGTCTGCTGGTCGCTGATGGCCAGGTCGCTGCGCATCTGTTCGATGGCATGAAACAGGCTGTCGAGCTGTTCGCGATTGGTCTCTGCGCCTCGGGCAATTTCCCCGACCTGATGTTCGACACTGGCCGCCAGCCGCGCGATGTTATCCAGATGCTGCCCCGTGTGCTCGACCTGCTGGACGCCGGTGTCGAGGTCGCTGGACAGTTGACGGATCTGCTCCACCACTTGCGCGGTGCGTTGCTGGATATCGGCCACCATCTCCCCGACTTCACCGGTCGCCGTGGCGGTGCGCGCGGCGAGGCCACGAACCTCGTCGGCCACCACCGCAAAACCACGCCCGTGCTCCCCGGCGCGCGCCGCTTCGATGGCGGCGTTCAACGCCAGCAAGTTGGTCTGGCTGGCGATGGACTGAATCACCAAGGTGACCCGCTGAATGTCATCGCTGCGCAGGCTCAGGGCCTCGATCAGCTCGCGGCTGTTACTGGCGCGCTGACTGAGCTGATGCATGCGCGCAATCGACTCGATCAGTTCGGTTCGCCCGGCCACGCCACTCTGATGCGCCTCGCTGGCAGCGCTCAGGGCTTCGCGACTGAGGGTCGAGGTGGCTTGTTCGGTGGCAATCATCACTTCGGCGTTGCTGACGATCTGCGCCGCCGCACCGAGTTGCGATTGCAGCTTGTCCGCCAGTTGCTTGACCGAAAAGGCCACGCCTGCGGCCGACAAGGCGTTATGACTGGTGGTGTAGGAAAGATCGCGGGTTAACGCGGAGATGGCGCTGGACGTATCCGCCGGAACCGCTTCAGGTGCCGCACGCGAACGCAGGCGAGGGAGCCAGATAATGAGCACCGCCAATGGCAGGCTCAGGTAAAGCGACCAGCCCCCCACCGTCATGCCACACAGCAACAGCATCAGGGCGATGCTCTGCAGCGACGGCGTCAGCCAGCGGTGTTTCGGCAAAAGTACTGGTGCAGGCACTGCCGCAACCAGAGATCCGTCTCTCGTCATCGTTATCACCCCGCCATCTTCTAATTGTTGTCATCGCATTAAACGCCAGCAGAAAGCCATTATCCATGGGCCTTTAGTCGTGGTCGTTGCAGCAGATCAATAGAAGTGCGGAGCTTTACGCAGGCGTCGAAAAGCAAAGATCGCAGCCTTCGGCAGCGCCGACCGGACGGTAGGCAGGCGCTGACGAAGGCTGCGATCTTTTCACAGGCTACCCGAATTAAACGGGCGGCCTTGCAGAATCACGCTTGACGCTGGTGCTTGTCGATCTGCTCGTGACGCTCTTGAGCTTCGATGCAGTACTTGGTCGTCGGGCTGATCAGCAGGCGTTTCAGGCCGATGGGCTCACCGCTGTCATCGCACCAGCCGAAGCTGTCTTCCTTGATGCGTTCCAGGGCTTGTTCCAACTGAGGCAGCATGCGCTGATCGCGATCGATCGCGTTCACCAGCCAGGTGCGCTCTTCTTCGACGGAAGCCGCGTCAGCCGGATCGGCCGGGGTGTCCAGGCTCTCGATGGCAATGCGGTTCTGTTCGATGCGCTCATGGGTTTCGACTTTCATGTTCTGCAACAGCTCGGCGAAAAAAGCATGTTGCTCGGCATTCATGTAGTCATCCGCCGGCATGGCCAGCAACTTGTCCTTTGTCATTGATATCTCTATAAAAAAACGTGCATTAAGGCGAATAAGGGAGCTTTCCGGCGGACCTGGGCAGGCCATCGGAAAGGCGCCGTTTGTTCCAAGCGCCACCCGGCACTCAATTTACGAGGGGCGGCAGTCTAAGGCCGACTTGAGGCCTCAGCAACTGAAAAGACAGCGAATTTTCCCGGCAAAGCCTCGAAAATGATCTAAGGCGGGCATCGGAGTGCGTTTATAGCAAGAAATTCAATCCAGCGGAGGTATATAGAAGACAAATGGCTACCGGCACGCTCCCATTTTCACGCCAGACCATCTCAGCTAAGGTTGTCCGTCCCGAAGTGGCTATTTCAAGGAGCGGTTAAATGAAGCTGATCGGCATGCTGGATTCGCCCTACGTACGACGCGTCGCCATTTCTGCCAAACGCCTGGGCATTGCGCTGGAGCATGAATCGGTTTCGGTGTTCAGGCACTTCGAGCAGTTCCAGCAGATCAACCCGGTGGTCAAGGCCCCCACGCTGGTGCTGGATGATGGCGAAGTCCTGATGGATTCGACCCTGATCATCGATTACCTGGAGGCACTGGCCGAACCTGGCCGCAGCCTGATGCCCAAGGGTATCGAGCAACGTGTGCGCTCGTTGCGCCTGATCGGGCTGGCGTTGGCAGCCTGCGAAAAATCGGTACAGCTCTATTACGAGCGCAACTTACGGCCGGCAGAGATTCAATACGAACCCTGGGTTGAGCGGGTCGAAGGACAACTAGCGGCGGCTTATTCAGCCCTGGAACGGGAACTGGAAAAACACCCGCTGAAAACCGACGGTTCGATTGATCAGGATGGACTCACCCTCGCCGTGGCCTGGAGCTTTACCAACCTGGTGGTGCCGGATCAGGTCGCCGGGGCGCAATGGCCGCGAATCGCTGCATTCACCGAGTATGCCGAAGGGCTTGAGGCGTTTGTCAGTACGCCGATTGACTGACAGACAGGCGGCGCCTGATCTGGCCTCCAACAAAAATGCCGCTTCTGCCAAAGGCAGAAGCGGCAGAGGCACAAGCCCCGGAAGATCAGTGCATGAACAGCGCGATCAGAATGATGATCGGGATGGGTACACCAAGAAAGAACAACAGTAATGAGCGCATGGTGTTTCTCCTGAGTTAACGAATGGCTGTGGTGGTGGTGACGTAGCTATCGGTTTCCAGATACACCACGGCATCCCGGCGACGACCGCCGAAAGTCGCGGCAAGGCTGGCGAAAAACGCACCGGCCAACAGCGCAACGAACATCCACAACGTGGTCCAGGCAGCGACTTTAGCGGCCGTGTCTGCCGCTTGTTGTGCCTTCAGCTTGGCGTCGGCCACGGCTTGTTGGGTGCGGGCATAGACTTCATCGACACGACGTTCAGCGTCCGCCTGGGTAAGGTTGGTCCGCTGCGCCACCAACTGCGCGAGATAAGTACGATCTTCGGCAGCCAGTTGCCCGTTGTTACTCAAGGAGCGGACGAAGATGCGAGTGACGGTGCCGCGGGCGGCGTCATCGCTGACGGCGGCCGGACGATCATCGCGAAACAGGCTGTCGACGAAGTAACCGTATTGATCGCCGCCCGAATTGGCGGCAGCCGTACCGGCCACTTGCGTCATGGCACTGGCCGCGCCACCGGCGACATTCGCCCCCGCCTGCACCCCGCCGCTGATCAGGCTGCTGACCGAACCGGCCACCAGCGTCGCCGTCACGAGTGTCGCCACGCACCACGCCAGGAAGCCATGGGCGGTGTCGCGGAAGTAGACTTCATCGCCGTGCATATACGCCCATTTCACCCGCAGCCGGCCGGCGATATAGCCACCGGCCCCGGAGGCGATGATCTGGGTGGCGGCCAGCCAGACGATTGTTGAAATACCCAGGCCTTTGGCGCTCACCCCCTCATTGGCCCAGGGCGAAACCGCCGAAAACCCAAGGCCGAAACCCAGTAACACGAGGATCAGCGATAACGCCGCCGCAGCCGCGGCCCCGGCGAAAATCGCCCCCCAGGACACACCCGAGAGCGTGCTCGATTCATCCGCGGCGGGATAGAAACCATCAGAGGATCTATTCATCGTTGTATCGCTCCAGGCAGAAAGATGGTGTTACAACTCTTCGAATGAACAATTGCAGTGACCATGCCAGTCGCGAATTTCAGATAAGTCTTTAAACTTCAGCGGGTTACAAAGATTGAACTTTCGGGGGTCATGCAAGATGCAATAAAGGGCCAGCCCGGGCGGGTTTTCTGCATTGCGAAAACTAGTGGCGCCTGTAGCTTTTATTGCCTCCGGGCGTGAGGCAGTAAACGCCGCCTCTGGGCCCTGTGCAGAACGAACCGGTTCCGCAGGCGCAGCCATCGGCCTCCTGCACACGTGCTTGTGGCCGGGCCTGGCTTTGGCCGCCATATATAGATGAACAACTTTTTTTCGAAGCGCTGACAGAGCCGTCGCTACACAGGAACAGTTCACCGTCACAACGGGCGACACCGCCCTTCTTTCCAGAACAGGGTGTATTGGCGGCCCATGTCGATGAGCAGACAACACTCAGCAACAGCAGGCACATCGGCATCCAGCCAGGCTTTAGAGTACGCAAGGTGCAACTTCCCGTTGAAATTATGGCCCAATGATATCAACGTTCCTTAAATGCACCGCAATCACATGAAAGTTAATTTATTAAATCGCGGGCAATTCTTGGCAAAATGCTTCGAACTCAGACTTGAACCGATTTATCAGGCCCGCCTATGACCCGTATCTTGACCATCGAAGACGACGCCGTGACCGCCCGGGAAATTGTCGCCGAACTGAGCAGCCACGGCCTCGAAGTCGACTGGGTCGACAACGGCCGCGAAGGGCTGGAGCGCGCAGTCAGCGGCCACTATGACCTCATCACCCTCGACCGCATGCTGCCCGAGCTGGATGGCCTGGCCATCGTCACCACGCTGCGGACCATGGGCGTGGCGACCCCCATCCTGATGATCAGCGCCCTCTCCGACGTCGACGAACGCGTGCGCGGCTTGCGCGCCGGTGGCGACGATTACCTGACCAAACCCTTCGCCACCGATGAAATGGCCGCCCGCGTCGAAGTCCTGTTGCGCCGCCAGAACACCGTAACGGCGCACGTCACCACGTTGCGGGTGGCGGATCTGGAACTGAACCTGATCAGCCACGAAGCCAGCCGCAATGGTGAGTTGCTGACGCTGCTGCCCACCGAATACAAGCTGCTGGAATTCCTGATGCGCAACACCGGGCAAATCCTGTCGCGGATGATGATTTTCGAAGAGGTCTGGGGCTATCACTTCGATCCGGGCACCAACCTGATCGACGTGCACATTGGCCGCCTGCGCAAAAAAATCGACCCACCGGGCAATGTTCCACTGATTCGAACCGTGCGAGGCTCGGGTTATGTCATTGCCGAACCCGTCTAAAGGCTGGCGTTCTTCCAGCAGTCGTCTGCTGGCGCTCTACAGTGCGCTGTTCGTGACCTGGAGCGGGATTCTCATGGGGGTCATGTACTACGAGGTGTCCGCTTACCTGGACAATCTGGCCAAACATTCGCTGATGCAACGTCAGCACCTGTTTTCGCGCTTTCAGGGCGAACAACTGGTGGACGCCCTCGCGGTGAGCATGACCTTCGACATTCGCGGCATCGACGCCTATGGCCTGTTCGATGATCAGCACCGTTACCTCAGCGGCGCCCTGCGCCACATCCCCCACGGCCTGCCGCTGGACGGCCAGATCCACATGCTCAGCGACTGCACCGACTCCGACGACCCGACCTTGCCCGCCGACAGCTGTGACGCGGTGGCGACCCCCACCGAGGATGGTCGCTGGCTGGTCCTGGTGCGGGACAACGGCTCGTTGTTTGCCGTCACCCGCATCATCCTCCATGCATTGTTCTGGGGCGTGACCCTGACCATCCTGCCGGGCATCGTCGGCTGGCATTTGTTGCGCCGCCGTCCGCTGCGGCGAATTCGCGCGATTCAGGCCAGTGCCGAGGCCATCGTCGCCGGTGACCTGACCAAGCGCTTGCCGCTGTCCAATCGCCGCGATGAACTGGACATGCTCGCCGCCATCGTCAACGCCATGCTCGAACGCATCGAACGCTTGATGAACGAGGTCAAGGGCGTGTGCGACAACATCGCCCACGACCTGCGCACGCCGCTGACCCGCTTGCGCGCACAGCTCTATCGCATGCAACAGCAGGCCGGTGAAGGCTCTGCCGAAGCGGCGCAACTCGATTCGGTACTGAGCGAAGCCGACACCCTGATGGCGCGTTTTCGTGGCCTGCTGCGGATTTCCGAACTGGAAGATCGACAGCGCCGTTCCGGCTTTGTGCAGCTCGACCCGGTGTCGTTGCTGCAGGAACTGCATGAGTTTTATCTGCCACTGGCCGAAGACGATGGCCTGGTTTTTCAATTGCACGTGCCTGGGTCATTGCCGCCCCTGAAGGGCGACCGGGCGTTGCTGTTCGAGGCGATCGCGAACCTGTTGAGCAACTCGATCAAGTTCACCCCGCCCGGCGGCGCGGTGATTTTGCGAGGGGTCAATCAGGGCGGGCATACCCGCATCGAAGTGCTCGATTCCGGTCCCGGAATCCCGGAGGCCGAACGCGAGGCGGTGTTCCAGCGCTTCTATCGCGCCGAGGCAGGCAATCAGAAAAGCGGTTTCGGCCTGGGCCTGTCGATCGTCGCGGCGATTGTCAGCCTGCACGGCTTTACGCTGGAGGTAGACCGCAGTGAGCTCGGGGGCGCGCGGCTGGTGATCGATTGCCGCCAGAGCTTGATTACCCCGACCTGAGGATAAACACAAAACCTGTGGGAGCTGCCTTGCCAGCGAAAGAGGCCGTGGCAGCGCTGCAAGGCCGGAAGGGCTCTTCGCCGGCAAGCCGGCTCCCACAGATCCAGGCTAGGCCGGGTAATTGGCCCGTAGCGCCTGCAGTCCGCCCTGATAAATCCCGGCGAACAACGCCACCACTTCCTCGTCACTCACCCCCACCGGTTCAAACCGGCCAGACCAGGTCACCCGGGCGCCCTCGCCCTGGCTTTCAACCTTGATCGTCGCCAGGTACTCAGTGGCCGGAAACGGCGCCTGCACAATCGAGTAGTTGTAGGTCTTGCCCGCGTTATCGAACCCTTGCAGGCGCTCGATAATAACCGCGCCGTCCACCGTTTGCAGGCTGCGCACCCGCCCGCCTTCGCTGAGTTCACTCTTGGAAATCAGCGGCAGCCAGTCCGGCAGCGAGTTGAATCCCCCAATCAATTGCCAGACCTGATCGGCCGAGGCCGGGATGTCGATGAAGGCTGATGCAGATGCCATGTCGTGTTCTCTCTTGATCAGTAAGGTTCAGATGGCCAGGCTGTCGACGACACCGCCGTCGACCCGCAGGGCGGCGCCCGTGGTAGCCGAGGATAACGGCGAAGCGATGTAAGCCACCAGATTCGCGACTTCCTCGACATGGGCCACGCGCTGGATGATCGAAGTGGGCCGAGCCTTGCGCACGAAATCGTCGGCTTCCTCCTGCAGGCTGCGACCGGATTGGGCAATGGCATCCTTGAGCATGTGCTCCACGCCATCGGTCAAGGTCGGGCCGGGCAGGACCGCATTGACCGTCACCCCGGTGCCCGCCAGCCGTTTGGCCAGTCCATGGGACACCGCCAGGTTGGCGCTTTTGGTCACGCCATAGTTGAGCATGTCGGCCGGGATCGCGATCCCGGATTCCGAAGACAGGAAAATCACCCGCCCCCAGCCCTGCTTGACCATATCCGGCACGTAATGCCGGGACAGGCGCACACCGGAGATCACGTTGACCTCATAGAAGCGCGTCCACTCGCTGTCGGGGGTATCAAAGAAATCCACCGCTTCGTAGATCCCCAGGTTGTTCACCAGGATATCGGCCCGTGGTTCGGCGGCGAACAGTTTTTCCGCACCTTCGGCCGTCCCGAGATCGGCAGCCAGCCCGCGCAGTTGAGCACCCGGCACCTGTTGGCGAATGCTCGCCAAGGCCTGTTCAACCTTGGCCGTATCGCGCCCGACCACCACCACCGTGGCGCCGGACTCGGCCAACGCCCTGCTGATGCCCAGGCCAATGCCGGCCGTGCTGCCGCTGACAATCGCCAGTTTTCCACTCAGATCGATTTTCATGCTCAAGCTCCAGTGATCGGCAACGGTGCGCGCTCGGATAAGAGTTTTGCGTCACGCAGCGCCTGCCAGAAGGTTGCGGGAATCACGCGGTCAAGGACGGAAAGAGTGTAGCGACCCGTCAGAAAATTACCCTCTGGTTGCGCTTCGCTCGGATCAAGGGTCAATTTACCCGGCTCGACCTGTTCACAGGCCCCAGCCCTTAATCACGCCGGCTTCGCGCAAGCAGGTCAGCACCGCATAGGAGTGAGCGCTGGGTCGCGAAAGCGTCAGCCGTATGCATTTGTTTAATGGCTGTCAGCGTTACTTCGTGAAAGCTACAGCGCCTTGCGTCGTTGCCTACGGGTACGCCAGAATCCGCCGGCTTGTGCGCCTTGGGGGCGGGTTCTATCGTTTGCCGGTCGCTGAAAAAAACAGTGATCGGGTTTGGTAGCCCGAGTTTTCCAGGCGTGTAACGCCACCTTTTGCAAAGGCTGTTTCGTCTTTGCTGCTTATGGTGGCCATGCACAGGGCGTCTTCGGATGCACCGGTTTCCTGGGACTACCGGTCTACCAACCTGAGCATGGCCGCCACCCTCGTTTGGTAGCGAAAGGTGACGGCTCCCAAGTCACAGCCCAGGAGCTCCATCCATGTTGAAAACTACACCCACCCCGCCAGACACCGACCCCGCCTTACATTCCAGAAACCCCGATCCAGAAAACCACCACGAACCCACCGACCGCATCCCCTCCGCCGCCGACATCCGCGCCACCCCGCGCAAACCCTGCAGCATGTTCATCGTCGACCCCGAGCTCGACACCGAATCCCTGCTGGCCCACGCCTGCGAATCCCTGGCCTCGGCCAACGTCATGACCCTGGACCTCGCGGACCGTACGCAAGGAACGAGTCGCAACACCCTGCTGGGCATCGCACAAGTGATCATGCTCGGCGAACTGGCCGTGAACCGCGCACTGGACCGCATCGACCCACCCGACTAAACACCCCCCCTGTGGCGAGGGAGCTCGCTCCCGCCGGGTCGCGCAGCGGCCCCAAACCCTGCATTCCGACAAACCTTTCCCACAGGTGCTCATTCACCATCGGCTCTGCCCCCCCAGCAAACCTAACAGTTCTGATAGTTCCCGCAGGTTCCAACCCCCCCAATACTGTTCGCCACCACGTCAGCCTTTCGGGAGCGCCCAACATGCCAGCAACACGCGCAACACTGCTCTGCCACTACCGCTACGACGCCCTCGACCGCTTGACCGGCCAGGGGCTGACTGACGCGCCACCCCTTCAGCGCTTCTACTGCAAAAGCCGCCTGGCCACTGAAATTCAGGGAGCGTTGCGGCAAAGCATTTTCCAGCACGACGACTGGCTGCTGGCGCAACAACAGCAACAGGGTGTCGAGCACGACACCGCGCTGCTGGCGATTGATCAGCAACGCTCGGTGCTCAACACTCTCAAAGCCAACCACCAGGCACAACCCATCGCCTATGCGCCCTATGGTCACCGCCAAGCGACAAATGGATGGATGAGTTTGATGGGGTTCAATGGCGAACGGCCTGACCCACTGACCGGGCATTATCTGCTGGGTAATGGTTATCGGGCGTTTAATCCGGTGTTGATGCGATTTAACAGTCCGGACAGTTGGAGTCCGTTTGATAGCGGCGGTTTGAATGCGTATGCCTATGCTTTGGGAAACCCGATTAATCGTGTTGATCCAACAGGTCACTTTTCATTTGGAGCGAAAGGGCTTTTAATCGGACTAAGTGTAGCGGGACTTGGATTAGGGACAGCAGGCATTATCACTAAAAACGAAGCACTTACATACGTCGGAGTTGGCATTTTGGCTGCTGGCGCGGCGGGGGTGTTAGGTCGTTATTTTATAGGCGCATCTACTGCGAAAATCAGTAATACGAAGCCGTTATTTACCGATCACAAACGTGTTTATCTCGCAGAGCAAAAACTTTCGAAGGGTAGAGGCAAACGTCTGATAATTGATGCCCATGGCGATGGGACTAGGGTAGACAAATATTACCCAGAAGAACTGGCGGACGCAGTACTGAAAAAACATCCTGACTTTGACGAAAAATTTACAAATGTAAAACTAATGAGCTGCAATGGCGCAGACGGTGGTATTAATTCATATGGCCAACAATTAGCCAACAACCTTAACAAACCTGTAAAAGCATACGAGGGAGTTATGGCCGGTCTTGGCCCGGCACAACCATTATCACGACTATTAAAAATCACATCCACTGTCACAACAACGACAACATATAAAGGTGCGCACTATAAGTACAATCCCGCCATCTTCACTCCAAACATTCGAAGTTCTTAGGGTTCGTGAAACTTTTTCGTCGCACCGAAAATTTTTTTGGTCAACACCAAACTTTTTCAGGATAGCCTTTAAAGGGACGGATCATCCGCCCCTTTTTACTTTAACGTCAGATAACCGCAACGCCTGCCCCGTATCTCCGGCATCGGCAGATAAACCATCGCACTGATCGCCTAGACCCCTCCGAATAAACAACCAACCCTGTGGCGAGGGAGCTCGCACCCCGCCGGGCCACGCAGCGGCCCCAAACCCTGCGTTCCGACAAACCTTTCTCACAGGTGATCATTCACCATCGGCTCTGCCCCCCCAGCAAACCTAACAGTTCTGATAGTTCCCGCCCGTTCCGAAACCCCCAATACTGTTCTCCACCACGCCAGCCTTTCGGAAGCGCCCACCATGCCAGCAAAGCGCACAACACTGCTGTGCCACTATCGCTACGACGCCCTCGACCGCTTGACCGGCCAGGGGCTGACTGACGCGCCACCCCTTCAGCGCTTCTACTGCAAAAGCCGCCTGGCCACTGAAATTCAGGGGGCGTTGCGCCAAACCCTCTTCCAGCACGACGACTGGCTACTGGCGCAACAACAGCAACAGGGTGTCGAGCACGACACACTGTTGCTGGCGACGGATCAGCAACGCTCGGTGTTGAACACACTCAAAGCCAACCACCAGGCACAGCCCATCGCCTATGCGCCCTATGGTCACCGCCAAGCGACAAATGGATGGATGAGTTTGATGGGGTTCAATGGGGAACGGCCTGACCCACTGACCGGGCACTATTTGCTGGGTAATGGCTATCGAGCGTTTAATCCGGTACTGATGCGGTTTAACAGCCCGGACAGTTTGAGTCCGTTTGGTAAGGGTGGGTTGAATTCGTATGCTTATTGCCTTGGGGACCCTATCAATTTCTCTGATAACTCAGGCCGCGTCCCTTCAAAATTCACCGCCCTTTACCTTTTTCGTGCTCAAAAATCTATAAAAAGAACTCTATCTGTACCTGAGTTATACATTTCAGATATCGCCAAGGTCGATTTTTTTGCATTTCATGGAACTGGAAAAACACAAGCAAGGAAACTTATTAAAGAGGGTGTACTACTTAGAAACACTAAACTCAAGGGAGATCAAAGAGGATTTTTCGGCTCTCCAGACATATCAACTACATATGAATATGCCAGAAAGCAAGAACTTAAAAACACAAACATCAAAATACCCACACACCAAATATATGAAAAAGATAATATAGTTGAAATTCATGTTAGAAACCTCACCAGCATGAAACAAGGCATTGACTACGACTATAATTTCTATGAGCTTGGGCATCCTATAAAACGTGACTCGATGGAATTTTTTATCGCAAATCATAAATCCAGGGCTATCGAAATCAGAGCACTTGGGGACACGTCCGAACCCAAAAAAATACGCCTCAGGTCTCATGAAGCTCCATTTTGATCATTGGATACTTTCTTAAAAATATTATTTTCGTATGGCAATGAGCTGAGAAGTTGGAGCCAACGCTCTGCAGCGAGGGAACTTGCTCCCGCCGGATCGCCTAGCGCCCCCAATCTCTGCGATCGCTGTCATGAAGACAGACTTCATCCTAAGGATTTGCGACGGCTGCACAGCCGAGCGGAACAACGCGGCATTCCGACAACTCCTTCCCACAGGTGATCACTCACCATCGGCTCTGCCCCCCCAGCAAACCTAACAGTTCTGATAGTTCCCGCAGGTTCCGACCCCCCCAATACTGTTCGCCACCACGCCAGCCTTTCGGGAGCGCCCAACATGCCAGCAACACGCGCAACACTGCTCTGCCAATACCGCTACGACGCCCTCGACCGCTTGACCGGCCAGGGGCTGACTGACGCGCCACCCCTTCAGCGCTTCTACTGCAAAAGCCGCCTGGCCACTGAAATTCAGGAGGCGTTGCGCCAAACCCTCTTCCAGCACGGTGACTGGCTGCTGGCGCAACAACAGCAACAGGGTGTCGAACACGACACCACGCTGCTGGCGATTGATCAGCAACGCTCGGTGCTCAACACTCTCAAAGCCAACCACCAGGCACAACCCATCGCCTTTGCGCCCTATGGTCACCGCCAAGCGACAAATGGATGGATGAGTTTGATGGGGTTCAATGGCGAACGGCCTGATCCACTGACCGGGCATTATTTGCTGGGTAATGGCTATCGAGCGTTTAATCCGGTGTTGATGCGGTTTAACAGTCCGGACAGTTTGAGTCCGTTTGATAGAGGCGGGTTGAATGCGTATGCGTATTGCTCGGGTGACCCTGTAAATAAAGTCGACACAACGGGACATATAGCCCAGCCAATACTTCTAAAAAAAACCTCTGCTGGAGTAGTAAATTACGTACTTGAAGGACATGTCTTGACACGTCAAAAAAATGTTAGCCTCAGTCAAGCTAGAGCCGCAAAAAAAGAATTCAATAAAATAACAAGTCAAATGAAATTACCACTCAAAAACATAGTTGAGAACGATTTCAAACAAAGAAAAGCCTATCAAATGCTAGGCACTGAGCCCATAAACCTGGAAATGATCGCAAGAAAAAAACTCGCCTTGTCTGGTGTCTCACTAAGCAGCTTGCCAATAGATGAATTCCCACCCGCCCTGCATTACCCCAACCAAGAAAAACTAAGCGCCCAGATCAATCTACTGGACTATGTGCATGGAGATCAGCCGCGAGCCGACCAGGCGTGGGGGAATAGGCTTTTCCTAGCGACGCATAGACCTGTAACACACACCAAAAACGGCGAGCCGATAACAATATCATCGGAGGTTGCTAAACAATACAATGAAAGGATGCTCGCAATTCGCGAATCCCAAAAGCAAATACTTAATCAGCAGAGGCGCCACATTTTTTCTCAACACTTCCAATTTGCTTCTTAAACAACAAGCATCTTTTAGAGAAGTTACGAGACGACATTAAGTTCAGCCGTTCGATCAAATAGCTCGCAAGTCATCCGGCCACAGAGCAGGCTCAGGGTTTGCTGCTTTACTGAAAAGACCCACCCCCCCCACGAGCCCCAACCATGAACCGCAACGACCTGCGCCGCGTGGACATGAACCTGTTGGTGATTTTCGAAACCCTGATGTTCGAGAAGAACCTGACCCGCGCCGCAGAGAAACTGTTCCTCGGCCAGCCTGCGGTCAGCGCGGCGCTGGCGCGGTTGCGGGATTTGTTCGACGATCCGCTGTTGGTGCGAAACGGCCGTAGCCTGGAGCCGACGCCGCGCGCCCTGGTGATTCTCAAGGAACTGCAGCCGGCGATGGACACCATTTCCGGCGCGGTCAGCCGGGCCAAAGATTTCGACCCCTCCACCAGCCGTGACGTGTTTCGCATCGGCCTGTCCGATGACGCCGAATTCGGTCTGTTTCCACCGTTGCTCAAGCAGATACGCGAAGAAGCGCAGAACGTTGTGGTCGTCGTGCGGCGGGTGAATTTCCTGTTGATGTCGTCGATGTTGGCGACCGGCGAGATTACTGTCGGGATCAGCTACACCACGGAATTGCCGGCCAATGCCAAGCGCAAGAAACTGCGGGACTTGAGCGTCAAGATCCTGCGCGGCGACAACCGGCCCGGCCCCCTGACGCTCGATGAATTCTGCGAACGTCCCCACGCGCTGGTGTCGTTTTCCGGGGATCTGACCGGGGCGATCGACACCGATCTCGCCCGCATCGGCCGCTCGCGCCGGGTGGTGCTGGCGGTGCCGCAGTTTGCCGGGCTGCGCGCCTTGCTGGCGGGCACCGACATGTTGGCAACGGTGCCGGATTACGCGGCGAGCGCGCTGATCGAAGGCAGTCCCCAACTGCGTGCCGACGATGCGCCGTTCGAGATCAAGCTGTCCGAACTGTCCATGGTCTGGAACGGCGTCAACGATAACGATCCGGCAGAACGTTGGTTGCGCTCGAAAATTGTGGAGCACATGTCGGCTCCACCATCGGGACATTGAGCGAATTGAACTGCGGATCGGTCTCGCGCAAGTAGATCGGCAGGTCCGTCATGGGTGGCATGGCCGGAATCTCGAAATACATCTGGATCACCCAACCACGGTGATAGCTGGCGTGATTGACCACGTGCATCAACATCGCGCCGGCGCTCATGGTGCCGCTTTCACCGGAGAGAAAGGTAAACCGGACGGGTTTGTCCAGTGAGGCATCGGTCTGCCGGGCGGTCCAGTCGCTGTACCAGTGATCGACGTCCTGCTGCGCCAGACGCAAGTCGGTCAGGGCCGGATGCACCAATTCGTGGGAGGTCTTGAAGCCGTGCCCTCGGCCTTCGAGGTGAGCCTGCCAGATGCAGTCCACCACATAGATGTGGTTCAGCGTGCCGATCATGGTTTTGAACACTGAAGCGCGCTGTTTTTCGACTTCGCCCGGCGGCAGTTGCGCCAGGTTATCGAAGAGGCGCTGGTTGGCCCATTGTTTGTAATCGGCAAGCAGGCAGGCAGTGCGTACGTTGATCATCAGACTTCTCCGATGGCGATGAGCGCATCTCTCAAGGATAGCGCTATCCCCACGCCGCGGTGCTGTGGCTGATCATCGGTACGGTGGTTACTGCGCGAGCGTATCCAGTACCCGATCGGCCAGCGCCAGGCTACTGGTCAGGCCTGGGGATTCAATGCCGAACAGGTTCACCAATCCCGCTACGCCATGCTGAGTCGGGCCGCTGATGAGAAAGTCGGCGGCCGGTTCGTTCGGGCCGCTGATTTTCGGGCGAATACCGCTGTAGGCCGGTTGCAGACTGCCATCGGGCAACCCCGGCCAGTAACGCCGGATCGCCTGATAAAAGCCGTCGCCCCGGGATGGATTGACGCGGTAGTCGAGGTGATCGACCCATTCCACATCAGGCCCGAATCGCGCCTGGCCGCCTAGGTCGAGGGTCATGTGCACACCCAACCCGGCACTTTCCGGTGCCGGATACACCAGATGGCGAAACGGCGCCCGGCCACTGAAACTGAAATAGCTGCCCTTGCACAACCGCGCCGCTGGAATGTATTGCGCAGGCAGGCCGGCGATGCGGCTTGCCACCTCGGGCGCAGACAACCCTGCACAGTTGATCAGCTCGCGACAGCTCAAGGTCATGGGTTCGGCCCCGCCCATGTGCAACTCGAAACCCTGTTCGAGGCAACGCGCCGACAACAGCGGCGTATGAAACGCCAGTGACGCCCCCGCGGCTTCGGCATCGGCCTGCAACGCCAGCATCAAGCCATGGGAGTCGACGATGCCGGTGGACGGTGACCACAGCGCGGCGACGCAGGACAACGCCGGTTCCAGCTCCCGCGCCTCACTCGCCTCCAGCCATTGCAGGTCATCGACACCGTTGCGCCGGCCCTGCTCCAGCAAGCCCTGCAACGCCGTGCGCTGCGCATCATCGGTGGCCACGATCAACTTGCCCAGGCGCTGATGGCTGACGCCACGCTCCTCGCAGAAGGCGTAGAGGCGTTGCTTGCCCTCCACGCACAACTGCGCCTTGAGGCTGCCGCCGGGGTAATAGATGCCGGCGTGGATCACTTCGGAATTGCGCGAACTGATGCCCACGCCTATGCCTTCGCCGGCCTCGACCAGAATCACTTCGCGCCCGCTCATGGCCAGCGCCCTGGCCACCGCCAGCCCGACCACACCGGCCCCAACCACCACGCTGTCGATATCGACGCTCACCCGCCCTGCCCTCATGTCAAACCAGCTCCCGCTCTCGGTAATCGATCAGGCAGGAGAATATCGCCAACAGCATGGCCCTGACCACGAAGACGATGGGCATCGGGAGCCTGCCGCCCATGTCGCCTCTGGATATCGCGCCGCTCCCACAACCGCCTTCGCTGGCAAGCCAGCGCCTACAGTTCGGACCTTGTGAACCCGATCCCGGAAAAATGATTCTCCGACTGCACCCGTGTCAATCTTCACCATCAGGGAACTCCTGGCGACCGCCATGCATCCTAAATGATGAGGTACTTCCTTTTTTGCTTCACGCTTGCAGAGGACACCGTCATGCGCCGTCTGATTATCGTTTCTTCTCTGTTGCTGTGTTTACCCTTCGGCTCTGCAATGGCCAAGGTGGACGCAGGCGATGTCGCCACCTCAGCCGGGGTTTCCGCATCGCTGTACTCAACATTCAAGGACCACAAACTCATGATTCCCGCCCGTGATGACGCCTCCAGCTTCGTGGCCAGTGGCGGTACGATTCGCGGCGCTTATCTGGAATCGGTTCTCAAACAGCTTCGGCAGGAGCACCCCGACCTCAACAACGCAAGCGACGAAGACCTGGCTCGCGCCATTCTCGTCCAGGAAGGCGTTCCAGCCGGTCAATAACGACGGCCAACCTCAGCGGTGGGGCTGGTGAAGCGTGGACAGCGTTTCCAGCCCTGCCTTGCTTGACGGGTGTGGCTTCAAGCGTGTCGCGCCCACCCGGCCACCAGGGCCGGGGTGATGCTGACACCGCCACAGACCACAATCACCACGTCATGGGCCTGGGCAATCGCCGGATGATCCAGGTACGCAATCGCCAGTGAAACTCCACACGCCGGCTCGACCAACTGGCGACAATCATTGGCGTACCGCACCACGCCCATGATCGCCTCTTCGTCCCCGAGCACCACGTACTCGTGGGGAAAATCGAGGATATGCTGTACCGGCCACGCCGCCACCTCATAGGCGCCGAGTGAAGTGGCCACCGTATCGATCCGTGGCAAGCGTACGGGATGCCCGGCCGCCATGGCCGCCGCAAACGACGCCGCGCCTTGGGTTTCACAGGCAACGATCCGGCAGTCCATGCGCCGATGGCGGATCAGCCCGGTGAGCAGGCCCGCCAGCAAACCACCGCCGCCCACCGACGTGACCAACGCATCGACTTGCGGGCAGTCTTCGAGGATTTCATCGACCATCGTGCTGTGCCCTTGCCACAGCACCGGGTGATCGAAAGCCGGGACATATTCGGTGTCCGCACCCTGCGACAGCTCCATGGCCCGTTGGTTGGCTTCGTCCCAGACCTTGCCGTGGACAATCACCTCGGCGCCGGTTTCGCGGATTCTGGCGCGGGTGCTTTCACGGGTGGTGTGCGGCACGACGATGCACGCCTGCAATCCCAGGCTGACGGCCGCCACGGCGGTGGCGAACCCGGCGTTGCCCCCGGATGGACAGACGACTCTGGTTTTGCCCTGGGCTGCGGCCTGACTGCACAAAAGCCCCATGCCACGCAGTTTGAATGAGCCGCTGGGTTGCAGGTTTTCCAGTTTGAGCCAGATGCGACGGGCCGGGGAAGAGAGTCCAGGGTGCAGGATCAACGGGGTTCTGATGTGAAGCATGGCGGCTCCTGGTGCACGCCGCCGACTCGTCGAATGTTCTGTGAGCCAGCGGTGAACGGTCCTTTTTCAAGCGTAGTTCACCCTGACCCGATACTGGCGTTTCAGTGATAACGCGGCGCGGGGCCAGGGACGACCGCAGACTGGGGCGGATCCTATAATCAAGGGTGTGCCCACTGATCGAGGCATCATGAAAATTTCCGTAAGATTGGCTTTTGTCGCCTTCGTGTCCACCTTCGCCTACCTCTGGCTCGCGATTTGGGGGCTGGGCGGATTCGCCGCCTTTTTCTCCCATGGCGCGCTGGTCGTGGTGGCGCTTGCCACCCTGGCGATGGTCGTCGCTTCGCTGTTCACCGAGGTCAATCTCAGTTCCGGCGAACGTGAAGACCGGGCCAACCGCTGGGTGCTGCCGGCCTTTGGCATCATTGGCTTACTGAGCGGATTTCTACCGGCCTACACCGACCGGGTCGACGTCTGGACGTTCGGCGGCGAGGGCGTGCGTTGGCTCGGGGCAGTGCTGTACATCCTGGGCGGCGCCCTGCGAATCTGGCCAGTGTTCGTGCTGGGCAAGCGCTTCAGCGGGTTGGTGGCGATTCAACCGGGGCACAGCCTGGTCACCGACGGCATTTATCGCCGCCTGCGTAACCCCAGTTATCTGGGGATGTTGATCATCGCTGTAGGCTGGGCGCTGGCGTTCCGTTCGGCGGTCGGACTGTTGCTGGCCGCGCTGATGGTGATCCCGTTGATTGCGCGGATTCATTCGGAGGAGGCGCTATTGCGGGCGCAGTTTGGTGCTGACTACGAGGCTTATTGCACCCGGAGCTGGCGGTTGATTCCGAAAATCTATTGAAACAACCGCAGCCGGTGTCGGCGCCAACCGCTTGCTCATTCGACGTTCTCGAACGTGATTGAAACCCATCACTTCTGCTACCAAAGCTGTAGCACTCGGTAACACCCGGCCCCATTGCAGTGCATCTTTTTCAAGCATTTCGATCCCCCCGCCCTGCCCCGCACGGCCAAAACAGGCATGGCGTACTTTGTGCATCTCAAGGCGATCCTCCCTTGCTTGAAGCCACCATGCGCCCCAAGGAACTGAAACTCTGGACCACCGGTGTCGCCCACCTGCTCGACCTGCCCGCCGGGCATGCACGGCTGTCGGGCCTTAGCCACTGGTTGCGGCAAGTCTGCCCGGTCGATCATTTCGTCCTGTTTGTCTACGAAGGCAATCACCGGCCCCTGGCGTTGTTCGACACCTTCTCGGCGGACAAACGCGCGGTGTATGTCGATGACTATCAGTGCGGACCGTATTTGCTCGATCCGTTCTATTTGGCCTGTACGCGCGGGCAGGCACCCGGATTGTGGCGATTGCGCCAGTTTGCGCCCGACCACTTCTACCTCGGCGAGTACTACCTGACTTATTACCAGCAAACCGGTCTGGCAGAAGAAGTGGCGTTTTTCGTCGACCTCGGCGCCGGTGCCACGGCCGTGCTGTCGCTGATGCGTTCCTCGGCCAGTTGCGCGTTCAGCCGTGACGAAATGCAGTTGATCGAGTGCGCGCAAGCGGTGGTCGAGCAGGTCATCAATGAAGCCTGGCGCTTGCGTCAGGCCCAGCAACCGCGCCCCGCGCAGGATCTGGACTTCAAGATCCGCGAAGCCTTCGATCAGTTCGGCGCGCACATTCTCACCGGGCGCGAACAGGAGATAGTGCAGCTGCTGTTGCGCGGTCACTCCAGCGCCTCGGTCGCCGAACAACTGAACATCAGTCCGGGCACGGTGAAAATCCACCGCAAGAACCTCTACGCCAAGCTCGGCATCGGTAGCCAGTCGGAGTTGCTCGGACTGTTTATCCGCGACCTCACTGAAAATCAGCTGCAAGCTTCAAGCGACAGGCTGCAAGGGGATCGAGGTCGCGCCGTTGGCTGGTAGCTTGCGCAGTGCTTGTAAGCAGCACGTATCCGTTCATCAAAAATCGCTGGACGGGGCCTTGAGGGGATGATGCGCTTCAGGCTTGAGGCTTATTTAGCCGACCATCCAGACCAAAAGGCTCTTGCAACACCAGCTCGTACAAACCATTGGCCATTTGCGGGTTCATCAGCAAATTCCAGCTATGCGGCGACACGCTCGATGGCACCAAAACAAACGGATGCTGGCGCAGCAGGTCGGCACCGAACTGTTGCTGGCTGCGGCTTGGGGTGCCAGGTACCAACCAATTGGGGTTTGCGATGGTTTCGGGCCGTACCACGTGAATTCTGGACGGGTCCAGCACACGGGCCTGCGTCAGGCGATGAGGTTTGCAATCCAACGCGTCGAAATCCTTGTGCACCGCCACCTCGAGAATGGCCGTAGAGGCATCCAGGCTCGCATAAACCGTGGCCATGCCTTTAGGGTTCCAGCGTCCACCCACCTTTTCTGCCCCCACGCCCAAATGCCATGTGGGGGCATACTCGGCAGGGTCGAGACGCCAGAAGTGAATCTCACTGCTGAAGGGGTCTTTAGCCATCAATAGACCCCATATTCGATGCGCGTCAGAAAATCAGTCACCAACTCATAGCCCACCGAGTTAGAAATCAAATCGATGGGTATTTCACCGTCCAGGCCACGAGCAGGTTTGACCATCCATTGCTCGGCCAGCTCGCGCGAGCCCAGCACCTCCGTGGCTTTTTCCAAGACTTCGGCATAGTTAAGCGCGCGCGTGCTTTGCTCCGAGGTCAAGATTTCATTGGGCGTTTTCAGCCGCCGCGCCAGCGTGCGATCAGAAGCGCCAACGATTTTCGACAGCACGCCGCGTTGCTTATACACCTCGCTGTTTTCGATCATGTTGAGCACTGACTGCAACGGAAAACCGTTTCTTACCGCTCGGTAAATCTCCATACGATCATCACCCACATTCCCGGAGAGCAAGATCGCGACCATGCGTGGCGGGTGATCTGTCGCAGTAGTGGTCACCGCAGGCTTCTTGCGGCGCATAAAACTGGCGGTTGCTTCAAGCTGGCCCAGTTGAATACTCGTGGAGCGACCGGCATTTTTGACAGCCTCATCAGCTGCATCATCTTTTTTCTTGGCGCTCATGGCGGCCTCCGTCACTCTGACATCTGGCATAAACTATAGTGCCAAATGGCAATACTATCCAATCCAAAAACGTTGACCTGCAACACGCCCTACAGAAGCGGCGCTGACTCGCGAAGCGCCAGGCCTGACGCAGTGCGACCGGCCAGCTACCGGATTGAATAAAACGCTAATGCAATACTTGTAGGAGCGAGCCTGCTCGCGATGGACCCAAAGGCACCGAGTTTAGCCTGCAAGCACGCGCCATCGTTCACGACCATCGCGAGCAGGCTCGCTCCTACAAAGGACGGTGCCTACCCAGGCTCCGCATGCCCTCTCCTACCCCCCAAGGGATATATACGCCGCAAAACCCTCATTGCTAGTTTGGCCCCCGACGCACTGATTCATCACTGCAAGGGAGCCCGCCTCGTGAACGACAACCCGCCAAGCGATATCGAATTCTGCAACGTGGTCAAACGCTATGGCCAGGTACAGGCTGTCAGTGGTTTGAATTTCGCCGTGCGGCGCGGTTCGTTCCATTCTTTCCTGGGCGGCTCGGGCTGTGGCAAAACCACCACCCTGCGCATGATCGCCGGGTTCGAACAGCCCACCAGCGGTGAAGTGCGCCTGGCGGGCAGGAACGTTGCCGGCGTTCCGGCCTTCGAGCGGCCGGTGAACATGGTGTTCCAGCATTACGCGCTGTTCCCGCACCTGACCGTGGCACAGAACATCGCCTATGGCCTGCGCTATCGCACCCCGCGTCCCGACAAAAAACAACAGCTGCGCATGGCCGATGAAGCCCTGGAAATGGTGCGCCTCAGCGGCTTCGGCCAGCGCAAACCGAGTGAGCTTTCCGGCGGCCAACAACAGCGCGTGGCCCTGGCCCGGGCGCTGGTCAACAAGCCCACCGTGCTGCTGCTCGATGAGCCGCTGGCGGCACTGGACCGCAAGTTGCGCAAGGAGATGCAGTCGGAATTGCTGCGCCTGCAACGTGAGGTCGGCATCACCTTCGTGCTGGTCACTCACGACCAGGAAGAAGCGCTGTCCATGAGCGACAGCATCAGCGTGATGCACAACGGCTCGATCATCCAGACCGCCACCCCGGAACAATTGTACGAAGCTCCGGCCAGCCGATACGTGGCTGACTTCATCGGTGAGTCCAACCTGTTCAACGGCACCGTCCGCCATCTGAATGGCCGTTCGGTGGTCCTGCGCACCGAGCAGGGACTGGAACTGACCAGCCCGCTCACGCCCACCGGCAAGGCCCTGAGCGCGAACGCCGACGGCTGCATCGCCGTGCGCCCTGAACTAATCAGCATTGCCGGTGCCAGCGCCGACATGGCGCGGGAAGTGACCCTGCAAGGCTGCGTCGAGGACCGGATCTACCTGGGCAACACCACCGAATACCGCGTGCGCACCCAGGCCTTCGGCGTGGTCTGCGTGCGCGTGCCGCGCCAGCAGGACCACGGCGCCAACGCATTCGAACACGGCGCGGCAGTGCGCGTCGGCTGGGATCACGCCAATGGCCTGGCCATGGCGTTGTAAGTCGTCGATTCGTTTCATCAACCGGATGGGGAGCGTGCTATGGACCAGAAGACCTTTATCAAAACCTTGCGCAGCTGGCAGAACGGCTCGATCAGTCGCCGCGACTTTCTTGGCCGCACCGGCCTCGGGATCGCCGCGGCGGTGGTCGCGACCCATATGCCCGGCCTGCTGACCTCCACGGCCGAGGCCGCCGAACAAGGCAAACTGGGCGATCGCCTGTCGCTGGCGACCTGGCCGAACTACCACAGTCAGGAAAACCTCGACGCGTTCGCCAAAACCACGGGTGCGCGGGTATCGATGAGCGTGTTCGGCTCCAACGAAGAAATGCTCGCCAAGTTGCAGGCCGGCGGCAGTGGCTGGGACGTGCTGGTGCCGACCAACTACACCATCAGCACCTACGTCGGCCTGGGCTTGATCGAACCCCTGGACCTGTCGCGCATTCCCAATTTCGATGCCTCGGCGTTCCAGCAGAAGTTCATGGCACAGGGCACAGTCGACGGCAAGGTGTATGCGGTGCCGAAGAACTGGGGCACCACCGGCATGCTCTACGACACCGGCAAGCTGAAGAACGGCCCAACCAGCTGGAAAGAATTCTGGGCCGCCGCCCAGGGGCCTGCCAGTGGCCGCACCATGGTCCACGACTATCAACTCACTGCCATCGGCAACGCCCTGAAAAGCTTCGGCTACAGCTTCAACTCCCTGGACCCGAAAGAACTGGCCGATGCCGAAAAGCTGCTGATTGAAGTCAAGCCGCACCTGTTCGCCATCAACTCCGATATCCAGCCGTCGATGCGCAGCGGCGATGCCTGGCTGGCCATGTCGTGGACCGGTGACGCCTCGCAACTGCATCGCGACAACGCGCAGATGCAGTTCGAGCTGGGCAAGGAAGGCGGCGAGCTGTGGAGCGACTTCTTCGCCATTCCGAAAAACTCAGAGCACAAGGATGCCGCCTACGCCTTCATCAACTACCTGCTCGATCCGCAGCACAACAAGCTCGAAGTGCTGAGCCACGGCTACCCGAGCGGTGACAAGCGGGTCGATGCCCTGCTGCCGACGGCCATGCTCAGTGATCCGATCATGTACCCGGCCGCCGAAGCCCTCAGCCCACTGGAGTTCGGTGCGGCGGCGACGCTCACCAGCCCGGCCCGCGCCGAACTGATGGCCCGTTTCAAATCCGCCTGATCACTTGCCATGGCCAACGAGGAGTCGCCCATGAATGCCGCCGCCCACCCGCAAACGGTGCAGCCGGGCAGTGCCCTGTCAGTCGAGGTGCGCCCACGGCGCAGCCTCGGCCGGCGGATCACCCTGCTGATGCTCTTGCCTTCGACCCTGTGGTTCCTGCTGCTGTTACTGATGCCGCTGGTGATCATCCTGGTCTTCAGTTTCGGCGAACGCAGCGCCGTGGGCGGGTATGCCGGGGGCTTCACGCTGGCCAACTACCTGAACCTCGGTTCGCGGGCGGCGGCGTTCGGCAACACGCTGGTATTGGCGCCACTGGGCACCCTGGTGTGCCTGGTGGCGGCCTACCCGCTGGCGTACTTCCTCGCCGTCAAGGTCAGCAAAAACCGTTCGCTGCTGCTGACGCTGGTGATCGTGCCGTTCTGGACCAGTTTCCTGATCCGCACCTACGCGTGGATTTTCATCCTCAGCGGCAAGGGCATTCCGGCGTTGCTGGCCAGCCTTGGCCTGGAAGACGTGAGGCTGATCAACACGCCCTGGGCCGTGCTGATCGGCATCGTCTACGGCTACCTGCCGCTGATGGTGTTCCCGATCTACGTCAGCCTGGAAAAACTCGACAAGCGCCTGCTCGAAGCCTCGGCGGACCTGGGCGCCAGTGCCTTCGAAAGCTTTCGCAGAATCACCCTGCCCCTCTCTGCACCGGGGATCATCACCGGGGTGATGCTGGTCTTTATCCTGTTGATGGGTGAGTTCCTGATCCCGGCCATTCTCGGTGGCGGCAAGGTGTTCTTTGTCGGCAACGCGCTGGTCGACCTGTTCCTGCAGTCGCGCAACTGGCCCTTCGGCAGTGCGCTGGCGATGACCCTGGTGGCGATGATGTTGCTGATCATCGGCCTGTATTTGAAGCTCGTGGCGCGCTATGGCGGCCGCCCTGCCGACGGAGGCCTGTGACATGTGGCTGCGCAGCTATTCGACTTCGCTGTACCTGTTTCTCTACGCGCCGATCGCCCTGATCATCCTGTTCAGCTTCAACGCCGGGCGCAGTGGCCTGGCCTTCGAGTGCTGCTCGGTGCAATGGTTTGGCCGCGCCTTCGACAACCCGTTCATCATGGAAGCCCTCGGTCACAGCGCCTTCATTGCCTTCTGTTCGGCGGTGCTGGCGACGCTGTTCGGCACCCTCGCGGTGTTCGGTCTGCAGCGTGCCGGACGCAAGGTTCGCCTGCTGTTCGATGCCCTGACCTACTGCGCGATCATTGTCCCGGGCATCGTCATCGGCATCTCGACCCTGATTGCCTTCATCAGCCTGTTCGACCTGATCAACCCGCTGCTGGCGAGCTGGATGCCCAGCGCGCCTCGATTGAACATGGGGTTCTTCACCGTGATCGCCGCGCACTCGCTGTTCACCATGGCGCTGGTGATGGTGATTGTGCGCAGCCGTGTCGACTCGCTGGACAAGGCGTTGCTGGAAGCCTCGGCCGACCTGTACGCCCCGCCCATGCAAACCTTCTGGCGGGTGACCCTGCCGCAGATCAGCCCCGCGATCATGGCCGGGTTCCTGCTGGCGTTCACCTTCAGCTTCGACGACTTCATCATCGCCTTCTTCGTCGCCGGTTCCGAGACGACCTTGCCGATCTACATTTTTTCATCCATCCGCCGCGGTGTGACGCCAGAGATCAACGCGATCTCGACGGTGATCATCTGCGTGTCGCTGGCACTGTTATTCACTTCCCGCTCTCTGCAAAACCGCCAGACCGGCGTTCAGGAGTCGCACCATGCGTGATCAGCTATACATCAACGGCGAGTGGGTCAGCCCGGACCTGGGCGGCTATCTGGAGGTCGTCGACCCGGCCACCGAACACGTTTTCCACCGTGTGGCGGCCGGCACCGAAGAGGACGTCGACCATGCCGTGCGCGCCGCCAGGCGCGCCTTCGACAATGGCTGGAGCCAAACCACCGGCGCCGAGCGCGCGCAGTGGCTGGAGGCCCTGGGCGATGAACTGGAAAACGGCCAGTCCGCGCTGGCGGAACTGGAGGTGCGCGACAACGGCAAACCATTGCCCGAAGCGCAGTGGGACATCGGCGATGCGATTGGCTGTTTTCGCTATTACGCCGGTCTGGCCCGTGAACTCGACGAACGACAGGACCAGCCACTGGCCCTGCCGGACGCCCGTTTTCGCTGCCGTATCCGCCACGAACCGATTGGCGTGGCCGGGCAGATCATCCCGTGGAACTACCCGCTGCTGATGGCCGCCTGGAAAGTAGCTCCAGCCCTGGCGGCGGGCGCCACGGTGGTATTGAAGCCGTCCGAGCTGACGCCATTGACAGCGCTGGAGCTGGCCGCCGCCGCTGACCGCATCGGCCTGCCGGCGGGCGTGCTCAACGTGGTCACCGGGCTCGGCGCCGAGGCTGGCAGCCCGCTGACCGAGCACCCCGGCGTGGACAAACTGGCCTTCACCGGCAGCGTGCCCACCGGCGCGAAAATCATGTCGGCCGCGGCCCGTGACATCAAGAACATCAGCCTCGAACTGGGCGGCAAGTCGGCGTTCATCGTGTTCGACGACGCGGATGTCGAAGCTGCCGTGGAGTGGATTCTGTTCGGGATTTTCTGGAACCAGGGCCAGGTGTGCAGCGCCACCTCGCGCCTGTTGGTGCAGGACGGCATCGCCCCAAGGCTGATCGAACGCCTGGTGGAAGAAACCCGCAAGATCACCATCGGCCCGGGCCTAGAGCCCGGCGTGCTGCTGGGGCCACTGGTCAGCCAGGGCCAGTACGACAAGGTGCTCGGTTTTATCGATCAGGGCCTGGCCAGCGGTGCGCGCCTGCTCACCGGAGGACGCCGGCCGGCGCATTTACCCCAGGGCTATTTCATCGAGCCGGCGATCTTCGACGAACCGGGAACCAGCAGCATTCTCTGGCGCGAAGAAGTCTTCGGCCCGGTGCTGTGCATCAAGCGCTTCAACACCGAAGAACAAGCCGTGCAAATGGCCAACGCCAGCCGCTTCGGCCTCGCCGCGGCGGTGATGAGCGCTGACTTGCAACGCAGCGCACGGGTGGCCAACCAGTTGCGCGCCGGGATTGTCTGGGTCAACTGCTCGCAACCGACCTTCGTCGAAGCGCCGTGGGGCGGCATGAAACACAGCGGGATCGGCCGTGAGCTGGGGGAATGGGGCCTGCACAATTATCTGGAGGTCAAGCAGGTCACCGAGTACGTCAGCGAGCAACCCTGGGGCTGGTATTTGAAGTAAACAGACCGACCGCTTCGCGAGCAGGCTTGCTTCCACAATGTGATCTTCAGCGACCTCAAAAACCGAGGTCGCTCAGGGCCCTTGTGGGCGCTGGCTTGCCCGCGATGACGTCGGCACCGCCCACAAAACTGTCGACCGCCAGGCCGCCATTGCGAACAGTCTCGCTCCCACACTCGTAGTGAAGGGTTAAGATGAAACGCCCTTCAATACACGACGGAGTTGATCAATGCGCATTGCTTTGCTGTCCGATGTCCACTTGTCCGTCAACGCGATCCCTTTTCCCGTCGTGGATGCCGATATTGTCGTGCTCGCCGGAGACATCGCCCGGCCGGCCGCCGCCATCGAGTGGGCCAAAGCCTGTCCTGCTCCGATCGTGTACGTCGCCGGCAATCATGAGTTTTATGGCAGCGACCTGACCTCCACCTGCGAGCAGTTGAAACGGTTGTCCCAAGGCACAGGGATTCACGTATTGGAGCGCTCGGAGTATGTCCACGACGGCGTACGGTTTTTGGGCTGCACCTTGTGGTCTGACTATCGTTTGTTCGATGACGCACAGGACCGGGCCCAGGGCGTAGACCTGGCGACGGCGCTCATCCGGGACTTCAGCCACATCAAAATCTCCCCCGATTTTCCGGACCTGTTCACGCCGGCCATCTCCCAGTTGATGTTCCTGCAGACCGTCGCCTGGCTGGATGAATGCTTCAGCCGCGACAGCGCCCTTCCCACGGTGGTGGTTTCCCATTTCGCGCCGACACGCTCGAGCATCAGCCCGGCCTTCGCGAATTCACCGATCAATTCGAGTTTTGTTTCAGACCTCGAACAGCGGATCAAGGACTGGCAGCCGGCGCTTTGGTTGCATGGCCACACCCACGGGAGCTTTGATTATCGGGTGGGCAACACCCGCGTCATTTGCAATGCCCGGGGCTACGCAAAAAATGGCATCAATGAAAACCCGGACTTTGATGATGCCTGTGTGATTGAGCTGGATACCTGACGCGTCAATCATGCGCGCCGAGGGTCGTCCCTATTCGACATTCAGCTGCTTTCCCGCCATGGCCGCCGCACGCGCGAGGTACAACAGCCCTGTCTACCAGGACGCGCGCAGTATCGGCTTGACCGCCGCACCCGGGTGGTATTGAGTCCACGAACCACGTGATCACAGCAAACACACTATGGGGGTCCATCTCGTGAGCAATAAGCCCTACGTCCCACCAAAGGTCTGGAAAAACGACGCCCCGTCCGGCGGCCAATTCGCCAGCATCAACCGCCCGATCGCGGGCCCGACCCATGACAAGGCGTTGCCGATCGGCAAGCATCCCCTGCAGCTTTATTCACTGGCCACGCCCAATGGCGTGAAGGTGACCATCCTGCTTGAGGAACTGCTGGCGCTGGGCAAAACCGGCGCCGAGTACGACGCCTGGCTGATCCGCATCGGCGAGGGTGATCAGTTCTCCAGCGGCTTCGTCGAGATCAATCCGAACTCGAAGATTCCGGCACTGCTGGACCGCAGCGTCGAGCCGCCGATCCGTGTCTTCGAGTCCGGTTCGATCCTGCTTTACCTGGCGGAAAAATTCGGCGCCTTCCTGCCCACCGATCCCGCAGGGCGTACCGAAACCCTGAACTGGCTGTTCTGGCAGATGGGTGCGGCGCCCTACCTGGGTGGCGGGTTCGGGCATTTTTACGCCTATGCGCCGGAGAAGTTCGAGTACCCGATCAACCGTTTCGCCATGGAAGCCAAGCGTCAGTTGGACGTCCTTGACCGCCGTCTTGCCCAAAGCCCGTACCTGGCCGGTGACCGCTACACCATCGCCGATATCGCGGTCTGGCCCTGGTACGGCCAGTTGGTACGGGACAACGTGTACTCGGCTGCCGAGTTTTTGTCTGCGCATGAGTACACCCATGTGCAACGCTGGGCCGAGGAGATCGCCAACCGGCCTGCGGTCATTCGGGGCCAGCGTGTCAACCGGACGTGGGGGGACGAGGCGAGCCAGGTGCCTGAACGGCATCAGGCTGAAGATCTGAATTAACGGCGCCCGCTAGCCACCGCCTCAACCAGCAGCGTCACCAGTCGGCGGCAAGATCGACTGGGACGCTTGCCAACGACATGACCATTACGCCACGGAAGTGGCGGCCATGCCGGAATCAGGGCCAGCGTTCCGATCAATCCGCCTGCACGGTGACCTGGTGCTGCTCACCCAGGCCGGTAATTCCCAGGCGAATGGTCTGGCCGGGGCGCAGGAAGACAGGGGCAGGCTTGATCCCCAGGCCCACGCCAGGCGGCGTGCCGGTGGAAATCACATCGCCAGGTTGCAGGCTCATGCAACGACTGAGGTAGGCGATCAGCTGTGGCACAGTGAAGATCAATGTCCGCGTATTGCCTTGCTGGTAGCGGTGGCCGTCGACCTCCAGCCACAGGTCCAGCACATGGGGATCGGCGACTTCATCGCGGGTCACCAGCCACGGGCCGAGCGGGCCGAAGGTGTCGAAGCCTTTGCCCTTGTCCCAGGTGCCGCCGCGCTCCAGTTGCCACTCTCGTTCCGACACGTCGTTGATGACGCAATAACCGGCGACGTGCTCCATGGCGTTCGCCTCGTCGATGTAGCGCCCGCCTTTGCCGATGACCACCCCGAGTTCGACTTCCCAATCGGTCTTGAGCGAGCCGCGAGGGATCTCGATGTTGTCATTGGGGCCGCCGATGGCACTGGTCCATTTGCTGAAGATGATCGGCTCTTTCGGCACTTCCATGTTCGACTCGGCCGCATGGTCGGCGTAGTTCAAACCGATGCAGATAAATTTACCGACCTGCCCGACACAGGCACCGATCCGTGGCTGCCCTTCAACGAGGGGCAAGCTCAGCGGGTCGATGGCCGCAAGCGCCGCCAGGCTGTCCGGGTACAGGACCTGTCCGGCGATATCCGGCACATGACCCGAGAGGTCGCGGAGCCGATTGTCGGCATCCAGCAGGCCGGGTTTCTCCGAACCTTTTTCGCCATAACGCAACAGTTTCATGGGGTTCTCCTGCTTGATCGAAAAATACAGACCGGTTTCAGATGCTCATGCCGCCATCGATGACATGCACACCACCGGTGGTGTAGCTGGAAGCGTCGCTGCCCAGGTACAGGGCCAATCGGGCAATTTCCTCGGGGCTACCGATACGCCCCATCGGCTGGCGGTCGAGGAATTGCTGGTAGACCCGGGTTTCGTCGACGCCCTGTTGTGCCGCCTGGGCCGAGATACGCTGGCGCAACGACGGAGACTCCACGGTGCCGGGGCAGATCGCGTTGCAGCGAATGCCCTGGCCGATGAAGTCCGCCGCGACGGCCTTGGTCAGCCCCACCACCGCCGCCTTGCTGGCAGCATAGGCGAACCGGTTGGGCACGCCCTTGATGCTGGACACCACCGACGACATGTTGATGATCGAGCCGCCGCCACGCGCCAGCATGCCCGGCAGAAACGTGCGGATCATCCGGTACATGGCGGTGACATTGATGTCCATCGAACGCGCCCAGGCCGCTTCGTCGCACTCGAGGATGTTGCCGCTGTGCACGTAGCCAGCGCAGTTGAACAGCACATCCAGGCCACCGATACGTTCACTGGCCTGGCTGATGGCGCTCGCCGACGTCACGTCCAGCGTGAGGGCGGTGATGCCTTCGACGCCCTCCAGCGCGCGGATATCGATATCACTGGCAAACACCTCGGCACCGGCCCGGGCAAAGGCGATGGCGCTGGCCATGCCGATGCCCTGCCCGGCCGCCGTGACCAGCACCCGCTTGTGTTGCATGTTCATGCTGTTTCAAGTTTGGCGGTGGCGATGGCGACTTTCGGGGACCGGCCGAGCATCGAGGCGGGAATGGCCAGGATCAGCCCACCGCTGACAAACAGGCACAGCGCCAATACGTAGGTGCCGTTGTTGATATTACCGGTGAGGTTTTCCGCCACGGCGGTGATCATCGACCCCGTGAAGCCGGACAGGTTGCCGAAGGCGTTGATCATGCCGATACCGGCCGCTGCGGCGACGCCGGACAAGACTGTCCCCGGCAGGGTCCAGAAAATCGGCATCAGGCTGAGAATCCCCGAGGCGGATACGCTAAGGAACAGCACGGACAGCACCAGGTTGTCGGCGAAATAGGCACTGAGCATCAGCCCCACGCCACCGATGAACGCCGGAATCGCCGCATGCATGCGTCGCTCTCCGGTACGGTTGGAGTGCCGCGCGTTGAGCAGCATCGCGACCACGGCCACCGCGTAAGGAATGGCGGTCAGCAAACCGATGTGCAGGCTGTTGGTGATACCGGTGCTCTTGATGATCGAGGGCATCCAGAACGCCAGGCCGTAAAAGCCGGTATTGAAGGTCAGCAGGATCAGTACCAGCAACCACACCCGTGGATTGAAGAACACTTCGCTCAGGCGTGAAGCCTTGCCTTGGTTATCGGTTTGCAAATTGGCCTTGAGCAAGGCCTTCTCTGCTGCGGACAGCCATTTGGCGGAGTCGATGTTGTTCGCCAGGCAGACGATCACGACGAACGCCATGATGATCGAAGGAATGCCCTCGATGATCAGCATCCACTGCCAGCCGGACATGCCGTGCACGCCTTGCATGCTGTTCATCAACCAACCGGACAGTATTCCGCCCAGGGTCAGGCTGATCGGCATGGCCATCAGGAAGCCGGACATCACGCGGCTCTGGCGGTGCGTCGGAAACCAATAATTGAGGTACAGAATCACCCCGGGGAAGAAGCCCGCTTCGCAAATGCCCAACAGGAAGCGCAGCACGTAGAACATCGTGCTCGATTCGATGTGGAACACGCCCGCCAGCGGCACGGTGAATGCCACGGCCATGGAGATCACGGCCCAGGTCAACATGATCCGGGCGATCCAGAAGCGTGCGCCGAAGCGATGCAGCAACAGGTTGCTCGGTACTTCAAACAGGAAATAGCCCCAGAAGAACATACTGGCGCCCAAGGCGTAGACGGTGTTGCTGAATTGCAGCTCGTTGAGCATGTCGAGCTTGGCGAAGCCGATGTTGACCCGGTCCAGGTACGCGGCCATGTAGCACAGGAGCAGGACGGGAAGGATGCGCCAGATGACCTTGCGGTAGGTCCGGTCTTCAAAGTCTTGTTCGCTGGCGTGCGCCTGCGCGGGCAAATGCTCGGATATGGTTTGCATGGAGGTAACCCCTGGGCATGTGGACATGCCTGATTGTTTTTATCGAATGGGTTACGCCGAGTGAGCGGTTCACTCGGCGGTGATGCTGGCTACAGCGCCTGGGTGGTTTTCTCTCCGTTGACCAGGCGCGTCAGCCCCAGTGGATTGCGATTTTTGAGCGCCTCGGGGAGCAAGGCGTCGGGGAAGTTCTGGTAGCACACCGGGCGCAGGAAGCGGTCGATGGCCAGGGTGCCCACCGAGGTGCCACGGGCATCGGAAGTCGCCGGCCAGGGGCCGCCGTGAACCATGGCATCGCAGACTTCCACGCCGGTGGGATACCCGTTGACCAGCACGCGGCCGACCTTCTGTTCGAGCACGGCCACCAGGTCGGCAGATTGTTCCAGCTCCGCCGGTTCACCGATCAGGGTGGCGGTCAGTTGCCCGCGCAACCCTTGCAGGGCCGCCAGTAACTCAGTCCGGTCAGCCACCTCAACCACCACGGTGGCCGGGCCGAAGATTTCTTCCTGGAGCAATTCGTTGCCCGTCAGCAACAGGTTGACATCCGCCTGGAACAATTGCGCCCGGGCTTGATTGCCTGCCTGCGCCTGCCCGGCCAGGTGGGTGATCTGCGGATGCGCCAGCAAGGTTTCGCAACCGTGCACATAACTGCGCAGACCACCGGCGTTGAGCATGGTTTGCCCCGGTTGATCGGCCATCAGGGCACTGAGTGTCTGTACGAAGCGGGTGAATGCCGCAGAGCGTATGCCGATGACCAGGCCGGGGTTGGTACAGAACTGCCCGGCGCCCATCACCACCGACGCGGCCAACTCGCTGGCGATACGCTCGCCACGCACTTGCAGGGCCTCGGGCAGGACCAGCACCGGGTTAATGCTGCTCATCTCGGCGAACACCGGGATCGGTTGCGCACGTGCAGCCGCCATGTCGCACAGCGCCCGACCGCCCTTGAGCGAGCCAGTGAAGCCGACCGCCTGAATCTGTGGATGCTTGACCAGCGCCTCACCGACGCCGGCGCCGAAAATCATGTTGAACACACCCGCCGGCATCCCGGTTTTCTCGGCGGCACGAATGATCGCTTCGGCGACCCGTTGCGCCGTCGCCATATGCCCGCTGTGGGCCTTGAACACGACCGGACAGCCAGCAGCCAGCGCGGCGGCGGTGTCACCACCGGCGGTGGAGAAGGCCAAGGGAAAATTGCTGGCGCCGAACACCGCCACCGGGCCGATGCCCAGGCGGCATTGACGCAGATCGACTCGCGGCAACGGTTGGCGTGCCGGAAGCGGCAGATCGATGCGGGCGCCGTAGAAATCACCGCGCCGCAACGCCTGGGCAAACAGGCGCATCTGACCGCTGGTACGGGCTCGTTCGCCTTGGATACGGGCGGCTGGCAACGCGGTCTCCTGGCCGACCAGGGCGACGAAATCATCGCCCAGCGCATCCAGTTCAGTGGCGATCGCTTCGAGAAATTGTGCCCGGCGCTCGGCGGACAGATTGCGATAAATCGGGCTGGCCTGGGCGGCAGCCGAGGCAGCGGCGTCCACTTCCTCGACCGTAGCCTGAATGAAAGCCGTGGGCAGTGGTTGCCCGGTGGTCGCATCAATGCTGTGCAGCACCACCGACCCGGCGGCGCTACGGCCACCGGCGATGAAATTGTGTCCGGACAGTTCGGGCATGACAGTCTCCTGACCCTGATTGGAAGCTGGTCGATACTCTACTGTCGCGAACCGATTCTTTCCCAATGGCATTTTTGGATTAACCGATAACGAAACGTTATCGAAAATCGCGTTTTTCTGGCAACGGCCAGCCCCGCAGGAGCCGGCACGTTTCAATGGGCCGTATCGCTGGCCAGCCGCGCGTTTTCCTTGAGGATTTCGGCGAACTCCAGGGCCGAACCGAGCAGATGCTCGCCCTTGCGCGTGAGGATGCCGTAGTCCTGTGGCACCAGGTGCAATGGCGTATCCAGGGTTTTCAACTGTCCGCTGTCGAGCAGCGGATTGACCATGGCATTGGGCAACATACCGATCATCGCCCCGCGTTGCAGAACCTGGAGGAAGGTCTGCATGGAAATGGTATCGACGGTGTTTTTCGGCATCCCTACCCCGGCTTCGGCGAAGGCCAGCTCCATGCGTGCGCGAATCGGCGTGCCGACCGGATAGAGAATCCAGGGCAAATCCACCAATTGCTGCAACGAGGTCGGGCCAGCGTCGGCCAATGGATGACGGCTGTTGACCACAATGCAGAACGGTTCGGGCGCCAGTGGCTGGAAATCATAGCGCTGCTGCTGGCTTTGATCGGTGAAGCGGGCAACCGCCAGATCGAGCTTTTTCTCTTCGAGCATTTCCATCAGGTGATTACTGGTTTGCTCCACCACTTCAATCGACAGCAAGGGCCAGCGTTGCTTGATCTGCAAGATCGCCTCCGGCAGCGCCACCGCAGTGGCGGCAAAAATCCCGCCGACCTTGAGGTGGCCATGACCGCCCTCGCGCAGACTGCCGATCTGCTCGACGAACGAGCGGGCATCGTTCAGTGCGATCTGCGCGTAACGCAGCACATGCTCGCCCAGCGCCGTGGGCGGCATGCTCCGCGGCTGGCGTTCGAACAGGGCAAAGCCGAGCAGGCTTTCGATTTCCTTGAGCATCTTGCTGATGGCCGGCTGGCTGAGGTTCATCTGCTGCGCCGCCAGGTGCATGTTGCGCGTGCGCCCCAGCGTGTCGATCAGCAACAGGTGGCGGAATTTGAGCCAGCCGCAGACGCTGGAAAAGGACAGTTCTGACATGGGCATTCCCCGAAGAAGCAATAACCGGAAGTTATCGAATACTGAATATATCTCATTGGAGTTTATCGACTGGCCGCCCTAGCGTGAAGGCTTTACGAACCAGGAAGATTCCTCATGTCGCCACTGCTTACTCCTGAAAACACACTGCCGGTCGACGGTGTGGCCGGTACTCTGATCGGCCGCGCCTGGGTTCCCGGCCGGATCGCCGGGCCTTCGCCGATTGTTCTGCGCACGGACGGTGTGTTCGATCTGTCGGACCGTTTCGCGACCTTGAGCGACTTGCTGGAATCGGACTCGCCGCTGTCGGCCGTACGCCAAACACCCGGCACCTTCATCGCCAGTGTCGAGGCCCTGCTGGCCAACACGGGCCCCGATGCGGACCTGTCCAGGCCTTACCTGCTGCCGCCCCTGGATTTACAGGTGATCAAGGCGGCCGGTGTCACCTTCGCCGCCAGCATGATCGAACGGGTGATCGAGGAGCAGGCCGGCGGTGACGCTGCAAAGGCCGAAGCCGTTCGCGCCACCGTGCATGGGGTCATCGGTGACAACCTGCGTTCGATCGTCCCCGGCTCCGAGCAGGCCATGCGTTTGAAAGCCTTGCTGATCGAACAGGGCATGTGGTCGCAATACCTTGAAGTCGGTATCGGTCCGGACGCGGAGATTTTCACCAAGGCACCGGTACTCGCCGCCGTCGGCAGCGGCAGCCGCATCGGCATTCACCCCGGTTCGCAGTGGAACAACCCGGAACCGGAAGTGGTGCTGGCGGTAAACAGCCGTGGCCAGATCCATGGCGCGACCTTGGGCAACGATGTGAACCTGCGGGATTTCGAAGGCCGTAGCGCCTTGTTGCTGAGCAAGGCCAAGGACAACAACGCTTCATGCTCCATCGGGCCGTTCATTCGCCTGTTCGATGAACACTTCAGCCTCGACGACGTGCGTGCCTGCGTGGTCGACCTCGAGGTGCAGGGCGAAGACGGTTACCGGATGCAGGGCTCGAGCTCCATGAACCAGATCAGCCGCGACCCGCAGGACCTGGCCAGCCAGACCCTCAACGCCAATCACCAATACCCTGACGGCTTCCTGCTGTTTCTCGGTACTCTGTTCGCCCCGACCGAGGATCGCGATCATGCCGGAAGCGGCTTCACCCACAAACTCGGCGACCGGGTCAGCATCAGCAGTCCGTTGCTCGGCAGTCTGCACAACCGCGTCACTCACAGCTGTGACGCCGAGCCCTGGACCTTTGGTGTGAACGCCCTGCTGCGTAACCTGGCAGCCCGAGGACTGCTCGCGCGCTGAAGCCACGCCAGATTGTCGATTCATCCAATGACAAGAGAGACCCGATCATGAGTGACATTCCAAAACGCCGCCTGCGCAGCGAGCAATGGTTCAACGACCCTGCCCACGCGGACATGACTGCCCTGTACGTCGAACGCTACATGAATTACGGCATGACCCGTGAAGAGTTGCAGTCGGGCCGCCCGATCATCGGGATCGCCCAGACCGGCAGCGACCTGACGCCGTGCAACCGCCATCACCTGGAACTGGCCCAGCGGGTCAAGGCCGGCATTCGTGACGCCGGGGGCATTCCCATGGAGTTTCCGGTGCACCCGATCGCCGAGCAATCCCGTCGACCGACCGCCGCGCTGGACCGTAACCTGGCCTATCTGGGGCTGGTGGAAATCCTCCACGGCTACCCACTGGACGGCGTGGTGCTCACCACCGGTTGCGACAAAACCACCCCCGCCTGCCTGATGGCCGCCGCAACCACCGACCTGCCCTCCATCGTCCTGTCCGGCGGGCCGATGCTCGACGGTCACCACAAGGGTGAACTGATCGGCTCCGGCACCGTGCTCTGGCACGCACGCAATCTGATGGCGGCCGGGGAAATCGATTACGAAGGCTTCATGGAAATGACCACCGCAGCATCGCCTTCGGTGGGCCACTGCAACACCATGGGCACCGCCCTGTCGATGAATGCACTGGCCGAAGCCCTGGGCATGTCGCTGCCCGGCTGCGCGAGCATTCCGGCGCCCTATCGGGAACGCGGACAAATGGCCTATGCCACCGGCAAGCGCATCTGCGAACTGGTGATGCAGGATGTGCGCCCGTCACAGATCATGACCCGCGAGGCCTTCGAGAACGCCATTGCCGTGGCCTCGGCACTGGGGGCCTCAAGCAACTGCCCTCCGCACCTGATCGCCATCGCCCGGCACATGGGCGTGGAATTGAGCCTGGATGACTGGCAGCGCATTGGCGAAGACGTGCCGTTGCTGGTCAACTGCATGCCGGCCGGTAAATACCTGGGTGAAGGTTTCCACCGCGCGGGCGGTGTGCCGGCGGTCATGCATGAACTGCAAAAAGCCGGGCGCCTGCACGAAGACTGCGCCACGGTCAGCGGCAAGACCATCGGTGAAATCGTCAGCGGCACCCTGACCAGCAACGCCGACGTGATCTATCCCTTCGAGACCCCGCTCAAGCACCGCGCCGGTTTCATCGTGCTCAGCGGCAACTTCTTCGACAGCGCGATCATGAAGATGTCGGTGGTCGGCGAGGCATTCCGCAAGACCTACCTGTCCGAACCCGGCGCGGAAAACAGCTTCGAAGCGCGGGCCATCGTGTTCGAAGGGCCGGAGGACTATCACGCGCGAATCGACGACCCGTCGCTGGATATCGACGAACGCTGCATCCTGGTGATTCGTGGCGCTGGCACCGTGGGCTATCCCGGCAGTGCCGAAGTGGTGAACATGGCACCGCCGGCGGCACTGATCAAACAAGGCATCGACTCCCTGCCCTGCCTGGGCGACGGTCGCCAGAGCGGCACTTCCGCCAGCCCGTCGATCCTCAACATGTCGCCGGAAGCGGCGGTCGGTGGCGGCCTGGCGTTGCTGAAAACCAACGACCGCCTGCGCGTCGACCTCAACGCCAGATCGGTCAACCTGCTGGTCGATGAAGCCGAAATGGCGCGGCGCCGCGCCGAGTGGACGCCGAACATCCCCGCCTCGCAAACCCCCTGGCAGGAGCTATACCGCCAACTGGTCGGGCAACTGTCCACCGGCGGCTGCCTGGAACCGGCGACCCTGCACCTGCGAGTCATCGCCCGCAGTGGCGGCGAGCCCCGGCATTCGCACTGACGGGACGCAGCACGGCTCTGCTGTCCCGGCGCCGGCCGGGTTGGCAGGCCGTAGTGACTGTCCATACGCTTCACTCCACGACAAAAGACAGGGCCGCCAATAGCAATCATTCGGCGCCAAAGGACTCTTACCATCCTGGTTCTTCATCCAAAAACAAGAGAAGAACCATGGCCGCCATCCTTCAGAAACAGGGCGACAGCACCGATTTTTCGGTCGCCGCCGTCGCCGACACACACCGCATGAGTCAACGCTCGCTGACGATGGCCTGGTGGGGCATTTGCAGCGCGATGTTCTGGCTTGTCGTTTCCGCCACCCTGGCAATGACCTTCGGCACTCAAAACGCGATCATTGGCCTGCTGTTGTCGGTCGTGACCTACGCCGCCATCAATGGCGTGATTGCGCGCTATGCAATCAAGACCGGACTGTCGGTCGCGCTGTTTTCGCGGGTCCTGTTCGGGCGCAAGGGCGCGACCCTCGCGACCTTGATCTTCTTCGCCACCGCGACCTATTACAGCGTGTTCGAAGGCTCGGTGATTGCCATTGCAATTCAACAGTACGTGCCGACTTTGTCGATCAATCAGGCCTACCTGTTGGTGGTGCTGTACAGCGTGCCGTTGATTTTCGGCAGCGTGCAAAACTGGATGGACAAGCTCAACGGCGTGTTGCTGCCCTTCTACCTGATCGGTCTGGTCGCGCTGGTAGTGGTGACCATCGAACAATACGGCTACAGCGCCGCCTGGCTGCAGATGGGACCGGCGAGCGGCCCGGTGGCGAATGGCTGGTGGGATTGTTTCAGCTACTTCATGGGCGTGTGGATCCTGATGATGTACACCTGGGACTACGCACGTTTCGGCCGCAAGGAAGACGCCACCTACCATGCCCGCTTCAACTTCGGCCTGCCCTTCTACACCTTCACCTTTTTGATCAATGGCCTGGTCGGGATTTTCCTGGCCGGAACCATTCCTACCCCCGGCGGCCTGAGCGAGGTGTCGGTGGTGATGGCGATCGTCGAGCTGATGGGGATCTGGGGCCTGATCTTCGTCTGGATCAGCCAGACGCGCATCAATTCGGCGAACTTCTACCTGGCGGCCACCAACATGCAGGCCTTTTTCGGCGGCATCGGACTGGCGAAAGTGCCTTACATCGCCTGGGCCATCGCCGTCGGCGTGCTGGTCTACACCCTGATGCGCCTGAACGTTTTCGATTACATCCTGCAAGCGCTGTCGTACCAGAGCATCTTCGTGGTGGCCTGGGTGGCGATTGCCCTGGCGCACATTTTCTCGCCCCGCTACCCCCTGCTGTTCCAGGACCGGATCGAATACCAGGTGGATAGGGTCAGCGCCTTCAACCCCTGTGGCCTCGGGGCGTGGTTCCTTGCCGCCGCCCTGGGCATTGCGCTGCTCAACTGTGGCCATGCGGCCCTGGCCACCTGGTCTGCACCCGTGACCTTCCTCAGCGCCTTCAGCGCCTATTGGCTGCTGCTGAACAACGCCAGGCGCAGTTGGTTCGTGCGCGCCAGTTGCGGCTGACCCCTACGTTCACTAATGACCATCTTCAGGCGAACGCAAACCCACCAACAGTGCACGGGCAATCAACTTCCAGTGCGCTTTGCGCCAAGCCAGCCAAGGCTTCGAGCAGGTAGTTTGGTGTCGTGGGTTAGACGTTCGTCCTGACCTTCACCTGGATAACAACAAGATTTCTGGTGACCCATGAGTACAGTAGATCCGATCACCCTGGCCGTCGTGCGAGGCGCGCTGGAAACCGCGCAACGCGAAATGACCATCACCCTTGAGAAAACCGGTCGTTCGAGCGTTTTCAACCTGGCTCACGACTATTCGAATGCACTGTTTGACCACCTTCCGGAAATGATCCTGCAAGGCCAGGACATCCCGATTCACCTCGGCTCGCTGATTCCGGCAATGAAATGCGTCGCCGGTTTCTTCGGTGACGAGGTCGAAGAAGGCGATGTGATTTATCACAACGATCCGGCCTACATGGGCAGCCACATCCTCGACTGCTGCATGTACAAACCGGTGTTCTACCAGGGCGAACTGGTGTTCTGGGCCGTTTGCAAAGGCCACCTGACCGACATCGGCGGCCCGGTGCCCGCCGGCTACAACCCCGAAGCCAAGGAAATCTACGCCGAAGGTTTGCGCATCCCGCCGGTGAAACTATGGTCGCGGGGCAAGCGCCGTGAGGACGTGATCAACCTGCTGCTGACCAACATGCGTGCCCGTGCCTATCAGGAAGGCGATCTCAACGCTCAATACGGCGCCTGCAACGTCGGCGAACGGCATTTGCTCGAATTGCTCGATCGCTATGGCGTGGAACAGGTGCGCGCGTGCATCGCCGAGTTGAAGGACATGGCGGACCGGCACATGCGTGCCTTGCTGCGTGACGTCCCGGACGGCTTTTACACCGGCACCGCGGTGCTGGAAGACTCGGGCCATGGGCTGGGCGAACTGTCGATCACCGCGCAGGTAGAGATTCGGGGTGATGAAGCGCACATCCTCATCGAAAGTCCGCCCCAGGTGCCCTATTTCATCAACTCGTATGCCGGTAACTCGGTGTCCGGGGTTTACCTGGGGCTGATGATGTTCGCTCAGGTGCCGCCGCCGTATAACGAAGGGCTGTACCGCTGCGTGTCCGTCGATCTCGGCCCGCCGGGCACCCTGTGCAACGCGCAGGAACCGGCGCCCCACGTCAACAGCACCACCACGCCGATGGAAACCCTGGCCGATGCGGTGCGCCAGGCCCTGGAACAAGCCGCTCCCGACCGTGTGACCGCCTCTTGGGGCCACGCCAGCGGGATCAACATTGCCGGCCACGACCCGCGCAATGGCAACGACGAGTACGTAACCATGGTGCTCGCGTCGATCATCTCCGGTGCCGGTGCGAACAAGGCCATGGACGGTTGGCCGGCGTGCGGTCCGCTGTGCTGTTTTGGCGCGCTGATGTCCGGTGACATCGAATTGCTGGAGTACTCCTACCCGATCCTCATCCATCGCTACAGCCTGATGACCGACAGCGGTGGTGCCGGCGAATTTCGCGGTGGCTCGGGTACGCGCATCGAAATCGAACCGCTGAACCACGCCATGACGGTGGTGGGTTTTGGCGAGGGTCGGCAACTGCCGACATCGGGGGCCGCGGGCGCAAATAACGTCCTGCTCGAACCGAAGTTGGGGCGGCTGATCCACCGCAAGGCCGATGGTGAAGAACAGTCCTTCATCTACAACGCGCAACTCACCGCGCAACCGGGCGAACGGGTGATCAACGTCAACCCTGGCGGCGGTGGCTACGGCAATCCGCTGCGTCGCCCGGTGGCCAGCGTCGTCAACGATGTGCGCAACGGCCTTGTATCCCGCGAAGGCGCGCGCCTGGAGTACGGCGTGGTGATCGACAGCAATGGCCAGGTCGATGACGCCGCGACCCACGCCTGCCGTGCGGCGAACTAATCGAGCCCGGCCCCTTTGAGCAATCTGGAATCCCTCATCATGAGCAAGCAACAATATCGTCTGGGCATCGACGCCGGCGGCACCTTCACCGATTTCATCCTCGCCGACCGCACCGGCAACGTGCAGCTGTTCAAGGCACCCTCGACGCCCCAGGATGGCACGATCGCGATCCGCAACGGGCTGGCGCAAATCGCCGATGCCATTGGCCGCACGCCGGCCCAGATCATTGGCGACTGTGACCTGTGCATCAACGGCACCACCGTGGCCCTCAACGCCTTGATCGAAAAGACCGGGGTCAAGGTTGGCCTGCTGTGCACCGACGGCCATGAGGACAGCCTGGAAATCCGCCTGGGCCACAAGGAAGACGGGCATCGCTATGACGCCAGCTACCCGCCGGCCTACATGCTGGTGCCCCGTCACCTGCGCCGACCCATCGGTGGCCGAATGCTCAGTGACGGCAGCGAATACGCCGCGCTCGATGAAGACGCGATTCGCCAGGCCATCGAGTATTTCCGCGAACAAGACGTCAAGGCCGTGGCCATCTCCTTCGTCTGGTCGGTGCGCAACCCCAGCCACGAACTGCGCGCCGCCGCCATGGTGCGCGCGGCATTGCCGGGGGTGTTCGTCTGCACCGGCAGCGAGGTCTTCCCGCAGATCCGCGAATACACCCGCACCTCGACCGCTGTAGTCAACGCGTACCTGAGCCCGGTCATGGGCCGCTACATCGAACGGATCGACGCGCTGTTCGAGGAGCTTGGCGCGCAACAACCGACGCGCTACTTCCAGTCCAACGGCGGCCTGGCGCCGGGCGTGGTGATGCGCGAGCGGGCGGTGAATGCCATCAACTCCGGCCCGGCCTCCGCGCCGCAAGCGGGGTTGTGTGTCGCGCAGCCATTTGGCATCAATAACGTGATCACCGTGGACATGGGCGGCACCTCGTTCGACATCACCCTGAGCAAATCCGGGCACACCAACTTCAGCAAGGACACCGACTTCCTGCGCTATCGCATCGGCGTGCCGATGATCCAGGTGGAAACCCTCGGTGCCGGTGGTGGCTCGATTGCCTACCTCGATGACTTCGGCATGCTTCAGGTCGGCCCGCGCAGCGCGGGTGCCAACCCCGGCCCGGTGTGCTACGGCAAGGGCGGCACCGAGCCCACCGTGACCGACGCCAACCTGGCCCTGGGCTACCTGGCCGACGGCGCGCTGCTGGGCGGCAGCATTCGCCTCAATCGTAAAGCGGCCATCGACGCGATCCGGAGCAAAATCGCCGAGCCTTTGGGCATCAGTGTCGAACGTGCGGCCATCGGCATCATCACCCTGGTCAACCTGAACATGGTCAGCGGCATTCGCCGGGTCTCGGTGGAGCGTGGTTATGACCCACGGGACTTCGCCCTGATCGGTGCGGGCGGTGCGGCGGGCATGCACGTCATGCGTCTGGCCGAGGAAATCGGCAGCCAGGTGGTACTGATTCCGAAGGTGGCTTCCGGGCTGTGCGCCTACGGGCAGATTCTCTCGGACATCCGATACGACCAGTTGACCACCCTGCCCATGCGCCTGGACGACGATCTGGTCGACCTGCCCTTGCTCAACCAGACCCTGCGCGACTTGCGCGAGCGCGGCATGAACAACCTGCGCGACGATGGCTTCGGTGCCGACGACAAGGTGGAATGCCTGTACAACCTGGAAATCCGCTACCTCGGCCAGATTCACGAATGCAGCGTCGAGCTGACCTGCGATCAACTGGATCAGTCGAGTCTGGTGGCCCTGCGTGAGGCGTTCCACACGCGGCACAAGGCACTGTTTTCCTACAGCGAGCCTGAGAGCCCCGCCGAGCTGGTCAACCTTGAGTGTTCGGTGATTGCCCGCCTGCAACGCCCACCGATGCCGGAGCTGCCGGCGCCCGACGAAGACGCCGCCCCCCAGGCGAGCGGCTACCGGTCGATGCTGTTCAGCGCCCAATCGCCCTGGCAGGAAACCCCGGTGTACAACGGTGACCGCCTGCAATCCGGGCAAAGGGTGCGAGGCCCTTGTGTGATCGAAGAGTCGACCACCAACATCGTCGTTCCTCCGGGCTGGCAGGCGACGCTTGCGCCCTCGGCCACCTACCGGCTGACGCCTGATGATTGACCGCCCGTAAGCATTGGCAAATGATGGCAAACCAGCGGTGCCGAGGGTTCTCTACCTCGGCACCGTCCTCATAATAAAAAGATACGAGGGCCGCCATGGCGTACAAACTTTCCACCCGCTCCTGGCCCGACAGTCAACGCCAGCCGCTCTGGGCCCAGGCCATCGGCAGCGCCTATTTCCCATTGTCCCTGGAGTTCGCCCCCAGCAGCACCTTCAGCGGCAGCCTGCAGATCTGGGAAACCGGCAGCACCCCGTTGACCCTGTCACGCTTGCGCTCCAGTCAGCTCGGCTATTCGCGCAGCAAGGCCCAGGTCAGTGAAGATCATGAAGCCTGCTACCTGGTCACCGTACCGCGTCGCAGCGAAGTGCATTTCGAGCAGGACGGCCGCGCCCTGCATTGCCAGCCCGGCGGATTCATCTTCGAGCGTGGCGATGCCCCCTACCGCTTTCACTATGCCAGCGACAACGACCTCTGGGTGTTCAAGCTCCCTGAACGCGCGTTGCATGGCCAACTGCGCGGGGCCGAGCGCTACACCCGCTTCTGCTTCGATGCCAAGCGCGCACTCGGACGGATTTTCGTCGATCAACTGGCGATGTGTGCCGCCCGCTTCGACGAGTGTGACGAACCCGCCCGCCACATGCTCTTGGAGCAGGCACTTTCAACCTTGTTAATGGCCTTGCGCGACGATGAGCGAGTGCTTAGCAGTGAAAGTTCGAACCTGGCGGCCATGCATTTGCAACGCATCGAACATTACGTCGACAAACAACTGGGCAACCCGGACCTGGCGCCCCAAGTGATCGCGCAGGCTTGCGGCCTGTCCGTGCGCTATTTGCACAAACTCTTCAGCAGCACGCCTTACAGCCTCGGCGAATGGATTCGTCTGCGCCGCCTCGAAGCGGTCCACCGAGGCCTGCACGACCCCAATTGCCACCTGTCGATCGGCGAACTGGCCATGCGTTGGGGGTTCAGTGATCAGGCGCAATTCACCCGAAGCTTTCGCCAGCATTTCGGCTGCACCGCCAGGGAAGTGCGCAGCGGTGCCGCGCGGACACCGGGTGCATCGAAGCTGTGTGTCTGAGCCGGGAGTCAGATCCCGGCCCTTGAGCATTAAGGATCGACCTGGCCCATCAGTTCCGCCACCGACTCCTGGCGATTGGCGTAGCGCTGCGCCAGGACCGCACAGACCATCAGTTGAATCTGGTGGAACAACATCAGCGGCAGGATCAACACGCCAATGGTGCTGCCAGCGAACAACACCTGGGCCATTGGCACCCCGGTCGCCAGGCTTTTCTTCGAGCCGCAGAACAGAATGGTGATGCGGTCCTCCTGACTAAAGCCAAAGGCCTTGCCCAGCACGGTCGACGCCACCAACACCAGCCCCAGCACCACGCAGCAAGCCACCACCAGCCCGGCCAGGTCCCGCAGCGGAATCTGGTGCCAGATGCCCTCGTTTACCGCCTCACTGAACGCCCCATAGACCACCAGAAGAATCGAGCCCTGATCGACGAACTTCAGCCAACTCTTGTTGCGCCCGACCCAGGCGCCGATCCAGCGTCGTGCGATCTGCCCGGCCACGAACGGCAGCAACAGTTGCACGCTGATTTTCACAATTGCATCGAGGGTCGAACCACCGTCGCCGTGCACGTTCAACAGCAACGTCACCAGCAATGGCGTGAGGAAAATCCCGAACAGGCTGGATGCCGCCGCGCTGCAAATCGCCGCCGGAATGTTGCCGCGTGCCAGGGAAGTGAAGGCAATCGCCGACTGCACCGTGGCAGGCAGCGCGCAGAGGTAGAGCATGCCCATGTACAGGTCATCACCGATCAACGGCGACAGGACAGGCTTGAGCGCCAGGCCGAGCAGCGGAAACAGCACGAAGGTCAGGCTGAACACCAGCAAATGCAAGCGCCAGTGCCCGGCGCCGGCGATGATCGATTCGCGGGACAATTTGGCGCCATGCAGAAAAAACAGCAGGGCAATGGCGATGTTGGTCAGCCAGCCGAAGCCTATCGCCACCTGGCCACTGGCAGGCAGCAAGCTGGCGAGCAGGACCACGCCGACCAGGGTCAGGGTGAAGTTGTCGGGTAAAAAGCGCGGGCGCGTCATCAGGATCATCCGGTTTTGCCAGGAAGGTATCGACGACTCTAACCCGCTGGCGGATTACCGACTAACGCTAACAAGCCAGCAGATGTCGACTAAAGGACATGCCGGCCATGTCAGTTGAAGCTCATGCCACTCCGGCGCCTGACCTCATAGGAATCATTTCGCCACTATTCAACTGACAACCTCTTCATTCTTCTATAGATTCCTGTCGCAATGCACCTTCTGAATGACTAAGGAACGTCATGATTGACTCCGTTGTTTCAATATCCGAACAAGCGTTTTTCAGTATCGTCACGTCAGCACTGGAAGCCTACAAACTGGAACATGTCTTAACCAACGGCGACTCGGCGGCGGAAGTCGAAACGTTCGGGCATTTGTGGGGGTACTGTCAGCGAACCATCGGCACCCAGATGATGTACCGAGTGGTATTGGCAGACACTTCCACCGCCGTTGAAAGAGATCAGAACTCCGTCATTTATACCGATGAGGCTCAGGACCTGAAACAAGGCTTCATTGATACGTTTTTCCCGGAAGTTTGCTATCTGGGGGACTATCACAGTCATCCGTACAGTCACGAGAATGACGAGATCAAAACCGAACTCGAACTTGAACGAGGTCACTACTACCGATTCTCCGACGCGGATTTCCGGTCCGTCAAAGCCCTGCAGGACAATGCACTGGACTATCGGGTCGGCCTGGTTGCCACCGTGTTCGAGCGTGAGCGCAAGGTCAAGCGAACGCTGAAAAAACTCGATGGTGAAAGTTGCATCCGGTTTCAATACCTGAACATGACGATCTGGTTGAAGGCTTACGTCTGGACCTCGGACGAAAACATGAACTATCGGCGCAAGGCGGACAAGATGGTACGCCTGGTATGTCCGAGCTTGAATTTATTGGCCGAATGACCGCCGGATTGAACGGGATCAAACCCGGTGAGATGCGTCTGAACGGAGCGTGTGAATCGCAGATAAGGCAGCAGACAAACCACGGCGCCGCGTCATGTTGCCCAAGTCCGCTCGGCGACGTTTCGCAGGAACCATGGGCCGGGCTCAATTCAGCAGTTCAGTGATCCACCGGGCCTGCCGGGCGATTTCCTCGGCCTTCTCTTCGGGCACTGCCTGTCGCGCCCGGGCGAAGTGGGTCAGGGTCTGCTGTTTATGGCGCAGCAGGCGCTGCCACTTGGTCAGGAACGCCGGGCTGCGTGCCTGCATCTGCAGCGGGCCGAAGTACAGCTCCTCGGCGGTATAGGTCACCGGTCCGTCGCGCTCGGCGACGATGATTTCGTAGTCAAAGCGGTTTTCCCGCAGCACTTCCTCGCAGAGGATTCGGTAGCCATTGTCCATCAGCCATTGACGCAGCGGCTGCTCGCCGCCGTTGGGCTGCAGGATCAGGCGTTCCCGGCCGCTCAGGCGCGCCTTGCCGCTGTCGAGGATGTCGCGGATCGTCTCGCCACCCATGCCACAGAGGCTGATCGCCGTGATGCCGTCTCCCGGCTCGATCGCCGCCAGGCCATTGGCCAGGCGCACGGTGATCCACTGCTCCAGGCCGTTCTCGCGCACGGTGCGTTCGGCCGAGCGCAGTGGCGTCAATGCCACCTCGCCGGCCACCGCCGCCGCGATGGCGCCACGACGCATTAATGCCACCGGCAAGTAGGCGTGATCCGAGCCGATATCGGCCAGGCGTGCATCGGCTGGCACATGCGCCGCCACACGCTCCAGGCGCATGGACAATGTCTGTTGGTTCAACTGCAGCCCCTTTTCACTACGAACGTCCAGCACCGCAGGCCGGATCGGGACGCAATTCTGTCGAGCAACGCCCTGGATTTCAAATCCCGGCGACCAGGGCCATGGTTTGCCCCCGTCCGTCCCTTCCCCCGGCAGGTCACCCAGGTCAGGCGCAACACCGTCCAGCCCGAGTGCAGTATGATCGCAATCACGCTTTGAGCCGTTTGATACGGGGGGCAACGGGATGACCACAAACACCACACGACAAGGCTGGTCATGGGTCTTGCCCTCGTTGCTCGCCCTCAACCTGGTGCTGACAGCGGGATGTTCAGGCAAAGCCGCCAAGGCTCGCTATTCGACGTCGAGCACCGGCTCGAACTGTTACGCAAAAGCGCTGCCCACTTCCGGTGAAGGCGGTCTGGCATGGGGCGACACCTTGAACATGGCTCGCAAAAAATCCCTGGACAATTGCATACGCTATGCCGGGCGGTCCGGTGGCACGCCGGACACTTGCCAAGTGGTGTTGGCGCAATGCAGAAAGTAATGGCGCGGCAGCAAAAAAATAGGTTCTTCACGGAATCCCGGGATACAAAGCTAATGCAATACTTGTAGGAGCCAGCTTGCTGGCGATGGTCGTGAACGATAACGCGGGGAACCTGACGCCCCGCGGTGTTCTCCAGCTCATCGCGAGCAGGCTCGCTCCTACAGAGGACGGTGCCCACGTTGCAATGCCCCTTAAAAAACGCTTCTACCGCGCTGAATCGCGGTTTCTCCCGATGCAAAACGCCGACAAGCCCTAGTGACCGATCAGCGAACTGGCCAGCAACGCCTCCAGTCCCATGGGCTTGGCAAAATGATATCCCTGGGCCTGCCCTGCGCCCATTTCGCGCAGCAAGTCCAGCGTCGCTTGATCCTCGACACCTTCGGCCACCACGCTGAGGTCGAGCGATTCGGCCATCCGCACGATCGCCCGGACGATCGCGCGACTGCGGGCGCTGGTGGTCAGTTCGAGGATGAACGACTTGTCGATCTTCAAGCCGCTGAAACGGTATTGATGCACATAGCTCAGGGAAGAGAACCCGGCGCCGAAGTCATCGAGCATCACCGACATACCGTTGTCGGCCAATTGCTGCATGGTCAGCCGGGCAATCGCCGGCTCGGCGACCAGCGCACCTTCGGTCAACTCCAGGCAAATGCGTGACGGTTCGACCCCGTGTCGCGCCAGCAGCGCCAACACTTCATTGGCGAAGTCCGGGCGCGTCATGCTGTAGCTGGAGCAATTGACGTGCACCGCAGGCCAATTGGCGTGCTCGGGTTGTGCGAGGATCATTGCAACGCTGGTGAGCATGTAAAGATCCAGCCGGCCGATCAGGCGCAAACCCTCGACATCCGGCAGGAACTCGCCCGGCGCGATCACCCGGCCGCCCGGTTGATGCCAGCGGACCAGTGCCTCAAGGGCCAGCAATTCGCCGCTTTCAACGCTGACAATCGGCTGGAAATACGGCAGCAGTTCGTCCGTACGCTTGAGCGCGTTGCGCAAGGCCCCTTCGCGCTCCACCTGGTCCGAGACTTCCCGGCGCACTTCCTGGTTGAACACCGCGTAACTGTCGCGCCCGGCGCTCTTGACCCGGTACATCGCCGCGTCGGCATCACGCAGCAAATCCGCCGGTTCGTGATGGAACTGACTGTCGGCACTGACAATGCCGATACTGCAGGACGAAAACACTTCGTAGCCATTGATGAAAAACGGCAGGTCAAACGCCACGAGGATCCGTTCGGCGATTTCGATCACCACGTCCAGCGGCGCTTCGGGGGCGAGGACCGAAAACTCATCGCCCCCCAGGCGCGCCAGCATGTCGGCGTCGCGCAGGCATCCGCGCAGACGATGGGCGGCCTGCATCAACAGCAGGTCGCCAAAATGGTGGCCGAGGCTGTCGTTGACCATCTTGAAACGGTCCAGGTCGATGAACATGACCGCCAGGTGCCCGCCTTCCCTGCCGAACTGCGACCAGGCCGAATTGAGGCGCTGTTGCAGGTAAGTGCGATTCGGCAGCCCGGTCAGCGCATCGTGGGAGTTTTCGTGTTGCAACTTGGCATTGGCGTGATCGAGTTCGCGGGTGCGGTTCTGCACCCGCGCTTCCAGCTTGAGGTTGGCGGCGTGGATCGCTTCGGCAGCCGTGCGCCGCGACAACGCCGTATCAATGTGCCGCGACACGAACGTCAGCAGATCCTGATCCCGCAGGGTATAGCGAACCTGCGAGGTGTAGCTTTGCACCGCCAGCACGCCACGCACCACGTCGCCATCGAACAAGGGAATGCCCAGCCAGGAGTGGGATCGGACGGACTCGTCGGCCAGTTCTATTTCACCCTCGGCCGCCAGTCGCTCGGCTTTGTCAGCGTCAATCAGGCAAGGTCGGCGCTGACGAATAACGTATTCAGTCAAGCCCCGGCACCCACGTCGCGCTGCCGGGCGGGTCGTCTGCCGCTCATCGACGTAATAGGGAAAGGTCACTTCACTGGTCGCGTCGTCGAACAGCGCGATGTAGAAGTTTTGCGCGAACAGCAAATCACCGACGATGCCATGCAAGGTTTGAAACAACTCAGCCATGTCGCCCGGCTGACTCGATAGCTCCGCGATCTGGAACAACGCGCTCTGCAGGTGTTCGGCGCGCTCTCGATCCGCCACTTCCTGCGTCAAGGCTTCGTTGAGTGCCGAAAGCTCCAGGGTGCGACGCATCACCGTTTCTTCCAGGTCCTCGCGGTGCAGAATCCGGTCCAGGGCCATGGCGACGTGGCGTGCCACCACAAGGAACAGCGCGCGATCTTCAGCACTGTAGATACGAGAAACGTCGTAGACCTGCATCGCGAGCATGCCGAACACGTCATCCGAGGCATTTTTCAAGGGGGCGCCCATCCAGAACTCGGGACGGTCACCCACACAGTAGAAACGGCCTTCGGCTTCAGCCGCGAGGATACCGGCGGCGTCGATCAGCAATGGCTGGGCAGTGGTCAATACCTGCCCGGTCAACGACAGGTGCGAAGGGTCAAGGTATTCGTAGTTTTCGGACTCCAGGGCATCGACGTCGATGATGTCGACGTAATACGGGTAGTCGATCTTGCCGCTATGGGGGTCATACAGCGCAAGATAGAAGTTCTCGGCATCGATCAGGCTGGCCAGCAGCCGGTGAACCCCCACCAGAAACACTGAGCGGTCTCGGGTCGAACTGGCCAGGTAGGTAATCTCATACAGCACTCGCTGAGTGATCTGCGCCCGGGCAAGGGTATTGGTCTGGACCTGAATGCCCAGCCGCAGGGCAAAGTCGGCGAGCGCCGGGTCTGCGGCCTCGCTGACCGGCGCGAGTAGCCAACCCAATTCACTTTCGCCCTTGCCGGTGGGCCAGCGGTGCAATCGCCGGGTCCGGCAGAAGGCGTCGAACTCTTCGTTCGGGATGCTGGACGGCCACTGAATCCAGGCGTCACCCTGACCGACCCGATGCAATTGTTCACCGGCGCGGTAAACCGCCCACGCGGAGGTGTGGGCCCAGCTGCGCGCTGAGTCCAGCATTTGCTGGATCATGTGCTCGTTGCCAGCGTAAGCCATGCCGACAGTACCCGACGTCCCTTTTGGTTGAGATGCGACAACGTCGCAGTCGTTCGATTGCCGCGGGGAGTCGGTCAATTGACGAACACTCATCAGCGCTCCCTGAGCCAAAAACTGGCAATGCTCACTTACTGTTTGCTAGCAATATGCCAGTGAGCTTTTTGTTTATAGCTTATGGAGATTTTTTTCAATGGTTTTATTTGCTTTGACGCCAACAATGAGACAGACAACAAATTGCTCGCCGAAAGTTGTCGATTATTAGCCGGAACTCTTTACTCGCTGTCTTTTCGTCTCTGCGTCAGTGCCGCCCGACCAGTCACCGTTGCAGTCACTAGCGCCATGCACGGAAGACAGATCCTGTCTTCCGTGTACCTGAACGGCTACTGCCCGATGGCGGGATATTCGTCGCTACGATCGGGCCAGGGAGTCAAAATCTGAAAACCATCGTCAGTGACGGCCACCATGTGCTCCCACTGGGCCGATAGCGATTGATCCTTGGTGACCACCGTCCAGCCATCCGCCAGGGTTTTCACATGACGTTTGCCCGCATTGAGCATGGGCTCAATGGTGAAAATCATCCCGGCTTTCAATTTCAGGCCCTGGCCCGGATAACCGTAATGCAGGACCTGCGGCTCGTCGTGGTAGATCTTGCCGATACCATGGCCGCAGTATTCGCGCACAACGCTGAACCCATCCCTTTCCGCGACCGCCTGGATGGCATGACCAATGTCGCCCAACGTGGCACCGGGGCGGACGAGACTTATGCCGGCACACATGGCTTCATAGGTTGTCTTGACCAAATGCCGAGCCTGCGCACTGGGCTCGCCAACGAAGTACATGCGGCTGGTATCGCCATACCAGCCATCCTTGATGACAGCGATATCGATGTTCACGATGTCGCCATCCTTCAACGTCCTGTTCGAAGGGATGCCATGGCAGACCACTTCGTTGACGGATGCGCACACGGTCTTCGGGAAACCGTGATAGCCAATGTTGCCCGGGATGGCTTTCTGCACGTTGACGATGTAGTCGTGACAGAGCCGATCGAGTTCGTTGGTGGTGACCCCGGCTTTCACATGGGGAGTGATCATGGCCAGTACTTCGGCGGCCAGCGTGCCTGCAGCGCGCGACTGGGCGATTTCCGCGAGGCTGTTGATCCTGACGTTCGCCTTCATTGACTGGCTCCTGAGCTTGCATGGGGCTGGGAGCCTTGAGCGATATCCGCGACAGCGCAGAGCTGTTTCAGATCCAGTCCGCCCGCCGATTCGGCACGAATCAGCAAGCGGCAAATATCGCTGTGATCGAGGTTTGGATGTAATTCCGCGAGCATCCCGATGCGCATCCAGTGTTCGGCTTGCGCATTGATCGAGCGACTCAGCGCGTCGCTGGCGACGCGCAGGTTCTCATGCATGTTTTCTGAAATTTTGACGATTCCCATGACTTCCACTATATGAAATGCATATGAACCGTATATTAACCGGTTCGAGCATGGAATCAAATCAACGTCATGAAATGGGGGCGCGCCCCGCTCCCCCAGGGTTATAAAGCGTTCGATATAAATGGAAACGCCCCAATCAAGGGGCGCGATGACCAGCGTTCAGGTGTCTCGGGGAGCACCGCTGCCCTTTACCTGTTCGGTAACGCCGGGCAATCAGTGGCCTTCGGACGCATTGAACATGGTTTTGGCATAGATCAGTCCCAAACCATAGGCGCCACCATTGGCGATGGAAGTTTTCACGGTGGCATCGTAGGTGTCGGTACGAGCCCAGTCACGTTGCAACTCGAGCAGGTATTGCAGGGAAGTCATCGGGCGCGCGCCAAGCTGAATCATGCGCTGAATGGCCATTTCATGCGCCTCGACCGACACATCACCGCAAGCGTCCGCAATGAAATACACCTCGAAACCCTGATCCAGGGCAGAGAGCGCCGGGCCCACGATGCACACGGATGTCCAGAGGCCCGCCAGCACGATCTTGGCCTTGTCGTGACGGTTCACCTCCACCGCAATGCGCGGATCTTCCCAGGTGTTCATGCTGGTGCGGTCGATGACGGGCAGCTCGGGAAAGACCGATTTGATTTCATCGAAGATGGGTCCGGAAAAGCTTTTCTCCGCGACCGTGGTCAGGATGGTCGCGACCCCGAACTCTTTCGCCGCCTTGGCCACCAGGGCAGCGTTGTTGCGCAGATTCACAGCGTCGATGGACTTGGTCGCAAAGGACATTTGCGACTGATGATCAATCATGATGAGGGTGTGATCGTCAGGGTTCAGCAGGGTCTTGCCGGGCACGGCGGATGCGGTAGGCATGGGAGTCGCTCCATTATTGAATGAAAAACTACCCTTCAACTATGGAGTGCCCGACTGCGCCGTACTTGTATCCCTGTGCTTTGTTTTGGCCGGGGCCGGCTCACTGGATCGACAGGACGAATCGGCGCTCGCCCCCGGTCTCGTCGGCGCAAGAGGGTTGCTCGGGCAGGAATCCGCACCGTTCCAGCACTTTTCTTGAGCCGACATTTGACTCGTATACACAGGCAACCAATTGGGTCAGTCGCCAACGGGTCCGTGCCGCCTGGATCAGATGCCTGAGCGCCAGTGTGGCCAGTCCCTGCCCGCACATGCCTTGATCAATCCGGTAGCCCACTTGCGCAGAACCTGGCGGCGAACCAATGTCTTTCAGATTGGCTCGCCCCACTATGTTCCCACTGCAATCTTCGATAACGAACGGATGCCAGGCACCGATAGCAAAATCGGACAAATAGCCCGCAATGTGCTCGGCGACACCCGGCAATGAATAAAACGCAGGATCGCGCGCATCAATATGAGATTCAAACCAGGCGCGATTATGGCGTTCAAAGGCCAGCAAGGCTTCGGTATCCGTACTTTCAAGCTCGCGAATGCTGAATGATTTCATTCGTTCAATCCCTTGACTGAGTGGCGTCAGGCAATCGTCACACTGGCCCGCGCCGTGTGCAGTTTTTTATAGCTTTCGATCAAACGCAAATGTCGATCGAGCCCTTCCAGCTTCATGCTCGTCGGGGTCAGGCCGTAGAAGCGCACACTGCCGTCCACCGAGCCGATCGCAGCGTCCATGCGCTCATTGCCGAACATCCGGCGGAAATTGACTTCGTAGTCGGCCAGTTCCAGATCGTCGTCCAACTGCATTTCCAGCACCACGTTCACGGCTTGATAGAACAGGCCGCGCTCGACAGTGTTGTCGTTGTACTGCAGGAAGGCTTCCACCAGATCCTTCGCCTGTTCAAACTTCTGCAAGGCCAGGTAAATGAGCAGCCTCAACTCCAGTATCGTCAACTTGCCCCACGGCGTGTTGTCGTCGAATTCGATGCCGATCAAGGTGGTGATGTCGGTGTAGTCGTCCAGCTCGCTGTCTTCCAGGCGCTTGGCCAGGGTTCTGAGCCCGACTTTGCTCAGGTTGTGCAGGTTGAGAATGTCGGCGCGGAACGTCAGCGCTTTGTTGGTGTTGTCCCAGACCAGATCGTCGACCGGATAGATTTCCGAGTAGTCCGGCACCAGAATGCGGCAGGCCTTGGCGCCGATGTGCTCATAAACCGCCATGTACACTTCCTTGCCCATGTCCTGAAGGATACCGAACAAGGTGGCGGCTTCTTCGGCATTGGAATTTTCCCCTTGCCCGGAGAAGTCCCACTCAACGAATTCGAAATCGGCCTTGGCACTGAAGAAGCGCCACGACACCACACCGCTGGAGTCGATGAAGTGCTCGACGAAGTTATTCGGCTCCGTCACGGCCTGCCCCTCAAAGGTCGGCTGAGGGAGATCGTTCAGACCTTCAAAGCTGCGCCCCTGCAGCAACTCGGTGAGGCTGCGTTCCAGTGCCACTTCAAAGCTTGGGTGCGCGCCGAACGAGGCAAACACGCCACCGGTACGCGGGTTCATCAAGGTGACGCACATCACCGGGAACTCCCCTCCCAGCGACGCATCCTTGACCAGCACCGGGAAGCCCTGCTCTTCCAGCCCTTGAATGCCGGCCAGAATGCTCGGGTATTTTGCCAGCACGTGCTGCGGCACATCCGGCAGTGCCATTTCACCTTCGAGAATCTCGCGCTTGACCGCGCGCTCGAAGATTTCAGACAGGCATTGCACCTGGGCTTCGGCCAGGGTGTTACCGGCACTCATGCCATTGCTGAGGAACAGGTTCTCGATCAGGTTGGACGGGAAATACACCACCTCGCCATCCGACTGGCGCACAAACGGCAGCGAACAGATACCGCGCTGTGTATTGCCGGAGTTGGTGTCGTACAGGTGCGAGCCCCGCAACTCGCCATCGGGGTTGTAAATCGCCAGGCAGTACTCGTCGAGTATTTCTGCCGGCAGCGCATCCTGGGGGCCAGGCTTGAACCAGCGTTCATCCGGGTAATGCACGAACGCCGCGTTGGCGATGTCTTCTCCCCAGAACTGATCGTTGTAGAAGAAGTTGCAATTGAGTCGCTCGATAAACTCGCCCAACGCCGACGCCAACGCGCCTTCCTTGGTCGCGCCCTTGCCATTGGTAAAGCACATTGGCGAGTGCGCATCGCGAATGTGCAGCGACCACACATTGGGCACGATATTGCGCCACGAAGCGATTTCGATCTTCATGCCCAGGTCAGCCAGGATCCCCGACATGTTGGCGATGGTCTGCTCCAGCGGCAGATCCTTGCCCGCAATATAGGTGCCCTCTTGCGACCCCGAATGAGGCATCAACAACGCCTGGGCATCGGCATCGAGGTTTTCCACTTCTTCGATCACGAACTCAGGCCCGGTTTGCACCACTTTTTTCACGGTGCAACGGTCGATGGAACGCAAAATGCCCTGGCGGTCTTTGGCGGAGATATCGGCTGGCAACTCGACCTGGATCTTGAAAATCTGGTTGTAGCGGTTTTCCGGGTCAACAATGTTGTTCTGCGACAGGCGGATATTTTCCGTGGGAATGCCGCGAGTGTCGCAATACAGCTTCACAAAATAAGCCGCGCACAAAGCCGAAGAAGCCAAGAAGTAATCGAACGGACCAGGCGCCGAGCCATCGCCCTTATAGCGAATAGGTTGGTCGGCCACGACAGTGAAGTCATCGAACTTGGCTTCAAGTCGAAGGTTGTCGAGAAAGTTGACCTTGATTTCCATGCGGGATTACCAAAATGACGAGCTAAACGAAATGGCCGCCATTATCCGGCTTTTCGGCCGGAAGTCTTGTGCTTTGAACGGGAAGGTGACGGGCTGATGGAAGGACCCTCCCGCGCCGGCGAGCCCGTCGCCAGCCTCGTCAGCCGATGACCGTCATGGGCAACGAAGCGCGTTCCGCAGGAAAAGATCAATAAATGACCAACACATTACAAGCCCCACGTTTCCTGCTGCCTGGCGCGTTATCCACAGGTATACCCACGCAATTTGTGGATAGCTTCAGCGCATTCACCTGAGGTTACAACGCACGCATCACTTTCGGTCCGGCCTGGAAATCCGCTAGGCTTGCCCCACACTTTTCGAGGATCCTCAAGGTATGTCCAGGCTCGACCTCTCCCTGCAAGACACCGCTGCGCCCGAGGGCGTTTGTTATGGTTGCGGCGGCAGCAATCCCCACGGGCTGCACATCAAAAGCTACTGGCATGAGGACGGCGTGCATGTCGTGGCCGAGCATCTGCCCGACGCGCAGTATTGCGGCTGGCCCGATCTGGTTTACGGCGGAATGATCGCCATGCTGGTGGATTGCCATTCAAACTGGGCGGCAATGGCCTATCACTACCGCGCCGAACAGCGAGACGTCGCCAGCCTGCCTCGCATCAATTGCGTCACGGGCAACCTGGGCATCAAGTTCATCAAACCGACCCCCATGGGCGTTCCGCTGACCCTGCGGGCGAAAGTGGAAGGTGAAGTCGGACGCAAGAGTCGCGTGATCTGCGAGGTCTACGCCGGGGACGTACTCACGGCGATCGGAGACTCGATTTTCGTTCGCGTGGACGCCGCGCAGCTGGCGGCGGCCGCCCATGAGCGGGACGCATAAGCACAGCCATTCAAGGCGCGATGGCGTTGGGTGTTGAGGCGGGATGCCACCTCAACACCCAGGCTTCACAGATACCAGCGATATTCCCGGGCACTGATTTCCTGCATGAACGCCAGATGATCCTGACGTTTGTTCTCGCAATACACATCGACGAATTCCGCCCCCAGGCCTTCGCGCAGTTGCGGCTGATGCTGCATCGCGCGCACGGCTTCGAGCATTTCCACCGGGAAATCGATGCCGCTGTTGCGGTCTTCGTTGAGTGGCGGGATCGGCTCCTTGCGGGCTTCCAGGCCATGCTCAAGCCCTACCAGAATCGCCGCCAACACCAGATAAGGGTTGGCGTCGGCACCGGCCAGGCGATATTCGATGCGCAGATTTTTCGCGTCTGACTCCGGAATACGCAAGCACGCATCGCGGTCTTCAAAGCCCCAGCTCGCATGCGTGGCCACGTTGGTCGTGCCGCCCAGGCGTCGATAGGCGTTCTGGTTCGGCGCGAAGATCGGCATGCTGTGGGGCAGCAACTCCAGGCAACCGGCCACGGCATGGCGCAGGGGTTGCTGCTGGTTGGCGGCCAGCAGGTTTTTACCCTCGGCATCGTACAGGCTGACATGCACATGCATGCCGCTGCCGGGGTGCTGCAAGTAAGGCTTGGCCATGAAGCTGGCGCGGTAGCCATGCTTGAGCGCAACGCCACGGGTACTGCGACAGAACAGCGCGGCCCAGTCGGCCGCTCGCAGACCGTCGTCGAGATGCCCGAAATTGATCTCGAACTGACCCGGCCCCAGTTCCGCCGTAATCACCGTGGCATCGATGCCCTGGGCCCGTGTCGCCTCGACCATTTCATCCAGCACCGGCGCAAAGCGCGACAGGCGCTCGATGTGCATGTTCGGTTGATCGTCGGCGTCGTCGGTCAGGTCATCGCGGGGGAATTGCGGCAAGCCGTCACGCAGTTTTTTATCGAACAGGTAAAACTCCAGCTCGAAGGCCACCACCGGATGAATGCCTTTGCGCGCCAGTCGATCCAGCACCTGCGCCAGCACTTCGCGCGGCTCGAAAACGATCGGCTTTTCGGTGCCGTCGGAAGTAATCAGCATCTGCCCCAGGGGCTGTGCTTCCCAGGTCACCGGTTTGAGCGTGCCAGGGACCAGGCGCCGCAGCGCGTCCGGGTCACCGTCGTTGAAGCAGTAGTCACCGATCTTGAACAACCCGCCCTGCACGCCCAGCAACACGCAGTTCTGCGGCAGCTTGAGCGCGCTGCCGGCCGCGACTTTTTCCAGCATCTCTACGGGATAACGCTTGCCGTAGAAGTGCCCGGGAATGTCCAGGGAAATCAGGTCGACATAACGCACCTCGGGGTAGCGTTGGCGAAAGGCACGCACTTCGGCGAGCAGATCAGAGCAGGCAGCATCCATCGTGGTTGTTCCTTGGAAAGTTCTTGGGGTGGCGATCATGTGTAGACCCAAAGCACGCGCGTCAGCTGCTCGGTCAGGTTGCCGTAGCGGCAACGGGTGTGGCTGTCGAATTGAAAACTGTCGCCGGCGCGCAACGTGACCGAGTCGTCGTCGCCCAGCCACAACGTCAACTCGCCCTCGAGCACGTAGCCGCCCTGCTCCGAGCTGTCGGTCAGGTGCCTGTCACCACTGCTGGCGCCGGCTTCCAGATGGCTTTCGAGCATGGAGAACGAAGCGCGCATCTTCGGCGATACCAGGATGTCGGTAATCCCGTTGGCGTAATACACGGTGCGGCGCTCGTCCGGCCGGGTCACCCACGGCAGGACCTTGGGTTTGGGCAAGCTATAGAAATAGGTGGTCGGCACGCCGAGGGTTTCACTGATCGCCGTCAGATCGGCCACTGTCGGCCGCGACAAACCGCGCTCGACCTGAGACAAAAACCCCACCGATCGACCGATCCGGTCTGCCAGCTCCTTCAAGGTGAACTTCTTGTGCTTGCGTAAATCGTGAATCAGGATCGCCAGCGCGGCGATTTCTTCTTGCTTGTTCATGACCGGGATTCCGCTGAATGACTCATCAAATGCTGTCGCGCAGTCGATACCAGGCTTTGCCGATCGCCTCCAGCGGCGCCGCCAGGTACTTGCCGCCGGGAAAGCTGCCATTACTCAAACCTTGATACAACGCCAACTCATCCGCCTGGCCGAGAATCGCATCCGACACCGCGCGCGCCGCTGCCAGGGTCGGCAGCACGCCGTGGCCGGAATAACCCTGTAGCCAGTAGCGATCCCCCTGGCGGCCAACATCCGGTGTGCGGTTCAGGGTGAGGTCGATGTGTCCGCCCCAGGCAAATGCCAGATCGACCCCTTTGAGCTGTGGAAACACGCGCTCCAGGAATGGTCGCGTCGCCCTGGCGATGTCCTTGGGCATGCCACCCAGATAGGTGCAGCCACCGCCGAACAGCAAGCGGTTGTCCGGTGTACGGCGGAAATAATCGAGGACGAACTGGTTATCGGTGACGCAAACATTGGTCGGCAGCAGCGAGGTGGCTTTCTCGGGCGTCAGGGGGGCGGTGGCGACCTGATAGGTCCCGACCGGCAACACACAACTGGCCAGCTTCGGGTCGAGACGATCCACATAGGCGTTGCACGCCAGGACCAGCACATCGGCCCGGATCGACCCACGTTCGGTGTTCACCTGAAACCGACCGCCCTCTTCCCGATAGTTCAACGCCTTGCTTTGTTCATGGATACGGCCGCCGGCACGCTCGATGGCGGCGGCCAGGCCGAGCGCCAGCTTCAACGGATTGAGGTGCGCGCCTTCGGGATCATAAAGGCCGGCCTGATAGCGCTCGCTGGCCACCCAATCGGGCAACTGCTCGCGGGGAATGAACTGCAAGCCGTCGTGACCCCACTTGTGACTGGCTTCGCGTTGCCATTCGGTCAACAGGCTGACCCGGCGCGGCATGACCGAAGTCCACAGGTGCCCGGCCCGATAGTCGCAGTCGAAGCCATGACGCCCGGGCAGTTCACGCAACTCCCCGGAGGCCCAGCGCATGCCGTCCCACAGGCGCCGGGCACGCTCATAACCCAGCGCGGCTTCCAGCGGCGGCATGTCACACGACCAACCGAGAATGGCCTGCCCGCCATTGCGCCCCGAGGCGGCCCACGCCACGCGGCTGGCTTCCAGCAGCGTCACCCGTTTGCCGGCCAACGCCAGACGCAGCGCCGTGTGCAGCCCGCTGAAGCCAGCGCCGATGATCACAATTTCAGTGTCATGGTCTCCCACCAGCGCAGGTCGGGTGGTCAGGCGATTGGCGCAACTGTAGGCGTAGTAGCTCGCGACATGCTGGGTGGACTGCTGAAACATACGGGCCTCATGAAATTAATTTCTTATAATTTCATGAAAAAATACACCATAAATTTCACGAAAACAATGCGGATTGCATTGATCGTTCCCGGGCGGGCAGATCAACCTTCAGCTTCCCGCCCTGCCGACGCCCTGTTGCGGTGCCGGGCCGCTACTCTCTGAAAATTTCTCCCAAACGCTTACAATCGCCCCCTTCACCGCAAATCAGCAGGCCACAAGGCTATGGCGCTCGACCCTTCCACAATGTTGACACTCTCGATCGCCCTCGCGGCGGCCGCCGCCCTGTATCTGGCGGTCGAGTGGCGCAGCATCCGTGAATCTTCGCTGCTGTTCTGGAGCGCGGGCTTCGCCACGATCACCGTGGGGTCGACGCTCGCCTTGCTGCGCATGAGTGGCCTTGTGTTGATTGGCATCTGGTTTGCCAATGGCCTGCTGGTCCTGGCCCACTGGCTTTTCCTGCTGGGCGTCGCGCGCTTCACCCGTATACGCCTGTCTCGCGCCTGGTGGCTGATCGTCGTCGCCTGGTTTGCGCTGCTGGCGCTGCCGGATGCCCCCTCGTGGTCGAAGATCATGCTGGTGGCCAATTCGTTGCTGGTGGCGCTGCCGACGCTTTGGGCCAGTTTCCTCCTGCGTCCCCATGGCAAGTCATTGAGCGTGGGCGCGGCACAGCTGCGCTTTGTGCTGTTGATCCATGGGCTGTTTTATCTGGCCAAGGCCGTATCGGCGGGTATTCCGGGCACGCTGATCGATCTGGCGGCCTTGCGGGGCGAAATCATTCAGATCTCGCTGGTCGAAGGCGCCATGGCAATCATGCTGATCGCCCTCTCGATGACCGGGACCGAACGCCACCGGCGGGAGGAACGGATTGCCCGGCTGGCCGAACGCGATCCGTTGACCGCCCTGTACAACCGCCGCGCCCTGGAAGTACGGGCACCACGCCTGTTGGCTGAAGTCTCGAGCGCTCGCCCCGGTGCCCTGCTGTTGATCGATATCGACAACTTCAAACTGGTCAACGACCTCTACGGCCACACCGCAGGCGACCGCCTGCTGGTCGCGCTCAGCGAGATGATTCGTTCGCATTCGCCCGAAGGCGCACTGGCGGCGCGGCTGGGCGGCGACGAGTTCGTCATCGTGCTGAACAACGCTTCGAATGAGCGCATCGTGGAATTGGGCAACACCCTGCGCGACCGCTTTCACAGCACGGCCTCACAAACCTTCGCCACGCCGGAAGCGGTGACCCTGAGCATCGGCGCCAACCTGTTCGACCATCCGCCCTCCAGCCTGGCAGCCTTGATTGAACAGGGCGATGCGGCGCTCTACGAGTCCAAGCGTGGCGGACGCGACAGCATCCGCCTGGTGGATCGAACCCTACAGGTCACGAGCCCGTGATTGTACGCGTACGTCCGGAGCGGGCTTGCCAGCGATGGTCTAAAACATCCCGCGTTTAACCCGTTCATACGCGTTACCGTTAACGATCATCGCCAGCAGGCTGGCTCCTACAGGTATTGCGTAAAAACCTTTTTTTCACCCAATCACCCTGGCATACACCGAACGATCAACATTCCCGCCCGACAGAATCACGCCGACCTTTTTTTCCGCCATCGCTTCACGCTCCTGCATCAGCGCCGCCAGGGCCGCCGCGCCGGCGCCTTCGGCGAGGTTGTGGGTATCGGTGTAATACACGCGCATGGCCTCGGCAATCTCATCGTCGTTGACCGAGACGATTCGCGCCGCCGCCGCGCCGTAGATATCAAATGCCGCGGGCACCGGTTTACGCACGGCCAGGCCGTCGGCGAAGGTATTGGCCGTGGCGGTTTCGAGGATTTCTCCCGCTTCAAAGGATAATTTGGCCGCCGCAGCCTCGGTGGACACCACCCCCACCACGCGGGTGTTCAGGCCCAACGCGTCACGGGCGGCGATCACTCCGCAGATCCCCGAGCCACAGCCAATCGGCACGTAGACCGTATCCAGATCCGGTGCGGCCTTGAACAGCTCCAGCGCATAAGTGGCCACGCCCTTGACCAACTCGGCATGGAACGGCGGCACCAGGTACAGGCCATGCGCTTGCGCCAGGCGCGCGGCCTCTTCGCGGGCCTCGTCAAAATCGCGGCCGTACTCCACCACTTCGCCGCCAAAGCCGCGCATCGCGTTGTTCTTCTCCAGCGAATTACCTTGCGGCACGACAATCAACGCCCGCAAACCCGACGCGCTGGCCGCCAGCGCCAGGCTCTGGCCATGGTTGCCGCGGGTCGCGCTGACGATCCCCCGCACGTCAGGGTGCGTACGCTTGAGCCAGTGCATGAAGGTAATGCCGCCACGCACCTTGAACGCACCGGTCGGCGTGTGATTTTCATGCTTGACCCACACCGTGCAACCCAGGCGCTCGGCCAGCAAGGGCCATGCGTACTGGGCAGTGGCCGGCATGACCTGGTACACGTGGCGTGCCGCCTGTTCGATATCGTCGCGAGTCAGTCTGTGCATGAGGGGTCTCCCTGAGGTTTTGCCCAGTCTAGACAGGGCTTGATCACCCCGGCTTTCAGAAAACTGACCTGACTTTTGCGCCCCCTGTTCATTACTATGGTGGGCATGAGCCAACGAAACCGCCCTGCGTCCCCGCCCCCCTCTGAGCCGACCCGTCGTGTCGAGGCCGGGCCCTGGGCGATCGAGCTGCTGCCCGGCGCCGCTTATGCGACCCGATACGTGGCCACCCAATCAGCGATCGGCTTTGCCTTCGACAGCCAGCGAGGCCTGCACGCGATCGGCAGCGACCGGGTTTTGCCCTTCGACGCCATGCCCAATGGCCTGGCCTTTGTCCCCGCCGGTTGTGACGTCTTGTCCGAGTCCCCCAAGGGCGGTGAATACCTGCGGGTCATGCGCACTGATGGCCTGCCGTTGGTGGGGGACCGCGCCTTCAACAATCGCATCGATCAACAGGCCATGACCCTGGCGCTGCGAATGCGCGCGGCGTTGTTACAGGCTTCGGTTGAGGATGACTGGGAAGCCTGGGCACTCGCCCTGGCTGAACGGACAAGCGATCACCAGGCAGGGTCGACGCCGGCCCTGGGCGCCATCACCGCCAGCCGGATGCGATTGCTCGACGAGTTTATTGATGCCGGTCTCGACGGTCCGCTGGGTGTGCAGGCGATGGCGGACCTGTTGGGATTGTCCGAAGGCTATTTCATTCGAGCCTTCAAGCACGCAGCGGGCAAAAGCCCGCACAGTTACCTGATCGACCGGCGCCTGGCCAAGGCCCGCGCCCTGATGCGCGACTCGACCGCGACACTGGCAGAAATCGCCCACACCTGTGGCTTCAACTCCCAGGCGCACATGACGACCACGTTCAGGCAGCGCCTTGGCGTGAGTCCGGTGCAGTTGCGTCGATAGCGCCCCTCGACGGGCTTCGCGTCTCTTCAGTCAGCCCCTTCCCGTGCCGATCGCCTGACCTCAGCCTGTATGGCATAAGCCGGCGCCTCCACCGCATTGAAATCTTGTGTATAGCGCTGGGCAAATCCGTCTACCCCCCATTGCTGAAACTGCTGCACATGCTTCAGCTCGTGAGCCCAGAGCGCGAGGTTCTGTTCGGCGGATTGGGCATCCCGGAACAGAATGATGTCGATGAGCGTCACGGCCCCCACATCGGGGTTTTGCAGCATGGCAGTGGCGGTGCTGAACTGGCCGTTGTCGCTGACTTTGTAGCGCGCGGCATCGAGGACACCAGGGTCGTACCAGCGCAACAGTTGCTCCCGGATATGCGCTGGAATCGCCTGGACGTCAACGGCGGCTTCAGCGCGCGCTTGGGTCAGCCAAAGCGCCAGGGCGGGTGCCGCGACCTGATGGATGTCTTCAGGCAAGGTGCCGAGCAACTGTCCCGGCAGGCAGATGCAACCGTCCAGACACACTTGTTTTTCGCCAGCCGGGCAGGCGTCGGCCTGGGCTGCCGTTTCAAACGTCAGACAAAGCAGCAACAGCGCCAGCAGGCGCGGGATGATGGGTGGCATCGGGTGCTCCAGGGACGGACGCAGCGCAAGCAGTGAGTCGCCATCGATCACTGCCCCGCGCAGCTTCAGCGTAGTTGACCCGCTCCTGCTCGTGCAAAAGCCGCTGCCAGGGTCATCGACACCCCGGCAGCGGCCCGGTGATCCAACGCTTTCTTTTTTCGCTGATCGCTAAGCGACGGGCCAGCCCGCCTTACTCTGCCAATTGCAACCGCAACCGGCTACGACGGGACAGCCCCGCCTGCAAGGCGAACGCCACGATCACGGTGGAGGGTGCGGAAAAGCTGCTCAAGCCAGGGCCGGAAAACATCAGCGCCAGTCCCAATGCGGTAGCGCCAAACCAGGCGCTCAAGCCTGCCGAATTGAACGCTGTTACCCGTTCGAGCGCCACCACGTCACTGCGGCCGCAGCGTATCTGCGCCAACGCCACGCCGACCCAGGCCACGACGAAAATGCCTTGATAAGCCAGGGCCTTGAGCAGGTAGGCAAACACATCCGCGAGCATCAGGCCATACACGATCACCCCGACCGCCAGCGCCCACGCCAGGTACGAACCGCGCACGCCAAAACGCGCAAAGAACGCCTGCATGTTCATCGTCGCCAGGTAGTAGTTGGCGGTGTTGATCCGGGTTTGCGTGGCCCAGACGAACAACAATCCCCACAGCCCCATCAGTTGCAGGATCGCCATGACCACCGACACTTCGTTCAGCGCGCCTTCATGGGGAATGCTGCTGACCAGATAGATCCCCGCCGCGCCGTTGAGCAGAAAGGTCACCGCGTAGAACGGCATGCCGAAGTTCCAGCGGCCGTGGTATTCGGCGTCCTCGGGTTTGCCGAAACGGGCGTAGTCGAAGGTGAACAGCATCAGCACCCAAACGCCCATGTAGGCGACGAAGCAGTCCCACCAACCGAACGCGCTGGGGGTTGCCGGGCCGAAATCCAGCCATTGCGGCTGGTAGCCATAACGACTGATCGACAGCCCCACCGCCACCAGCAAGCCCCCCAGGTACACCGGCAACAACACGCCGTTGAGCTTGTCCAGCCAGTGCTGCACGCTGCCCAGGATCATCGGCACGCTGTACAGCACCACCAGCAATGCCGCCAGCGGGAACACCAGCTGCGGGTACAGGTGATTGAGCGCCACGGCGATCACCGAGCCTTCGAACACCGCGTAATAAATGGCCGTCGAGAAGAAGATCAAGGTCGCCAGACAGGCCCCGGTGCTGCCGAACAGCAACCTTGAAAACAAGGCCACCGACAAACCGCTGCGGATGGCGAAGCGACTGAGCACCGTGTTGACCAGGCCGTAGCTGATCACCGACAGCACCATGCCGATCAGCGCATTGCGGGCGCCGTACGACAACGCCAGCGATGCACCGACCACGATGTAGAACATTGCACTGCACACCGCCCACCAGGCCATGGTCAGGGACAGTCGGCCCATGCGTGCATCGGCGGGAACGGGGTGATTGGCCGGGTCTTGCCCGGTTTGACTCGATTGCGATAAAGCAGCCATATGCGTGAACTCCAGAACCAGTCAAAGGTTGAAGCGCGGGCAGCCGCCACCGCACCGAAGTGCGGCGTTGGCTTACCGTTTGGCATGACCCGCGCCGAGCGGCGGGCAGAATCAGGAAGGGAACAGCTTGCTCAGGCAGCTGAGTTTTTTCTTATAGGAACGTCGTGCTTCCAGTGCTTCTTCCAGGGTGACCGCTTTGAAACGGGCCTTCTGGTTGGGCTGCATCTGGCCGATCAAGTCGAGGTCGGCGCTGATCACGGTGCCAATCATCGCGTAGCCGCCACCGGACACCGCATCGCGGTGCAGCACGATGGGTTCGAGCCCGGCCGGCACCTGGATCGAACCGATCGGGTAGCAACTGTCGACGATGTTCGAGGGATCGGAGCCGGCGCCGAAGGGTTGCTCGCGCGGCTGGAAGGTCAGCGCACTGCCGCCCTTGAAGCGATAGCCGATGCGGTCCGCTTCGGAGCCGACGGTCCAGGCTTCGGCGAAAAAGCTGTCCGCCGCCGCTGGCGTCAAGCGCTCGTAGTACAGCCCCGGTACGACGCGCAGGGTGATTTCGCCCCCCAGCGACTGCCGTAGCGCCATGGGTAGACTGGCCCCGGCGTGGCTCTTGCCACTGGCAATCCCCACGGGCAATTCGTCACCGGCCATCAGGCGCCGCCCTTGGAAACCGCCAAGCGCGCCCAAGGCGTAAGTCGAGCGACTGCCGAGCACCAGCGGTACGTCGATGCCGCCGGCCACCGCCAGATAAGCACGCGCGCCGGCCTTGGGAAAATCGAAGCGCAACGTTTGCCCGGCCTTCACCGAGAACGCCGTGTCGTGATGCATCTCCACGCCATCGACCTTCGGTGTCATGTGCGCACCGCACACCGCCACCAGTGCGTCTTGCTGGAATTCCAGCTCCGGGCCCAGCAAGGTGCATTCAAGCGCCGCGGCCCTGGCCGGGTTGCCGACCAACTGGTTGGCCGCGCTCAACGCGTATTGGTCGAGTGCGCCGGAGGGTGGAATGCCCAGGTGGTAGTAACCTTCGCGCCCCAGGTCCTGTACCGACGTGGCGAGGCCGGGTTTGAGTACCTTGATCATGCCAGCACCTCCTGCAGCGACTTGGGATAGCCGACGGGATCGGCCAGAAAGGCATCCAGGGAAAATTCCACTGGCCGGATCCGCAGGTCGAAGCGCCCGCCTTCCACGTCGGCCACTGCCTGGTCATAGGCCTCACGGTCCATCGGCTTGAACTGCACGATGTCGCCCGGACGGAAGAACACCATGTGCTCCTTCAGGTACGCCAGGTTCTGCTGCGGGTCGTAGATCGGTGCTGGCGTGACGCCGAACATCTGGTAGCCGCCGGCACCGCGTACCGAGTAGATGCAGCCAAAGCAACCGCCATGCCCCAGAGTCAACTTCGGCGTGTCGGTGCGCGGTCGCAGGTACTTGGGCACTTGCAACTGACGCTCGCGCTCGACCATCTGGAACATGAACGGCAAGCCGGCGACGAAACCGACCATCGAGACAAACCACGGCGAACCACTGTGGGCGGCGATGAAGGCCTCGACGTCCGCCAGGCCGTTGATCCGCGCGGCGTACTCCAGGTCCGTCGCGCTCGGGTCCTGGTGACGGTCGCGAAAGCGCATCAGGGTTTCGTGGGTCCAGGGATCGTTATAGAGCACCGGGATTTCGATGATCCGGGTCTGCAAAGTGCGTTCGGCGACCGCCTCGGCCTCGGCTCCCTGCACGGCTTCGAGCAAGGTGTGTGGCGCGATGCGGTCCGGGTCGAAACGAATCTGGAACGAGGCATTGGCCAGGCACACATCGAGCACGCCATCCAGCGCCAGACGCTCCACCGCACGGGTGACCGCCATGCCCTTGAAGAATGCCTCAAGGGACATGCTGTCGCTGACTTCAGCAAACAGATGCTCATCAGCGCCAAAACTGTAGCGGATTGCAGTGCTCATGCTTGACCTCCACTGCGGCGCTCGGCCAGCCAGGTTTCCAGGGTGCCGGTATGGAAGTCGGCGCTGTGCAGCCAGCGCTGCTCCAACAAATCACGGTGCAACGACAAGGTGCTGGCCATGCCGGTGAGCGTGGTCTGCTCCACGGCGATGCGGGCACGGGCCAGGGCCTCGGCACGGTCGCGACCATGGACGATCAGCTTGGCCAACAGCGAGTCATAGTAAGGCGGCACGCGGTAGCCTTGATAGAGATGGCTGTCGACCCGAACGCCCTCGCCTTGCGGCCAGACCAGGGACTCGACCAGGCCCGGACTGGGGAAGAAATCCCGTGCCGGGTCTTCGGCATTCAGGCGCATTTGCAGCGCCGCGCCATTGAGCCGGATATCGCTTTGCCTGAGGCCCAGCGGTTCGCCGCCGGCAATGCGCAACATCGCCTGAACCAGATCGATGCCGGTGATCAACTCGCTGACCGGATGCTCCACCTGAATCCGCGTGTTCATCTCGATAAAGAAAAACTCGCCGGTAGCGTCGTCATACAGGTACTCCAGGGTCCCCGCGCCCTTGTAGCCCAGGGACTCGGTGAGGCGCACGGCGCTGGCGCAGAGTGTCTCGCGTTGCTGTGGGTTGAGGGCCGGCGATGGCGCTTCCTCGAAAATCTTCTGCCGGCGACGTTGCAACGAACACTCGCGCTCGAACAAATGCACCGCGTTCTGACCGTCGCCCAACACCTGCACTTCGATGTGCCGTGCCCGGCTGATGAAGCGCTCCAGGTATACCGCGCCGTTGCCGAACGCAGCCTGGGCTTCGCGCTGGGAGCGGGGGAACTCTTCGGCCAGTTGTCCGGCGTTTTCCGCCAGGCGAATACCCCGTCCGCCACCGCCGGCCGAGGCCTTGATCAGCAGCGGAAAGCCCACGGCTTCAGCAGCCTTGAGCGCCGACTCGACATCGAACAGTTCACCGGGCGAACCGGGCACCACGTGCACGCCCGCTTCCTGCGCGGTGCGCCGGGCTTCAGCCTTGTCACCCATGCGCCGGATCGTCTCCGGGCTCGGGCCGACGAAAATGGCCCCGGCCCCCAGCACCGCCTCGGCGAAGTCGGCATTTTCCGAGAGGAAGCCATAACCGGGATGGACTGCATTGGCGCCCGTGGCTTTCAAGGCGCCGAGCAATGCCTCGACGTTCAGATAACTCTTGTCAGCGCGGGCCGGGCCGAGAATATGCACCTCGTCGGCCATGCGCGCCGCCTGGGAATCGACATCCGCTTCGCTGCACGCGGCAACGGTGGGAATCCCCAGTTCCTTGGCGGCGCGGATAATCCGCACCGCGATTTCGCCCCGGTTGGCGATCAGTAATTTACGAATGCCTTGAGTCATGATCGCGCCCCTCACTCGTCGTCGAGCGTTGCGACAACCTGACCCGGCTCCACCGGATCACCGTCTTCGACCAGGAATGCGCTGAGGCGACCGGCCGTCCCGGCGGTCAGTTCGGAAAACTGCTTCATGACCTCGATCAGGCCAATCACCGTGTCGGCGCTGACCTGCGCGCCAACCTCGACGTAGTTCGCCGATTCAGGCGTGGCTTTGCGATAGAAGGTCCCTGGTAATGGGGTGATGACAGCGTGTTCGGCCATGTCTGTTCCTCTTGGAATAGTTGTAGAAAGGCAGGCAAAAAAATGAATCGTTATTCAATCCCGGGCGTCTGTGTGCCCGATGATTCGTGCTGATTCAGCGCGGCGCGCGAACCTTGATCCCGGCGGTATCGAGCGCGCTGCGGGTGGCTTCGACCAACGCCAGCGCACCGGGGGTGTCGCTGTGCAGGCAGATGGAATCGAATTCGATCGCCAGGTCTTCACCTTCTACTGTGCGCACCACGCCTTCCTGGCAGGCACGCAGCACCCGTGCGGCCACCTGGGCAGGGTCGTAGGCGCGTACGTTGCGGGTAAAGACGATGGAGCCGCTGAGGTCGTACTCACGGTCGGCATAGAACTCGCGAATCACCGGTTGGCCGAGTTCGTTGGCGACGCGCCAGATCACCGAGTCAGGCATGCAATACAGCAGCAACTCGGGCTCCAGGCGCTGGAGGTTTTCCACCAGCAAACGCGCGGCTTGCTCGTCCCGGGCCAGGTGCATGTACAGCGCGCCGTGGGGCTTGATGTGTTGCAGCGCCACGCCATGGACCCGGGCGAGTTCACGCAGGGCGCCCAACTGGTAAAGCATGTCGTCGACCAGTTCCTGGGCCGGGGCGTTGATGTGCCGGCGACCAAACCCGACCAGATCGCGAAAGCCTGGATGCGCACCGACAGCCACACCCAGGGCCTTGGCCCGTTCGACCGTGCGGCGCATGGTGCCGGGGTCGCCGGCATGGAAACCGGTGGCGACGTTGGCCGAGCTGATGAACGCCATCAGTTCATTGTCGACGCCATCGCCGATGGTCCACGGGCCGAAGCCTTCGCCCATGTCCGAGTTGAAATCTACTGCTTGCATGACGCTTGCTCCTGACGCTTGTGACTTCATGCAAGCCAAGTTAAATTCCGGCCACCCCCTTGGGAAGATCTATTATCAGAGGGGCCATCTTCTGAAAAACAGATAGCTCTGAAAATCAGATACCCCGTTATCCGGAGTGCCCATGTCACTGACCCTGCGCCAGGTCCGCTATTTCGTCGCCACCGCCGAGATCGGACAGATCTCCCAGGCGGCGATTCATTTGAATATTTCCCAGTCGGCGGTGACCACCGCGATCAAGGAACTGGAGGGAATTCTCGGCACACTGTTGTTCCAGCGCTCGGCCCAGGGCATGAGCCTGACCGATGCCGGGCGACACTTTCTCAACCGGGCCTACGTGATTTTGCGCAGCGTCGATGACGCGTTGAACAGTCCGCTGCCAGACGTCCGCGCCAGCGGCCTGTTGCGATTGGCGGCGAGCTACACGGTGATCGGCTACTTCCTGCCGCACCACCTGCAACGACTTGAGCATTGGCATCCGGACGTGGCCATCGAAGTCCACGAACAGGAGCGTACGGCCATCGAACAAGGCCTGCTGGAGGGCCGCTTCGACATGGCGGTGGTGCTCACCGCGAACCTGACTCACCCGGACATCGTCTCGGAGATCCTCTTCAATTCCGAGCGCCGGCTATGGCTGCCCAGCCACCATCCCTTGTGCGAACGCTCAGCCGTCAGCCTTGCCGACGTGGCGAAGGAACCTTACATCCTGCTGACCGTCGACGAGGCCGAACAAAGCGCCATGCGTTACTGGGAACATGCCCACCAGCAGCCGAACGTGCGGGTGCGGACCAGTTCGGTGGAAGCGGTGCGCAGCATGGTCGCCAATGGCAGCGGCGTGGCGATCCTCTCGGACCTGGTGCACCGCCCCTGGTCGCTGGAGGGTAAGCGCATCGAAACCCTGACCGTCACCGACAAGGTCACGCCCATGAGCGTCGGCCTGGCCTGGCATCGAGAACGGGAATTCAGCCCGGCGATGCAGGCCTTTCGTAACTACTTCCACGACGCTTTTCTGGCGCCACAACAGCTCTCTGCACGTCGATAAAAAGCCGCAAGCATTCAAAAGTTAACGTCTAGACTTCATCGAAGGCAGGTTGCAGCCAGGCTCCGCACCCATAACAAAAAGCCACCCGAAACCCAGGGAGCTCCGACTTTGAAAATGTCATCCATCTGCGCCATGGGGAGCCTGTTGGTTTCGTTCGCGGCTTGCGCCAACGGGATCGTTCCCGTGCTCGACCTGGACTTCACAAGGTCAGCGACTGAAACCCTGAAAAAAATCGGGATCAACGATGCTTGTGTTATCAGAGCCTCAAACCCTGTCTCGTTCACCTACTGCCGAGAAGGATCGTCAACGCTCTGGAAATATCAGGACCTGGACCTGACGCAACTGGCAGCGATCAACGGCGACAAAAAGCTGTCCCCTACGGCGCCCCAGCAAATCAGTGTCCTGGAATTCAATAGCGCGATCTGTGAACACGAGGGTGCCGCTACCCTTGTCAAACCGACAATGGCTCGCTGGCTTGCCTTCAGCCTGCTGGCCCTTTTCGTGCTGCTGGGTTTGCGCTACACCTACCAGACCCTCCGGCCTCGCCGCCATGACCTCAACGCCTGTTCGAATCCCGGCTTACTGCCATTGAACGAAACCCTGCCCCGGTTCAACCCATCGAAAAAGGCCGCAACGGCGCTGGGTATTGCCTTGGCGCTGGCACTCGTGTGCTTCAGCTACCTGGGATTCTGAGCAGGGCCAGCGGTTTTTCGCGACCCCAACGGCCGTCTCGAGCAATAGCCTCGACCCGGATCGGGCGCAGGCCCCAAATGCGCATGGAACCCGCTGCCGCCGAGCCCTCTCGCGGTCGCGGCACGCCGGTTCACGAAACCCGAACCCATCGGGAAATGCCGCCTATACTGCAGCCCGGTGTCGATAGAGAAACGGTCAAAATCGCCAGCAATTCTGCCGGTTCCCCATCCAGCCGCCCTGATTGTCTGCCCCAAGGACCTGACAGATGAATGTGATCGACTATTTTGATCGAGCAAGAATCATCAATATCGCGTCGAGGAAGGATCGCCGTCTCGAAACGGAAGAAGAATTCGCTCGCAACGGCTTTCACATAGATGATGAAAAAGTAGGCTTTTTCAAGGCTGTTACACCTACCGAGGGAGAAGGCTTCCCGAGCGTCGGGGTCAGAGGCTGCTTTTTGAGTCACCTGGGGGTGCTCGAAGAGGCCATGCGCCTGGATTTGAAAAACATCCTGATCCTGGAGGACGACATACAGTTTTCCAGACGCATTTCCCAGTATGGAAAACAGGCCATCGAGGCGCTGGATGGCATGGACTGGGACATCATCTATTTTGGGCATCCGGTTGAAACAGACTCAAGCATGCCCACCTGGAATGTGGTCGACCAACCCATACATTTGGCCCATTTCTACGCCGTGAACGGCAAATGCTTCGGCACATTGAGGGATTTTTTATTGCAGATTCTGGAGCGACCGCCAGGACACCCTGACGGCGGTCCAATGCACTATGACGCGGCCCTCAATACCCTTATCCATCAGAACAACGCCATTCGGGCTTACTACTTCACCGCCAATCTCGGCTATCAAAGACCCTCGCGCACAGACCTGCATGAACTGTCCTTCTTTGACAGGGTGTCTGTGCTGCGGCCGGTCATCGGCATGCTCAGGAAGTTGAAGGCCAGAAACCTGAGAAGGACTCGATAGAGTGCTCTTTCTTCAGCAAAGCGCTGGCCCCTTGAGCCATTCATAAAGACGCGCAAGGCATTGGTGGGGGGGTGGGAGACAGGTTTTCTCTAAAACTGAACAACCCCCTCTCGATTATTCATTTTTGCAAACACTCATTCAGGATTACCGTGGCGCCAAAGGCTGACAGACCGTCGGCCCGAATCGTAATCAGGCAGGTCGACTGCCTTTTTGTCCCCCACGAGGTAAGCCCCATGTCCGTACAAACCCTGACTGTGCACGCCCCTTACAATGGCGCCGTCGTCGGCCAGGTGGCGGTGTCCACCGAGGCGGATGTCGAACAGGCACTGAGTGTCGCCCACGGGATTTTTCGCGACCGCAGCCAGTGGTTGTCCAAGCCTCAACGCATTGAAATCCTGCAACGGTCGGCCGAACTGATCGCCGCGCGCAAGCTGGAGATCGCGACCCAGGCGGCCAGCGAAGGCGGCAAGCCGCTGAAGGACTCGATCACTGAAGTCGAGCGTGGCATCGACGGCATCCTGAACTGCATCGAGGTGCTGCGCACCGAGGGCGGTCACGTGATTCCGATGGGATTGAACGCGACTTCGCAGAACCGTGTGGCCTTCACCCAATACGAACCCATCGGTGTGGTCGCAGCCGTATCGGCGTTCAACCATCCGTTCAATCTGATCGTGCATCAGGTGGTGCCCGCCATCGCCGTCAGTGCCCCGGTGATCGTCAAGCCAGCGGCCAACACCCCGCTCAGTTGCCGCACGCTCCTGCAAATCCTGGCCGAGGCCGGCCTGCCGACTGGCTGGGCGCAGATGGTGCTGCCGACCGATAACGCCGTCACCGGCCGACTGGTCTCCGATCCGCGGGTGGGTTTCTTCAGTTTCATCGGCTCGGCGGCCGTCGGCTGGATGTTGCGCTCGACCCTGGCACCCGGCACTCGCTGCGCGCTGGAGCATGGTGGCGTGGCGCCGGTGATCCTCGCAGCGGACGCCGATCTCGATGACGCCCTGCCGCGCATCGCCCGTGGCGGTTTCTGGCACGCCGGGCAAGCCTGCGTGAGCGTGCAACGGATCTTCTGCCATCGCAGCATCGCCGAACAGGTCGCCGTCCGCCTGGGCCAGTTGGGCGATGCCATGGTGGTCGGCGATCCGACCGATATCCGTACCGATGTCGGCCCGCTGATCGCCGAACGTGAAGTGCGTCGCGTGGACCAATGGGTCAATGCAGCCGTCGCCGGCGGGGCCCGTTTGATCTCGGGCGGTCGCGTTCTGGACTACAACGGCTATGCGCCGACCGTGCTGCTCAACCCGCCCATCGACTCCAATGTGATGCAAAAGGAAGTGTTCGGCCCGGTGGTGGCGGTTTACGCCTATGACGATCTGGCCGACGCGATCCAACTGGCCAACGCCCTGCCCTATGCCTTCCAGGCCGCAGTCTTCACCCGCGATCTGGACACCGCCATGCAGTGCTATCAGGACCTCGACGCCACGGCGGTGATGGTCAACGAGAACACGCTGTTCCGCGTCGACTGGATGCCGTTCGCCGGAGCCCGCCTGTCGGGGCATGGCGTGGGAGGCATTCCACACACCATGAAAGAGATGCAGATAGAAAAGATGATGGTCTGGCGCTCCCGGGCGGTTCGCGGCTGATCGAGTCTCGTCGGCCCAGGATTGCGTCTGGTCCGCCCATTCCCGGGCGGACCTGCGGGACGCTTGCAGGCGGGAGCCCGTCGCCGCCAGGCAAGATCAGCGAACGAATTTCGTATACCCTGTCGCTATCTCTCACTCCGAACGACCGCCGCCGTGAACCTACCCAAATTCAACGCTCCCGACCTTGGCAATACGCCTTCGACGTCGGAAATCATCACCCGTCATCTGCGGGACGCAATCGTCGCCGGGCATTTTGCCGAGGATGAGCCGATTCGCCAGGACGACATTGCCCGCCAGTTCAACGTCAGCAAGATTCCGGTGCGCGAGGCGCTCAAGCGGTTGGAGGCCGAAGGGCTGGTGATGTTCCAGCGCAATCGCGGGGCGATGGTCACGCGCATTTCCGACGCGGAACTGGCGCAGATGTTCGAAGTGCGCATGTTGCTCGAAGACAAGGTGCTGCGCCTGGCGATTCCCAACATGACCGAAGAAACCTTCGCCCGCGCCGAGCGTATCTGCCAGGAGTTTATCGGCGAGGACGACGTGGGGCGCTGGGCCGAGCTCAACTGGGAACTGCACGCCTGCCTCTATGAACCGGCGCAACGGCCATTCCTGGTCAGCCTGATCCGTTCGGTCAACGACAAACTGGAGCGTTACCTGCGCATGCAGATGAGCCTGTCGGCGGGCAAGGAGCGCGCCGATCACGAGCACCGCGAGATCCTCGCGGCGTGCCGTGCAGGCGATGTCGACTTGGCGGTGAAGCTGCTGGACGAACACATCGCCGGGGTCTGCGAGACCCTGTTCAAGCACCTGCCCCACGCTCACTGACCGCAGCGATGACTGTGCTGATTTCGTCATCGGCATCGGTTAAATCCATCAAGCCGGCACCCCGCTGTACGGGCCACTCTTTCGGTCACCCAACCGAATGGACGTGGCCCTCCGATGAAACGCATCTCCGTGATCGACTCCCACACCGGCGGCGAACCCACCCGCCTGGTGACCGCCGGCTTTCCTGATCTGGGCACCGGCAGCATGGCTGAACGGCGCCAACGCCTGGCCGAACAGCACGACCAGTGGCGTGCGGCCTGTGTGCTGGAACCGCGCGGCAGTGACGTGCTGGTAGGCGCCCTGCTCTGCGAACCCGTGGACCCGAGCGCCTGTGCCGGCGTGATTTTCTTCAATAACAGCGGTTATCTGGGCATGTGCGGCCACGGCACCATCGGCCTCGTCGCCTCCCTGGCCCACCTGGGCAAAATCGGCCCCGGCGTGCACAGCATCGAGACGCCGGTAGGCACGGTGCAGGCCACCCTGCACGACGATCATTCGGTGAGTGTGCGCAACGTTCCGGCCTACCGTTATCGCAAGGCGCTGCAAGTACAGGTGCCAGGCATCGGCCAGGTGACCGGCGACATCGCCTGGGGTGGCAACTGGTTTTTCCTGATCGCCGATCACGGGCTGCGGGTGGCTGGCGACAACCTTGATGCCCTGACCGCTTACACCTACGCCGTTCAACAAGCGCTGCAAGACCAGGGCATTCGTGGCGAAGACGGCGGCCTGATCGACCATGTCGAACTGTTCGCCGCTGACGATCACGCGGACAGCCGCAACTTCGTGCTCTGCCCCGGCAAGGCCTACGACCGTTCACCCTGTGGCACCGGCACCAGCGCCAAACTGGCGTGCCTGGCGGCCGACGACAAGTTGCAGCCCGGACAGATCTGGCGCCAGGCGAGTGTCATCGGCAGCGAGTTCGAAGGCTCTTTCGAGTGGCAAGGCGAGCGCATCGTGCCGACCATTCGAGGCCGCGCCTTCATCAGTGCCGAGGCCAGCCTGATCATCGAGCAGGACGACCCGTTCGCCTGGGGCATCCGCCCGTGAATCGCAGCCATGCGGCCGATGTGATCGTGATCGGCGCCGGCATCATCGGCGCGGCCTGCGCCCAGGCACTGGCGCGGCGTGGCTTGCAGGTACTGGTGCTCGACGCCGGCCTGCATGGCGCGACGGCGGCGGGCATGGGCCATCTGCTGGTGCTCGACGACAACCCGGCGGAACTGGCCCTGAGCAACTATTCCCTGCAGCGCTGGCGCGAGCAGGCAGCAGACTTGCCCGAGGGCTGTGCGTACCGCAGCAACGGCACTCTGTGGCTGGCGGCCAACGCCGAAGAGATGGCGGTGGCCCACAGTAAATACCTGAACCTGCAAGCCCATGGCGTGGCCTGTGAGCTGGTCGGCGCCAAGGCCTTGCGCCAGCGTGAGCCGGAGCTGCACGAAGGCCTCGAAGGGGGTCTGCTGATCAACGGCGACGGCATTCTGTACGCGCCCGCGACGGCCAACTGGATGCTCGACACGCCGAACATCCACCAGCGCCGGGCGCGGGTCATTGAGGTCGATGGCAATCGGGTGCGGCTTGATGACGGTCAGTGGCTGAGTGCCGAAGCCGTGGTGCTGGCCAACGGCATCCAGGCCAATGAGCTGTGCCCGGAGCTGCCCATCGAGCCGAAGAAAGGCCACTTGCTGATCACTGACCGCTACCCCGCCACGGTCACCCACACCCTGGTGGAACTGGGTTACGTCACCAGCGCCCATAACGCCAAGGGCCCCTCGACGGCCTGCAATATTCAGCCGCGTCCGACCGGGCAATTGTTCATCGGCGCCTCGCGGCAGTTCGGCACCACCGATCCGCAGGTCGAAGGCTGGATGCTGGCGAAAATGCTCAAGCGCGCGGCCCAATACATGCCGGGGTTGGCGCGACTCAATGGCATCCGCGCCTGGACCGGTTTTCGCGCTGCCAGCCCGGATGGCCTGCCGCTGGTGGGCCAACATCCACAACGCCAGGGCTTGTGGCTGGCGGTCGGTCATGAAGGCCTGGGGGTGACCACAGCCCCCGGCACCGCCGATTTGCTGGTCGCGCAACTGTTCAACGAAACCCCGCCACTGGCCGCACACCCCTATCTGCCCCAGCGTTTCCTCGGAGAACCCGCCTATGCCTGAATTGATGCTCGACGGCCGTGCCCTGAGAGTCGCCGAGGGCACCAGTGTCGCCGCGGCCCTGGCGTTGGGCAGCGACGGCTGCACACGCACTTCGGTCAGTGGTCAACGCCGCGCACCGCTGTGCGGCATGGGCATCTGCCAGGAATGTCGGGTGACCATCGACGGTCGACGGCGCCTGGCCTGCCAGACCCTCTGCCGTGACGGCATGCAGGTGGAGACACGCCCATGAATGAATATGCCGATCTGTTGATCGTCGGTGCCGGTCCCGCCGGCATGGCCGCCGCACTGGCCGCCGCGCCCAGTGGTGCCCGCATTGTCATGCTCGACGACAATCCGCTGGCAGGCGGACAAATCTGGCGCGACGGTCCGCAGGCCAGCGTGCCGATCCAGGCCCGCCGGATGCGCGAGCGTGTGCAGTCCCACCGCAACATCCGCCATCACCCCAGCACCCGGGTGATCGCCAATCCCGGTCCGAAACAACTGCTGGTCGAAGACGACGAGCACGGCTGGCTGATCAGCTACGACAAACTGATTCTGTGCACCGGCGCCCGCGAATTGCTGCTGCCCTTCCCCGGCTGGACACTGCCGGGGGTCACCGGGGCCGGTGGTTTGCAGGCGCTGATCAAGGCCGGGTTGCCGGTGCAGGATCAGCGCGTGGTGATCGCCGGTAGCGGGCCGCTGTTACTGGCCAGTGCCGCCACCGCGAAAAAGCACGGGGCCAACCTGCAGTGCATCGCCGAACAAGCCTCGCTCAAGGCCGTGGCCGGTTTCGCGGCGCAACTGCCGCGCTGGCCCAACAAACTGCTGCAGTCGTTCACGCTGTTCGACCGCCACTACCGAACCGGCGCCCACGTGCTGGCGGCCCTTGGCAGCGACCGACTCGAAGCTGTGCGCCTGCACCAGCATGGCAAGATCGTTGAACTGGCGTGTGATCGGCTGGCCTGTGGTTTTGGTCTGATCCCGAACATTCAATTGGGTCAGGCCCTGGGTTATGCCCTCGAAGGCCAAGCGCTGGCGGTGGATGCCTGGCAAGCCAGCCGCGTCGATCACTACGCGGCCGGTGAATGCACCGGCTTCGGCGGCAGTGAACTGGCCTTGGTCGAAGGTGCGATTGCCGGCCACGCCGCCATGGGTGATGTCGAAGCGGCCCGGCAATTGTGGCCACGCCGGGCACGCTGGCAGAGCTTCGCCAAAGCACTGAACCGGGCATTCGCCCTCGACCCGCGACTCAAGTCGCTGGCCCGTCCCGACACCCTGGTTTGCCGCTGCGAAGACGTGCCCCATGGGGCATTGGCCGGGCACACCGATTGGCGCGCGGCCAAGCTGGCCAGCCGCTGTGGCATGGGCGCCTGCCAGGGGCGTGTGTGTGGCGGCGCGGTGCAGCATCTGTTTGGCTGGTCACCCTCGACGCCGCGCCCGCCGTTCAGCCCGGCGCGCATCGAGACCTTGATGTCCCTGGACGATACCCCGCCAGCCTCATGACTGCGCCAGGGGTTTCGGCCACGCGGCCGAGCCACTATGATCCCGGGGGTCGCCATCAGGCCCCCAACGCCATGTACCCCTCGCTCACCACCTTCAAGCCCTGCGATTTACCAACGCTGCTGAACAGTCTCCAGCCGATCGCGCCGCTACTCGACACCCTGTCCGATGTGGTGTTTTTCATCAAGGATCGCGAGGCCCGTTACGCCTTCGTCAACCAGACCCTGGCCCGGCGCTGCGGTTTCAAGAACAGCGAGGATCTGCTGGGACGCACCGCCGACATGGTCTTCCCGGAGCACTTCGGTCCGCTGTACACCGAACAGGACCGACGCGTGCTCTCCAGCGGCCGGGTACTGGCCGATCAACTGGAACTGCACCTGTACTTCGGCAACCAGCCGATCTGGTGCCTGACCCACAAACTCGCGCTGTACGATGCGCAGGGGCACATCGTCGGCCTGGCCGGTATCTCCCGCGACCTGCAATCGCCGCAGTCCAATCATCCGGCTTATCAGAAACTGGCGGCGGTGGATTTGCACATCCGCAATCACTTCGCCCAGCCCATCAGCCTCGCCGAATTGACCGCCATCGCCGGCTATTCCGTGGCGCAGCTGGAGCGTCATTGCAAGCGGGTGTTCCAGCTCACGCCACGGCAGATGATTCACAAGGCGCGCCTGGAAGAGGGATCGCGGTTGTTGCTGCACACCGACCTGCCGATCACCGAAATTGCCTTGCGTTGCGGGTATACCGACCACAGTGCGTTCAGCCGGCAGTTTCGGGCGCTGACCCGTTTGTCGCCGAGTCAGTATCGGGGGGATCGGGGTTAGGGGTGTTTGGGCTGGTTTTGGTCGCGTTGGGGCTTTTCCAAGTGACTCGCCGTAAGGGCGAAACCGCCAGCAGCCGTTACCGCAGAAACGGATATGTACTCCCATGTTTCTTAACGGGGCGTCAGCGCAACCGATGCTCCCATATGTAACACCGCCCAGCGCGGCAACGGCGCAACCCTTCCAGTCGCAACGCCCCTGAAACGCCTCTAACCCAAGGCCCAAAAACAATTTCACGACTAAAACTGGAAACAGGCACATTGATTGCTATTGTTAATATCGTATACGAAATCCCCAATACGATATTCAACAGCACTTAACCCAACGAGGCCTCTATGAAAAACCCCGCATTTGCCGTAGCCCTCAGCGCTGTTCTCAGTACCTCCTTTATCGCCACCGCACAGGCCGACAAGCTCGATGACATCATCGGCTCGGGCAAGCTGCGCTGTGCCGTCACCCTGGACTTCCCGCCCATGGGCTTCCGCGATGCGGGCAACAACCCGGCCGGCTTCGACGTGGACTACTGCCATGACCTGGCGAAGATTCTGGGGGTCGAGGCTGAAGTGGTCGAGACACCGTTCCCTGACCGCATCCCGGCGCTGGTCTCGGGGCGCGCCGATGTGATCGTTGCCTCCACCTCCGACACCCTCGAACGCGCCAAGACCGTCGGCCTCACCGTGCCGTACTTCGCGTTCCAAATGGTGGTGCTGACCCGCGACGATACCGGCATCAATGGCTTTGACGACCTCAAGGGCAAAGCGGTGGGCAATACCAGCGGCACCTATGAGGCCATCGCCCTGGAGAAAGACGTGAAGAACTGGGGCACCGGCAGTTTCCGTGCTTACCAGTCGCAGAACGACACCTTGCTGGCCGTCGCCCAGGGCCACATCGACGCGACCGTGGTCACCAACACCGTCGCCGCTGCCACGCTCAAGTCGGGTAAATACAAAAACCTCAAAGTCGCCGGGAACGCCCCCTACGTCATCGACTACGTGTCCCTCGGCGCCAAGCGCAACGAGTATGGCCTGCTCAACTACCTCAACCTGTTCGTCAACCAGCAAGTGCGCACCGGTCGATACAAGGAGCTGTTCGTCAAATGGGTCGGCACCGATATCGCGCCGACCAACCTGACCGTGCCACAGGTCTACTACTAAGGTGCCCGGTATGCCCAGGTCCACTTTTCTGACCGGTCGCAGCCTGGTCGCGGGCGCTGCTCAAGGCGCCCTGTTGTTCGCCGATGTCGGCCTGAGTTTCTGGGGCGGAGTGGATTGCGCCACTGGCGAGGTCATCGATCGCCACCATCCCCTCAGCGGCGAATACCTGGCCGGTTGTGTGCTGGCGATTCCCAGCGGCCGTGGCTCGTGCACCGGCAGCAGTGTGTTGATGGAGCTGATCAGCAACGGCCATGCACCGGCAGCACTGGTGCTGGCCGAACCCGACGAGATCCTGACCCTGGGCGTGCTGGTGGCTCAGACCATTTTCGAGCGTTCCTTGCCGGTGCTGTGCATCGGCCAGGAGGCCTTTGCCGCCTTGCGCGGCGGGGCCTTCGCCCGGGTCGAAAACACCGCGGTCAGCGTGTTCGATCAGCCGCCGGGCGATGCCTGGCAGGCCATCGACAGCCTGCTGCAGAAAGACGCAACACGCACCGCCATCGAACTCACCGAACATGATCAGGCCCTGCTCGACGGCGAGTTGGGCAAAGCCGCCCAGGTGGCCATGCAGATCGTCCTGCGCATGGCCCAATTGCAAGGTGCGCGCCGCCTGGTGGATGTCACCCAGGCGCACATCGATGGCTGCATCTACACGGGACCGGCGAGCCTGCGCTTTGCCCGGCAACTGGTGCAATGGGGGGCGAAAGTCCGGGTGCCCACCACCCTCAATTCGATCTCCGTGGACCAGCGCCGTTGGCGCGAGCTGGGCGTCGACCCGGCCCTCGGCGAACCCGCCAGTGCCCTGGGCGATGCCTACATGGCGATGGGCGCACAGCTCAGCTACACCTGCGCGCCGTACTTGCTCGACAGCGCGCCCAAGGCGGGCGAGCAGATTGTCTGGGCCGAATCCAATGCGGTGGTCTACGCCAACAGCGTGCTGGGCGCGCGTACCCTGAAGTATCCGGACTACCTCGACATCTGCATCGCTCTGACCGGCCGCGCCCCGTTGATCGGCTGCCATCTGGACGCGCAACGCAAGGCGCGGTTGCAGATCGAGTTGCCCGCCCTTGATGATCTGGACGATGCCTTTTACCCGCTGCTCGGTTATCACATCGGCGCATTGGCCGGCAGCCGCGTGCCGCTGGTGCTGGGCCTGGAAAAGCGCAAGCCGGGCCTGGACGATCTGAAAGCCTTCGGTGCGGCTTTCGCCACCACCTCGGCGGCGCCGCTGTTTCATATCGCCGGGGTCACCCCGGAGGCCATCGACCCGGCACAGGTACTGGAAGCCGGCACGCGCATTCCCGTGGAAAAAATCCGCCTGCAGGACCTGATGATCAGTTGGCGCGCGCTCAACAGCGCCCGTGACCCGCGGGTGGATGTGGTGTCGCTGGGCAACCCGCATTTTTCCCTTGGCGAGTTCGCTCACCTGGCGCGGCTGTGCCGGGGTCGGCACAAGCACCCGGACGTGGTGCTCGCCATCACCTGCGGGCGCGCGGTACTGGAACAGGCGCGCGAGGCCGGGCATATCGCGGTGATCGAGGCCTTCGGCGCCACCCTGGTCACCGACACCTGCTGGTGCATGCTCGGCGAGCCGGTGATTCCGCCGACCGCGACCACCCTGATGACCAACTCCGGCAAGTACGCCCATTACGCCCCGGGCCTGGTGGGGCGCAAGGTGCATTTCGCCAGCCTGGCCGAATGCGTCGATGCCGCGTGCAGTGCCACGGCCAGCGGGCGACTGCCGGCCTGGCTGCAACCTGCGGCCCAACTGGAGAGCCCCGCGCATGTTTGATTACACCTTCCAATGGCGCTCGGCCTTGCGCGCCCTGCCCGATATGCTCGCCGGCGCCGTGGTCACCTTCGAGACCGCCGCCCTGTCGATGATCTTCGGCGTGCTGATCGCCCTGGTCCTGACGGTCATGCGCGAAGCCAGGCATCCGCTGTTGCGCGGCATCGGCAATGGCTGGGTGTCGATCGCCCGCAACACCCCATCGCTGTTTCAGATCTACGTCCTGTACTTCGGCCTCGGGTCGCTGGGCTTGCATGTCAGTTCCTGGCTCGCGTTGCTGGCCGGGATCACTTTCAACAACGCAGGCTACCTGGCGGAAAACTTTCGCGGCGGGCTCAAGGCCGTGCCCCACACCCAGGTGCGTGCCGCACGGTCCCTGGGCATGAGCGCCTTCCAGACCTACCGCATGATCATCGTTCCGCAGCTGCTGCGCATCGTCTTCTACCCGCTGACCAATCAGATGGTCTGGGCGGTGCTGATGACGTCGCTGGGGGTGATCGTCGGGCTGAACAATGACCTGACCGGCGTGACCCAGGAATACAACGTCAAAACCTTCCGCACCTTCGAGTACTTCGCCATCGCGGCGGTGCTGTATTACGCGATTGCCAAGGCGATCGTCGCGACAGCCCGGCTGATGGCCTGGCGGTTGTTCCGTTACTGAGGAGCTGTCCATGTTTGCCACCGATTTTTCCTCGAATGACCTGCTGTTCCTGCTCAACGGGGCCTGGGTCACCCTGCAGCTGACGTTCTGGTCGATCATCCTCGGCTCCCTGGCGGGCCTGCTGTTCGGCCTGCTGCGGGCGCTATTGCCACGGGCCAGCCTGCCGCTGGCCTGGGTGCTGGATGTGTTTCGCAGCGTGCCGTTGCTGATCCAGTTCGTGCTGTTCAACTCACTCAAAAGCATCGTCGGCCTGAACATCAGCGCCTTCAGCGTCGGCTGCATCGTGCTGGGGGTCTACACGGCGGCGTACTTCACCGAAATCGTGCGCGGCGGCGTGTTGGCCGTGCCGTTCACGGTGCGCCGGGCCAGCCGCTCCCTGGGCCTGAGTTTTCTCCAGGACCTGCGCTGGATCGTCCTGCCGATGGCCACGCGGGTGGCCTTCCCCGGCTGGCTGAACCTGGTGCTCGGGGTCATGAAAGACACCGCGCTGGTGATGTGGATCGGCATCGTCGAACTGCTGCGCGCTTCGCAAACCATCGTGACCCGCATCCAGGAACCGCTGCTGGTGCTGTGCATCGCGGGCCTTATCTACTACGTCATGAGCCTGGTGGTCGCCCGCCTCGGCGCTCGTCTGGAAAGAAGGTGGCAAGAAAATGATTGAGATCGACAACGTACATAAATCCTTCGGCAACCTCGAAGTGGTCAAGGGCGTGAACCTCACGGTGAACAAGGGCGAGGTGGTGTCGATCATCGGCGGCTCCGGCTCCGGCAAATCGACCCTGCTGATGTGCATCAACGGCCTGGAACCGATCCAGAAAGGCAACATCCGCGTCGACGGTGTCGAGGTCCATCACAGCGCCACCGACCTCAACCGCCTGCGGCAGAAGATCGGCATCGTGTTCCAGCAATGGAACGCCTTCCCGCATTTGACCGTGCTGGAAAACGTCATGCTGGCGCCGCGCAAGGTACTGGGCAAAAGCAAGGCCGAAGCTGAAGAACTGGCAGTCAAGCAACTGACCCATGTGGGACTGGGCGACAAGCTCAAGACCTTCCCCGGCAAGCTGTCCGGCGGTCAGCAGCAACGCATGGCCATCGCCCGTGCCCTGGCGATGTCGCCGGACTACATGCTGTTCGACGAAGCCACCTCGGCCCTCGACCCGCAATTGGTGGGCGAGGTGCTGGACACCATGCGCATGCTCGCCGAAGACGGCATGACCATGGTCCTGGTGACCCACGAGATCCGCTTTGCCCGCGACGTGTCCGACCGCGTGGCGTTCTTTCGCAATGGCCTGGTGCACGAGATCGGCTCGCCCGACCAGGTCATTGGCAATCCGGTGCATGCGGAGACTGCGGCGTTTCTCAAATCAGTGAAGTAACCGGTGGCCCTCACCCCCCCTGTAGGAGCTGGACTGTCGGGTCGCCGCATCGCAGCGATGGTCGATGACCCGGGTGGTCTGGATAAACGCGGCGCCCTTGAGAGCATCGCCAGCAGGCTGGCTCCTACAGGGTTCGCGGTGTACAGCGATCACGGCAGGTCCACACAGGCACAACAAGGAGCAAAGCATGCGTTCATCAAAAGTCATCCATGTCGTCAGCTGCCACGCCGAAGGCGAGGTCGGCGATGTGATTGTCGGCGGCGTCGCCCCGCCCCCTGGCGCCACCGTGTGGGAGCAGTCGCGCTGGATCGCCAGGGATGAAACCCTGCGCAATTTCGTGCTCAACGAACCGCGCGGCGGGGTATTTCGTCACGTCAACCTGCTGGTGCCGGCCAAGGACCCGCGGGCGCAGATGGCCTGGATCATCATGGAGCCGGCCGACACGCCGCCGATGTCCGGTTCAAATTCGTTGTGCGTGGCCACGGTGTTGCTCGACAGCGGCATCCTGCCGATGACCGAACCGCAAACCCGTCTGGTGCTGGAAGCCCCCGGTGGATTGATCGAGGCCGTGGCCGACTGCCGTGACGGCAAGGTCGAACGGGTGGAAATCAAGAACGTGCCTTCCTTCGCCGATCGCCTGGATGCCTGGATCGAAGTCGAGGGTATCGGTTCGCTACAGGTCGATACGGCTTACGGTGGCGACAGTTTCGTGATCGCCGATGCCAAGGGCCTGGGCTTTTCCATCCGCCCGGACGAGGCCGCCGACCTGGTAGCGGTCGGGCTGAAAATCACCCGGGCAGCCAACGAACAATTGGGCTTCGTTCATCCGCTTAACCCCGATTGGTCGCACATCTCGTTCTGCCAGATCGCCGCGCCCATCGTCCATGAAAATGGCATCGCCACCGGTGCCAATGCGGTGGTCATTCAACCGGGCAAAATCGACCGCTCGCCCACCGGCACCGGTTGCTCGGCACGCATGGCGGTGTTGCAGGCCAAGGGCTTGATGCAGGTGGGCGAACGCTTTATCGGGCGTTCGATCATCGGTTCCGAGTTCCACTGCCGCATTGATTCGCTGACCGAAGTGGCCGGCCGTGCTGCCATTTATCCGTGCATTTCCGGGCGAGCCTGGATCACCGGCACCCACCAACTGTTGCTCGATCCAAGCGATCCTTGGCCACAGGGCTATCGCCTTTCGGATACCTGGCCCGGTGCGTGATATCAATGCAAAGCCTTTGTGGCGAGGGACCTTGCTCCCTCGCCACAGGGGTCTTCACCAGACCAACGGCTGAAAAAACCATCAATTGAATGAAAAAAGCACTAGCCGAATGCTTTCACTTTAAATATCGTATACGAAATACTTTAACGAACCGGAGGCAACAATGAGCAAGCGAATCAACTGGAGTGGCGTCTTCCCCGCAGTGACCACTCAATTCAACGATGACTTCACCATCAACCTGGATAAAACCCACCAGGTGATTTCCAACGTCATCCGTGATGGCGTGTCGGGCCTGGTGGTCTGCGGTTCGGTCGGTGAAAACACCTCGCTGACCGCCGAAGAAAAAATCGCCGTGACTGAAGTGGCCGTGGACGCTTCTCGCGGCCGTGTACCGGTGATCTGCGGCGTCGCCGAATTCACCAGCGTGCAAGCGGCCAAGGTCGCCAACGCGGTGCGCAAGGTCGGCGTCGACGGTGTGATGCTGATGCCGGCGCTGGTCTACGGCTCCAAGCCGTTCGAGACCGCCGAGCACTACCGCTACGTGGCGAAAAACGCCGACGTGCCATTGATGGTCTACAACAACCCGCCGATCTACAAAAACGACGTCACCCCGGACATCCTGATTTCCCTGGCCGACTGCGACAACGTGGTGTGCTTCAAGGATTCGTCTGGCGATACCCGTCGTTTCATCGACGTGCGCAATGAAGTCGGTGACCGTTTCGTGCTGTTCGCCGGTCTCGATGACGTGGTGCTGGAAAGCATCGCCGTCGGTGCCGAGGGCTGGGTGTCGGGCATGTCCAACGTGTTCCCCAAAGAAGGCGAAACCATCTTCCGCCTGGCCAAGGCCGGGCGTTTTGCCGAAGCCATGCCGATCTACGAATGGCTGATGCCGATCTTGCACCTGGATGCCCGTGCCGACCTGGTGCAGTGCATCAAGCTGTGTGAAGCCATCGCCGGTCGCGGCAGCGCCCTGACCCGTCCGCCACGCCTGGCCCTGCCGGAAGCCGATCGGGTGTTCGTCGAGCAGATCATGGCCAAGGCCCTGGCCAACCGTCCGCAACTGCCGGACGTCGGTCTCTGAGTGATTGCCGGGCGGGCCCTCTGCGGGTCCGGCCCGGCTGCCTGTTTTTTGCGCCTCTACAGGGAACGTCATCATGTCCAACGCTCAACACATTCAAAGCGCAACCACACCCTCGGGACTCAAGCGCGTCGTGGCCGCGGCCATGGCCGGCACTGTCGCCGAGTGGTATGAATTCTTTCTCTACGGGACGGCTTCGGCACTGGTGTTCGGCCAGTTGTTCTTCCGCCAGACCGACAGCCCCATCGACGGCATCATTGCCGCCTTCGCCCTCTATGCCGTGGGCTTTCTCGCCCGCCCGCTGGGTGGCCTGGTGTTCGGTCACTACGGTGACAAGTTCGGCCGCAAGCGCCTGCTGCAACTGAGCCTGGTGGTGGTCGGCATCACCACGTTCCTGATGGGCTGCCTGCCCGGTTTCGAACAGATCGGCTATGCCGCGCCGGTGTTGCTGGTGCTGCTGCGCCTGATCCAGGGCTTCGCCTTTGGCGGTGAATGGGGCGGTGCGATTCTGCTGGTGTCGGAACACTGCCCGGATAACCGCCGTGGGTTCTGGGCCAGTTGGCCGCAAGCCGGTGTACCCGCCGGCAACCTGGTGGCCACGGTCGCCCTGCTGCTGTTGTCATCGAACCTGTCGGAGCAGCAATTCCTCGCCTGGGGCTGGCGCGTGGCATTCTGGTTCTCGGCGGTGGTGGTGCTGATCGGCTACTGGATTCGCACCAGCGTCGATGACGCCCCGATCTTCAAGGAAGCCCAGGCCCGCCAGGCACAGACCCGCCAGCAACAACTGGGGGTGGTGGAAGTGCTGCGCCACCACTGGCGTTCGGTGCTGGTGGGCATCGGCGCGCGGTTCGCCGAAAACATCCTCTACTACACCGTGGTCACGTTCTCGATCACCTACCTGAAACTGGTGGTGCACAAGGACACCTCGGAAATCCTGTTGCTGATGTTCGGCGCTCACCTGTTGCACTTCTTCCTGATTCCGCTGATGGGCTACCTGTCGGACCTGGTCGGGCGCAAACCGGTGTACCTGGTCGGTGCGGTGCTCACCGCTTTCTGGGGCTTCGTCGGTTTCCCGATGATGGACACGGGCAACAACTGGCTGATCATGGCGGCCATCACCCTGGGCCTGGCCATCGAGTCGATGACCTACGCACCCTACTCGGCGCTGATGGCAGAGATGTTCCCGACGCACGTGCGCTACACCGCGTTGTCGCTGTGCTACCAGGTGGCGCCGATCTTCGCCGGCTCCCTGGCCCCGCTGATCGCCATCACCCTGCTCAACAAGTACCACAACTCGACACCGATCGCCTGGTACCTGGTTGGCGCCGCACTGATCTCCATTGTCGCCGTCGGCCTGACCCGCGAGACCCGTGGCAAGTCGCTGCGCTCGGTGGATGCCGAGTCGGCGGCGCGCATTGCGGCGCTGGACCCGGCCTCGGCAACCCCGCGTCGTGCTGATTCGCTGGCTTGAGCTTTTTACCTGTAGGAGCGAGCCCGCTCGCGAAGAACATAGGGACAACGCGTTAATTCAGAAAGCACGCGTAATCGTTGACGTCCATCGCGAGCAAGCTCGCTCCTACAAGGGTTCCATTCCTCATTTGCGACAGGAGTACTCAATGTCCGGGATCCTCGGCCACAACTACATCGGCGGTGCGCGCAGTGCCGCTGGCAGCATCGCCTTGCACAGCCGTGACGCCAACACAGGCGAAGCGCTGCCCTACTCGTTCATGCAAGCCACGGCGGAGGAAGTGGACGCCGCCGCCCAGGCCGCCGCGTTCGCTTACCCGGCCTTTCGCAACCTGCCGGCAGCGCGCCGGGCGGATTTCCTCGACGCCATTGCCGCGCAACTGGATGCACTGGATGAACGTTTCATCACCCTGGTCGCTCGCGAAACCGCGTTGCCGAGCGCACGCATTCAGGGTGAGCGCGCACGCACCAGTGGCCAGATGCGCCTGTTCGCCCAGGTCCTGCGTCGCGGCGATTTCTACGGGGCGCGCATTGATCGCGCCCTGCCCGACCGTCAACCGTTGCCACGGGTCGACCTGCGCCAGTACCGGATCGGCGTCGGCCCGGTCGCGGTGTTCGGCGCGAGCAATTTCCCGCTGGCCTTCTCCACGGCCGGCGGCGATACCGCAGCCGCCCTGGCCGCCGGGTGCCCGGTGGTGTTCAAGGCCCACAGCGGCCACATGGCGACCGCCGACATCGTCGCCGATGCGATCATCCGCGCCGCCGAGCAGACCGGTATGCCCAAAGGCGTGTTCAACATGATCTACGGGGCCGGCGTTGGCGAAGCGCTGGTCAAGCATCCGGCGATCCAGGCAGTCGGCTTCACCGGTTCGCTCAAAGGCGGCCGTGCGTTATGCGACATGGCGGCGGCGCGGCCACAACCGATTCCGGTGTTCGCTGAAATGAGCAGCATCAACCCGGTGGTGGTATTGCCCGAAGCCCTGCGCCTGCGCGGCGAAACCATTGCCGGCGAACTGGTCGCTTCGGTGGTCCAGGGCTGCGGTCAGTTCTGTACCAATCCGGGGTTGGTGATTGGTATCCGTTCCCCGCACTTCAGCGCATTCAGCGCTCAGCTCGCGACCCTGATGGCCGGGCAGCCCGCGCAAACCATGCTCAACGCCGGCACCCTCGGCAGCTATGAGAAAGGTGTGCAGGCCTTGCTCAACCATTCAGGGGTGACGCACCTGGCCGGTCATGACCAACAGGGCAATCAGGCGCGACCGCAACTGTTCAGGGCCGATGTCAGCCTGTTGCTGCGGGGTGATCCGCTGCTGCAGGAAGAAGTGTTCGGCCCGACCACCCTTCTGGTCGAAGTGGCCGACGAGGCTCAGCTGCAACAGGCCCTGAACTGTTTGCACGGGCAACTCACCGCGACCCTGATAGGCGAGGCAGAGGATCTGCAGGAGCATGGGCAATTGCTGGGGCTGCTGGAACAAAAGGTTGGCCGGGTGTTGTTCAACGGCTACCCCACTGGCGTCGAAGTCTGTGACGCGATGGTGCATGGCGGTCCCTACCCGGCCACCTCCGATGCCCGTGGCACCTCGGTCGGCAGCCTGGCCATCGAGCGTTTCCTGCGCCCGGTGTGCTACCAGAACTGCCCGGAAGCACTGTTACCCGACGCCCTGAAAAACGCCAATCCACTGGGCATCGCCCGACTGGTCGACGGCACCAGCCACCGCGACCCAATCTGAAAAACCCCAAAAAACCTGTAGGAGCTGGCTTGTCGGGGCGCCGCATCGCAGCGAAGGTCGCTACCGAAAACGCGTACTGCCTGAATAAACGCGGCACCCTTGAGTCCTTCGCCAGCAGGCTGGCTCCTACAGGTTGATCTGCCGCCCCGGAATGTTGTGGGCGACTTCTGCAGGTCAGCAATCAGGCCAGCAGTGCCTTGAGGTCGTTGTACAGCGCTTCGGGAATCTGCACCCCTTCCGCCAGGCTGCGCGCCCGTGCCGCATAACGGCGCTGCGACGGCAAACGTGCGTCCTGTCCTTCAATGCCCTGAAACAACGATTCGGCCCTGGCCAGATGTACCGGCGCCGAGTCGCCCAAGAAGCGTCGGGGATCCAGTGCGATGATGAGTTCGCCATGGTACGGCGAAGACTTGCTGCCGGCGTCGTAAGCCAGCGATTCAGCGCTGGTCAGGTCGCCGATCAACGGCCCGGCGATCAGCTCGACCATGGCCGCCAGCGCCGAGCCCTTGTGCCCGCCAAACGTCAGCATCGCACCGCTGTCGAGCACCACGTTGGCATCGGTCGTCGGCTGTCCCTGCGCGTCCACGCCCCAGCCTTCGGGGATCGCTTTGCCGGCGCGGCGGTGCAGTTCGATGTCGCCCCGGGCGATGGCGCTGGTGGCAAAGTCGAACACGAAAGGGTCCTGTCCCGCCCGAGGCCAGCCGAAGGCAATGGGATTGGTGCCGAACACCGGCAGACGTCCCCCGGCCGGCGCTACCCAGGCATGGCTCGGGTTGCACGCCAGCGCGACCAGCCCCTCTGCGGTCAGTTGCTCGATCTCCACCCACAGCGCGGAAAAATGCACGCAGCGGTTGATCGCCAGTGCGGCAATACCATTGGCTCGGGTTTTCTGTGCCAGCAACGGCAACCCCGCCTTGAACGCCAACTGCGAGAATCCACCCCCCGCATCCACCCGCACAATCGACGGTGCCTGGTCGATCACCTGCGGCTCGGCCGTGGCCGACACCTTGCCGGCCCGCAGGGAATTCACACACCCCAGAATCCGGTACAAACCATGGGAGGCGCAGCCATCTCGCTCGCCGGCGATCACCGTCGCCGCCACGGCTTGCGCATGGGCCAGATTAAAACCGTTGTGCAACAGGATCGATTCGGCCAACTCACGGGCTTCGATCAGGCTCAGTTGGATCATGGTCATCTCCTTGAACAGACCGTTCAGGGTGGTCTGTTCAAGGCGAGCTGGCTTGATGGGTTTGGGCACAGGGGATGACGAAATCGGCACAGGGCAATTCTGGACGGTCGCCCTGACCATCAATGTGGGTCATTTGACGAGTCGCTTTTCCTTCGATGGCCGGTAACCGAAGTACGCGCTGTAGCACTTGCTGAAATGACTGGGTGAAACAAAGCCACAGGCCACCAGCACATCGACCTGGGACAGCTCGGTGTGCTGGAGCAGTCGTCGCGCTTCAGTGATCCGCAGCTCCATGTAGTAGCGTTGCGGCGTCGTGCCCAACTGCTCCCGGAACAAGCGTTCCAGTTGTCGACGGGAACGGCCTGCATAGACCGCCAGTTGCTCCAGCTCAAGAGGCTCCTCGAGGTTGGCGTCCATCAACTTCACCACCTCGCGCAAGGGCGCACTCACGCAGATATTTTCAGTGGGCTTGATACGCCGGTAGCGAGACTCTTCGAAAGCCAGGATGTCCTCGATACCCTCGACCAGCGCTTTGTCGTGCAGACCCTTGATCCAGTCCAGCGCCATGTGGAATGCCCCGGAAGGGCTGGACGCCGTGAGCCGGTCACGATCGATGATGTAGGGCTCGCTGCTGACTTGCGTGGCCTTGCAGAACTCCGCGAGCGCCGGACGATGTTCGGGGTGAATGGCGCAGCGGTAACCGTCGAGCAAACCGGCCTTGCCGAGGAACCACGCACCATTCCACAACCCGGCCAGACTGACACCCTGCTCTGCTGCGGTTCTCAGCAGGTTGATAAAACCCTCACTGGCCTTGAGTTCCGTTCGATAGCCACCGCAAATGACCAGCAGATCCAGCACCTTGATCTCCGAACAGTCGAGTCTGGCATCGGGGCGAATCACCAGTCCCAGATCGCTGACGACCTCGCCTTCGTTCAGGCCAAAGGTTCGCGAAGAAAACGCCTCCGGGCGTAGAAGATTCGCCGTGACGAAGGTGTCCAGCGCCTGGGTAAACGCCGGCAGCGAGAAATGTTCGAGCAGCAGGAATCCTGTTCGAACCGTTCGCTGGTCGCCTGTGTGCTCATTGAGATAACGAAGGTTTTTCCCCTTCATGCCTCCGCTGAATTGCCGTCGTTCGATCAATGCCCGACCCACTCCGTTACGTTACGACCATGCCTTGAATGTGTTGGTAAAACGCGATGCCAGGCAGTTGAGACTAGGGTGCCTCCTCCCCCAAGACATCTTGAGCCCAACTGAGGGCGGCCACGACAGTAGGGAAACCGATCGTGCTGGTCAATGCGATCAGTGCATGGCGGATTTCCTCCGGCGTTGCCCCCGCTTGCGCGGCCCGCCGGGCATGACTGTGGACAGCGCCTTCGGAATGGATGGCCGCCGCCGCGCCAAGCTGGACCAACTGGACCACTTTTTCCTCCAGCGGCCCCGCCTCACGCACGGCCGCGCCCAATGCCTCCACGGCGTCCAGGTACTGCGGGTATTGCTGCTTGAGGTGTCGGTAGGTGTTGTGCTCTTTCTTCTTTGCCATCTCTTTTCTCCTCGCGAGCCCGTGCCGGCCTGCACCGATGGGTCCGTTCCCGGCAGTGTTCAGCAGACTCATAAAGGCTTCGATCAGCGAAACTTGCGAAAAGCAACAGTAGGCTAAGCTTAGTGCAGCTTATTGCTCACGATGCTCGCATCTGCAGGTTTTGGGTTTTTCTGGAGAGCGTCTGCAACAGCTGATTCAGACAGGCCCAACACCATTTGCGCAGGACTTGCCGTGATGACCGAGCCTCTCCTCAGTTTTGACGAACTCAAGCGTGCTGCCGCTTCCGGCGAAATCGACACCGTCCTGGTGTGCATGGTCGACATGCAGGGTCGACTGGTCGGCAAGCGTTTCCAGGTCGAGTTTTTCATCGACAGCGGCCATGAAGAAACCCACTGCTGCAATTACCTGCTCGCCGACGACATCGACATGGAGCCGGTGCCCGGTTATGCCGCCGCCAGCTGGAGCAAAGGCTACGGCGACTTCGTGCTAAAGCCCGACATGAGCACCCTGCGTCGGGTGCCCTGGCTTGAATGCACGGCGCTGGTGCTCTGCGATGTGCTCGACCATCACCATCGACGGGACCTGCCGCACAGCCCCCGGGCGATCCTGAAAAAGCAGGTCGAGCGCCTGCGTGAGCGCGGCTACACCGGGATGTTCGCCTCGGAGCTGGAGTTCTACCTGTTCGACGAAAGCTACGAAGCCATCCACAAGCGCAACTACCACAAGCCGAAAACCGCCGGTCACTACATCGAGGACTACAACATCCTGCAGACCACCCGCGAAGAGCCGGTGCTGCGGGCGATTCGCAAGCACCTGCAGGCGTCCGGCATTCCCGTGGAAAACTCCAAGGGCGAATGGGGACCGGGCCAGGAAGAAATCAACATCCGATACGCCGATGCCATGACCATGGCCGACCATCACGTCATCATCAAGCATGCCTGCAAGGAGATCGCGCAACTGCAAGGCAAGGCGATCACGTTCATGGCCAAGTGGCGCTATGACGCCGCTGGCTCCAGTAGCCACATCCACAATTCGCTGTGGGACAAGAACGCCAGGAAACCTCTTTTCTACGATGCCAAGGCCGAGTTCGGCATGTCGAAACTGATGCGTGCCTGGGTGGCCGGGCAGCTCAAATACGCCAACGACATCACCTGCTTTCTCGCGCCCTACATCAACTCCTACAAGCGCTTTCAGGCCGGCACCTTCGCACCGACCCGCGCGGTGTGGAGCCGCGACAACCGCACCGCAGGCTTTCGCCTGTGCGCCGAGGGCAGCAAATCCATCCGCATCGAATGCCGCATTGGCGGCGCCGACCTCAACCCCTACCTGGCCTTCGCCGCGTTGATCGCGGCCGGGCTGGCGGGGATCGACGAGAAGCTCGACCTCGCCCCACCCTTCGAGGGTGATGCCTATCTCGACGAGCAACTGCCCGAAGTCTCCAAAACCTTGCGCGAGGCCAGTGCCGCCCTCCAGGGCTCAAGCATGTTGCGCGAAGCCTTCGGTGATGAAGTGATCGATCACTACGTGCACACCGCCGAATGGGAACAGAAAGAGTACGACCGGCGGGTTACCGATTGGGAATTGCAGCGCGGCTTCGAGCGCTATTGAGACCGACATGCCTTCGACGATTCAACTGATCTCACCGGTCGATGGCCGGGTTTACGCCGAGCGCCAGTATGCCGATGCGGCACAGATCGAACAGGCCCTGGCGGATGCCAGCGTCGCCCAGGCGCAATGGAAACGCCGGCCACTGAGCGAACGCGCGGCTTTTTGCAGCGCGGCGGTGGACGCGATGCTGGCCATGAGAGACGAGATCGTCCCGGAGCTGGCCTGGCAAATGGGCCGGCCAGTGCGCTTCGGCGCGGGTGAGCTGCGGGGTTTCGAAGAGCGCGCGCGTTACATGATCGCCATTGCACCAGAGGCCCTGGCAGCGGTTGAACCCGCGCCCATCGCCGGTTTTCGCCGGTTGATCAAACGTGAACCACTGGGCACGGTACTGGTGATCGCGCCCTGGAATTACCCCTACCTCACCGCCGTCAACACGATTATCCCGGCGTTGATGGCCGGCAACGCCGTCATCCTCAAACACGCTTCGCAAACCCTGCTGGTGGGCGAACGGTTTGCCGCCGCCATGGGTCGCGCCCACTTGCCGCCAGGGCTGTTCCAGAACCTGTTGCTCGATCATGGCCAGACCACCGCGATCATTGCCAGCGGGCAGGTGCAGCAGGTTAATTTCACCGGATCGGTTGAAGCCGGCCGGGCCATGGAAAGCGCGGCCACGGGACGCTTCCTCGGCATGGGCCTGGAACTTGGCGGCAAGGACCCTGCCTACGTGCGGGCAGACGCCGATCTCGAACAGGCGGCAGAAAACCTGGTGGACGGCAGCTTCTTCAACTCCGGGCAAAGCTGCTGCGCCGTGGAGCGCATCTATGTCGATCAAACAATCTACCCGGCCTTTGTCGAGCGCTTCGTCGAACTGACCCGCCAGTACGTGCTCGGCAATCCACTGGACCCGGCCACCACCCTCGGTCCGCTGGTGACGCCCGGCGCGGCGGTCTTCGTGCGTGCCCAAATCGCCGAGGCCCTGGCCCAGGGCGCCAGGAGGCTGATCGATCCACTGGCTTTTGCCGCCGACGTACCGGGCAGCGCTTACCTCGCGCCGCAGGTGCTGGTCGATGTCACCCATCACATGTCCGTCATGCGCGATGAAAGCTTTGGTCCGGTGGTCGGCATCATGCCGGTGACCGGCGACGACGAGGCGATCGCTTTGATGAACGACAGCGAGTTCGGGCTCAGCGCCTCAATCTGGACCCAGGACCTCGCCGCCGCCGAACGCCTGGGCAACGAGATCGACACCGGCACCCTGTTCATGAATCGCTGCGATTACCTGGACCCGGCCCTGGCCTGGACGGGCGTGAAGAACAGCGGGCGCGGCGTGACCCTGTCGCGGCTGGGCTACGAACACCTGACCCGCGCCAAATCCTTCCATCTGCGCCACGAGATCTGAGCCATGAGCCTGACCGGAAACTGGAACTACCCCACGAGCATTCGCTTTGGTGTCGGCCGCATCGCCGAGCTGGCCGAGGTTTGCCGCAGCCAGGGGATCCTGCGACCGCTGCTGGTGACCGACAGTGGCCTGGCGCGAGCACCGATCACCACGGCGACCCTCGATGCCCTGCGCGCCGACGGCCTCGCTGTGGCGCTGTTCTGCGACCTCAAGCCCAACCCGGTCGAAGCCAACCTGGCCGGCGGGCTCGACGCCTGGCGCGCCGGCAAACACGACGGTGTGATCGCCTTCGGCGGTGGCAGCGGCCTGGACATGGGCAAGCTCATTGCGTTCATGAGCGGCCAGACCCGCCCGGTCTGGGATTTCGAAGACATCGGCGACTACTGGACCCGCGCCGATGAAAGCCGCATCGCCCCGATCATCGCGGTGCCGACCACAGCGGGTACAGGTTCTGAAGTGGGCCGTGCGGCGGTGATCATCGACGAAGCAAGCCACACCAAACGGATCATCTTCCATCCGAAAATGATGCCCCGCGTAGTCATCAGTGACCCGGCCATGACCGTCGGCATGCCGGCCAAAGTCACCGCCGGTACCGGCATGGATGCCTTGGCGCACTGTCTGGAGGCGTACTGTGCGCCGGGATTCCACCCCATGGCCGATGGCATCGCGGTCGAAGGCATGCGCCTGGTGACCAACGCACTGGTGAGGGCCGTGCACACCCCTTCGGACCTCGACGCGCGCGGGCAAATGCTCGCGGCCGCAGCGATGGGGGCCACCGCCTTCCAGAAAGGCCTGGGAGGCATGCACGCCCTCGCCCATCCGATTGGTGCGTTGTACGACACCCATCACGGCATGACCAACGCCACCCTGATGCCCTACGTGCTGAAATTCAATCGCCCGGCCATTGAAGAGCGCATCACGCGTCTGGCCGCTTATTTGCGTTTGCCTTCCCCGGGCTTCGACAGCTTTCTGGCCTTCGTCCTCAAATTGCGCAAGGACATCGGCGTGCCGCACAGCCTGTTTGAGCTGGGGGTGGACGATAAACAAGCCGACCTGATCGCGGACATGGCCGTTGTCGATCCATCGGCCGGCGGCAACCCGCTGCCGATGACCCGGGCCGGCGCGGCGGAAATTTTCGACGCAGCCTTCCACGGCCGTCTGTAGGAGCGAGCCGGCTCCGGGCGGCGTTCCGACGATGGGCGTTAACGATGACGCGTGCTTTCTGGATAAACGCGGCGCCCTTGAGGCCATCGCGAGCGGGCTCGCTCCTACAGTCTGATTTCAATGACCACGAAACCCGCGACCGGCAACGATCCCCAGTAGGAGCTGGCTCTGCGTTTTTTGCGAACTTCAATGCGATCACCTGAAGGTTTCGTCTACCCTCACAAAGCGCCCTGCAGCAATCCACTGGCAACGGCGCATCGTCACTCTTCCGTTAATGCACCGGAGAACCTCCATGCTCAAGCGTACCCTGGCATTGGCCGTCGGCTTGACCCTGTCTGTCTGCACCCTGCTGGCCCACGCTGCCGACACCTTGAAAGTCAGCGCCATTCCTGACGAAGCCCCGACCGAACTGCTGCGCAAGTTCAAGCCTTTGGGTGCCTATCTGGAGCAAAAACTGGGGATGAAGGTCGAGTTCGTGCCGGTCAGCGACTATCCGGCGGTGGTCGAGGCGCTGGCCACCGACCGCATCGATCTGGCCTGGCTCGGTGGCTTTACGTTCGTGCAGGCGCGCCTGAAAACCGGCAACGCAATACCACTGGTACAGCGTGAGCAGGACGCCCAGTTCACCAGCAAATTTATCACCGCCGACCCGGCCGTCAAATCCCTGGCCGATCTCAAGGGCAAGAGCTTTGCCTTTGGTTCGGTGTCTTCGACCTCGGGCAGCCTGATGCCGCGCTATTTCATGCTCAAGGATGGCATCAAGCCGGAAACGTATTTCAGCCGCGTCGGCTACTCCGGTGCCCATGACGCCACGGTGGCCTGGGTCCAGGCCAGCAAGGTCGATGCCGGGGTGTTGAACGCCAGCGTCTGGGAAAAACTGGTGGCGGCCGGCAAGGTCGACACCACCAAGGTCAGGGTGTTTGCCACCACCCCGGCCTACTTCGATTACAACTGGACCGTGCGCGGAACCCTCGACCCGGCCCTCGCAGCGAAGATCAAGGCCGCCTTCCTCGCCCTCGACCCGACGAAACCGGCGGACAAGGAGATTCTCGATCTGCAAGCCGCCAGCCGCTTCATCGAAACCAAGCCCGAAAACTACAAGGGCATCGAGGAAGCCGCACGCGCCGCCGACCTGCTCAAATGACATTGCACTTGAGTGGCGTCAGCCTGACCCACAGCAACGGCGTCCATGCCTTGCGGGGCCTGGACCTGCACATCGGCGCCAACGAACAGGTGGCGATCATCGGCCCGTCCGGCGCCGGCAAGTCGAGCCTGCTCAACCTGCTGGCCACCGCGCTGCGACCCAGCAGTGGCGAATTGCAAGTGCTGGGCGAACGGGCCTGGCAGCTGTCCGCCCGGCAGCGTCAGCGCCTGCGCGCGCGCATCGGCCTGGTGCATCAAGCGCCCCCGCTGCCGCCCCGCCAGCGCGTGGTCACGGCGGTACTGGCCGGGAAGATCGGTCAGTGGGGCCTGGGCAAAAGCCTGCTGAACCTGGTGCATCCGCTGGACATTCCCGGCGCTCGCGCGGCGTTGACCCGGCTGGACCTGAGCGACAAATTGTTCACGCAATGCCAGCAATTGTCCGGTGGTCAGTTGCAGCGCGTGGGCATCGCCCGCGTGCTGTATCAAGCGCCCGAGGTGCTGCTCGCCGATGAGCCGGTGTCGGCCATGGACCCGGTGCTGGCCGAGCACACGCTGTCGGTCCTCTGCCGTCATGCCCGCGAACACAACGTCACCCTGGTCGCCAGCCTGCATGCGGTGGAACTGGCGCTGGCGCACTTTTCTCGGATCATCGGCTTGCGCGACGGACAGATCCTGTTCGACCTGCCGGCCAGCCAGGTCGACCGCGATCTGCTCGACAAGCTCTACGCCAACGAGCAACTGCAAGTCTCCCCGGTTGCTCCGCCGCCCTTGAGCGTGCAGATACCCCGATGCTGACGCGTGACAACCGCGACCCCGCCGCCGGGCCGCGCCTGCTGCTCAGCCTGCTGGCGATTGCCCTGTTGTGGCCGGGCATCCACTTCAGCGAGCTGGACCTGAGCGTGCTGCTGGCGGGTGACAGTCAGAGCGAGATAGGCCGTTTCGTCTCCGCCTTCTGGCCTCCGGCCCACGGCGAAGAATTCCTTGAGCTATTAGTGCAAGCGACCTTACAGACCCTGGCCATCGCCACGGCGGGCTTGGCCCTGGCCTTGCTGTTGGCCGTCCCCGCCAGCCTGCTGGCCAGTCGGGCGCTGTCGCTGTCGGCGGCGTCCCGTGCCGGACGCCCGAGCCCCTGGGCTCAATTGCTGCGCTGGCCGGTGCGCGGCTTATTGATCTTCCTGCGCAGCGTGCCGGAAATCGTCTGGGCCCTGTTGTTCGTGCGTGCCGTCGGCCTTGGCCCCACGGCCGGGGTGCTGGCCATCGCCATCACCTACAGCGGCATGCTGGGCAAGGTCTACGCGGAGATTTTCGAGTCGGTCGACCAGCGCCCGGCCCACGCGTTGCTGCAAGCGGGCAGTGGCCGGCTCGCGGCGTTTGCCTACGGGATCTTGCCCAATGTCGCGGCGGAGTTGCTGTCGTACACGGTGTATCGCTGGGAATGCGCGATTCGCGCCTCGGTGGTGATGGGTTTCGTCGGCGCCGGTGGCCTGGGCCAGCAGATGGATCTGTCGCTGCGCATGTTCGCCAGCGGTGAAGTCGCCAGCCTGTTGCTGACGTTCCTCGTGCTGGTCCTGCTTGCCGATCAACTCAGTCGCCTGCTGCGCTGGAGGCTGGCATGAATCGCCTGATCAATCTGGCGCTGCTCCTGGGCATCGGCGCCGCCATCGTCGCTTCATTCAGCTACCTGGGCATCGACCTCGGCGAATTGGGCGCCAGCGGCAATCTGAAACAGATGGGCGCCTACGCGCAGCGATTTCTCAGCCCGGACCTGAGCGCAAGTCATCTGCAAGCCATCGGCCGTGGCGCCCTGGAAACCATCGCCATGTCAGCCTTGGGCACCCTGCTCGCGGCGGTGTTCGGCCTGCTGTTGGCATTGCCCGCCGCCGGGCGCTTCGGCTGGCCGTTCAAAAGCGCTTCGCGCCTGCTGCTCAATGCCCTGCGTGCGGTGCCGGAGCTGGTATGGGCGGCGCTGATGGTGCTGGCCGCCGGGCTCGGCCCGAACGCCGGGACCCTGGCGTTGGCGCTGCACACCACCGGCGTGCTCGGTCGCCTGTTCGCCGAAGCGCTGGAAAACACCCCGCCACAACCGGCCGAGGCGATTCGCCTGCAAGGCGGCAATGCGCTGTGGGCGTTCTGTTACGGCACCCTGCCCAACCTGCTGCCGCAACTGCTGGCCTACATCCTGTACCGCTGGGAGAACAATATCCGCATGGCCAGTGTGCTGGGTTTCGTCGGTGCGGGCGGTCTGGGGCAGATGCTGTATGTCAGCCTCAGCCTGTTCCAGGAAGCGCAGGCCAGCACGGTGATTCTGGCCATGCTGTTGCTGGTGTTCGCCGTCGATTCGCTGAGCAGCTGGAGTCGCCAACGCTGGGTCAAGGCCTGAGTTCAGGCTTCGCTGTTTTTGCTGACGCCGGTGATTTGCCGGTTCCAGACCGTCTCGTATTGGGCGGTCTGGATAATCGATAACACCGGCCTCGGGGTCACCAGCGCGCGGCAATGACTGCCCGGCATCCGCACGGAGTTGCAACGAAGGCCTGGGCCGCCCGCGCCTACAGGTTTGCCTGGCGCTGCCGGTAAATCCGTTCGGCGGCAAGCAGTTGTTCGCGGTCATTGACCCCGCGCACATCGTCCTCCTCCACTTCCACCGCCGTCACCGGCAAACCGGCACCGTTGGCCACGGTCACGACATCGGTCAGGTAATACTCGCCCTGGGCGTTTTGCTTGCCGATGCGTTCCAGCAGCCAGAGACAGCTGTCGGCGCGCAGGCCCATGACCCCGCCGTTGCAGAAGCTGACTTGCAACTCCTCTGCACTGGCGTCCTTGGCCTCGCGGATAGCCCGCAAATGGCCGTCCTCCACCAGCAAGCGTCCGTAGGGTCCAGGCTGATCGGTGTAAAACCCGGCGACTGCCACCGCCGCGCCATCGATCAAGGCCTGACGCAACCGCGAAAGCGTCTGCGCACTGATCAGCGGTGAGTCTCCGAACAGCACCAACACACAGCCCTGCTCGTGGGCCTGCAAGGCTCCACGGGCGGCGAGCAGTGCGTGGGCGGTACCCAACTGTTCATGCTGAGTAAACAGCCGCGCGGTCGGTGCCGCCTGTCGCAGGTAGTCGGCCACGACAGGCCCACCCGCACCGAGTACCACTGCCACCTGCTCGATGCCGGCGGCCTCGACCGCCGCCAGCACATGGCCGAGCAGCGGTCGATCGCCCACCGCGTGCATGACCTTCGGCAGCGACGACCGCATGCGAGTGCCCTGCCCGGCGGCGAGAATCACCGCCAGGGTCGGCCAGCCAACGTTGTCCGTCATGACAAATCCCCCCAATGCGTCAACGCCTCACGCCGGATCGCGATAGAACACATCGTCGGCATACGGATACCACCAGTCCTGGATCTTCGGCTGATGATCGATGATGACCATTTTCGAGCGGCGGAACGCTTCCAGTCCCTGACGTCCCAACTCGCGCCCCAGGCCGGACATCTTCCAGCCACCAAACGGCAGCGCGTCGTTGTCGATCAACGGGTTGTTGACCCAGACCATCCCCGACTCCAGGCGATCGGCGGCCTCCATCGCTTCGGCAAGGTCGGTGGTGAACAACGAAGCACCCAGGCCAAACGGCGAGTCGTTGGCCAAGCGCACGGCTTCGTCGAAATCGTTGACACGACAGATCGCCGCCACCGGGCCAAAACACTCCTCCTTAAGGATCGCCATGTCACCGGTGACGCCGGTCAGAATGGTCGGTTCATAGAACCAGCCGACGCTGTGCTGTGGCGGTATACGCCCGCCACAAACCAGCGTCGCGCCCTTGGCCAGGGCGTCGTCGACCAGGCGCATGACTTTGTTGCGCGCCGCCTCGCTGACCATCGGCCCGATTTCCGTACGCTCCAGGCCATGGCCGATGCGCAAGGCGCGGGTACGCTCGGCAAACTTCGCGACAAACGCGTCGTGGATCTCATCGACCACGTAGAAGCGTTCCGCCGAGGTGCAGATCTGTCCGCTCAGATGGAACGCGGCGGTCACGGCGCCCGCAGCGGCCACCTCCAGCGGCGCGTGTCGGGAGACGATCAACGGGTCGCTGCCCCCGGCCTCGATCACACAGGGTTTCATCTGCTGCGCGCACGCCACTGCAACAGCCTGGCCAGCGGCGACGCTGCCGGTAAAGGCCACGGCGTGGGTCTGCGCTGACTTCACCAGTAACTGCGCGGTGGCGGCATCGCCCGGCACGCAAGACATCAGCCCCGGCAGCAGTGAGGTGAAATGCTCCATGAACTTGAGGGTGCACAAGGTCGTGGCTTCCGCCGGCTTGACGATGCAGGCGTTGCCCGCCGCCAGCGAGGCAGCGACCGTCCAGCACATCAGCAGGATCGGAAAATTGAACGGCATGATGTGCACGCTGACACCGTAGGGCTCGTAGCGCACATGCTGGAAAGAACCGATCTGCGTGGTGCCGGCGACCTTGCCCGCATCGTCCCGGGCCATTTCCGCGTAATAGCGAAAGATCGGCGCGCAGTTGGCCAGCTCACCCATGGCCTCGGGAAACGGCTTGCCCATTTCCAGGGTCATCAAGCGTGCGACTTCACGGTTGCAGGCCACGTCCTGCTCAATCGCATTGGCCAGTTGATGCAGGCGTGCGGCGCGGCTTTTCGCATCGACCAGGCGCCAGTGTTTTTGCGCGGCGGTTGCGGCATCGATGGCCGCCTGAACATCGGTTTCGTCGCACAGGCCAACCTGCCCGACCGGTTGCAGGGTCGCCGGGTCCAGCACCTGGCGCACCCGCGCGCTGGTCAGTGGCAGGTATTCGGCGTTGATGAAGCGTGAGGCGGTGTCAGTGTTGAACGTGGCCATGGGAGGATCCTTGAACCAATCGATAAGGGGTTTCGCGCAGTGCCGCCAGGGTCGCGGCGGGCAAAGGTTCGCGCCAGCCCGGCAAGTGCCGGTCGAGCCACTCGCGCAGCGGCGCCAGGGCTTCGGCGTTCAGCGCTCGAACAAACAGACCGAGGGTGCGCGGCAGGTGAGCCAGGTAGCCGTGCTTGCCATCGCGTCCGGCCAGGCGCACGAAAATCCCCAGCACCTTGGCGTGACGCTGGGCGGCCAGTCGCCGGTAATCTTCAAGAAAACGCGGGGCGTCGAGTTCCGGGCGCTGCACCAGGTAATGGCTGAGCAACGCCACACGCAGTCCTTCGGACATGTCGCGGCGGGCGTCTTCGAGCAGCGACATCAAGTCGTACGCCGCAGCGCCCACCAGCGCATCCTGGAAGTCCAGCAGGCCACAGGCCGCGACGCCTTCGCGGCCTTGCAGCAGCATCAGGTTGTCGACGTGAAAGTCGCGCAGTACCAGCGCTTCGCGACGTTGCGCGACATCGGCGAAGGCATCGGCAAACTGCTGCAGATACGACTCGCGCAAAGCCTGCGCCGCCTCCTTGCCGATCAACAACGGCGCATACCAGTCGATGAACAACGCGCACTCGTCGCTCAATTGCCGGGCGTCGTAGGCCTCCAGCTCCGCGCCTGGCGCCGAGCCATGCAAGGCCACCAACGCATCAACCGCCAGGCGATACAACTCGCGCTCCGGGTACCCGGCCGCCAGCAACCGGGTGTAGGTGTCGTGACCGAAATCCTCGATCAACGCCAGCCCCGCCTCTTCATCCACTTGCAACAAGGCCGGCGCCGACAATCCGAGCCCGTGCAATTGACGGGCAACCCGGACAAACGGGCCAATCGGCTCGCTGTGGGGCGGCGAATCCATCAGCAACAAACCGACCCCTTCCAGGCGAAAATATCGCCGGCTCGACGCGTCGGCCGGCAACGCGAGCAACGACGCCCCCGCGTAACCTGCGCGCGCCAGAAAGGCTGCGCGCTGGTGCTCACGGGTGGGCAATGACGCAGGTGCATCTGTCATGGCATTCACCGGATCATGTAGACCTTTTTCACGGTCTCGTGGACGGTGCACACGCCCTTCCAGTCCTTGCGGAAGAAGGCCGCCGTATCGGGTTTGATCTCGATCACTTCGCCGGACTCATGCACGTAGGTGCAGCGGCCTTCGAGGAAATGGCAGAACTCGTCGCTGGTGACATGGCAAAACCACTTGCCCGGCGTGCAGATCCACACACCGCATTCGGACTGGCCTTCGGGGCCTTTGTGCAGCACCACGCCAGAGACACGGGACTCACCTTCGAGCATGGTCGGGATCACGCCCCAGTCTTTGACTTCGGTGATTTCCAGCGGGTTGTACAGAAACGGGGTGGTCATAGATCTTCTCCAATAAAAAAGGGTTAACGCCTGGCAACTGTAGGAGCGAGCTTGCTCGCGAAGGACGCCAGGGCACCGCGTTTATCCAGACAGCCCTTGTCATCGTTGACGTCCATCGCGAGCAAGCTCGCTCCTGCAGAGGTCACAGGCTCAGGCCAGCATGTAAACGTTGCGCAGGGTTTCCCGGACGTGGCATTCGCCGGTCCAGCCGGCCGGAAACAGCACCAGGGTGTTGGGACGAACCTCGATCACTTCGCCATTGTCGTGGCGGTACGTGGCCGCGCCGGCGATGAAATGGCACAGTTCGTCACGGGGAATCGCCAGCCGCCAGCGACCTGGCGTGCAGACCCACAGTCCGGTTTCCGGGCTGTTGTTCGGGCCCTTGAACAGCAGCCGGCCGCTTGAATGCGAGACACCTTCGACGGCGTCGCTCTGCACGCCCCAGTCCACCAGGTCGGTGCGAGTGCTGACGGCTTCGAGGTACGGCGTGAATCCCGCCGTGGTGGATGGATCAGGCATGGTTGAGCACCTTGTCGAGAATGGCGGCCGCGTCGGCCGGCCCCTTGCGTGATTGCATCTGCGCGCTGGTGCGCTGCAGGCGTTGGCGCATGGCCTCGTCGTTGAGGCACGCGGCGAGTTTTTCCGCCAGTTGCGCTTCGGTCCATTGGTAACGGTCGAGCTTGAAGCCGTGGCCGCTTTCCTCGGCGCGCATGGCGTTGTCGTGACCGTCCCAGACGTACGACATGACGATCGCCGGTTTGCCGAAAAACAGGCACTCGGTGAAGCTGTTGTTGCCGCCGTGGTGGATCACCGCATCGACCTGGGCAATCACCGAAGGCTGCGGGAACCAGTTGGAGATCTGCACGTTGTCCGGCAGGTCCGGGTACTCATCGAGGTGCTCGCCGACATTGAACAGTGCGCGATACGGGAGCTGGCCCACGGCCGCGATCAAGCGTTTGAGCAAGTCGATGTCACCGGAACCGAGGCTGCCGAAACTGACGTAGAGCAACGGCTTGTCGTTGTTGGCGCGGAACGCTGGAATCTCATAGTGGGTGTCGTGCCGCACACAGCCTTGCAGGTAATGGAAGCGCTCGGCCGGCAGCGGATGGCGGCGCTCGAACTTGACCGCGTCGGGGTACAGCAGCAGGTTCATGTAAGGCGAAGCTTCGAAGAAGGTCCCCAGCGGATACGGTTGCTCGCCGTGGGCTTGCAGGAACTGGTTGAAGTCGTCGTGGATCGGCCCGACCACCTCTTCGAAACGCTGGCGAAATTGCGCATGCCCAGCCTTGTCGTCGATGCTCATGCCCGACAGGTGCGGCGGGATATCCGGGTCTTCGATCTCGTTCTCCGAGCAGGAAATGATCCGCACCCACGGCTTGCCGTATTGCTTGATCGCCGGAAACAGAATCACGTTGTCGACGCAGATCAAGTCGGGTTTGACCTTGTCCAGCACCGCCGGCAGGTCCTTTTGCGCCCACTTGGCGGTCTCGACGATGGCGGCCCAGCACTCCTTCACGTAGTTGTCGATCTGCTCCAGCGGCGACTTGCGGAAGTTGGGAATGTGGCCGTTGATGAAGTCGACCCAGTAACGCGCCATGTCTTCGGGGGGCATCGGTGCCGACATGTTGACCATATGTTCTTCAAACCCGTAGCCGGCGTACACGCCGCTCATTCCGGGGTCGGTGAGGAACACCGCCTTGTGGCCCAGCGCTTCGCAGGCCTGGGCGATACCGACTGAGTTCAGCGCCGGGCCATAAGCGGCTTCCGGAAAGAAGGCGATCACTTTCTGTTTCATCGAGAGATACTCCTGCCTGGTCTTTTATTGTTCAGCGCGTCAAAACACGGGCATGGCGAGGCTGCCAGCCCAAGCGGATGGTCGTACCGATTGCGAAACGGGCGAATTCGAATTGCGACGACGGCACGCGAACGATCAGGGCCTTGTCGCTGAGGGCCGTCTGCACATGCACGTTGGTGTCGAGGCCGTGGTAAGCGATTTCGACGATCTTGCCGCTGACCTGGTTGGCGCAAGTGCCGCCCTCTTCGGTCAGCACTTGCAAACGTTCCGGACGCACCACCAGGGCCACCGATTGACCAGGCACCAGGGGTACGTCGGTCTCGACCACCAGCTCCTGGCCGTTAACCCGCACCGAACGCTCGCCCGAACGCACGCCTTCAAACAGATTGCTGACGCCGATGAAGTTGGCGACGAAGCGGCTGTTGGGGTTCTCGTAGAGTTCGCTCGGGCTGCCGCACTGGCAGACCTTGCCGCCGTCGAGCACCGCCATGCGATCGGACATCACCAGCGCTTCTTCCTGGTCGTGGGTGACGATGATGAAGGTGATGCCGCTTTCAAGTTGCAAACGCTTGAGCTCCAGCTGCATTTTTTCCCGCAGCTTCTTATCCAGCGCGCCCAGCGGCTCATCGAGCAGCAACACCCGTGGACGCTTGACCAGCGCCCGCGCCAAGGCCACCCGTTGACGCTGGCCACCGGACAGCTGATCGGGCTTGCGCTCGGCCAGCTCCCCGAGTTGCGCGGTGCTCAGCACCTCGTCGACCCGGCGGCGGATTTCCGCTTCCGGCAGACGTTCCATTTCCAGGCCGTAGGCAATGTTCTTGCGCACGGTCATGTTGGGAAACAGCGCATAGGACTGGAACATCAAATTCAACGGCCGCTTGTTGGCCGGCAGCGGCGAGATGTCCTTGCCGTCCAGATAAATGCAGCCGCCGCTGGGCGTCTCGAAACCGGCGAGCATGCGCAGCAGCGTGGTCTTGCCGCAGCCGGACGGTCCCAACAGAGCAAAAAACTCGTTCTCGCGGATGTTCAGCGACACCTCGTCGACGGCCAGGCCGTTGCCATAAGACTTGCTGACCTTGTCCAGGATCAGTACCGCAGATGAATTATTCATGGGTGCGAGGAGCCTTGTTGAGACGCTGCGAAGCCAGCAGCGCAGTGATGCTGACCAGCATCACCAGCGTCGCCAGGGCGTTGATTTCCGGGGTGACGCCAAAACGGATCATGGCGTAGATCTGCATCGGTAACGTGGTCGAGGCCTGGCCGGAACCGGAGTTGAAAAAGGCGATGATGAATTCGTCCACCGACAGGGTGAACGCGAGCAAACCACCGGCCAGCACGCCGGGAAAAATCGCCGGCAACAGCACCCGGCGAAAGGTGGTGAACCAGCTCGCGCCGAGGTCGATCGAGGCTTCGAGAATCGAATAGTCGAAATGCTTGAGCCGGGTGCGCACCACGGCGCAGACGAAGGCGATGTTGAACACCGCGTGGCTGATGATGATCGAGTGCAGCCCCAGCCCGACCTTGAGCAAGTTGAAGAAGCTCAGCAGCGCGATGGCCAGGACGATGTCGGGGATGATCATCGGCGCCATCAACAAGGTGTCGACCACCTGCCCCTTGTCATCGCCCTTGCGACGCATCTCGATGCCCAGTGCCAGCAAGGTGCCGAGCACACAGGCAATGAAGGTCGCCGACAGCGCCACGATCAGGGTGTTGAGCGCCGCCGACAAAATCGCCGAGTTATGCGCCAGCGCCGCATACCACTTCAGGGACACCCCGCCCCAGGCGGTGGGCAAGCCGGACTTGTTGAACGAGAGCAGGATCAACACCAGGATCGGCACATAGAGGAAGGCGTAGACCAGACCCAGATGCGCATTGAGGACGCTGCCGCCAACGGAAGGTGATCGACTCATGGGCGGCCTCCTTCGGCACGACGGGCCACCAGTGCCTGGATGAACAACAGGACCAGCATGATCGCGATCAGGAAGAAGCTCAGCGCCGCGCCGAACGGCCAGTCCCGCGCGGTCAGGAACTGCGAGTAGATCAGGTTGCCGACCATCTGCACCTGCTTGCCGCCGAGCAAATCGGCGGTGATGAAGTTGCCGATGCTGAGGACGAAGACAAACACCGCGCCGGCTGCAATGCCGGGCACGCTCAGGGGCAGGATGATCCGGCGAAAGGTCATCCAGCCCGAAGCACCGAGGTCTTTGGAGGCGTCCCAGAGTTCGTTGTTGATCCGCGACAGGGAGGAGAAAATCGCCAGGATCACAAACGGGATGTAGTTGTAGACCAGCCCCAGCACCACCGACGCTTCGGTGTACAGCAGGCTGATGGGTTCACCGCTGTAGCCGAACAGTTGCAGCAAGCGGTTGATCAGGCCTTCACGGTTGAGCAGGACGATCCAGGCATAGGTGCGGATCAGGTAGTTGCTCCAGAACGGCAGCATCACCAGAAACAGGAACACCGCTTGCCGACGCCGTGGCGCACGGGCAATGGCGTAGGCCGCCGGGTAACCGATCAGCACCGCGAAGACCGTTGCCAGACCGGCGATTTTTGCCGACTTGAGCAGGATGCTCAGGTACAGCGGATCAAAGGCGCGCTGGTAGTTTTCCCAGGTGAACAACCAATCGATGCCGCCATAAGCACCGCGTTCGACGAAGCTGTAGACCAGCACCAGCAAGCAAGGAATCACCAGAAAAGTCAGCAGCCAGCCAAAGCCGGGCGCAAGAAGCCAGGCCGACAGACGCCTGTCAGCATGCAAAGCACTCATTACCCATATCCTCCCGCCTCAGGACCGAGGCGGCTTGCGAGCGTGGCGAGGCATGCACGACATGCCTCGGTTCGATGCGGCTTGCGTTGTGCGGGGCTTAGTTCTGTGCCGCCATGATTTCGGTGACGGCCCGGGTGTAGGCCTTCTGCGTGGTGCCGCCCAGGTCACGCAATTGCTCCATCTTCACCAGATCGCCCGGGGCGATGGTCAGGTTGGGGTATTGCTTGAGCAGGTCAGCGGACAAACCGGCCATTGCAGCCTGGTTGGGGATTTTGTAGAGGATGTTTTCGGCGACCCAGACGTGGTTTTCCTTGGCCAGCATGAAGTTGACGAACTTGAACGCCTCGTCCTGATGCTTCGAGCTTTTCAGCACGACCATGGTGTCCACCCACAGATCGGAACCCTCCTTGGGCACGACAAACTTGATCGCCGCGTTGGCCTGGGTGCCGTAGTTGCACCAACCGTCCCAGGCGTGCGCCATCAGCGATTCGCCGGAAGCGAGCTTGGAATAGAAGGTGGTGTCGTCAAAGGCGAGGATGCGTTTTTTGGTGGCGATCAGTTGATCGCGTACGGCGGCGATCTGGCCGGGGTCGCTGTCGTTGACCGACCAGCCCTTGGCGAGGAAACCGGCCCCTAGCATCCAGCGGTCGGTGGCCAGCATCGTGACTTTGCCCTTGAGCGCGTCGCTGGGGTTGAGCAGGTCGTTCCAGCTTTGCGGCGCCGGGGTCACCTTGTCGGTGCGATAGCAGATACCGGTCGTGCCCCAGGTGTAAGGCACCGAGAAATGGTTGCCGGGGTCGTATTCCAGGTGTGTGGCTTCGGGGTAGAGGTTTTTGAGATTGGGGACCTTGACCGGATCGATGTCGGCCAGCAGGCCTTGCTTGTGCAGGACTTCGGCGAAGGGCGAGGAGACGAAGACCACGTCATACCCTTCACCGCCAGACGCCATGAGCTTGCCCATGATCTCTTCGTTGGTGGCGTGCAAGGCTTTGTCGACATCGACGCCACTGGCCGCCTTGAACTTGTCCAGCGCATCCGGGGCCATGTAGCCGTCCCAGATGGAAATCACCATGTCTTTCGCGCTTGCAGCCTGTGTAGCGATCGCCAGGGAAACGGCCAACCCCACGCACAGCACGTCTTTCAGCTTTCTCATGATACTCACCCGACGATTGTTTATTGTTTTTTCGAAGGCAGTACGGCAAAAAGAGAAACGATTACATGTGTTTTTTTTTAGAAATTAGGACCAGCCTCAAAAGATGTCAACGCTTTTTTTCTGCGCCTGACGATTGAGCGGTGCATGGCATAAGATGAGCGCCTGAGTCCGAAGCGACCGAACCGAGATAAAACGCTTGAGCACAACAGCCGAGAAAAAACCCCGCACCAACCACCTGGAACTGGCCCGAAGGATCCTGGAACACACCCAGGAAACCGGGCTGGTGGCCGGTGACCCGGTGGCCGAGCAAGCTCTGGCGCGCACCTTTCAGGTCTCGCGCACCCTGATTCGCGGCGCCCTCAAAGTGCTGCTGGAAGAAAACCTGCTGAGCCATGAAGCCGGCAAGGGCTATCGCCTGATTGCGGCCCCCGCTGGCCAGGCCTTCAACGCCGCCCTGCCCCAGGCCGAAGAAGAAGAGCTGGCCACCTCGGTCCTGCGCGACCGCATGGCCGGGCGCCTGGGTGACAGCATCAGCATCAGCGAGTTGATGCGCCGGTACGACATCGGCCGGCCGGCGGCGCAGAAAGCCCTGCAACAGCTGAGCGAAAGCCAGGCGATTGAGCGCGGCCCCGGCCAGTCCTGGCTGTTTCGGCCCTCACTGAACAGCCTCGCCGCGCTGGAAGAAAGCCTGAAGTTCCGCCTGATTCTCGAGCCGGAAGCCCTGCTCAGCGGGCAGTTCAACGCCGATCCGCAACGCCTGGCCTTGCTGCGCAGCGCCATGCAAACGCTGCTTGCACGCCCGGTGGAAGACTTCGACATCCAGCAGTTCCGCGAGCTGGATATCAGCTTCCACGAACTGCTGGCCCAGAGCTGCGGCAACCGTTTCATCGGCGACGCCCTGCTCCAGCACCAGAGCCTGCGACGCCTGCCGAACCTGCTGCCATCGGTCAGCGTGCACCGCTTGCAGGAAGCCTTGCGCGAGCACCTGCAAATCATCGCGCACATCGAGCGCGGACAAATGGAGATCGCTGCCGACCTGCTGCGCCTGCACCTGCGTCTGAGCGCCGCGCAACGCCCTCAAACCGCCAACCGTGGCATCCCGCAGAGCCACCCGTTCGGCCGCCGTTGAAGCGCCTCAAAAAACTTGATGATTTTTTTTATAAAATAAGACAGCATCAAATCATCTTCAGAAATGGCGGGACTTTCCCGCCTTGGATCTGGCGGCGCCATGCACACACAAAAATTAATCGCCCTGTTTCCAGAAGCCAGTTTCGGCGCAGCCTTGAACTGCATTGGCATCGCCCAATCGCTGCGCGAGCTGGGCGCCAAACCGGTGTTCATTTGCCACGAGCATTTCCGGGGACTCTTCGCCGAATACGGTTTCGACGAGTACCCGATTCCGCAAGCCAGCCCATTGTCGGCGGCGGAGCACCAGCACTATTGGGAGCGCTTCATCGAGCGCAACATTCCCTACTTCGACCAGACCCCGCTGGCACAGATCGACAGCTACGTGGCACCGGCCTGGGACGCGATCATCGACACCGCGATCGAAGCGGAAAAACCCTTGCAGCAATTGCTCGGCCGGCTGAAACCGGATGTGATCGTCCTCGATAACGTGGTCATGTTTCCGGCCATCGCCAACGCCGGCTGCCCCTGGGTGCGGATGGTCTCCTGCGCGGAAACCGAACTCCCCGACGCCGCCGTGCCGCCCTACCTGTCCGGTTGCCTGGCCAGTGATGTCGAAGGTCGCGAGCGCTTCACCGAGCATTACCTGAACGCCGTCGCACCGGCCCATGAACGCTTTTCGCAGTTTCTCGCCAGCAACGGCACGCCGCCCTGCCCGCCCGGCCAGTTCCTCGTCGATTCGCCGTGGCTCAATCTGCTGCTGTCGCCGACGCCGGTGCGCTACGAACGCCAGCAACCTCTGGACCCGCAACGCTACGTCTACCTCGACGGCTGCGTGCGCCGCGAAGCGCCCTACATCGTTCCTGACTTTCCGCGGCACAACGAAGCGCCGCTGATCTACATCAGTTTCGGCAGCCTCGGGGCCGCCGACACCGAGATGATGAAACGACTGATCGGCACGGTCGAAACCCTGCCCTATCGCTTCCTGATTAACGTCGGTGCCTACCGCGACATGTACACCACCGTGCCGGACAACGTGTACCTCGACAGCTGGTTTGCCCAACCGGCGGTGCTCAAGGAATGCGAGCTGTTCATTCATCACGGCGGCAACAACAGTTTCTGTGAAGCGCTGTACTTCGGCTTGCCGTCACTGATCATCCCTTACTGCTGGGACGGCCACGACAACGCCGCGCGCGCCGAGGAAGTCGGCGTCGGCCGCTACCTGCCACGCTTCGCCGATCCGCTGGCGGCACTGCCCGCCGCCCTCGAACAGTTGCTGGCCGACCACGGGATGAAACAGCGCCTCAAGGCGTTCAGCGAGCGCATGCAGGCGATTCGCGGCACCGACCTGGCGGCACGGGCGATCCTGGCGTTGCCCGACAGCTGACCCACCATTGCCGCCCACAACGCCGGAGTTGCTGAATGAAGTCCCCACCGCGCCACGACTCGCTCGACAACGTACACGCCCACCCGTTCTGGCAGGACACCGTCGCACAAGCGCCAAGCGCATCGCCACTGGCGGGCAGCCTGCAATGCGACCTGGCCGTTGTCGGCGGCGGCTTCACCGGGTTGTGGACGGCGCTGTTGGCTCGTCAACGCTGGCCGACCCTGAACATCGCGATCATCGAAGCGCGCCACTGCGGCGGTGAAGCCAGCGGACGCAACGGCGGTTTCTGCGCGCCGAGCATCTCCCATGGCGTTTCCAACGCACTGAAACGCTGGCCGCAGGAAGCCGAGCGACTGATCCGCCTGGGACGGCAGAACCTCGACGAGTTGGCGGCCGACCTGCAGCACTTCGGCATGCAGGTCGAGTTCGAACGCGAAGGCAAGTTGAACCTGGCGAGCCAACCCTGGCAGGTCGAGGGTTTGCGCTCGATGCAACGCAACTACGCCCGGTTCGGCATTGAGTGCGAATGGCTTGAAGGCCGCGCGCTGGCACAGCACCTGGACTCACCGCGCTACGGTGCCGGAGTGTTCGAACCGAACTACGCGCTGCTCAACCCGGCGAAGATGGCCGCCGAGTTGCGCCGGGTCTGCCTTAAGCAGGGCATTCGGCTGTTCGAGCAAAGCCCGGTGCTGGAACTTCAGAACACCGGCGACCGTCTGCGCTTGCGCACGGCGAACGGCGAGATGGAAGCCGGGCAAATCGCCCTCGCGACCAACATCGCCCCGCCGCTGCTCGGGCACCTGGCCTCCAGCGTGATCCCGGTATATGACTACAGCCTGGTCAGCGAGCCGCTGAGCGATGAGCAACTGCAGGCTATCGGCTGGACCGGCCGCTACGGCATCGCCGATTCGGGCAACCAGTTCCATTACCTGCGCAAGACCGCCGACAACCGCATACTCTGGGCCGGCTACGACGCCATCTACCACTTCGGTGGACGCCGCGATGAAGCACTGACGCAACGACCGGCGAGTTTCAAGCGTCTCGCCGAGCAGTTCCACCAGGCGTTCCCGCCGTTGCGCGACGTGCGCTTCAGCCATGCCTGGGGCGGCATCATCGACACCTCCGCGCGCACCACGATGTTCACCGGCTGTGAGATGCAGGGTCGCGTGGCCTACGCCCTCGGCTTCACCGGGCAAGGCGTGTCGGCCAGCCGTTTTGCCGCGCTGAACATGCTCGACCTGCTGGCCGGTGAAGCCACGGAACGAACAGAACTGATGATGACCTCCAAGGCGCCCTTCCGTTTTCCGCCAGAGCCACTGCGCTACGCCGGGGTGAAGCTGGCGCAGCGCTCACTGGCGCGGGAAGACCGCGACGGTCACCGCGACCTGTTGCTCAAAACCTTCGATGCCTTTGGTATCGGCTTCGATTCCTGAACCGGAGATCCGCATGTCCAGCGCCCTGCCCCAGCACGTGATCAACTTCGCCAACCCGCAGTTGATCCCCAAAGAGCTCGAAGTCAATGACCCGGCCATTGTCGATGCGCCCTATCGCAGCAGCAGCTGGCGCCACTTCGTGGCCCCGCAGAAAAACGCCGTGGCCGGCATCTGGGAAGCCGGCCCGCATCTGGAGCGCTGCCAATGCGATTACGACGAGCTGTGCCATATCCTTGAAGGCACCGTACGCCTGACCGACGCGCAGGGTGTCAGTTGCACTTTTGGCCCCGGTTCTTCGTTCGTGGTTGCCGCCGGATTTCAAGGCACCTGGGAAAACCTCACGGCGGTGCGCAAGGTGTATTTCATACTGGGATGAGCACCCGGCCGGTGCTACCGGGCGTTACTCGGCCACCGCGACCTGGTTGCGCCCACGGGCCTTGGCGCGGTAAAGCGCTTTATCGGCGTTGCACATCAAACTGTGCAAATCATTGTCGTCAGGCACCATGACCGCCACACCGACACTGGCGGTTATGCAGTGAACCGGGCCGGTCATGAGCCCGGAAATGGACTGGATGAGGTCCTCGGCAATGCCTTGGGCGGTTTCGATGGAGGTATTGGGCAGCAACACCGCGAATTCCTCCCCGCCCAGTCGACCGTGGATATCGCCCTCGCGAAAGGATTGACCGATCACCACACCCATTTGTCGCAGGACCTGATCGCCGATCTGGTGCCCGTAGGTGTCGTTGATGTGTTTGAAGTGATCCATGTCCAGCATGACCGCACACAGCGGCAACTGGTAATTTCGGCAATGGCTATAGAGCTGCTGGGCATGCTGGAAAAAAGCCCGGCGGTTTTTCAGGCCGGTGAGCTCATCGGTTTGTGCCGCGCGCGTGGAAATGCTGTGCGCCAGCTCCATTTCGCGGGTTAGCCGAAAGGCCGTTTCCACCGCATTGGCCAGGCTGCTGGTGGCCCTGAACACGAATGAGGCGAACACCAGGACCGCCACGGCCATCCCGATTTGCAGGGTTGACGGCTGGAACAGCAGCCACAGGGTGCAAGGCAACAGCACCAGGGAAATCGACACCACCGTCATATAGCGGTAGGCCGAGTAACAGGACACCGCACTGACGGACATCCCGACGGTAAACAACATGACCAGCGCCTGGGCCAACAGGTCGTCCCTGGGCATGACCGCCAACGCTCCAGCGCCCCAGATGCCAGCGGACAACACCAGCGTCAGCCAATACTTGAGTTCCCAGCGCTGCGGCGTGCGCAGCGCTGCCGGGCTATGGAAATAGACTACGAACATCAGAATGCGTATCAACGTCGCCCCCGTCAGCAGGGCTATCCACCAGAAAACCACGTTGTGATCAAAACGATCCCAACACAGCCAGCTCAACATGATCACGGCCAGAAAACTGCCGAAAACCGCCGAAACCGATTGGCGAAACAACTGATGCAATCGATCCATGTGCACCTGCTGTGCAATGTATCGATCCTGCTCGTGCCGAAAACCAAGGCCGTCCATTCAATCCGCCTGATCGCGATGCCGTAACGAACAGCTATTGTGGCACATTGCCAAGCAGCGCCTGCAACACTCTGTGCCGGGCTGAGAGATTGCGCCTATCACCTGCCAATACTGCGACTATTAGCTGACTTGGCAACGGGCGACTAGCATTAGCTGCTGCCGGTGCACTCTGGCCGGCCGAGACTGATATCGAGACAAGAATGAGTCAGAAACCGACCAGGCGTACCGTGGGTGATCTGTCGGCACATCGATTGCCGCTGTCATGAATGCCCGCGCAGCCCCGACGATCCGTTGATCGACCTGCCGGGCCCGCCGCCTGAGTCATTGATTCCACTGGCCGTTTTCCCGACTGAGCCGGGCCGGATGGCGGCATGGACACGACCGAGGGTAGCGCACACATGGCAACTGAATCGAAATGCCCGTTCAATCATGCCGCCGGCGGTGGCACCACGAACCGCGACTGGTGGCCGAACCAACTGAACCTGAGGATCCTGCACCAGCACTCGCCCCTGTCCGACCCCATGGGCGAGGGTTTCAACTACGCCGAAGCCTTCAAGAGCCTGGACTTCGCGGCAGTCAAGAATGACCTGAACGCGCTGATGACGGACTCGCAAGACTGGTGGCCGGCGGACTTCGGCCACTATGGTCCGTTTTTCATTCGCATGGCCTGGCACGCCGCTGGTACTTATCGCACCGGTGACGGCCGTGGCGGTGCCGGCTCCGGCCAGCAGCGCTTTGCCCCGCTCAACAGCTGGCCGGACAACGTCAGCCTGGACAAGGCTCGCCGACTGCTCTGGCCGATCAAGCAAAAATATGGCCGCAATATTTCCTGGGCCGACCTGATCGTACTCACCGGCAACGTCGCCCTGGAATCCATGGGCTTCAAGACCTTCGGCTTTTCCGGCGGCCGCGCGGACGTCTGGGAACCGGATGAGGACGTTTACTGGGGCTCGGAAAACAAATGGCTGGGCGGCGACACGCGCTATGGCAAAGATGAGAGCAAACCCGTGCAGGCGCCCGGTGATGTGCCGCTCGTCGCCGAACCGGGGAAAAACGAGGACAGCCGTACCGCGCAAGGTCGCAACCTGGAAAACCCCCTCGCCGCCGTGCAAATGGGCCTGATCTACGTCAACCCGGAAGGCCCGGAAGGCCAGCCGGACCCCGTCGCTTCAGCGCTGGATATCCGCGAAACCTTCGGCCGCATGGCCATGAATGACGAAGAAACCGTGGCGCTGATCGCGGGCGGCCACGCCTTCGGCAAGACCCACGGCGCCGGCCCTGCCGACAATGTCGGGCCCGAGCCCGAAGCGGCCGGCCTGGAACAACAGGGCTTGGGCTGGAAAAACAGCTTCGGCACCGGCAAAGGGCCCGACACCATCACCAGCGGCCTGGAAGTGACCTGGACCACCACCCCGACAAAATGGAGCAATAACTTCCTGGAAAACCTGTTCGGCTTCGAGTGGGAACTGACCAAGAGCCCGGCTGGCGCGCACCAGTGGAAACCGAAAAACGGCGCGGGCGCCGGCATCATTCCCGACGCCCATGACCCGTCCAAACGCCGTGATCCGACCATGCTCACCTCGGACCTGGCCCTGCGCTTCGATCCGATCTACGAACCGATTGCCCGTCGCTTCCTGGCCAATCCCGACCAGTTGGCCGACGCCTTCGCCCGAGCCTGGTTCAAGCTGATCCACCGCGACATGGGGCCGCTTTCGCGCTACCTCGGCCCGGAAATGCCTGACGAAGAGCTGCTCTGGCAAGACCCGATCCCGGCGCTCGACCATGAATTGATCAACGACAGTGACATCGCCACGCTCAAGAGCAAGGTGTTGGCTTCGGGCCTGACGGTGTCAGAGCTGGTGTCCACGGCCTGGGCGGCGGCTTCCACCTTCCGTGGCTCCGACAAACGCGGCGGCGCCAACGGCGGGCGCCTGCGCCTGGCGCCACAGAAGTCCTGGCAGGCCAATCAGCCGGAACAACTGGCGAAGGTGCTGGCAAAACTCGAGAGCATCCAGAACGAGTTCAATACCGGTGGCAAGAAAGTGTCGCTGGCCGACCTGATCGTGCTGGCCGGCGGTGCCGGTGTCGAACAAGCCGCGCGAACCGCCGGGCACAACGTCACGGTGCCTTTCAGGCCGGGGCGCATGGACGCCAGCCAGGAACAGACCGATGTCGAGTCGTTCGGCTTTCTCGAACCCATCGCCGACGGTTTCCGTAACTACCTCAAGACGCGCTACCGCGTACCGGCCGAGCAGCTGCTGATCGACAAGGCGCAATTGCTGACCCTCACCGCACCGGAAATGACCGCGCTGATCGGTGGCCTGCGCGTGCTCAACACCAACGTCGGAAAAACGGCCCATGGCGTCTTCACCACACGCCCGGAAGCGCTGACCAACGACTTCTTCACCCACTTGCTGGACATGGGGGTGGAATGGAAACCAGTCTCGGAGGCCAATGAGGAGTTTGAAGGTCGCGACCGCAAGACCGGCCAGCCAAAGTGGACCGCCACTCGCGTCGATCTGGTGTTTGGTTCCAACGCGCAGCTGCGGGCGCTGGCGGAGGTCTATGCAACCGCCGGGGCGCAAGAGAAGTTCGTCCATGACTTCGTGGCGGCGTGGACCAAGGTGATGAACCTGGATCGCTTCGACCTGAAGTGAAACCCATCACTTGAAACGGGGCGGCGCAATGCCGCCCCTGTCATTTTGATTGCCACTTGCGTGTCCGCCCTACTCACGCGGATCGATCTGATCCAGCACCCGGTTCGCCGTGATTTCCGCCAGCTGTGAAAATCGGGGGATTGGGTGAAGGCTTGATCATGTTCGGTCCCCAAAAACGTGGAGCCGTGATCACTTGCGACTAAACAAGGGGTGGCAGCTGTACGCAGGTTAGTCGACCTGGGAGTACCAAACCGGCGCGCCCGAAGGCGCCCTGCGCGCAACTACTATGAAATGCAGGCATTAACATGACCTGACTATCCAGATGCAGATGCGCTTCGATACACCACAGGGCGACTAAACCTGATCACTGATGCGCAGTGACGCGAATCAAGTTACCGAGCAGCCCCAAGGCGCACAAGCCGGCGGATTCTGGCGTGACCGTAGGCAACGACGCAAGGTGTTGTAGCTTTCAGGAAGTGAGTTGTAGGGCGCTTCAACAAGCCCCTGAATGTTCCGCCTGGCTCATAAGACAATGTTTTTAATCCCGGGCATCGGTCTAAACTCAGATCCCCCGTCGTGCTCCCCAGGAGAGGTCAGAGTGACCATGCAGCCAACCATCAAACTGCTCGATCAGCCCACCAAATATGTGTTCTTCACCGGCAAGGGCGGGGTTGGCAAAACGTCGGTCTCCACGGCGGTGTCCATCGCGCTGGCTGACGCAGGCAAGAAAGTGCTTCTGGTCAGCACGGACGCCGCCTCGAACCTTGATGAGATGCTCGGCATCGAGCTGAGCAATCAGCCTGTCCCGGTGCCGGACGTGCCCGGCATGTTCGTGCTCAACATTGACCCTGCAACCGCAGCCACCGACTACCGAGCCAGAGTGGTCGAGCAAATGGGCTCGCAAGCCAGCGATCAAGACATTGCACTGGTGCGTGAGCAACTCTCGGGGGCCTGCACGACCGAAATCGCAACCTTCGATGAGTTCTCCCACCTCTTGGCGCAAGGCGGCGCAGCCTATGACCATGTCGTGTTCGATACCGCTCCCACGGGACACACGCTCAGGTTGTTGAGCCTGCCCAAAGCGTGGAGCGGATTTCTGGAAGGCAATGATCGTGGGGCGTCCTGTCTGGGGCCGCACTCGGGTTTGAAAATGCAGGAGCAGCTTTTCAATCAGGCTTTGGCTGCACTCAATAACCCTGCCCTGACCACCGTCGTGCTCGTGGCCCGGCCCGATAAAGGCGCGCTCGCCGAAGCAGCGCGCTCCTCCGACGAACTTCGTGAGTTGGGTCTGGAAAATCAGCGTCTGGTCGTGAACGCCGTGTTCAAACGCAGCGACTTGAATGACCCGATTGCTGCCGCCATCGAGGCCATTGGCCAACAGGCGCTCGACGAGATGCCCGCTTCGCTGCGCCCGCTGGCCGTCGACTACATTCCGCTCAAGGCCGTGGATTCCGTTGGCTTGCCCGCGCTGCGCGGGCTGCTTGACCCGCAGCCTGCCCGGTCAACAGGCCCGGCATCCCAAGCGCCATCACACCTCGAATATCACGGGCTCTCGGAACTGGTTGCCGAGCTTGCCAAGGACGAGCGCGGGTTGATCATGGTCATGGGCAAAGGTGGCGTTGGCAAAACCACCATTGCCGCCGCCATCGCGCTAGGCCTGGTCCAGCGCGGCAAATCCGTGCATTTGAGTACGACCGATCCTGCGGCGCATCTGGCGGTGACCCTCAACGCCGATGTGCAGGGACTCAGCGTAGGCCGCATCGACCCCAAGGTCGAAACTCAAAAATACGTGGACAAGATCGTAGCGTCCCGCGCGCCGACCTTGACGGAAGATGAGACAGCGTTGCTCATTGAGGATCTGCGCTCTCCCTGCACCGAAGAGGTTGCCGTTTTCCATGCGTTTTCACGCGTGGTATCTCAAGCCAGAACCTCGTTCGTGGTGCTGGACACTGCCCCCACCGGTCACTCGCTACTGCTGATGGATGCCACTGGCGCCTATCACCGCCAGATGGTTCGGGCGTTCGAAGGCAAGGCCTCGGACCACATCGTCACGCCCTTGATGCGCCTGCAGGATGCGCACTACAGCAAAATCATCCTCGTGACGCTGCCCGAAGCCACGCCCGTGTCTCAGGCCGCAGCGCTGCAGGATGACTTGCGCCGGGCCAACATCGAACCCTTTGCGTGGGTGGTCAACAAGTCGCTACTGGCCACGGACACCCAAGACCCGTTGTTGCGAGCACGACTGGAGAGCGAGCGCAAACAGATGGCGCGCGTCGCCGACCAAACCCGGCATGCAGTCATCGTTGTGCCCTGGACGGCAGAGCCGCCTGTGGGGGTCGCGGCGCTCACGCGCCTGCTGGATTGAAGCGCCAATATCGGCTCGACACCTTGCCTCTATTGGAAGCAAGGCCGTGCTAAAAAAACTGCCATCGCGCTCAGCCCCTGAACCATTCGAAAGCCGAGGCCCGGCGGCAAGCCGAGGTGGCAGGTCGCGGCAGGATGTCTTTTATGCAGCACACACAGATAAACAGGCTGGGGCAGGTTCGACCTGCCTGTACCGATCACCCATGGATGAACGCTGGCTGATCACGTCGAGGGTCACCATCGCCAAGGCGTCATCCAAAGGTCAGATATGGATTTCAGCGGTCTTGAGGCCCAAGTCTCGAAGTTCGGCGATCAAGTCATCCAGATGCCCGAAAGACTCGACCTCTTCATTGTCATCAACCAAAAAATAACTCCTCCCGGCGTCCTTCTTGAAGAATACGATCCACTCCTTGGGATTGGTCGGATTTGCGATCAAGTGGGTGTCAAAGGTTACGCCTTCGGCATGTTTGCTTTTCACAGCTTTGCGATTCATGTCTGTCACCACGCTACGCGCTTTCTCAAAATTCTCTATGTGCAGTGTATGCCTGCTCAGATCCGTCTGAGCTTTCACCGTCAACATATCCAGCCGCAAGAAGCAGTGGCTCCACGGTATTTAAATTATCACTGCATGTTAATATTATGCACATGCATCCACTGAGGAGCTAGCCGTGATTGCGATAGGTGAGGCATGGAAGGCGGGGTTGTTGGGTCGAAAGCACTGGCTCCGCAACCTGGTGTCTGGCGTGATAGTCGGGATCGTGGCGCTCCCCCTGGCCATGGCGTTTGCCATTGCCTCTGGCGTCAAGCCTGAGCAAGGCATCTACACCGCAATCATTGGCGGCCTGCTGGTTTCGCTCTTTGGGGGGAGCCGCTTACAGATTGCAGGGCCAACAGGTGCGTTCATCGTGATTCTGGCGGGCGTCACGGCCAAGCATGGGGTCGACGGCCTGCAAATCGCTACGATGATGGCGGGCGCCATGCTGTTATTGCTCGGGGTCGCCCGGCTGGGTGCAATCATCAAGTTTATCCCCGATCCCGTGATCGTCGGATTCACCGCCGGCATCGGCGTGATCATCTGGATCGGGCAGTGGAAAGACTTTTTCGGCTTACCGGCGATCAGTGGAGAGCACTTCCATGAAAAGCTCTGGCATTTGCTACAGGCGCTCCCGGATCTTCATATGGCCACGACCCTGCTGGCTGCACTCAGTCTTTTGCTGGTCGTCACCGCGTCGAAAATTCCCGGTCTCAAACGGGTGCCTGGCCCGCTAGTCGCAATGACGGTAGCTACGGCGATACAGTCAGCCTTTCATTTCGAGGGAGTGGCCACGATTGGCAGCGCATTTGGTGGCATACCTCAAGGTCTTCCAGCGTTAAGCCTGCCTGAAATCACGCTCTCTCGCGTCATCGATTTGATTGGTCCGGCTTTCACTATCGCCATGCTTGGAGCAATCGAATCGCTTCTGTCTGCAATGGTGGCCGATGGCATGGCGGGCACTAAGCATGACTCCAATCAGGAACTGATCGGTCAGGGGATTGCCAATCTGGTCACGCCGTTGTTTGGCGGCTTCGCAGCGACCGGAGCCATTGCCCGTACTGCCACCAATATCCGTAACGGCGGCACAAGCCCGCTGGCCGGCATTACGCACGCGGTCACCCTGGTGTTCATTATTCTGTTTCTGGCACCTCTGGCTGCAAACATCCCGATGTGCGCCCTGGCCGCCATTCTTTTCGTGGTCGCGTACAACATGAGCGAGTTGAAACATTTCAAGCGCATGGTTCAGCGAGCCCCACGCGCAGACGTGTCTATTCTGCTCATCACCTTCAGCCTCACAGTGTTCAGTGACTTGGTGATCGCCGTAAATATCGGTGTCATTCTTGCCATGCTGCATTTCATGCGTCGCATGGCTTCATCCGTGGAGGTACAACAGGTCGTCGAGCACGAGCTTGAAGAAGAGCTGAGAACCAATGGCCATGCGCACTTGCCCCCAGGGATACTGATTTACACGATTGAAGGGCCACTGTTCTTTGCTGCGGCCGAGACCTTCGAGCGAGTGCTGGCACAGACCCATACAGACCCACGCCTGTTGATTATCCGTCTGAAACGCGTGCCGTTTATGGATATCACGGGCTTGCAAGTACTGGAGGAAGTCATTCAGCAGCTGCACAAGCGCAATATCGTGGTAAAGCTCTGCGAGGCGAATACGAAGGTGCTCGGCAAGCTCGACAGGGTGGGCATCCTGCAAGAAATTGGCCCGGAGCATTACCACGCCGACTTCAACAGCGCGCTGGCCAAAGCTGTCAGTCACGTAGAGGGTACGTCGACCCTCTAGAGGCTAACGGCCAGTGTTGGGTCATGACTTGGTACTGACGGCATGCTTGCTCTTGGTCGTATAGCTGGCGCCGTGAGTGGCCAGATAGTCACGAATCAGTTGCCGGACAACCTGCGAAGACGTCAGGTCTTGTGCTGCACAGAGTTCCTCGAACGCTTTTTTCTTGACGGGATCAATGAGCACAGTGAGGCGCGCAGTCTTGCTTTCCATGGGGTATTCAATCGCTCGAGTCGCTGGATGTTAATCAAATTGTAATTGCCTTGTTCTGTGCTGTCACTGTACTGGCAGCCTGTTGCCTGGCACCTCGACGTTACTCACAGGAAAAGACCGGGCTGTCAGGGCCGTTTGCTGCCCGTCGCGAGAGGCAGAAAACGCCCCTTGGCTGACGGTCAGCCAGAAGCGAAGCGGACGTTCATGAGAATCGGCCTGTGTCCCGTCCTGAATATGGCCTTGATGTCAGCGATCGAAGGGAGGTCGCGATTGACCATCCATCCCCTTGTTCTCTTGTCTATCCGTTTACTGATGTGGATCAGATGCCCCACCCTGCCGGCTCCTATTCTCGAATTGACCCCTCGGTGTCGAGATGAACCCAAATGAACAAATCAAGCCTGATCAGCCGGTGCTTGTTGGCAGGCATCATCCTGCTGGCCACCAGTTTCGCGCTACCGGCCAATGCCGGGCCCCACGGCGGTGGACATGGCGGTCATGGCGGGGATGCCGGATGGTGGGGCCTGGGCATTGGTTTGGGCCTGGGCTGGCAAGCTGCGCACGTCTTCAACCCGTATTACTACCCCGCCTACCCGGTTTATTACTATCCGGCCCCGCCGGTGTACTACTACCAGGCCAGCCCACCACCAGTGATGGTTGCCCCACCTCCCGGGGCTGCGGCTTCAGCGCCACCCGCCCCTCCACCCGCCGCCAACTGGTATTACTGCGATTCCGCCCGAGGCTACTACCCGAATGTGCGCCAGTGCCCCGAAGGGTGGCGCATGATTCCAGCAGTCCCGCCTGGGCCGATACACTGAGTGATTGATCCGGTATGCCGCCTGTGGGCGTCGCGGCGTTCACGCGTCTGCTGGTTTCTCAAAGGTGATTTTTCAGGCCCGGTACACATCCATGGCCAGGACATGCCCGGCCTGGCGGAACTGAAAGCCGCCAAGCCCGGACAAATCAAGATCGACTACAGCGACATTGAAGGCGGCGCCCAATTGCTCTTCAAGACCTCCGATCCAGCCTTGATAGCGGCGCTCCACCATTGGTTTGACGCCCAGCTTTCCGACCATGGCAAGGACACGATGGAGGGCGACGCACATCATGGCGAGATGATGAACAGGTGAGGGATGAATTGCGGGTAGCAATCGGCCAGAAGCGGACAGTCACTTGATTCGCCTCCAGCGATGGACAGCCCCTCGGTGACCTCAGTTTGAACGCTGGTGTATCGCCGGATTGGCGCACTTCTACATCAACAATACAGCTTCATGAAATCCATCGAACTCTGAGCGGGTCCGGCTTACCATGGACGTCGGTTCAACAGGAAGGCTGCAATGGATCTGAAGTTCAGTCACGTAGATGTACTGGTCAATAATCTCGAAGAGGCCTGTGCTTACTACGCACAGATACTCAATGCCAGGATCTCCAAAACGCTCGTTTGGGAACGAGATGGTCTGCACGTGCGCTACGCGATTGCGCTGATCGGTCAAGAGCGTTTCATGTTGGTACAGCCATTGGCGGGGAACCTGAGGGAGCTATTGGACGCCTCGGGAGAAGGGATGATTTATCGCCACTGCTATTCGACGCCGGACATCGAGAAGGCCTACGACGAACTGGTGGTCGCCGGTGTTCAGCCAGAAGACGAAAACGGAAAGCCATTGGCCCGTGCGAACCTGCAATCCCCGTCCGGGACACGCATTATCTGGTTGCCCAAGCGCTTCGGACACTTCTCTATCGAAATCCTGGAAGACAAGGCTTTAGAGGCATTTGTAGAAGCTGCATTTTCCTGAGTGAGAAGTCGCCATTCAATCCCGAGCAATCTTGTCATTTGCCAGGGCTTAGGGCAGGGTCGATACCACTGATATCTCTGCCAAAGGAGTCATCCATGTCAAAGCTCTATCCCAGTATCGATCCCGAGGGGCTGGTCGAGTACTCAGTGGTCTATACCGACCGCTCGCTCAACCACATGTCGCAGTCATTTCAAGGCGTGATGAAGAACATTTCCAGGACCCTGAAACAGGTCTACAACGCCCAGGCTGTTGCGGTGGTCCCGGGCAGCGGCACGTTCGGCATGGAGGCGGTGGCGCGACAGTTTGCCACCGGCCAGCAATGCCTGGTGATACGCAACGGCTGGTTCAGTTATCGCTGGAGCCAGATCCTGGAGATGGGCAACATCCCGGCGGCCACCACAGTGCTGAAAGCCCGACCGGTCGACACGGGTCGCCAGGCTGCCTATGCCCCACCCCCTCTGGACGAAGTGCTGGCAGCCATTGAGACGCAGAAGCCGCAGATTGTCTTCGCCCCCCACGTTGAAACCTCATCAGGGATTATCCTGCCAGACGACTATCTGCGGGCCGTCGGCGACGCCGTGCATGCGGTGGGTGGCCTGTTCGTGCTGGACTGCATCGCCTCAGGCACGCTTTGGGTTGATATGCACAAATGCGCAGTCGACCTGCTGATCAGCGCACCGCAGAAAGGCTGGAGCGCCTCCCCTTGCTGCGCCCTGGTGATGTTCAGTTCCTTAGCCCTCGAGCGCATCGAACAGACGCAGAGCAGCAGCTTCGCCTGCGACCTGAAAAAGTGGCTTCAGATCATGCAGGCCTACGAACAGGGCGGACATGCCTACCATGCGACCATGCCCAGCGATTCCCTCGCGCGATTTAACGAAGTGATGAAAGAGACGCAAGCCTACGGTTTCGACAAGGTCCGCGGCGAACAACAGGCGCTGGGCGATCGGGTGCGCGCCATGTTGACCGGCAAAGGCATCAAAAGCGTGGCCGCAGCCGGCTTTCAGGCCCCTGGCGTAGTGGTGAGCTACACCGATGATGCCGACATCAAGAGCGGCAAGAAATTTGCCGACCACGGCCTACAGATCGCTGCCGGAGTGCCGTTGCAATGCGACGAGCCGGCCGACTTCCAGACCTTCCGCATCGGTCTGTTCGGGCTCGAGAAGCTGCACAATATCGAGCGCACGGTCAGCACCCTCGAGCAGGCACTGGACGAGGTGATGGTTCACTAAGCCCTCATCTTGCCCGCAGCACATACCGAACGTGTGAACGGCAGGAAGGCATCTGCCCTGGGCACTGCCGGCCCAGGGCGCTGATCTTCAACGAATATGACGCTGGTCGCCCGGACGTCATGTTTGGAACCATGAGGGAAAGCGCTTGCTCGCCATGGCATCGACTCAATTTTCCGATTCGTCCCAAATCTTTCTTGTCGTTTGCCGATGTTCTGTTGATTTTTAAGCTTGCTGAAACGTTTCATCACGTCTATAAAAATGGCACAACTCCAAGAAAGGCTGCTGCCATGATTCCGCTTAAACTCTTTGTTGCCCTCAGCGCACTGTCCGCTGCCTCCCACGCCATGGCCTGGGATTACGTTCTGCTCGACACCGACAAAGCCGCCCAGAACTGGCAGATCACCAGCCAGCAACTCGGCGTACAAACCGACAAACCCTTCAGTGTCACCCTGCGCACCTTGCACGGCGGTCGGCAGGAGGGCGTCAGCATCGTCGATATCGATAATGGCACGATGAAACTCTCGGTAGTGCCGACTCGCGGAATGAACGTCTTGCAGGCCTCGGTCGGCAATGTGCGCATGGGCTGGGATTCGCCGGTCAAGGAAGTGGTCAATCCGTCCTTTATCGAACTCAATGGCCGCGGTGGTCTGGGCTGGCTGGAAGGTTTCAATGAGCTGGTCACCCGCTGCGGATACGAATGGGTCGGCCACCCCGGCGTCGACAACGGCGAATTGCTGACCCTGCACGGTCGGGCCGCCAACATTCCTGCGAGCACAGTCACCCTGCACATCGATGAAAAACCACCGTACGCCATCACCCTGCGCGGCGAACTGAAAGAGCAGGCGTTCAAGAAGGTCGACTTCTCCGTCGCGACCGAACTGGTCACCGAACCCGGCAGCGTCGTGTTCGCCCTCAACGACACCCTGACCAACAACGGTGACTATCCGAAGGAATACCAGGCGCTGTATCACAGTAACTTCAGCACCCCGTTCCTGGAACAGGGCGCTCGTTTCGCCGCGCCAGTGAAACAGGTGTCGCCGTTCAACGACAAGGCCAAGGGCGATCTGCCCGACTGGCAAACCTACCGCGCACCGACCAAGGACTACGACGAAACGGTTTACAACGTGGTGCCGTATGGCGATGCCAAGGGCGATACGTTAACCGTGTTGCATAACCAGGCCGGCAGCCTGGGTGTTTCGGTCGGTTTCAACACTCAGACACTGCCCGTGTTTTCCCTATGGAAAAACACCGATACCCAAGGCCAGGGCTATGTCACGGGGCTGGAGCCAGGGACAAGTTTTTCCTACAACCGCCGTTATCAGCGGCCACTGGACTTGGTGCCGACGATTGGGCCGAAGGAACACAAGCAATTCCGCATCAGCTACAGCTTATTGGCGGATAAGGCGGCGGTGGATAAGGCCTTGAAGCAGGTGAGCGAGATTCAGGGTGGGCGGGAGACTGAGGTGCGGCAGACGCCGTTGGTTGATCTGACCAAGGGGTGACTCCGGCTGGATCATTGAAAAAGGGGGATAGATTTTATTTCTGTAAAATAAATCCGTCCCCTTTTTCCGTTCAGCAAGTCGTCGCCAAGATGCCGGAGGACGCGATGGAAGGCGACGCACATCATGGCGACTCGATGAACAGGTGAGGGATGAATGGATTGGCCAGAAACCGCCTCTCCCATTGCTGTTCAGACTGTTTTACACGTCAACCAGGCACCCCAGAACAGGCTGCTGAAAAAACGGGTAGCGTCCCCGAAACCCGCGTCATGTAACAGCTTCTGAACCGCCGCCTCAGAATGTGGAGGGTCAGCGCCTTGAAGAATTTTACCCAGCTTGACTTTCACTTCGTCCGGGCTAGCTCCGTGCTGCCGCCAGCGTTGCCCCCAGGCAGCGAGGAGTAACGGCTGGCTGGCATAGGCATATTGATTGCCGGCGACAATCAGCGGAGCTCCCGGTTTCAGACGAGACCGAATGGATCGTAAAATTTGTTCTTTGGCATCATCCCCATCGAGATGATGGAGTACACCGATCAAAGTGGCTGCGTCGTAGGACTCATCAGCCGCCAAGTCTTCAACGTGCCCAAGATGCAGGTCCGTTCTTTCAAGCACGTTGTTCACGGCTAACTGCTGTTTCGCGGTTTCAAGCATCGGCCCAGATGGATCAACGGCGGTGAAGCGCCAGCCCGGCTCAAGCGCGGCCATCGCGATGATCTCCTGCGCCGTACCGCCAGCACCGACTACCAGTATTTTTGCCGAGCCCATATTGCCAAGGCTTGCCGCGAGCATGCACGCCGCCAAGTCCTGACAGGCGTCATAACCTGCCAGTGCGATACGGCTCTGTCGTCCGTACTCATTGGCCCGTGTGTTATCAAACTTTTCAGCTGAGTTGAGTAGTAATGATTTCAAGGCGGTTCTCCATGTCCTTGAATCAACTTAGGTCATAAAAAGCGATAATAAAAATTCATTAATTTTATATATTGGATTCCTGTTGGGAATACAGAACTCGGTCGCTTCTTTGTGGCCAGGGATCCCGATGGCTACGCGATCACCTTTCATACGGCGCGGACCTGATCGCCCTTCGCGTTCAGCGGGTAATCCTGCCATGCGGGTCTGCTGCGAAGTACGAGAACGAACATTTGCAACAGACCGCTTTTTGGCCGACTCCCGCCTTTCGTGACCGGCAGAGGTCGGCCAACAGGAGTCATTTGTAGCTGGGAACATTCAACTGAGGGAGCCAGGTGGTTTCGATCAACGTGTTACAGGACTGAGCCAATCGACCACCGAGATGACTGTCGCGATCCATATGATACAAAGACATAAGTGTAGAACGATGAAGGGGTTTTCTTTCATGGCAAAATTGTTAGGCTCAAATGGCTGATCAATCAGGCTCTCAATCAGGCTCTCAATCAAAGCGCCTTACCTTCGCGATGAGCTCTACCCATTAAGTTCCCGGGACAGCCCTTGCTCTGCAACCACAGAAGTAAACTTGCAAAAAACTGTGAAATTGAGTCTCCAAATGCCAAACCTCCAGTTTTTCGGTTCTCAGCCAGATGGCGCCAATCAGAAGTTAATGGCTGACCAACGGTAACGTCACCACAAACTCGCTCCCCTTGCCATCTCCGGCGCTTTGGCCGGTGACTGTGCCGCCATGGGCCTCGATCAACTCTCGAACCACCGTCAGACCAATGCCCAGACCTGCCCCGTTAAACCCCACCGCGTGGACGTCTTGCACAAAGGGCTCAAAGATGAACGGCAGTGCCTTGGCGGTAATACCGATGCCGGTATCGCGAATGTTTATGACCAACACACCGTCTTCGGCAGTGACTGAAAGGCTGACAGCGCCGCCCGCCGGGGTGTACTTGGCGGCATTGCCCAGCAAGTTGCCGAGAATCTGAGTCAGCCGCACAGGATCGCCGTTCACCATCAACGCGCAGTCAGGCAGTTCTGCGCTGAAATGCAACTGGTGAGCAATCATGACGGGGGCACAGATGTCTATCGACTCATGAATGATCTGCGTCATATCGACAAGGCTGCAATCGAGATGAAACTTGCCGGTGCTGGCGCGGGCAACGTCGAGTAAATCCTCCACCAATCGAGACATGTGCTGCACCTGACCTTCGATCAGCTTCTGCATGCGCGGCAACTCCTCACTGGGCACCCGCACCAGTCGACCGGCAATCATGCTGATGGGCGTCAGGGGATTGCGCAGCTCGTGGGCCACCACCGTCAGGACTTTGCGTTGCTGTTCCAGCGCCAGTTCAGCAGCCGCTTGCAAGTGTTGCGCGCTGAGCGCGGCGATCACCAATTGCTCATTGGCTTCGCGCATTTCCAGGTACAGCCGTTGCTCTTCCTGTGTGCGCTTTGGTGTTTCCGCATCGGACTGCGCCAACAGGATCGCCAGCACCAATTGCTGATTGGCCTCGATCAGTTGCTCGACCTGCTGGTTATCGGCGAGCAGGGTGTTGGCGTCGTTCAGCTCTTTATGCAGCGCCGCAAGCACTGCGCGCGCCTCGACGGTCTTCTGGCCAAGCAGGAACAGTTCACGAGCGGCGGTGGCCAGCGCTTGCTCGTTCTTGCCATTGGCCTCATTCATGATGGTTTATTCACCTGTCATCTTTGCCCAAATGCCGTCTGGTAGGTCGTCCGCCGAGCAGGCCTTCCTGGTCCGACAGCATTTCACCAATCTGTAATCCGTGATCGTCGATCCGGTACAGGCGCAGTTCATCCGAATGAGCGCTCGCCCGTACTTTGACGACGGCCATGATGCGCAACAGACGGCTTTCCACCTCAATATAGCGCTGGACAATGATGGCGTCGGTGAGAAAGGCCGTGCCGTAAGGACTGAAACGCAGATCGGTATAACGATCTTCCAGCTCCGACGTCATCAGCACACTGACGCCGACGCTGGTCAGGGCAGTGACCATACGCGACAGCGATTCGCGGAAATCTTCGCGGAACGTCGGTGCCAGGGCCAGCTCGAACCCCGACAACGAATCGATGACCACGCGGGTCGCTTTCAACCGGCTAATTTCGCTCAACAGCAAATGCACGATTTCATCAATGGACAAATCAGGGGTACGGCTATCCACGAGGCCGACCTGACCGTTATTAATCAACGTAGCGAGGGTAGCGTTCTGCGAGTGATTAGGCCGTTGCTCGAACACCGCGATCACGCCGGTTTCGCCATTGCGCGCACCTTCCGCAAGGAAGGAGGACGCCAAAATGCTTTTACCCGACCCCGACGGCCCGGCCACCAGCAATGAGTACCCCCGAGGCAGACCGCCACCCAGCATCTCGTCGAGCTGCGGCACGCCCATTTTCAGGCGCTGGAGCGGATATTCCAGCGGCGCTTCAACAGGGCTGAGTACAGCCGGCGCAAAAATCTTGATGCCAGAGGTGGCGATGCGGAAGGTGTGCAACCCGGGCAGGGTCGGCTGGCCGCGCATCTTCATGATTTCCATCTTGCGCACCATGGAGTTGCGCTGAACACTCTGGCGCAGCCAGATCAGGCCATCGGCCACGGTGAAAATCGGGTTGGTGTCGGTTTCGTTGAAGTATTCGCCGATCAGGAAGGTTGTTGCCTGCCAAGTGGTCATCAACATGCCCAACTGCTGAACGAACTGCGGCAGATTGTTGTTGGGGTTGTCCTGGGTCTGGCTGGCCAGCACCACCGAACGGAACGAGTCGACAAACACCAGCGCCGGTGAATGCGTCTCTACCTCGTTGACGATCCGGCGCAGCACTTCGTCCAGATCGCCCGCCAGCGTGTCGTCCGCCAGGTTGATATAGCGGACCGAGTGGTTGATCGCTTCGCTGTCGAAAAAATCGAACTGTTGCTGATAACGCAGCATCTTCAGCGGCGGTTCACCCAACACCGTAAAGAACAGCGCCGGACGCTCGGGCGTCGCCAGGGCAAACATCATTTGATGTGCCAGGGTGGTCTTGCCGCAGCCAGGCGGGCCGGCAATCAGGTTGAACGAAAATTCCGGCAAACCTCCGCCCAGCACCTCGTCCAAACCTGGCACACCGGTGGCCAGGCGGTTGATAGTCACTTTGGTGCTCATGGCGAATTTTCCTGCGAGGGGGTGTCACTCAAAGAAGGTTCCCACACATCACGAAGCAATCGTGCGGTGAGCGAGGGCCCGATCAGCGTGGTCAGCAGCTCGTAGAAAGTAGTCAACAATACTTCACCGAAAAACAGTGCATCGGTTTCGCTTTGTTCAACGAGTACTGACTTGAGGGCATTCAGATCCAGCGCAGCCTGCACACTGTCATAGGTGTCGGCCAACCGTGGATGTACGGAGACGCACAGATGGAGACTGCGGCGGTATAGCGCGACAACCCCTTGCTGGCCGATGATTGGCGTAAGGGCCGCGTTCATATCCTGCAAAGTGGAAACGATCGCCTGAGCGATCCTTGCAGTGTCAACATTAGGACCAACACGGTGCGCCAGAGAAGCTACGATCTGACGGCTCTCTTCGCTTAGCGTGGACATGACTGACTAATATCTGATGGACAGGGCTTGATGGTACACCCTATAGCCAACTATGGAGCCCTAATCGGACGCTGCATCGCAATTGCTGTCAATTACGATGGCGGAATGCGTTTTTTTTCAAACAGTTTGAGCGTCCGCTTGGGTCGATTGCAGCCCTTCAGCCTCAACGCGAAAATTTCCTTACATTGACCTGGCACGCCGCCAGTGCGACTAGTCCTTGGTCGCCATAGCCCGACAGGGTGCGCGGCGCCTTGGAAGTGATCGACCAGAACGAAAGGCTCAGCAAGATGACGCTGGCGGTGATGATGACGCCGGAGTGATCACTAACAGGCAGAAATCAGCCAAAAGCGGACTGTCCTCATTGGTTCAGACGACCTCCATTGAGGCATGAAGGCGCCTACGAAACTCGGGGCGACTCACTGAGTGGGGGCTCTTAACACCAGCAGGTTAGCTGGACGGCTGATCGCTGATGCTTTCTTCTTCTCTGAGTTGGCCACTCATCGCATCGCAGCTAGCCGACCACGATGTCAGCCATTGCGGCATCGCTGGCGACTTTTCGAGTAATCCCAACTCCCGAACAAATTCGCCTGGTGGAATAATCCCTTTAGATGAGCGAAATAGACCCCGCATGACTACAACTCCGATCACCCGTCCTTTGCTCAGAAACCGATGTTCCATAAAGCTCCATTTGTCGTCCCAGCCCAGCATTCTGGTGTGGACTTCAAACGTTTCAAACAGCCTGAGCTCACGACGAAATTTACCCCAGGTGTCCCCTACGATGGGTAGCGCTTTCGTTCTAATAGCCACTCGATACGCACCACTGCGCAGAACGAAATCCATACGTCCGACATCGGCGAGTGTGAAATATCGGCCATTGGTGACGTGTCGATTGAAGTCAAGATCTAGAGGCCATACGCGCATTCGGATGACGGTTGACCCCAGAGCTTTTGCGGGGTTGCGCCACGGTCGGCGGAGTAGCATGAACAGAAGCCGAAACCATAGATTCATAAAAGACACCGATAGTTGAATAATCGCTGCACTTTAAAGAGTGAGGAGTGAGCCAGGTAGGTCTGGAAATGACTTAATTTGCCTTAAAAGTGCATTTGAATCACTGCTGCCAGGGGATTAGTGGTTTTATGGTGAAATCTGGCTCCAAGGCTGTAATCGTCCGGGCAACACACCGTCCTGACAACGTCACTTGATCCGCAATTGGGCTTCATTACGTCGCCATAGTCCTGGCTGAAGGCGGTTGAAACTCAATTAAGCGAATGGCCGCTACTGGCCCGAAGCTTCCAGTCGTGACCGACCACTTTCGGCCAACAGTGGCGGGGCAAAGGTTCTGATAGATTGGTAGAAATACTACCTGTTCAAGAACCGCGATCGATGAGAGTTATTCGTAGCAAAGATTTCACCGCCACTCGCGCTTGGGAGGCTGACGACATAGCTAACATGGATGGGACCACTGTCCGCCTACACTGGACCGACCAGCCAAATAAGTGGCATGTCAACGATGGTGAGGAAGTTTTCGCAGGGGTTGGATGCGAACATGTTGCGCATCCTCGTGGAGAAGCGCGGATTCTGGTGATCGAACGTGAGGGCAGCGTTTGAGTTGACTAGGCTATCGCCCACCACAATGCTACTTTGCCCGGTATTGAACGCTTTGTGGGGCCATAGCCTCACGCAAGAAAGCGAGGCCGTTGAGTTCGTTCAGGAATAGAAATCCAGAGTCCTGACAGACCCAGGGACGATAGCTGTTAGTAACAGGGAAGACGTTACATTGGTCATTTCAATAAACTCAAATACACTTTCTGGCACGCAGGTTTCCAGTGTGACAGTAAGCCAAAATGAATCGCTGACGAAAAGTCAGGTGACAACTGAAAACGCTGCTTCTGGCAGCCAGAAAGATACCAGTAGCCTTTCTTCGCTCTCTCTGCAGTTGAGTGAGAGTGCCGCGCGTGCGGCGGCAAGGGACTCGAGTTTAAGCAGAAAAGAGCTTGGTGCGAAAGCGAGTGAGCTTTTGAGCAAGATTTCCGGTGATGGTTATTTTGCCAACAAAAAAGCCAATGATACTGAAGTACCTGACACTCAGGACCCTAAGTTATTGGCACGTGCGGAAAATGCGACGCAATTCGTCAATGGCAGCGGTAAAAACCCATTCGCGGGTATGTCTAGCGATCGACTCTCATTGATTATCTACGATGACAGTGGGAGTTTTACGACTAATGAGCGCCGCGCGGCGTTGAGTGAGTCATTCGATCAGGAATATGCTTGGCGGCAGAAAGTTGTTGCCAATGCAATGGCGGAATATAACGGAACCGGGAAGCTGACGAAATTCTTTACTGCAGCGCTTGAACACTACAAGGATTTGCCCGCTATTGAGCAGGCTCAGTACCCTGATAGTTATGAGGCGAAGTTGCAGGGTTGGATAGCACTCGACTTCAACTACAAGACCCATACCGCAGAAGGCACGGGGAGTGCTCAGGACGTGATTAACCAGGTCTTGAATCTCGACAAACAGACGTTTGATGAGACTGATGCAGATTCGGCCTGAGTGCAGAACGCACCCATGATTGAGTCTGTCGAAACAAAAAACCCCGTATCGGCGTAATGCTATTCACTAAGCCGAATGGCCGTGAGTAGTCTGTCGCGCTCACTGCTTGTTGTTGACGGAGTGTGGCGTTGACGTAAAATCGCCACCCCCAAAAAAACGGCGTGCATAGTGAGAAGGAGCTTCGATGCAACGGGTGATGATTGTGGGTCAGCCTGGATCGGGCAAAAGCACTTTGGCACGTAAGCTTGGCCTGCGCACGGGCTTGCCAGTCGTTCATATAGACACTATTCACTGGCAGCCTGGGTGGGTCGAACGAAGCTGGGACGAGAAGACACAGCTTTGTCACGAGGTCGAGGCCCGTGATCGCTGGATATTCGAAGGCGGCCATTCAACCACTTGGGCCAACCGGTTGGCCCGCGCAGATCTTTTGATATGGATTGATCGTTCGGCCAAGCTTCGATTCTGGCGCGTACTGCTCAGAACGCTGCTTCAGCGCGGGCAGTCTCGGCCAGACTTGCCGGAGAACTGCCCCGAACTGCTGGCGAATCTGCCAGAGTTTTTTAGATTCATGTGGCGGACGAAAAAGTCGGCGCGGGTCAAGATGCAGCAACTCGTGACGACTGCGCCAGCAACTTGCCGCGTCGTTCGCCTGCGGTCTAATCGGGATACCAGGGTTTTTCTCAAGAGCATTGGATATCTGACTGGCCAGATACCGCGAGATTGATCGACGGTTGACTGCTTCAGTTTGGAAGTTGCCGGTTGCAAGCGGCTGCTTTGGGCCTAGAGTGTGTAAAAACACCACTAGCCTCAAAAGCCCTGTATCGAATTTTTATTTCGTTGTACGTTGAAGCCGCGAGCGGCCTTAACTGAATGATGACCATCCCCGGCCACAACACTCGCAAAGGAATGCACATGATCGATGGTCCCGCCGTTTTGACAGTCTTTTTGGTTTACCTGGCCGGTGTCGTTATTCCAGGTCCAAATTTCGTTGCAGTAGTCCACAAAGCGGTAGCTGCTACGCGGTCAGAAGCTTTGACCTTGGTAGCAGGCATCGTATTGGTCAATTTATTCTGGGCCACCTGTGCAATCGCAGGAATCGGCGTTGTATTTGCTGCATTCCCTTGGGCGGCGCTGATCGTAAAAGTTCTGGGGGCAGCCTATCTGATGTGGTTTGGATTCCGACTGCTGCTCAAGGCCGGGAAGAGCGCCCCCGGTAATAATGCTGTCGTTGGAAACTTTCGGCAGTCATTCATTCAGGGGGTCGTTACGAACATTGGCAACCCTAAATCCATGGCGTTCTATGCCGCTATTTTCTCAGCGGCAGCCCCCACCCACGTTTCACCAAGCACGTTTTTGTCGATGCTAGCAGTCGTAGTGGTGGTTTCGATGACTTGGTATGGAGTGGTCGCAATCGCTCTTTCGCAACCTGAGATCGCTTCAGCGTATCGAAGGAGGAAAAAAGCTATTGATCGATTATGCGGTGGTTTGATTTTATCTCTAGGGATCCGGCAACTGGTTCAATAAGTCTACGATTGAGTATCTATCCATCCCGAAAACCCTTGCTATGATTTCTAAGGATTTCATCGCAGGGATCGCCTATGAAGCGCTTCATTCAAGGTGAACATCGAGGCCAAGGCACCTTACTTCCCGAGCGCCTCGACGACTACGTCAGCGATACCAATTCGGTGCGCGTCGTCGACGTCTTCGTCGACGAACTCGACCTGGTCAGTCTGGGTTTTGAAGGTGCCATTCCAGCCGATACTGGTCGGCCTGCTTACCACCCCGAGATCTTGCTGAAGATCTACATCTACGGCTATCTCAACCGCATCCAGTCGAGCCGACGGCTGGAGCGAGAAGCTCAACGCAACGTCGAGCTGATGTGGCTGACCGGGCGTTTGATGCCGGATTTCAAGACCATCGCCCACTTCCGAAAAGACAATAGCAAGGCCATCCGAGGCGTCTGTCGCCAGTTCGTTGTGCTGTGTCAGCAGTTGGGACTGTTTGGAGAAAATCTGGTCGCCATCGTTGGCAGTAAATTCAAAGCCGTCAACAACCGTGACCGCAATTTCACCAGCGCCAAACTGAAGCGGCGCATGGAAGAAATTGAATCGAGTATCAACCGTTCCCTGGCGGCACTCGATGCTGCCGATCGGCAAGAACCCACAGCTTCCGAGCCCAGTGCCGGGCGTCTGGAAGAGAAAATCGCCAAGCTCAAAACTCAAATGAAGGCGCTTCAAGCGATCGAAATCCAGCTTAATGAATCGCCGGATAAACAGGTCTCACTGACCGACCCAGACGCTCGCTCCATGATGACGCGCGGCACGGGAATCGTCGGCTACAACGTGCAGACAGCGGTCGATACTCAGCACCATTTGATCGTTGCACATGAGGTGACCAACGTCGGTTCCGACCGCGATCAACTCAGTTCAATGGCCAAGCAGGCCCGCGAGGCGATAGCGTCGGAAACGCTGTCGGTGGTGGCGGACCGGGGTTAGACGACGTATTGGAGGAGATGCAGCTTCGGCTGAGCAAACCAGAAGCGGCCCTTCGCTACAGTATTTTGAGACCGTCCGGTGTCTCAATATAAGACCGCAAACCATATTGGTCATTGCGTATGACTTTGACCGGGCCGCAGAAGCCAATCATTTCCAAATGGTGCTCGACAGCACCCGGTTCGGGATGGAAAATCTCAAGACGCTGCAACTGACAGCCCTTCTCGTCAAGTCTCTGTGCCGGTGGCTTCGAGTCGCCCCAGTCGATCAGGCTGGGCACTACTCCATCCAGCGGCAGTTGTCCGTCTGTATGGATGGAAATACTCCACGACAGCTCGCCTCTGTTCATCGGTTCGATAACACCAAAAGCACTCTGTAGCTCTTCATCTGCGGCATCCAGAAATTCCGTGCGCGCGACCCAGTGGGCCAGACGTGGAGATGCTTGGGCGTTTAGTTTATCAAGCCCAAACCACCTGGGCCTCCTGGGTTTCGGCGCCAAGGGGTCGGGCGCAATCACCTCGAGATAAAAACAGTCGCCTAATCGTAAAAGTAGATTATGAGTGCTCATGCGGGGATGATTGCCACCCTGCTGCATGCTCACCCCTAATTGCCTTTCGACCAGTTGTGCGCCTGCCGCTAGTGTCGGTGACACGATGACCAGATGGTCAATGATGGAACGCCTCATGGGCACAACTCCAGATTCAAGAGTTCCTGGACGGTCTGCCGCCGCCTTATCATTCGGTAGCTTTGGTTCTCGATCAGTAACTCCGGCAACAGGGGGCGACTGTTGTAGTTCGAAGACATGGAAGCACCATAGGCGCCCGTATCATGAATCACCAGCAGGTCGCCGACCCTGGCCTGCGGCAAGTCCTGGGGAGCCAACGCGTGTTCGCTCTGAGTAAACACATCACCAGCCTCACAGAGTGGGCCGGCCACCAGGGTGGGTTGCAAAGGGCGAGACACTGGTAGGCCATCAACGTCGAGCAAGGTCATGCGATGGTACGAGCCGTACAAGGCGGGCCGCATCAAGTCATTGAACCCGGCATCGACCAGAATGAAGGTATTGCCACCTGCCTTCTTCACAGCGCGAACCTCGGTCACGAGGTAACCCGACTCTGCCAGCAGAAAGCGTCCAGGTTCGATCTCCATGCGTACGGCATGGCCAAGGATTGCCTCGATTTTCTCCCGAGCAGCGGCCCAAATCCGGGCATATAGGTTGATATCGACCGGTTTGTCGGTACTTGTGTACGGTGTAGCCAGACCTCCACCAAGGGAGAAGGCCTCTATGTTCCGGTCCAGCCGAGCAATGAGGTCCGTCATCGACTGAGCTACCTGCGCCAGGTGCGGGTAATCCACGCCCGAGCCAATATGCATATGGACACCTACCAGGTGCAGACCCCAAGTGCTAATGCAGTCGAGTGCCTCTTCCAGTTGTTCGTGCCAGATACCATGCTTGCTATTTTCGCCTCCCGTGTTGGTCTTGCGACTGTGGCCATGGCCGAACCCGGGATTGATACGGAGCCAGACCCGATGCCCTGGCGATCGCTCCCCCAACTGCCGAAGCATATCGATCGAGCCGACATTGACCTCGATCCTTGATTCGATTACCCGGGCCAAGGTCGTTTGATCTAGCAGGTCACACGTCAACACAACACCCGCTGGATCGCCATCCACCGACGCTCCCGCCGCGAAGGCACGCTCCACCTCCCCCCAAGAAACCGCATCGAGCACCACCCCCCGTTCGCGCATCAAGCGAAGAATATGCAGATTGGGATTGGCTTTCTGCGCGTAGCGCACCGTATCGAAGCCGCGCAGTTTTTCAATTCGATCAATAATCGTCCGGGCGTCATACGCCCAAAGTGGCGAACCATGACGGCGAACCGCAGCGGCTAATAATTCAAAAGGTGCATCAGCATTCATGAGCGTGCCTCGTTACAGGAATGCGACCAGCATGAACTGAGTAAAAGTTTCATAAAAATAGCTTTTTTTCTTTAATCGATTCACATCTGATATACCCAGTCTTTTCCTTTCTGGTCTTTCCATGAAGCTATCGCTGCGCCATATCGAAATATTCCGAGCTATCATGGCTGCCGGCAGCGTTACCAATGCTGCGCGACTGCTGTTCACGTCACAGCCGACTATTAGCCGTGAACTGGCTCGGTTGGAGCAGGTTGTTGGGCTGCGCCTGTTTGACCGTGAGGGGGGGCGCCTGCTAGCGACGGCGCAGGCGTTGCTGCTGATTGAGGAAGTCGAGCGGGCCTACGTCGGCCTGGAGCGCATTGATCGATTCGCCCAGGCGATCCGCAACTTTGAACATGGCAGGCTGGCTATTACTTCCCTGCCGCTCTTCTCTCATGCCTTGCTCCCTGAGGTGTGCCAGCAGTTTCATCAGAGCCACCCGGGTGTCAGCGTGAGCATCACTGCACAGGAGTCGCCATTGCTGGAAGAGTCACTGCTGGCACAGCAGCATGACCTTGGCTTGACTGAAGTCGAGCAAGTGCCACGAGGTGCGCAAGGAGAGCTCCTATTTAGCGCTGGCTTGGTTTGTGTGTTACCGGATCGACACCCGTTGTTGAACAAGCCCCAACTGGAGCTGAGCGACTTTCACGAGGTGAATTTCATCAATCTGGCGAGCCTTGATACCTACCGGCAACGGTTGGATCAGCACTTCAGAGCCGCGGGAGTGAACAGGCGCACGATCATCGAGACGACTAGCGCGGCATCGGTATGCGCCATGGTCAAGCAAGGGCTAGGAGTGGCGATTATCAACCCATTGAGCGGGCTAGAAGCAGCGCACAGTGGGCTGTCGATTCGCCGGCTGAGCGTTAGCGTCCCTTATTCGGTCATGTTGATACGCCCCGAACATAGACCGGGTTCAGCAGCAGTAGATTTGTTTTGTGAGGCGCTGCGGGCGCAGGCGCTAGAACTTACCGCTCGCCTGGCAAAAGGGATTTGAAAGGGCAACTTGGTCGCGTTGAGGCTAGGCACCCAGCGGCCCACACTGATTCTGCGTTGAAAAATGTAGCTTCTAGGCTTCCGGATAGACAGCGCATGATGAACCATTTGGGTCGTACATCCTTGAGTCAGAGCTGCGTGCTCATTACGCATTGAGGTCGCTCACCGCCTGACGGTGCATCGCGATGTCGCAACGTGAAAACCGCTGAGGTCGTCGACAGGCCGCTATTAGCCGTTTTCTGCCTCTCGCAACAGGCAAAAAGCGGCCCAAAGTAGCCATTCATGAACCACAGCCTTTGACCCAAAGTTGAATGTCGGCTCCGAGTATCAAAATCGAAGTTCCACCGAAAACCACACTTCGACTGAGCCGCCCTTCTAAACCGCTTCCACTTCATCGACCGGCAACGGCGCAAACATTTCAGCGCGGCACATCTCAAGGACCTCATCCGCCAGCGCGAAATCATCCGGGCAGGCACGCGACAAAATAATCGCGCCGACAGCACGAGACAGCAGGTCGATCATTTGCTTTCTTCCCTCACCCGCCGCGGCATCATAGGCGTCGATGAAGCCCGGAACATCGAGCGACTCAGCACCTTCCAGCGATTGGGTTCGTGGCAGCCGCCAGTTCGGCGAGGATATGCTGACCAACCGCGAGCTCCCGAGACAGGTCGACCGTGCGCCGTTCAAGGTGGGGGGAAAATATCGCCACGGCCAAGGGCGCAGTGGTGTTTCGCAACGAGATGTTCGAGCTGCTGCAGTTCGCGCCCCCCCGAAAATATCTATGCCCGGCCCCTGGTGATGTCACCGCCGCAACTCAACAAGTACTACGCCATCGATAGCCGGCCGGCACCGAAGAAGCTCGGCTCGCGCAAGTACCCACCCCTCTGCCCTCCCCCTGGCACCTATGTCATGGAGCGATAACGCCAATCTGCTGCAGGAACGTCAGGTTGTCCTCCAGGTGCCAGTTTTCGGCAATCCTGCCGTCGGCGATGCGGTAGATGTCGGTGGCAATGAAATTCACCGCCTGACCCTGGCCTTTCACACCGTTGAACGTACCGGTGAAGTGCCCGGTAAAACGCAGGAACGACACCACCCGATCGCCGCTGACGATCATCTGCTGGACTTCGCAGTTCAGGTCGGGCACGGCCGCGTGGAAAGCCGTGGACGCCGCCAGGGGCCCGGCGATGCCCTGTGCCCGTCCCGGCGGCAAGGCGCGGTCCATGAAGTCAGGCGCCAGTGCCAGGCGGGCCAGCGCCGGGTCGCCGGACGACCAGAAGGTTGCGTAACGCCGTGCCGCGAGGGTCTGCGCCTGGACCTGTTCAGGCTTGGCACCGGGATCGGCAATCAGCACTTTGGGGGTAACCAGCGTGGGTTCTGCGGCGACTGCCTGTTGGCCCAGAACCGTAGCAGTGACAGCGGCGGCCAACAGGCCAGTGATCAACGAGCGCATGGGGTTGCTTCCGAGGTGATGGAGGGATAATCGCTGTAGCCCTTGGCCGTGCCGCCGAACAGCGTGGCAGGATCAAGCGGGGCTAAAGGCAGGTCCTGCGCCAGGCGCAGCGGCAAATCCGGATTGGCGACAAAGGGTCTGCCGAACGCCACGAGGTCTGCATAGCCCTGGCCAATGACCCACTCGGCGCGCGCCCGGTCGTAATTGCCGGCGACGATGATCGGGCGAGTGAAACGCTGGCGGATCGCCTGACGGAACGACTCGGTGAACACCGGTGCATCGTCCCAGTCCGCTTCGACCAGATGCAGATAGCCGATGCCCTTGGCCTGCAGGTATTCGGCCGCTTCGAGTATGGTCGGGAGAATGTCCGGGCAGGCCATGCCACGGGCCGTCAGAAAGGGGGCCAGGCGTATCGCCGTGCGTTCGGCCCCGACTTCATCGCTGACCGCATCGACCACTTCCTTGAGAAAGCGCAGGCGGTTGCTGCGCGAGCCGCCGTATTCATCGGTCCGCGTATTGGATGTGGTGCGCAGGAACTGATCCACCAGATAACCATTGGCGCCATGGATCTCCACGCCATCGAAACCGGCCCGGATTGCCCGACGTGCGGCCTGACGGAAGTCGTCGACGATCTGTGCGATCTCAGCCTTGGTCAGCGCGCGAGGCGTCGGGCTATCGAACATGCCCCCCTGCCCCGTGACCGGGTCGACTTTCCAGATCTGTCCTTCAAAGGGTTCGGCGGACGGCGCCACCGGCAGTGCGCCCTGATGGAAGTCCGGATGGGACAGGCGCCCGACGTGCCACAGTTGCAGGAAGATACGACCGCCCTCGGCATGCACCGCCTCGGTCACGCCCTGCCAGCCTTCCACCTGCGCTTCAGTGTGGATGCCGGGGGTAAAGGAATAACCCTTGCCCTGAGGGGAAATCTGCGCCGCCTCGGTCACGATCAATGCCGCCGACGCACGCTGCGCGTAGTACTGCGCGTTGAGGCTGTTGGGGATGTCGCCGGGCTGGCTGCTGCGCGCCCGGGTCATGGGTGCCATCACCACCCGGTGAGGGGCATTGAGGCCGGCGAAGGCGATGGGTTCAAACAATGTTGAAGGGGTCGTCATGGTGAGCGTTCCTGAGCCAAATGAAGTGGATGGACTCAGTCTGCGACCGCTGCCTGGATTTGATAATTAGGCTAATCTTTGATGGATTTTCAAAAATAATGGAACAATGATGGATAACCTGGAAGCCATCCGCCTGTTTGTCGAAGCAGCCCAACTGGGCGGGCTCTCAGCTGCAGGGCGCAAGCTGGGGCTGTCACCAGCCGCCGCCAGCGCCCGCTTGCTCAAGCTCGAAGCTTCGCTGGCCACTCGCCTGTTCGAGCGCACCACCCGCCAACTGAGGCTGACCGATGAGGGGCGGATTTACCTGCAACATTGCCGTCAGGCGTTGCAGGCGCTGGACGATGCGCGAGCGGCGCTGTCGGCGGAGAAAAAGGAAATCCGCGGCAAGATCCGGGTGTCCGCCACCTCGGATTTCGGCCGACATGTGTTGAATCCGTGGCTTGATGAGTTCACCGCCCGCTTCCCCCAGGTCGTGCCGGCGCTGCTGCTGTCCGACTCGCTGTCGCACTTGATCGCGGACGATGTCGACCTGGTGATCCGCTTCGGTGTGCCGCCGGACAGCTCGTTGATCGCCCGCCCCCTGGCCACCAATCGCCGCGTCCTGTGCGCCGCGCCGAGCTATCTGCAACGCAAGGGCACGCCTGACCATCCGCTGCAGTTGGCCGGGTTCGATCACATTGTCGCCGGCCAGTCGGGGTGGTCCAGCGAATGGCGCCTGCACCGTGGCGAGGAAATGATGCTGTTCAAGGTGCCTCTGGAGGCAGCGCGCGAGACCAACGACGGCGCGTTGGCTCGCCAATGGGCGATCGATGGCCACGGCATCGCCCTCAAATCAATCTGGGACGTGAGCGCGGACCTGGCGGCAGGACGCTTGAGCCTGGTGCTGCCGCAATGGCAATCGGACGAAGCCCCCGTGTACGCGCTTTACCCCCGCAGCCGCTACCTGGCGCCACGGGTACGGGCATTGCTGGATTTCTTGTGCGAACGGTTCGAACAAGCCTCGCGTGAGACTGCCTTGTAAACCCCGGCGTGCGCCCATGGATATTTCCAGGTTTTTTGATAATCCATGGCGCACGGCGGCGTTGAGTCATATCCAGACGTCGTTCAAGGCCGTTCGTTCGCCCTCTTCATGGCCGGTGTTCAAAATGCCTCGGGGTTCGATCATCATCAGTTTCGCTTCACCTTGCGCGGCGGTCCGGTGTGTAACGCCGCGTGGCACCACATAGAGTTCACCCGGATTCACGTGGACGCAGCCCTCTGGCAGGTCGATGCGCAAGGTGCCTTCCAGCACAAGAAACGCTTCGTCGGTCTCAGGGTGTGAGTGCCAGATGAATTCGCCTTCGATTCGCACGACCTTGAACTGGTAGTCGTTCATTTCCGCTACAACTCTGGGGCTCCATTGCTGCTCGATCAGCGAAGCCTTTTGCGCGAGGTTGATGGGCAACGATGTGTGTGGGTGACGGGACTCAGACATGACAGATCCTCTTGAATGGAAGTCGTCAGCCTATCGAACCGTGAATCCATCGATCTTGTACGATCCTGCAAGTCAGCGTGAAGGCCGCAAGCGTTCCAGCCAACGCATGGGGGGCACGCCGTAGCAGCGCGTGAAATGTCGGGTCATGTGACTTTGATCGTGAAAGCCTGCGGCGAGGGAGGCGTCAATCAGTGTGAAGCCGTCAAGGATCAACCCGCGAAAGCGATCCAGGCGACGCAGGGTGACAAAACGGTAGGGGCTGGTGCCGTAAAGCGCCCTGAAGTCCCGTGACAGACTCCAGCGTTCGCGCCCGCTGGCATTTTCGAGCATCTCCAGCGTAATACCGAGGTGCAAATGCTCCAGGATGAACGCTCTGGCGCGTTCGGCTGAGCGGTAATCCAGGCTCTTGCGACCGCGCGGCTTGCCTGCGACAGCACGCAACGCCATCGCCAGGTCATACAGGGCATCCTGCTCCTCCAGCGCTTCCAAGGGATGATCCACCGCTTGCACGAAGGCCTGGCTGGCATGGTACAGACGCGGATCGTTCGAAAGCCCCCCGGCGATGAAGGGCAAGGGTTCCCCACCCAGAACGTTCTGGATCGATCCGGGGTCGATGTAGGCCATGCGGTAGCGAAAACCTGCGTCAGTGCCGGCCATGCCATCATGAAGTTCGTCGGGGTGAAGCACGAGCGTGTTGCCTGGAACGCCGTGGCGCAACGAACCCTTGTAATGAAAGCTTTGCACGCCTGCGAGGGTGCGACCGATCGAGTAGGTGTCGTGACGATGCGGGTCGTAACCGTGGCTGCCGAACCACGCTTCGATACGCTCGACGCTACCGGGTCGAGCGCTGCGGATGACCCAGTCGGAGGTGGCGGATGGGTCTTCTTTTCGATCCACGAAGGTGTTTCCCGTTTCTGCACAGTACTGTCGGAGATCTGCCCGATCAGCGCGTTCATTATGGGCAATATCACTCAACAAGGGGCGGCCGATAAGCGCGCAATTCCAATATCGCGGGCGTATCGGATGGAACAGTCAACTCAATGACATGATGTGCATTGGGAAGGCCGGTTCCCAGTACATGACGCTGCTGCACCGAGCCATTTGCCAGGGCAGTCGGCGGCTCGTCGCCACAGACGAAGCGTCGCTCCCATTGAAAGCTTTGTTCATCCGCGAGACCTTTACCGGATATTAACTTGGCGTAGGAAAAGTTCCAGGCGTCCGGCTGTAGGGTAACGTTCCCCGAGCGCGACTTGAAAACGTCCTTGCCCGATCCGCTTCCCTCTGCGCCTGTACGCGCGCTCTCGACGTCAAAGTCGAAGCTTCCTTGCGAAGTGTCGAAATTCCGTACCCGAAGCGTCCAGACATCCTCTTCGCGATATGACTGGCGGACGTCGACTTTTTTCAGGGCTGGCCATTCCGGGACATTCGGCAAACCCGTCACGCGGCTGGTTTGCCAGCAGCCGTCGAGCTCGCGAGGCGGCTTTCCGTCGATAGTGAGATTGACTTTTCCGTCCAGGGGCCCCGCGGCAATGAGTTCGGCGCGGTTGCCATAAAACTCATAGCGGGTCTTTTCGCCAGGAACAGGCGCAGTAAAACTCCGAACTTGGTCGGAAGTGTTCCGCCCATTGTTTTGAGGGTGATCCACAAGCTCCTCGATCCAAGTGGTGAACAGGTTAGCCATGAGGGCCCACCCCTCGGCGTTGGGATGCGGCGGGTCGGCGAGAAGATCCGCTATTTGGAGATTATTCTCCTGCAAGTAGGCATTCCAGCGCTGGCGACGCGGTTCCAGCGCAAGGTCATATTTCGCCGCCATGGCTGGCTTCCAGACGCTGGACATGAACTCCTCCCAGCTCTTTTGCTTGAACCAGAAATGCCCCGTACAGCCCTCGGGCGGCGACCATTGAAGATGAAAGCCCGTGTCACACACCGGTTCAAGCGGATTCACGACGTGGTCGGTTTGAATGATGATGTCGGCTGCCGTTTTTGAGCGAAGGGTCCGAATAATTCGCTCGTAGGCACGGTGATCGCCATACACGTGGAAAACGATCAGATCGGGATAGACCTCCTCCACGTCGCGAGCGACCGCCTGTTCCAGGAGAACGGCACTCCACCCCCCCAAAGCGAGGTTACGGTACACGAAGGCCACGTTGGGATATTTGACTCGCAAAGCCGCAATAGCCGGATCGGTCCATGTCGGCGAGCTGATCGACTGTCCGTAGAAAAGAATTTTCAGGACCTGCGGCTTCTCCGCAGTTGCTGAACGAATAATGGACAACGAACGGCCAATCGCCTGATCAGGATCTGGAGGAACCGGCTCTGCGGACACCTGCAGAAAGCAGCTTGAAAGCACCAGGCTTAAAGTGACGACACCATTAACTTTCCCCCACATAAAAGCACCACATGTAAATGGTTAATCGTCCGTACGACCTGTCAGGGTGCAACAAGAAATCCTCTACAGGAGCGTATCGGACATCACTGTTGACGCCCTGAGGCGCTGGATCGCAAAGGTGTGCTGCTTTGGAGTTCCTTTGAGCGGCTGAAGCAAAGCCCAGAAGAGTCTTGAGGGATTGTAGCTGCCCTTTACAAGAATGTACTGTCGTTGATACAGGCTGCGTTTGGCCGATAGCGGATGTTCCTGACTGATTTCGGCCATGGATCGACGTCATACATCAATTCACCCCATTTCTCATTGCCAGGGTCAACCTATGCCGCTGAAGTTTCACAAGATGCATGCTAATGGCGATGACTTCGTCATCGTGGACTTGCGCAATTCGTCCAACTCAATGACAGCCAACCTGGCTCGGCGAATGGGTGACCGGAACCGTGGCATCGGGTTCAATCAACTCGCGGTTCTGCTCGATGACGAGAATGCAGATGCGCGTTTGATGTTTTGGAATGCCGATGGCTCTCCGCTGGACGTTTGTGGCAGCGCGACGCGTGGTGCCGCCGATACGCTGATGCGCGAATCAAACAGTTCGTCGATAACGCTTCAAACCAACCGTGGCCTGCTCACTTGCGAACGAACCTCGACCGGCGCTATTTCCGTTGCCATGGGAGAGCCACTTTTCGAGTGGTCGGCTGTGCCGCTGGCTCAGGCAATGGATACGCGTGCTTTGCCCCTGACGGGCGCTCCGGCGGCTTGCAGCATGGGCAATCCACACTGCACCTTTTTTGTGGATGATCTGACAGCCATTGATATAGCGGCGACTGGACCGGCCATTGAATCCCATCCCCTTTTCCCCCTCAGGACAAACGTGCATTTCGTCCAGATCATTAATCGAAAGTACATTCGCTTGCGAATTTGGGAGCGCTGGGGAGGCATTCCGCTGGGTTCGGGCTCATGCTCTTGCGGTGCCGTTGTTAACGGCATACGACGTGGCTTGCTGGACGATTGTGTCGAGGTTGAATGTGATGGCGGAACAGTCACCGTACAATGGGATGGCGTGGGAACTGTCTTTCTCACAGGACCGGTAGAGCGCGTTTTTTCCGGGCTGTACACGAATGCGCTATTACACGCTTTGTGACGGCCACGTCATGATGGACAGGTTACTGCCCCTCAAGTGTTCTCTCGAAACGCTCCGCTATTGCGAAAGCTTCCGGGGGTGACCCCGACTACTTTTTTGAAGGCCCGTGTCATGTGGCTTTGATCGAAGAATCCACAAGCAAAGGCAGCCTCCGTCAGGCTGGCGCCAGCGCGCAGAAGTTTTTGCACATGCGCGATGCGCTTCTGTATTTGATAGCTGTGCGGCGAAACACCAACGTGCTTCTTGAAAACCCGAATGAGGTACAGCGGATCAAGATCAACCAGCTGCGCCAAGGTCTCCAAGGGAATGTCCCGGGCAAAATCGTCTTCCAACTTCTGTTTGATCCGTTTTACCGCCTGCTGCTCTGATGGCAGGACTGACAAGGCAGGGGCACCGCTGCGCTCGAATACCTGACACACCAGTTCCAGCAAGATGGACTCGCGCTGTAGTCCAGGCGGCGTCTGCTCGATTAGTTGATGCTGCTGAAGAAAGGTCTGGGCAAAAGCTGGATTTGAGCTGAGTGCTTCTTGAAAAAGATGTACGTGATCGCTGGCCACGCGCCCTTGGAACACCGAGCGATTAACCCAGTCTGGATCCAGGTAGAGCATGCGGTACATCCAGCCATTGTCGTGTCCAGGCAGGCCGTCGTGTATCTCGCCAGGCGTGATGGTAACAACGCTGCCTACCCCGCCCAAGGCATAGCTGCCGCGGTAAAACAGTTTTTCAACCCCTGCGCTTATCACCCCCACCGCATAACGGTCGTGCGAGTGCCGACCAAAAGACTGGGTGGTGTACCGCGCCGACAACAGCTCACAGTCGCCTTCGGGAATACGCCAGAAACGCACGAAATCCTTTTCATAAAGAGGGTCTTTCAGGCCTTCTGTCTTTTCCATGACTTGTCCAGTTTTGTGCAATACGACTGAAAAATGCGGCCGTAAAGTTAGCACCTGTTTCATAACATGCGCTAGGGAAGAATATGACGGCAAAACTGGTTATAGGGGACTTCAAAAAGTCTTCCTGGTCACTGCGTGCGTGGTTGGTAATGGTGACCGCTGATGCTGCATTCGATACGGTACAGATCAAGCTGGAACAGCCTGACACGCATCGCCGAATCAGCGAATACTCACCTTCAGGGAAAGTCCCGGCGCTGTTGTTAGACAACGTTGTGATCAACGACAGCCTGGCCATCAGTGAGTACATTGCCGAGGCCTACCCCGATGCCAACCTGTGGCCCCGAGATACGCGTCTAAGGGCATTGTCGCGTTCCGCCGCGGCTGAAATGCATTCCGGCTTTACCCATCTGCGCACACAAATGGCGTTTGGCCTGGGCGCTGGCGACGATGCCGGTGCGTTGACCGAAGAAACCAAGGAAGAGATCGCCAGGATTTTTTCCATCTGGGAAGGGTTGCTGGCAGCGAGCCAATCCAGCGCATTCCTGTGCGGCCCGTTCGGCATCGTGGACGCGATGTTCGCGCCCGTGGTGTTCCGCTTCCGCCGTTATGGCGTCAGCGTGCCGCCAGCACTGCAAAAGTATGTGGATCTGGTGGTGGCTTACGGGCCGGTTCAACAGTGGCTGAAAAAAGCGGCTGAAGAAGTGTAAGGCTCAGCCTGAGCACGGATGTTTCAGACCGAATAAAAGTAGAGATCGCGGCAACAGAAAAGCCCGTGGAGCTTTTCTGTTTGTCGGGCGTCGTTGTATCCGTCCAACAGGGAAAGGAGAAATGCGTGTGGGTCGTGTAAGGGGGTGCACATGTCGCTAAGTAAAAACCGTGCCATTATCGAATTGACGGTCGGTGGGCTGATGCTCAGCCTCTCGGCATTAGCGGTGGCTTTTGCTCATATCGGTGCCGGAGGAGCAGGGTTCTATCGAATGCTGTTTGCGTCGATATTGTGTTTCCTGCTGCTCAAAGTCCGCCGGATTCCAGTACTGCTAAAAAGTTATCGAGCCCAACTCTACACCGGCCTGGCTGGGGTGTTTTTGGCCATAGACCTGGTGCTTTGGCATCAGAGTATCTATGTGGTGGGACCCGGCATCGGCTCTATCCTCACCAATTGCCAGGTGTTTTTCATGACCGTGTTGGGAATGTGCTTGCTCAAGGAGCGGCCTTCGATCTATTTCCTGATCTCCATCCTCCTCGCGTTCGTTGGGCTTTATTTGCTGCTGGTGCCCGAAATGACGAGTTCGCTGGGTATCAAGGGGGTCGTGTTTGGTGTCTTGTCGGGCCTTGCCTACGCTATTTGCGTTTACTTCCTGAAAATCAACACGCAGTTACCTGACGGTGGCGGCGACAAGACTGCCCAGATGCTTAACCTGGGCATTTGGGCAGCGCTGGTGCTGCTCGGTTACGCGATGTTCAATGGCGAGAGCCTGGCTATCGTCGACGCCCAGACCTTGGTGATGCTGATCATCTACGGCGTGTTTGTGCAGTTTGTCGGATGGCTGCTGGTCAACCGTTCGATCGGCTCGATCAGCCTGGGGGTCGCTGGCCTTATCTTGCTGCTGGAACCGGTGATTACTTATTTCATCGACGTGACTTTTCTGGGCAAGGCCAGCTCAACCTTCCAAGTGTGCGGAGCGCTATTGACGATCTTCGCGGTTTACATCGGCTCGATCAAACCGCCCGAGAAAGTGCAACCCCTGCCACCAGCAAAGGAGCAAAAGCGCGCGGGGCCATTGCGGGGCTGAGGCCTTCTAATGAGCGACACCGGATGTGCGTTGGGCACCCGCCTCGCCGGCTGAGGCGGTGAAAACCGCGCTGGAATGCCGGCAAGCAATCAGCGGGTCAACCGTGGGAGAAATACACACCCCATATGGCAGCCATCGAGATTGCGAGTGGCAGGTGCCTGGTTTTCACGCTGATCGTCCCTGATGCGTCGTTGAAAAATGAAAAGTGAGAAACCACAGAACCAGGGCCGTAGCGCTGATCAAAGCGCCCAGCAGGCTGACTGCAATCCAGCCCCATCGCGCATAAACCTGGGTCGCGGCTGCGGCTCCCAGCGCGCTACCGACCGAATAGAAGCACATGTAGGCGCCGACCATGCGACTTTGGGCGTCGGGTCGTGCAGCAAAAATGAGGCTCTGATTGGTGACGTGTACGGCTTGCACCGCGAAGTCCAGCAGGACTACGCCGCAGACCAGCGCGATCAGGGACGTTTCGGCAAACGAGATGGGCAACCAGGACAGCGTCAGGAGCCCCAGCGAAATGCCGGTCACTCGTTGCCCAAGGCCTTGATCGGCCCAGCGCCCGGCTCTACTGGCAGCAAGGGCCCCGGCGACGCCGGCCAATCCAAACATACCGATGGCAGTGTGTGAAAGCGACAACGGGGGCGCGCTCAACGGCAGTACCATGGATGTCCACAGCACAGAAAAAGCGGCAAAGATCAGTAAGGCCAGAAGGCCTCTGGTGCGTAACGTGCGTTCGGTGATGAACAGTCTGAAAAGTGAACGAATGAGCGCCAGGTAGGAGTCCTGGTGCCTTGACGGCGCCGTGACAGGAACCACTTTCCACAGCACCGCCGCGATGGACACCATCAATCCTGAAGACACGAAGTAAACGGCGCGCCAGCCCGCGATGTCCGCAATCAGGCCTGAAGTGAAGCGCGCCAGAAGAATACCCAGGACAATTCCACTGGTTACCGTGCCGACGGCCTGCCCGCGTTGTGAGGGTGTTGCCAGCGCGGCGGCGTATGCCACCAATACCTGAACGACCACTGCCAACAAGCCCATCATGATCATGGCCCCCAACAGGGCCAGCCATTGCTGTGCTGCACCGACCGCCGCGAGCGCCACCGCAGACAACAGTACCTGCGTCAGAATCAGCCGTTTACGGTTTACCAAATCGCCCAGCGGGACGATGAACAGTAACCCCAACGCGTAACCAACCTGAGTGGCCGTCACCACAACGCCGATGATCGATGACGCCACACCCAGGCTCTGGGCCATTGAGTCGAGTAATGGTTGTGCGAAGTAAACGTTGGCCACTGCCAGTGCACAGGTGACAGAAAACAATAACGTGAGCGACGGGGAAAGCCCTGGAGACCGGTCGCCCCTGCTGCTTTCGCCGGTATCCGGATGAATCCATCCCGCAGGCTGGCTGGAAAACCGTTTGGTGGCTGAGTCGGCCTCTACTGTCATGTGCACCTCCATGGCGTTAAACTGGTTTCAATTAAAAACTAGTATCCATTGTTGCGGCATTGGGTTTTTAATTGCAACCACATTGCGCAAGGTCAAAAAAATGGAAGAAGACGCCTCACCACACTGCAGCGAATGCCCGGTAGCAAGAACACTGGAGGCCATCGGGGATCGTTGGTCGCTCATGATCATCCGCGACGCTTTTGACGACATTCGCCGATTCAGCGCATTTCAGAAGAGCCTGGGCGTGGCCAAAAATATTCTGGCATCGCGACTGAAGACGCTGGTCGAGGTCGGGGTATTCGACGTGCGTCCGGCGTCCGATGGCAGCGCCTACAAGGAGTACGTCCTTACGGACAAAGGACGGGAGATCTTTCCGGTTGTGGTCAGCATGCGGCAGTGGGGCGAACGTTACCTGTTCAAGCCGCAGGAGACGCGTTCCGTGCTGTTGGACAACGACTCCGGCCAGCCTCTGATGCCGATGGATGTTCGCTCATCAAACGGTCAAAAACTCGGACCGTCTGACTGCCACAGGGTGAGGCTTGTGGGCGGCGAGTCGTGAACAGACAGCAGACTTGCCTCACTCCGGAACAACGCCGGGGGAATGAGAGCCGGTGTGCTGGGCCTGGGCCTGAAGGCGAAACTCACTGGGGCTGCGCTGGGCGTGTTTGCGAAAAAAACGGCTGAAGTAACCGACATCGGAAAACCCCATGCCGTGGGCAATCTGCTTGACGCTTTGGGCCGAATGGGCCAGTTCGCGTTTGGCTTCGAGGATCAGCCGGGCGTTGATCAGGGTCATGGGGGTCATGCCGAGTTGTTCATGACACAGCCGTCCCAGGGTCACCACGGTGATCCCGAGGGAATTGGCGTAGTCGTGCAGCGAAAGGTGTTCGCGAAAGTGCCGGTTCACCAGTTCGCGAAAGGCGATCACCTGCTGACTGCGTCGATCGTGACGGTGCGCATGCAAGTCGTGTGTGTATTCGCTCAGGCGCAGCATCTGGATCACCAGCGCCAGCAATAACGACATGCTGCACGCGGTGTGTTCCCGACCACGACCGTGGTACTCCCCATACAACGCCCGATACAGCGGCTCCAGCGGATTATCGGCCGGCTCCCAGTGCGGCAGCGCAACGACACAGGCTTTCTGGATCTGTGGTAACAGGCCCGGTGAGAGCACTTGGACGATGCTTTCCAGCGGGTGTTGGACGGCGGTGATCACATGCCCTTCGACCCGTCCGTGCCAGGCGAAGCCATGGACAATCTGCTCAGGAATGTACAGCAGGCACGGCGCCTTGACCTCGACCCGCTGGTTGTCCAGCAGCACCTCGCCTTCGCCACTTTGCAGGTACAGCATCTGCAACAACCCGTCGTGTCGATGGGCGGCGATCTCCCAGTTATAGGCGCCAGAGCGCAGGGAGATCGATTCGACATGCAGTGAGTCGTGCCATATCGGCGCCACCGCCTCGCCGTACAGGGCATAGCTGGGAATCTTGTTCATTATTTTTATGTTCTACGGGCACGTGTTTTCTACCTTAGCGAAGAATCCGCGCGTTGGGCAATTCGCCGTTGATTTGTCGGAAAAGTCTCGACGGTTGAAGGTTTTGTCCATTCTTGTGAGCCGTCCCACGCTTCTATCCTGAGCACCGCCTGCTGCCTCCAGTGCAGTGGGCGAACTGTCTTGAAATGCGTGTTGGAGATAACAATGAATAATAACGACCTGCAGAAAAGCTGGCTGAATCTCGATTCCAGGGTCTGCGTCCTCACGGGCGCAGCCGGCGGTATCGGTGCCGCGATTGCCGCCGCGCTGGTTCGCCAGAACGCCCATGTGGTGCTGCTTGATCGCGACGAACAAAAATGCCGCGAGCTGGCCGCCGAACTGGCGCAAAACAGTGAAGCGGATGTCTCTGTGCTGCACTGCGATATTGCCGACCCCCTCAGCGTGCAACAGGCCGCCGAGCAAGTGCAGGCGCTCCATGGGCGCTGCGATGTACTGATCAACAACGCCAGCGTGCTGCAGGCCGGCGCGCTTGAAGAGCTGACCCTGGACAACTGGAACCAGGTGCTTTCGGTCAACCTGACGGGCTATCTGTTGTGTGCCCAGGCGTTCGGGCGGCTGATGCTGGCCCGGCAAAGCGGCAGCATCGTGCACATCGCTTCGATCGCCGCGCATTACCCGCAAACCTTCAGCGGTGCCTACAGTGCAGCCAAGGCCGGGGTCGCCATGCTGTCGCGGCAGATCGCCGCAGAGTGGGGGCCACGGGGCATTCGCAGCAATGCCATTTGCCCGGGCCTGATTCGCACGCCGCTGTCGGCGGCGTTTTACGCCGACCCCAAGGTCGAGCAGCAGCGCAAGGCGATGACCGCCAACCAGCGGATCGGCGAGCCCCAGGACATCGCCGATGCCGTCCTCTTCCTCGCGAGCCCGCGGGCAGCTTATGTCAACGCTGCCGAATTGACCGTCGATGGTGGCCTGGAAAGTATGTTGATGGCGTTGATTCCTCGCCCCGGCTTTGAATCCCCCATGGCCAGCCGCCAGGCCTGACCTCCGTTCGGCCGATGATGGCCGACTCCGAATCCCCCAGCGAACCTGTGCCTGTCGTCCTGTCGATGGCGACCACGGCGAGCGTTCGGCTGGCTTTTACCGAGAGAGACTGACTATGACGACAACAACTACCGAGGCGATCCGTCGGTGCGACGTTCTGGTGATCGGCGCCGGTGCCGGTGGTCTGGCGACCGCCATCACTGCACGCAAGCAGGGGCTGGAAGTCATTGTGATTGAAAAGGATGCGTACTTCGGCGGGACCACCGCGTTCTCGGGAGGAGTGCTGTGGATTCCCGGCAACGCGCTGTCCAAGGCCAAGGGCATCACGGACAGTCGGGAGGCCGCGCTGACCTACATGAAGAACGAAACGGGCGATTTCTACGATGCCGAGGCCGTCGATGCGTTTCTCGATAACGCGCCGCAGATGATCGACTTTTTCCAGCGCGAGACCGAAGTCCAGTTCATCCCGACCCTCTACCCGGACTATCACCCGGACGTGGCCGGTGGCGTCGATATCGGCCGTTCGATCCTCGCCGCGCCTTTCGACATTCGCAGGCTGGGGGCCGACATGGCACGTCTGCGGCCGCCGCTCAAAACCATCACGTTTATCGGGATGATGTTCAATTCGTCGAATGCCGACCTCAAGCATTTCTTCAACGCCACCAAATCCCTGACCTCGTTCCTCTATGTTGCAAAGCGCCTGATGACTCACGCCAAAGAGTTGCTGCTTTACCGGCGCGGCATTCAGGTGACCAGCGGCAATGCCTTGGCCGCGCGACTGGCGAAATCGGCGCTGGACCTGGGGATTCCGATTCTGACGCAAACCAGCGCCTGTCAACTGTTGAAAAGCGCAGACCGGGTCACTGGGGTGGTCGCTCAGACCGAGGGCGGTGAGTTGCGGTTTGAAGCCCGCCACGGTGTGGTACTGGCCAGCGGCGGCTTTTCCCATGATCTGCAACGGTTGAAGCAGGCCTATCCCCATGTGCGCCGCGGTGGCGAGCATTTCTCACCGGTGCCGCAAGGCAACACCGGGGATGGCGCGCGCATGGCCGAAGCCCTGGGCGGCACCGTCGATATACGGCTCAAGGCGCCTGCTGCCTGGATGCCTGTCTCGAAAGTGCCGATGGGTAACGGCAGGTTCACCGCCTTCCCGCATTTGCTCGATCGCTACAAGCCCGGCGTTATCGGTGTGACCCGCAATGGCCAACGGTTCACCAACGAGTCCAACTCATACCACGATGTCGGCGCGGCGATGATCGAGGCCTGTGCCCACCAGACCGAAACCGCCATGTGGTTGATCTGCGACCGCCGGACCATGGCCAAGTACGGGCTGGGTTACGCCAAGCCGGCACCGATGCCCCTCGCGCCATTGCTGCGCAACGGCTACCTGCACAGTGGCCGCACCCTGGCTGAATTGGCGCGTAGCGCCGGGCTCGACGCTGCCGGGCTGGAACAGACCGTACGTGACTACAATCGCACGGCGGGGCAAGGCGTGGATCGGCAGTTCGGCCGTGGCACCACTAGCTTCAACCGCTACCTCGCCGACCCGCAGAACCTGCCGAACCCGTGCGTGGCGCCGATTGGCGACGGCCCCTACTACGCCCTCAAAGTGATCATGGGCGATCTGGGTACCTTTGATGGCATCAAAACCAGCGTCTGCGGTGAAGTGCTCGACCAAGAAGGCCGGGCAATCGACGGGCTTTACGCGGTGGGCAACGACCGGGCGAGCATCATGGGGGGCAACTATCCCGCTGCCGGCATCACGCTCGGGCCGATCATGACCTTCGGTTATCTCACCGGGATGCACCTGTCCCGGGTGGCCGCCGAAAAAACACCGGGCAACCCTCGGCAGGAGGTGGCCTGATGAATCACAAGCCGGTCGTCGACCACCGTATCTACACCATCCGGCCACGGGGCATGCCCGAGTTCATTGAGGTCTTCGATCGTCTGGCGATGCCGATTTTGCTCGAGCATCTGGGCGCGCCGCTGGGATTTTATACCAGCAGCATCGGCCCATTGAACCAAGTCGTGCACCTATGGGGCTATGACAGTCTCGATGACTTCGAACGACGCAGCCAGGCGCGGGATGGCGATCCCCGCTTCCCGGCCTACCTGCAGGCTTCTGCGCACCTGATCCTTGCCCAGGAAACCCGGATTATCCGCCCGGTGCGGTTCCACAGCCTCGGCAGCGCTTGAGCCGCCGGTGACCGTCCTCGCTTCACCCCAATAAAAAAGTGGGCGCCGTGGTTGAGCGCCCCCACAACACAGAGGTGACTTTCATGCTGACAACTCAACCCATCGACATCCACGCGCTGATCAACAGTCGCCCCATTGGCAGCTTTCAGAAGTGGGTCGTCTTTCTCGGGTTCCTGATCATCGGCCTCGATGGTTTGGATGTGGCACTCATGGGCTTTATCGCACCGCAATTGAAAATGGACTGGGGCTTGAGCCACCAGCAGTTGGGCCCGGTGTTGAGTGCGGCGCTGATTGGTCTGGCGGTCGGCGCACTGGTCGCCGGGCCGCTGGCCGACCGTTACGGACGCAAGATCGTGCTGGTCAGCAGTGTCTCCATGTTTGGCCTGTGGACGCTGGCGACGGCGTTTTCCCCGGACATCAGCACCATGGTGATCCTGCGCTTCCTGACTGGATTGGGGCTCGGCGCGGCCATGCCGAATGCCAGTACCCTGGTGTCGGAGTACGCGCCGCAGCGCAGCCGTTCGTTCCTGATCACGGTGGCGTTCTGTGGGTTCTCCCTGGGCGCCGCCGGAGGCGGGTTTCTGTCAGCCTGGATGATCCCGGCCTTCGGCTGGAAAAGCATGCTGATTCTGGGCGGTGTCTTGCCCCTGCTGGTGGCGCCGCTGCTGTATTTCAAACTGCCCGAGTCGGTGACGTTCCTGGTCGCCAAGCGGGCGCCGAACACACGTATCCGCGCCATTGTGGAAAAACTCGCGCCGGGCGTCAGTGACGCGAAATCGACCTTCTGCCTGCCGGCTCATCCGCTGATGCGGTCTTCGGCGATGCAGATCGTATTGTCCCCTTCCTATCGCTTCGGCACGTTGATGTTGTGGAGCGGTTATGTGCTTGCGTTGTTTCTGGTCTACCTGTTCAGCGGCTGGTTACCGACCCTGGTGAAAGACGGGGGCGGTTATAGCGTTGCGGATGCGGCCATTGTGACCGCGATGTTCCAGATCGGTGGACCCGCCGGCGCGCTGTGTGTCGGCTGGGTCATGGATCGCTGCAATAAATACCGGGTGTTGATGGCGGTGTTCGTGTTGAGCGGGGGTGTGATCTATGCGATCGGACAGGCCACGGGGCATTTCCTGTTGCTGTGCTTGGTAGCATGGATGGTCGGGTTCGGCCTCAATGGCGCCAGCGTCGGCATGAACGCGCTGGCCGCCACGTTTTACCCCACCCAGGCGCGAGCCACTGGCGCCAGCTGGATGAGCGGTATCGGTCGCTTTGGCGCGATCCTCAGCGCCTTTGCCGGCGCGCAGATGCTGAGTTGGGGCTGGACCTTCGCGCAGGTCTTTGCGGCACTGGTGGTGCCGTCCGGTCTGGCGGCCCTTGCGATTTATGGGCTGGGACGCAACGCCGGCACGGTGTTGAGCGATCGACAGGTCGCGTCTGTTCCACCGAGCCGGACGAATTCCTAGACCTTGAAACGCTCCACCCGCCGTTCCGGCTCATGCTGTAGCCGCGCCAGTTCGTGACACCGGTTAAATCCAGGAACGCGAGCGCTAAACCACCACGGGCGCCTTCAGGCGCCCGCCAGTGTGCAACGGCTGGCGTTCAGCGACTGTTACAGGTTTTGATGCCCAGCAACGTATAGACAGGGCAGAAACGGAAAACACCAGTGGCCAGCGGTACTAAACCTATCCAACCCCATGCGCCGATCACACCGGACAGACTGAGGCCAATGAGAAGCAGACCCGCGAGAATGCGCGGGCTACGATCAATGGCTACGCCGGCTCTCCAGCGCAGTAAACAACAACATGCCGGCCAGCATGGCCAACATGAACACGATCACTTGCCAGTGCCCTGTCAGCAGAATGGCCACTGCGGGGCCAGGACAGATGCCCGCTATTCCCCAGCCGATACCGAACACCAGGCTCCCGCCAATCAAGCGCGCGTCCAACTCACGTTTGATCGGTAGCTGCATTGGCCCTCCCAACAGCGAACTGGATTGTCGGCGGGCCCAGGTCAGCGGGCCGATGGCGACGCCAATGGCCCCGACCATGACCAACCCCAGGGAAGGGTCCCAGGCACCGGTCAAATCCAGGAAAGCGAGTACTTTGCCCGGGTTGGCCATGCCTGCCAGAAGCAGGCCCAGGCCGAACAGCAGGCCAGCAATGAACGCGGTCAGTTTGCTCATGTTCAACCCCCCAGCAGATGACGCAAGACAAACACCGTGACGAAACCGCTGAACATGAAACACGCCGTGGCGACCATCGATCGCGGCGAAAGGCGCGATAGGCCGCAGACCCCATGGCCACTGGTGCAACCTGATCCGTATCGGGTGCCGATGCCCACCAATACACCGGCGACGATCAGTCCGACCCCGCCACTTTTGAACTCAATCTGTGGCAGCGCGGTGAACATGCCCCATAGAAGCGGCGCGATGAGCAGGCCCAGGAGAAAAAGTGCTTTCTCACTCACCCCCTCGCTCCCTCGCTGTAAAAGACTGCCGATCAGGCCACTGATGCCTGCGATACGCCCGTTGGCGACGACGAATAGGCTGGCCGCCAGACCAATCAATGCGCCACCGGCAAGGGATGACCAGGGAGTGAAGTTGAGCCAGTCGACATTCATGAGCTTTCTCCGGCGCAAAATGGTTGATAACGAGTCTGGGTGACGGCCCATGCCGCGCGGTTCAGCTGCTGGCGATCTGATTCGGTCACTGATTGGAACTCATCACTGGCAGTTGAAGCCGGGCGCAAGTCCCGGATTATAGGCGAGGCCTGGAAGTGGACGGTTCTTGCACATGACTAAATGGCTTTCACCAGCAAGGCCACCGCCACCACGATGGAAACGGCGGCGAAGCCTCGTTGTAAGTGTGGGCCCGCCAGCCGTGCCGCGATCAGACGTCCGCCGACCATTCCGACCAATGCGCCAGAGGAAAACGGAATGGCCACTGCCCACTGCAAGTGCCCGGCCGCAGAGCTTGCAGCAACGCCGGAAATTGAAACCAGCGCAATAATGGCAAGAGACGTTGCAAGCACCGACTGCGCTGTCAGATTGGTGTATCGCTGGAGCGCCGGCACCATCACAAAGCCACCGCCCACGCCGAGCAAGCCGGACAGCCCTCCCGCGACAATGCCGGAGAGCGTGAGTGCCCATGCACACGGACCCGTCCAGTTGAGTTTTCCTCGGTTCACATCCAATAGACACGGCGGCGGCTTGGATGTAACGGGGGTCTTCGACTCCGTGGAGGGTGATAGCGATCGTTGATACACACGGAACGCAACGTACATCAGCACGAAGGCAAACATGATCGTCAATGGACGGTTAGGCGTGCGCTGCGCCAGCCAAAGGCCAAGAGGGGAACATACGATCCCCGCCCCTGCCGTTAAAAGCGCAGCTTTATAGCGGACGGTGCCGTTTTTGAGTCCCATCACGGCACCCAGGGTCGCGGCCAAACCGACAGCCAGTAAACCGATTGGCCCTGCCTCGGCCATGCTCAGTCCCGCTCCAAACACCAGTAACGGAACAGCCAGGATGCCCCCTCCGGCACCGGTCAGCGCCAGAATGACCCCGACAGTGAGCCCAAGCAGTAAGACGACGATCATCTCAGTCTCCTTGTTTTCAGGCCTGATCTCATACGTCAGCCATCTCGGGTTTCGCCATCCACTCACGGCCCTTGAGCATTCCCTTCCAATACAGCGGTGGAAGAATCCGCTCCTTGAGCAGCCATGCCAGCCTCGATGGCCGGGTACCGTCAATCAGCCAGGATGGAAAGCTGGGGGCGACCTTGCCGCCATAGGTGAACTCAGCCAGTACGATCTTGCCGCGTTCGACCGTCAGCGGGCAGGAGCCATAACCGTCATAATGGGCGCTGCCTTTCGCTTTACCCATTGCCGCCAACACATTATGGGCAACGACTGGCGCCTGTTTGCGTGCTGCAGCCGCAGTTTTGGCGTTGCTGGAGTTGGCAGCGTCTCCGAGCGCGTGAATATTGGCCCAGCTTTTATGGCGCAAAGTGGCAGGGTCGACATCAATCCAGCCGGCCGCGTCAGCGAGGGGGCTGATCCGAATGAAATCCGGCGCGATCTGTGGTGGCACCACATGAAGCATATCGAAGTCACGCGTCACGACATGGGCGCTGCCATCCGGATTAACGCAGTTGAACGTCGCGGTCCGTGCCGGTCCATTCACGCGGGTGAGTGTGTTGCCGAAATTCAGGTCGATACCATAGGCCTTGATGTATTCCATCAGTGCGGGCACATAGTCGGGAACCCCGAACAACACCGCGCCGGCGCTGCAAAACTCGATCTCGACGTTGTGCAGTACACCGCTACGTTTCCAATGATCGGCAGACAGGTACATGGCTTTTTGCGGCGCCCCGGCACATTTGATCGGCATGGGCGGTTGCGTGAAAACTGCCCGGCCACCACGCAGTTGCTGCACCAGTTCCCACGTATAGGGGGCAAGGTGATACAGGTAGTTTGAAGTCACACCGTTGCGGCCCAGGGTGTCCGACAACCCCTCGATGGCATGCCAATTGAGCTTCAGACCAGGGCACACGATCAGTTGTTCGTATTTAACGACTCTGCACCCATCGAGAATGACGGCATTTCTCTCGGGTTCGAAAGCGGCGACCGCCGATTTGATCCAATGCACACCGTGGGGGATGGTCGTACCCATCGTGCGCACAGTTTGGGGCGCGTCGAAGACGCCACCGCCGACAAGTGTCCAGCCTGGCTGGTAGTAGTGCACATCTGCCGGATCGATGATGGCGACGTCGAGCCCAGGCTCTCGCGCCAGCAAACTGGATGCCGCCGCGATACCTGCCGCACCGCCGCCGATGATGACCACGGCATGCTGCGCCTCAGCCACTTCGACCGGCGTACGCCCCTGGTTGGCAATCCGGCGAATGACGCCTTTCATATCGAACCCGGCTTTTTTGGCCGTCTCGACGATGTATGGCAGGGATTGTTTGCCCGCTTGTGACAGGGCCCACATCGTTGTCGAGCGCATGCCGGAACGGCAATAGGCCAACACGGGTTTTGGAAGCGATTCAAGGAGCTTGCCGAAGGCAATACCTTGCTCATCAGTGACTTTGCCTGATTCCGCAGGAAGGTAGTGCGCTTCAATGCCGACCGCTTCGGCGGCTCGTTTGATTTCGGCAAACAAGGGCTGATCACTGCCTTCGCCATCGGGACGGTTACACACGACGGTGCGAAAACCCGCTTCCTTTAGTTCAGCCAATTGGTTGGGAAAAATCTGTTCGGATACCGACAGTCCGGGCGCAAGGTGGCGAATGTCCATAAGTGACTCCGTTATGGGTATTTTTTCTTATGCGTTTTTTGGGGTAGGCAACGTCAGGCGACGTTGAGCGGGATTTTCAGGTAGCGCGTTCCGTTCGCTTCAGGCTCGGGAAAGTGCCCGGCGCGCATGTTGACCTGAACCGAAGGCAGGATCAGTGTCGGCATTTCCAGCGATGCATCACGCTTTGTGCGCATCGCCACAAACTCCTCCTCACTGATGCCGTTACGCACATGAACGTTGTGGTCGCGCTGGTCGGCGACGGTACTGACGAATTGCACCTCGCGGCCACCCGGCTGATAGTCGTGGCACATGTAGAGCAACGTATTGGCCGGCAGGCTCAGCACCTTGTTGATTGACTGGAACAACGTGCGCGCGTTGCCGCCGGGAAAGTCACAGCGTGCAGTACCGTAGTCGGGCATAAACAAGGTATCGCCAACGAATGCAGCCGTTTCGGTGCCGTCGCTGATCACATAAGTCATACAGGCCGGCGTATGGCCAGGTGTATGGAGTGCGTGGCATTGCAGCGTGCCAATGGTGAACGGCTCGTCATTGACGAACAGGTGATCGAACTGACTTCCATCGCGGGGCATCTCGCCAGCGGTATTGAACAGCGTGCCAAACACCTCCTGCACCGTCGAAATCTGGTTGCCGATGCCTATTTTCCCACCAAGCTTTTCCTGCAGGTAGGGCGCTGCCGTCAGGTGGTCTGCGTGGACGTGGGTCTCGAGAATCCAGTCGACCCTCGCATTGAGTTCGTTCACCCTCGCAATCAATTGGTCGGCAGAGGTTGTGCCGGTGTGGCCGGACTTTGGGTCGTAATCCAGTACGCTGTCGATCAACGCGCAGTGGCGGGTCGCCTCATCCAGCACAAGATAGCTGACGGTATTGGTAGCAGAATCGAAGAATCCTTCGACGTGAAGTTTTACACTCATTGGCCTGTCTCCTTAGGGGCTTTTACCAAGCCGCTCACACTAAGGACTGACATAGCAATAAGTCTGCCAGACCCAAACAGAGCCAAAATATGATCATATCTATTTGATTTTATTGGTTTTAATTTTTCAACACGGTTTTATTTTTTCTGTATCCATCTGGATTCACTGCCATTGGCAGTGCCTGTTGACAGAGTTGGCAGTGCCACAACAGGATGGATGGATTCTCAGGAGCCACGATGAAGACTTTCTTGCCCACCCCAACCCACCCACTCCCGCACTCGGATCAAGTGCAGTCACTGGTTTCATTTCTTGAGCACGAACCACAGCCGATGATCGTGCTCGATCCGAACTACAACATCCTGGCTGCCAACACGGCCTATCAGCGGCAGTTTGGCAGCGCTGACAAGCCCTTTATTGGCCATAAGTGCTATCAAATCTCACACCACTACGACGTTCCTTGTGATCAGGCGGGTGAGAACTGTCCGATGAAAAAGGCCCAGGAAATGCGCGGACCGGATCGTGTCTTGCACATTCACCACACGCCTCGCGGTCCAGAGCACGTCGACGTCGAACTGCGCCCGATTCTGGATGAGCACGGTGTCATCACGGCCTATGTGGAGCGCCTCACACTGGTTCGCAGCGCCTCAGCGCGACCCAGCAACGAAGGCCTGGTTGGCCGCTCACCGGCCTTTAACCTTGCCCTGTCCGAGTTGCAGCGGGTGGCCCCATCCATGCTACCGGTACTGCTGCTGGGCGAGTCCGGTACGGGCAAAGAGCTGTTCGCCCGCGCCGTACATGAAAACAGCGACCGGGCCACGGGCCCCTTCGTCGTCGTCGATTGCTCGGGATTGCCCGAAACGTTGTTTGAGAGCGAACTGTTCGGCCATGAAAAAGGGGCATTCACCGGGGCCACCACGCGCAAGCCCGGACTGGTTGAAACGGCCCAGGGCGGCACCTTGTTTCTTGATGAGATTGGGGATGTTCCACTGGCCATGCAGGTGAAACTGTTGCGCCTGATCGAATCGGGCACCTATCGCCGTGTCGGCAGTGTCGAGACCCTCCACGCCAACTTCAGGCTAATTGCCGCGACCCACAAACCCCTGGAAAAAATGATGGAGAACGGTGAGTTCAGGCAGGACCTGTACTACCGCATCAGCGCCTTTCCCATTCAGTTGCCCCCCTTGCGCAACCGGGTTGAAGACATCGGTTTGCTTGCCAATTCATTTCTACAACGTGCCGGTACCGGCAAGCGCCGGCTGACAATAGAGACAGAGGCGCTGACACAACTGCAGCGCCATTCCTGGCCCGGCAATATCCGCGAATTACGCAATGTGCTGGAAAGAGCCAGTCTGTTCGCTGACGATGGAGTGATCCGCTCCACACATTTACCCCAGGCATCCGTGGCGATACCTCCTCAGCCCCCCGCGTCAACGCCTTTCGACGGCAGCTCGCTGGCGCAGACACTGGCCACCTTCAAAGGCACCCGCAGTGAACTGGCCAGGCACATGGGCATCAGCGAACGTACGTTGTACAGACGACTGAAAGAACAAGGTTTGGCCTGATCAATCGCACTCACGCCGCACGACTGCCAACGACTGCCAATCACTGCCACCCTGGCAGGTTGGCAGCGCATTGACCCGCCAACGCCTGCCGCGCCAGCTCACCATGATCACTAAGTCACTGTTTTAAAACGATAAAAACAGACGCCCTCCCCTTGGCATGCCGTGTGCTAACTGCAAGTCATGACCATTTCCGACAAACGACTTCGACGCCATCTGCTCACGGCAGTAGTGATCAAACTACTGGTGCTGACAGTGCTGTGGTGGCTGTTCATCCGGGATTCGCACGTCAGTGTCGACCCGAACATTATCGGCAACCGTTTCGGTGTACCCACCTCGACTCAAGGGGCAAGCAAGTGATTTCAGAACACCTGGTAGATTTGTCTCGGCTGCAGTTCGCAGCCACTGCGCTTTACCACTTTCTTTTCGTACCGCTCACGGTTGGCATGGTGTGGCTGTTGGTCATCATGGAAAGCGTCTATGTGATGACCGGCAATGTCATCTGGAAAGACATGACGCGCTTCTGGGGCAAGTTATTCGGCATCAACTTCGCCTTGGGGGTGACAACCGGTATCACCCTGGAATTTCAGTTCGGTACCAACTGGGCGTATTACTCGCACTACGTGGGCGATATCTTCGGTGCGCCGCTGGCCATTGAAGGCCTGATGGCATTCTTTCTTGAATCGACCATGATCGGCCTGTTCTTCTTTGGCTGGGATCGCCTGAAGAAAGAGCACCACTTGCTGGTCACGCTGCTGATGGCCATCGGTACCAACCTCTCGGCGCTGTGGATTCTGATCGCCAATGGCTGGATGCAGAACCCGGTGGGTTCAGAATTCAGTTACATCACCATGCGCATGGAGATGGTCGATTTCTGGGCGGTGGTGTTCAACCCGGTGGCCCAGGCCAAATTTGTGCACACGGTGTCCGCCGGTTATGTCACCGGCTCGATGTTCGTGTTGTCAATTTCCAGCTGGTACTTGCTCAAGCGTCGTGATGTCGAGTTCGCCAAGCGCAGTTTTCGGGTGGCGGCGGCTTTCGGCCTGGCCTCCGTGCTCAGCGTCATCGTGCTGGGGGATGAGTCGGGTTACACGGTGGGTGAGGCGCAGCAAACCAAGCTCGCGGCCATGGAAGCCATGTGGGAAACCAAACCCGCACCGGCAGGCCTGACCTTGCTGGCCAGCATCAATGAAGCCGAGTCCAGAAATAATTGGGAAGTCGACGTGCCGTGGGTGATGGGCTTGATCGGCACGCGCTCGGTCAGCAAGCAGATCCCGGGCATTCATGACATCAAAGAGAAAAACCGCGCGCGCATTCTGCGTGGCATTACCGCCGTCAATGCGCTTGAAGCCCTGCGGGCCGATCGCACCGATAAGGCGGCGTTCGAGACCTTCGAAGCCTACAAGGCGGACCTGGGCTTTGGCCTGCTGCTGAAAAAGTACGTTGAGGATGTCAACCAGGCCACGCCGGCGATTATCGACAAGGCAGTGAACGATACCGTGCCGCGCGTGACGCCGATGTTCTGGGGGTTCCGGATCATGGTCGCCCTTGGTTTTGCCATGCTCCTGCTGTTCGGGGTGGCCTTCTGGAGCACCTTGCAGTCGGCCTGCACACGCCGCCGCTGGCTGCTGCGTTGGGCGCTCTGCATGCTGCCCGCGCCCTGGATTGCCTGCGAGCTGGGCTGGTTCGTCGCTGAATATGGCCGTCAACCCTGGACCATCTACGGCGTGCTGCCCACTCACATGAGTGTCTCCACCCTTAGCATCAATAACCTCTATGGCTCGCTGGCAGGCTTCGTCGCTTTCTACACCGTGCTGCTGGTGGTTGAAATGTTCCTGATGGTCAAGTTCGCCCGCCAAGGGCCCGGCAGCCTCGGAACCGGCCGTTATGCTCACGATGCCAACATGAAGGAACTCCACCATGCTTGATTACGTCACCCTGAAAATTATCTGGTGGGCACTGGTCGGCGTACTGCTGATCGGCTTCGCCATCATGGACGGCCACGACATGGGGGTCGGCACCTTGCTGCCCTTTGTAGGCCGCACGGACCTGGAACGCCGCGTTGCGATCAACACCGTAGGGCCGCACTGGGACGGCAACCAGGTGTGGTTCATCACTGCCGGCGGCGCACTGTTCGCGGCGTGGCCGGTGGTGTATGCCACCGCGTTCAGCGGGTTTTACTGGGCGATGATTCTGGTCCTGTGGGCGCTGTTCTTCCGCCCGGTGGGTTTTGACTATCGCAGCAAGATTCACAACGCCAAATGGCGCAGCACGTGGGACTGGGGTCTGTTCATCGGCGGGGCCGTGCCGCCGCTGGTGTTCGGCATCGCGTTCGGTAACTTGTTGCAAGGCGTACCGTTCCACTTCAACGACATGCTGGTATCGACTTACACCGGGAGTTTCTGGCAACTGCTGAACCCTTTCGCGCTGCTGACCGGCGTGGTGAGCAGTGCCATGATCACTCTGCAGGGCGGTACTTATCTGGCGCACCGCACTGAAGGCGTGATCCAGTCCCGTGCCATCAAGGGCGGGGTTGGCGCGGCGCTGGTGCTGCTGTGCACATTCGTCATTGCCGGCGTCTGGCTGCAATCGATCGACGGCTATCGCATTACCTCGGTGGTGGATATCGCCGGGTTGCCGGACATTCTCAACAAGACCGTGGTACACGAAGCGGGGGCCTGGATGGCCAACTATGGCCACTATCCTGCGTTGTGGCTGCTGCCTGCGCTTGGCTTGGCGGGCGCCGCCGGTGCCGCGCTGTTGCTGCTGATGCGCCGCACACTGGCCGCGTTTGTCGCTTCGTCGCTCGCGGTGATCGGGGTGATCAGCACCGCCGGTGTATCGATGTTCCCCTTCGTCATGCCGTCGTCAACGGTGCCTGCGGCCAGCCTGACTGTGTGGGACAGCGTCTCCAGTCATTTAAGCCTGGCCATCATGTTCTGGGCCACGTTGATCTTCATGCCCCTGATCGTGATTTACACCTCGTGGGCGTACCGCGTGATGCGCGGCAAGGTCACCGTTGCTCAGATCAAAGCCAACGAACATTCCGCCTACTAAGTGACGGCAGAGGAGTAATAAACATGTGGTATTTCGCCTGGATGCTGGGGGTCGGTTTCGCATTGCTACTGGCCATATTGAATGCGATGTGGGGTGAGAACGAAGCTGGCCGCGCCATGAGCGACAATGACGAGACACTGTCATGACGCCGGGTGTCGCGACGCCCCCGCCCTCCTCACACATTCAAGTGCCGAGTTTGGTTATCGCATTAGTCATCATGCTCGCGTGTACGCTCTACCCTCCCATGATGGTCTCCCCCGATGGGAAGCCTGACCATGCGCTCGCGACTGCATTGTTCGTCGCCATGAGCGTGGCCTTTGTGAGAGGTGTGGGTTTTGTCCCGCGGATGCTTGTCTGGCGGTGGCTGTTCTCAGGCTGGACCTGCTTTGCGGCACTTGCAGTGGCCGGCGGGGTCAAGTTTCTGCATTGAGGACTGACGGCTGAACCATCACACAAAGAGTCGGAGCCTCAAGACAACCGAACGTTGATCTTGTCTTCACTCCCGTGGAGGGCACCGCGGAAAAGCCACTCGACATATGCAACAGCCGGCGGTACTTCGGAAAGAGCTCCGAACCCGCCGGCATCGGCTGGCACGTTTGAGATCGACCCCTTGCTGCCGCATCAGTGCCCCCCTATCTCACGCAAGGTGAACCGGGCATGCGCTATCAATGGATTGGCGACGCTTGACCCATAGCCCGAATTGTTTCATGACCTCGATGACAGGCTCTAACCGGCGTCCGTCAACCGTGAGTTCGTATTCAACCGTGACGGGCACAGTGGGAAATACAGTCCGTTTGACAAGCCCGGCTTCCTCGAGGGCGCGCAAATCGATGGTCAGCATTCGTTGCGAAATAGCGGGAATGTCCCGCCTGAGCGCATTGAAGCGCTTTGGCCCGTCGAGCAGGTAGGAGGCAATGAGCAGGCGCCAGCGGCCACCCAGCAAACGCATCGCTTCTTCGACCGAGCAGCCTGATACGTTGTCTTTCATGGTCAGAATCCCGGATTATCTCAGGTATATTTTATGTACCTATACTACAAAATAGTGCGTTCTTCCTATTTTATACCTGACATCTAGAATGAGCCGGAGCCGTCTCTGCGTTGGAATTGACAGCGATCACTCATGCTCTGGAGTCTGCAAATGAAGCTGTACTACATCCCCGCGTCCTGCTCCCTTTCGCCTCACATCATCCTCAATGAGCTGGGTCTCGAGGCCACACTGATCAAGGTCGATCACAAGAAGCACCTCACCGAATCGGGCGCCAATTACTTCGAGGTCAACCGCTTGGGCTACGTACCCGCCCTCGAGCTGGACGACGGCACTCTCCTGCGCGAGGGCCCGGCAATCGTGCAGTATCTGGGTGACCTGAAGCCGGAGCTTGGACTGGTGCCCACTCATGGCACCCTTGATCGCTACCGCCTGCAAGAATGGCTGAACTTCCTGACGTCCGAGATTCACAAGGGGTACATTCCGCTGTTGTACTCAACCCTCGCGGGTCAATACGTAGACACTGCCAAGCCAAAGCTGGAGAAGCGCTTCGCCTGGATTGACGAACAGTTGGCGAGCCGCCCATACCTCATGGGTGATGCGTTCACTGTGGCTGATGCCTATCTGTTCGCTTTGACAGGCTGGGGCCAGGCCGCCTGGTTGACCAGCTATTACAAGGCCGACATCCACTTCGATGATTTGCATAACCTCCGTGCCTGGTATGACCGGGTCAAGGTTCGCCCTGCGGTTCAGAAAGCGTTGCGAGAAGAAGGTCTGGCATGAAGCGACGCACAGGCCGATTTAGACAGTTATCGACAATAGAAGGACATTGGATGCTCGTCGTTGATCGCTGTAGCAGAGGCAACAACGATTAGCCGCTCACTTGAACAGTAGCCCTTCAGCGCCTGTCCAGATAACGGAACAGTTCCTCCTCCTGGTCAAAGTGCAACTGCACCAGGGTATCCAGGCGAATTAACTGATGCTGAATCTCTTCGGCGGGAACCGTGGTCGGGTCGGCACTGAAGTCGCTGCTCATGCGCGCCAGCAGATGGATGTGGCGAAAAATCTCGCGGTGTCCATAGCTCAGTGCCGACAAGGGGTCCTCGCCCGGCATGCTCAGGGTCAGCAGCGGATACAGGATGTTTTCATCGTCCCGTTCATGGCTGGCCAGGGAGGCTTGCAGTTTGTCGACCAGTTCCTGCAGATCGGTCTGCGCCTGCTCAAGCGGGCGCCGGGCGAAATCGCCGGCCAGTTGGTGCAGATCACTCAACACAGTGGCGAGTTGGCTGTGTTCGTCTTGCAGTCGATCAATGTGCTCGCCGGCCAGTCGTCGCAGGCCCGGTCCTGCCGAAGACCCCAACGCACGCAACGCATTGATGATGATGAACACGTCGATGACTTCCTGAACCACGGCGCCGGCGAGTGGCGGCAGGTAACCGAGGGCGGCCACCGTCATGGCCAGCAGCGACAGTCCCATGCCGGCCAGCACGCCTTGCAGAGCGATGTGCCGGGTACGACGGGCAATCTCCAGTGCCTCGACCAGACGGTCCAGGCGATCCACCAACAGCACAACACCCGCCGCTTCCGCAGAGGCAGTGGCACCACTGGCCCCCATGGCCACGCCGACGGTGGCCGCCGCCAGTGCGGGCGCGTCGTTGATGCCGTCGCCGACCATCAGCGTGCTGGCGCGCGTACAGCCCTCTTGTACGGCACGCACCTTGTCCTCCGGGGTCAACCCGGCACGCAGTTCGTCGATGCCGGCAGACAACGCAATCATTTCGGCCGTTTCCAGGCGATCACCCGTGAGCATGACAATTCGTTCGATACCGCTGTTGCGCAGCCGGCGAAGGGTTTGTGGGGTTTCCCGACGCAGGCTGTCCGAGAAAACCAGCAGGCCAGCAAGGTTCCCATCCACTTCAACGAAGCTTCCACCGCAGGCCGAATAATCCATCTGGCGCAGCATCGCGGTGGCCCAATCGCTGACAGAGGCCTCGGTATGAGCAAAAGACAGCGTGCCGAGACGCACTCGCCTCCCCTCAATCAGCCCACAAAGACCGGAGCCCGGGCTTTCTTCAACCTCTTGCGGGGCGCTGAGCGGCAATCGGAGCTGGCGCGCTGCGTCGACGATGGCCTGGGAGATGGGGTGCACCGAGGCCTGTGCCAGCGAAGCGGCCAGGCCCAGCAGGTGCTGTGGATCGACCTGGCCATTGACCTCGACCGACTGCAGGCGGGCGTGACCACTGGTCAAGGTGCCCGTCTTGTCGAGAAACAGCTGTTTGGCCCCTGCCAGCGCTTCCAGAGTGGCGCCGTCCTTGATGAGGATGCCGCGCCGCGCCGCCCTGGAGATACCGGACATGATGGCGATCGGCACCGCCAGGATCAAAGGACAGGGCGTGGCCACCACCAGAACCGCCAGCGCCCGCAAAGGATCTCCACTCCATAGCCAGGCCAGTCCGGCGATCAGCAGCGTCAGCGGAATGAAGAGCAAGGCGTAACGGTCGGCCAGACGCACGAAAGGCGCGCGCGATCGCCGTGCCGCCTCGGCCAGCCGCACGACACCGGCGTAAGTACTCTGCGCCGCCGTCTGCGTCGCCAATAGCTGGATCGGCGCGCCGGCATTGGCAACGCCACTGCGCAACACCTCGCCTTCCCGGCGGGTGACCGGCAACGACTCACCGCTGAGCGCAGACTCGTCCAGCGTTGCCGTGGGGCTGAGCAGACGGCCGTCGACGGGGACCACCTCCCCCAGGCGTACAAGTAGCGTCTGACCCGGCTGGATCTGCTCGACCGGTATCTGGCGCAAGTCGTTCAACTCCTGCAGCCAGGCAAAGCGCGGCGCCCGATCGACCAGTGCACGCAGCTCGCGGTCGGCGCGTTGCGCGGTGAAAAATTCGAGGGTGCGCCCGGAAGCCAGCATCAAGGCAATGACCGCCGCCACCAGCATCTGCTCAAACACCAGGGCCGCGCCGATCGACAGCAGCGCAATCAAGTCCACGCCGGCCTCGCGCCGGGCCAGGCGCCGGACAATCTCCACCAGCAGCACCACGGCCATGACCAGGCTCCCGGAGAGCCAGCACATCGCCGCCCAGTCAGGCTTCTGAGCAACCTGCGCAATGCCGCCCGCCAGCAGTGTCAGGGCAGTCAGCAGCAATAGTGCAGGGTCGAGCCACTTGTTGGACATCGTTGTAGGTTCCTCAAAAGGGATGCGTCATCGTGCTCCGCAAAAATGCCGGCTGTGCATCAGCGTGCCGGGTCACTGCGCCCCGTTGATTCTAGTGACTTCGCAGCGATCGCTTTTTTTAATGCAACGTGAACTGACGACCATCTTCCAGTTCTGTATGCAACTGACCCTCCAGGCACAACAGGATGTGCCCCCTCCAACACCAATGATCGGCCAAATATCCTGGGCTGTATTCGACCATCCGCACACGCGCTGAACCAAACTGGCAGGTACGCCAATAGGCTGTGCCTGTCTGGCCGGCATGCGTCACCGGCTCTATCGTTAACCACTAGTTGCCCCGACCTCCTCCAAACGACCACTCATCGCCGGCCGTAGTGGAAATCACCACCATGACATCCTCCGCGTTCAGGCCCGTCGCCCGCCCCAATTTCTTAACCAGATCGCGGTAAAAACGCTGCTTGGTCTCGACACTTCGAGGACGGCCTGCGGTAATCGCGATGAGCACAAAGTCATGGCTGCGCGGCCCACCCAAGTAGTGCGGATCAAATATCAGCTCGCCGACCTCATGTTGGTGTATGGCCTGAAAGCGATCTGTCTTCGGCACTTCGAAGCTCTCGACCAAGGCATCGTGCAACCCCTCAGACAACGCCTGTAAATACTCGACCGACTTCCCGCGGTGCAGTGAAATTCGTGCAAACGGCATCAACGGTTACTCCTGGTGTTCTGGAAGGCAAGCCTGAAGCTCACTGAGCAAATTCAGCGCCGAGGCAGCCGTTGGCCAACCGGAATAAAACGCCAGATGGGTGATGACTTCGGCCAGTTCGTCAACACACAAGCCGTTATCCAATGCACGTTTCAAATGAAATGGCAGTTGCTCCAGGCGGTACATCGCCACCAGCGCGGCCACCGTCGCCAGACTGCGTTCACGAGGATTCAATTGCGTACGCGTCCACATGTCGCCAAACAATACGTTGTCGGTCAGCTCGGCAAACTTTTGCGGGTAGTTGCTCTGCTGTTCCCACCCCGTGACTATCGATGCGCTCATGCTGTTTTTCCCCTGATGTCCCCATTGACGGGTGAAAACTATCAAGTCGCGACAATTCCGAATATCAGATTTAATAGCACCCATCATCCCGAATTAGTGGACCATTGAATGCGCCGCCCAACCTTCGATCTTGACGTATTGCGCACCTTCGTCACCGGCGTGGAGTTCAACAGTTTTGCCAAAGCGGCGGATCGTCTCGGTCGGTCGACGTCTGCCGTAAGCGCTCAATTGAAAAAACTCGAGGAGCAGGTCGGCACGCCGGTAATGACTAAATCCGGTCGCGGACTGGTCTTGACCCCCACGGGAGAAACACTGCTCAGCCATGCCCGCCGGTTGCTGGAACTGAACGACGGCATTTTCCAGACCCTGCATGAAAGCCAAACCGCCGGGACCGTACGCCTCGGGCTTCAAGAGGACTTTGGGGAACATTTCCTGAGCGATATCCTGCGACGCTTCGTCCAGACTTACCCGAGAGTGAAACTTGAAGTCCGGATCGCCCGTAACGCCGAATTGCTTGCGCTGGTCGAAAGCGCTGATCTTGACCTGGCCCTGACCTGGGACACCGGGCAACTGTCGCCCTATGCCACGCGTCTGGGCGAAACACAGATGCACTGGATCGGGGCTCGCGATACGCCATTGCCGAGAGCCCTTGAAGAATCACCCCTTCCATTGATCATGTTCGACGCGCCTTGCGTAATGCGCAGCGCCGCCACCCAGGCACTGGATGCCGCGCAAATACCCTGGCGGATCGCCCTCACCAGCCCTAGCGTTGGTGGTATCTGGGCGGCCGTCGCCGCCGGATTGGGCCTGACGCTGCGCACCCGCATCGGGCTGCCGAGCCATCTCACCGTTGTTTCTGGCTTACCCCCTGTGCCAAGCCTTGGTTATGTGCTTCACAGCGATGGCGATAGCCCCACGCCGGCCACCCAACAATTGGCCGCATTGATCAAAACGAGCCTGCAAGAACAGGCGTTTCGTTTCACGATGGCGAAATAATCGACGGTACCCAAGGGTTCAATTCGAGCGATACGGATGGAAAACGACGAAGCACTGAGTTGATCGGCCAATGACGGCTATACGTCGTTTTCAGCCGGTCGCCACAGGCAGAAATCGGCCGATCCTGTTGAAAAAGTCGGCCACGGCTTTCACAACAGAAAAGTACGAGTTTGAGATCAAAATCTTTACATTGAGCAGAGGACTTTGGGGGCAGATTTCACGTAGCGACGCGCAGAAAGGCCCGTCTGCACTGCTTCGTCAGGCTTTCAGCCCAGCCCCCCGCATTACACGCGTAACTCGCCCATACCCGATACGGTTGACGGCCACCACCAGCCTTCGGGCAATACGGCTCGATCAACCCCAACAAACCACTCCAGGCACCCCCTGATCCATTTCGGCAAGAAGCGCTCACGGCGGGTTTGCTTGCGCTTGTCAGCGTATTCAAAGTCGGAAAAGCTCATCTGGCTGATGCGTGGCTCGGGTCAGGTAGTGAAGGTGTATTTCAGCACATCTGAGGACTTGTTCGGAGTTGCCTTGGCAACGGCTAAAAATTGGGCGTTTTTTTTCTGATCATCGAACAGCCTTATACAATTTAACCTTTAAGCAATATCACCAAACCACTTGCAGCGCTGCTTAAAACAATAAAGCAGTACCAAAGTATTAGACTAATAATTCCAACGGGGAAATTAGCTAGCTATGCAATTACTACTTTTGTTTGATTTGATCTGCGTCAAGTTTAGATTCCACAAAAAGGAGCTTGCTTGTAAGAATATATTTCGCGTATTTTCTACATCTCACCCAATATAATTTGTTTCAAGCGGGCCGCGCTTTGGGGTTCTGATAAATAAGAAGGTGCATATGACTGGTGTTCTGGCGTCAATTAACAGTCGCACGCAGCTAGTAGGTCAGAATCGACTTGAGCTCCTGCTTTTTAGATTCAACACGAATCAATTGTATGGGATTAACGTCTTCAAGGTCAGGGAGGTTATACGCTGCCCTTCCTTATCTATACTACCAAGGTCTAATCCCAACATTTGTGGCGTGGCAAATATAAGAGGCGTTTCAATCCCCATACTCGATCTGGCGATGGCCACTGGATTGCCGGGTGTTGAAGATAAGGCCTCGGCCTTTGTGATCATTACTGAGTACAACACTCGAACGCAGGGTTTTTTGGTCTATGCGGTCGAACATATTGTCAATTTAAACTGGGAGGATATTCATCCGCCTCCTAAAGGAAGTGGTGAGGACAACTATTTAACAGCTGTCACACGGCTGGGCGATCAGTTGGTTGAAATAATTGATGTCGAAAAAGTTTTGGCTCAGATATCCCCAACTTCAGAAGAGATTTCACAGGGGGTGGTGGGTGCTGACATGACTCATCTAGCACCTAAGTTTCGGGTGCTGACAGTCGATGACTCAGCGGTGGCCCGCAAGCAAGTGACCCGTTGCCTGGAAACCGTTGGAGTTGAAGTCGTCGCATTGAATGATGGTCGACAGGCTCTGAACTACCTGCGGTCAATGCTGGATGAAGGACGCAAACCGGAGGATGAGTTTTTAATGATGATCTCGGATATTGAAATGCCTGAGATGGACGGCTACACGTTGACTGCGGAAATCCGTAGCGACCCACGAATGTCAGATTTTCACATTGTACTGCACACTTCACTGTCCGGAAGCTTCAATCAGTCTATGGTCAAGAAAGTAGGCGCTAATGACTTTCTCGCTAAATTCCGGCCCGACGATTTAGCCGGGCGAGTCGTCGCTCGCATTAGGGCCACCACCGTCCAGTAATTTTTTAAAAGATCAAGACTAAAACCAAGGAGGTTTTAGGGAACGTAAGGACTCAGAAAATACCAAGATGTCGATGCCCTACGGAAATCATGTGAGAACAGTGACGTTTGCCAAGAGGTCTTCAACAGCAGCTTGGTTCGTCTCAAAGGTGTGGATGAATTGGCCGGTGAGCCAATTAGCCTTTTCTCTCGTATGCCTGCTGTTTGCGACGTCTACGAGGCTGTCACCTCGGATCGTCCATACAATGAACCCGGGGTCCGGCAATCGCCATTCAAAGAATATCGAAATGGAAATGACACTTCGACAGTTCGGTCTTTCAGGCTTTTGTAAAGTCAGTCGGAATATATCCGGCAGGCTCTATTGTTCGCCTGAGCAGTGGAAATATTGGAGTAGTCGTGGAGCAATCTTCCAGATCTTTGTTAACTCCAAAAGCTAAAACCTTCTTCTCTTACACTTTGGCAAGGCTTGCCCGCTACTAGCATAACAATAAATAAATAGCTACATTCCCCTGATTTTACTCGAGCTGTTTTGCACGAGTAAAGGTGCGAAAGTAGCAAATAACTTAGCGTTTAGTCGCCTTGTCGTGCAAGTACATAAAACGCGACCATCCTTAACGATGGTATAAAAATAGTGGGCAGGGGGTATTATGAAGTTCAAGTCTTTGCAGACGCGTATTTGTTTCACTGCAGGTATATGCTTATTTGTTTCCTCGGCCAGCCTGGTCGTTTACGGGGTATTCAACTCTCGAGCAAATGAGCAGTATGTCTCGACGGAAGTCACGACGCTTGTTGAGAAATCAACGATCCGTGAGATTCAAAACCTGGCTGAGTCTCGAGCGAACGCCATTCAAACAAAACTGCAGAATGCCCTTGATGCCGCTCGCACAATGGCCACTGCGTTTGCAGCCAGCAAGACCTCTCAAAGCCCCTTAGCAATAGGCCGGGAACAGGTTAACGCGGTATTGCTCAGCGTTCTAAAGGACAACCCCGAGTTCAATGGCACCTATTCATGCTGGGAGCCCGAGGCGTTAGATGGACAAGATATGGCGTTCCGTAACACTCCCGATGGTAGCAACCCTTTAACTGGACGTTTCACGCCTTATTGGACACGTAGCGCTGATGGCCATGTCGCAGTACAGCCGCTCGTGGAGTATGACTCTCCGGATCGTCACCCCAACGGGGTGCTTAAAGGTGGCTGGTACAGCGGCCCGCGTTCAACATTGAAAGAAAGCGTACTAGATCCTATCCCGTATGTTGTGCAAGGAAAAAATGTCTGGCTGACGACTTTGTCAGTTCCGATCGTTGCTAATGGCAAATTTTACGGAGTGGTAGGCGCTGATTTCGATATCTCCTTCATTCAGAAACTCAGCGAGCAAATGTCTGCGGATCTGTATGGTGGCAAGGGCTCGGTAACCATCATGAGTAACCAGGGACTGGTAGTGGCTGACAGTGATCACGTCGACCTGATCGGTCAGCCCATCAAAGCCTTGCTACCCGAAACCTGGGACAAAATACTCAGTGATATACAGGGTGGACGCGGCAATAGCCTACTCAATCCCCAAACGCAAAACATTGAAGTGCTCATGCCGATTCAGCTTGGGCGTACCGGAAAACCTTGGGCTGTGTTGATTCGACTGCCCAAGGCGGTAGTCATGAGCCAAGCAATCACTCTAGAGCGAGAATTGCAGGCGCGCAGCGTCAGCAACAGCATCTGGCAAGTGTCAGTGGGGCTGGTCATTTCACTGTTGGCACTGGTAGGCCTATGGTTTGCAGCGGCAAAAATCGTCGGGCCGATTCGTGAGGCAGCAGCGCTGGCAGCAAACATCAGTTTAGGGGACTTCTCCCGCCGGTTAGTACAGCAATCAGAAGATGAAGTCGGACAGCTGTCGTATGCACTAAACGACATGTCAGAAAGCCTGCAACGGCAGGTAAGGGTAGCCGAACGCATTTCTGAAGGTGATCTGGACCTGGAGGTACGGCTGTCTTCGCCCCACGACACACTCGGCAAGTCACTCGAGAAGATGGTCAGCAACCTTAACAATCTGATTTCCGAGGTGCAGGTCAGCGCCACCCAGATCACGGGCAGTTCGGAGCAGGTAACGGATTTGAGTCAATCGCTATCAGACGGAGCATCGAACTCCGCCTCATCTATCACTGAAATTAGTGCCGTCATGACTCAGATGGCCGCGCAGACTTCCGATAATGCTGCCAATGCAAAAAAAGCTGATGAGCAATCACAAGCTTCAAGATCTGACGCAGGAGAAAGCGACAAGCTGATGAGCGAGCTTATTGCTGCCATGGCGGAAATCGACAATTCGGGAAAAGACATTACAGCGATTATTACCACCATCGATAACATCGCCGCACAAACCAACCTATTAGCCCTCAACGCAGCGATTGAGGCGGCTAGAGCTGGCGAACTGGGGCGTGGTTTTGCAGTGGTGGCTGACGAAGTCCGCAGTCTGGCAGCGAGGAGCGCCGAGGCAGCTCAACAGACAGCGGCACTGATCGCCGACTCATCCACCAAGACAAAGCGCGGCATGATCATCGCGGGCCGAACCGCAGAATCACTCAAAAGTATCGTCAGCGGAACCAGTGCCGTATCCAGCCTGGTTTCTCTCATTTACCAAGCCTCTAGCGAACAAGCCTCGGGCTTGCAGCAGGCCAGTTTGGGCCTCGAGCAGATCGACGAAGTGACGCAGCAAAACCAGTCAAACTCGCAAGAGTGTGCAGTGGCTGCAAAAGACCTTTCTGCCCGGGCATCGTTGATGCAACGTGAATTAGGTCGTTTTAGAGTAAAAAAGGTCTAGACGTTCTGGAACTCTTAGCAGAACTTTGGAGTTATCACGAGTCCCCTCAAGGTGAAGCCATGCCGGATCTTAATAATTTTAAAATTAGCTTCCTATATCATGGGCATATTAGTTTCGTTCATGTGGTTGCCAGCACGTTGCATGAAGCGGATGTGTGGAAACATTTGGCCGATCGCCTTGGGTTTTTTTATTGTGATCCAGAAGGCTACGCAATGCTCTCTCACGCCATAAAAAAATTGGTGGAGGCTAATGGTGTCACCGATATCATGGTAGAAAAGTCAGAAATATCTGGAGTGACCTCTCAACCTATCGTGCAACTACTACAACCCCTTCAGCAACAAACAGGCTCTGTTGTCATACCGTAGATTTTGTGTTTTAAGGAGGCGCATCGTTAGATGTGTCTTCTCAAAACATTGCTCTGTAAATCTAATTAAGCAGACACTCGTGAGCGTCCGGTTCTGGCCGATAAAGGACAGTCGTGGGCGGGTGCTGTGGGTCGAACGCGGTCCATGGCGACAGGCTGATATCGGCCAGGAGCGGGCATCCATCCGAGCAGTCCGCCCAGAGAATGCTCCCTGAAGGAAACATAATCCCCCCCTTGGCACAGTGACAACTCACATGCCAGTCGTTATTCGCTGGGCCTGCGTTCAGTCGCTAGCGTCGCCTCTGAATTGGCTTCGCGACTGCTGCTATACGTTGCAAAATACCGACCTAACTGGCGTCCAAATCGGATACAGGGTTTTTCAATTACGAACCAGGAAATACTGGCCAACGCAAGAGAAACGGCGATCGTAACAGCCTGATTTGCATGAATGCTGAAATTCGGGAAAACGGCAGCTATAACCTTTTGTACTGGCCATCCGAAGACATACACTCCATACGAAAAGTCGCCTGGAAGCCGCAATGCCTTGATTGGGCCGGTGGTCATCAGCCAAAGCGCAGTCATCAAAAATGCCGGATAAAACACAAACTGGAACGCCGATCCATGCCGAAATATCCAAGCAAAGAGGATTAAGCCGGAAACCACACGGATATTGATACTTGCTTGGTCCTTATAAAGCGCAAGGAGAGCACCAAAAGCAAAAAAGGCCGGGAGGCGCCCACCAATGTCTATGTTCATCAGACCAATCAGTTGAATGTCTTCCGGGAAAAACATTGAAGTGACAAGAATTGCGATGAGAACCACCGTCGCGAAGAGCCTATGACGGAATACCCCACAGAGCCCTGCTGCCAGCAACATGGCGTACATAATAAGCTCATATCGGATTGTCCAAATTGATCCGTTGGTCAGCGGGAAGTTGCTATTTTCAAATACACCAGGCAATGAGTATTGGATATAGGGGTGCCGAAATATTTCTGAAAAAATGGCACTGTCAGCAAAATAACTATTCAACGGCAGTGTGGTGAGCATCGGTCCAAGCAGTAAGACGCAAGCGGCTGCACTAACCAGGATGGCTGGGAACACCCGAAAAAACCGTGCCAGTATAAAATCAAGCGGTGAACTATTGTTTATCCAGCTATTCGTTACAAGAATACCGCTTAAGAAAAAGAAGAATTCAACGGCCAGCGATCCGGAATAGTCAAATCCAAGCAAACGCCCGATAGGCTCTGTCGTCACGGCCCCTGGAACAAGAGCGTAAGCATGCCCCCAGATGACCGCACATGCAGCGACGAGGCGCAGCAAATCCGCATTGTTATTGTCCCTGAGCAGAGCGTAATTCAGTTTCATTGAAAGGCTCTCGGAATGTGTGCGCGATGGCAGGAACCGATAACCATCCTGGTAATTTTTCCATTTTTGGTAGATGTGTCCGATAAGGTCTGAGTGTAGACGGCGCCTCAACGCGGCTGCTGAACATGAAAAAAAAGACATGTTACATATTCGCAATCCTGGCCCATGACAGCCCAACTCCGTCACACACTTTGCCTCTATTCCTGAGCATTGCATCTATCCCAAACCAGGACAAAAGAATGCCAAAGATCTGGCGCGATTTAGTTGACTACTTTGGATCGATTACTGCCCTTCGAGACGGACAACAACCGGCCAATAACAATCTCCCGGTTGCATACAATAATTTAAGTGCCGATGGGCGAGTGCTATCGAACCCTCGGTCCGCAACAACTTTCAATCACTCAGAAAATGCTTGCTGGGTTGCTGGTCGATTTGCTGACGTTGAGCAAGTGAAACCACAAACTCGTTTGACCAGCCAATGAGTCCCTATCAGCTGGCCTCGATGACGGGCCTCAGCGATTGCCGCCGGGGGTCGACTCCCGGCTGAAGGCGTCCAGTTCCTGCACCAGGCCCTTGGCTGCCTTCATCACCAGCGCACGACCTTTTTCCGGTGTTGCCTGGGCCGGGTCCGAGCCCATGCGACCATCCGGATGGCGCGCGCGGAAGTCTTGCGCTTCGCGGATGGGGCCCCACGCGGCGATCTGCGGCGAATACTCGGCCGATTTGATCGAGTCCGGGTACGCCCATTGAGTCACGGCAATTTCCGACGGGGTGGCATGCACGCCATGGCCCGTTGGAAACTGCTCCCGCGCCAGCTCGCCAACGCCTTCGAGGTCCCACCAGTTGCACAGCTTCAGCGCAAACCCCGCCGGACGTCGTGCGAAGCTCGCCTCGGCGTAGAGTTCGGAAAATGCTGCTTCAATCGAGGCGACATTGCCGCCGTGGCCATTGAGGAAGAGGATTTTTTCGAAGCCGTGCGCGGACAGCGACCGCACCCAATCGCCAATGGCGGCGATGAAGGTTGATGGACGCAGTGAAATGGTGCCCGGGAAACCCAGGTGGTGTTGGGCCATGCCAATGTTGAAGGTAGGAGCAATCAGTATGTCCGCTGATTTCTGGGCTTCGTGAGCAATGATTTCCGGACACATCCAGTCGGTACCCAAAAGGCCGGTGGGGCCGTGTTGTTCATTCGAACCGATCGGAACAATGATGGTACGACTGCGTTGCAGGAATTCGCCGATTTCGGCCCAGGTCGACAGGTGTAAAAGCATTTGAGTTCTCTCCATTGCAAGGTTCCTTGCGGAACATGACGATTCAGTTGAAGTTGCCGGTATCTGATCACACAGCGCTGTATTGAGGTGCAGAGCGTTCACCCGATAGCGATCGGCTGCGCGTGATGACCATTGCCGCGCAAAGTGACGCGCAGCCAACGGCAACGATGCCCAGGTTCATACTGCCGGTGGCCGTTTTGGCCCAACCAATGACCGCAGGCCCCCAGAAGCCACCGCACAGGCCGATGGTGTTGATGAAGGCGATGCCGCCCGCCGCGGCTTCGCCCTTGATGTGTTCGGAGGGCATGGCCCAAAACACGGTATAAGCCATGAAAATCGTGGTGGTGGCCCCGGTCAGCAGCCCCAGCGATACCATCAGGTGCCCTTCTGCCAACGGAAACGCCAGGAGCAGAACCGCCCCGATGCCCGCCGGCACTGCACAGTGGTAACGCCTTTCGCCGATGCGATCCGAGCGGCGCCCTATCAGATACATGCCGATTGCAGCCCCGACATAAGGAATAGCGCAATACCAACCCAACCGTAGTGTGTCCTCGACACCCTGGGCCCTGAGGATGGCCGGCAGCCAGAAGCTCATGGCGTAGATCGAGAAGATGATGCAGAAGTAAGCCGATGCCAGGACGTAAGTTTTCGGGTCGCGCAATACGGCCCTGAACGAATGGGTTTGTCCCGCTGATGTACCCACCTCTGCCTCCAGCAGTGTCTTTTCTTCAGCACTCAGCCAATGGGCGTCCGAGGGCCGATTGGACAGGACAAAGAAGGTCAGGATACCGAGCAACACGCACGGAAGGCCTTCTATCAGAAACATCCACTGCCACCCGGCCATACCGCCGATGCCGGAAAGCGTGGTCATCAGCCAGGCGGAAAGCGGACCACCGACAATGCCGCCGATGGGCCCGGCAATGAACACGATGGCAATGGCCCGGGCCATGCGTGTCGGACCGTACCAGCAAGACAGGTAATAGATCATCCCTGGCGCGAAACCGGCCTCGAATACACCCAGCAGAAAACGCATCAGGTAGAACGTCGGCACGTCGCGGACGAAGAGCATGCAGGCCGAGGTGATGCCCCATAACACCAGAATGCGACTGAACGTCTTGCGCGCACCCACCCGGGGAAGCATCAGGTTGCTTGGCAGTTCAAACAACACATACCCCAGGAAAAATATCCCTGCCCCTGCGCCATAAGCCGCGTCGGAAAGTCCGAGATCGCTTTGCATCTGCAGCTTGGCAAAGCCGACATTGATGCGGTCCAGATAGGCGAACACATAGCAAATGAACAACAGCGGCAGCAGCCGCCCATTGAGCTTGCGGTAAAGGGCATTCAGGGCGCCCCTTCTTGCCGGTGCAAAGGCTGACATTAGGGATCTCCGATTTGTTCTTGTTGGCCGGTGGTGGTGCCAAAGGATGGTGCCCCGACGACAAAAACCCAGCAAGAGCAACTAAGTTCGCGTACCGTTGCTCTATAGGCAACGCAGCTTTCAGGGATGCCCGACATGCGCGAGATCAATCAACAACGGCTTCGCTATTTTCATGAGGTGCTGGTCCACGGTTCGATTCGAGGTGCGGCAGACAGCATCAATACGTCCCCCTCCGTGATCACCCGCCAGATCAAGTTGCTGGAAGAGGAGTTAGGGGCGAGGCTTTTCGAACGGCAGGCGCGCGGTGTTCAGCCGACCGAGGCCGCCGCGCATCTGCTGGAGTTCTGGCGCGGATACCGGTCTCACCAGGAAAAGCTTGAAGACCAGTTACAAGCACTCAAGGGCCTGCAACAAGGCCATGTGCGGGTGGTGATCAGTGAGGGTTATGTCGATGCCCTGGTCGACAACGTGCTCGCGCCCTTCTGCAAGCAGTACCCGAAGCTGGATGTCACGCTGGACATACTTCCCGTCGATGACGTGATGACCGAAGTGGCAGAAAACCGCGCGCATATCGGCCTTGCCTATAATCCGCCGCTGCACGCGCAGATCGATTTTCGTGCCACCTCATCGCAGCCCGTCATGTTGCTGGTGCGCCCGGATCATCCACTGGCCTTGAACGGTCGTGCGGCCACCGTCGAAGACCTGCTCGCCTGCCAGCTGGTCTTGACGCCCACCACGTTCGGCATCGGTCATGCGATAAAAATGCTCGAGTACGCGGAGAAAATCGAGATCCGCCCGGCGCTGGTCAGCAACTCCCTGGCAGCCCTCAAACGCCTGATCGCTGCCGGGGATTTCGCTTCGTTGCTGGGAGAATTCGCGGCCTATCGGGAAATCGCCAAGGGCAGCCTGGCGGCCGTCCCCATCGACCACCCGATTTTTCTCGGCGTCGAGGCGAAACTGTTGGTCAAATCCGGCCGCCCCCTCGCCGCCCCCGCCCAAGAGTTGCTCAACTGGATGCTGCAACGCTTGCCGATGTTTTCGCCGGGGGAAGAGGTGTGACGCGGTCGGCCGTAACTCACGCTTGATTGTCGTACTGTTGGTTCAAGCGATTCATTTTGCAATAAGCTTCGTTTGATCGCGGTTCGAGCCGCTTTCCAGGTCGGCCACGCCGCCCGCTAACCGCCCCATTATCAGCAGCAGGCACCCGCAAGAATGCTTGCCACACCACCAAGGCAGAACACCTGATTGAACATCGATACCCGAATCAAATTCCGTCATCTGGTGTGTTTTCTCGAAGTGGCGCGCCAGGGCAGCCTGGCACGTGCTGCCGACAAGCTGGCGATCAGTCAGCCGGCGCTTTCCAAAACCCTCAAGGAACTGGAAACCCTGCTGGAGGCCACCCTGTTCGAGCGGGGCAAAAAGGGCTCGACGCTGACCGAGGCCGGTGCGGCCTTTCTGCGCTACGCCGGGCCGAGCGTGCAATCGCTGCGCGAGGGGGTCAACAGCCTGCGTTCCGGTGTGCATGAGCCGATTACCGTGCAGCTCGGCGTGCTGTCCACCGTCGAAAGCTTGCTGGTTCCTGAGGTGGTCTGCCGTCTGCATGACCGGCACCCTGCCTTGGTGGTCAGCGTCATGACCGGGCCTAGCGCCTATTTGCTCTCGCAATTGCGGGTCGGCGAACTCGATCTGGTGGTGGGTCGAATGACCGATAGCCCGTTGATTTCCGGACTGACGTTCGAGCATCTCTACAGCGAGTCAATGACCCTGGTGGTGCGTGCCGGTCACCCGGCGCTCACCGCTCCACAGGGGCATAAAAATCTCGAAGACTACCCGCTGGTCTTGCCGTCGGCGGGGACGACGATCCGCAAATTCGCCGACAGCCTGTTTGTGCAGCACGGGATAACGCCGTCGCGCCAACGCCTGGAAACCCTGTCGGTCGCCCTGAGTCGGCGCTACGTGCAATGCAGTCAGGCGATCTGGGTGGCGCCCCATGACGCGGTCAGGCAGGACTTGAGGCAAGGTGAGTTGGTGGAGCTGGATCTGGGGATGCGCGAACCGGGCGGTTCGGTGGGGCTGTGCACCAATCCTGCGTTACCCGTGACACCAGCGGCGCAGTGGTGCGTGGAAGCCCTGCGCGAGATCGGCCAGGAATATCGCGAAGGACAATATCCATAACCATTTGGATATGGATAGAGTCGTTTTTTTCAATTTTGCATCAGGTCGCGCAGGAGGAAACTGCGGTCACGAGTCACTGCCCACGCAGTGCCCGCCTCCGTCCAACCATAACAACAGGAAAAACGACATGTCTGATGCGCACGACAGCCGCTTCGTCATTCGTGACCGTAACTGGCATCCAAAGGCCCTGACCCCCGACTACAAGACGTCGATCCTGCGCTCCCCGCGCCAGGCATTGGTGAGCATTCCCCAATCCCTGTCGGAAACCAGCGGTCCGGACTTTTCCCATTTGAAGATGGGTCAGCACGATAACGATCTGCTGTTGAACTTCAATCACGGTGGCCTGCCCATTGGCGAACGCATCATTGTCGCCGGTCGCGTGTGTGATCAGCATGGCAAGCCGATTCCCCATACCCTGGTGGAAATGTGGCAAGCCAACGCCGGTGGCCGTTACCGGCACAAGAAGGACAGCTACCTGGCCCCGCTCGACCCGAATTTCGGCGGTGTCGGCCGTGCGCTGACCGACCGCGATGGCAACTACAGCTTCCGTACCGTCAAACCCGGTCCCTACCCTTGGCGCAACGGCCCCAACGACTGGCGGCCAGCCCATATCCATGTCTCCATCAGCGGCCCGTCCATTGCGACGCGGTTGATTACCCAGCTGTATTTCGAAGGTGATCCGCTGATCCCCATGTGCCCGATCGTCAAATCGATCTCGAATCATGAAGCGGTGCAGAGCTTGATCGCCAGACTGGACATGAGCATGGCCAATCCAATGGATTGCCTGGCTTATCGTTTTGATATCGTCCTGCGCGGCCAGCGCAAGACCCACTTCGAAAACCGCTGAGGAGGCCCGCGTATGCCCGTTCAACTTCTGCCTGAAACCCCGTCGCAAACGGCCGGCCCCTATGTGCACATCGGCCTGGCCCTGGAGGCTGCCGGCAATGCGCCGCGCGAACAGGAAATCTGGAACGACATGGCCAAGCCTGGCGCGCCAGGTGAGCACATTTTACTGCTGGGCCACGTTTATGACGGTAACGGCCACCTGATTCGTGACGCGTTCCTGGAGTTCTGGCAGGCCAATCACGATGGCGTCTATGACAGCGCTTACGACCTGGAAAAACCGTTCAACTGTTTTGGCCGTACCGCCACGACCGATGTCGGTGAATGGACGATCAACACCGTGAAACCCGGCGTGGTGAAAAACGCCGCGGGCGTTGCCATGGCCTCGCACATCAACGTGTCGCTGTTTGCCCGGGGTATCAACATCCACTTGCAGACCCGGCTGTACTTCGACGACGAACCCCAGGCGAATGCCGTGGACCCGGTACTGAATCTGATCGAACAACCCCAGCGGCGCGAATCGCTGATTGCCAGGCGCTGCACGGTTGACGGGAAGCTGGCCTACCGGTTCGATATTCACGTTCAAGGTGAAGCGGAAACCGTGTTCTTCGACTTCTGACGACGCAGGCACCGTGTAGAAACGGCCTCCCCTCTGCCGGGAGGCCATCTGTGCAGCTAGAGCCCCTCCCCCCGACGCAGGGTAAAGCGATTGGCCCATGGCGACTTCTCGAAGCCAGCGATGTGAGCCATTCAATTCAGTATCGCGCGAAACAAAGTCCCTGTACTTTTAGTCGGCTTGTGCGCGATCCAGATTTCTCAAGGTTTTCACAACAACCCGCAAAGACTGGAACCACGGAAGGACTTGATCGTTTTTAAGGAGTGAAAATGAGCACGGTTTTATCGACTTATGCGCTGTGTGTGGTTGTCCTGTTTTTCAAGATGCTCGCCATTTCCTGCTATCAAGGGTTCTATCGAATCAGTCGTTTGACGTTCAAAAACCCTGAAGATGCGAGGCTCGTCGGCCGGACCTCCAGTGCAGAGGAACTCCCCCAAGTCATCAGAGGCCAACAGGCATGGCTGAATGATCTCGAGAATATTCCCCTGTTTTTCGCATTGGGTGCACTCTCGCTAGCGCTCGATACACCCGCCGGGCTCACTGCCTGGCTGTTTTGCCTCTTCACCGCCGCGCGCGTGACGCACACCCTGACCTACCTGGCCCGTTGGCAACCGTGGCGTACGATTGCCTACGCTGTCGGCGTCGGCTGTCTGGTGGGATTGGCGGGAATGATTGTTTCGATCTTGATCAACCGCGCGGGTGCACTTGGTTGATTGAGATAAGTGTCAACACACCGTCAGAAGCAGCCTGTGGGATGCGCCTCGAAAATCTGAGGCAACTCTCGATTTTTTACTCGAAACGACTTAGTCCCTGTCTTTCGTCGTACGGATAAGATTGCCCCGCAATTTCACGATTGCCTTCTGCATTTGCACAAAGTCGTCTGGATCAAGACCGGTTTGCGGGAAACTTTCTTCCGACAGACCTTCACGTAGTTTTCGCCCCTCTTTTGTCAGGCTGATCCTCACTTGCCGCTCGTCTTCCGGGTCACGCTGACGCAACAAATAGCCCATCGCTTCCAACTTCTTCAGGATCGGAGTGAGGGTATTGGATTCAAGGAATAGCTTTTCGCCAAGGCTACCAACAGTCTGGTTGTCTTCCTCCCACAGCGCAACGAGGGTGATGTACTGCGTATAGGTCAGGCCGAGCCGTTCGAGCATAGGCTTGTAAGCCTTGCCGAAGGCCAGGTTTGCAGAATAGACCGCAAAGCACAGGAAGTCGGAAAGCTTCAGGTCCAGTGCAGATGTCTTTTCAGTGGATTTCATGAGCATTCTCTGTGGCCAAAGACGGATGGATCGCAACGACAAACTATACATCGCATGCGATGGTATCGGAAGTGCTCACACCTTTGGCAATCGTCACACCTGTCCTTCGAATCCGGGAACGTCGACACCGACTCGCCAGGGATGCCCCTGGCGAGCTGGAGGTGCGTTGCGTTATGCGGTGAGAACGTTGATAGCGACATCAATATTGCCGCGTGTCGCCTTGGAGTACGGGCAGATTTGATCGGCGTTATGGGCCAGTTCAGTCGCGACACCGTGATCCAAACCTGGCACCCGCAGGGTCAGTCGGGCCTGGAGGAAGTAGGCTGGCCCGGTCTGGCCCAGATCAACCTCGATGTCGACGGCCGTGTCGGTCGGCAGTGTCACCTTCATCTGCTGGGCAGCCAACCCCACCGCTGCGATGTAGCAGGCCGACCAGGCCCCGGCGAACAATTGCTCGGCTTTCGGGTGCGGCTGGACAGCAGTGAATTCGTGTTCCGGCCTGGCACTTCCCGGCGAAGATAGCGTGATGTCGAGGCTACCGTTATGACCGCGCGATGTGTAGCCCGCGCTGTTGTGGGTAGTATGGGTTTTGCCGGTGACCAGTACTTTTTCAATCTTGCTCATGATGATTCCCTCAGATTTACTAGCTTCAGTAGTCGTACACGCTTTTATCGCATGCGATTTTAATCATACATCCAGACGTCACGCCGTCATTACGTTCAGGGTTACGTCGATATTGCCGCGTGTGGCTTTGGAGTACGGGCAGATAGAGTCGGCGATGTGTGCCAGTTCGGTGGCGACATCGTGTGCCAGACCCGGCACGCGCAGGGTCAGTCGAGCTTGGAGGAAGTAGGCCGGACCCGTCTGGCCCAGGTCCACTTCGATGTCGACAGCCATATCCGCCGGCAACACGATGTTGCGTTCCTGGGCCACCAGGCCGACCGCTGCGGTGTAACAGGCCGACCAGGCTCCGGCGAACAATTGCTCGGCTTTCGGGTGCGGCTGGATGGCGGCGAATACATGGGCTGGCTGGGCCGAACCGGGTGATGACAGTTCGATATCGAGGTTGCCGTTATGGCCGCGCAAGGTCGTGTCGGCACCGCTGAAGGTGGTGTGTGTTTTGCCAGTCGCCAGTACTTTTTCAATCTTGCTCATGGGTGTTTCCTCAGTATTTAATAATTGCGCGCGATAATATCGCATGCGTCATTTATGAAGCTAAAAATAGGCGACGTGTATCAGTTGCCCGCTGCTGTGATCCAGTTGTTGCCGTTGTGGCCATGGGAAGCGTGATCGGTAGAGAAGGACATTGTGTAGCTGCTTCCGGTGTTCATGGCTGAATCTCCAAACGGCAAGTCGTGGGCTTCGTATCGCTATCGATTAGATCGGATGCGATGGATTAATACTCAACCAACACCCCAGGTATGTCAAAGATTATTTTTCGTTTCTACGACAAACGGTAGATGTGGCATCAATCTCTGGTTGCGGTTGGCCTGGCCAATACCCGGAAGTTCCTGCTGCAAAGGCAATCGCCACCGGTACTATTTTTTTCCACCCCACGCCTGAGACCTTTGGCTATTTACGAAGCGGCTCCCTAGAACTTTTCTCTATTTATCGGTCTATGTGGATAGGCACATCCACTCGGTAAGCACGCCCCCTGCTGGCTTACCGCAACCGGATGGCCAAACGTCCAATGGCCAATCAGAGGTTGTCTTCGTTCATGAAATTCCATGTCCCACGGAAGGTGCTCTTCGGTCTGTTCGCGTTCGCGGCAATGGGCTCGGCATCCGCCACACAGATGAAGACCTCTACCCCTGTTTTCTCACCTGAAGTCGCAGCCGTTAAGGCGCCTGTCCAGGCCGCCGACACCCCTTGGCCGACCTTGGTCAGTATGGCCGGCAAGCAGCCAGGGCCGTTGCTTGCCCATGACGACCGAGACTGGCATGACGACCGTTGGCACGATCGTAGAGACGATTGGCGCCGAGACGAGTGGCGCAGAGAAAAATGGCGCAGAGAGCAAGCCCGCCGGGAAGCTGAACGCCGTCGTGATTGGGAGCGTAACGAGGATCGGGCCATGCAGCACCGTTACGAGGACGATCACCGTTACTATCGGCGCTAGTGCGAAGGCACCCTGACCGTCCGCAAGGGCTCAAGACTGGCCGATGGTCGTCGCATTTCGCTCGTCGCCGGCGTTTGGCTAAGCTGAATACATCAGGACGAACTCAATCTTGAGTGATAGCGGCTACGAGCGGATCTGGATTGGCGTCAAGGCAGTAGCCCCGGGAGACCACTATGTACGCGGTGATAAGAACCTACTTGGGGACTGGAGCAAAGCAGCTTTTCGAGCTTTTGGAAGAGCGTAGCGCCGACGTCGAAGCGACCCTTCGGACAGTGCCTGGCCTCGTCAGCTACACCCTGCTCAATACCGGCGATGGCGGTACCGCGGTGACCGTCTGCACGGACAAGGCCAGCACCGATGCAAGCTTGAAAGTCGCGCGTGACTGGATTCAGAAAAACGCCTCGAATATCCGCGCGAACCCGCCGATCGTGACGGAAGGTCCGGTCATTGTGCAGATCAAATAACGCGCCCTTCCAGTAGATCTCAACCCACCGACATCTTCGCGGTCAGGTTCTGTTGCAGGTACGCCAGGAAGCGTCGCTGGAACAGCATCGTGTGCTCGTGCGCGGCCTTTTCTGCGTCGTCAGCATTACGCGCCTGTATGGCATCGACGATTTCATCGTGGTCGCGGCCGATGGGGGCGCTAGCCGTACTGACGATGTAGTCGAAGTGCAGGTGCAGCAGGCGCTGTCCTTCGCCCAACAGCTTCTCGTAGTAACTGATGAAGTACGGGTTCTTCCCGGCCTCGGCAATCGCCATGTGCAATGCCTTGTTGGTTTCGGACATCGCCTGGAAGTCCCCGGCACTGACGGCATCCAGATAGGCCGCGTCGGCGGCGCGGATACGCACCAGGTCTTCATCGGTACGGTGCAGGGCCGCCAGGCGGGTCACTGCACGCTGGATCAGGTCCAGGGCCGAAATGTAGTTGGGGAATTCTTCGATTTCGAAGGGGGTCACCAACAGCGTGCGGTTCGGCAGGATGGTGACCAGGCCCTCGCTGATCAGACGGGCAAGCGCATCACGCACCGGCGAGCGGGACAGCCCGAACTGTGCGGCCAGGGAAACCTCGTCCAGCGGCACGCCCGGCTTGAGCTTCAGCGTCAGGATCTGCTTGCGCAATTCTTCGTAGATGTAGCGACCGCCATGGCGTTTGGCACCGCTGGTCGCTTCAGTCGTTTCTTTGCTCATAGGGTCATGCTCTCGACAATGCAGGCCAGTCATCCGGCCAGCCCGCAACTTTAACATTCGCCCGGGGATAGTTAGAAACCCTCACCCCAGGTATCACTCAGCATAAAACCGGCCGCCAACGGGTCGTCGGGATCGAGGCCGATCTGGTGCAGCCCATAGATCCAGGCCCGCCCGGTGACCCTGGGCAACACCGCCGGTTTACCGCCCACAGTCGTCAGCCCCAGCAGTTCGACCTGAAACTCGCCGCCAATGGTCGAGCGCGAGGTGAGTGCATCCCCCACTTCGACCAGGTTGCGTGCGCTCAAGGTCGCCAGGTTCGCCGAACTGCCCGTGCCACAGGGCGAGCGGTCGACCCGCCCCGGAGGCAGCGTGGTACAGGTCTGGTAGGTGAGCCGATCCACACGGTGGCGGAACATCACATACGCCACCTCGTCGAGCGCCTTGAACAACGGGTGGCTCACCTTCACCTGCTGATTGATCAAGCCTTTGAGGCGCACGCCTTGAGTGGCCAGTTCACGGGCATTCTCGGGGGCAATGCTGAGGCCGATCTGGTCAACGTCCACCAGCGCGTAGTAGACACCACCGAAGGCAATGTCGGCCTTGATCACACCAAAGTCCGCGGTCTCGATCGGCACATCCAGTTGCTCGACAAAGGACGGCACCATATCCAGCGAAACGCTCTGACAGCGCCCGTCCGCGCACCGGGCACGGGCGGTCACCAGGCCCGCCGGAGTGTCGAGCACCACCGTGGTCACGGGCTCGACCATCTCCAGCATCCCCAGTTCCAGCAAGGCGGTGACAACACAAATGCAGTTGCTGCCGGACATGGGGTGCGCCTTGTCCGCCTGTAGCACGATAAAACCGGCCTGGGCTTCGGGCCGGGTCGGCGGCAATAGCAGGTTCACCGACATCTGCAGGCAACCGCGCGGCTCCAGAATCACCAGGCGCCGCAGGCTGTCGTCGACTTCGTTGATGTAGTTCATCTTGTCGAGCATGGTCTTGCCGGGGATATCGATGACTCCGCCGGTGATGACCTTGCCGATCTCGCCTTCACAATGCACGTCAGCCATTTGCAGCGTCTTTTTCCAGCGCATGTCCGGATCCTTTACTTGATGTACCAGCCCCAGGGCTGCTCGCTGTCGTAGCGGGTGATCTGCTTGGTTTCCAGGTAATTGTTCAAGCCCCACTCGCCCAGTTCGCGCCCGATACCGCTTTGCTTGTAGCCGCCCCAAGGGGCCTCGGTGAAGGTCGGTTGGGAGCAATTGACCCAGACGATGCCCGCTCGCAGTCGGCGGGCGACACGTTCGGCACGGGCACTGTCCCGGGACATCACGGCAGCCGCGAGGCCGAAGCGCGAGTCGTTGGCGCTGCGCACGGCATCGGCTTCGTCATCGAAGGGACGTACACACACCACCGGGCCGAAGATTTCTTCTTTCCAGATCCAGCTGTCCTGCGGCACGTCGGCAAAAATCGCCGGGGTCAGGAAGTAGCCTTTTTCGCAATGGGCCGGACGCGTACCGCCGGTGAGCAGCGTCGCGCCCTCCTCCCGGCCACGGGCGATGGCCGCCAGTACCTTGTCGTACTGACCACGACTGACCAACGGGCCAAGCAGCACGCCTTCGTCCATGCCATGGCCGATACTGACGCGCTCGGTCTGCTCCACCAGCCGCTTGAGCAGCGGCTCATACAGATCGCGCTGGACCAGCACCCTTGAAGTCGCCGAACACACCTGGCCCTGGTTCCAGAAAATGCCGAACATGATCCATTCGACCGCGGCTTCGATATCGCTGTCGTCGAAGATGATGAAAGGCGACTTGCCCCCCAGTTCCAGGCTGATGTTTTTGATGTCGCGGGCGGCGGCCTGCATGATCCTCGTTCCGGTTGGCACGCTGCCGGTAAAGGCCAGTTTGTCGATACCGGGATGCTCGCTCAGAGGGGCGCCGGCCTCCGGGCCGAGGCCGGTGACCACGTTGAGTACACCGGCAGGCAAACCGGCCTGATGGGCGATGTCCGCCAGTTCCAGGGCAGTCAGCGGTGTCAGTTCCGACGGCTTGAGCACCATGCAGCAGCCGGCGGCCAGTGCCGGTGCGACTTTCCAGGCAGCCATCAGCATCGGGAAGTTCCAGGGAATGATCGCCCCGGCAACGCCCACTGGCTCCTTGCGTGCAATGGAGGTGAAGCGTTCATCGGCCAGCGCAATGTTCTGCTCACGATGACCGTCCAGGCCTTCGGCCAGATCAGCATAAAAGTCAAAGCAGCCTGCGGTATCGGCAATGTCCCACTGGGCTTCGGGCAACGGCTTGCCGTTGTCGCGCACCTCAAGCCCGGCCAGTTCGTCCTGGCGCTGGCGAATGCCGTTGGCGATGGCCCGCAGAATCGTCGCGCGCTCGGCCCCGGTCATTTGTGGCCAGGGACCGTCATCAAATGCCCGGCGTGCGGCACTGACGGCCAGGTCGATGTCTTCTGCGGTGGCCGCCGCGACCTGGGTGATCACCGACTCATCGCTCGGGTCGATCGTGTCAAAGGCGCCGCCATTTTTGGGGCGAACCCACTGGCCGTCGATGTAGAGCTGGTCAAAGGATTTCATGCATGGCCTCCAACAAGGGCAAAGCGCTGGGCGCTGAAAGGGGTCAGGTCCTGGGCGGGTTTGCGCCCGACAACCAGGTCAGTGATGAGTCGTCCGGTGGTTGCACCCAGCGTCAGGCCGAGCTGGCCGTGGCCGAACGCGAGGAACACGTTCGCCACCCGGCTGCTGCGATCGATCACCGGTTTGGTGTCGGGCAGAAACGGTCGATAGCCGACGCCGTACTCGACCTTGTCCAGTTGCAACCGGGGAAGAATTTTTCGGGCTTTCTCGAGAATGATGTCGGCGCGCTTGAAATTCGGCTCGGCGTTCGGGCCGGCGAATTCGATGGTGCCGCCAATCTGCAAACCACGGGACATCGGGCTGAAGCAGAACCCGCCATCGGCATAAATCACCGAATGGCGAATCTCCACGCCGGGGGTGGGCAGCAACACCTGATAACCGGCGATGCCGGCCAGTGGAACCTGCGCACCGAGCTGCCCGAAAAACTGTCGCGAGCCCGTGCCGGCGGCGATCACCACCTGATCAGCCGCATAGCGTTGGCCATCGGCGAGGGTGACGCCGCTGGCACGGTCGGCTACCTCATCGATGCGCTTGACCTGGCCACGCACGCGCGCGCCGCCCTGATCGAGAAAACTTTGCGTCAATGCGGCAATAAAACCTTTGGTATCGCTGACCGCGCGCCAGTCTGGAAACAGCAGGCCATGGCTGAACTTGCCGGCCAACGACGGTTCGAGGTCCGAGATGGCCGCCGCGTCCAGCACTTCGGATTTGAAACCCAGTGCCTGGCGCAATGCCAGATGCTCGCGTTCGTGTTCCAGGCCTGCCGGTGTATCGAACAACTCGATGATCGGCCGTTGCCCCATCAGGCTCTTGTCCGGGCAAGCCGCCAACAAGGGTCCATAGTCCTCGTAGACCTGGTGCGTCAGGGTCGCCATGTCTTCGGCGATCTCGACGATCTTCGAATGCCGGGCACAGGCCAGAAAGCGCAGGAACCACGGCAAGATGCCGGGCAAGGCGCCGGGCCTGAGCGCCAGCGGCCCCTTCTGGTCGAGCAACCAGCCGGGGATTTTTTTCAGGATGCCGGGCTTGGACAGCGGAATCACTTCGCTGACCGCCATTTGCCCGCAACTCCATTTGGCGGTGCTGTCGCCCGCCGCGGCCGGGTCGATCAGCGTCACGGCATAGCCTTCGCGTTGCAGGTACAGGGCACAACAGACGCCGACGATGCCACCGCCGACCACCACAGCCTTCTCTGCGGGAAAGGGTGCTTGTGCAACGGGCTGTGCAGGCGTCATAGGGAAGTCTCTTGAGCAGAGGCTGGAGCGGCATAATCTTCCAGACTGAAGCCGTCCCACCAGGGTTGGGTGTCGTCGACAATAAACTCGGCACGCCCGGTGATCCATGCCCTTCCTTCAATACTGGGGCGAATCGCGGCACTGCCGTCTTCCAATTGCAGGGTCTGGGCCACGCGGCCGACGAAAAAACTGCCGATCAGGCTTTCATGGCGATAGGCACCCTCTTCAGCCAGCCAGCCACGGGCAAAGCGCTGGGCGACCCGGGCCGAACTGCCGGTGCCGCACGGCGAACGATCGATCAGGCTCGCCCCGGCAATCACCACGGCCCGGCCCTGGGATTGTGCGGACAACGGCGCGCCGGTCCACATGCAATGCTTGACGCCCCTGATGGCCGGGTTTTCCGGGTGAACCACGTCAACCGTCCGGTTGACCAGATCCTGCATCTCCCGGCCCCATTCCAGCAGTTGCTGCGGGCTGAAATGTTCGCAGCCCGGGAAATTGGCTTGCACCTCGACAATCGGGTAGAAGTTGCCGCCATAGGCGATGTCGACCTTCAGCAACCCCAGGGGCGGGAAGTCGAGAAGCAGATCACGGTGCAGCAAGAACGATGGAACGTTAGTGAAACGCACCGCACTGACCTTGTCGCCGTCGCGTACATAAGTCGCATGGATCTGCCCCGCCGGCACATCCACCACCACGGTGCCCGGGACTTTCGGCTCGATCAGACCGGCCTCCAGGGCAAAGGTAATCGAGCCCAGCGTGGCATGCCCGCACATGGGCAAACAGCCGGAAGTCTCGATAAACAGCAGGCTGAAGTCGCTGTCGGCGCGCAACGGCGGGTAGAAAATCGTGCCCGACATGTGCGAGTGACCGCGCGGTTCAAGCATCAGGCTACGGCGAATCCAGTCGAAATCGGCCATGAAGTGTTCGCGCCGCTCGCTCATGGTCCGGCCGTTGAGGGCTGGGGCTCCGGCGATCACCATGCGTACGGGCATGCCTTCGGTATGGCCTTCGATACTGTTGAAAACGTGTCGAGTCATCGTATTCACTCCGTCGTGCCGCATCGGTCGGGTGTGGCGACCGATGCGGCCAGTGCCATTAACCCAGCGCCACTTCGAAAGCCTTGCGGAAGCTGGCCTTCTCGTCGCTGGTCAGCGGTTGCAGCGGCATGCGCGCGGCGCCGGCATCGAAACCTGCCAGCTCACAGCCGTACTTGACCTTCTGGATGAACTTGCCCGACTCCATGTCCGCCAGTACCGGGAACAGCGAACGCACGATGTCCTGGGCACCGGTCAGGTCGCCACGGGTGTATTTGCTGTAGAAATCACAGACCTGCTGCGTCAGGCAGTTGGCCGGGCCACAGATCCAGCTGCTGGCGCCCCACAGGAAGAAGTCCAGCGCCTGATCGTCGGAACCGCACGACAGTTGATAGTTGTCCTTGTAGGTGTTGCCGATCTCGATGGCGCGCAGCAGGTTGCCGCTGCTTTCCTTGATCGCGATCACGCGCTTGTTGTCCTTGAAAGCGTCCAGCACGGTAAAGCCGACTTCGACGTTGGTTCGCACCGGGTAGTTGTACAGCACCACATTGATGTCGGGCGCGGCGTCGAGAATGGCCTGGTAGTGACCGATCAGCTCGTCCTGGGATGGCAGTGCGTAGTAAGGCGGCGCGATCAGCAGGTTGGTGTAGCCGGCGTCGCGGGTCTGCTTCACCTGCTCGATCACCTCGCGGGTGCAGGAGCCATTGGCACCGGCGATCAACACCCCACGGTCCCCCACCACTTCGCGCACGGTGGACAGAATCTGCCGTCGCTCCTGATTGGTCAGCGCGTAGTACTCACCGGTGGAACCCAGCGGCACGAAGCCCGTGACGCCCGCCTTGAGTTGAAACTCGATGATGTTGCCCAGCATGTCGTAATTGACGTTGCCGGCCTTGTCGAACGGTGTGACCAGAGCAGGCAGGATGCCTTTGAGTTGAGTCATTGCAGACACTCCACGGATTTGAGTACGAGGGTTGGGGTTAGTACGCATAACGACGCAGCATCCGCGTCTCGACCACGCTGACCAGTCGGGTCAGCGGGAACGCCACGAGGAAATAGATGACCGCCACCGCCGAGAGAAACTCGACCGGCCGGGCCGTGCTGTTGGAAATGTTCTGGCCGACGAACATCAGGTCGGCGATGCCCACCGAGGAAATCAGCGCGCTTTCCTTGAACAGTGAAACCACGTTGGACAGCAGCGGCGGAATGCCTCGCAGCAAAGCCTGGGGGAACACCACGAACACCGTTTTATTCCACGAGGCCAGGCCCAATGCGACGCAGGCGTCATGCTGTTCGCCGGGTATCGACTTGAGCGCGCCCCGGAAGGTCTCGCTGGTGATCGCGGTCATGTACAGGGTCAGTGCCAGCAACACCGACACGTAGGGCGGGATGTCGATACCGAACACCACCGGAAAACAGAAAAACACCCAGAACAGCTGGATCAGCAGTGGCGTACCGCGGAACAACTCCACATACAGGCCGGCCGGGACGCTCAACCAGCGGCTGCGCGAGGCCCGCAACAGGCTCAGCAGAAACCCGCACAGGCTGCCCATGATTGCGCACCCCACGGTGAACACCAGGGTCAATGCGAGCCCTTGCAGCAAGGCCTGCCAATACGAAAACACCACGGTGAAATCAAGATTCATGACGACCTCCTCAGCGCGCGAGCGCGGTGTCCTGACGGCGTTCCAGCCATTGCACGAACTGAGCGATGGGCAACGACAGCGCGAAGTAGATGAGTGCGATCAGCGAATAGGTTTCCAGCGGTCGGTAGGCTTCGGTGGCGATGCTTTTGCCGACGTACATCAGGTCGCCCACGGCGACGATGGCCACCAACGCACTCTGCTGAAGAATCGAGATGCCATTGGTCATCAACACCGGAATGGCCGTGCGCAGCGCCTGCGGGAGAATCACGTAGAGCGTGCGTTGCCATGGGCGCAGGCCCAGGGCCACGCTGGCATCGAGGTGTTCATGGGGCACCGCCTGCACGCCGGCCCGATAGGCTTCTGCATTGAATGCGGTGAGGTTCAGCCCCAGGGCGAGCACGCCCATGGTGATGGGGTCGATGAACACGTTGAACAGCATCGGCACGCAGTAGAAAAACCAGACGATCTGCAACAACACCGGTGTGCAACGGAAGAACTCGATGAACATCTGCGCCGGCCAGCGCAGGAAAAACCAGCGACTCAAGGTGAGCAGGCATAGACCGAAACCGAGCACCAGGCCGACGATGTTCGACACCAGCGCCAGTTGCAGGGTGACTTTCAGCCCGTCCCACAGCAGGCCGAAATTGCCCTGCAGAAAGTTGAAATCGAATTGGTAGTTCATGATCAGGCTCCTCAGTCCAGGTGCAGCACTTTTTCCAGGAACTCGCGGGTGCGCGGTTCCCTGGGCTGAGTGAACAACTGGTCGGGATGGCCTTGCTCGACCACTTTGCCGTTGGCGCAAAACACCACGCGGGTGGCGATATGGCGGGCGAAGTGCATGTCGTGGGTGACGATGATCATCGCCATCTTCTGTTCGGCCAGTTGCAGCATGACGTTCTGCACCTCGATGACCATTTCAGGGTCGAGCGCCGAGGTGACTTCATCGAACAGCATCAGCTTGGGTTCCAGCATCAGCGCCCGGGCGATCGCCACGCGCTGCTTCTGGCCGCCGGACAATTGGCTGGGGTAGACGTTGAGCTTGCTTTCCAGGCCGAGCCGCGCCAGCAACGCCCGGGCCTTTTCGGTGGCCTGCGTCCGGGACAGGCCGTGCACCTTCATCGGTGCCAGAATCAGATTGCCCAGCACCGACAGGTGCGGAAACAAGGTGTAGTGCTGGAACACCATGCCCACCTGGGTTTGCAGCGAGCAGTCCATCGGCTTGCCTTTGCCCCGGGCATTGCCGTCGATGTAAGGCTTGCCCTGAAAGCGGATGGTCCCGCCTTGAATACTCTCAAGCCCCATCATCACTCGCAGCAAAGAGCTTTTGCCGCTGCCGCTTGGGCCAATGATCACCAGGCGATCGTCGGCCCGCATATCCAGGTCCAGGTGATCCATGACCACCAGGTTTTCGCCGTAGGACTTGTAGACATCGCGCAGCTGGATGAACTCGCTGCTCTTCGTTTCGCAGGCGTGCAGAGGCCGTGACGGCACCGCCGCCAGATTGGAAGCTTTCATCGGACGTTCTCCGGGAGCGCGCAGCCCGCTGCGCGCTCGCCATCGGCGGGATTTACTGAGGGGTTTTGTCGGCGTTGGCCAGTTGCGAAGCCTTGTCGACCAAGGCGTCGATTTCACCGGTCTCGCGGCGCTGGGCGAGGTAGATATTCAGCGTCTGCAAATCGGCGGCGCTCACGTCCCGGCGCACCCCAAACGCCACACCCTGTTTGGCCAGCGCGGGTTTTGGCAGCACCTCCTTGGTCCAGCCAGGGTTGGCCACGGCGAACAGATGATTGGTGTCGCTGGCATCGACCAGCACGTCGGCGCGCTTGGACATCACGGCCATGCGCACTTCGTCCATACCCGGCAGGCGCATGATCTTGCCCTGCTTGATGACGCCCGAAATGGCCTTGTCCTGAGCGGTACCGGACATGACGGCGAAGGTCACATCAGGTTTGTCGAAGTCGCCGATGGTGTTGCCGGCACTGGCCAGTTTCGGGTTGTCCTTGTTGATCAGCAGCGAGACCTGATAGTCCGTGGCCGGCACTGAAAAACTCACCGCCAGTGCGCGCTCAGGCGTCTGGTTGAGCGCCATGGCCATGTCCCATTTGCCCCCTTGCAACCCCGCCACAAGGTTGTCCCAGTTGGTGTCGACGAACTCGACTTTGACCTTCAGCACCCGCTCGCCAAAGTCACGGCACAGGTCCACGAAGTAGCCGCTGTATTCGCCGGAACGCGCATCGCGCATGACGTAGGGCGCGGCAACCGCGGCCCCGCAGCGCAAAACACCGGCCTTCTGTATGTCTTTCCACAGTGAAACGTCAGCCGCCTGGGCCGGGACCTGGGTGAGCAGCGCGCCGATAGCGGATGCACAAACGAGCATGTTGCGGATGGTGCGAGGAAGGAACCGAGCCATTTTGACCTCTCCGATATTTCGTTCTTGTAGGCAGGAAGGTACAAATCTACATCGCTGTGCGCCGTCATGTGTGCAGCGCTGTATGCAGATTAGAAGCGAACGAATCGGGCTGTCAACACGAGACGGCAAAATTTATCGGCAAGGTGCCAATGCAGCCGGTGATGGGTGGCGCAAAGTGTGGAGAAAGTGATCGGAAACGGGCTAAGCGAGGGCGGCTGGAAGAGCGGGTCGAAGACCTGCAAGGCGCAATCAGTTGAATGGCCGATCGGCAGGCGCCGTTGCGGCTAATGCCTGCTCAGATGCAGAAACGCGAGTCGGAACCGCAAACGTTTTCGGCGTGAATGAATGGTCAGGCCGCGTCCTCGCGGCACTTTCCAGTGGAATGCACGGCCCGATCAAACCCGGAAATTCCGGTAGGCCTCAAACTATCGGGATCAGCTCTCAGAGGGCGTGCTTGAGTCGACACTGGCTTCGGCAGCCAGCTTCAAGCGGTCGGCTTTACTGATGTATTTGTTCTTTTTTACCGGTGCCAGTTTGGCGCTCGCCTTTTTGGCCTTTGCCTTGAATAACTGCTTTAGTTTCTTTTGACGATTCATTTTTTCTACTCGGTTTACAGTTGCCGAATGATATCAGTTAAAGATCCTCAGCCAGGACACTGTGGAGCGCACCGAGTGCATAACGTCGGAAACAGTTGATGTGCAACTGGCCTTGGGTAAACACGATTCGTAGCCCCTCGGCCTGTCTCAGGCGCCCCGGGGCGCCTTGGAACCCGATGTCAAATAAGTCAGGAGTGCCGCCAGCAACAGCACCGCTGCGCTCGCCACGAAAGTGCTTTGATAGCCATGACGGTCGAACAGCAAGCCGCCAACGGTCGAGCCCAAAGCGATGGCCAACTGAATCACCGCCACCATCAGGCCACCTCCGGCCTCGGCATTCCTGGGCAGGACTTGCGCTATCCAACTCCACCAGCCGACAGGCGCCGCCGTAGCCACGAGTCCCCAGAATCCGAGCAACATGACAATGGCAACGACCGAGGCGCCAAAGGGGATCAGCGCCAAGGCGATCACTGCCATCAGTAAGGGAATGGTCGCGAGTGTCCGGAACAGGCCGCGCCTCAGGAACGAACCGACCATCAGGGTGCCGATAAAGCCCGCTGCGCCCATCACGAACAAGATCAACGACAGCGTAGAGACATCAACCATCGTCACTGTTTCGAGGAACGGCCGCAGATAGGTAAACAACACGAACTGCCCCATGAAAAAAGCAGCACAGGCGGCCATGCCCAACGCCACGGCACGGTGCCTTAACAGTCTGAAGACATTGGCGGAGCCCGACGTGCGCTCACCCGCCTCCATGACCGGCAGACTGGCCCACAGCCAAACCAGGGCGATCGCCGCTACAGGTACCAGAGAGAAGAAAGCACCGCGCCAGCCAATGACCGCCCCCAGGTAGCTGCCCAGCGGTGCGGCGATCACAGTCGCCAACGCGTTACCACCGTTGAAGATGGCCAAGGCCTTGGGCACCTGGCTGGCGGGCACCAGGCGCATGGCCGTTGCAGCGGACAGGGACCAAAAACCACCGATGACCACCCCAATGAGCGCACGGCCAACCATGTATGTCTGATAGTCAGGCGCCATTGCGACCACGACACCGGATACAGCCATCATCCCGGTCAGGGCCAACAACAGCGTCTTGCGGTTGACGGCTCCAGCCAACCAGGGGATCGACAGGCTGGTCAGTACCGCGAACGCACCGGAGATCGTGATGCCCTGCCCGGCCAGCCCTTCGGTGACATGCAGATCATCGGCCATCGGCGTCAGCAGGCTGACAGGCATGAATTCCGAAGCGATCAACGCGAAAACGCAGAGCGTCATTGCAAACACCCCGCTCCAGTACGCGGGTTGTTCATGGGCCTCAGGTATCGGGATAACAGTGGCCATCGAGGCCTCGCTTTCATTCATATTCATGACTGGCATGGTGAGGCAAGGACTTTCCAGCGACTAGCTAATGAATACTTAATAAGGCTATAAGTACAACTAATCAATGGAATCAAGGGCAGTGGCGATATGGTCAGAAGGAACCTCAACGATTTACTGTCCTTTGTCACCGTGGCGCGAGAAGGGAGTTTCACCCGCGCCGCCTCGCTGCTGGGTGTGACCCAATCGGCGCTGAGTCAGGCGATCAGCGGCCTGGAAGCGCGCCTTCAGATCAGGTTACTGACACGTACCACGCGCAGCGTCTCGCCTACGGTCGCTGGCGAGCGGCTGTTGCAGGCCATCGGCCACCGCTTCGATGAAATCGAAGCGGAACTGGATGTACTGACAGAACTGCGCGACAAGCCAGCCGGCCTGGTACGCATCACCTGCGGCGATCACGTCCTGCGCAAAACCCTGCTGCCCAAACTCACCCCATTGCTGCACCAATACCCGGATATCAAGGTCGAGTTCGACGTCGATTACGGATTCAGAGACATCGTGGCGGATCGCTTTGATGCCGGGGTTCGGTTGGGCGACACCATCGATAAGGACATGATTGCCGTGCCCATAGGACCACCGTTACGAATGGCTGTGGTTGCCACACCCGCCTACTTTGCCACCCGTGCCATTCCGAAAAACCCACGGGACTTGATGGACCATAACTGTATCAACCAGCGCATGCAGACATCCGGCGGGCTTTACGTATGGGACTTTGAGCGGCGCGACAAGCAATTGAACGTGCGCGTCAACGGACAACTGACGTTCAACACCTCTGTCCACATCGTGGAGGCGGCGCTGGCGGGACTGGGCATTGCCTACCTGCCCGAAGAGGAATTTTCACCCCATCTTCAGGAAGGCAGGCTGATGCGAGTACTGGAAGACTGGTGCCCCCCGTTCGCTGGATACTATTTGTACTACCCCAGCCGACGGCAACCCTCTCCGGCGTTTTCGCTTGTTTCCAATGCGCTGCGCGAGGGCGTCTAAAGGCGCAAAAGCCCCGGTTCAGTACATGGATAGAGCAGAGGCCTGCCGCCCGACTGTCGAGCCTTTATCAGCGGGCGGATCGGCTCACTTTTTGATGGGGGTGACGAGCGTTTTTTCGTCAGTGTCGAGGACGAACACGGCCAACAGGCGTGCCGGTTCGGTGTCGCTGGCGTTGGCGCTGACTTCGTGTACGGAACCCGGCTCTTCTACGAAGTTTTCTCCGACGTGGTAGATCTTTTCCGGCTGGCCTTTGACTTTGATGCGAAACGCGCCCTCCAGCACCGTTGCATAGATGAAGGCCGTTTTCGGATGGGTGTGGGATGGCGACGCGGCGCCCGGCCCATACTCAACGACCACGCCCTTCATGCTCTTGCCCGGAATGTTGGGAATGGGCCGGTCAAACACGACGGTCACCTTGCCGGGGGGCGGCTCGGCGGCCGACGCTGTGCCGATTGAAAGTGCTGCGAAAGCCGCAGCCAATAGATATCGGGTAACCATGGCAATACTCCTTCGAGGGTAAGTGTGATGACGGCGCGCCCCATGACCGGGGCGACGCCTTCCTGAGGGGTCGCTGGTGGCTTCAGCGACCGGCTTCGGCCATTGACCGGGCGAGCCAGTCTTCAAAACGGATCGCGCCCAGGCGCGGATGCTGGCCGGGGGTCAGTGATTGATCGTCGAGCACGGCGCCGTAGTAGCGCGCGTGCACGTCCGGCACGACCCGGCGAGTATCCCGAGTGGCCCGCAGAAAGCGCCTGACCAGCTCGTCAATCGGCATGGCCTCGGGCCCCGCGACTTCGACCGTGCCATTGAGCGGCGCTGCCAGCACGACGTCGGTGAGTGCCGCCACCACGTCGTCGGACGCCAACGGCTGGATCAGCGCTGGCGATACATGAAGTTCCTCGCCGACGGCAAACGAATCGGCAATGCCGCCGACGAATTCGAAGAACTGCGTGGCACGCAAAATGGAGTAAGGAATGCCGGAAGCCTTGATAAGGCTTTCCTGCGCAACCTTGGCCCGGAAATAGCCGTTCTCGGGCAGCCGTTCGGTCCCGACAATCGACAGCGCAACGTGATGCCCAACACCGGCGGCCGCTTCAGCGGCCAGCAGGTTACGGCTGGAAGTTTCGAAAAACTCGAGGACGGCCTGGTCCTCCCACGACGGCGCGTTCGCCACGTCGACGACGATGTCGGCACCATCCATCGCCTGGGCCAGGCCCTCGCGGGTGATACTATTGACGCCCGTGCTGGGGCTGGCTGCGAGCACGTCATGGCCACGCTCGCGCAGGTTCTTCACAAGTTTTGATCCGATGAGGCCGGAGCCTCCGATGACGACGATTTTCATGGGCGTTCTCCACGTGTCGACGGCAAGCATTGCGTCGGTTTAAGGGGAGATTGCCTGCGTGCGCCTACGAAGTCCTTGTGCCTGCCGTGGTTTTCCCTCCACGAAAGCTTGGTTTTACGTCCAAGGACATCGATGCCGGACGTCGTCTCTGCCGCCGACGGTGCGGCGGCTTTGGGGCTGCCGTATCATCAATCCCCAATACCAATCGTCAGTCGCCTGGGACACGGAGTTGAGGGCGCTTTGCCAGAGGATCCTCACCTTGCCATTCGTGTTTGAAGACTACCTGCTCGATGAGGAGCGCCGGGAACTGACCTTGCGCGGGCAAGTCGTGGCCGTCGGGCCGCAGGTTTTCGATCTGTTGCTGCTGTTCGTCAACAACCCTGATCGCGTCATGAGCAAGGACGATCTGCTCCAGGCGGTGTGGAACGGCCGGATCGTCTCGGAATCGACGATCACCAGCCACATCAATGCAGTGCGCAAAGCCATTGGCGATACCGGTGAGGAACAGCGCCTGGTGCGCACGGTCGCCCGCAAGGGATACCGCTTCGTCGGCCAGATCAAGGTCAGCGGGAACGGCGAAACGCAGCAGCCGCAACGGACGGTCATCGATGAGCACTCGGCCCCAGCAGCGAAAGCAATGCCCCCCTCCTTGCTCCTCCCTGACAAACCCTCGATTACCGTCTTGCCCTTCCAGAATTTGAGCGGCGATCCGGAGCAGGAGTATTTCGCCGACGGCATCGTGGAAGATCTGATCGCGGCCCTGTCGCGTATCCGTTGGCTGTTCGTCATCGCGCGCAATTCAAGCTTCACCTACAAGGGGCGGACGGTGGACGCCAAGGGCGTCAGCCAGGAATTGGGCGTTCGCTACCTGCTGGAGGGCAGCGTGCGCAAGTGCGGGGAAAAAGTGCGCATCACCGGGCAACTCATCGACGCGACGAGCGGGACGCATATCTGGGCGGAACGCTTCGAAGGCACGCTCAACGACCTCTTCGAGCTACAGGACCAAATCACCGAAAGCGTCGTCGGCGCCATCGCGCCGCAACTGGAACGGGCAGAAATCGAACGCGCCAAGCGCAAACCGACGGAAAGCCTGGACGCCTACGACTACTATCTGCGCGCAATGGCAAAACTGCACAACGGCACCCGGGAAGCCCTCGATGAGGCGTTGCCGCTGTTCTACAAGGCCATCGAGCTCGATCCGGAATTTGCATCGGCCTATGGCATGGCAGCCTGGTGCCACTTCTGGCGCAAAATCAATGGCTGGATGACTGATCGGACGCAAGAGATCGCCGAGGGCATACGACTTGGGCGTATGGCGGTGACGCTTGGCCGGGATGATGCGGTCGCGTTGACCCGAGGTGGACATGCATTGGGCCATCTCACCGGTGATGTGGACGGCGGCATTGCCTTGCTCGACAGGGCGCGCCTGCTCAATCCCAACCTCGCCCCCGCTTGGTTCCTGGGTGGCATCCTGCGTGCACTGCGCGGTGAAACGGACGCCGCCATCGAGCATCTGGCCCATGCCGTTCGCTTGAGTCCGCTGGATCCGGAAATGTTCAGGATGCAGATCGGAATGGCGCTCGCGCATTTTTTCGCCGGACGCTTCGATCTCGCGACGCAATGGGCGGAAAAGGCGCTGGGCAATCTGCCCGGTTTCCTGCCCCCGGTGGCAGTGATCGCGGCCAGTCATGCCCTCAGCGGACGAATGGATAAAGCGAGGCTGGCGATGCAGCGTCTCCGGGAGCTGGATCCCGCTTTGCGCCTCGGCAACCTGAAAGACTGGCTGCCGATCCAGCGACCCGAAGATTCCGCGCGCTTCGTCGATGGACTGCGGTTGGCCGGATTGCCTGAATGACCGTGGAACATTCAGGCCTCGCTTAGAGGTGCAGCCAGGCCAGTGAACCCAACATGACGCCAACACCGGCGGCCCCGAACGAGACCCGCTTGAGCCATTCCTTACGCGTCAGCAAGGTAATGGCCGCCAGCGAAATGGCTATCTGGATCGCCGTCATTGCCTGGGCCCAGCGATGATGCTGATGCAGCACCAGCTCTGACTTTTCGTCCCACTCGCGTGCCCCTTGCTCGAGGACTTCGGCCTTCTTGCGCGCCTCCTCTTTCTGCTCCCCGTAGCGCCGCGCCTCAGCGGCATAGTGGGCGGAATCCAGCCCTGGGAGATGGCTCGCCAGCTCCGACAGGTTCTGCCGGCTGGACTTGGCCTGGTAGTAATTCCACTCGTTGGCGGCTTCGGTCTTCTGGATGGCAGCGTTGTTTTTGTCCATGGCCGCCTCACTCTCCGTTGAGCCGGCCTGATAACTCATCATGGCGCCGACGGTCGCCATGATCGCCGTCATCACCGCAATCCTGCTGGCAAAGCTGTCGCCTCGTGCATGCGCATGATGGGTGGTGTGCTCAATATGTTGCTCGTGTGGGCTTGGAACTTCGAACTCTTCGGGCATGGGTGTCGATCTGGGAGGAGTGAGTGGTGATGGACAGGCAGCGTATTGCCCTTGATTTCTGCAGGCACAGATCACGGGCCGTGAGGACTCGATTCTATTGAAAAAGCAGTTCTCTTGTCTGAACCGCGGCAAACATCTTTTCAAATAACTGCCGCCCTGAATGGCAGCTTCACGTCACTCACAAAACACCCTGTGGAAACGGTTGTCCCGATGGCGACGTATTCGCCTGCAAAAACGTCATCAACGCCCCGCCGCTGAGAGGGTTCAAACAGTCCGGTCATCTGGTGGGTCATTGCAAAGACTTTGCATCCGGCCAGTCATTCGCATCGAATTTGAGGATGACGCTGCGTAGTCATGACTGGCAAAAAACGCCCCGACCGACCTTCGGCCTTCCTACAACCGTTGTCGGTTTCGCTGCTGCTTCACCTTATACATCTGGCGATCTGCCAGCTTGGTGGCCTCGTCCACCGTCACGCTGCCCGGTATCACTGCCACGACCCCGACACTCGCGCCGGTATATTGAATGTCACCAACACCGTCACCCAGCGCATATCGCCCTATCGTCGCCCTGGACAGGCGATCCTGAAGTAGCTCGGCGGCATGTTGCCTGTCGTTTGCCGGGGCCGAGTGCTCGCACGGTGTGCCCAAGGCGATCACGATGAACTCATCTCCTCCCGTACGCCCGATGATGTCGCTGGCTCTGAGGCCATGCTGCAGTTGGGCGGCCACACCGCGCAGTAGCTGGTCTCCAGCCAGGTGGCCGTGGGTATCGTTGATGGACTTGAAGCCATCCAGATCGATGACCCCCATCAGGATGTACTTGTTCTCCCGCTGGGCCAGGGCGAACAGGCGCGCGGCATCGTTCAAAATGGCACGCCGGTTGGACAGGCCGGTTAGCGGATCTGTCAGGGCCAGTTTGGTCAATTCGGCGTTGGCGGCCTGGAGCCGCTCAACAAGCAGCCCTCGTTCAAGGGAATACCCCAGCAACCCTGAGAGCAGCATCAGCAAGGGTTCCACTTCAGCAGAGCAAGTCACTTGATCCGAGCTGGCGGCACATACCGTCCCCAGCACCTGGCCATCCTGGGATCTGATGGGCGCGCTCACGTAAGTTCTGATACCCAGGGCCGCGGCAGCCTGCGAATCACTCCAACAGTCGGCAACGTTATCCGAGTACATGCGATTCTCGTCCAGCGCCCGCTTGCACAGGGTATCTGTCCAAGGCACCACCAGCCCTTCGGGAATCACCATCTCACCGACGTTGCGTGCGAACTCGATACGCTGGACACCCTCGTCGGTATCAATGGTCGTCAGGTAGGTCGACTCCATACCGGTTACCTGGCTGAGCAGGGCCAGCAAGGGACGCGTCAGCTGCTCAAGGGTTTGGGCTTTGGGAATGGTATCGGAGAGAAGGGAAAGAATCTGATCCATTTGGGCTTGCCAATAACTAAGTGGTTCTCCAGTTATCGGCTAACAGGCGGATTACTGAACATTGCAGGGTTTCACCCAACAGAATGAGACTGTTAGCGTGCTCGCTCATTCAGACGGACTTGAAGTTTTCGCAACGGGGTCATGTCGACTAAACGTGTTTTCACGCATGGCCCGCGAGTATTTTGTATTCAACGGTTCTTTTCCCATTGGTCATGACTCATCGCCAAGCGAAAGCCGAGATGCGACATGGAATTCATAGGGTCTGCGCCCTGCCTGGCACTGGTTCGAAAACTCGTGCAGTAACTGTCGCTACACAGAAAAGATCCGCCTCGGATGACACGCTGCGGTGCATGGGCCGTCACCCCAAGTTCGGGGTCATAGCTGTCGGAAGGCCCCACCGGGTTTACCGCTGCTTCGCCCGCCGGTTGACGCTTGAGCCCAACGCTAAACGCGTCGGCACGATACCAGTCGGCGACCCATTGCCAAACATTCCCGGACATGTCGTAGAGTCCATAGGCGTTAGGTCGATAACTGCCGACCGGCTTGGTGCCAATTTTGAATGTGTTACTGGGTCCGGTCACGGGAAACGGCTGTATTTCATCCCAGGTATTCGCCATCTTTTCTCCCCCGGGTGAGAAGTCATTCCCCCATGCATAATTCGCTTGTTCCAGCCCGCCTCTTGCGGCGTACTCCCATTCAGCCTCTGTAAGCAGGCGCTTGTGCGCCCATGCGGCGTACGCCTGCACATCTTCACGTGAAACCTGAACAACAGGATGGGTTTCCTTGCCTTCGATTGTACTGTCTGGCCCCAGCGGGTGACGCCAGTCGGCCCCCGGGACAAATGCCCACCACTGGCTGAAATCATTAAGTGGGATTGGCCTGTCTGTGCCGACAAAAACCAATGCGCCAGGCACCAGTTCGCTGTCATCTGGCTCAGGCGTACCCGGCGGCAGTTGGACTTTCAGATCTTCCCATCGGGGTTTGCGCTCGGCGGTGGTGACGTAATGCGTTTGAGCGATGAACCGGGCGAAATCGGCATTGGTGACGTCGTAGCGGTCGATCCAATACCCGTCGAGTCGTACCTTGTGCGCCGGCCCCTCATTGGGGCGAGCCTGTTTATGATCGCTCCCCATCAAAAACTCGCCACCAGGAAGCCAGACCATTTCCAAGGGGCCATTCTTTCCATCACCCAGCGTCAACGGCTCGGGGCCGCGAATGTGCCGGTAACCCGCAAACGCCACGCAAGCCAACACGATCCCGGCGCAGACGATGGTGATACCGAAACGCCGTTTCCTGACGAGCATTTGCGCTCCTCCTCATATCAGTCTGCGGATCTTGCTGAACCTGATGAGTATCAAGATCAGGTATAGACACCACGCCTCCAAAGTCAACGGCACCCGAGCGGTCCATGAGTTGGACTGGCAAGCGACGAAAACGGTTCTACACTCGGAACTTGGGGTTTCGGGGGGTTACAGGAGCTGGCCATGGCCATTGCAAACTGGACTCAATCAAATTGGCTGCACAACGGGCTTGGTGCAGGGCTGGCCTTTGCCATGCTGACTTGTGCCAATGCAGCACCACAGGAAGTCAACGGCACGCCCGGTTCACCCAGTGCAACCACGACCATCGACGGCAGATACCTACCCAACCCTCCCCCTGCGTTTGGCGGCGTCATCAACCTCGACGCCACGACCTCCACGCCCTACTGGTCCCCGACCGTCGTGCCTCCCAAAAATGCGCCGAACGTCTTGTTGATCATCACTGACGACGTCGGCTTCGGTGCACCCAGTACGTTTGGCGGTCTCATCCCGACGCCGAGTATGGATCGCGTCGCGGCAGCCGGATTGCGCTTCACGCAATTCAATTCGACGGCACTGTGCTCACCCACACGTGCAGCCTTGATTACCGGACGCAATCACCACTCCGTCGGTTTCGGCGTCATCTCGGAAATTTCGACGGGGTATCCCGGTTACAACAGTGTCATCACCAAGGACAAGGTGACCATTGGCAAAATTCTCAAGGACAACGGCTATGCAACGTCGTGGTTTGGAAAAAACCACAACACGCCGTCATTCCAGATCAGTCAGGCCGGCCCGTTTGATCAGTGGCCCATTGGTATGGGCTTTGATTATTTCTTCGGGTTCATGGGCGGCGAAACCAGCCAGTGGCAACCGGGCAATTTGATGCGCAACACCACACCCATCCATCCTTACGTCGGCAAACCGGGGTGGAACCTGATCACCGCGATGGCGGATGACGCCGTTGGCTATGTCAATGAATTGAATGCGCTCGATCCGAAGAAACCATTTTTTCTTTACTACGCGCCCGGCGGTACCCACGCGCCGCATCACCCGACGCCCGAATGGGTCGACAAGTTCAAGGGCAAGTTCGACATGGGGTGGAATGCTGCGCGCGAACAGATCTTCGCCAATCAGAAGCGGCTTGGCGTTATCCCGCCGACTGCCAAGCTCACACCGTGGCCGGATTCACTGAAAAAATGGGACGAACTTTCGGCGGACGAGAAAAAACTGTATGCCCACCAGATGGAAGTCTATGCGGCCTATCTCGCGTACACCGATCACGAAATCGGTCGGGTGATCCAGGCGATTGATGACATGGGCAAGCTCGATAACACGCTGATTATCTACATCAGTGGTGACAACGGCGGTAGCGCAGAAGGCACCCCTAACGGCACACCAAACGAGATGACCACGTTCAACGGAATCGACGTGCCGGTCGCCGAACAGATGAAGTACCTGGATGCCTGGGGGTCGGACCAGACCTATCCACACATGGCCGTGGGTTGGACCTGGGCCATGGACACCCCCTTCAAGTGGACCAAGCAAATTGCTTCGCATTTTGGCGGCACCCGCCAGGGCATGGCCATCTCCTGGCCGAACCGGATCAAGGAGGCCGGCGGCATTCGTAACCAGTTCCACCACGTCATTGACATTGAGCCGACGATTCTTGAAGCCACCGGCATTGATGCACCGCTCCAGGTAGACGGCATTGCGCAAAAGCCCATCGAAGGCACGAGCATGGCTTACCTCTTCGACAAGCAGAATGCCGAAAAGCCTTCTACACGCACCACGCAGTATTTCGAGATGTTTGGAATGCGCGCGCTTTATCACGAAGGCTGGATGGCATCGACGACGCCCTACCGCGCACCTTGGGACATTACTTCTCAGCCACCCAAGGACATCGTCAATGGCGTCAAATGGGAGCTGTACGACATCACCAAGGACTGGACGCAGAATGACGATATCGCCGCCGCCAACCCTGCAAAACTCAAGGAACTGCAGGATCTGTTCTGGGTGGAAGCGAACAAATATCAGGTGCTGCCGCTCGACGCTTCCGCATTTACGCGCGTCATTGCACAAAGGCCGAGCATCGTGGCCGGACGCACCGAGTTCGAATACCTTTCGCCGGTGACGGGCATTCTTCCAGGCAACGAGCCCAACGTGTTGAACAAGTCCTACCTCATTACGGCTGACATCACTGTTCCGGAAAACGGCGGCGACGGTGTCCTGGTGACCGACGGCGGGCGCTTTGGGGGTTACGCGCTGTACCTCCTGAAAGGTAAGCCGATCTTCAACTACAACCTTGAAGGCGTTGCGCGATTCCGCTGGGAAGGGACCGAGGCGCTCACCCCCGGAAAGCACAGCATCCGCTTTGATTTCAAATATGCCGGGCCGGGATTCGGTAAAGGCGGCACCGGCGTGCTATCGGTGGATGGCAAGCAACTGGCCAGTCAGACGATCCCCCACAGCGTTCCATTCGTCTTCGGTGTGGATGAAAGTTTCGATGTGGGTTCCGACACCGGCACCCCCGTCGATGACAAGGATTATCAGGTACCGTTTGCATTCACCGGTTCACTGCACAAACTCACCGTCAAGCTCGAACCAACGCAGTTGAATGTCGCGGGCAAGGAAGCCGTTCAAAACAAGGTCGGCACCAAAGACTAGGGAACAGCACGCGGATCAACTCGCACGAGATGATCCGCGATTGGCCTGCGACAGGCGCCTTGTAACCATCGGAACGAATTAGCCTGTTGCAACGGTTCCTGAGGGTCCGCTTCACACCCTGAGGAAGCGTCAGCCCCGCTCTGGCTCACCAGGACCACCGAGCAATCGGATTCTCCAGACAATGCGCAAGGCTCACATCTAATGAATATTTTCTCCAGGCCGGCAAGAGGATCGCAGCTGGCTGCTGTCTACTGTGCAAGAGATGTGTTTATCTTCAAGAATTAGGGACACAGCTCAAAGATCAATGCAGGCAAACCATAGGTGTCGTGGGCCACACTCGAGCGCGGTGCCACCGCCTGCACCATTTCCCGTTGAGCTTAACGCGTTGGGCAGGTGACCAAACCTGCCCAACGCAAACGACCTGACCAGACCTTCGTGAATCGCCTAACCCAAGGTGTTCAAACACACCACCTTGGGTTGAGTCATTTCCTCATAGGCAAAGCGCACCCCTTCCCGGCCCAGGCTGCCGTACTTCGAACCGCCAAACGGCATTGCATCGAAACGGTAGTCGGAAGAGTCGTTGATCATTACCCCGCCGGCTTCGATCCTCCGTGCGGCGCTCATCGCCGTCGCCAGGTCATTGGTGAAGATCCCCGCATGCAAGCTGTATTCGGGTTCATTGGCCAGATCGATGGCTTCGTCGAACGACTCAAAGCACTGCAAGACCACCACCGGAGCGAACACTTCATTGCGCCAGAGTCGACTGGAATGGTCGACGTTTTCCAGTACAGTCGCCGCGTAGCACGATCCCTGGCGTCGATGACCGCACAGCAAAGTCGCGCCCGCTTGCAACGCCTCGTTCACGACTTGCTCGGCATTCTGTGCCGCTTGCGCCGTAATCATCGGCCCGATATCGGTATCGGCCAGCATCGGGTCGCCGGCTACAAGCGCTCGGGCCTGACTGACGAAACGCTCCCGGAAGGCGTCATAAATCGACGCCTGAATCAGCAAGCGCTGCGTGCCAACGCAATTCTGCCCCGCCGCCCAGAAGGCACCGGACAGACAACTCTCGACGGCGGCTTCAAGGTCGCAATCACCCATGACAATCACCGGCGCATTGCCGCCCAGGTCCATGGCCAGTTTCTTCAAGCCGGCCGTGCGGGCGATCTGCTCCCCGGTGACGAAACCGCCGGTAAAGGAAATCATCCGCACGTCACGGGACGCGACCAAAGCCTTGCCCAGCTCCGCACCACCGGTGGCGACCGTCACCACTGTTTCAGGCAAGCCCGCCGCGACCAGACAGGACACCAGTTTGATGGCCGACAACGGCGCAAGCTCCGACGGCTTGAGAATCACCGCATTACCACCGGCGATGGCCGGACCGAGTTTGTGCGCCACCAGATTCAACGGATCGTTGTACGGCGTGATCGCGACGATCAAGCCCAAGGGCTCGCGGGAAAACCAGCCCTGACGCGATTCGGAGCCTTCATACGCGTCGAAAGGCACCACCTCGCCGGCATTGCGCTTGGCTTCCTCGGCCGACAACTTCAAGGTGTTGATGCAGCGCTTTACCTCTTTTTCCGCTTGCTTAAGCGTCTTTCCGGCCTCGGCGACAATCAGACGGGCAAACGCCCCGGCATCTCGCTCGATGTTGAAAGCCGCTTGCTCGAGAATGCGCGCCCGCCGATGACGCGGCAGTGCGGCGCAGGCCCGGGCGCCTTGGCGCCCGCTCTCCAGCAATTGCGGAACCTGCGATGCGCAGACATTGGTTACGCTGCCGATGACGGTGCCGTCAAAGGGGTTCAAGACTTCAATGGGCGGCTCCACGATATCCAGGGCCAGGCGCGATAGTTTCACAAGCTTACTCCTGGTTGTGTGCACGGGTTTGATGGATGCTGATGATGTCCGACAGCAACGCGAACGCTGTTTCCGTGCGCCCGGCCCCCGGCCCCGAAACCGTCACGGCGCCAAGCAGCCCGGTGGTAAAAGACACGGCATTGGTCGCGCCGCAGACACTGGCCAACGGATGATCGTTGCTCAACAGACGTGGCTCGACACTGGCGCTGACGGAGCCGTCGGCATGACGTTGGGCCGCCCCGATCAGCTTCCAGCGAGCGCCGTCCTGCCGGGCCTTTTCGATGTCGCCAAGGCTGAGGGACGAAATACCGCTGCAAGTGACGTCGTTGACCGTGAGCCTGGCGTCCAGCAGTTCGTTGGCCAGGATCACCACCTTGAGGCGCACGTCATGCCCCTCGACATCGGCTGTCGGGTCGGCTTCGGCGTAACCCAGTTCCTGCGCCTTGGCGACGGCCTCGGCGAACCCGAGACCACCTTCCATGGAGGTGAGAACGAAGTTGGATGTGCCGTTGAGAATCCCTTCGAAACCGACCATGGAACTGCCCGCCAGCGCCTGCCTGGCCAGGCGAATGACTGGCGTGCCACTCATCACCGAACCTTCGTATTCAAAGGCGACGTTGTTGCGCCGGGCCAGTGCCTTGAGCTCGCTACCGTGCAAGGCAATGGGCCCCTTGTTGGTGGTCACGACATGTTTGCCACCCTCGAGCGCCCAACGGCAGAACGAAGTCGCCGGTTCACCGTCCACCGGGTTGGTAAAAGTGGCTTCAACAATAATGTCCGCTCCCGAATCCTTGATCACGGCTTCATTGAGGGCGGTGACTTCACCACCCGGCAGCTGCGCCAAGGCACCTTTGGCGGCTGGCAATCGGGCCAGCACGCCGGCGTCCAATCCTTCACGGCCAACGACCGAACCGAGAAACAAGTCGGTCACGCCGACAATTTTCAGGGTGAAACCCAGCTCGGTTTTCCACTGTTCGTTACGTTCGGCAATCAGCTGAGCCAACGCCCGGTTCACACCGCCAAAGCCAACCAGCGCCAGTTTGTATTCAATCATTTTGTTATGCCCCCTGATCCGGGTGATGGGTTGTTGGGGCCTAGGTTAGGGGTCAGGCCAGGGCAGTGAAATAGGCCAATTTGCTCTATTTTGTGGGCGTTTTGACCAGCGCCGGAGCAAAGTTTCAGGCATAAAAAAAGCCAACGCAGGTTGGCTTTTGGCAGCACGAGAAAAGGGCTATACGACCGACGACAATACGAAGGAGGTCACGGTGTTTTCCACGCCAGGCAATGCGGCAATTTCAGTCCAGACCTTGTGCACCCGTTGCGGGCTCGCCGCGCCGACCCGCAGCATCAAGTCGAACTCGCCGCTCATTACATCGCACTGGAGGACTTCCGGAATTTCCCGCAGCGCTTGCAGCACTTCTGCGCCGCGCATCCGGTCGTAGCGGTACACGAAAATCACCGCGTTGATGTCCGAGGCGGCTTGTCGCCCCTCGCCGGTTTTCACCGTATAGCCCTGTATGACACCGTCACGTTCAAGTCGCTCGATACGCTGACGCACGGCGTTGCGCGACAGGTTGACCTTGGCCGCCAACTCGGCGTGTGCAGCCCTGGCATTGAGCCGTAGCTGCGCGATGATGTGCTCATCGAGAGGGTCCAGAATTCGCTTCACTTGGCCTCCTGTTGCCGCGTCTTCACAGCGTGTTCAGCAACGCATGGATGGTATCGAGGTCGTCCGGCTCAATCCGGTAAAGCTGCGCGTGGCCTTGTGCCGCGACCTCGCGTTGCGGCACCGCCAGGCTGATGCCCAGTTCACCCAACAGCGCCGCTGACTTGGCCGGTGAAATTTCCCCCAGGGTCACCATCGGCGCGACCAGGCTTCGACGATACAACCTGGCCGCCAGGACGCCGGTGGCGGTATGCGGGTCGATGACGTAACCGGTGTCGCGATACAGCGAGGTGATTTCCTTCAGCGTCTGCTCATCACTGACCGCGTAGGAGTCGATGATCATCCGCGCCCGCAACCAGAACTCGTTGGCGATGACCATCTCGCCGCTGGACTCGAAACCCGCCATCAGGGCACTCACCGCCTGATCGTCATGCCCGTAGAGTTCCCACACAAAACGTTCCAGATTGGCAAAAACCGACAGGTCCATGGCCGGCGACAACGTCTTGTTGGCGCGCGATCGGCTGTAGTGGTTCTTTTGAAACAGCTGATGCAACGCGTCATTCTGGTTGGTCGCCACAATCACCTGGGTGATCGGCAGGCCCATTTTCTGCGCGATGTAGCCGGCATACACCTCGGCAAAACTCGCGGCCGGCACGCTGAAACCGATCGGTCGTTGACCGCCTCCCAGTTGCAACACCGCGTGAAAATAAAACACCAGTTGCGCCAGCACACTGACCCAATTGCTGGAGTTGAAACTGATCACCTCGTGCTGCGCACAGGGCCACTGTCGCAACAGCCGGGTGACAATGCTCTGGCACTCGTCGAAGCTGCCATTGACGGCAAACTGATGAACCCTCGGGTGTCCCGCTGCCTGCAGATGCCGGAGTTGGTCCTGGGGCACGCCCGCCTCCGGGTAAAACACCATCACGGCGGTTTCTTCGCAATGCTTGAACGCTTCGATGGCCGCCAGCCCGGTATCGCCGTTGGTGGCACCGATCACCACCCCGCTACGCCCGCGTTTACGCAGAAAATGCTGCACCAGCCGAGCCTGCAACTGAGCAGCGAAATCCTTCGAAGAGCGAGTCGGCCCGTGGAACAACTCCAACACCCACTCGTTTCGATCGACCTGATGCAAAGGTGCCAGGGAGCGATGACTGAACTGGCTGCCGGCCTCTTTCAACAGGCGCTTGAGGTCTGCCTCGGCGATCGCCTCACCCACAAACGGGCTGATCACTCTGTAGGCCAGCTCGTCATAGGACAAGGTCGACCAATTGGCTATGTCCTGTGATTCAAACAGCGGCAATTCGAGCGGTACGAACAGCCCTCCATCCTCGGCGACTCCAGACAACACGACCTTTTCGAAATCGACCTGCGCGGCCGAATTCCGGGTACTCACATAACGCATGGTTGGCTCCGGCGATTTATTTGAAACGATGTGCCTGCTCGACCAGCCAGGTGGAAAATATCGCCGCGTCGGGGTGCTGCTCGGCCCCGGAATCGCGTACGAGGTAAAAAGACTCGCTGGCGTCGATACGCTGGGTAAAGGGCTCGACCAATCGCCCATCCCGAAGCATGTCATCGACCATCGAGGACCGCGCCAGGGCAATCCCCTGCCCTAGCTCGGCCATGCGCAAGGTGGAAATCAACGTGTCGAATTGCATGCCGGTCGAGAAGTCGACGCTGTGCGCGCCGACCATGTTCAACCAGTACCCCCACCCCTCTTCGTAACCCAGCACATGCAACAGTGGATGGTTCGATACGTCCGCAGGGACGGTCAGCGGTGACTTCGCCATCAGGCCCGCCGAACACACCGGGAACAGCGTGTCCCAGGTCAGTCGCTGCGACACCAGCCCGGGCCATTGACCGTGGCCCCAGCGAATCTCCATGTCGTCCTCGCCATCCAGCTCCTTGACCCAGATATTGCTGATGTAGCGGATGTCCACATGGGGATGAGCCTGGCTGAACGCCTGCAGCTTGGGCGCCAGCCAGTGCACGAAAAACGCCAGGCTGCCGCGCACCTTGATCGGCCGACGTTTGTGTTGACCAAAAATTTCGTTGGTCCCCACGGCCAGTCGCGTGATCGCGTCCTGCACCACCGGCAGATAAGCCTGGCCTTCCTCCGACAGTCCCAGGCCACGGGGCAGGCGCTTGAAGAGTGCAACCCCAAGGTGGCTTTCCAGTTGACGGATCTGCTGACTGACGGCGCCCTGGGTCAAAAACAGTTCTTCGGCGGCGTGGGTAAAGTTCAAACAGCGGGCAGACACCTCGAATGCCCGCAGCCAGTTCAGTGGGGGTAGCGTCTTTTGCTTCATGGCTTGAACCTCTTGGACGCCCCCTCCACCGAGCACGCTTGCCCATCCCGCCGGCGCTGGCTAGAACGCATCGGACGGTTGTGCCAAGGGGGCAACCGACAAGCGTCGCTCGCGGCTTTTGCGGGTAATGTAATACACGAAGTAGCACCAGGCGATGAAGGGCAAACCGAAGTACAACGCCACCCGTTGCTCAGGATCGAAAGCAATCCCGACACACGCCAGGCTGCAGCAGACCAGCGCGCCCAACGGCACCCATGGATAACCCCGGACGCGGAATTTCAGGTCGCGGATATCACCGCCATTGGCCACATAGTGACGGCGGAAAGCAATCTGGCTCGCCGCGATACTCATCCACACCACCACGACCGCCAACCCGGAGATCGACACCAGCGCCAGATAGATGGTATCGGCCGCAAACACGCTACTGAGCAACGAAGCAGCCCCACCCGCCATGCTGACGATAATCGCGTTGAGCGGCGTGCCCATGCGGGTCAGGGCCGAGAACTGCTTGGGCAGGTGCCCCTGGTCACTCAGCGTCCAGAGCATCCGCGACGCGGCGTACAACCCGGAGTTGGCGGCCGACAGCAAGGCACTGATGATCACGAAGTTCATGATGTCGGCCGAGTACGGAATCCCGATGTAGGTGAACACCGTCACGAAGGGACTCTCTACCAGACCGGCCTGTTCACGGGGCAACAGGGTCGCCAGAACGAAAATGGTCCCCACGAAAAAGATCGCCAGGCGCAGCACGGTCGTGCGAATGGCACGCGGCACGTTGCGCTGTGGATCTTTGGTTTCCCCAGCGGCAATACCGATCAATTCAGTGCCGGAGAAAGCAAAGGAGACGGCCAGTAACGTCATTGCAATCGGCATGAACCCGGTAGGGAAAAGTCCTTCACGGGTGAAGTTACTCAAGCCGATACTGTGGCTTTGCTCGATGTTCAGCAGACCGAGAATCGCACCGCCGCCAATCATCAAGAACACGATCACGGTCACCACTTTAACCAGCGACAACCAGAACTCGGTCTCGGCAAACAGGCGTACCGAAATCACATTGGTCAGAAACACCATAACTGCAAATAACGCGCTCCAGATCCATACAGGCGTTTCCGGGAACCAGCGCACCATCAAAATGCCGGCGGCGGTGAATTCAGAACCGATGGCCACCGTCCAGGTCAGCCAATACAACCAGGCCACCGTATACCCGGTACCCGGCCCGAGAAACCGGGTGGCGTACGTACTGAATGAACCGGTTTCCGGCATCTGCACCGCCAACTCGCCCAGGCACATCATCACCATGTAAACCATGAGTGCACCGATGATGTAAGCGATCACCGCGCCCAGGGGACCGGCCTGGTTGACCGTATACCCGGACGTGAGAAACAGCCCGGTCCCAATGACGCCGCCTAATGCCAGCATGACAATATGGCGCGTCTGCATTTCCTGTTTAAAACCCGAGCGCGTATCAAGTTGTTGTTTTTTTATGGACATGGTTGTTCTCATGAAAGTTATTAGGGCACGAATTAACATCTGCTACGAATAACAGGGCAGAGTAAAAAAGTTGCCACTAGGTTTTATTATTATTCCACTTCATGAACTCCCCACTGACATCCTTGCAGTGAGGCATTAACGTTAAATCTTCAACCGGTTATCCCTGCACACGTTTCATTGATTGAAAGTTGTGTGTTTTCCTGTACCGCTGAGTGGCCCGAACTGCTGACAAAGGCAAAAGCCTGTTTCAGGTCGTCGAGCAGGTCGTCGGTGTCTTCGATGCCGACGGAGATCCGCACCAATCCTTCGGAGATACCCAGGGCCAGTCGCTCCTCCAGCGTGTTCTCGACATGACTGGTGGTACGGGCCGGGCCATAGATGGTTTCCACCGCACCGAGATTGCCTGCGCAGTGAGCGAAACGCAGGCGTGGCAAGAGCACCTTGACCGTGTCCATACCGCCCATCACGACAAAGCTGACGATTGCACCAAAGCCGGACATTTGCGCGCACGCCACCGCGTGATTCGGGTGGCCGGGCAAGCCGGGATAATTGACCGACTCCACCAACGGTTCGGTGCACAGGTACTCCGCCAGGGCCCGGGCACTGCGTTGCTGCTGACGCATGCGCAGCACCAGGGTTTTCATGCCGCGAATGATCATGTAGGCGGAGAACGGGTCGAGTGTTGCACCGTTGATTTCCCGGTAGTGACGCACCTTGGCCATCAGCCCTTCGCTGCCGCACACCAGGCCACCGAGCACGTCGCCGTGCCCGCTGAGAAACTTGGTCGCACTGTGAATGACCACGTCCACACCCAGCGCCAGCGGGTTCTGGTTCAACGGCGTGGCGAACGTGTTATCCGCCACCACAATGGCACCGACACGTTTGGCAGCGGCCACCAGACGCTGGATATCCACTATTTTGAGGGTCGGATTGGTGGGTGTTTCCAGATACACCAGTTGGCAACCCTTGGCGATTTCGCGTTCGATTTCTTCGTGATCGAACGTCTCGCACAACGTCACCTCCACACCGGTACGCGGCAGGAACTCTTCGAAAATCTTGTTGGTGCCGCCATAGCTGTCCTTGGTCGACACGACCCGATCGCCATGGGCCAGGAAGGTGTAGAGCACACTGCTGATCGCCGCCATTCCGCTACTGAACGCCACGGCAGACTCGGCCATTTCCAACTCGCGAATTTTTGCCTCGAGGGTCTCGACCGTCGGGTTGCCCATGCGGCTGTAAATGAAGCCCGGTGCCTTGCCCAAAGCGACGTCGTACCAGACGTCGATGTCGTCGTAACCATATGCAGCACTGACGACGATCGGGGTTTGCGTGGCATTGTAAGGATGCCTGACTTGCTCGCCGCCCCACACTGCGCGGGTCCCCGAACCCGCATTTACCAACGCCGCGCTGCCTGGTTTTTTATTCATAAAGACTACTCGCACTGAGGGCGGCGAATGTTGAGTCACTCACCGGATCTGGCGGCCAATATATTGAAAAGCCGCGCCCCCGAGAAACGATGTTATCGGTGCCTAAGGGCTGCTTTTTTTAATGGCTGTCCGGCGTGGGGGGCAGATCAATCGCGGGGGCAAGGTCGGGCAGCCAGGCGTGCAACGAAGCCGTGGCCTTGGGCCAATTGCAAGGCCATAGCCGATCGACCAGGACACGTCGTCCATCTTCGGCAGCGACAGGCTCGTCGACAGGCTTGCACTGGATCATCAGCGTTTACCCCCTCCATTCCCGCGGGCTCACCCCGGTCTTGCGCCGAAACGCCCGAGCCAAAGCCGAGGGGCTTTCGTAACCAACCTCTTCGGCGATCAGGGCAATGGGCTTGCCCTCGCGCAAGCGTTTCTGCGCCAGGCTGATGCGCCAACTCACCAGATAATCCACCGGCGTCTGCCCGACCACCCGCCGGAAATGCTCGGCGAAGCTGGCCCGCGACATGTTGGCCGCCACCGACAGTTCCGCCACGCTCCAGGCCTTGCCGGGAGCCTCGTGCATAAGGTTCAGGGGGCGTGCCAGACGCGAATCGGCGAGACCGGCCATCATGCCCGGCGGTTGATTGCGGCTGCTCAGAATGTGCCGCAGCAACAGAATCACCAGCAGCTCGAACAAGCGGTCCATGACTGCTTCACGCCCGCAGGTGCCGTCAAAAGCCTCGTTGAACAGCCATTCCAGGGTGCTGGCCAGGGTCGGGATTTCATCGAGTTTCAGCACCATGTAATCGGGCAACGCGCCGGCGAGGGCATTGCCCGAGCCGCCATCGAAGTTCAGCGAGGCACAGACCAACTGCGTGGCCGATGCTTGCGTGGCGGACAAGCGGTGACGGTACGGCCGGGGGAAAAAGATCAGCGTCGGCTCGGTGATCTTCAGCGCTCGCTCATCGGCCAGTTTCAGCACGACCTCCCCGGCCTGCAGCAAATGCAGATGACCGCACGTCTGGCTGCCATCGAAAGCCGAGGTGCCGCAAAACGTGCCGCTGTGAAAGGTGCCGGCATTGACGCCGAAATGCGTGAGCAACGTGGACAAGCGATCCATGAGGGGGGGCTCCCGAAGGCAGTTCTGGACGATCTGTTGCATATCGTCGACGATTTGCACCCAATAGACCAGCCCAGGCCTTTAGCATGAACTCCGTACCCAGCGCCTGTCGCGCTTGAATCCTCGGAGAATCATCATGACCCGCATTATCCCTGTCAGCCTCGAAAACGCCGCCGACGCCGCCCGCCCTCTGCTGGAAGGCGTGCAAAAGAAAATCGGCTTCCTGCCCAACGTGTTCAAAGTCCTGGCCCACGCCCCTGCCGTGCTCACCTCCTACGTGCAGAACTCGGCGGCATTGGGCAAGACGTCCCTGAGCGCAACGCAAAAGGAAGCCATCTTCCTTGCCACGTCACAGGTCAACGGTTGCGACTACTGCCTGGCGGCCCACACGCTGTTTGCCGGCAAGGCCGGTCTGTCCAGCCAGGACATCCTGAGCGCCCGTGACGGCAAGCTCGACGCCTATGCCCTGCTGGCACAGCAAATCACTGAAACTCGTGGACACCTGAGCAGCGAGCAGATTGCAGCGGCACGCGCCGCCGGTCTCGACGACGGCAAGATCATCGAAGTGATTGCCCATGTGGCATCGCAGACGCTGACCAACTACCTGAACAACGTCGCGCTGACCGATATCGACTTCCCGGCCATCGATGCCTGAGCCACGCCAATAGCGGAGAACCGAGCATGAACACTGTGACCCTGTACACCACCGACACCTGCCCTTACTGCCGCAGTGCCAAGTCACTGCTGATCAGCAAAGGCATCACCCTGCAGGAAATCAACATTCAGGCCCAGCCGGGCAAACTCGAAGAAATGCTCAGCCGCAGTGGCCGGCGCAGCGTGCCGCAGATTTTCATCGGCGACACGCATATCGGCGGCTTCGACGACCTGGCCAAACTGGATCGCCAGGGCGGCTTGATGTCGATGCTGGCCTGAGCCTGAACGGTCCAGGCCCAACACCAATCTGTGGCGAGGGCGCTTGCCGGAACGCCGCACCGTCCCGTTGGGCTGCGCAGCGGCCCCCAAAATGGGGACTGCGATACAGTCCAGCGGGCGCAAGCTCCCTCACCACACAAGCGCGATACCGGCATCGCCCGGCACATCCGACCAAACAACGCTCTAACGTGCGCGTCATGACCTAACCTCATAGGCTAAATGGCTCACCACCCATCGAGCACGCCTATGCGCAATGCCTTGAAGTCCGTGATATTCATCGTTTTCGTGCTATTGGCGTCGAGCGGCGCGATGCTGTCGGCGGCGCCCATGCTCGATGTCCCGGGCGCCGGCGCGAGCAGCGCTGTCGCCAAGGTGTCCGACAGCGATCTGGAGGCGCTGCAAGGCCAACTCAACAGCCTCAAACAACAGGTCTCTCAGGTCAGCAATTACAACCAACTGGAGCCCCCGCAGGATTTGGTTCAGTCGCTGATCAAGGAGGCTGATCGCCTGTCGGCACTGTTGTTGCCCGAACAAGCGCAATTACAGTCCCAACTGGGGGTGCTGAGCCCTGCTCCGCTGGCTGAGGCCACGCTGGAGGAGTCCGATATCGCCAGCCAAAGGGCTGCGCTCACCGAACAAAAAAACAAGGTCGATTCCAAACTGAAAACCCTGGCGGCGATCAAAGCCAGCGCCGCCGAATTGCTCACCCAGATTGCTGCCATCCGACGCAGCCTGCTGGAAACCGAAGTGACCCAACGCACCCGGAGCATCCTCAATCCCTGGTTTTGGGTCCCGCTATTCGATCCACCTGCCGACGACCGGCAACGGCTGGTCGAGTTCATGCAGCAGGCGGGCGACACGCTGCATTCGGTCTGGCAACCGGGCAAGCGCCTCTTGACCAGCGTGCTCGTGATATTCGCCGTGGTCCTGTGGGGCCTGGGCCGTCGGCTCGCCGAACGCGGACTGACCTGGTTGTGCATTCACCGGATGCCCGAAGGACGCCTGCGCCGCAGCGCCCTCGCGCTAGCGTCGGTCGTCGCCACGGTGCTGACCGCCGGTATCGCCCTGCGTGTCCTGTTTTTTGCCCTCACCCGCGAACTGCCGTTGACACCGCAACTGGCAGGGTTTTCCGAAGAATTCGAAAAAATCGTCTACACCTGCGTGATGATCACCGGTTTGAGCCGTGCGCTGTTGTCCACCCAACATCCGTCATGGCGACTGCCGGCCATTGCCGACGAGGTGGCACTGGCAATCAAACCCTATCCCCGGCGATTGGCTGCCGTCTTGCTGGTGGCGGTGTCAGTGGCCCAGTTGACCAATGCCACCGGCATGAGCTCCGAGGTCGTGATCACGGTCCGTGGGTTGGTCGCACTTATCATTTCAACCTTGATCGGTTCGATTCTGTTGCGGGTCAACAGAACCCGGCGGGCCATGGTGGTGGCCGGCGATGCGCCTGAGGCGGGCCGTACACTGGCTGGCGTGGTGTATGCCTTCGCCAGCATCGCGACCGTGGCCTCGCTGTTCTCCCTGCTCATTGGCTATGTGTCGCTGTCGCGCTTCATCACTTACGAACTGGTCTGGTTGTTCATCATTTTTGCCGGTTTCTATTTGCTGATACAGCTGCTCAAGGACAGCTGTGAGTACCTGTTTTCACCTCGGCAACCCACTGGCAAAACGCTCAAGCAGTTGCTCGGTATTGGCGATACGCGCCTGGAGCAGATCTCGGTCATTTTGTCTGGCGTCGGTCGTGCCGCCCTGTTGCTGATCGCTTTCATCTCGCTGCTGGTGGGTGGCGTGGGCTCGACCCTCGGCCAACTGGCAAACAACACCCTGGCGATGCTTGGCGGTGACGGCCTGCGCAAACTGAACATTGTCCCGGCCAATCTGCTGCACGGCCTGCTGGCGCTGCTGATCGGCATCTATCTGGTGCGGACCCTGAGCCGCTGGCTGGACAACGAGTTGCTGCCGAAAACGGAAATGGACCCGGGCATGTGCGCCTCGCTCAGCACATTGTTTTCCAACATCGGCTATGCCTTGGTGATCCTGCTCATGCTGTCGTCGCTGGGGGTCAAGTGGACCAACCTGGCCTGGATCGTCAGTGCCTTGTCGGTGGGGATCGGCTTCGGTCTTCAAGAGATCGTCAAGAACTTCGTCTCCGGCCTGATTCTGCTCACCGAACGCCCGGTGAAGGTCGGCGACCTGATCAGCATCAGCGGGGTTGAAGGCGATATCCGTCGGATCAATGTGCGGGCCACCGAGATACAACTGGCTGACCGCTCGATTGTCATCGTGCCGAACTCGCAGCTGATTTCGCAGAACCTGCGCAACGTCACCCTCGGCGGCAGCGCCCAAGGCGTGGCGACACTTGAACTGACCTTCCCGCTGGACATCGACCCGGAGCAGGTGCGCAACCTGCTGTACGACACCTTCTGCGAGCACGAATCCATTCTGGAAAAACCGGCGCCGTTCGTACGCTTCAGCCAACTGAAACCCGAAGGCATTACGCTGACGATCACCGGTTACGTCGCCAGCCCACGCGCGGTCGGCTCGATCAAGAGCGAACTGCTGTTTGAGATACTCAAGCGACTGGGCGCCGCCGGGATCGAACTGGCGAAACCGCCACCGGCGGCGTGATCCCCGATCACGCCGCCGGCGACCCTTGCATCAATGCGCAATACACACAGATTTAAGCTCGGTAAAAGCCTCGATCACCGCACGACCAAACTCACGGCCCATGCCCGATTGCTTGACCCCGCCGAACGGCATCGCCGGGTCGAGCAGCACGTGGGCGTTGACCCAGACCGTACCGGCTTCGATGCGCGGCACCAGGTTCATGGCTTTGCTCAGGTCGTTGGTCCACAGGCTGGCGGCCAGGCCATAGCGGTTGTCGTTGGCCAGTTCGATCACGGCCTCTTCATCGTCGAACGGCATCACGCCCAGCACCGGGCCGAACACTTCTTCCCGGGCCACGGCCATGCTGTGGTCGATGTCGGCGAGGATCGTCGGCTGGACGTAGAAGCCGTCGCCTTCCACCAATTCGCCACCCGAGACCACACGTGCGCCTTCCTGACGGGCCAGTTCAATGTGCTTGAGCACGCTCTGTTGTTGCTTGCGCGACACCAGCGGGTTGATCGCTGCGTCGCCGTTCATGCCCGCGCCAATCGGCATGGCCGAAACCGCCGCCGCCAGGGCTTCGACGAATCGGTCGTGGATCGAGCGATGTACGTAGAAACGCGAAGCCGCGGCACACACCTGGCCGTTGTTCAGCAGGCCACCGAGGATCGCCCCTTGCACGGCTTTTTCAACGTCGGCATCGGCGAGCACGATCATCGGGTTCTTGCCGCCCAGTTCCAGGGAGAAACGCGTCATGTTGGCCATGCACGCCACCCCGACGCTTTTGCCAACGGCGGTAGAACCGGTAAACGAGACCTTGCTCACCAGCGGATGCTGGGTCAGCACGCCACCGACCGAGGCGCCGCCACCGGTCACGACGTTGAACACGCCTGCCGGAATGCCGGCCTCGAGCGCGAGCTCCGCCAGACGCATGGCGGTCAGCGGGGTTTCCATGGCCGGCTTGATGATCACCGTGCAACCGGTAGCCAGCGCCGGCATCAGTTTCCAGGCGGCGATCAGCAGCGGGAAGTTCCACGGCACGATACCGACCACCACACCCACCGGCTCACGCTTGGTGAAGGCGGTGAACTTGGCACCCGGTGGCAACGGGATCGACACGTCGAAGGTTTGCCCTTCGATCTTGGTCGCCCAGCCGGACATGTAGCGCATGAATTCCACAGTGGCGTTCAGGTCCAGGGCGCGGGCCATGTTGATCGACTTGCCCTGGCTCAGGGTTTCCAGTTGCGCCAGCTCTTCGGCGTGCTCTTCCACCAGGCGGGTGAAGTTGAGCAGGATGCGCTCGCGATCCGCCGGACGCAGTGCCGACCAGACCCCGGACTTGAATGCCTTGTGCGACGACTGCACGGCACGCTCGACGATTTCGGGCGGTGCATCGAGGGTTTCGCACAGGGTCTGCCCGGTGGCCGGGTTGACCACGGCGATGCTGTCGCCCTCGGCAAACACCCATTGACCGTCAATGAAGCAGCCGTGGCGGCGTTCGATAAATGCAGCCACCTGCGGCAGGATTTCAACGTTGCTCATAATTCACCTTTGGATAAATCGTTCGGTGTGAAGGTTGGAACAGCCAGGAAACCGGCCGCTTAGTGTTGTTCTTTGAGGAAGCACACGACCGCCTGGCGATCGTCCGCCGACGCCAGGCCCATGTAAGGCATGTAGGTGCCAGGCACATAGGCCTGAGGCTGGGTAATCAGTTGCGCGATGTTCTCGGCTTGCCAATCGATGTTTTTGTTGCGCATGGCTTGCGAGTAGCTGAAGCCCTCCAGGGAGCCGGACTTGCGCCCGACCACACCCGCCAGGTTCGGCCCCATCATGCCGGTCGCGCCTTTGGTCACCGAATGGCAAACCCCGCATTCATTGGCAAACACCTCAGCGCCGTGGCGTTGATCGGGGGCGCAATCGGCCGCCAGCGCCGCCTGGGCCAGGGCCAACGACAACAATCCGAAAAGAGGCAAACGCAGGGAGGTAAACATAGGAAACGACCTTGAAAATCCGCGCATTCGCCAGCAGGCGAACGCCAACTCTGAAAGTGCCGGGACAACGGTGCCCCGGCAGGTTGGCAAGGATTGTCGGTGGTCGTTGATTCGCAGGTTTTGCCCTGCGTGCCAGTCGTGTTGGCGGTTCTGCCAAACCGCTCGGATGCACGTTTGCCTTTCCCTGTAGGAGCGAGCCTGAACTGGCCTGATTATTCCGGGCACCTCTCAATGCCAACACGACCTTGGGGGCCGCTTCGCAGCCCAGCGGGACAAGCCCCCTCGCCACAGGGGATCGCATACCCCGGTTTTGTGGCGTGTCAGTGACACTGGCACAGATACACAAACACTTGGCAGGCAGGGCAATTCCCGGGGTTGCCGGGCGAGGCACTATTCAATCGTCAGAATCTGCCCACTCACCCGCGATCCGCGTTACCAACAATTCAGGAAGTTCCCCTTATGCGAACAAACAGGATCTCCGTACAGTCAGCGCTAGGCCTGAGCCTGCTTGTACTCGGTTTGAACAGTGCCCGTGCGGACCTGCCCGCCGACACGATCGGCCAGACCGTGTTGCCGTTCCCCGCCGAAGCACACCGGGCGTTCGTCGTCGATGTCGAGTTCGACAGCTTTGTCGCCGGCCGTGTCACCGTGGTCGACCCGGACCAGAAGCGCATACTGGGCATGGTGCCGACCGGTTTCGCCGCGCCTTCGGCCCTGAGCCATGACGGCAAGCTGATCTACAGCGCCGACATTTGGTACTCCCGTGGCACCCGGGGCACCCGCACCGATGTGCTGACCGCGTGGGACAGCTCGACCCTGTCGCCCGCCTGGGAGGTGCTGATTCCGAACAAGCGGGCCGAGTCGCTGACCCAGCGCTACGGCCTGAAGACCAGCGGCGATGACCGTTTTGTCTACGTCTACAACTTCACCCCGTCGACCTCGGTGACCGTGGTCGACACCCAGACCAAGGCCGTTGCCACGGAAATCGCGATTCCGGGTTGCGTGCTCAACTACCCGGTTGGCAAACGCCGTTTCGCCTCGCTGTGCGGCGACGGCAGCCTGCAGGTGGTGACCCTCAACGACCAGGGCCAGGAAACCGCGCGCAACCGCACGCCGTTCTTCGACCCCAACGCGGAAAAACTGGTGGAGCGTGCGGTCAACGTCGGCGACACCTATTACTTCACCACCACCACCGGCACTGTGCGCGCAGTGGATTTCTCCGGCGATACGCCGAAGATCCTGCCGAGCTGGTCGCTGGTCACCGAGGCCGAGAAGAAGGCCGGTTGGGCGCCGGGCGGCTGGCAGCTGATGGCGGTCGCGCCGAAGCTGAACCGTTTGTACGTGCTGATGCATGACGCGCACGAACCGATGAAGTGGGAAGACCCGAGCACCTTCATCTGGGCCTACGACCTCAAGACCCAGAAGAAGATCGCGACCCTGGAAGCACCGGCACCGGTGTGGAGCATGCAGGCCACCGGCGACGACAAGCCGCTGCTACTGGGCACCGACGTTGAAGGCGGCTTGCAGATTTTCGATCTCAAGACCAACCAGCACACCGGCAGCATGGCAAAAGTCGCAAAAACCGCGACTCAGGTCATGAGCTACTAAGAGGTTCGGCCATGCACTCAGATCCGATCTTCATCATTGCCAGCGCCATCGCCATCGCGGTGTTGCTGGCCAGTGCCGCGACCCACAAGGTACGAGCGCCCGCGCGCTTCGCCAGGCAGTTGGCCGACTACCAACTGCTGCCCGACTCGCTGGTGCGCCCGGTCGCCCGGTTGGTCCCGCTGCTGGAACTGGCCATCGCCTTCGCGCTGCTGGTGCCGGTCAGCCGTGGCTGGGCCGCGTTGAGCGCTGCCAGTCTGTTGGCACTGTATGCCGCAGCCATTGGCATCAACCTGTGGCGCGGCCGTCGCGACATCGACTGTGGCTGTGCCGGCCCGGACCAGGCGCAGCCGCTGCGCCCGGTCCTGCTGCTGCGCAACAGCGTGCTGGTGGTGCTGGCGCTGCTGGCCAGCGTCGCGCCGATTGCCCGCGACATGACGGTATTCGATGGCTTTGTAACGGTTGCCGCGGCAGCGGTCGCGTTGCTCATCTACGCCGCAGCCGATGGCTTGCTGGCGAACTCCCCTCTTCTGCTCAAATTGATTGGTAGGTGATCCAATGGAAGGCTTGATTGTTTCCAACGTTCTGCTCTGGGTTCTGCTGGTGGCCGTGGCGTTCGTCGTCATGGGCCTGGTCCGTCAGATTGGCGTGCTGCACGGCCGCCTGGCCCCGGCTGGCGCACTGATGGTCGACAAAGGCGTGGCCGTCAACGAAGCCGCGCCGCAAGTGACCGCCACCGACCGTAAAGGTCGCCCGGTGAACTTCGGCTACGCCGGTGAAAAATCGCAACTGCTGTTCTTCCTCTCGCCGACCTGCCCGATCTGCAAGTCACTGCTGCCGGCGATCAAATCCATTGCCAGGGAACAGGCTGATCGCCTCGACGTGGTGTTCATCAGCGATGGCGACATGGACGCCCAGCAAGCGCTGATCCGCGAACACAAACTCGAAGACGCCACCTACGTGGTCGGCCCGGAAGTCGGCATGACTTACCAGATCGGCAAGCTGCCGTACGCCGCGCTGATCGACAAGGCCGGCACCCTGCGCGCCAAGGGCCTGGTCAATTCCCGCGAGCACCTGGACAGCCTGTTCGAAGTGGAACACTTGAAGCACGCCACGCTGCAGCAGTACCTCAACGCTCAGCCTCACACCCACGATCACGACCACAGCCACGGCCATAGCCACTGATAAGGCAGGGAGACGTTTATGAAACTGCTGGATCTGTTGTTCGAGCGCTCGACTCGCCGTGTCGCCGACACCACCTCGCGCCGCAAATTGCTGTCGCGCATGGGCTCGCTGATGGTGGCCGGTGCCGCCCTGCCCCTGCTGCTGCCACTGGATCGCACCAGCAAGGCACTGGCCGCCACCGATCCGAAAGCCGGCGACCCCGGTGATCCGAACAGCTGCGACTACTGGCGCTACTGCTCCATCGACGGCTTTCTGTGCAGCTGCTGCGGTGGTTCGGTGACCTCCTGCCCACCGGGCACCGAAGCCTCGCAAGTGACCTGGATCGGCACCTGCCGCAACCCGGCCGACGGCAAGGACTACATCATTTCGTACAACGACTGCTGCGGTAAGCAAAGCTGTGCCCAGTGCGCCTGTACCCGTAACGACAGTGAAGAACCGGCCTACCGCCCGTTCAACAACAACGATGTGAACTGGTGCCTGGCCGCCAAATCGCACATCTACCACTGCACCGTTTCGATCATCCGCGGCGTGGCGGTTTAACACGCGCGTTACCGCCGGTTGCCTGGGCAATCGGCGGTTTTTTCACGATCGTGTTCCAGGCCAAAAAACAAGAGAGGCCCCTCAATGCGCAAGTTGCTACTCCTCGGTCTCGTCTGCACCCTGAGCGCCCCACTCGCTCATGCCCGCGCCATTCCCAACCCGGCGCAACGTCACGCACCGGGCAACGAAGAACAGCAAAAGCCCATCGCCGAGGCCGGTTACAGCGTTGGCGTCAATTACCAGTTGCAATGCGCCGGCTGCCACCTGGGCAACGGCATGGGATCGGCGGCCAACGACACGCCCCGGATGACGGGGTTTGTCGGCAACTTTCTGAAAGTCCCCGGTGGCCGCGAGTTTCTGGTGCGCGTGCCGGGCATGTCGCAGTCGGCGTTGAACAATGCGCAACTGGCGGACTTGCTCAACTGGTTGATGCGCAAAGACGGCCTGGCCGGCAAAAGCACACCGCAGGATTACCAGCCCTACAGCGCCGAAGAAGTGGCGGCACTGCGCGCCAAAACCATGCTCAACCTCCCCGGCACCCGTGCTGAATTGATCAAGCAAATGCGTGCGCAAGGCATCGCCATTGAAGACGGCATGAACGATTGACGGCGGATGTGAAGTCACCTCAGCTGCCAAATCGGGGGCCACGCCCCCTTCGCCTCCGCTCGGCATTCGACCCGCGCCCCCGGGTACCGAAGAGCCGCCTGTCTGCGCCTCCCCTCCCGTTACGAAGCCACCCGAACCGGCGGCACATGCCGTGCATGGCCATTGAGCAAGCGCGGTCCGTCGGCCAGCGGATTCCTTCACAAATGAGTGCTATAAAACTGCGACGATTCCGTGAAGGATTCCAGCGTACTGCTAAAGTGATACCACGCGTTGTCACATTCGGCCCCAGGTCAGCAATCGGGACAGAAGGTGGTATACCACGAGCGGGGGAAGCTTTTGGTGACGCGCACGCAAACGCTCTCGAACGAGGGCAGTTTTGATCTGAGTCGCGTTATCAGTGAGCGCGATGGGGGGCAGCAATGAGGTCTAAATATGATATTTGAGCCTAACACTAGCCGTTCCGTACTTCAGCGAAGAAGCAGCACCAGTATCGTTATTCAGGCCGGTCTCGATGGTCTCGCAGTGACCGGCGTCGCGTGGTATTTGATCAACTATCACATCGGCTTCGTCTCGCAGGCCTATGTCATCATGGTCCTGTTACTGCTTGGGGCGTTGGCCGTCGTCTACGACCATTATGCGATTTACCGAAGCAATGTCGGATTCGCCGTCAAAGCCTTCAAGTTGCTCAAGGCATGGACTGCCGTTTTTTGTTTTCTGGTTGCCATGGCCTTTCTAACTAAAACCGGCGAACAATATTCGCGCCTGTTGGTGGCCGAGTTGTTTGTGATTGGCTACTTCGCTCAGCTGCTTTTGCACCTTGCCACCCGCGAGTTACAGAAGAAGTTCCTGGCCCACCCCGCGCAACGGGACAACGCGCTCATCATCGGCACGGGCGAGCTGGCCAACTTCCTTCACCAGAAAATCAGTAACAACCCCTGGCTGGGTGAACGGGTGGTCGGCTCGGTCCTGATCGGGGGAAGCGATGATCAGGGAAAGGATGGATCAAAGAGTGCGCAACGCTTGACGATACTGGGTCATATTTCCGACCTTGATGAGCTGGTCGTGCAACACGCCATTCGCACCGTATATTTCGTGACGCCCCTGGATGGTTCGCACGTCATCAAGGACGTTTACTTAAAACTGTTCGATAAACACATTTCCGTGAACTGGGTGCCGGATATCTTTTCGCTGCGCTTGATCAATCACAGTGTGCGTGAAATTGCCGGGATTCCTGTGCTGACGTTGTCTGAAACACCGCTGATGGGGCTGCGGCTGTTTCTGAAGAATCTCGAAGATAAAGTCCTGGCGTTCCTTATCCTGTTATTTGCAGCGCCGGTGCTGTTGTTAGTTGCCATTGCCATCAAGCTCGACAGTCCGGGACCGGTGTTCTTTCGCCAGGAGCGCATGGGCTGGAGCGGCGATTCCTTTCGTATCTGGAAGTTCAGGAGCATGGTTGTCCATCAGCCGGATGAAGGCGTCGTCAAGCAAGCCGAAAAGAACGATCCACGCAAAACCAGAGTGGGCGCCTTTATTCGAAAAACCAGCCTGGATGAACTACCACAGTTGTTTAACGTGTTGATGGGCGAGATGTCGCTGGTGGGACCGCGACCGCACGCTATTGCACACGATGCGCAATACTCGCCCGACATCTCGGACTACTTTGCGCGCCACAACATCAAGCCGGGCATTACCGGTCTGGCTCAGGTGCGTGGCTTTCGGGGTGAGACGAAAGATATCGAGCAGATGATCCGGCGTGTGGATTCGGACATCGAATACATCAACAACTGGTCGCTTTGGCTCGACTTCACCATTCTCGCGCGCACTGTGCTGGCCTTCTCCGGCAAGCATGCCTATTAGCCGGAATTGAGGACTGGGGGGGCGATCTCGAGTTTCGGGGGGTGTTATTGATGGGCGTGGCCAGCGTCGCTGGCCTGCCTCATTAAGCGCTTGCCGGGAACAGGTCCAGGGTTCGCTCGACCTCATCGGCGTCGATACTGAAACCATTGCCCTCTTCGGTGCCCACCACAAATCCAAAGTTTTGCTGGTCGCGGTCCGTCAGGTATTTGAAAAAGCAGAGGAAACGATTAGGTGGCTGCAGCACCAGCAGTGAACCACCCGGCTGCAGTACGTTGACGCCATGGATCAGATGACTGCCCTCGATGCCCACGACGACTCTTGCCCCGGCGCAGGCCGCCACAATGGTCGGTACATCGGATTTCGCCGGATCGATGATGCGAAAACCCCTGCGGTCGCGCAGGCGTTCAGCCAGTTCCAGCTCATTGCGCAACAAGCGCAGCTCTCCCTTGTCACCGCGCAGAATGAACACCCCGGGGTGAGCGCTGGCGTTTACGTGGGACAGCAACTGGTCGCCCATCGCGCGAAAGCGCCGGTGCTTGTGGCGGTTCTGGCTGAGGTCGTCAAAGATCACCAGTTCACGGAAAAACGCATTGCGTAAACGAACCGGCGTCATCCCCAGCCAGTCTTCATAGCCGGGGGCGTGAAGTATGCCGTGCCTGGAAGTGGAAACGAGCTTGTCAGACGTCGCCGTGGTCACCGGCACGCCTTCTTCGCAGGCCATCGGATAGGTGATGCAGTCGTCCATCAACCATGAGCCAAACCATTTATTGCCGCCCGCCGTGCAATACAGCGCGCCGCGATCGATTTCATTTTCCACGCGAATCCTGGGCAACCATCCGGAGCGAGGCGACAGCCAGGATTTGGCATTGCCCTTATAGAGCGCACCGTCGATCAACCAGGCATCTTTGAGCAGGTAGCCACGCGTCGGGCCATGTTCAACCTCGCCGATCCCTTCCATGGTGCGGCGGGGATGTTCGAAGGGATAAAAAAGATCCCCTGCCCATCCCGTCACACGTTCGAGCTGGTTGGGAAGGAAAAACGCAGGCGGAGCGATCGCCATCTCGCGGGGGGCAATTTCCCATGTCTTCACGGCGACACTTTGCAGCATGAGCGACGGTTTTCGTGTCAGGCGCGTCTTCAACATGTGTTTATACGCAGCAAGACTCCACTTCGCCGGACCACCCTTTGCGACTGCATCTATATCCGACATATGAATTCAACTCTCATGTACTTATACCGAAATAGCGCTTATATCCAACACATAAAACTGCACTTACTTCGAATCCATTCAGGCGGATATAACGCATTCCATTCGGGGCGGCGACTTCAAATGACTGTAACGACCGCGCAAGGTGTCAAGAAGCGACGCTTGTGGCGGCCTGGCACAATGCAGATATATTTTGGACAGCCCACCAAAACCCATTTCACGATAGCGGTTTGCAATTTCTTCATCACTCGGCCCGTCAGGCAGTCCCAGATGAAGCGTCAACTCTTTGCCTTCGACTGCAAATAGCGGGGTTTCCCAAAGAAATGTCGGCGTGCCCACTTTAGGCAGTCGAACAAACATATAACCGTTGTTACCCAGCGTATTGACATCCCCGCCGCGCCTTCTTTTCCATTCAAGCAGTCCATCGTCCGGACGCGCCAGGCAAATGCCGATATCGTAATAGTCAAAACCGTTTTCAATCGCCCATTCGAGCGCCATGAAGGTGGTAATTGAATTGACTTCACGTAGTTTTTTGGCGTCGGAATACACCGTTTCCGGGTAACCAAACCGGATCGTGCTCCAGTAACGCTTGCCGCCCTTGGTGATGACACACCCCAGATGGCAAGCGACAACGTCGTTCTCCAGCAGCACCAGATCAAGCCGGCCGGCATTTTTTGCCACCCTGCGAACCTCGTGCGTGTCTATCTGCGCCGCGGCCGAACCATGCCTGGCCTTGGCATAGGGCTGAAGCATTTGCTGATCCGCACATTCAATCTCATCGTCGTTCAGCGCCTGTTTCATGCGATAGCGCAGGCGATTCTTGCGCAGGTTGCGACGCAGTTCGGTGTTGTACCGCGCGGTGATTTCGTCGAGTGACCTGCTCAGCGGCACAATGGCACTCAGGTACTGGGGCACGCGCAATGCGCCGGGAGTGGGTATTTCACTGACCAAAACCGTCGGGTTTGACGGGTCGGGTTTTAATTGGCTATCCGCGCTTGGCGCGTCCGTCCCCAAGAGCACTTTGGCGAATTCACGCTGGGTTTTCCTGCCGATATAGAGGACGTTGAAGGAACTCTCTTGCCGTAGTTTGAATTTGACAATTTCCCAGCGCCAAAAACATGCCCGACTTAGTATGTCCCGCAGCCACGACACGGTTCTCCTTAGCTCGAAGCGTAAAGAAGGAGATATGAGCTTGCGTATTTTTGACGCTATATATTCTTTCATTTGCTCACTGGCGCAGGTCGAGGGAAGGTCAAATTAGTTTGCAAGTAGCTAGATGAAGACTCGAAACGAGCGTTCGACCGCCAGCCCCCTTTCAGGAAATCAAGATATTCGAGGAGATTTTTCTGGCACAGCGTTAATGAAGACACAAAACCCAAATAGTCCGACAAGTCGAGAATACCCACAGGAGTAAAGATGCTACACCCGGGTTTTGCAAGGCAGTGAAGGCCTCGCCGCCGTGTTTTTGCGCCGCGTGTTTTTACGCCGGTCTGCGCCCCGGATTGATCCCGCACCTGGCCAATCAGCTGGCCGCCTTCTCTCGGAATACCAGGGTTCGCAGCAGGAACATCGGGTTACCCACCACGTAACGCGTGAACAGCCGCCTGGGTTCGCTGATCAACCTGAACACCCACTCACAACCGAGGCGGCGCATCCACTGGGGGGCCCTGCTGACCTTACCGCCGAGAAAATCCAGAATCGCCCCGCCGCACACGATCAGGCAAGGCACTCCGCTGGCCGCCAGTCTCGCCGCAACGGCTTCTTGCTTGGGCATGCCCATGCCCAGAACAATCAGTTCTGGCTGAAACTCCCGGGCAAGCTGGACATAGGCCTCCACTTCGGAAAATCCGTGGTGGGCCGAAACAACGTTTACGGCGTACAGCGCCTCGCTACGCTGAACAGCGCTGATCAGATACGTTTGTTCGGTGCCCCAGAACGCCACGCGCCGGCCTTTATAGGCCGCCAGTATTTTCGGAATGAAATCCGTACCGTTCATGTTCAGTCCCGGTGCCAGGCCGAGTCTGCGCAAGAGAATGGCCATGCCGGAGCCATCGCGCAACAACACGTCGGCAGCGGACAGCGAAGCGTAATAGTCGGCGTTGGCCGCCACCAGGTTCATGGCGTGGGCGTTGACGAACCCCAGCACTGTCGACCGCTCGGGACGGGACAGGGCATCGATCAGTCCTTGTTCATCCTGATCATCATCGACCACGCGGAGCGTGCGGATAATCGTCTGCCATTTGTGCAACCAGGCCAGGGCGCGCATCAGTTGTCATCCCGTTTGGAACGCACCCACTCAACCTGGCGCTTGAGCAAGAAGCCTATGTACAAGGGGATTTTTTTCACCGCGTAGAACGGCGCATACATCAAGGCGGAGAAAGAAATGATCTCGCGACCGAATTGGCTCCAGGCCAGCAGGATGGTCGCTGCCAACAGCAGCACCCCGGTCGTGGCGATCAAGGCTGGCGCCAGGATTCCGGCCAGTAGAAAGACCAACCATGAAAGACCCAATGCCGCCACCAGGGCCAACGTCAACAGGGCCAGCGGCGGGACCAGCAAGTCCAGGGTCATGGCCAGCAGATTACCGTTTCCCTTGGCCATCGACTCCACCAACAACTTGGGCGTATCACCCAGGATGACCCCCAAGTGACCATGTTCCCAACGCGTACGCTGAGTCGTCAGGCCCTCTTCGCTGCGTGGAAAATAACTGGTCACCAGCGCATCGGGGCAAAACAGCGGCGGTTTGCCGCTTCGGCAGAAATCCAGGCCCATCTTCAGATCTTCGACGATGTGGCCGCTGGCCAGATCGATCAGCGGCAGATCCCGCCAGGCGAAAGCCATTCCCGTGCCCATCAATTGGCAGGGCAAACCGAGCCGGGCCCAACCTCGCGGGCGCACCCGATTCTTCACACACCAGGCAAACTCGGCAATTTGCACTTTTAACCCGGAACCTGCGGGAGCGCGCATGAGATTCAACGATTGTGTGGGTCGGCCCGAGTCGATGCAGCAGGTGGCCAAACGCTCGACAAAGCCTTCGCTGATCTGGCAGTCGGCATCGACAATGATGATGACGTCCGGCGCGGCGCTCGCCAGGTGACGGACCCCGAAGTCCAGCGCATACCCCTTGCCCCGTTGCCGGTCATTGCTGCGCTCCACCACTTCGGCGCCCGCCGCCCGTGCCAGCGAGGCGGTGTCGTCGGAGCAGTTGTCCGCCACCACCAGCAGGCGATCCCCTTCCAACAGTTGCGGCCCAATGGTATTCAAGGTCGCGACGATGACCGAGGATTCATTGTGCGCCGGCACCAACACCGCGACCCGTGGCCGCGAGGATTTCGCCGACGGCAGCGACCGCGCCGGCAGCCAGGCCAGCAACACCTGGACGAACAGCACCCCCACCGGGAGGACGATGAGGATCAACAGTCCGCTGAACAGCCAATTAAACAAGGTGATCATGCTTGCGCCCTGAACAGGTGAGCCAACTTGGTGGCTTCGGTATCGATATCGTGTCGTTCCAGCACCCGTTGATACGCCGCCTCGCCCATCCGTTGCAGGACGTCGGCAGGTTGCGCCAGGCAATCGGCCAGCGCCGCCGCCAGCTCGTCGACGTCGCCAGCGGGAAACAACCAGCCGTTCTCGCCCTGGCGCACCAGCTCGGGAATGCCCGCTACGTAGGTCGTCAGAACGGGCCGACGCAAGGCCATGGCTTCCATGATGACCACCGGCAAACCCTCGGCGAAGCTCGGCAAGACCATGGCCCGCGCCGCGAGGATTTCCGCGCGCACCTGATCGCTGCTGATCCAGCCGGTGATTCGCACCTGGGCCTGCAATTGGTACTGTGCGATCAGCGCTTCGATCTGCTCGCGCATCTCACCATCGCCGGCCAGCACGATCTCGAACGCCACGCCCCGTGCCGCCAGGATGCGAGCGGCCTCAAGCAACAACAATTGGCCCTTCTGCTCACACAAACGCCCTACGCAGACCAGCCGGGGCGCGGACGGCACGGCCACCGCCGGCACATTGTGAAACGCCTGTTCCAGTCCACAGTGCACCACTTTGACCTTTGACCAATGTGCATGATCCACCCAGCGAAACAGCTGGCTGCGTCCATAAGCGCTGATGGCCGCCACAAACGCTGCACGCCGTACTTTCTCGCCCAAATGGATGAACTGCGGTTTGTCGAATTCTTCCGGACCGTGCACGGTAAAACTGTATGCCGGCCCGCCAAGCGCGCTGGCCAGCATCACCACCTCGGTGGAGTTGGTGCCGAAATGCGCGTGCACATGCCTGGCGCCAAACGCCTGCAACCAGGTGAGCAGGCGGCACGCCTCAAGCAGGTAGACCAGATGGTAAGGCCAGGAGCGATCGGCCCGCCGCCCCATGCGCAGCGCTAACCCCAGCGCCGAAAAGAAGCGTCGCGGCTGGGCGCGCAGTACCTGCAGCGCAGGCGCCAACAGGCCTTTGACGCCGTCCTGCAGCACGTAGCGGGTTTTATCGCGTTCAGACACGTCTTCGGCATCCACCAATTCGGCATCCCAACCTCGCAGGGCCACGCGCTGTACCTCGAAACCCTGGCGCTCCAGGGCCAGAATCTCGCGACGGATAAAGCTATGGCTGACCTTGGGGTATTGATTGATGAAATAAGCGATGCGCATGGGAACCCGGCTTAGTGGTCAGTACGTAGGGTGGTGACGGCAGGTGCTTGCGCCGTGGTGCAGGAACCTTGAGGGCGATTCGCTGCAGGGCAACCTTTCAGTGCCTGATCCAATTGCGCAAAGGTGTTGTCCAGAAGTTCATATCGCCTGCGGTACATGGCCCGTTTTTTTGAGGCTATCGCGTCAAGCGGCTTTCGGGACGGGGCCATGGGTATCTCGAAAAAGTCTTCGCGCTCCGACGGGGTGGCTCCATGCTCCAACCATATCGAATCATAATCGGCCAACAGCTCCTGAGCTTTACTGGCGCCAAAATACGGATGACGATGGTGACGGTATCCATCGCCGACGGCATACATTTTCTGGACGCCGATATGGGCCGCGATGTACTTGATGACTTCAATCAAGAAGCTTCTCGGTCGCAGGCCTTCGAACGCCTTGGTCAGGTCCCTGTAGATGCCCAGGGATTTTTCACTCTCGACACCTTTGTGTATCCCCTGCACCGCGCCGATAAACAGACAAAGCTCACCTTCCACACGACACAAGGTGAAAGCGATCGAGGCGATGCGCAAATCCTCCTGAAACAGGTTCAGCACCAATTCCCCTTCGCGCATGAACCAGATCGGGCGATCCAGAACCAGGGAACAATGGGCAGAGAACGCCGACAAATCGCTCAGTACCAGCCTGTCGTCCCGTCCATAGAGCAATAACTGCGGACAGCTTTTTGTGACCACTTCGTAATGCGAGGCCAACACCCCGAGTCGGTCCGCGGCACTCCAGCTTTTACTGATGTAGGGCCAATGAACCACACCCAGGCAATCTGCGCCGAGTCGCTTGAAACCCGCCTCGCCCAGAGCACTCGACATGCGCGACAAAAACAACTTCAGTTCGGCCCGGTTCTTCGCCACCAGCACCAGCATCTTGAGCTTGTTTTTCAATGCGCTGGGGGAATACCCGGCATGTAACGAATACATGCTTTTCAGTGCCAGCCAATCACTCATAGAAGTCTCACTTGTATTCGATCAACGCCGACTTGCCGGCGCCGAATCTGTTCAATAGAAACTTTATTTGCCCGAACATCTCGGGAAATTTCCCGAGTACGAGAAAGAAAGCCAGCCGCCATTTTTTGTCCGTCGATGCTTGACCTCGACGGGCCAGGCGCACGACTTGCAGCGGATAAACCAACAACACCAACAACCCGAACCATCCCGCCATCAGGCTGACAAGCACCGTCGCCAGCGGGATTCCCAACCCCCAGAACCAGGCACGGCGCGACTCACGCCGCCAATGCTGCTCCGGTGTGGCGCCATGTAAAAAAGCGCCCTCGGCAAAGGCATAACCACCGCGCAGGGTGCGCCGCCACCATTGGCCGAAGCGAGTCATGGCCGCATCGTGCAAGGTCATTTCTTCGGCCAGACGCCAGACTTTCCAGCCCTTGGCGCGCAGTCGCACACATAATTCCGGCTCTTCACCGGCAATCAGGTCCGGACGAAATCCAGACACCGAGGTGAAGGCGTCGGCCCGCATCAGCGCATCGCCACCACACGCCCTGGCCTCGCCTATCGGCGTGTCCCATTCCAGATCACACATGAAGTTGTATATCGAATGTTGCGGATAACGCTCACGGCGCCGTCCACAGACCACCGCCACCTGCGGTTGCGCATCCAGAAAGGCCTGCGCCCGGGGCAGCCAGCCAGCGACGACCTCGCAATCACCATCGACGAACTGCACATAACGCACTTGCGGCAATAAACGTTGCACACAGGCGAATCCTTCGTTGCGCGCACGCGCAGCGGTGAAGGGAATCGCCATGTCCAGCTCGACCACCTCGACGCCGAGCCCGCGAGCCATCTGTACGGAGCCATCGGTCGAGCCGGAATCGACATACACAATCTGCTGCGCCATACCGAGCACCGAAGCCAGGCACCGCTGCAATCGCGGCCCCTCATTGCGACCGATCACAACGACGCCGATGCCGGTGGCCATGGCGTTCAAGAGCATTCCCTGGCGGGTGCGCCCTGCCGGGTCTTGATCGTCGCAGGCACCCCCACTGCAATCGAGTTATCCGGGACATCGATCAGCACCACGGCATTGGCCCCGATCACCACATTGTTGCCAATGCGTATATTGCCCAGCACCTTGGCACCGGTGCCGATGTCGACATTGTTGCCGAACACCGGGGCAATCGGTTCGTTGACATTCTTGAGCCCCACGACCACGCCGTTGCGTATACGGCAGTCATCGCCGAATTGCGCATAACCACTGATCACGATGCCGCCGAAATGGTCGATGACGAAGTTGCGCCCGACCGCCACCTCGCACGGCAATTCGATGCCCGTGATGATCTGCACGAATTTGAAGAGCACTTTGTAGATAAAGGAAAACACTTTGCGCAATGGCGCGGGACGCACGCCGTAGCGCCAGCGTCCGAAGCGATAAACCAACATCACCCAGAAACCCTGGGCGGCCCAATCACCCGCATATGCACGCAAGTCCGCACGTATGTTTTCGAACATGGTTTATCTACCGTGTTGGTTGGGTTGCGAGTTTTGTTTCACCCAGCAGCGCCCAGGTCACACGCGCATGCTGCCAGCATGCCCCGATGGCGGCACGGCCGCGTCCCTTCAACAGTGCCTTGAGCGCCAGAATCAGATCGCCCAGGCTGACCAGCAGCATGTGCCCGGCCAGCCCGGACAGACCGTGATGTTTGCGGAAATACAACAGCTCGCTTTCGATTTGCAGCTTGGGAATTTGTCGACTGGCGGTGTTGAGCTCGTCAACGGACTTGGCGCTTTCACCACCGATATGCACCACGGTGGTATGCGGGTAATACACCACTTTCCAGCCCGCCTGTTTGACCCGCTTGCAGTGGTCGACCTCTTCGTAATAGAGAAAGTAGCGCGGATCGAACAGGCCGACCTTGTCGATGACTTCGCGTCGGATCAGGTAGTAACACCCCGGCACCCAGTCGCATTCACGTACCGAGTCATGGTCCCAGGTCATGTCGTCGACCTTCTTCACACCAGGAAAAAAACGCTCCAGCCCGGTGCGTGCCAGGAAGACATTCAACGGCGTCGGGAAATAGCGGCAGGAGGGTTGCAAATCGCCCTCACGCCCGACCAATCGAACGCCCAGAACCCCGCAATCCGGATGAGCCTCCATGTACTCGAGGGTCTTGCTCAGGGTATCGGCGGCAACGAAGGCGTCGGTGTTGAGCAATAACGCGTACTTGCCTTGCAGGTGTTCAACGAGTTGATTGTTGGCACGACCAAAACCGACATTTGTATGATTGGCCAGTTGCAATGCCTCTGGACAAACACTGGCCAGACGCTCCAGCGAATTATCCGCAGAGGCATTGTCCACCACCAGATACCGCGTGCGTTGCGTGTCGTTTGACTGACGTAACGCATTAAACATCGGCTGCAACAAAGAGGCTGTGTTGTAGTTAACGACCAATACATCGAGGTCGGCACTAACCATTGGGTTGTTCGCCAAAAAAATACTCTGCGCGCATCGCTTGCAGCTTCGGTTCCAGTTCCGGATCAAACAAACCGTCGCGATTCTCGATCAGGTCAATCCATGGGTACTCGGCGCAACGCTCTTTGATATTTTTCACCAGCGTTTCCATCGTACAGATAACCCTGGCTGGATTACCCCCGACCACCATCCCGGGCGGAACGTCTCTCAATACAACAGCGCCGGCGGCCACCACCGAATCAGGACCAATCGTGACGCGCGGCATGACGATGGCACCGTGGCCGACAAAGGAATTGGCACGGATATCGACGCCGCCGACAGAGTCGAGCTTCGTTCCGTCACGCGCGTTGATGACATGGACGATGCCATCGTGGCCGAATATTGTGCAGTCGGATAAACCTACGTTGTCACCGAGTCGAAGCATCGCCGGGTCGGTGATGTTGCACCCCAGGTTGATCCAGGCGCCTTTGCCAACGGAGTGCAGTCCTCCCCAACGCCCCATGTGTTGGGCCCATTCGTACCCGTCAGGTTTACAAAACTTTTTATAGAGTGAGGTGCCACGCCCTGTTGTTCTGGCGTAATGAGCAATAGCGCGTTTTAGTAGACCAATCATCCTGTCAGCCTCAAATTCAGCGATATACATCTGTGCCAGGGTTCATACACCCTGATTCTTTATTACCACTACTCTAAGCGTAGCCCCCTCCTAAAAAATCAACTCGGAAAATCGATAAACTCTCCTGTTCCGGAATACCTTCCCACCGCGGGGCCCATTTCCTGATTGAGATGATCGGCCAGCCTCAGCGCCAGTTGCAGCAGGGGCATCGTCGGGTTGCAGGCGCCGCCGGTAGCGAAGACGCTGCTGCCCGCAACATGAAGATTCTCGACCCCGAACACCTTGCAGTTTTCGTCGACAACGCCAAATTCAGGCGAGGCCGCCATCCGCGTGGTCCCCATATGGTGGGCATGGGGATTGACCTTCAGCGGCAAATCAACGTCATAAACGCACGCATCCAGCTTGACGAAGCCCAGCCCCGTGTCGGCAAAACACTTGGCCACTTCGAGCCCTATGGACTTGACGGTATTTCTGTCCACCGGGGTCAGTTCCCAGTGAATGTTCACTTTTTTCATGCCCAACGCATCGCGCTCTTCGAGTAACGCGATGCGGCTATTGGGGTTGGGGAATTGCTCGATCAGCGTGCCGAGTACCCCGTCCCCCGGGCAATCGAATTTGGTAATGAACTCGATCTTGTGCGCCGCCCCGATGTCACAGATGAGATTCTCGAAAAAGTCCTTGATCGCCGCCGTTCGCCCATAGGCTTTCACCTCGGATACAAGCGAGGCCGTCACATTCCCCTTTCCCGATTCGTGTTCCTTCACGAAGGCATCCGTCGTGAAGTACTGCCGGGCTTCGGTACCCTGCCCGTCCTTCAGAATAAAAGTGCCCATTTCTACGTTCAGATGCTCCATGAAGCATCTGCCGACCAATCCGTCCTTCTTTACGATACCGCCAGCAGTCAGGGACTCACTGTTGAGCAACTGCCTGGCATTTTCGATCGCGCCCGTTGCCAGAATGAAGTGCCTGGCCCTGAGTCGCTCCTGATGCAACTGGTAGTCCGAGACGAGGATCGTCTCGATGCGGCCGGTCTTGCTATCGAACTCCAGATCAACGCAGTTGCAGTTGATGAAGACATCAAGCCCTTCTGTCTCATTGAGCTCCTTGGCGTATTTCTGTGCAAATCGCGTCGGTGGGCTGAGCAGGAAACGATCGGCTTCGAAGTCTTGGCCATCCAGATTGGCATTGATTGCCTTGAATCCTGAGTTCGGCGGGAGATCGACAATATCCATGGCCGCCGCCAGATTGCGTTCGATCTCGGAAAACGCGATGGGCCAGCCGGGCAGGTGCACGGGAGGACCCACGGCAAAGTCCGAGCGCTCGAATGGACGGCATCGTCCCGCCCAGTGATTGGAGGTACCGCCAAGAAAGCGCAGGCGTGTTTCCTGCGCGTAGACTTCAAGGCCTGTCGACGGGCACTGGTAGAGGTTCTGCGAAACCGGTGAATACTCGTGCCCACCGCCTTCGATAAGCACGACATGCCGCCCATTACCGGCTAAACGCAAGGCCAGCGTAATGCCGGCCGGCCCTGCGCCGATAATGCAGATGTCATAGTGATCGCGGAGTTCTTTCTGCGATTGGTAATCTTTGATCATGATTTTGCTGGCCGAAAATGCTGGGCAGGCAACACCCATCCGTTGATCACAACAAACTCGGATTTGGCGGCGGCAGGCCGGGCAACCGTTTCGGAAAATCCAATAGCGAGCCCCCCGAGACTCAACAGGGCACACGCCTGAAGGAAGCCCCTGCGCCCCATCACAGAGGTATTCAAATCAGTTTCTCTCATGATTCAAAGCTCCACGACATCGAGATTGCGTTGGAATTTCAACTACACACCAACGCCACAATTTATTGGCGCCAACCATCAATACCTCAATGGCGACGTCGTGCCACAGCAATGGATTCAACAAGAGAGATAGATCAAATCAAAGCCACTTGGCAAGGCCCGTCAATAGCTCCCCGCACAAAGCCCCCACTGCAAGCATTGGCAACACCACAAGCTCGCGCTTGAGGCTGAACAACCCCAAACGATAGTTCACGTAAAACACCAGGATAAGCGTCGGGAACGTATGCAGGGCGACCCCCCAGATCGCGTACTTGACCCCGCCAATGGCCAGCAGCAAAGGCACCAGCACCCACAATGAGACCACGCGAATAATGTTGTCCATGGCCTGGTATTTGGTGTGCCCCAAGGCAATCCAGATCTGATTCGCCACCATGTAGCGCATGGTGAAAAAGGAGAGTGAGAGGATCGCCAGCATGTCGCCGGCCTGGGCGTAACGCTCATCGTACAAAACCCTGATGAGCAGTGGGCTGCCCGTCAGGAACAGTCCGCAGAAAAACAGGCAGGCGAGATCGAACATCATTTTCAAGCGGAAGTACAACGCGTGGAGCCGTGCGGTGTCATGGGTTCTTGAAGCCTCACTGAAGGCTGGCAGGGCCACCGCTCCGACTATCCTTTGCAACCCAAGCTGAACGGCTCCCAAAATCAGTACGGCGATAGAGTAAACGCCCAGTTCGCTGGCCGTCATGCTGCCACCGAACCAGACACGGTCGCCGTACATGGCCAGCACGCCCACCGCCGATGACAACAAGATCCAGCGACCAAAGCCGACCAATTCATCGAGCGCAGCACGTTCCCACCGTAGACGGTTGGACGGGCCCTCGAACCAGATATGCCCCAGCAACGTGTTGACCAGCGATTGCACCAGACCGGCAACCACCAGCGACCAGATGGACCGGGTGAGGTAACCGACCACCAGCATGACCAACAACCCGACGACCTGGGAGGCAAACTCGGTGAGTACCACTTTCTTTTGCTGGAAGGCGCGCACAGCCAGGTCGACTTTCGTCGACTGAAAACCAACGATGATTGCCGAGAAACCGGTCACCGCCAACACCAGCGGCAACTCGGGTGCGGCGTAGGTGGAATCGACCGCCCAAAGATTGAGGCTCTGTGCAAACCAGGCGAGGGCTGCGAGCGCAAGCGTCGAAGCGAAGAGGATAAAGCCACGCAGGATTTGCACGGTCCAGATGGTATTGAGAAACACCGGATCGTCGCCACGCGGGCTCTGAATGATGTTCTGGCGCAAGCCGACATCGGACAATAAATGCAGCACCAGCGAAACGGTGATGGCGATCAACATGATGCCGAACATCTCCGGCATCAGCAGACGGGCCATTATCAGGTTGCCGCCCAAGCGGAAGGCTTGTGACGTAACCAGAGCCCCCAGATTCCAGACCCCAGCAGAGATTGCTCGCCCACGAAGGCGGGATGATGGCGAGAAATCAGCTAGCGACATAACATCAACTCCGGACTCAATGGCACGAAAGGTACTATAGTCGCATTTGGCCATTCCACTAGCCTTCGCTCATCAATCAATAAGTCCAATCGCCCATGCCTGAGCACTTACGAGCGTTAATCGTCATTCTGGTCCTTGCCGGCGTTGTTTTTTTCATGGCACGTCGGCCGGCAGAAGACCTGATCCCCGCCCGACACTTCACGCGTCGGCGCAATCTGTGGTTCGCATTGACGCTACTGGCCTTTTTTGCGCACAGTTTCTGGCTGTACGCCGGCATCGCCGCGATCATTTTGACCGTCGCGCAGAAACGCGAACGCAACCCTGTCGCGCTGTTTTTCATGCTGCTGTTTCTCATGCCGCCATCGGGCGCGGAGATACCCGGCTTCGGCGTGGTCAACTATTTCTTTGTCCTTAACCATGTTCGCCTGCTGGCGTTTTTTGTGCTGCTGCCGGCTTTCCTGGCGCTGCGCAGGCGACCGGACACAATCCCTTTCGGACGCACCTGGCCCGACAAACTGTTGGCCGCCAACATCGTGCTGACAAGCCTGCTCTATTTGCGCGAAACGACCGTCACCGACGCGTTGCGCCAGACGCTCTATCTGTTCATCGAAGTGTTTCTGCCCTACTACGTTGCCAGCCGGGCGCTGAGGAACCTCAGCGACTTCAAGGACGCTCTGTTTGCATTTGTAGTCGCCGCCATGGTGATGTCGCTTATTGGCCTCTTCGAATATTCCCGTAACTGGCTGCTCTACAGCGCACTGAACAATGCCTTGGGCATGCAATGGGATATGTCCACTTACCTGACTCGCGGCGGCTCATTACGCGCCAGCGTCACCACCGGACAGGCCATTGCACTGGGCTTCGTCATCAGTGTGGCCAGCGGGCTGTACCTGTACTTGCAGGAAGATGTACGCAGTCGGCTGCAAAGAGGCCTGGGCGCACTGTTGCTCGCCGGCGGTCTGTACGCGCCGCTGTCGCGGGGGCCCTGGGTCGGTACCGCCGTCATGATCGTCGTGTTCATCGGCACCGGTCGCAAGGCCGTCAAACGCCTGATGCTGCTGGCGCTCGCCGGAGTTCTCGCCCTTCCGTTGCTGGCCGTCGTACCGGGCGGACAAAAAGTGCTCGATCTGCTTCCTTTCATCGGCACGGTAGAGGCCGAGAACATCACGTATCGGCAACAGTTGATCGATAACGCCATGATCGTTATCCAGCGCAACCCCTGGCTGGGCTCATTCGATTACCGCAGCACACCGGAAATGCAGTCCTTGACCCAGGGCCAGGGGATCATCGATATCGTGAACACCTATATCGGCATAGCCCTGTCGGTGGGATTGATTGGATTGACGCTGTTCGTGTGTTTTTTCGCCGCGGTTCTGCTTGGCATCCGCAAAGGAATGCGCTCGTTCTCCAACAAAGATGATGAGGCACGCCGACTTGGGCGTGCACTCCTGGCGACACTGGCCGGGATCCTGATCACCATCGTGACCGTCAGCAGTATCACCGTCATCCCCGTGGTGTATTGGTCGATAGCCGGACTGGGCGTGGCTTACGCGCAAATGGCCCGCAGGCTCAGGCAGACCTCGACGGCGGTCTCGGCGAGCGCCCATCTCCAACTCAGGTAGACCCATGATCCCATTGCTCCGACGTTCCCGGATACTGCTCGCGCTCCTGCTGTTTTTCGCTATCTGGCCGCTTCGTACCTGGGCGTCGGGCTGGGTCGCCAGTGTGGACGAGCGCAACGGCCTGCCCACGCTGATGCGCGGTGGCAGCCCGGCGGTTACCACGACATTCTCGTTCTTCGGGAGGAGCTGGGACTGGACGTATCTGCAAACCGAATTCAAGACCAACGGACCTTATCGGTACACCCTCGCGGGTAAAAACACCGCGCTGGATTTCGACTTGAATGCGCAGATTCAGAAGCAAGGCCCGCAATCGTTGACCTGGAAGTTTGCCCTGGATGCTCGCAGCATGAAGTCGGACTTGTCCGGTGGCGGCATCGTCTTCAACTTCGACCCGTCACTGTTCGCGGGAGAAATGGGCCCGCCCACTTTGCTGCCCGACAACAGCGGCTGGTCCTGGGGCAATGCGCAAGGGCGACGCATCGAAATGCGCTTCGAGCCCGCGCTGGCAGGCGTGTACTTTGAACCGGGCGATAAATCGGAGGTGCGTGCCTTTTTCTACAAGAACACGATCAAACCTGGCCGCCAGGAGTTCACCGCCACCTTGAGCGTTTCCGGCGATGTGGCGATCGGCCCCACCAGTAGCGAGCGCTTCGGACTGACGGACCCCAAGAGCTGGCCCACTGATAAGCTCGACTGGAAAACTTCGCCGGTCGATCTGTCCTTTCTCAATGCCGAGGAAAAGCCTGCCGGCAAGCGCGGATTCGTCAAAGCCTCCGGCGAGCAATTGCTATTCGCGGACAACACCCCGGCGCGCTTCTGGGGTACCAACCTGTCGGCCTATACGCTGTTCGGCACGCCAGACGATGCCATCAAGCAGCAGGCCAAACGGCTGTCCGCACTGGGTTTCAATCTTGTGCGATTGCATCACCATGACTCGCCGTGGGTGCTCCCGAATATCTTTGGCGACAGCCGGATCACGCGCAGCACCCAGGAACTGAGCCCGCAGTCACTGAAAAAAATCGACTGGTGGATCAAGTGCCTGAAAGACGAAGGCATTTATGTGTGGCTCGATATGCACGTCCAGCGAGCTCTTTTGGAAAAAGACAACATTTATGGCTTCGATGAATTGCCGAAAGAAGAGCAGAACTTTGCCTATCTCAAGGGCTATGCCTATGTGAATCTCACCATTCAGAAAGCCATGAAGCGCTTTACCGAAGACTACCTGACCCATGTGAACCCCTACACCGGTCTGGCCTACAAAGACGACCCGGCGGTCGCCGCCGTACTGATCACCAACGAAAACGACCTCACCCACCACTTTGGCAACGCACTGTTGCCAGACAAGAACGTGCCGAAGCACAACAGCGTCTACATGGCAGAGGCCAAAGCCTTTGCCAACCAGCACAATCTATCCGCAGACCAGACCTGGCGCTCCTGGGAGCCTGGTCCCTCCAAGCTGTTCCTGAACGACCTGGAACGACGTTTCAACGTCGATATGATCGAGCACCTGCGTGGCTTGGGGGTGAAAGTCCCCATCGCCACGACCAGCACCTGGGGCGGTAACAGCCTGAATTCCCTGCCCGCCCTTACCGTCGGCGACGTCATCGACGTCCACAGCTACGGAGGCGCTGGGCAGATAGAAAAAAACCCACTGTACAGCGACGGCATCGTGAACTGGATCGCCGCCGGCCAGGTCGCGGGCAAACCCTTGACCGTCACCGAGTGGAACAACGAGCCCTTCCCGACCCCAGACCGTCACTCGCTGCCACTCTATATCGCCGGCACCGCCAGCCACCAAGGCTGGGATGCACTGATGCAATATGCCTACAGCCAGGAGCCACTGGGGGGCGAAGGGATGAGCGCCAGCAACTGGCACGCCTATAACGACCCCGCAATGCTGGCCACGCTGCCCGCCGCCGCCTTGCTGTATCGCCGCGCAGACGTTCGCGAAGCAACAACGACCTATGTCTTTGCGCCGACGCCAGGCACCCTGTTCAACCAGATGATCACACCGGCCAACTCTGCTCTGCTGCGCACCGCCATGGAGAAAGGCAAGCTGGAAATCGCGATGCCGCAGACGCCGGAATTGCCCTGGTTGCAACAGAGCGTTATCCCGAGCAATGCGCAGGTGTTTCATGACCCCGGGCAATCGCTGCTGGACGCCAATGCCAACGAATCGACGACCGACACGGGTGAACTCAAGCGCAACTGGAAACAAGGCGTCTACACCATCAATACGCCGCGCACCCAGGCCGCGACCGGCTGGATCGGCGGCGAGTCGATTAGCCTGGGCAACATTCAAGTTCAAGTGAAGACCCTCAACGCCAGCGTGGTGGTGCAAAGCCTGGATGAAGCACCTTTGGGCCGGTCGCAGAATTTGATGATATCCCTGGGCGCTCGGGCCATCCCCCAAGACAACGACAAAACACCTTTTTACGTTGAGCCCCTCGAGGGCACGCTGACCCTCCAGGCGCCGCAGGGTTTGACACTGTTCACTCAAGGCATCATGGGGCAAATGAAGAAGCTGCCCGCGACCTATGCCGATGGTCACTACAAGATCAAGTTCGACGGCTTGCAGGCGTCGAACTGGTTGTTTTTGAGAAAGGGCGACGCGAAGTCAAACCCTGTCGATACAGCCTCATCACCCTCCTCCACCCGCCAATAATCGGCCAGTCGACCTGGGTTGAACAACGCCTTGCGGCGTTGTTCAATCGGGACTATTCAAAGGCTGTCAAAGTCAAACGATGGAACATAGCCTGCGCCGAGCAGATGTGGACATTGAGACGGTATGAACTCATCACTTAACAAATCTTCCGAGCCTTTATACTTATCCGTGAAAACACCAGTGATATTTAAAAGAGTATGTGGAAAGGAAGAGATGCTGACCTTCTGACTCTCCCTGTCCTTCAGCTTTGAAAGCTTCAGGGATTGATCACTTGTAATGTTGGGCGATGCCCAGATAAATGCCGACACCGAGAGATCATGTTTATTACCAATCCCATGCCCCACCAACCCTCGGCTGTCATCCATCATGTTCTCACCATGATCCGACGTATAAAATAGGACAGCCGCTTTTCCGCTTGACTCCAACGCACCAATAAACGCATTCAACAGCCAATCCGTATACAGGATAGTATTGTCATACTCGGCAGTCATTTTATCCTTCATGCTGTTTGTTGCAGGCTTGAACTGAGCGAAGCTGGCTGGGTATCGACGTGAATACTCGAAATGGCTCCCCTTGATATGAATAAATATGGCTTTCTTTTCCGTGTCTTTTTTCTGCAGTATTTTTTCATACTCCGAAATCAATGCACCGTCGTAACTCCTCTCAAAATATTGACGGTATTGAGCCTCTGCAGCGATGTTCGGAATGATTCCGCCAAAACTATCCACTTCCTGTGCTGACAACCAATACGTCATGTACCCGGCTGCACGATAGATACCCACCAATGATTTGGTCGACGCAATAGTGTCCCACTCCGATATGGGGTCAAGGCTCAGCATTGAAGGAACCGCGTACGACGTATAGGGGGCTGTCGTACACATATTTTTGAATTTGAAAATCCCCGCCTGTTTGTCGAGATGGGGGGTCGTTTGCTTGTCATAGCCATAGAGCGACCAGCTGTGCGGCCGTGACGACTCACCAATCACGAACACCACGGTGTCAATATTCGACTGATCCGACTGGCTGGTGATGTTCACTTCATGTTCTCGACGTCGCTGGATAAATCTCTCCGAGTTCGAATACAAGTCTGCAGTCAGCCCCATTTGCGACAAATAACCTATGGGTATGCTTTGATCTTTTGCCAGGAGATCCATGACCGCAGATTTCCCGAAAGAATTCATTTTGACGGTTTTATAAAAATACGCCCCATACCCCAGCAGCAAGGCGCTAAAGACCAAAAGAAAAATACCGTTATTCCTGTACAGCTTGCGCTTGTACAGCCCTGCCAATCCCACCCCATAAAACACGATGAATATCAGCAGAGCGATACTGATGGACCGCCAATAGGTCGGTAGAAAGTCGCTCGCCTCCTTGTAATTGGTCAACCCAACAAACACGTAAGCCGCTGTCAATCTCGAGTTGAAATTCAAAACCAGAAAAAGATCAACAGTCGCGACCAAATAAAACGGCAGCAGAATGACGTGGACCCTGAATTGATTGGACGAAACAAACCGAATAGCCAAAAGCCATAACACCGACATGGCAATCGTGTAGAAAACCAGCAAATCAATTTTCGAATATCGATAACTCGTGATTAATTTAATGATCAGCGGTGACAGCAAAAAGGCCCAGAGCACCAGACTCGGCCATTCGGCCTTTAGCACCTTTAATGAGCATTCGGCAATTTTTGGGTTTCTTTTCATTTTATAATTATTCTCGTGGAATACTCACTTGCCGCCCCAAGGGAGATGTAATCAACGCCCTCAGGGCCTATGCCCCGAAGCAATCGCTCGCCTGGCCAGGCTGAACGATTGCAAGAAATCAATCAACAACTCAACAACAGGTGCGTACTCAATGACACAAAACGTACTATAGTCGCCTTTAGCCATTTCCATTCGCCGTCGCTCATACAACCAGGCATTGGACCGGTTGTTTTTTGAGCAAGGCGTCACAGGGCAAAGCACGGCCAAACCCTGTCAATGCAACTCAACGGCTAAATTACCTAACATAATGCTCAATTGAAACGCGCTGACGTTCCAATCTGTGCTTGCATTGAAATAGTTTCCAGGAGTTCGGAGATCAGGATGAAATTTTTGGTGGTGGGTGGCGCGGGCTATATCGGCTCACACATGGTCAAGCAACTTCTGGCCGCGGGCCACGATCTGGTGGTGGCCGACAACTTCTCAACGGGCCACCGCAGCGCATTGACGGGCGGGGAACTGGTTGAACTGGACATCGCTGATGTGCAGGCGCTGGACGCTCTGTTTGCGAAGCACCGTTTCGATGCCGTGTTCCACTTCGCTTCCTTTATACAGGTGGGCGAATCCGTCACTGAACCTGCCAAGTATTATCAGAATAACTTCGCCGCCACGCTGACACTGCTGCAAGCCATGGTCCGTGCCGGGGTCAAACATTTCATTTTCTCCTCGACCGCCGCCGTATATGGCAACCCGGTGTACGTACCCATTGACGAAGAACACCCCAAGGCCGCGATCAACCCGTACGGGCGCAGCAAGTGGATGGTGGAGCAAACGCTTGAAGATTTCGACCGTGCATACGGTCTCAAGTCGGTCTGCCTGCGCTACTTCAACGCCGCCGGGGCAGATCCTGAAGGACAGTTGGGTGAACGCCATGAGCCGGAAACCCATCTGCTGCCACTGATCCTGCAAGCCGCCTCGGGCCGGCGCACATCGATCACCGTCTATGGCCGTGATTACGACACCCCTGACGGCACGTGCATTCGCGACTATGTCCACGTTACCGATCTCGTCGCCGCTCACGCACTGGCCGTGGATTACCTACTGGAGGGGGGAGCCAGCACCGCGTTCAACCTCGGCAACGGTCTGGGTTTCTCGGTGCAACAAGTGATCGACACCGCGCGCCGGGTGACCGGCCAGGATATCTGCGTCAACGATGCACCACGCCGTGCCGGCGATCCACCACGTCTTGTGGCCGATCCGGGACGGGCCAATACCCTGCTGGGCTGGACACCGAGATTTGCCACGCTTGAGCAGATTGTGACGCACGCCTGGAACTGGGAGCGCAAGCATCCCTGGCATTGAAAGCAGGCGCTGACGTAAAACGCCGAGCGCCTGAAGATGAGCGCTAGTAGTAAGAGCGATTTTGGGGTTCGGCTTTGTTCAGCACCGTGCCAATGAGGTTGGCGTTTGCCAGATGATGCAGGCTTTCCTCGATCTCTTTCTTGCTGTTCATCCCGTTGGCGACCACGAGCAAAACGCAATCGAATTTCGGCAAGACCGTAATCACGTCGTCCGAACTCAACACCGGCGGCAAGTCGAAAATCACGATACGTGAGTTGTAGCGATCGCGAAGATCGCTGATCAAATGGCTCACGGCGGGCGATGACAGCACCTCAGTGGACAGCGGAATCGGCTCTCGTGTCGGCAGGACCACAAAACGCGGCAAGGTCGGGTTGACCAGCACGTCCTGCAGTTCGGCTTCATCGGCGAGCAACTCGTTGAGCGATTTTTCCATCGGAAGGCCGAGGCAGGCACCCACCTTCGGACGCCGTAAATCGAAGTCCACCAGCAACGCTGTCTTGGTGGTGTGGTGGGCGATGCTCATCGCCAGGTTGATCGCCAACACCGTTTTGCCTGAATCCGGGGTCGGGGAAGTGATGGCAAGCGTGCGCCAGCCGTTTTCTTCCATGGCTTTCAACACCTGCGTGCGCAGCAAATCGAAAGCCCCGCCCATGCTCGAATTCTTGTTGTAGGCCACGATGCGATTGCGCTCGAGGTGGTCTGCCCTCAAGGGGACAACCTTGGTTTGCACGTAGCTGAGGGCATTGAGCGTTGCAGACTGCCCAGTCGATGTGGTCACGAGACTCGATGAAGCCGGTTGCTCGGCTTTATCGCCCGCGGGCTTGATTATTTCCATGGCTATATTCCTTATTCAAATCGCGCCAGAGCCTTAAACACCAGCAGGTCCAGAGGCATGTAGAAAAAATGCAAAAGGACCAGAAGGCATGCGATCAACACAATTCCACAGAGGATGAGCAGTGTTCGCAATCGCTTGCTGCGCTCAAGTTCTGCCTTGGTGTGAATGTAGGGAATAGTGCCCAGAACGCGTCGACCCAAAACACTGGTCAGGGCTTCAACACCGCGTACACGCTGATTCAACATCTCCAGCAGCATCACCAGCGCACCAGCGCCTACCGGGGCGAGCACAAAGCCCATGGCAACGACTTTCTTGCGATTGGGCCTGACGGGTTTCTCAGGCATCAACGGCGCCTCAAGAAGCACAAAACGCTCGGCCTTGTTTTCCTGCTCCAGGCTTTCGGAGATCTTCGCCCCCATTTCCTTGGTGCGAATTTCCTCGTACTTCTTGCGAGCGTTGTCATGGTCGCGCATCAACGTGACCAGGCCGCGCTCGACTTGCGGCGTCTCCAGAATCTGCGCCTCGTAGGCGTCTATCTTGGAAAGGAGTTCACGCTTCTGGTCGGCCAGCGACTTGATGCGCGCTTCCGAAGCGGCGACCCGGGCCTGAGCCTTGGCCACCTCCAGGCTGACGGAGCTCACTGCATTCGCCCCCGGCCCCTGAGCGGCCTCGAGTGCGGCTATCTTGCGCTTGACGGCGCGCACATCGGGGTGCGCTTCGGTATAGAGCGACAGCAATCTTGTGTACTCAGCCTTGAGACTGCCCAGATCCTGCGGCTTGTCAGCTTCCGCACCCGTTGCGCCCGGCTTGCTCACGACACCGGCGCTGGCCGCGGAAACTTCCAATTCGTTGAAGCGCAACTCCTCGCGGGCAGCCTTGTAGTCACGGTCGATTTCCTTGAGCTCGGTTTCGGCGCGCGACAGCATATTCATGCGCAATTCCTGATGCTCGGGCAGCGCGTTACTGTGCGCCTGCTTGAAGTCCGCCAGACGGTTCTCCAGGGTTTCCAGTTCAACCCTGAGCTTGTCCGCTTCCTGTGTCAGGAACTCCGTCGTTTCACTGGCGCGCTCGGTGCGCTGCTTGATGTTTTCATCCAGGAACAGCGTAACCAGTTCCTTGGCAACCTTGTTCGCGATTTCTGGCTGCTTGTGCTCAAAGCCCAGGCGGAAAGCGATGGTCACCTCCCCGCGCCCCTTCACAGCCGCACTGACCAAGGAAACGCTAATTGCATTGCGCATCTCTTCGATCTTTTCGGTAACGCTCAACCGCCGGCTTTCCGAGGAAAAAAGATTGTATTTATCGATGATCCCTTCCAGGTGCTCGCGGGTCATCACGCGCTGGCGAATGACTTCGATGCGCTCGTCGGCAAAGGTATTGTTATTCGCCGCGACCAGATCGGGCGAAATCTGCTGAGACTCGACCAGAATCGTGCCGGATGACTGATAGACAGGGGGGATGTACATCGCAACCAACACGCTCACGGCAAAAATCACCGCGATACTCACGACCACCAGCACCGCTCGGTGCTTGAGTATTGCTATGTAGTCGTTGACCGACATTTCGTATTCAGAGGCCATAAATACTCACACAGCTGGGTTTCAGAGTTCGGGATAACTATAGGTCAAAGTCAACCCGACGACGTTGGCGGTGGCATCCGGCAAGCCATCTTGCAGGCGTTGTTTGTAGGTGTAGGATAGGCGCGCAACCCAAAAAGGCGAGAGCTCTCGACTGGCCCAGACATTAAAGTTGCGCAGTGTGCTCGGCGATTGCCCTTTGGTTTTTTGCCACGAGGTATCAATGCCGGCCCGGCTGAGTTCGTCGATGGAGTAGCTCCACGTACCCCGCAGATTATTCGACTCGACGAAACCACCATTGCCGTTGGCGATCGTGCTGCGACTGGCGTCGAGGGTCGTGTCAAAACGCTCACCGGCATAGTGCAGGTTGAACCCGCCCTGACCGGTGGGGCCGCTGTTACTGCCCGAAACCTGGTTGGCACCCACATACGCCGAGACCTCGAGCTGCTCGGAGATCTTGTAGTTAAAACCGGTCGTTGGCGTATAGCTGTTTGAGGAGGCCACCCCGGAACCCGATTTGGGCTCATAGCGCCGCGCGGAAAAACGCGTGAAGAGCTCGACGCGTTCACTCCAGGTGTAATTCCAGCTCAATTGGTTCGAAAGTTCATCGTAAGGGGTCAGCGAACCAATATCGTAATCGACGTTCGTGTATTCAACCTCGTCGATCAGCGAGCTTCTCTCCGTGACCGCAGTACGCCAATTGCCGCCCAGCGTCGATTGTTTCTGCGTGCCATCGGTCGCAATCACGCCGGTTTCCTGAACCTCGCTGGAGAGGGTCGAGCTCTCGACATAACTCGCCGTCAGCCCGTAGGCTCCCTTTTCGGTATCTCGCTGCCAGCCCAGCAACAGTTTCGGGTCTTCACGATCACGAACGATGGATGTGTCGGAGGAGCGAACGACGTTCAATCCAAGACCGATGCGCAACTCATCAAGATCAGACGTTCCGACGAGGCTGAAATCGGGGGCGATGATCGTGCGGGTCACGGCCTTTTTGGCATCGTCTCCGAGAAGTACCGGATTGCTGTCGTACTCGACGGTCGAAGGCAATGCGATTGAGGATTGCCAGGTGGCGGCATAGGCCACCCCCGAATACGGCAACATGAGAATGGCTGTGGCAGCCCCGGTCGTTCGTAGCATAAGAAAGCTTAACCCCAATACGTCGCGCAAGGTCAAGGCACGACCAACGTATCGCCGGCCTGGAGTTCATAGTTGGTGGACATGTCACGCCCGGATATCAGATCGCTGTAATGAACAGGGAGCACCTGCTTGTTCCGCACGACCTTGATGCCATCTTTGTCGGCAAATTTGTCGAGCCCGCCCGCCATACTCAGAACTTGCAGTACCGCCGTCGGCCCCGCCAACTGCACCGACCCGGGTTTCATCACCTTACCCTGGGCGTAGACGAGATTGCCTTTGGGATCACGCACGACCACGCTTACGTTCGGGTCGGGTATGAACTCTTCAAGCTTTTTCGCAATCAGTTTTTCGACGGCCGATGTATCAAGCCCGGCTACTGAGACTCGCCCCACCAGCGGGAAGTTGATGCTGCCATCGGGAAGTACGTGCACCTCTTCCTTGAGCGTGTCTTCTCGCCAAACGGAAACAAAAACGACGTCCCCTGGATTGAGAAGGTAAGCCGCGTTATTTTCGCTGGCAGTGGTAATGCCTGACCAGACAGACAGCGCACAGAGCGCAGGTAACAGTAAACGCAACATCGGGATCCCTCCGCCTAAGTAGCCTTGCCAGGAGTTTCACACAAAAGCGGAGTCAAATCACGCTCTTCCCTCTCATGTCCAAAAAAACACAAGAGAGCAATCGGATCGAGCTTATCGGCGGATAATTTCATCTGACACTACCTCAGACAGCGAAATTTTTTTTATTAAACAACGACTTACAACAAAACAAATCAACCCGCACCAACTTCGTCAATTTTATTGCGTTATAGTCGGCAGCCATTTTAACTTAGCAAAAATGGCAAACCACCCACACCGTCGTTCCCCCTGCACTTTATTCTGCACAACTAACCCGCATCACGTTCAACTAATCAAACGCCATTTAGATTCAGTAGATCAACTTTAACTAAACCCCCATCAAACCTCTGCATCCTGGCCGACCGAACTTATACTTTCCGTCGATTCGCAACCATGATGAAACCAAATAGCGCGGAAGAAAATAACCAGGCGACCGCCGATAGCGGTACCGCCTTCGGCTGATCAGAAACACCGGTCAAACCCGTGTCCTGGCTAGTCAAGTTTACCGCGACCCGGTCGTTAGCACTCGCCGTCATTAAACCGTCGCAAGATGAAACGTTGACACTTTCCGTCGAGGTGGAATGATGAGTGACACTGCTGAATTTAGCCGATTGAGTGCCATCGAAATAGACATCGGTCACCAATGAAGGCACGCCAAGGCCGTTTCCGAAAGTAAGTAGTTCGCTACCGGAAGCCTCTTCGGGACCCGCACCGACTTGCGACCTTAATGAATCGCAAGCGTTACTCATGCGATTATATTCATTGACAAAAGTGGTCGCCTGCGCATTAAAAACCGCCGCACCATTAACGAGCATCAGAGCCAAAACGGATTTAATGACAAGTGTCGGACGCATAGGAGAGCCTCCCTGCACAGAGGTGATTCTTTTTTTGGATGGAGGTGTTTTTCATCGGCTTAAATTGAGCGTATAAGCACATAGCCAGTACGTCAATAGCTCGTCACGATAATAAATATAAATAAAAACCGACGGAGAATGGCGTCAAATAATCGACAGAACAAACGGCTCCGTCGCCAGACAAATGAACTGTTTGCCCGGCGATCGCCTCGCCTGGAGCATTCATCAGCAACAAGAAGCGCTCTCAAATAACTTTATTGTTATCTTCTCGAAAGTTAGCGATGGTTTCGAAAATAAACATCAAGATTTCCGTAGGTTACATGAGAAGCGATAACGCTCAAGTCGCCACAAAAAGTTGCCGTTTCCCCTCACTCCGGCCTGTAGCAACTCCACTGTTCGATGCCGTATCCCGCCTGTCAAAGCCTGTTACGTTCGTCGGCTGAGTGGACGGCGGAAAACCGACGCGGACCTTCTTGCCTGGATCATAGACCTGATGCCAATTTGAGCTGGCGGTACGCCTCCACCAGCTGATCGAGGGTGAACGCGAGATTTCGGCCACTGGGATTGGGCAGAACCCAGACCGCGGCATGGCCGAAGGTCTTGGGTTGGAGCCCCCAGGCAACGTCTCGCTGGCCCGATAATGCGCAATACGCCGCCTTACCAAGAAACGCCACGAATCGTGGCGCATAGCGCGTGATTTTCTGCTCGAAGGCCGCAGCGGCCGCAGTGAACTCATGGAAGGACAACTGATCGGCACGCGCCGTTGGCCGTTCCACCACCGCCGTCAAACCACATCGGTACTGCAGGATCGTCCGGTCGTTTTCCGCACGCACCTCCTGCGGCGTGAAACCGGCAAGATGGAGTGTGCGCCAGAAGCGATTGCCGCGACCCGCAAAATGATGCCCTTGGGCCGCGGCCGTCATGCCTGGATTGATCCCGCAGAAAATCACGGCAAGGTGTTCAGCCAGAATATCTTCAAGTCCTTCACCCACCGCAGATCACGCTGACCGCATTGCGTGCCAGCTCCGTCAACTCCTCGCGGGATTTGCCCGCCCGGGCACGAATCGAAATGCTGTGCAAAAGAGACGCCGCGAGAACGGCAAGCGCTCCGGTGTCGACATCGCTTCTCAATTCGCCGCGATCAATGGCCACGCGCAGACGCGCTTCCAGATCGGCATCGAGCCTGCTGAGACGATCGGAGAGAACGTCGCGTATTTCCGGGTCCTCCACCGCTTCGGTTGTCGCCGTGCCGATGGCGAAACAGCCACGGGGCTGACCCTCGCCCGAAAAGTAAATCGACAACTGCCCCTCATAAAACCGCGTCAGCGCCTCGCGCAAGGTCAGTGCGGGGTCCGTCAACGCTTCGTGCATGGACGCCACGGCGAACTCCCAATACTGCTCAAGCGCCTTGATGTACAGCGAGTGCTTGTCGCCGAACGCCGCATAAAGGCTTGGGCGATTCATGCCTGCCGCAGTGGCGATGCTGTCGAGCGAAGCGCCGGAATAACCGGTGCTCCAGAACACACCAAGCGCTTGCTGCAGCGCTGTCTGCGGGTCATAGGCGCGAGGCCGGCCCCGGCCTTTGCTCTCTGGAACTTTATTTTGTGCCATGTCGTACAAAATCCTTGAATGAAGGTGAGTGCAGGGATATTCTTACACCATCGCACAAAATTAAGGAACCAAAAGTTCCTCGGCGTCAGGTTTGTTCAAGCGAGGCTCGAACCGGGTATTGCAGCGACGAAACAGCGGCAGCGGAGCCACCCTCCCCACTGCCCACCGGTTGGCTTTCTCACGGCAATTATTAACGTCAGGGCCGCAGGCGATTTTTGCAGCTGTTAGCCCGACTTCCCGGTTAAAGGTGCATTCGATCATGACTAAACAGTTCGACATCCCGGCTTCCCAAGCCATTGAACACCCAGGACCGGCCAAAAAGCCGCTCAAGGAAAAACTGCGCCCATGGCTGATGCTCGGCGTACCCGCCCTCTTCGCGGTGGTGGGTTACACCCATTACATGGCCGGCCAGCCTTTCGTTTCGACCGACAACGCCTACGCCCGGGTGGCAAAAGCTTCGATCAACGCACGGGTTTCCGGGCAAGTGATCACTATCGCGGTCGAGGACAATCAGCAGGTTCATAAAGGCCAGGTTCTGTTTCAGATAGATCCCAAGCCATTCCAGATCGCGGTCAACCGTGCCGAAGCCCAGTTGAATGTGGCGCGGCTGCGCATCGACGGGCTCAAGGCCAGCTACCGGCAGCAGCAAGCTGAATTGCAATCGGCCAAAGAGTCGGCCGAATTCGATCAGCGCGAATTTGCCCGGAAAAAAGCGCTGGTCGCGTCCGAGTTCGTTTCACGGGCCATTTATGAGCGCGCCGATACCGACGTCAAAGTCTCGCGGCAACGCATTGCCTCGATCGAACAGCAGATCGCCAGCACCGTGGTCGCCTTGAACGGCAACCCGAATATCGAAGTCGACAGTCATCCCAGCGTTCGCGAAGCCAAGGCGCAGCTCGACGAAGCGCAGTTGTATCTCTCCTACGCCACGGTGTATGCGCCGGATGACGGCATCGTGGCCAAGGTCGACGACCTGCAGGTCGGCAACTATGTGAACAACGGTGCGCCAGCGTTTGCACTGATATCCGATCACGAGATCTGGGTGGAAGCCAACTTCCGCGAAACGGAAGTCACCCATATGCGCCCCGGCCAGGAAGCGACCATTCGCATCGACACCTACCCTGATCACCTGTTCAAGGCCCATGTCACCAGCATGAGCCCTGGCGCCGGATCGGACTTCGCCCTGCTGCCACCGGAAAATGCCACCGGCAACTGGGTCAAGGTTGTCCAGCGGGTGCCGGTTCGTCTCGAACTGGACGAAGTGAACCCCGACCTGCCGCTGTATTCCGGCACCAGCGCCACGGTCAAGGTCGACACGGGCCACAGCACGCCATGGTGGCAGCCGCTTAAAGCACTGTTGACCGCAGGTAACTCCTGATGAACGCCAACGCGATTGCAACCCCGCAGGACGGTGGTGCGCGCTCGCTCAGGTTCGCCGCGCTGCTAGCGACCTACATGCAGTCGGCGAACCTGCCCTTGCCGAACTCGGCACTGCGGTTTATCCAGGGCAGCCTGTCGATGACCGACGACCAGGCCGGGTGGATATTCACCGCGTACCTCGGTGCCAGCGCCATCACCCTGCCGCTTGCACAGTGGCTTGCCGGGCGATTTGGCGTGAAGCTCGTGTACCAGGCTGCGATCGTTCTGCTCATCGTGGGCTTGTGGCTCGCCACGGCTGCAACGACGCCACTGGAATTCGTCGGCGCGCGGATCGTTCAGGGCATTGCCAGCGGCGTGTTGGGGCCGCTCTCCATGGGGATTTCCCTGGAGACGCTGCCACCGGCACGGCGGCCGAAATTTGGCGCGGTGTTCACGGCCGTTGTGCTCCTGGGCATTGCCACCGGCCCGACGGTCGGCGGTTGGCTCAGCGAATACCACGGCTGGCGCTCGATGTTCTACGCCAGCATTCCGCTGTCAGTGTTCATCTTTCTGGTGGTGGCACTGCTGCTGGCGGAGAAAAAGGCCGAGACAAAACCGCCGTATGACTTCTTCGGCTTCGGCACCTTCACCCTGAGCATGATCGGCCTGCAAATGCTCCTCGACCGGGGTGAGCGCCTGGACTGGTTTGCCTCGACCGAGATCTGGATCGAAGCGATCGCTTTTGTGCTGGGGATGTACCTGTTTGTCGTGCACGTGCTGACGACCAAGGTGCATTTCATCAACAAGAGCCTGCTCAGGGATCGCAACTTCGTGCTGTCGACGGTGATCTTTTTCGCCCTTGGCGTCGTGCTGTTGTCGACCATGGCGCTGACCTCGCCAATGCTGGACGAAATACTCGGCTATCCGCCCGTCACCACAGGCTTGATGACGCTGCCACGCGGTGCGGGGCTTGTCGGGTCGTTCATCCTGATGAGCCGTTACTCCGATCGATACGACCAACGCCTGTTCGTGGCGGCGGGCATTGCACTGGTGGCGTATGCCAACTGGATGATGCTCGGTTATTCGCCGTTGATGGACTGGTCGCCGGTGGCGATTGCCGGGGCCATCCAGGGGATCGGCCTGGGCATCTTGATGCCGTCGATCAGCAAAGTGGCGTTCAACACCCTCGACCCCAAGTTACGTCCGGAAGGCACCGGTTTCTTCAATCTGATGCGCGCTTATGGCAGCACCCTGGGCGTTGCGGTCGTGCAGTTGTACTTCTTCAACAATACCCAGGCGATGCACATGGCGCTGGCCAGCAACCTGACGCCTTATCGCGCCGCTGCGCATTCGCTGGTGTCGGCCCCCTTGCCGGCGCTGGCGGGGCTCAACGAAATGATCACCGGCCAGGCCGCGTTCATCGCCGTGCTCGACCAGTTCAAGATTTTGATGGTGGTGATGCTGGTGGTGAGTCCGCTGGTTGTCTTTCTTCGTAAACCCGTTTCGACCAACTAGTTTTCGTGGAGTGTGCCAAATGAAATCCCGTCATCTGTTCCCAACGAAAATCAGTGCGCTGTCGACCCTGATCTTCCTGTCCGCCTGCACCGTCGGTCCTGACTTCAAATCCCCTGCCCCCAGCACCTCGCAGCACTATGACCAACAGGCCGAGCAGCGTCTTGGCCAGGGCCGCAACAAGCCCGGTGAACAGCGCATCGAACTGGGCAAAAAGGTCGGCGGTGAGTGGTGGTCAGCCTTTCGCTCGCCAAAACTCGATCAGGTGGTGCGCCGTGCCATCGACGGCAATCTTGAACTGGTAGCCGCCGACGCCACGATCCGCCAGGCCGCCTCCTCTGTCGCCGCGGCGGAGGGCGCCCTGTATCCGCAAGTCGATTTCGGTGCCCAGGCGGGCCGTGCACGGACGCACAATGCCAAGGACCCTTCGATCTCCAACTTCTATGCGATTGGTCCGCGGGTGGGTTTCGACCTTGACGTGTTCGGCGGTAACAAGCGCCAGGTCGAAGAACAGCAAGCCTTCACCGATCTACAGAAGCATCGCTACGAAGCGGCGTACCTGACCCTGACCGGCGATGTCGCCAGCCAGGCATTGCTGGTGGCCTCGGCCAACGCGCAGATGCGTGCCGTCGAGAAACTGCTGGCCAACGACACCAAGAACCTCGAACTGGTGCGCATGGCCCACGCCAATGGCAGCACCACACAGATCGATGTGTCGCTGGCCGAAACCCGGCTCGCTCAAGACCGCACGCTGTTGCCCCCCCTCGCCCAGCAACGCGATTCGGCACGCCATGCGCTGTCGGTCCTGACCGGCAAAGGCCCCGCTGACTGGATCGCGCCGGACTTCGATCTGGCCGAGTTCGCCTTGCCGTCCAACGTGCCCGTCAGTTTGCCCTCGGAAATGGCCCACGACCGGCCGGACATCTTGCAGGCGGAGGCTGAACTGCATATCGCCAATGCGGCCGTTGGCGTGGCCACGGCCAACCTCTATCCCCATGTCACGCTGTCCGCGTCACTGGCGCAGGCCGCTTCGGGCAACGGCGGCGCAGCGCTCTGGGGCTTCGCCGCGGGCATCGCCGGGCCGATCTTCGATGGCGGCACGCTCAAGGCTGAACGCCAGGCGGCCATCGACGGCTACAAGGCAACGCTGGCCGGCTACCAACAGACCGTCATCACGTCGTTCGGCCAGGTCGCGGACACCTTGCAGGCCATCAACCACGACGCCGAGGAAAACCTCGCCCAGGAAGATGCAATGCGGGCCGCCGAGACCAGTTTGCGCCTGAACCAGCAAGCCTACGCGCAAGGCGAGAACAGCATCCTCCAGGTACTGGAAGCGGAGCGTGCCTATGAACAGGCGCTGCTGGGGCAGATCCGGGTGAAGACCGCGCAATACCTCGACACCGTGCGTTTGTTTGTTGCACTCGGCGGTAACTCCGTCGGCGTGTTCGAGCAACGACTGGCCTCTCGCGACGAACGAAAACCTTCATACCAGTAGCGCCGCCGCGCATTCATGAACACTTAAACGAATGGTCACTTGCCCATGCGGCCGTGGCCCCAGGCACTGGAGTAGAGACATGTCTTACGAACCCATTTTCGATGCACTTCGCGAAACCCGGTTTCCCCTGATCAACGGCTCCGGCGACATACCGGCCGTTGGCTTCGGTACGTTGTTCAAGGATCTGAGCGTGACCACCCAGGCGATCACGCACGCACTGGAAACAGGCTTTCGCCATTTCGATTGCGCTGAACGTTATCGAAATGAAGACAGGGTCGGCGTGGCCTTCAAAGCGTTCCTGGAGACAGGCAAGGCCCGGCGCGAAGACCTGTTCGTCACCACCAAACTGTGGAACACCAACCATCGTCCCGAGCGGGTGTTGCCCGCGTTCGAGGCCAGCTGCCGGCGCCTGCAAGTCGACTACATCGACTGCTACCTCATCCATACGCCCTTTGCCTTCCAGCCCGGCGACGACCAGGACCCACGAGACGCATTCGGGCATGTCATCTATGACGGCGGCGTGACCCTGATAGAGACCTGGCGGGCAATGGAGCGCCTGGTGGATGAAGGCCGGTGCAAGTCCATTGGTTTGTCCGATATCACCCTGCAAGCCTTAAAAGAGATCGTCGCCCAGGCGCGGATCAAACCCGCCGTGGTGCAGGTCGAGTCCCACCCTTATCTGCCCGAATGGGAACTGCTCGAATTCTGTCAGGCCCACGGAATCATCGTTCTGGCGTTTGCGCCACTGGGCCATGGCATGGAGCCGAACGTGCTGGAAGACGAGGTCATTACCGGCATTGCCCGGCGTCTGCAAAAGAGCCCGGCGCAAGTCGCACTGGCCTGGTCGGTACAGCGCGGCGTCGCTTTTCTGACCACCTCTGCAACACTGAGCCATATTCGCGAGAACTTTGATATTGCAACCCTGCCCCATCGGGCCATGCATGAAATCCGTCAGGATATTACGACGCGGATACGCTTCAATTCGGTGGTGGAAACCGGCGTACCGGGATTCATCCCGCGCAAGAAGTAACACGCGACGAGGGGCGGCCCAGTGCCGGGCCGCCCTTTTCTACATTTCTGTGAGGTGGAAACGATGGATGTTCTCCAGACCATGCGCTTCTTTACGGCCGTCGCCCAGAGCGGCAGCTTTACGGCGGCGGCGCTGCTGTTGGACACCACCACGACTAACGTTTCCAAAGCGGTTTCCAGCCTGGAGGCCAGGCTGCACACACGCCTGATCAACCGCACGACCCGCCGCCTGGCGTTGACCGAAGCCGGGATACGCTATTTGCAGCGCTGCGAGAAAATCCTCGAAGAGATCCGTGAAGCCGAAGAGGAAGCCGGCATCGCGCAATTCGATCCCAAGGGCAGGCTGAAAATTCACGCGATGTCAGCCATCGGCAATCATTACGTAATCGACGCGATCGCCCGCTACAGGGAAATTCATCCTTCGGTACTGTTCGATCTGACACTGACCAATCGACTGCCGGACATGATCGAAGAAGGCTATGACATGTCGATTGTGCTGGCGCGGGAGCTGCCCGATTCGGGGTTTGTCGCTCAGCGGCTTGGCACGACTTACAGCATTCTCTGCGCGTCGCCGGCCTACCTGAACAAACGCGGAACGCCCGACTCGCCGGGTGCGCTTCATGCTCATGATTGTCTGAGAATCGTCAACACGGTCATGCCGGTTGAAAACTGGGTATTCGAGGGGCCCGAAGGGATGGAGACGATCAATACGCCCGAGTCGTCCTTTCACGTCAACACCGCCGATGCCATGACGGTCGCCCTCACCACCGGAATGGGGATCGGTGTTCAGCCTATAGCCTCCGCCGTCGCCGGACTCAGGGCAGGCACGCTGGTGCGCGTACTGTCGGACTATCACTTTGAAGCGTTGAGTGTGTTTGCCATCTACCCGTCACGAAAATACGTGGACGCGAAAATAAAGACCTGGGTGGAGTTTCTTAAACACCACATCCCCGACTTGTTGGCAGCCGATGAAAAAATCGTCAGCCAATCAGAACATCGGTTTGGCTAGTGCCGCCGCAATGGAGTGTCGACCCTCCATCGTCTGCACCGCACTCAACCGTTCGAGCATCCAGCGCCCATCACTTGATACTGCAGCACGTGGCGTTGACCGCTGGAGTCTTCGTAGGTCATTTGCGCCGGTACCGGGCCACAGTCATTCGGGATATCGGTCACGGCAATGACCTTGTGAATGTCGAGTGGCGTCGAGTAGGTGTAGGGTTCAACAGGTGTGGCCGTTGCCGGGGTTTGACCCGCAAAGGCCGGCGCGCCGAGGCTGCCAAGGGCCATAAAAATCGCAACTTTTGCCAAGTTCATGATGTTCACCGTCTCGTTCAAGGTATGTTTGTTTGGACCTCGCGAACCAAGGGCCATCTACGCCCTTGGTTCAGCGGGTAGAGACGATGCTAAGTGTTTACCACTCCCCTAAATAGCTGCCTTGCGGACATACACTGTTGTCAGATTGCGCATAATGGCGCCGCACAGGGGTAGAGTCCGCCACTCAAACACCCGCATTCCGCTCAACCTTCGAGCGGTGCCACCACGGGTAACCAGACGCACACTTCAAAACCATCCGACCGGCCCGTCGCAGGCGAGACCAGCACCATTCTTGCGTTGACCCCTTCGACAATGGTCCTGGCAATCGCCAGCCCCAACCCTGAACCGCTGGCCTCGCTGTTGCCCCGCACAAATCGCTCGGTCAAGCGCTGCAATACCGGTTCCGGCACGGCCGGGCCAACATTGATCACCCGCAGCAGCGCCGACTCGGACAAACTCACTTCGACCGGCTGATCGGCCGCGCCGTACTTCAGTGCGTTCTCGATCAAATTGCGCAACAGGACGCCGAAGGCATCCGGGTCGATGGCCGCATACACGCTGGCCTGTGCTGGAAGCCGCAACTCGACCCTGCCTCCGCTGCTGTGGTTCCACTCATCGACCACATGGGCCAGCAGCGGAATCAGATCCTGCGGCGTTTCAGACAACAGCCCGCCGCCCTCGGCCTTGGCCAGCTGCATGAGTTTTTCCGACAGCCGCGCCAATTCGCGCAACGAGTTTTCGATCTTCGCCGCCCGCGCCCGCATGGGGCCTTCTGGCGCTTCGTGGCGCAAGCGCTGAATCTGCGCGAGCGTCGCCGCCAGTGGCGTGCGCAGTTCATGGGCACTGTTGGCGGTAAAGCTGCGCTCGGCCTCCAGGGCCTTGCGAAAACGCTCCAGCAAATGATTGACCGCTTCGGCCAGCGGATCGATTTCCGCCGGCAGGCGCGCCACCTTGATCGGCGACAGATCGCCGACACCCCGAGCCTCCACGGCCCGCCGATAGGCCATCACACTGCGCAGGCTGATGCGCACAAACAACCAGATGCCCAAGAGGCTGATGGGGATCAGTGCCAATAACGGCAGCAACAGGGCAAACAAGGCTTCCCGTGCCGCTTCACGACGATGGCCCAAGGGTTCGGCGATCTCGATATACACCGTCTCGCGCAACGCACTGGCCCCGTACAAACGGTATTTTTCCGTCGTCGTGAAACCTTCCGCCGGTTGCTTGCTGAAGATGTCCGGGTTGGCGTCGTGGGACTGCATCAGGATCTGCCCCTTGCCATCACGGACCAGGTACGTCAGGTATTCCTTGTGGGTTTTCAGCGGGGCGACATGCTGTGCATCGCGGGGCTCTTCACGGTTGCTGATTTCCAACACGGCCAACGGCAGGATGCGTTGCGCGGTTTCTTCCAGCGCGCTGTCGAACGCCTCGTTCAACTCATGCTGCACCACCAGCCAGGTGCCAACCGTCGCCCCCAGCCAGAGCAGGGTCATGCCCAATGTCAGTCCGATGCCCAGGCGCTTCTGCAGGCTTGATGACTTCATGCGGACATCAGCCGATAACCCATGCCGCGCACGGTTTCAATCAGGTCACGCCCAAGTTTCTTGCGCAGCCGGCTGATGTAGACCTCGATGGTATTGCTCTCGATTTCAGCGCCAAAGGCATAAAGCCGCTCTTCGAGTTGCGACTTGGACAACAACGCGCTGGGCCGCTGGACGAAGGCCTCGAACAATGCCCATTCACGCGCCGTCAGGTCCACGGTCACGCCTGCTCGCTGCACCGTGCGCGCACTGATGTCGACCTGCAGCTCGCCCAGTTTGATTTGCGGGTTGGGGTTGCCGCTGTAGCGCCGGGCCACCGCCGCCACGCGGGCAGACAGCTCGAACAGGTCGAACGGCTTGACCAGATAGTCATCGGCCCCGGCATTGAGACCGGCGATGCGGTCGGAGATCTGATCCTGGGCGGTCAGGATGATCACGGGGGTCACATCCCCGGCCGCGCGCTGCTGGCGCAAAAAATCCAGCCCACGGCCGTCGGGCAGCATCAGGTCCAGCAGGATCAAGTCATAAGGCGTGGTGCGCACACTGTTGCGCGCGTGCTCAAGGCGCTGCACCCAATCCACGGCATGGCCATCGTCGGCGATCTGCTCGCGCACCGCATCCCCCAGCCCCGGTGCATCCTCGACCAATAAAACCCGCATCTGGCACCTCCTGTGATGTTTGACGTATAGCACCTTAATCGCCGCACCTGACGCGAATCTGAAGATTCAGCTGGTTGTCAGGATTGTGCTTTAGGGTATGCCACAGACGCCGCCAACGGCAGGAGACAGATCATGAAATCAGGTTTTATTGCCAGTGCCGTGCTGCTGAGTCTTTCGCTCAGTGGTTATGCGGTGGCCGACGAAGACTGCAGCGACCCGGTCTCCGACTGGCAGCCGCGCGAAACGTTGCGCCAGCAGGTTCAGCAGCAATTTGGCTGGAGCGTGCAGCGCATCAAGGTCGACGACGGCTGTTACGAAATCCGCGGCCTGGATCGCAAGGGCAACGCGATCGAAGCCAGTTACTCACCGGCATCCCTGCATCTGCGCAAGCTGGAGATCCGCTTCAAGGACGACGGCGATGCCGGGGATTACCTCACTCACCCCGTTACCGAATGACGACCTGCCGAGCATTTATTCCCGGGTTTCAGGTTGCTGTCAGCAAGCAGGTTCAGGCTCTCGACCTGACGATCAAAAGGACATTCCCATGAAAAAGATCATTGCAGCTACATGCCTCGCCGGCGCCATTGCCCTGCCGGGCCTCGCCCAGGCCCGGGAAGTCACCCTGACCACTCAACTCAAGGACTACAGCGGTAATGGCGCCTATCTGGCGATTTATGTCACCGATGGCAATGGCCAATACCAGAAAACCCTCTGGGTCGCCGGCAAAAAGGCCAAGTACTACAAGCACTTGGGCGATTGGGCCCGCGGTAGCGGGATGAACCCGAGCGAGTTTGACGGCGTCAGCGGTGCCAGCGTCGGCAGCGGACGCACGCTCAAAGTCAGCGTTGAACTGGCGGATACGTTGATCGATGCCGGTTACCAGATCCGAATTGACAGTGCCGTCGAAGACAAACGTGACGTTCGCGCCGATGTCAGTGTCCCGCTGACCTCCAAAGGCGCCGGCAAGCCGGCAGCCGGCAGCACCTACGTCGAGTCCTTTACCTACGATCTGTAGCACCCGCCCAATCCGGAGGCTGAACATGCTTCGCCAGCTCCATTCGCTACCCGGCCTGATCGCCGCCCTGTTGGTCATGATTCTGGCCTTGAGCGGCGCCATGCTGTCGGTCGACCCGGCCCTGGAACGTCTGCATCAGGCGCCGGTCGCCAGCGGTCAACTCAACGTCGGCCAACTGGCCGGACGCGTTGCCAGCCACTTCTCCGGCGTGGAGCAGATTCAACGCAGCGCGTCCGGGACCGTGATCGTCTACTACAACCAGAACGGTCAGGCCGGTGCCGAAACGGTCGATCCCCTGACCGGCCAGGGCCTTGCGCCCTACCAGCCTTCCGCCTTTTCACGCTGGATGAAAGACCTGCACCGCTCGCTATTCCTCGGTACGCCGGGGCACGGCGTGGCCGGTGCGGGCGCATTGTTCATGTTGATGCTGTCGGTGTCCGGGGCGCTGTTGCTGGCCCGACGCCTGGGCGGCTGGCGTAACCTGTTGCGGCCCATTCGTGGCAACTTCAGTCAGCGCTGGCATGCCGAAGTCGGGCGTCTGGTGCTCGTGGGCCTGATGCTCTCGGCGCTGAGCGGGACGTTTCTGTGCGCCACCACCTTCGAATTGATTCCGGATGGCAGCGCGATTGAACCGGCGTTCCCCGCCCATGTCAGCGCCGGGCCGGCCATGCCGGTGGCCAACCTGCCGGCCTTGCGCAACGTCGACTTCAATGACCTGCGCGAACTGGTCTACCCCAGCCCTGGCAACCCGCAGGATGTGTATTCCCTGCGCACGGCCCAGGGCGACGGTTATGTCGATCAAGGCAACGGCGCTCTGCTGTCCTATCAAGCCCATGACTCGACGCGTGCGCTCTACGAATTGATTTACCAATTGCACACCGGGCAGGGCCTCTGGTGGCTGGGCCTGTTACTCGGGGTTTGCGCCCTGAGCGTGCCTTTAATGAGCGTTACCGGGATTCTATTGTGGTGGCGCCGCCGCAAGGCCGGCCCGAACATCCGCCACAACAGCCCCGCCCATTCGGCCGACAGCGTGATTCTGGTCGGCAGCGAAAGCAACAGCACCTGGGGCTTTGCCAAGACCCTGCACGACACCTTGCACGCCGCCGGACACACCGTGCACAGCGCGCCGATGAACAGTTATGCGAACAACCTGGGACATGCCCGGCAAGTGTTCATCCTGACCGCGACCCACGGCGACGGCGACGCGCCGTCTTCGGCCTCGCAGTTTCTGGCGCGCCTGGCCAAGAACGGCCTCAAGCCTGGCCAGCCGTTTGCGGTACTGGGTTTCGGTGATCGCCAATTTGCCCGGTTCTGTCAGTTCGCTCATCAGGTTGAAGCGGCGATGCTGCAGGCCGGCGGCACACCGTTGCTGGCGCTGGAGACCATCAACCGTCAGTCCTCCCAGGAGTTCAGCCGTTGGGGCCAGAAACTGGGGGCTGCCATGGGCCAGGAGCTGTCGCTCAACCACATCCCCGACCGGCCGCGCACCCATCAATTGGAACTGGTGGAACGCATCGCCTACGGGCAACAGGTCAACGCACCGACCCACGTTCTGCGCTTCAAGGCCGTGGGCGACCTGCCGTGCTTCGAGGCCGGCGACCTGGTGGGCATCGTACCGCCGGGCAGTGCCGAGCCACGGTTCTATTCCCTGGCCAGCAACTCGGACGACGGCATGCTGGAAATCTGTGTACGCAAACACCCGGGCGGTGTCTGCTCCGGCTTCCTCCATGAGCTGCCCGAAGGCGCACCGATCGAAGCCTTCATCCAGCCCAATCCGCATTTCCGGCCAGCCTCAGGCAAACAACCGGTGATCCTGATCGGTGCCGGCACCGGTATCGGGCCATTGGCCGGTTTTATCCGCAACAACAAGGCCCGTCATCCGATGCATCTGTACTGGGGTGGACGCCACCCGGCGTCGGACTTTCTCTACGAGCCCGAGCTCAACCGCTACCTGGCGGATCAACGTCTGACCCGGTTGCAGGCCGCGTTCTCCCAGGTGCAGGATCGCAGCTACGTGCAAGACCGGCTGATCAGCGATGCGATGGCTTTGCGTCGCCTGATTGAAAAAGGCGCCCAGGTATTGGTGTGTGGCAGTCGCGAGATGGCCAAAGGCGTGATGCACGCCCTCGATGAAGTATTGGCCCCCCTCAACCTGAGCGTGCTGACGCTCAAGGCACAAGGACGCTACCTTGAAGATGTCTACTGAGCTGCACCGCTACAGCCTCAACGGCGAAACCATGGGCAGCCGTTACACCGCCCTGTTCTATGCCGAGCCGGATTTGTCGACCGAGGCCATCCATCACAGCCTGGCGCGTGCCGTCAGCCGGGTGGACCAGCAAATGTCCACCTGGAAAGCGGACTCCGACCTCAATCGCCTCAATGCCGCGCCCGAACAGCAATGGGTATCCGTGCCCAAGGAACTGGCCACGGTGCTGGCCACGGCACTGCGAATTGCTCGGCAATCGGGAGGAGCCTTCGATATCGCCGTCGGTGATCTGGTGCACGCCTGGGGATTCGGTCCCGGCGAACCGATCGTCACGCAACAGCCCCTCGAGACGCCGGAGCCGCGTACCCGCACCTCGGCCAGTGCCGCGCTGGAGGTGGACCCGCAACGCAATCAAGTGCGCAAACGCGCACCGCTGACCCTTGATCTGAACGGCATCGCCAAAGGCTTCGGCGTCGATGAACTGGCCCGTTGCCTCGAAGGCCGGGGCATCACCCACTACCTGGTGGGCATCGATGGCGAGATGCGCGCCCGGGGTGTCAAACCCGGTGGCCAGCCATGGGTCGTGGCGCTTGAAAAACCCAACCGTGGCGTGCGCGAAGTGATGGGGGTGATGGAGCTTGGCGACGCGGCCATCGCCACCTCGGGCGACTATCGGCACTGGGTCGATGTGGCAGGTCAGTCTTATGCACATACCATGAATCCGGCAACCGGAGCCCCGCTGTGCAACCCGCTCGCCGCCGTCACCGTGGTCGCCGCCAACTGCATGCTTGCCGATGCCTGGGCCACGGCGCTGATGGTGCTGGGTGAAATCGAAGGCCCGCGACTCGCTCAAGAACGCGGGATGGATGCCTTGTTCGTGTTGCGCGACGGTGAGCAGTTCAAGGAAATATCGATTGTCGGCGGCAAACGGCAGGCGCAGATTGAAACGCGCTGAAGCGGCGGGTCGAAGCTCCTGCCACCTGCATTGATCCATCTCCTGACAGTGAGTCCCCCCTACGATGAAATTCATGCACAGGCATACCGAGTCTCACCGAAGTGATCGAATTGGCTGGCTTCGTGCCGCCGTGTTGGGGGCCAACGACGGGATTGTCTCCACCGCCAGCCTGCTGATCGGCGTCGCGGCCGCCAGCGCCAGCCATTCCACCCTGCTGGTGACCGGGATGGCGGGATTGATGGCCGGTGCCATGTCCATGGCTGCCGGTGAATACATCTCCGTGCACTCACAGGCCGATACCGAACAGGCAGACCTGTCGCGCGAACGGGCAGAACTGGCCAGCGACCCGAAAGCCGAGCACATCGAACTCGCCAACATTTACATGCATCGGGGTGTCTCACCGGCACTGGCCCATCAAGTGGCCGACCAACTGATGGCCCATGACGCGTTGGGCTCCCACGCCCGAGACGAGCTGGGCATCAGCGAGACCCTGACCGCCAAACCCGTGCAGGCAGCCCTGGCCTCGGCCGCCAGCTTCGTATCGGGTGCCGCCTTGCCGCTGGCCGTGACCTTTATCGCGCCGGAGCACAGCGTGGGCTTATGGATAGCGCTCATGTCGCTGGTGTTTCTAGCCGCCTTGGGAGCCATTGCCGCCAAGGCTGGCGGTGCCAGGGTCATGATCGGCGCCTGGCGAGTGACCTTTTGGGGCGCTCTGGCCATGGGGGTGACCGCCCTGGTGGGGCGTTTGTTCGGCGCGGTGGTCTAGCGCGCCATACGCGCATCAAACAACGGCGCCCCCTCAGCCAAAGGGGGCGCCGTTGTTTGTGGGGCTCTTATTCACCTCAGACAAGCTTGACCGTGACGTTGATGTTATTGCGCGTGGCTTTTGAATACGGGCAGTACTTGTGCCCGGTGTCCACGAGTTTCTGCGCGGTCTCGCGATCCAGCCCCGGCAGGCTGACATTCAGCCGCGCCTGAAGCAGGTAGCCACCTTCATTGGTGCCCAGGTCGACTTCGGTATCGACGGCCACGTCCTTGGGCAGTGCAACCTTCAGCTCCTTGGCCGCCACGCCCATCGCGCCAATGAAACAGGCTGACCAGCCGGCGGCAAACAATTGCTCGGGGTTGGTGCCACCGCCCGCCGCGCCCGGAGACGACAGCTTGATATCCAGAATGCCGTCGGAGCTGCGGGAGGCGCCGTCGCGACCACCCGTGGTGTGGGTCTTGGCGGTGTACAGTACTTTGTCGAGCTGGGTCATGATGATCTCCTGATTGAAATGTGGTTTATGCACCGTCAGGTGAATCAGAAAAACGGCCTTGCGGCCTGATACCCGTCATTCATACCGACCCGTGGCGCGGGAGCTTGCTCCCTCGCCACGGGTTTATCGCTATTCTGGGGTCGATACAGACCTGCTACGAACCCGGTCCTTCAATATAGACCGCACTGGAAAACCCGACGCCCGATCCGACAGAAGCCACCTCCCCCGTCATTTACGCGCCAGCTTGTACTTCACGCAGTCGTTGTAAAAACTCTGGCGCACCGCCTCGGGTTTGAACCGGGTAGGACTGTCGTAGGTTTGCTCGGTAATGCCCATGGCCATCATGCGCATCCACGACTTGGAAAACTTGTACGAGTGGATTTTCTGCCGCGCCGCATACAGTGAAACCCCCGCCAACTTGAGCTCCTGGGCTCTTGCCGCCGTCCCCGCCCCCCAACTGCACATGTAGCGATCATTGGGCATCAGCTCCCTGGCCTGGGCAGACATTGCAAGACCTGCAATACCGAACGAAATCAGCGCGATCCGAATATTGCGCATTTACACTCCACCTAACCACCTGAAAATCCAGCGATTCTGGCGGCAGGCGAAGCACTTGGGGGCCAGCATAATGCCTTTTTTGCAATGCACCGCGCGGGCACCCAGACGGGCCGGACAACGTCGGTGAGATGGATCAGTTGACGCGTCTTTCACCCACGCGAGAGCCCCCCCTACAACCCTATGGGCAAATCCGACCCCGTCGCTCTATGATTGAGCCCCATGACGACCTCTGCTCAAATCCGCCAACCCTGCCCACCCGGTGTCTGTGACTGCGGGCGCGACCCGTTGCTGGAAACACCGGGAGCGGACGTGCGCATCCTGTTTCTGACCCGAGCCGAAGAAAAACGCCTGATCGACCGCCTGGAAAACTTGCAGAGCCTGACCGACCTGGAGCACATGAAAAGGCGAATGTTCGAGCAACTGGGTATTCGCGTGGACATCGCCCCGGGTTTCAACGAAGTGCGGACCATGCGCGGTATCGGCATCCAGGTGGGCGAACTGCCGGGACTGTGTCGCAAGACCCGCGCCTCGATCCCGGCGGCGATTCGTCGTGCCATGGAAAAACGCCCGGAAATCGCCTACGAGCTGCTCAACGCCAACGACCTTTTGCGGGACGCATGATGAACCCCGTTCTCGAATTTCCCATCACCGACGAAATACTCACCGACTTCGCGCTGGCGATCGGCACCGACCTGAAGGGCTATCGCAATCACGTCTATCGGGTGTTGAATTTCTATTGCGCGGTCAGCGGCATTCAAGGCCTGCCGTGCGACGCGGTGCAGATCGCGGCGGCGTTTCACGACCTGGGCCTCTGGACCGATAACACCCTCGATTACCTGCCGCCTTCGATAGGTCTCGCCAACCACTACCTGGACACCCGGCAACGATCAGACCTGAAAGAGCAAGTGAGTGCATTGATTCTCGAGCACCACAAGGTGCGCCCCTATCGGGCAACGCATGCGACAACAGTCGAGCCTTTCCGCCAGGCCGACCTGATCGATGTATCCCTCGGCCGGGTCCGTTTCGGCCTGCCACGAGCGTTCATCAAGACCGTGCAATCGACCTTTCCCGATCACGGTTTTCACGGGATGCTGATCAAGCGTTCTGCCCGCCAATTCCTCCGTTCCCCGCTGCGTCCGCTGCCCATGTTTCGCTGGTGATACAGGCGTTCAGCCCTGCCCTTGAATAATCCCCGGAACAGGATCAGCGGTCGTACGCGCAACGCTGCCCGCTGCTATGCCTTCACATGGGAGATCTTGCTGCACACCAGCCAGGACGGAACTGCAAACCATCAGTGCGACCCGGTCCCGGCGCCAACCAGGTCCACTCCGGCAAACCGGTGCCAATGCGCAACAGGAGGTGGCCGATGTTATTCATAGTCAGCTGGTCGATCAGCCCCGACAACCGCAATGCCGTCATCGAGCGCTTTCTCAAGACCGGCGGCGCTCCACCCGCGGGCGTCACCATGAAGGGACGCTGGCATGCGGTGGGCGGTTCGGCCGGTTTTGGCATTGCCGAAGCCAGTGACGTGGTGCCAATTCAGCAATGGGTGCTGGACTGGAACGACCTCATGAGCATGGAAGTCCACGCGGCATTGACCGATGAACAGATGGCGCCGCTGCTGGCCGCCACTGTCGGCAAATAGAAGCGCCATCCGGGCGGCGGGCCCTGCTCGCCGCCACGCCTGTGCGCGAGACTGAGAACTCAAACGAAAAAAATCCTCGTTTGCACTGCCCGGAAACCTGACGTACTCGATTTCAATACGGTGTAAGCCTCCTGAAACAACCACTTTTTATTACTGGATATTTCGCAATTCATACCTACGCTCATCCGCGGGGGATCCCATTTCAGAGTGATCGGGGGACCGCTCAAAGGTACTCACACCAGTACACAGGATCTCGACATGAACCGGACACCATTTTCCTCGTTGTTTGCTCTGCCGATACTGCTGACAGCTATGGCTCTACCCGTCATGGCACAAGCCGCCGATAAATCGGCGCCCAACATTGTGGTCATCATGGGTGACGATATTGGCTGGTCCAATATCGGTGTCTATAACCAGGGCATGATGGCCGGGCGCACACCTAACCTCGACCAACTCGCCAATGAGGGCATGCGTTTTACCGACTACTACGCCGAAGCCAGTTGTACGGCCGGGCGCGCCAACTTCATCACCGGCGAACTGCCGATCCGCACCGGCATGACCACCGTGGGCCAGGCCGGATCGCCCATCGGCATTCCCGCTGAAGCCGTGACCATCGCCACCACGCTCAAGGCCATGGGTTATTCCACCGGCCAGTTTGGCAAGAACCACCTGGGCGACTTGAACGAGTTCCTGCCCACCGTGCACGGTTTTGACGAGTTCTTCGGCTACCTCTACCACCTCGACGCCATGGAAGACCCGGCGCACCCCAACTATCCGCAGGAACTGCTCGCCACAGTGGGCCCACGCAACATGGTCCACAGCTGGGCCACCACCACCGACGATACGACCGTCATGCCGCGCTGGGGCAAGGTCGGCAAACAGAAAATCGAAGACGCCGGCACGCTCTATCCGGAACGCATGAAAACCATCGACGAGGAGATTCGCGACAAGGCCTTTTCCTTCATCGACAAGGCAAAACAGGACAACAAACCGTTCTTCGTCTGGCTCAACCCGACCCGCATGCACATCGTCACGCACCTGTCCGACAAATACGAAGCCATGCGCAACTCGCAAAATGGCTGGTCGGAACAGGAGGCCGGCATGGCCCAGCTCGACGACATCGTCGGCGACGTCATGGCCAAGCTGAAAAAAGACGGCATGGATGACAACACCATCGTGGTGTTCACCACGGACAACGGCGCGGAAAACTTTACCTGGCCAGACGGCGGCACGACCCCGTTTGCCATGGGCAAGGGCACCGTCATGGAAGGCGGGTTCCGGGTGCCGGCCATCATTCGCTGGCCTGGCAAGGTGCCGGCCAATCAGATAGCCAATGGCATCATGTCCGGCCTGGACTGGTTCCCGACCCTGGTCGCGGCGGCAGGCAACCCGAACATCACGGCTGAACTGCTCAAGGGCAAACAACTGGGCGATACCACCTACAAAGTGCACCTGGACGGCTACGATCAGACCTCGATGATCACCGGCAAGGGTCCGTCGAACCGTCACGAAATCTTCTATTTCGGCGAAAGTGCGCTGGGCGCGGTGCGCATTGATGACTACAAATATCGCTTCATCGACCAGCCAGGTGGCTGGATGGGCGCTAAAGTTCCAGTCGACGTACCGTTCCTGACCAACCTGCGACTCGACCCGTTCGAGCGCATGGGTTGGCCGGAAAACCAGTCGGCACAGGGCTCGCAACAGTACTTCGACTGGTTCAAGTTCCAGTTCTGGCGTTTCGTGTTCGTGCAACAACAGGTGGCCAAACTGGCTGAAACCGCGATCGAGTTCCCGCCGATGCAAAAAGGCGCGAGCTTCAACCTCGATTCGGTCAAGGCCAAGATCGCAGCCGCTCGGGCGGAGATGGCCAAGTAACGAGTGAATTCACGGGTGGCCGAGGCTGGCCACCCGCGTCTCTGACGGATGTTTATCGACGCAATAAGGAATTCGTATGCAGATAAAAAATTCCGCCCTGCCCGCCTTTGCCTTACTTGCGTTGTGCTGCCAGCAAGCCGAAGCCGGCGGCCTCATGCTCTACGAAATCGGCACCGATAACACCGGCCTGGCCAATGCCGGTGCCGCCGCCAGGGCCCAGGGCCCTTCGACGATTGCCAGCAACCCGGCGGGCATGAGCTACCTGCCTGGCACGCAAATCACCGCCGGCCTGCAGGTGCTCTATGGCGACCTGAGCTTCGATCGCGATTCCAACACCAATGTCCCGGGCAGCGGCAGCGGCAATGCCCTAGACCCAATCCCCGGCGGCAGCTTTTTCGTCACCCATCAACTCGACGATCACTGGAGCGTCGGCTTCGGTCAGTACGGCGACTTCGGGCTGGCGGAAAATTACGACAACAACTGGTCCGGGCGCTACTTCGCGCAAAACGCCAGCGTGCTCGGTGTGTCGATGGTGCCGAGCGTGGCCTACCGCTTCAACGACCAATGGTCAGTCGGCATCGGCGTGAAAGCCATGTACGGCATGCTCAAAGCCGATACCGCCATCGACCGCTCGCCCTTCGGCCTGACCGACCGCAGCGACGGCCAGTTCAAGTACAGAGACAACGATTGGGGCTTTGGCGCCAACGTCGGGGTGATCTACGCCCCGCAACCCGGCACCCGCCTCGGCCTGACCTACACCAGCAAGGTTGATCTGAATTTCGAAGACAAGCTGGACGTCAAGGGCGACGGTCCGTTACTGCGACGGCTGGACAACGCCAATACCCAACTCGATATGACGGTGCCACAAACCGTCACCCTGAGCCTGTTCCAGCAACTGGACCGGCAGTGGGCCTTGCTGGCCTCGGTCAACTGGCAGGACTGGTCGGAGTTCGGCCAGGTCGGGGTACAGGTCGACACTACGGCGAACAACGCGCAATCAACCACGATTGACGCCAACTACAAGGACACCTGGCACCTCTCCCTCGGCGCGCAGTACCAGGCCACGCAACAGCTGTTGTGGAACGTCGGCGTGGCGTACGACAGCAGTGCCGTTTCGGACAGCAATCGCACGGTAACCGTGCCGATGGCCGAATCCTGGCGTCTTGCGACAGGAGCCACCTATGCTCTTAACAAGGACACCGACGTTAACGTGAGTTGGGCGATGGTCTGGCTGGGCGACATGCCGGTGGATCAGAGCAAAACCGTGTCAGGCGATCGAATTTCCGGTCAATTCGACAGTGCCTGGATTCAAGCGGTGACCGGAAACATGACCTGGCGTTTCTGATTTCTGCTGACGAAAAAAAACGACTTTATCCAAGGAGCACACAGCATTATGAACCTGTCCCGAAACTTGCTTATCGGCGTCGCGCTGACCGGCCTGCTGCTCAGCGGTTGCACCTCGAAAGTCACCGAGAAAACGCAGTACTCCGGTTACCTGTCCAGTTACGACAACCTGCAAGAAGTACAAACGCCCAGCGGTGGTACGGCGATGCGTTGGGTGAGCCCGTCGTGGAACCCCAATGCCTACGACACGGTAGCGTTCAACAAGCTGGAGCTTTATCCGACGCCCAAGCCCAACGAGCGGGTGAACCAGCAGACGCTCAACGATATCCAGAACTACATGACCAACACGGCCAAGAGCACGCTGGGCCAGAAATACCGCGTGGTCACCACGCCGGCCTCCGCACCCAAGGGCTCGAAACTGTTGATCATGCGCGCGGCGATCACCGGGGTGAACGCTGAAAACGAGGGCATGAAGTGGTATGAAATCGTTCCGGTTGCCGCCGTCGTCGGTGGTGTCAGCGCCGCGACCGGCCATCGGGACCAGGACACCACCCTGTTTATTGAGGCCGAGTTCATCGACGCGAAAAGCAACCAGACCGTGGGCCGGGTTGTGCGCAAAGTGTTCGGCAGCACCCTGGAAAATGATAGCCAGAAGATCACCGCCAAGGATTTCAAAGCGGCCATCGACAAGCTGGGTGCCGACTTCCAGGCCTTCATCAACAAACCTCAAGCGTACTGATTACTGCTTCATGCCGACCCGCCGACGCATGTCGGCGGTGATCGACTGCCTGGTTTTCTTCAGATCCGCCCAAGGCTCATTGCCGACCTCCGCCAGGCGTTCATGCACGTTATGAATGTTCCACTGGTTGCCGCCCTTGAGCGACTCGACCTCTTCACGAAAGATCGGCACCGACACCGGCAAGCCTTCGCGGGTACGCGCGGCATAGGCGCAGATGGTGGTCGCGCCCAGACCATTGCGCAGGTAATCGATGAAAATCCGCCCGACCCGATTCTTCGGCCCCGACACGGCGGAAAAACGCTCCGGCAGCAGTTTGGCCATGTGGCTGACAATCGCGTGGCTGAAGTCCTTGACCTCATCCCAGCCCAGCTTGCGGGTCAGTGGCACCACCAGGTGAATGCCCTTGCCTCCGCTGGTCTTGAGAAACGCCTTGAGCCCCAGTTCATCGAGCACCGAAAGGGTCAACTGGGTCGCCTCGATCATGCGCTTCCACGGCAATGCCGGATCCGGGTCGAGGTCGAGGACGAAGCGGTCGGGTTTGTCGAGATTGTCTGATGTGGCGTTCCAGGTGTGCAGTTCCACCGTACTCATCTGCACCGCGCCAATCAGCGCTTCGGCGCTGTTGATGACCATCATCGGCTGGCCGGTGAGTTTCTGGTCCAGGGTAGTGATGCCGGGAATGGCCAGGTGCTCGGCGTTTTTCTGGAAGAACAATTCGCCGGCAATCCCGTCCGGGGCCCGCACCAGCGCCACCGGGCGGTCCTTGAGCTCGGGCAAAATCCACTCGGCAACGGTGGCGTAATATTGCGCCAGTTGCATCTTGGTGCTGCCACTGCTGGCATCGATGATCCGGTCCGGGTGGGTGATACGGACCTTGCCCTTGTCCAGGCCGATGTGTGAGGGCGCGGGGTCGGCGTTCTTTGGCGCGGCGGTGGGTTTGGCAGTGCTGCTTTTTTTTCCAGGGGCAGTTTTCACGGTCATCGCTCGCTCCTCGGTGATGCCTTTGGCAGGCTTGTCGTCACGCAGGCCATGGAACACGGCATGGCGTACCGAGCCGTCCCGGGTGATTTCGGCAAAGGCCACTTCCGCGAGTAGCCGGGGCTTGAGCCAGTGCACCGTCTTGAACTCGACACCGTCGGGCGGATTGACCACCGCCGGTTTTTTCGTCTGCAAGGGTTTGAGCTGGTCGTGGAGGCTGGCGAGTGTCGCCTCGTTAAATCCGGTGCCGACCTTGCCGGCATAGCGCAGCTCACCGCTGTCACGGTCATGCAAGCCCAACAGCAATGCACCAAATGCACTGCGCGAACCCTTGGGGTCAGTAAAGCCGACGATGACGAATTCCTGCCGATGCTTGCACTTGAGCTTGACCCAGTCGCTGCTGCGCCGGGACACGTAAGGCGACCCCAGCCGCTTGCCGATCAACCCCTCCATGCGCATCTGACAGGCGCTGTTGAGCAACGCCTGCGGTTCTTCTTCAAAGCCGTCGGAGAAACGCAGCAAGGGGTGATCACCGGCCTTGAGCACTGTCGCCAACGCAGCCCGGCGTTCTTCCACTGGCACTTCGCGCAGGTCCACACCATTGAGGTACGGCAGGTCGAACAGGTAGTAGACGATGTGGCCGCTGCGACCGGCCTCAAAGGCATTTTGCAGGGCCTGAAAGTCCGGTACGCCCTCCTCGTCCACGACCACCATCTCGCCGTCGAGCCATGCCGATTCCAGGTGCAGGGCGGCCAATGCCTCGGCCTGTCCGGGCAGCTTGTGGGTCCAGTCGTGGCCGTTGCGCGTGAAGAGTTTGACCTCGTCGTGGTCGATGCGGGCCATGATCCGGTAACCGTCGAACTTGACCTCATAACGCCACTCACCATCCGGGGCCTTCTCCACCAGCGTCGCCAGTTCCGGCTTGATCAACTCCGGCAATCTGGCTTTGCGCGCGCCGGTCAGTGGCCCGGGCTTTTCCTTGCGTGCCGGGGTGGCCGGTTTCTTGATCGCTTTGGCCTTGGCGTTTTTTCCGCCCGAACGGTTGACCGCGACCGGCTCCGGCGTTGCCGACATATCGCGCCTGCGGTTGTAGTCATCCAGGTCCTTGTTCATGGCTCACCTGCTGCTCGCTACAGGACGCGATTGCTCGTCCCTCCCTCAGCAGAGCGAGCCATGCGAACGAAAATTCCATCGGCATTGAAAACGCCCGGACAGACGGCCCGCACAGCCAGGGCGGTCGCCGCGATCCAGTGCTTATACTCAACCGGTGTTGACTCACTCTGGGAGAGCAATCATGCGTACGGTTCACGTCATCGACGCCGGGAATGTTCCAGCGCCGGTCAATGTCGTTGGCGAGACGATCACCATTCTCGCTGGCGGGGACCTGAGTAAACCCTTTGAAGTGCATATCCAGGAGGGTGTGAAAGGTGGCGGCCCGCCCCCGCACTTTCATCCGTGGGATGAAGCATTCCTGGTCATCGATGGCCAGGTTGAAGTGACGGTGGAGGGCAAGGCCACGACTATCTCGCCCGGTGGCTATGTGCATATCCCCGGCGGCTCGGTCCATGCGTACAAGAACATCAGCCCCACCGCAAAGATCATCGGCGTAGTGTCCGACCCGCGCGGCGGGCAGTTCTTTGCCGCAATGGACCGCTTCAAGGTGCCCGAGGACCTGCCACGGATCTTTGAAGTGGCCGAGCGCTTTGGCGTTACCTTTCTGCTGCCGAAGCCGGGTGCCACTTCAGCGGGCTGACCGCGTTATCGTTCTTCGCGGACAAGCCCGCTCCCACAGGGATTTCGCAACGGCCACGGATCGTCTGTTCACCGCAGATCAAACTGTGGGAGCGAGTGGGCTCCGGGCGGCATTCCGACGATGGCGTGCAGGCAAACAACCTGATCTTCAGGCCGCGCCGCCCTTGGCCTGCTGTTCCAGATGCACCTGCAATTCTGGGGCGATGTTCAGGGCGGCCGCCAACTCATCCAGATAATTGCGCTCGGCGTCCTGTTGATCGTCCACCAGCATGACGCTGGCCAGGTACATTTCCGCCGCCATGCCGGGGTCGGTGGCCCACTGAGCCACTTCGCTGGCGTCGAGCGGTTTGGCGACTTCGGCATCAAGCCACTGCTGCAGTTGCGGGTCGTCGGTGTGACGGCCGATTTCAGTGCTGATCATCTGTTTTTCAGCATCGTCGATCCGCCCGTCAGCCTTGGCTGCCGCGATTAATGCTCGAAGAATGGCGTGACTGTGCGCCTCGACTTCCGGGCCGGCCAACAGGTCCACGGTGCGGGGCGCCTGTTGCGGCGCGGCGGCCTGGCTGCGTTGCCAGGCTTGATAGGCCTGAAATGCCATCATTCCCAGGGAAGCGAGGGCGGCGTAGTTGGTGCCGCCACCGGAGCGCGAGGGGGCCGTGCCACCCCTTGGCGAACCACCGCCGAGCAAGCCACCGAGCAAACCACCCAAGCCGCCCGGGCCACCGCCTGCACCGGCGGCACCGCCACCGCCCCCCAGCAGGCCGCCGAGCAACCCGCCGAGGTCACCGAGCCCACCTTGGGCCGACGCCCCACCCGCGCCCCGTTGCGACATAGAGCCCTGGCCGGCCCGCAATAATTGTTCGAGCAGATCGCTGGTGTTCATGACGGCGTCCTCATCGATGAGAGTGATCCAGTCAGGCAACAATAGCCCTCGCGCCCGATTGCGCCACCACCGTTTGGCTGACACGTCCCCCATTCGCGGCCGTAGATTTATCTGCAGTATTTTTTACGGCGCAGCTAAGATTCATGAGTGGTGAACCTTATTCCCGGATACCCGGTCGATACCTGCAACCCGACCCGGTTTGCCGCCGCCCGCCAGATGAGGGTGATGACTGGCTTGCTTCACTTTCTGGAGAACGCCCCCGTGATATCGACACTACACATCGCCAGGCTCAAAGCATGGGGTGCCCATGGTTTTACCGCCACCGGCGTCGTCACTGCCTTCCTCGCGACCCTCGCCCTGCTCGATAACCAGCCGACCAGTTGCCTGCTGTGGCTGGGCGTGGCCCTGATCGTCGACGGCCTCGACGGTGCGCTGGCACGCAAGGTCAATGTGCAGTCAGTGCTGCCCAGTTTCGGCGGCTCGATCCTCGACCTGGTGATCGACTACCTGACCTATGTCTTCATCCCGGCGCTGTTCATCTACCGCTACATTCCACTGCCGGACTACACCTTGCTGCTGACCGTGTCGCTGATCCTGGTGTCATCGCTGTTCTGCTTCTGCAACGTCAACATGAAAAGCAAGGACAACTACTTCCAGGGCTTCCCTGCCGCCTGGAACGTGGTTGCCCTGTGCCTGTACATCATCGCGCCGTCGCCGTGGGTGACCTTCCTCACCGTGATCGGCCTGGCGCTGCTGACCCTGACCCGCATGAAGTTCCTGCATCCGTTCCGCGTGCGCCGCTTCATGCCGGTCAATATCGCGGTGACGGCTATCTGGTTGCTATGCAGTTTGTCGCTGGTGATCAACCATCCGTTGATCAATCCGATGGTCATGGGGCTTTGGCTGCTGATGTCGGCGTATTTTCTGGGGATCTGCTTGTGGCGCACGGCGCTGGAGTGGTTCGACGGCTCACGGCTCAAGTAGCGCCATGCCCATCCACATCGTGCGGCTCGGCGCCCCGCGCCAACCCGAAGAAGGCCTGCGCCTGGGCACCGTGCGCCGCCCACCCCGCGGCGTACCCAAGGCCGAGTTCGCCAGTCGGGATTTCTATGATGTCTGGCAGCCGTTGCTGTCTCCGAGCCAGGAACTGGTGCACGAAGCCAAGTCCGCCGAAGACGAGAAGGCCTGGCACGCCTTCAAACGCAAGTTCAAGGCCGAGATGAACCATCCGGTGCCCAGCCAGTTGCTCGATCTGCTGGCCGCCCTCTCCCATCACACCTCGCTGGCCGTCGGCTGTTACTGCGAGGACGAAGCCCATTGTCATCGCTCAGTGCTGCGCGAGTTGCTGGTGGCAAGGGGGGCCGAAGTGGTTTAACCCGCCCGACATCAGCGCAAATTGCCTGTGGGAGCGAGCTTGCTCCCACAGGGGGTGATGCCTTGTCGACTTAACGCCTTGTCATCACCACCTCCAGATACTCACCCGGCACCACCAGCGACTTTTCCCCTGCCCGGTTCGACTGGTTGATCAGCTCGATCAGGTCATGTTCCAGGGCCTGGGCGCCGTCGGGTGGCAGCGCGGCAAAGGCCTTGTGCATCGGCCCATACCACGCCCGGAAGGTGTCGATGAAATGCGCCGCCGAGCGATAGCGGAAATTGAAGATCCGGCGCGTGACCTGGACAAGGAAGTCGCGCTCGTCGAAGTGCGCGCGCAGCCAGGCTTCGGTGCCCCACTGCGACGGCGGCAACGCGCCGGGCGGTGGAGGCAGGTGTTTACCCAGCGTTTTGAACATTTGGCCGACGAAGCCTTCCGGTGTCCAGTTGGCGAGGCCGATCCGGCCTCCCGGCCGACAGACCCGCGCCAGTTCCGCGGCAGCCTTGGGCTGGTCCGGCGCAAACATCACGCCAAAGGTCGAAAGCACCGCGTCAAAACTGGCGTCCTCGAAGGGCAACGCTTCAGCGTCGGCCACTTGAAAGACGACATTGTCATTCAGGCGCTCCGCCCTGACCCGGTCTTCACCGCGTTCAAGCAATGCGGCGACATAGTCCGTCGAGCGGACCCTGCAACCGCGACGCGCCGCCGCCAGCGTGGCATTACCGTTGCCGGCGGCCACGTCGAGCACTCGCTCATCGCACAACAGGTCACAGGCTTCGGCCAGTTGTTCGCCGACGATTTGCAGGGTGGTGCCGATCACGGCGTAGTCGCCACTGGCCCAGGCAGCCATTTGACGGTTTTTCAGGGCAACAAGATCAATGGGTGTACTCATGAATTCCGCTCCGTTGCGGTTTGGAACGCAACCCGGCTTATTCCGCCGTGGTGGGATCGATGATGTGGGTGACTTCAGAGATGCGATTGGCCGGGAAACCACTCAGCCTGGCGTGCTCCATGATCTGCTCTTCGCTCGGCGCGATGTACACGCAATAGAGCTTGTCACCGGTGACATAGCTCTGGAGCCACTGCACCTGCGGCAACTCGCGCAACGCCCGGCAGGACTTTTGCGAAGCGGCTTTCAAATCCCTTTGTGACAGTGTCCCAGCGCCTTGAATCTCGCGTTCTATGACGAACTTAGGCATGGCAACCTCTCATTCTTGTTATGGATGACAAGGCCGGCGGGCCCTGCGTGACCACTATCGCGCCGGGCAAAGGCGGCGTCCTGCCCGATCGTCGGCCAAGACTGTCCGATCGTCCGGAGGTTTCATGCTGGGCCACGACAGGCTCACAATCAGCTTCTGACCCACGATCGGCATGGGAAAACCCTCATGGATGCCCTGTCACAGACCCTGCGTGTCGTGCGCCTGGTCGGCGCGATTTTCATCAACGCCCGGTTCACCGCACCCTGGTGCTACCAGTCACCGAGCGCCGACAGCGCCGCGCCGTTCCTGGAGCCAAACGCCGAACGAGTGGTGATCTTTCACTTGATCACCGAAGGCGAGTGTTACGTCGAACTGGGCAACGACCCGCCGCTACGGCTGACGGCAGGCGATGTCGTCGTGTTCCCGCAAGGCGACGCCCATCGCATGTGCTCCGCACCAGGCCTGATTCCGGCCAGCGGCGCGCGTCTGGATGCGGTCCTGTCGCGCCGGCCCCGGCAGTTGAGCTATGGCGGTGGCGGCGCGACCACGCGCCTGGTGTGCGGCTATCTGGCGTGCGACACGCGGTTGGCGAGGATGTTGCTGACGGGGTTGCCGCCCGTGGTGCGAGTCAATGTACGCGGCTCGGCGGCCGGTATCTGGCTGGAGTCTTCGGTGCATTACGCCCTGGCCGAAGCCCGCTCCCCCAGGCCGGGCGGCGAAGGTGTGCTGGCGAAACTGGCCGAGGTGTTATTCATCGAGGTACTGCGTCTGTACATGCACGAACAGGGCAAGGGCCGAACCGGTTGGCTGGCCGGCGTGAGCGACCGGATCGTCGGCGCCGCCCTCAACGCGCTGCACGACAAACCCTGTCACTGCTGGACCCTGGAAGAGCTGGCTCGAACCGCCGGCACATCCAGATCGGTACTCGCCGAACGTTTCCAGCAACTGGTCGGGATTTCGCCAATGCAATACCTGACGCAATGGCGGATGTTGCTGGCGGCCAATCTGTTGCGCAGCAGCAACAGTTCGCTGCTGCGCATTGCCGAAGAAGTCGGATACCAGACGGATACGGCGTTCAGTCGGGCATTCAGGCGAGAGTTCGGATCGCCGCCAGCGGCGTGGCGGCGCAGTCAGGAAAACCGGACGGCTCATTGATCTTTTTTACGCCGCTGGAGCGCCGGCCTTCGCCTCCTCCAGCAACTGCTGGATCATCTTCTCCTGGGTCTCATAACTGCCCTCACCAAAGTGCGTGTACCGCACCTGCCCCTTGGCATCGATCAGGTAGTGCGCCGGCCAGTACTGGTTGTCGAAGTTGCGCCAGATCGCGTAGTTGTTGTCGATCGCCACCGGGTAGGTGATGCCGTACTCCTTCACCTTGTCCCTGACGTTGTCGATGATGCGTTCGAACCCGTACTCAGGGGTATGCACGCCAATCACCACCAGGCCGTCCTTCCCGTATTTCTTCGCCCAGTCCTTCACGTACGGCAGGGTGTGCTTGCAGTTGATGCAGTCGAAGGTCCAGAAGTCGACCAGCACCACTTTGCCCTTGAGCGACTCGTTGCTCAGTGCGGGTGAGTTGATCCATTCCACGGCACCGGACAGCGACGGCATGGCGCCTTTGGCGTTGTCCATGGACGAATCGGCCTTGGCCTTGCTGACCAGGTAGTCGACGACTTTCGGCACGGTGTCCAGCAAGCCTTTCTCGACACGGCTGACCCCCTCCGACGAGGTATTGGCCAAAAGAACGTCATCAGCGTCAGTGGAAATCATCACGGCACCGGCCAGCACCGCCACCCCGGCGCCACGACGCAGCCAGCCGGTTACGGGAATCGAAGGTTTCAGGCGATTGACCAGGCCGCGACCGGCGAAGATCAAGGTGCCGAGGGACAACGCACTGCCAGTGCCATAGGCCACCAGCAACAGGCTGGTCCCGGCATTCGCGCCTTGCAGCATGGCGCTGGTGAGGATTACCCCGAGGATCGGCCCGGCACAGGGTGCCCACAGCAGGCCGGTGGCGACACCGATCATGATCGAACTCAACGGGCCGGACATTTTGCGGCTGTCGGGGTCGATGCGGTTACCCAGCAGAACGAAAGGCCGTGCCAGCCAATCGCCGACCCGGGCGGAAATCAGCGACAGGGCGAACAGCACCATCACGATCAGGGCCACTTGGCGCCCGGTGCTGCTGGCCTTGATCACCCATTCACTGCTGACCACCGCCAGGCTCGAGATCAGGGCGAAGGTCAACACCATGCCGCCCAGGGTCAGGATGATCGATGAGCGCGTGCGATGGGCGCCGGCGAACAGGAACGGCACAACCGGCAGGATGCAGGGGCTGAGCACGGTCAATATGCCGCCCAGGAAAGCGATGAGGAACATGGGATCACCTTGGAAATGAGGGTGGCAATTCACAGGGGAACGGTGGTGGTGTCAGGCTGCCTGGCTATCCAGCTGCTTACCCTGCGGCGTGCGGCTATAACCGTTTTCGGCAACGACTTGTCCCTGCGGCGTGCGGTTGTAGCCGTCCTCGGCGAGAAAGGCGTCGCCGCCCTTCTGCGCCACGGGCGTCAGTTGAGAGCAGGTGCTGCTGCCGCAGGCGCTTTGTTCCACGGCGGCGTTGGCGTGGGCAGCGGCGCCGGCGACGGAAAAGGCAATGGCGGTCAAGTAGCGGCTGATGTGGTTCATGGTGTTCTTCCTGGATTCAAAAGGGATGGGTAATGGCGAATCGTGGGACTCAGTTGTCCGAGTTGCAGCTGTCAGAAATCTTGCGATAGTCCAGGACCCGGGTTTTGCTCTGGGAGTCCAGGTAGGTCAGTTGCGCATTCACGACCCCGCAGGAAGGCGTGGCGTCCTGTTTCGACGACACCACTTTCTTGATGTCCAGTTGCGTGCCGTAGGTGTAGGTTTTAGGGCTGACATCCGCTTCGGCGCGGGCCGACAAGGTGCAGATATTCAGCGCGGCAAACAGGCAAGCGGCATAGATGGCTTTGGTGTTCATGGCGTTTTCCTCAAGGTTTCAACGGATAGGTCATTTGTTGGCTAGAGGCGGTTGGGGGTGCCTCGATGGAACCTATTAGAAGCCCCTGAGGTATCCCGTATGTGTCGGGAACAGGCGCGGGTAAATCGGCAAGTATCAAAGCCGGGCCGGGATACACAGGGATACAAACCCCCTGAAAATTCGCGTTTTTGCGTCTGTGTGTATCCATCGACTGGCCAGATACACTGCAATACAAAGGGCTACGGGCGAGCGGGCCAAGGCTCGATAAACTGTGCGACATCCCCCACTGACAGAGGCAGGCACCCATGGAACACGTCGATCACATTCTCATCGTTGACGATGACCGCGAGATCCGCGAACTGGTGGGCAACTACCTCAAGAAGAACGGCCTGCGCACCACGGTCGTGGCGGATGGTCGGCAGATGCGCAGCTTCCTCGAATCCACGCCGGTAGACCTGATCGTGCTGGACATCATGATGCCGGGCGACGATGGCCTGATGCTCTGCCGCGAGCTGCGCGCCGGCAAACACAAGGCCACCCCGGTCTTGATGCTCACCGCCCGCAACGATGAAACCGATCGCATCATCGGCCTGGAAATGGGTGCTGACGATTACCTGGTCAAGCCGTTCGTCGCCCGTGAACTGCTGGCGCGAATCAACGCCGTGCTGCGCCGCACACGCATGCTGCCACCGAACCTGGTGGTCACCGAAACCAGCCGCCTGCTGGCTTTCGGGCGCTGGCGCCTGGACACCTCGGCCCGCCACCTGCTCGATGAGGACGGCACCATGGTCGCGCTCAGCGGTGCGGAATATCGCTTGCTGCGGGTATTCCTCGACCATCCGCAGCGGGTACTCAACCGCGACCAATTGCTCAACCTGACCCAGGGCCGCGACGCCGACCTGTTCGATCGTTCCATCGACCTGTTGGTGAGCCGCTTGCGCCAGCGCCTGCTGGACGATGCCCGCGAACCGGCCTACATCAAGACCGTGCGCAGCGAGGGCTACGTGTTTTCCCTGCCCGTGGAAATCGTCGGTGCCCCCTCGTGAGTCTATCGATGCATTGGCCTCGCACCCTGGCGTCGCGGCTGTCGCTGATTTTCCTGATCGGCCTGATCCTCGCCCAGGCCCTGTCTTTCGGTGCGCAGTACTACGAGCGTTACGAAAGCTCGAAAAACACCATGCTCGGCAACCTGGAAACCGACGTCTCGACCTCCATCGCCATCCTCGACCGCTTGCCGGCCAACGAGCGCGCCGGCTGGCTGCAGCAACTGCAACGGGCCAATTACGGTTATCTGCTCAGTGACGGCGAAAAAGGCACGCCCATGGACTTGGACATGGCCGAGGCGCCGATGGCGATGGCCTCGATCAAGGACGCCATTGGCCAGGATTACCCGATGACCTTCACCGACATTCCCGGGCCGAAAAAACACTTTCAGGTGCACCTGACACTCTCGGACGGCAGCCCGCTGACCATCGACGTACGGCCTTCGATGGTGCCGTTGTCACCCTGGCTGCCCATCGTCCTGCTCGGACAATTGGCGCTGATGCTCGCCTGCACCTGGCTGGCCGTGCGTATCGCCATCCGACCCCTGAGCCGTCTCGCCGAAGCCGTGGACACCCTCGACCCCAACACCCACCCGGTGCTGCTCGACGAAAAAGGCCCGACTGAAGTCGCGCACGCGGCCAGGGCCTTCAACGCCATGCAGGCGCGCATCGCCGCCTACCTGAAGGAGCGCATGCAACTGTTGGCGGCGATCTCCCATGATCTGCAAACGCCGATCACCCGGATGAAACTGCGCGCCGAATTCATGGACGACTCCGCCGAAAAAGACAAACTCTGGAACGACCTCGGCGAAATGGAACACCTGGTGCGCGAAGGCGTGGCCTACGCGCGCAGCATCCATGGCTCCACCGAAGAAAGCCGCCGCACGGATCTGGACTCGTTTCTCGACAGTCTGGTCTTCGACTACCAGGACATGGGCAAAGAGGTCCAGTTGAACGGCAAGAGCGCCACCGTCATCGACACCCGCCCCCATGCCTTGCGCCGGGTGCTGGTCAACCTCACTGACAACGCCCTCAAGTTCGCGGGTTCTGCCGAATTATTGGTGGAGAAACAGGCCGACGGCAGCGTGTCGGTGAAAGTCATGGACCGTGGTCCGGGCATCGCCGAAGAGGAACTGGCCCAGGTCATGCAGCCGTTCTATCGCGTGGAAAACTCCCGCAACCGCAGCACCGGCGGCACCGGCCTGGGCCTGGCGATTGCACAGCAACTGGCGTTGGCGATCGGGGGATCGCTGACATTGAGTAATCGTGAGGGCGGTGGCTTGTGCGCGCAGCTCAAGTTGCCGGCGCGCTCGGCTTGAAAGACCGGGGTTTCGGGTCAATCCGCAACCCCGGCCATGGGCACCGCGTTAAATGACAAACCTCGACACCAGCGCGTTCAAATTCACCGCCAGGCGTGACAGTTCATGGGAGGCGGCGCTGGTCTGGTTGGCGCCTGTGGCGGACTGCGTGGCGAGATCGCGAATATTCACCAGGTTGCGGTCGACTTCGCGAGACACCTGGGCCTGCTCTTCGGACGCACTGGCGATGACCAGGTTGCGCTCGTTGATCAAATGGATCGACTGAGTGATCTGCTCCAACGCGACACCGGCGGCACGCGCCATTTCCAGGGTGCTTTGGGTGCGTTGATTGCTTTGCTGCATCGACGCCACGGCTTCACCGGTACCGTTCTGGATGCCAGCGACCATTTTTTCGATTTCCTGGGTTGATTGCGCTGTGCGATGGGCCAGCGCCCGCACCTCGTCCGCGACCACGGCAAAACCGCGCCCGGCCTCACCGGCACGGGCGGCTTCGATCGCAGCGTTCAACGCCAGCAGGTTGGTTTGCTCGGCGATGGCACGAATCACATCCAGCACCTTGCCGATGTCGCGTCCCTGGGCGGCCAGGCCTTCGATCATCAGCGAGGTGGTGTGCACGTCTTGGGTCATGGTCTGGATCGCGTCGACGGTCTCCACCACACGGTCGCGGCCTTCCCGGGCGGCCTGGGTCGACTGGCTCGAGGCTTCGGAGGTCGATACCGCGTTGCGTGCCACTTCTTCCACGGCAGCGGTCATTTCGTTGACGGCGGTGGCCGCCTGTTCGATTTCGTTGTTCTGCTGTTGCAGACCGCGAGAGGCATCTTGGGTCACGGCGCTGAGCTCTTCAGCGGCGGCCCCCAGTTGCGTGGCGGAACCGGAGATCTGCTCGATGGTTTTGCGCAAATTGGCCTGCATGATCGACAAGGCACCGAGCAGCCGACCCGGCTCATCCTGGCCATCGGCCTCGATGGTTTTGCTCAGATTGCCATCAGCGATGGTCTGCGCCGCCAGCAAGGCGCGGTTCAGCGGCGTGACGATGCTGCGGGTCAGCAGCCAGGCCAGCAGGATGGTCATCAACGCGGCCAGCACGGCAACGACGACAATCCCGAGAATGGCGCTGCTGTAGTTGGCGCCCGCTTCGGCCGAGGCGGTTTTGGCATAACCGGTATTGAGTGCCACCAACTTGTTGAGCTGTTCACCCATCTGATCGGTGCCGTCCTTGATCCGCGTGTTGATCAGCGTGCGCATTTCATCGAGCCTGTTCTGGCGCGACAACTCCAGCATCTGCTCCTGGGCTTGCATGTAGCTGTCCAGGGTAGCGGTGAATGTCTTGTACAGCTGCGCTTCTTCCGGCTGGGATGGCAACGCGGCATAACTGGCCTGGGCGCTGCGCAGCTTGTCGACCAACACACCGATGCGCGTCTGGGCATCCTGCAGAGCTGCTGGATCACGGTTGACCAATACCCGGAACGACAGAATGCGCATGCGCAACACGTTTTCGGTAATGTTGCCAAGAAAACCGACGCTGGGCAGTTGGTTCGTTTCCATGTCCAGGGAGGCCTGGCGGATGATACTCATGCGATTCACCGCAAACACCCCCAGCACAATGACCAGCAGGGCAATGAAGGCAAACCCCAGGAAAGCTCGAGGCGCGATACTCAGATTACGCAGTGACATAGGATGATTCTCGGGTGTTGGTGGCTACGAGCATCCATGCGTGATCACTGAACGGCAGGCGTCGGCGCGCCCGTTTCAGATGGGCGCCCTTGTTGTAATGGGTTTGTGTGCGCCTGTTAGTTGTATCGGCCAGGCTTGAGGTTTATTGCGGGGATCGCGCAAATAAATTTCAAAGGGTTACGAGTGTTTCAACGGTGAAACACATGGAACGAATGTGCAACATCCAGATGTATACGAGCCCTGTAGGAGCTGGCCTGCCAGCGATGGTCCTTAACGATGGCGCGGACTCGATGGATAACAGAAGTGGTTGTGAATCCATCGCTGGCAAGCCAGCTCCCACAGGATCGGGTCCATCCGCAAAAAATCAGTTGATGACGCCCACCACCCCTTCCCCATGCAGCTGTTGGATCAATGCCAAACCGTTTTCGAAGAACGTCTGCGAGCCGGTCATCCCCGCCTCCTCCGCCAACCCCTGCAACTGCGCACGGCCGTCCAGCCCGGGAAACTCACCCAGGCGCTGCAACAGGCGCCACGCCAGCGGGCTCAGTTCGGAAAACTTTACGCTCCAGTCTTTAGCCCGTCGCACCAGCAACAAGGTCGGCTGATCGGGTGCGGTATCGGGCTGATAGCCCGGTCCGACCCGCTGCACCGGCCAGCTATAGGCCAACGGCCAGGCCAGTGGCGAGATGTGCAACGGGCGGCTCAGCAACCCTTCTGCATCGCCGGCCGGCAAAGGCTCGGCTTCGGATTGTTGCAGCGCCATTTCGACCCATTCGTAATGCGCCAGCTCCACCATGAATGGCGGCCAGGAACCCTCGGCCAACGCTTGCGGCTCGGACGCCAGGAACTCGACGAATTCCTCGGCGATCTCGCCGAACTTCGGCGTGTGGGCGCGGTAATCGCGCAGAAACGCCCGCACCAGCGCACGCCACCGGTCATCACCCAGGATGTTCACCAGCACCGGGAAGGTGCCGCTGATCAACGACGACAAGTTGGCGAACACCAGGTCGCGATAAACCTGTGCCCGCGCCGGGTCCATCTCGGCGGGTGGCGCACAGTGTTCAGGGTCGCGCAGGTACAGGCCCATGCTGTGTTGTTGTTCATGCAACGAGCGCTTGGCCACGGCTTACCTCCTCGGCCTGCAAGCGGCGAATGGTCTGCAACTCGGCGACCAGTTCGGAAAACACCGGAAAGTTGAAATCGCGCTCCAGCAACGTCGGGTGGGCGCCGAACCGGGCATAGGCCTCGGCCAGCAATGACCACACCGCCGGCTTGACCGACGCCCCGTGGGTGTCGATTTTCAAGGTGTCGGACTCATCGAAATGCCCGGCGATGTGCATGGCCACCACCCGGTTCGAATCGATGCCGGCGAGGAATTCGTGTGGATCGAAACCGTGGTTGATCGAGTTGACGTAAACGTTGTTGACGTCCAGCAGCAGATCGCAGTCGGCTTCGCGCAATACCGCGTTGGTGAATGTCACCTCGTCCATGTCCTGCTGTGGCGCGGCGTAATAGGAAACATTTTCCACCGCCAGGCGCCGGCCGAGAATGTCCTGGGCCTGACGAATGCGCGCGGCGACGTGGTGCACCGCTTCTTCGGTAAACGGCAACGGCAACAGGTCGTAGAGGTGACCGTCATCGCTGCAATAACTCAGGTGCTCGCTGTACAGCGGCACGTTGTAGTGATCGAGAAACACCCGCACCTGCTGCAGGAACCCGACATCCAGCGGTGACGGCCCGCCCAGGGACAGTGACAACCCGTGGCAGGACAGCGGATAGCGTTCGGCCAGGGCTCGCAGTGCCGCCCCCTGGGCACCGCCGATGCCGATCCAGTTTTCCGGCGCGACTTCGAGGAAATCGAAATGGCCGGCCGGGGCGGCCTGGAGGTCTTTGATTAAACCGCGACGCAAGCCAAGCCCGGCGCTGGCCTTCGCTGAAATGATGGGGGTTTGCATGGTGTCGATCCCTGGGGTTGTCAGTACGCAATCACAGTTAATCGAAGTGATGTATCTGTTCTGTGTTCAGCGGTGGCCTTGAATTGAGGGGGACTGTATCGGGAAGGCGGTTAGATACAGTGGGATACATACGCAGGCACTGCTGGCCAAATCCCCGTCGGAACGGCGGTCCAACGATTCGACTTGCCCGCGATGAGGCTGGCAGATCTGGCCTATTTGTTGATTGACACTGCGCTATCGCGGGCAAGCCCGCAGGGGTCCTTGGTCGCCAGGCAAAGCGCCATTCGACCAGCGAACTAAGCTTAATGCACCCAGGACATGCAAATCGTCCTGAACATCCCCCACGACCACCGCCCAGCGGCGGCTTGCCCAGGCAAACAATGCCTCTGGACTGTGATCCTCTTGAAGGAGCACACGTGATGGACGAGGCCAGACTCAATGACTTCATGGGCAAACTGGTGAGTGACATGGGCGGCGCGGCGATGCTCGCCAACGTCATCCTCGGCGAAGAACTCGGGCTGTACCGGGCCATGGCCGACAGCCAGCCCGTCACCCCTGAAACACTCGCCGGCAAGACCGGCTGCAACCCACGCCTGGTGCGCGAATGGCTCAGCGCCCACGCCGCTTCAGGCTACATGGAACACTCCGACGGACAGTTCCGCTTGCCCGAAGAGCAAGCCCTGGCGTTGGCCATCGAGGACTCGCCGGTCTACATCGCCGGCGGCGTCGGGGTGGTCGCTTCGTTTTTCCATGACAAGGACAAACTGGTCAACGCCATGCGCGGCGACGGCGCCCTGCCCTGGGGCGATCACCATCCGTGCATGTTCAGCGGCACGGAGCGGTTCTTCCGTCCAGGCTACAAGGCCCACCTGATCGCCGAATGGCTACCGGCTCTCGATGGCGTGGTGGCCAAGCTGGAAGCCGGCGCGAAAGTGGCGGACATCGGCTGCGGGCATGGCGCCTCCACCGTGATCATGGCCCAGGCCTTTCCCGAGTCGCGATTTGTCGGCTTCGACTACCACGCGCCCTCCGTCACCGTCGCCACCCAGCGCGCCGAAGAAGGTGGCGTGGCCGGCCGGGCGCGATTCTTCCAGGGCACGGCAAAGAGCTACCCCGGCAACGACTATGATCTGGTCTGCTATTTCGACTGCCTGCACGACATGGGCGACCCGGTCGGCGCGGCCAGACATGCCTACGAGTCACTGAAACCGGACGGCACGGTGCTGCTGGTGGAACCCTTCGCCAACGACTCGCTCGATGAAAACATCAATCCGGTCGGTCGTTTGTTCTATGCCGCCTCGACCTTCATCTGCACGCCCAACTCGCTGTCCCAGGAGGTTGGTCTCGGCCTCGGCGCCCAGGCGGGCGAAGCACGGTTGCGCAAGGTGTTCACCGAAGCCGGATTCTCCAGTTTCCGCCGGGCGACGGAAACGCCGTTCAACCTGATTCTTGAAGCACGCAAGTAAGTTCGGTTGCCTTTTGTAGGCGCTGGCTTGCCAGCGAAGATGGGTCAGGTACATTGATGTCGACTGACACACCATCGCGAGCAAGCTCGCTCCTACAGGTTTCCCGACATGCTCGACAGCCTGACCCTCGAACAACTCGACCGGCTCCAGCAGCTCATGGACGATCAACCGTACGTGGTTCTGACCGGTGCCGGGATCAGCACCCCGTCGGGCATTCCGGACTATCGCGACAACCAAGGCGTACGGCGTGGCCGGCAGCCGATGATGTATCAGGAGTTTCTCTCCGCGCCCGAGTCCCGCCGACGTTACTGGGCGCGGGCGATGCTCGGCTGGCCACGGGTGCGCCAGGCCCGGCCGAACGTGGCTCACGACACCCTGGCCCGATTGCAGAGTACCCGGCAGATCAGCGGCCTGATCACCCAGAATGTCGATACCCTGCACGACCAGGCCGGCAGTCATGATGTGATCGAACTGCACGGCAGCCTGCACCGGGTGCTGTGTCTGGACTGCGCCAAACGCAGTGAACGGGATTCGATCCAGCAACAGATGGAAGCACAGAACCCCTATCTGGCCGGCGTTGATGCGGTGCAGGCGCCGGACGGCGACACCCTGCTGGACGCTGCCTTCGAAGCCCGCTTTCAAGTACCCCGTTGCCCCTATTGCGCCGGTGAACGGATGAAACCGGACGTGGTGTTCTTTGGCGAAAACGTCGCGCAGGAAACCGCCGCCAAAGCGATGGCTGCGGTGGAAAAGGCGGCCGGGCTATTGGTCGTCGGCTCGTCGTTGATGGCCTATTCGGCATTTCGCCTGTGCCGCGCGGTGGTGGATCAGGGCAAGCCATTGCTGGCGATCAACCTGGGCAAGACGCGGGCCGACGACCTTCTGGACTTGAAGATAGAGATGTCCTGCGAGCAGTTGTTGCCCTTATTGGCACAGCGCCTCTCCCACCTCTGACGCGACCCAATCCCCGTAGGAGCGAGCCTGCTCGCGATGGATGTCAACGATGACGCGGGCTATCTGAATGCCCGCGGTGTCCTGGCGTCCATCGCGAGCAGGCTCGCTCCTACAAGATGGGAGATCAATGTCCTACTGCCTGCCGACTCAGACTTTCTTCTTTAAGCACATCAAACAACGCCTGCGCCGCCGCCGACAGCTCTCCCCCCGGCAACGTCAACACCCCTAGCGCCCGCTCAACCACCGGGTCGCGCAAGGTGATGCACCGCGCGCCCAGTTCGCGCATCTGCCCGGCGCACAAGGCCGGCACCGCGCTCACACCCAGTCCGCTGGCGACCATCCGACCGACCGTGGACAACTGATGGCTTTCAAACTCCACTGGCAATTTCATGCCCCGCGCCTGCAAGTGTTCCTCCAGCATTACCCGCACCGTCGATGGGCGCTGCAAGGTAATGAACGGTTCCTTGAGCAAGGTCTGCCAGTCGATGTCATCCCGCGTGGCCAGCGGCGAGTCAAGGGGCACGACCGCCACAAAGCGGTCAACGTACAACGGCGTGAAATGCAACGACGAATTCTGGGTCGGTTCGAACGCCACCCCCAGCTCCACCTGGCGGTCACGGACCATTTCCAGCACTTGCTCGTTGATCACGTCGTTCACCGTGACGTTGACTTTCGGGTAGCGCGCGCGAAAGGTCTTGAGGATCGGTGGCAGCAGGTTGCCGGCGAACGACGGCATGGCCGCGAGGGTCACGCGCCCGCGCTGGAGGGTGAAGCGCTGGCGCAATTCATCTTCGGCATTGTCCCAATCGGCAATCAGGCGGCGCGCCAGCGGCACCAGCGATTCACCCTCGGCGGTCAATGCGACATTGCGCGTATTGCGGGTGAACAATCGCCCGCCCAGGCTCTCCTCCAGCGCCTTGATGGTCAGGCTCAGGGCCGACTGAGACAGGTGCAAGCGCTCGCAGGCCACCGCGAAACTCAAACTCTGGGCCACTGCCAGGAAGGCGCGGATCTGCTTGATGGTCAATGTGCGTTGCTCCAGTTGTAAGCTACGAGCTCTAAGCTGCAAGATCGAAAGCAGCAATTTGATGAGTTTTATCAATTAATACAGCCAAAAAAACAACTTAACAAATCAATCTTGCGGCGAGACACTCAACCCTATTCGGCTAGCCAGCCGCCCATAAAGAATAAAAGAGGTGCATATGGCAGGTTTCGACAAGCGCGTGAGTTCCTACGAGGAAGCTCTGGCAGGTCTTGAAGACGGCATGACGGTGATCGCCGGCGGCTTCGGCCTGTGCGGGATCCCGGAAAACCTGATCGCCGAGATCAAACGCAAGGGCACACGCGACCTCACCGTGGTCTCCAACAACTGCGGCGTCGACGGCTTCGGGCTCGGCGTATTGTTGACCGACCGCCAGATCAGCAAAGTCGTGGCCTCCTACGTCGGCGAAAACAAGCTGTTCGAAGAGCAACTGCTCAAAGGCGAAATCGAAGTCATCCTGACCCCCCAAGGCACCCTCGCCGAAAAAATGCGCGCAGGCGGCGCCGGCATCCCGGCGTTCTTCACCGCCACCGGCGTCGGCACCCCGGTTGCCGAAGGCAAGGAAGTGCGCGAATTCCATGGCCGCAAGTACCTGATGGAAGAATCCATCACCGGCGACTTCGCCATCGTCAAAGGCTGGAAAGCCGACCATTTCGGTAACGTGGTCTACCGCCACACCGCCCAGAACTTCAACCCGCTGGCCGCCACCGCCGGCAAGATCACCGTGGTCGAAGTCGAGGAAATCGTCGAACCCGGCGAACTGGAACCGTCGCAGATCCACACCCCTGGCATCTACGTCGACCGGATCATTTGCGGCACGTTCGAGAAGCGCATCGAACAGCGCACCGTGCGTAAGTGATCCCCCTGCCCCCGGACCGAATGAAGGAATAACAACAATGGCACTTTCCCGCGAACAAATGGCTCAACGCGTCGCCCGCGAAATGCAGGACGGCTTCTACGTGAACCTGGGCATCGGCATTCCGACCCTGGTCGCCAACTACATCCCCGAAGGCATGGAAGTCATGCTGCAGTCGGAAAACGGCCTGCTCGGCATGGGTCCTTTTCCTACTGAAGAAACCATCGACGCCGACATGATCAATGCCGGCAAACAAACCGTGACCGCCCGTATCGGCGCTTCGATCTTTTCCTCGGCCGAGTCCTTCGCGATGATCCGTGGTGGCCATGTCGACCTGACCGTGCTGGGCGCCTTCGAAGTCGACGTACAAGGCAACATCGCCTCCTGGATGATTCCCGGCAAGCTGGTCAAGGGCATGGGCGGCGCCATGGACCTGGTGGCGGGCGCGGAAAACATCATCGTTATCATGACTCACGCGTCCAAGGACGGTGAGTCCAAGCTGTTGTCCCAATGCAGCCTGCCGCTGACCGGCGCCGGTTGCATCAAGCGCGTGCTGACCGACCTGGCCTATCTGGAAATCCAGGACGGCGCCTTCCATCTCAAGGAACGCGCACCAGGCGTCAGCGTTGAAGAAATCGTTGCCAAAACCGCCGGCAAACTGATCGTGCCGGACCACGTTCCGGAAATGCAGTTCGCTGACCAGTGAGGAATCATTCCATGCAAGAAGTCGTCATTGTTGCCGCCACACGCACCGCCATCGGCAGTTTCCAGGGCTCCCTGGCGAACGTATCCGCCGTTGACCTGGGCGCGGCGGTCATCCGTCAGTTGCTGGCGCAAACCGGCCTGGACCCTGCCGAAGTCGATGAAGTGATCATGGGCCAGGTATTGACCGCCGGCGCCGGGCAAAACCCTGCGCGCCAGGCATCGATCAAGGCCGGCCTGCCCTTCGCCGTCCCTGCCATGACCCTGAACAAAGTCTGCGGCTCCGGCCTCAAGGCCCTGCACCTGGGCGCCCAGGCCATCCGTTGCGGCGACGCCGAGGTGATCATCGCTGGCGGTCAGGAAAACATGAGCCTGTCCAACTACGTCATGCCCGGCGCCCGCACCGGCCTGCGCATGGGCAACGCGCAACTCGTCGACACCATGATCAGCGACGGCCTGTGGGACGCGTTTAACGATTACCACATGGGCATCACCGCCGAAAACCTGGCCGAGAAGTACAGCCTGACCCGCGAGCAGCAGGATGCATTCGCCGCCGCCTCGCAGCAGAAAGCCACCGCCGCCATCGAAGGCGGGCGTTTTGTCGATGAGATCACGCCGATCCTGATTCCCCAGCGCAAGGGCGATCCCCTGTCCTTCGCCACCGATGAGCAACCACGGGCCGGCACCACCGCCGAATCCCTGGGCAAACTCAAGCCAGCCTTCAAAAAGGACGGTTCGGTGACTGCCGGTAACGCTTCGTCGCTCAACGACGGCGCCGCCGCGGTGATCCTGATGAGCGCCGAGAAAGCCAAGGCCCTGGGTCTGCCGGTACTGGCGAAAATCGCAGCTTATGCCAACGCTGGCGTGGACCCGGCGATCATGGGCATCGGCCCGGTGTCGGCCACCCGTCGTTGCCTGGACAAGGCCGGTTGGTCCATCGATCAACTGGACCTGATCGAAGCCAACGAAGCCTTCGCCGCACAATCCCTGGCTGTGGCCAAGGACCTGGAATGGGACTTGAACAAGGTCAACGTCAACGGCGGTGCCATCGCCCTGGGCCACCCGATCGGTGCGTCGGGTTGCCGGGTACTGGTGACGCTGTTGCATGAAATGATCAAGCGTGACGCCAAGAAAGGCCTCGCCACCCTGTGCATCGGTGGTGGTCAGGGCGTGGCACTGGCGCTCGAGCGCGCCTAACGTGTTCAACAGGCTGCACGGGGACCCACGAAGAACCGCCGTAGCCTGGTAAAACACCCGGTGTGACGCAGGTCACACCGGGTTCTTTTTGCCTGGGCTTCAGGCAAATCTGACCAGGTTCAAAATCGGCAAAGGGCCGCCCGGAAACTGTGCCAGCCTTGCCCCGACACTCAGCGTCCCCAGATCGATCCCGAAGAATCCCACTCGCTCGATCAAGTCCACCACCTGCGCTTTGGCGTCGGCATCGTCACCCGAGACAAACAGCACGCGCCGTCCGCCCTCTGCTGCCGGATCACGCTCAAGCAATCCCGCCGCCAGGTGATTGAAGGCCTTGACCACCCGCGCACCGGGCACCCACTCGGCGAACACTTCGCTGGACATACGGCCTTGCAGATCCACCGCCTTGAACGATGGCGCCTCAATCGAGTTGTTGGCATCGATCACGATCCGCCCGTCAAACGCCGGCAGCCCCGCCAGAGCGGTCGGCAACTTCGACCAGTTCACCGCCACCAGCACGATAGGCTGGGCGGCCGCCTCTTCACGGGTGCCGGCGCGAGCGGTCGGCCCGAGGTCTGCCACCAGTGACGCCAGGCTTTCAGGACCGCGACTGTTGGCGATGACCAGTTCGATGCCTTGACGCGACAGTGCCCGGGCAAACGCTGCGCCGATTGCGCCGGCGCCGATGATTCCGATGGTGCTCATGGTTTTTCACTCCGAGGGGGTTGTGGTTGGAGTGAATACTGCGCTTGCCATTAGCGCTTTATTAGCCGGTAATAACTTGAATGATATTCAAGCATTGCTATCAGGTGTCGATCCATGGAAACCCTCGCCAACCTTGAATCCTTTGTGCGCAGCGCCGAAACGGGGAGTTTTTCCGCGGCCGCGCGGTTGCTCGCACTGACGCCTGCTGCGGTCAGTCGCAATGTGGCGATGCTCGAACGCAACATCGGCGTCCGCCTGTTCCAGCGCTCGACACGCAAATTGTCCCTGACGGAAGCCGGCGAAAGCTTTCTGGCCAGCATCGGCGGCAATCTGGAGGCATTGCAAACGGCGATCAGCGCCGTGAGCACCGACCGTGGCGAACCCGCCGGCGTGCTCAAGGTGAGCCTGCCACCGACGTTTGGCATCAGCCATGTGTTGCCATTGCTGCCAGCCTTTCTTGCGCGTTACCCGCTGATCCGCCCCGAATGGCACTTCGAAAATCGCCAGGTGGACTTGATTGCCGAAGGCTATGACGCGGCCATCGGAGGGGTGTTCGAGCTGACGCCGGGGGTGATTTCAAGAAAACTCGCGGCGGCCGATATTGTCGCCGTGGCGTCCCCTGCGTATCTGGCGGGACAGGTCCTGCCCGCCCACCCGACAGAGTTGTCTCGACTCAATGGCATCGTGATGCGCGGCAGCCGCACCGGACGCATTCGTCAATGGCTGATGCAAGATGACGCCGGCCATGAAGCCACGGCCAGCCTGAACGAGAACATCGTGCTCAATGACCCGGCGGCCATGCGAGAGGCGGCGCTTCTTGGCTTGGGCGTAACCCTGCTGGTACTGCCTGATGTCCAGGCGCATATCCAGCGCGGCGAGCTGGTGCGTGTGCTGCCGGACTGGCATGCCGATGGGGGGGCGATTTCGCTGTATTACCCGAGCCGGACGCTGATGCCGGCCAAGACCCGGGTGTTCATTGACTTCATGGTCGAGGCGTTTCACCGCGACAGCGCATGAGGGTTCATCGCCAGTACCAGACAACCATTGCTCACTGGCGGTAGCAGTTTGCTGTCACTCAACCCAGAAACTGCAGGATCAACCAGCTGTTCGCCCCGCTGATCAGCACGAACAACCCCCACGCCAGCACCCGCGTCGGTAACCGGTTCACGAACGGCCCCATGAGCCTGTGATCGTTGGTCATCCGGATCAGCGGGTACAAGGCAAACGGCAACTGCAGACTCAGCACCACCTGACTGAGCACCAGTAACTTGCCGATGGCATCGTCGCCCATCAGCCACACGCCAATGAACGCCGGGATCAATGCCAGCCCGCGGGTGATCAAACGCCGCTGCCAGCAAGGAATCCGCAGGTCGAGGAAACCTTCCATGATCACTTGGCCGGCAATAGTGCCGGTAAAGGTCGAACTCTGTCCCGAAGCCAGCAGTGCAACGCCGAACAGCACGCTGGCCAACGCCCCGCCCACTAGCGGGTCGAGCAGGTGATAGGCGTCCTGGATATCCACCACATCGGTATGCCCGGTCTTGTGAAACGCCGCGGCAGCGAGAATCAGGATGGCCGCGTTGACCAACAGCGCCAGGGCCAGGGAGCCGATGGTGTCGATGCGCGCCAGTTGCACGGCGTCCTGCTTGCTCGCCAGGTCCTTGCCGATCAGCCGGGTCTGTACGATCGAAGTGTGCAGGTAGAGGTTATGCGGCATCACCGTGGCCCCGAGAATGCCGATGGCCAAATACAGCGGCGCGGCCTCGCCGATGGCGGAAAGTGAAGGCGTGAAACCTCGGGCAACGTCGGGCCAGTAAGGCTTGATCAACAGCAGCTCGACGAAGAAACACGCGCCGATGGTGGCCACCAGCACCAGCATGATCGCTTCCAGACGGCGAAAGCCCCGGTTTTGCAGGGCCAGCACCAGCAAGGTATCGAACGCCGTCAGCGCAATACCGAAGGTCAGCGAACACCCCAGCAGCAAATGGAACGCCAACGCACAACCGAGCACTTCGGCCAGGTCGGTGGCGATAATCGAGATTTCCGCCAGCAGCCACTGCGTGCGCGCCGTCCGCGTGCTGTAGCGCTCCCGGGACAACTGCGCCAGATCACGCCCGGTGGCGATGCCCAGGCGCGAACACAAACACTGCACCACCATCCCCGCCAGACTCGCCAGCAGCACCACGAACAGCAAGCTGTAGCCAAACCGCGAGCCGGCCTCGATGGCGGTCGCCCAGTTGCCCGGGTCCATGTAACCGATGGACACCAGCAAACCGGGCCCGGCGAAGCGCAGCACGCGTTTGAAAAAGGAAGCGTCGGGGTCGACGGTAACGCTGCCCGCCACTTCCGGGGGGCAAAACGGCGCGGTGCCGATTTTGGGCAAGCTGAATTTCACGCGAAGGTCCATCAACAGGTGGGAGACGCCCAGCTTAGACGTTTCAGCGTATACGCAAAACCCTGGGGAGCCGGGCTGTCGGCGATGAGATGTTTGCATCCGATCAAGGTGTTGGCGGGGCTGACGCTCTCGCCGGCAAGCCAGCTTCTACAGGGTTGCACGGTGTCTGGATGGGAATGTTGTATACAAAAAAAACAACATCTATAGAGCAATCCGCCGTTCGCAATGCTAACGTTGCCGCCTGAAACAGATTGGAGACTCGCGTGTGCTGATACTCAAACTGCTGGTGATTCCAGGATTCCTGCTGCTCATTTCCCTGGCCGGTAAACGCTGGGGGCCGAGCGTGGCCGGTTGGTTGTCGGGATTACCGGTGGTGGTCGGGCCGATTCTGTTTTTCCTCGCCATCGAACAAGGTGAAGCCTTCGCCGCGCAATCGGCCATGGCGGCACTGTCGGCGATGTTCGCGATGATCGCCTTCTGTGTGACCTACGCGCAGGTCGCCCAACGCACGGGATGGCCGCTGGCGCTAACGATTTCACTGCTGGTGTGGGCCACGGTGGCGGTGTTGCTGTCGTTGATCCCGCCGTCGCTGCCACTGTCGGTGATCGCCGCCGCAACGGCACTGTTGGCCGCACCTCACCTGTTCCCGTCGGTGCAGCCGATCCTGTCAGGCCCGGCACCCAAGTCCGACAAACTGCTGCTGCGCATGATCGCCGGCGCCCTGCTGACCCTCGCGGTCACCTTGCTTGCCAGCACCGTGGGTGATCGCTGGAGCGGCCTGCTCGCCGTGTTCCCGGTGCTGGGCAGCGTCATGGCGGTGTTTTCCCAGCAAACCCGGGGTCCGGCGTTTACCGCGGCCCTGCTGCGCGCGACGGCGACCGGGATGTATTCGTTCTCGGCCTTTTGCCTGGTCCTGACGCTGGCATTGCCAGCACTCGGGATGAACGCATTCGCCCTTGGAGTGGCGGTGTCCGTGGCGATGCTGGGGGTCACCAAACGCTTGCTGGCGCGGCCCGTCGATCCGGTGGCGGCGGACGCTGGACGTACCGCCATCAAGCGCTAGTTGCTTCAGGTCATCGGGCGGACACATTCGATGGTTTCGCACGAGTAGAGCAAAAACCCCGTACGTCAATCGAACGGGTTTCGCCCAACATCAACCTCAGTTCACAACCCACGACTGACTGAGGCCTACACCATGAAATTCTTTTTCCACCCTTCGCCTAATCCGATGAAAGTCGCCCTGCTGCTCGAAGAACTGCAAACGCCTTATGAATTGATCGGCGTCGATACCTTCAAGGGCGAACAACACCTGCCGGCTTTCCTGGCGATCAACCCGAACGCCAAGGTGCCGGCCCTGATCGATGGCGACGCCACGGTTTTCGACTCTCAAGCGATCCTGCTGCACCTGGCACAGAAACATCAGCGCTTCCTGCCGACCACCGCTGCCGGCAATGCCGAACTGCTGTCGTGGCTGATGTTCATCGCCACCGGCCTCTCGCCGTTCTCGGGCCAGGCCGTGCACTTCCTGCACCACGCACCGGAGGACCTGCCTTACGCGAAAAACCGGTATCTCAAGGAAGTCGAGCGTCACTACCGCGTGCTCGACCAGCGTCTGGCCGATCACCCGTACCTGGCCGGCGACACCTACAGCATCGCCGACATGGCCCTCTGGGGCTGGGCCAATTACGCGCCGTACATCCTTGGCGAAAACGGCCTCGAGGCCTACCCGAACGTCAAGCGCCTGTTTGATGAAATCAGCGCCCGCCCCGCGGCCCAGCGCGCTCACGGCCTGAAAGGGCAACTGGTGCTGAAAGCCGAATTCGACGAAGAAACCCGCCGTAACCTGTTCCCGCAGAACCAGGCTCAATAACCGTTTCCGACGATCGAAGGTGATGAAATGAGTGATCAAGTCGCGTTTATCGTTTACCTGCCCGCCAAACCGGAACGTTTCGACGAAACCCGAGAACGGCTGCTGGACGTCGTGTACCAGATGTCGGCCGAACCGGACTTCGTCAACACCTGGGTGCACCAACTCCAGGACGACCCGAACACCCTGGTGCTCTACGAAACCTGGAACTGCAGCAAGGAAGACTTCATCACTCGCCACCTGAGCAAGCCCTACCGTCAGGCGTATGAAAAACGGCTGCCGGAGTTGCTGGCCCGGGAGCGTCGGATCGAGTTTCTGGAGGTGATCAAAAGCTATCCGGTGCGTCGGGAGGCTTGACCAAGCCAGACTTTGTGGCGAGGGGGGCTTGCCCCACCATGTACTGTCTTCATCCCCCTGCAACGGATGATTCGTAGAACGAACGAGGAAATTTCCGACGGCATTTCAGGGTTGGCCGTCGGAAGCCTGGATACTACGATCTGCCTTGGCGGGAGTCGTCAACCGGCACCTTGGCAAGCTGTACTTCATCCAGACAGCAACGACAACTCGCCACATACCCATTAGACTGACAAGCATTGATTCCGGAGGCCACCATGAGCGCCGAACTTTCCCCCATCGTTTCAGAATTCGAAACCGAAGAGCAGGCCGCCCGCTACGACCGTTGGTTCCGTGCGAAGGTCCAGGCTTCATTGGATGATCCACGCCCAAGTATCCCGCACGATCAAGTGATGGCTGAAATGCGAGCCCTTATCGAATCGAAGCGCAACAAGCGCAATGCTGATTGAGTGGCGGCCTGAAGCGCGGGCCGAACTCTGGCAAATCCTTAATTACATTGGCGATCGTAACGTGGCAGCAGCGATCGACCTGTCCCAAGCCATTGAAGCTGCTACTTCAGCCCTTCCTGAACACCCCTATCTCTATCGATTTGGTCGAGTGCCTGGTACCCGGGAAATTGTTGTGCACCCCAACTACCTGGTGGTTTATCAAGTCACGGATCGAATCGAAATCGTGAGCGTTTTACACGCCAGGCAGCAATACCCCTGAGCATCAGTCACCGTCCGTTAGTCCGCACTGGAACCCACCATAACCTCCATGGGATGATCGCCGCCCCATCGCGCGTCCATCCCTGGAGATTTCGAATGTCACTGTTGAGTAAAAAAGCCGTTGTTCTGTTGCTGGCAGCGGCGACCAGTCTTGGGGCCTTGAATGCGTACGCCGCCAAGGCAACGGCCAAGGACACCGCACCGGCGCAAAAAGTCTCCCTGCTCGGCGGCAAGTTCACCTTCACCCTGCCCAAAGGCTTCGTCGCCAGCCCGCTGCCGACCAGCCCCACCGGTGCGAGCGGCACCATGTACAGCAACGAGACCACCAAGACCGTGGTGATCGCCGCTGAAAACAGCCTGCCGGAAGGGGTCAAGGTCAAGGACAACGACGGCGAGTTTCTCGACGGCACCGCAGCCGACTTCGATGCCGCGCAACGCAAGGCCCTGCCGGATTACAACAAACTCAGCGAAAAAAGCCTGACCCTGAAAAGCACCGGACTGGGCCTGCGCCAGGTCGACAGCACCGCCACCCAGGGAGGTGGCCAGACCCTCAATACGACGTTGATGGCGGCGTCCGGCAGTCACATGACCGTGGTCCGGGTGATTTCCCGTCCCGGCGACATGGCTGCCCACGAAACCCTGATCAAGCAGATCGTCAGCGGCAAATGAACATCAAGGATTGAGGCGCTGCAGCCAGGCACTCAAATCCTTCAGCTCGTCGGCGCTGATGTTGTGGCCAACCCCTTCGTAGGCGTGAAACTCGGGTTCGAGTGACGCGCTCTTGAGCAGGCTGTTGGCCTCGGTGCCGTCACTGAACGGCAGGCGTTTATCCGCCGTGCCATGCCCGATGAAAATCGCCAGCGACTGGCGTTTTTCATCCGGTTGCAGCTCCGATTTGAGCACCGGCAGAATCCGTCCGCTCAATGCCGCGATCCCGCCCACCGCTTCGGGGTGGCGCAGGGCGACCTCGTACGACATGATCGCGCCCTGGCTGAATCCCACCAGAACCACCTTGTCCGGCTCGGTGTGATATTTCTTCGCCGCCTGGGCGACGAAATCCAGCAGCAATTGGGCGCTGGTCTTCAGATCATCTGTCTCGCCGTTGTAGGCACCTTCACCCTTCTTGCGAAACCACTGGTAACTGCCCTCTTCCATCACCATCGGCGCACGGACCGACAGGTAGGTGTATTGCGCGGGCAAGTCATCCTTGATGCTGAACAGATCCTGCTCGTTACTGCCGTAACCGTGAAGGAAGATCACCAGGGATTGATCGCGAGAATCGACGTTGGCCTGCTCCAGGTACTTGAGCGGCAGATCGGTTTGCAACGGGGCTTGAGCGTGGACAGCGGCGGACGCCAGCAGCGTGAGCAGAGCAAGAAATTTCAACATGGACCTTCCTTCACAGTGCGCAGGATTCGGGACAGAGCCTAACACCTCTTCCCGGCTACGCACTCCCCTGTGAAGGCGTTGGCTTGCCAGCGATGGCGATCTCAGCAACCCCATCGCTGGCCAGCCAGCGTCTGCAGGTGAATCGGCTCAGTCGTTGATCAGCTTGCCGACCCGAATCGGATCTCGTCCGGCGACCTTCGCCTGCCAGGTGCCCGGCTGCGTGTAACGGCCACGGTCGATGGCGAACAACACGCCGCTGGTGCCGGCACAAACCGTGGTGACCTTGTCGTTCAACGGGTCGACCACTTCAAACAGCGCGTCGCCCTTCTCCACCCACTCACCGGCATCGCGCAGGAAACTGACCACGCCGTGATGCGGTGCGAACAGGTATTCGGTGCCTTCGAACGGCATGCCTTCACAGCATCGCGCCGGGGCGGCTGGCCAGGTGCCCTTGATGAAGCCCTGTTCGGCGAGGAAGCCGAGAATGGCTTCGCAATTGGCCTGGGCCTGATCAACGCGGGTGTCGCCCATGCTGCCCAGCTCCAGGGTGGTCGCCAGGTTAGCCGCTGGGATGGCGGCCTCGGGGAACGCCCTGGCCAGACGCAACCATGGCGAGGAACAAGACTCGTCGAACGAGCTACCGCCAGAATCTTCGCACAGCAACGCGACACCGGCCTTCAGGCGCGCAGCCAGGGATCGCCACTGCGGCCAGTGTTGCGGCAGGGCGTAAAGGTGAATCGCCGCTTCGAAGTCGCAATGCAGGTCGAGGGTGATATCCGCGTCGCAAGCGTGGCGCAGCAACAGGCGATGCATGGCTTCCAGCTGCGAAGCCGGGCTCGGCAGACCGTCGAGTACCTGGCCCATGGTTTGGCGAATCAGCGCAATATTGGCCTCGGCATCGCTGCCCAGGCGATCACCGATCAACTGCGCCACCGGTGCGCTGAGTTCGACGAACGAGCGGTTGAAGTTCTTGCCGCTGCCCAGTTCGAAGCGGCCCATGTGGCTGCCTTGCAGATGCTGATCCAGCCCGATGGGGTTGGCCACCGGTACCAGTTCGATCACACCCTGCAACTGGCCCTGGTTTTCCAGCTCGGCCAGGCGCTTTTTCAGTTCCCAGGCGGTACGCATGCCGGGCAACTCGTCGGCGTGCAGGCTGGCCTGGATGTAGACCTTGCGAGTACCCGCGCCATAACGGAATACGCTGAGGGTGCGTTCGGTTCCCAGATGGCTCCAGGGCAGAGAGTGATTGATGCGTTGCATGGGGCGCTCCGATGTCAGCGGCACCAGGATCCCTTGTGGGAGCGAGCAAGCTCGCTCCCACAAGGGATCACGGCCTGATTGCAAATCATAAAAAAATGGCAACCGCGTCAACGGTTGCCACCTTTTGCACGGTTCGATTACTCGCCGTAAACGTCAAACTTGAAGTACTTGTCCTGCACTTGCTTGTACTTGCCGTTGGCGCGGATTTCGGTGATAGCGGTGTTGAACTTGTCCGCCAGTTCCTTATCGCCTTTGCGCACGGCAATGCCAGCGCCGCCACCGAAGTATTTCGGATCGTTGTACTCAGGGCCTACGAATGCGAAACCTTTACCCGCGTCGGTTTTCAGGAAACCGTCGTCCAGGTTGACCGAGTCGGCCAGCAGCGCGTCAACGCGTCCCGAGACCATGTCCAGATTGGCTTCCTGCTGGGAGCCGTAACGCACCAGGACAATGCCGGCCGGTTGCAGCACTTCAGTGGCGAAGCGGTCATGGGTACTGGCGCGCAGCACACCGACTTTCTTGCCTTTGAGTTCGGTCAGCGGGTCCTTCACATCGGAGCCTTCCTTCATCACGAAGCGCGCCGGGGTGTGGTAGTACTTGATGGTGAAATCGACGTTCTTCTTGCGGTCGTCGGTGATGGTCATGGACGACAGGATGGCGTCGATTTTCTTGACCTTCAGTGCCGGGATCAGGCCGTCGAACTCTTGCTCGACCCAAGTGCACTTCACTTTCATCTGCTCGCACAGGGCGTCGCCGATGTCCACGTCAAAACCGGTCAGTTTGCCGTCAGGGGTTTTCATCGAGAACGGTGGGTAACCGGCTTCGATACCGATACGGATCGGCTTGGCGTCTTCGGCCACTGCGGTCAGGGACAGCATCGACAGTGCCAGGGCACCGAACATCACTAGCTTCTTCATTTATAACTCCTGTGTGCGGAGGCTTTTATTGGCAGCTTTCGGTCGGTAGCTTGTGGCTGGTAAAGACCGAAGTGGTCGGCAGTCTAGAGTGGCTTCAGGAGGGCAAATTGTGTTTAAGCGACAAATACTTACATAAAAGTGGCCGCAGGAATAAAGGCCCATGTGGTGTGCGCCATCGCGGTGCAAAGGCTGTCAGACAATCCGCCAAATCGAAAAAAAACTTACAAGAATTCAGCTATTTTCCGACCCAAGAATCGCGCTGGCGACCGGGCACTTTTTGCGGCACATTGACCGACTAACTGCCCCTGAAGAGATGCGTGATGCCGTCCTTGAATCTGATCCAGCACCATCCTGCTGAAGGTCCCGGCGCTATTGCCCTGTGGGCCGAATCCCGTGGTTTGACCCTGAACGTATTTCGCGCCGACCTCGGCCAGTTGCCGCCCGTGAGTGCAGCCCCCGTGATTCTGTTGGGTGGGCCTCATGAGGCCAACGCCGGGCCAGAATGGCTGGAAACCGAACGCCAGTGGCTGGCGGCCAGCCTGGATCAAGGCGCAGCGGTGTTTGCGATTTGTCTGGGGGCGCAGTTACTGGCACTGAGTCTGGGCGGGAATGTGCGGCGGATGGACAGAATGGAAACCGGATGGACGCCCGTGACTTTTGTCGATGGCCAGTCGCTGCAGGTGCTGGAGTGGCACGAAGACGCCATCGACCTGCCACCCAATGCGCAACTGCTGGCCAGCAGCATGCAGTGCGAACAGCAGATGTACCGCGCTGGGCCGACTCGGATGGGCCTGCAGTTTCATCCGGAGTGGAACGCCGAATCGGTGGCTGTTCTGAATGAGCATTTTGCGGATGAATCGCCATTGCCGCGGGGTCAGCAGGACAGCGCCGCCCATGCAACCGTGTTCGAGTGGTTGCAGGCGACGCTGGATGGGTGGTGGGACGCGTCGTCAGGCACACGCTGAACCTGTGAACCTGGGTACGCGATCGTCAAGAGCATTGAGTCGACTGATGTGGGGCCGTTTCGCGGCCTAGCGGGAACAAGCTCCCTCGCCACCGTTGTTCAGCATTCACATCCAATGGGCGCTGTGGCTGGAGGTTGCACCGCGACGCTTAATTTAAATCCTTCATCCAGCCATCCTGTCACGCCACCGATCATCTCTTTGACCGGATAACCCAGCGCCGCCAGTTTCACCGCTGCCTTGTTCGCGCCATTGCAGTGAGGGCCGGCGCAATAGACCACGAACAGGGTGTTTTTCGGGTAAGCCGCCAGGCCTTCAGCGCTGAGCAATCGCCGCGGAACATTGATCGCCCCCGGTACATGCCCACGTTCGAATGCCAGCGGGCCGCGCACGTCCAACAGAATGAAATCAACTTCGCCAGCGGCCTGACTGCCATGGACGTCGGAGCAGTCGGTTTCGAACGTCAGGCGATTGCTGAAGTGCATCAGGGCAATGGCCGAGGGGGCGGCGGGAATTTCGCGAACCAGGCTGGTCATGGGCAGTACTCCTAAGTGTCGTTGGGTGTGAACACACTTTATCCGCCTGCCCATTGCGGCTAAAGTGGCGCACAAGACACTCACCGGGAATTTTCCGCCAAATGCAGCCAACCCCAGGATCGGTCGCCATTCTGGCCTACGACGGCCTCTGTACGTTCGAGTTCGGCATCGCCGTCGAGATCTTCGGCCTGGCGCGGCCGGAGTTCGATTTCCCTTGGTACGAGCACTGCGTCGCCGCTGTCGATCAGGGACCGATGCGCGCCATGGGTGGCATCCAGGTGCTGGCCGATGGCGGCCTGGAACTGCTCGAACAGGCCCGGACCATCATCATTCCCGGCTGGCGCGACCGCCAGGCAGCGGTGCCCGAGACACTGCTCGCCGCCCTGCGCCAGGCCCATGCCAGGGGCGCACGGTTGCTGTCGATCTGTTCCGGGGTATTCGTGCTGGCCGCCACCGGTTTGCTCGATGGTCACCGTGCGACCACGCACTGGCGTTACACCACGGAGCTGGCGCAACGCTTTCCGAACATTCGGGTGGACCCCGATGTGTTGTATGTCGATTCAGGCCCGTTGATTACCTCGGCGGGCAGCGCTGCCGGCATCGACGCGTGCCTGCATCTGGTGGCTCGGGATTTCGGCACACAAGTGGCCAATTCGGTGGCACGGCGGCTGGTGATGTCGCCGCAACGCACCGGTGGCCAGGCGCAATTCATTCCGACGCCGGTCAGTCCCGCGCCGCGCAGTGATCTTTCCCGCGTCATGCAGTGGGCACGGGAGCGTTTGCATGAGCCGCTGGAAGTACGTGACCTGGCCAGCGAAGCGGCCATGAGCGAGCGGACCTTCCTGCGCCGCTTCAGCGAAGCCAGCGGCCAGTCACCCAAGGCCTGGCTGCAGCATGAACGCCTGGGCCGCGCCCGGGAACTGCTGGAAAGCACCGATCAAAACACCGAGCAGATTGCCCAGCGCTGTGGTTATCGTTCGGTGGAGAGCTTTCGGGTGGCGTTTCGCAGCGTGGTCGGCGTACCGCCGTCGGTGTATCGGGAGCGGTTTGGGCGTGGGGTCAAGGCCCTTTCCTGAGGTAGCTTAGTGGGCTCCATCGTCAGAACGCCGCCCGAACAGCCAAGAAAGGCCTCAAGGCTTACGCAACAGATAGGTGTCCATGATCCAGCCATGGGCCAGGCGGGCCGCCTTGCGCACCCGCTCGATCTCATCCGCCACATCCTTGAGCTTGCCGCTGATCAGGATTTCATCCGGCGTCCCCAGGTAGGCCCCCCAGTAAATGTCGGTCTCCCGATCCGCTACCTGATGATAGGCATCCTGGGCATCGAGCATCACCACCAGGCTGTCGGTATCGCTCACCTGACCGGCGGCGAGGCGCCGGCCGGTGGTGATTTCAATCGAACCGCCAATTTGATTGAGCGCTACCTTGTGCTGCGCCGCCAACGCCTGAACGCTGGTGATGCCCGGGATGACCTCGAATTCGAAGGCACAGGCGCCTGACGCCAGAATCGCCTGCAAGATGCGAAGGGTGCTGTCATACAACGCCGGGTCACCCCAAACCTGGAAACCACCGCACTGGTCGTCGGACATTTCCTCATTGATCAGCCTCTCGAAGGTTCGCTGCCTGGCCAGGTTCAGGTCATCGACACTGGCCTTGTAGTCCACATCACCGCGCTCGCGCTCAGGGCTGCGGGCTTCGACGAAGCGATAATGGCGATCGGTGATGTAGCGTTCGCAGATGTCACGGCGCAGGTCGATCAGCGTGTCCTTGCTCTGGCCCTTGTCCATCAGGAAAAACACGTCGACCTTGTTCAGCGCCTTCACTGCCTGAATCGTGATGTAGTCAGGGTTGCCGGCGCCGATGCCGATGACCAGTATTTTTTTCATCCGCATCTTTCCTCGGGCTCAGCGCCCGCCAAGCGCAATCGCCAGCAACCCTGGAACCGGAGTTCGACGCTCGACAGCGGCTCGACATCAATCAGATTGAATGCCGAACCGTGCAGCACGTATGTCAGCGCGGCGCGGATGACAAACGGATGCGTCACCGCCACCACATGCCCCGGTGTCGCCTGCAATGTCGTCAGCCAGGCGACCACCCGTTCAGTCACCTGGATCACCGACTCGCCACCGTGGGGCGCCGAAGTCGGGTCGGCGAGCCAGGACTGCAGCCATCGCGCTTCGGATTTTTGCAGGTCATTGATGCGCTGACCGCTCCAGCGCCCGACATCGCAATCGCGCAATGCCTCGACTACCTCAGCGTGGCTGCCGAACAGTTCGGCGGTCTGCCGGGTACGCAGTTCCGGGCCGCACAACAGCCGTGGAGCATTTTTGAATTGAGCACGACGGGAACCCCGTGCCGATTGCCAATCCATCTCCAGAGGTTCATCCGTAGGAAACCTCGCCAATTTTTGTGCGACGGTTCGAGCGTGGCATATCAGGGTCAAACGGGTCGCCTGCACGAAGGATTACTCTGTCGAGAGAAAGTAAGGTACGGCGACTTGCCGGTGGTCGCGCAATTGTGCCGCAAGAAAGGTTGTCGAAGGGGCATTTCGTCTGACAACAAAAGCCGTCTCCGATCTCTTTATAGGCAATGCCCTACACGGTTGACCGTCATCCCCGTCGCCATCGGCGTACAGGCATTTCGCTCAATTTTCGGCGTTGAAAAACCGCAGCAAAATTAACTAGACAGGCCGTGCGCCTTAATTAAATACTGATTTCAACGGATTATCGCCCCCATCCTGCAGGAGCCCGGATGCCCTCATTTAACGACCCGATCATTGACACCCGTCTGGACAGTTCACCGTCCACAGCCACGCGCCACCTGATCAGTCCCGGCCTCTGCAACGAGGCAGGCCTGATACCGCGCGTGGTCAATCCGCAATAGCCCCTGAAAAAGAGCGGCGTCAGACAAGACAACCGCCGATCAATCCGTGGAAACCGACAGTGATCGTCAGGTTCGGTGCCAGCCACCGAACGCTTTGATACAGGAGTGCATCCATGCTGGTGTTGCGTCCAGTGGTGTTAACCGACCTGCCCCAATTGCAGCGGCTGGCCCGCGAAAGCCTGGTGGGCGTCACGTCGCTGCCAGACGACCGCGAATGCTTGCACGATAAAATTCTCGACTCATGCACCTCGTTCGAGCAAACCGTCCAGAGCCCGGGCCCGGAAAGTTACTTCTTCGTGCTGGAAGATTCGACGACGCGGCGACTGGCGGGCTGCTCGGAAATTCTCGCCACGGCGGGTTTCAGCGAGCCGTTCTACAGCCTGCGCAACCGTCACTTCAACAGTGCCTCGCGGGAGCTGAACATCGAGCATGGCGTGCCGGCTCTGTCGCTGTGCCACGACCTCGGCGGCCATACCTTGCTGCGCGGTTTTCATATCGATCCAACGCTGGTGCGCACGGCGTACTCCGAACTGTTGTCACGGGCGCGACTGCTGTTCATCGCCGCCCACGCGCCGCGCTTTGCCGACGGGGTCATCAGCGAAATCGTTGGTTTCAGCAGCGATGACGGGCATTCGCCATTCTGGGATGCGCTGGGCAAGCACTTCATCGACCTGCCCTATGTCGAGGCCGAGCGGCTCTGCGGGCTTGAGAGTCGGGCGTTTCTTGCCGAACTGATGCCGCAATACCCGATCTACGTGCCAATGCTGCCCCAGGCCGCGCAAGACTGCATCGGCCGGGTTCACCCCGATGGCCAGGAGGCCTTCGATATCCTCGAGCGCGAGGGTTTCCAAACTAATAGTTATGTCGATCTCTTTGACGGCGGCCCAACGCTGTATTCACGCACCGGTGGCATTCGTTCCATCGCGCAAAGCGCGACCGCCACGGTGAAACCCGGCTCATCCATCGACGCCCGTGGCCGCTATCTGCTTTGCAATGACTCGCTGGAGAATTACCGCGCCATCGTCGCCGACCTGGACTACCGCGCCGGGCAGCCCCTGACCCTGGACACCGAGATGTGCGCGGCCCTGAAGGTGAGCGAAGGCAGCCCGATCCGGCTGATTGCCTTGTGATCCGCTTCCCTCACGGCGCACAACGACCGTCCCCGTGCAGGCTCGCGCAAGGAGTTGCAGCATGATAGTTCGTCCGGTCCAGGTGACCGATCTGCCCGCCTTGCTCGCACTGGTCCGGCAGGCTGGTTGCGGATTGACGTCGCTGCCGGCCAACGAAGAGCGCCTGTTTCACCGATTGCGCTGGGCGCAAAGAACCTTCGCCGAACAAGTCGAGCGCGCCGACGCCGACTACCTGTTCGTCCTCGAAGACGACGACCAGCAAGTGGTGGGCGTCAGCGCCCTGACCGGGGCCGTGGGCCTGCGCGAACCCTGGTACAGCTACCGGGTCGGGCAGACGATCAGCTCATCACCGGACCTTGGCATCGAGCGGCACATCCCGACCTTGTTCATGAACAATGAAATGACCGGTCAATCGGATCTGCGCTCGCTGTTCTTGCGGCCCGATCGACGTCAGAGCCATGACGGCCGGTTGCTGTCCCTGGGGCGTTTGTTGGTCGTGGCCGAGTTTGCGCACCTGTTCGGGGACAAGATAATCGCCGAACTGCGCGGCAGCGCCGACGAAAATGGCTGCTCTCCCTTCTGGGACAGCGTCGGTCGCCACTTCTTCAAAATGGACTTCAAGCACGCCGATCACTTGTCGTGGCTGGGCAACAAAGCGTTCATCGCGGAACTGATGCCGCGCCAACCGCTGTACGCCTGCCTGCTGACCGAACAGGCCCAGGCGGTGATCGGCAAGCCTCACGCAAAGGCCGAGCCGGCCCTGAAGATCCTCACCGCCGAAGGTTTTGCCCACAAGGGTTACATCGACATCTTCGACGCCGGCCCGGTGATCGAGTCCCCCGTTTCGAGCATCCGCAGCGTGCGCGACAGCCAGCTACTGGAGCTGACCATCGCCCCCCCGGACGATCAGGCTCCCATGTGGCTGATCCACAACCGTCGCCTGGAAAACTGCCGCATCACCGCCACCCCGGCGCGCCAAGTGGGCGACCGCCTGATCGTCGACCGTCTCACCGTCAAACGCCTGCAACTGCAACCCGGCGACTCGGTCCGCGCCGTACCGCTGCGCCCACAACAGCCGCAGGCGGTGGCAGCGTAATCGCTCCCGAGTCGCCCACTGTTGGGCGTCATCTGCAAATTCGTCATCATTCTCGACCGCCCCCCGTGATAGCCTTTTACGTCTTCGGCGTTGACACTTTTGCTCAAGCCCTTCCATTCCCATTGGTGGAACTCATATGTCCAGGCTTTCTCATCAAGATTTGCGCCGCAGTTTTCGTCAATTACTCGCATCCAACACCTGCTACCACACGGCGTCGGTCTTCGACCCGATGTCGGCGCGCATTGCGGCGGACCTGGGGTTTGAAGTGGGTATTCTCGGCGGGTCGGTCGCGTCGCTGCAGGTACTGGGTGCCCCAGACTTCGCCTTGATCACCCTCACCGAGTTCGCCGAGCAGGCCACCCGCATCGGCCGCGTCGCCCAACTGCCGGTGATCGCCGACGCCGACCACGGTTACGGCAACGCCCTCAATGTCATGCGCACCATCGTCGAGCTCGAACGTGCCGGCGTGGCCGCCCTGACCATCGAAGACACCTTGCTGCCGGCGCAATTCGGCCGCAAATCCACGGACCTGATCACCGTTGCCGAAGGCGTCGGCAAGATCCGCGCGGCCCTGGAAGCCCGGTGTGACTCGGAATTGGCAATCATCGCCCGCACCCACGCAGGGATTCTTCCGGTGCAGGAAATCATCAGCCGCACCAAGCAATACCAGGCCGCCGGGGCGGATGGCATCTGCATGGTTGGCGTGAAGGATTTCGACCATCTGGAACAAATCGCCGAGCACCTGAGTGTGCCGCTGATGCTCGTGACCTACGGAAATCCGTTGTTGCGTGATGACAAACGCCTGGCCGAACTGGGCGTGCGCATCGTCATCGACGGCCACGGCGCCTACTTCGCCGCGATCAAGGCCACCTACGACAGCCTGCGCGAGCAACGACAGATCTTCACCCAGGCCGCCGACCTGAGCGCGACGGAACTGACACATACCTATACGCAGCCAGCGGAATACATCCGTTGGGCCGAAGAGTTCATGCACGTTAAAGAGTGATGGTGCGCAAACGTAACAGCGTGAAACCCCATCCCCTGCTCGCGATGGACGTCAACGATGACGCGGGCTGTCTGAATGCCCGCGTTGCCCGGACGTTCATCGCGAGCAGGCTCGCTCCTACATTGGATAGGGTGCACCTGCGGGTGATTGGTCGGCTATCAGGCCGCCGAAGTGCGATATCCAAGTGCGGCAGGCCGGGGTGTGGCAAGGACCAGACCGACAAGGTCCACTTCATTCGCCAGATCCCCTGTAGGAGCGAGCCTGCTCGCGATGGACGTCTACGATGACACGGGCTGTCTGAATGCCCGCGTTGCCTGGACGTTCATCGCGAGCAGGCTCGCTCCTACAGTGGACCCGGTACACCTGCAGGTGACTGGTCGGCTGTCAGGCCGCCGAAGTGCGATATCCAAGTGCGGCAGGCCGGGGTGTGGCAAGGACCAGACCGACAAGGTCCACTTCATTCGCCAGAGCCCCTGTAGGAGCGAGCCTGCTCGCGATGGACGTCAACGATGACACGGGCTGTCTGAATGCCCGCGTTGCCTGGACGTTCATCGCGAGCAGGCTCGCTCCTACAGTGAACCCGGTACACCTGCAGGTGACTGGTCGGCTGTCAGGCCGCCTCAATAAACATCAAACCGAATCGAGCAGCTCATACTGAGAGCGACCATCACCGCAGCAAATGACCCGGTTACGCCCCGTCGTCTTGGCCTCATACAACGCCCGATCGGCATCACTGAGCCACAAGGTCGCATCACTGTGACCGGGATTGAACGCAGCCAAACCGATGCTCAAGCTGACTTTCAGCGCCGGGTTTTGCTCGTAGCCCAACGTGGCAAAGCGATCACGCAGCGCCTCCATGACCGCCGCCGCGTTGTTCAAGGGCAAATCCGGAAGAATCACGCAAAACTCATCACCGCCATAACGCCCGGCGACGTCGGTGGCCCGCAGGTTCTGCTTGAGCATCTTGCTCAGCTGCCGCAACACGATGTCGCCAGCAACATGACCGTAAGTGTCATTGATGTTTTTGAAATGATCGATGTCGATCAGCGCAATCGCCCCGCCCTGGTGCTGGCGCTGGCAGCGCTGAAACTCGACTTCCAGTTGATCCTTCCAGGCGCCGTGGTTGAGCAGACCGGTCAGGCTGTCGGTTCGGCTCAGGGCCAGTAATTCACTTTTTTGCCGGCCGAGGGTATGGGCCTGGCGAAAGCAGAGCCAGCCCAGCGCCAGCGGATAAAAACACATCAAGGGCAAGCAGGCGTAAAGTTGTAACTGACTGGTTTCTGGAATGAACAGCGGTTTGAAAATCAGCCATCCGATGCCGATACCAAGGATCTGCGTGACGCTGCCCGCCAACAGAAAACGCAAGCCGCCGATCGCCACATTGTTCATGGCCATCATGGAAATGGTGGTCGCGCTGGGCAACGGATTGAACTGCATGGCCGCCACCCAGAAGCCGCCCAGAAAGGCGTCAACCAGCAGGTTACGGTGTTCGGCATGATAGGGAGCCTTGGCTCGACGCGCCCATTGATAGGCCAGGTGCGGCCAGATCAGGCCGTTGAACAACATCAATGCCCAGACCCAGGGAGCCGGGTTCAGGGGGTACATCGCCACACTCACGCACAACAGCCCCAGCACCAGGCCGAGCATGCGCGACGTGTAGAGCCTCCTGGCCAGTGAAAGTCCTTTCACTCCCGTCTTTCCCATTGGGACCTCTCCACAGAGCGGTACCTGATGATTCCAGGGTTGCGCGTATTTCTCGGAGTCTAACAGGGTAACGTCAAATAGCCATCACCGGTAGGCGGGATGAATACCGTGGCATAGCCGTCGAACGTACGCTCAATGTTTGGCTATACATGAAGACAGGCTTGACGCGAAAACGAGAAAGAGGAGGCCCATGCAGACCTTTCAGGTGTTGATCATAGGTAGCGGCTTTGGTGGTCAGTGTGCGGCGGTCAACTTGCTCAAGGCTGGCATCACCGACTTCCGCCTGCTCGAGCGGCGTGACTTCTTCGGTGGCACCTGGTGCCAGAACACCTATCCAGGCGCGGCGGTCGACGTGCCCTCGCCCCTTTACTCGCTGTCCTTCGCGCCCTACCGCTGGACGCAGATGTTCGCCGAACAGGCCGAACTGCATCGCTACACCCGCTATATCGTGGAGCACTTCGGACTGCGCGACCGGGTGGAACTGCAGGCCAATGTCGAACGCGTCGAATGGGACGACGAAAGCAAACGCTGGGCGGTCCACACAGCCGGCAAGGGCACCTTCTACGCGCAGTTCCTGATCAATGCCACCGGGCCGCTGAGCCAGCCGGTGGTCCCGCACTTCGAGGGCCAGGAACGCTTTGAGGGCAAGACTTTTCACACCAACAACTGGGATCACACCTACGACTACCGACAAAAACGCGTGGCCATCGTCGGCAGTGGCGCCAGTGCGGCCCAGGTGATTCCGGCGATTGCCCCGGATGTCGCGCACCTGCACGTATTCCAGCGTACACCCCATTGGGTGTTGCCTCGGGCTGACCGCACGTTTGGCCGTTTCCAGCGCTGGTTGCTCGGGCTCAAACCAGCCTACACGTTGCTGCGCTGGCTAATTTACTGGCAATTCGAAACCCGGGTGATTGCCTTCAAATACTCGAAACCGGCGATACGCATGGTCCAGCACCAGGCCTTGCGCTTCATCAAACGCCAGGTACCGGACGCCGAACTTCGGCGAAAACTCACGCCGGACTACACCATCGGCTGCAAACGGGTGATTCTGTCGAGCACCCTGTACCCGGCACTGGGTCGCAGCAATGTGACGCTGCACAGCCGTGAACAAGGCATTGCCGCCCTCGATGAAACCGGCATCATCATGCAGGACGGGCAACACATCGATGTGGACCTGATCGTCTGGTCCACCGGCTACGACGCCACCGACGGGGTGATCTCCTACCCGGTCACCGGCAAGCATGGCACTCGCCTGAAAGATGTCTGGGCCCAGTTCCCCCGTGCCTACCTCGGCACCAGCCTGCCGGACTTTCCCAACCTGTTTATCGTCACCGGTCCGAACACCGGCATCGGCCACACGTCGGCGCTGTTTATCATCGAATCGCAGATGAATTACATCCTCGACTGCATCCGCACCCTTGAATCACGAGGTTTACGCAGCATCGAAGTTCGCCCCGAGGCAGAACGTACCTACACTGAAATGATCCATAGAGAAATGGAACGCACCGTGTGGAAGTCAGGAGGCTGCCACAGTTGGTATCAAAGCAAGAGCGGTCATGTGATTGCCATGTTTCCGGGGTTCAGTTTCAGCTTCAATCGCTTGACCCGAGCCCTGAAACCCGCCGATCACATCTTGTCCTGAACCGTTAGAAGGAAGACTTCTGATGCTTTTACTGGTTGTCGCTATCGCGGTCTTTGCCGCCTGGAGCTGGTTGAGTTACCCGGCCGTCGGCTACTGGCTTTATGACTTGAGCGTGGCCACCGAGGCCAAGCTGTACAAGTTGCACAAGATCGTCGTGCCCATTTCAGAAATGACCGTCTCGACCTGGCAAGGCGGCCCTTATGAGGCGTCCAGCAACGTCTTGATGCTGCACGGCTTCAGTGCCGACAAAAATCTCTGGCTGCGTTTTGCCCGGCACTTTGTCGGCAGCTACCGGGTGATCATCCCCGACATCGCCGGCCATGGCGAAACCGGCTTCAAGGAAGGCGGCGGCTATGACATCCCGCTGCAGGCCAAGCGCATGATCCAGCTGCTCGATGTCTGTGGGGTCGACAAGGTCCATGTGATCGGCAACTCGATGGGCGGCTACATCGCGGCATGGTTGGCGGCCACCTATCCGGACCGCATTGCCTCGGTCGCCCTGTTCGACCCGGCGGGTGTCACCGCGCCCGAACCCAGTGACCTGGAACGGCACTTGGCCAAGGGCCACAACCCGTTCCTGATCAACTCCCGGGAAGAATTCAAATACTTCTACGGCATGACCATGGCCGCCCCTCCCTGGGTTCCGCGCGTGGTGCTGGACGCCATGGCCCATCGCTATGAACAGGCACGCGACGAACTGGAGGAAATCTTCCGCGACTTTCGCGCCAGCCCACCGATGGAGCCGAAGCTTCCAGGCATACAGGCGCCGGCGCTGTTGCTGTGGGGGCGCAAGGATCGCTTGATCGACGTCAGCAGCGTGGCCATCTGGAGCAAAGGCCTGGCCAACCTGCGCGTGGAAGTCTGGGAGGGCATCGGGCACATGCCCATGGTCGAAGCGCCGGCCGGTTCGGCGCGCCTGTATCGGGAGTTTTTGGCATCCCTGCGCTCGGAAAGCCCTCAGGATCAACGCCTGCATTGAGGATGCAGTCCTTTGCAGAATGAAGTTCGTCAGAAACTTCGTTTGTCGGCGACGCGGAAGGCTGCGATCTTTTGCTCAACGTCACCGCGCCAGGAATTGTGTTCATGAATCATCCGAACTTCGTCAGCCCCGACCTGATCCGCCAACGCTTCTCCAAAGCGATGTCCGACATGTACCGCGAAGAGGTGCCCCTGTACGGCGCGCTGATGGAACTGGTGGAGCAGACCAACCGTCATGTGCTGGACAGCGATCCGCAAGTGGCCCGGCAGTTGAACAGCACTGGCGAAATCGAGCGCCTGGACCTGGAGCGCCATGGCGCGATCCGTGTCGGCACGGCGGCAGAACTGGCCACCCTCGCCCGTCTGTTCGCGGTCATGGGCATGCAACCGGTGGGTTATTACGACCTGACGCCGGCCGGGGTGCCTGTGCACTCCACCGCGTTTCGCGCCGTGCATGAAGAGGCGCTGCAAGTCAGCCCGTTCCGGGTATTCACCTCGCTGTTGCGCCTGGAACTGATCGAAGATCCGGAGCTGCGGGCATTCGCCCAATCGACGCTCGACAAGCGCTCGATCTTCACCCCCACCGCGCTGACCCTGATCGAATGCGCCGAAACCCAGGGCGGCCTCACCGAAGCGCAAGCCCGGGATTTCGTCGAGCACGCGCTGGAAACCTTCCGCTGGCATCACAGCGCTACCGTCACCGCCGAGCAGTATCGCCAGCTCAGCGCCCAGCATCGCCTGATTGCCGATGTGGTGGCCTTCAAGGGGCCGCACATCAATCACCTGACGCCGCGCACCCTGGACATTGATATCGTCCAGGCGCAAATGCCGGCGCGCGGCATCACCCCAAAAGCCGTGATCGAAGGCCCGCCCCGCCGCCAATGCCCGATCCTGTTGCGCCAGACCAGTTTCAAGGCACTCGACGAGCCGATCGCGTTCACCGATCAGGCCGAGGCCCGGGGCAGCCACAGCGCCCGCTTCGGTGAAATCGAACAACGCGGCGCGGCCCTCACCCCTAAAGGACGGGCGCTGTACGACCGCTTGCTCAATGCGGCGCGCGATGAGCTCAAGGATTTCCCCAACGAAGCCAACGCCGCACGCTATAACGCGCTGATGGTGCAACATTTCAGCGAGTTTCCCGACACCTATGAAGGCATGCGCCAACAAGGCCTGGCGTACTTTCGCTATTTCGTGACGGAACAAGGCCTGGCCGCAAAGGCGCTGAACACCTTGACGCTGGAAGACCTGGTCAGCGGTGGCTATCTGCGGGTTGAACCCTTGGTGTACGAAGATTTTCTGCCGGTCAGTGCGGCGGGGATATTCCAGTCAAACCTGGGGGATGCGGCACAAACCCACTACGGAGTGCATTCCAACCAGCAAGCGTTCGAGCAGGCCCTGGGCCGTCCGACGATTGATGAACTGGGGTTGTATGCCGAGACACAGCGACGTTCGATCGAGCAGTGTTTCGACGTGTTGAGCACTCTCTAACACGCGGAACTGTGGGAGCCTGGCTTGCCAGCGATAGCGATTTCGCCCGCGCCATCACTGGCAAGCCGTGCTCCGACAAAAGCAGTATCTACTTCAGTTTTGCCAACAAGGCTTCTGCAGCCGCTTGCGACGACGCCGGATTCTGACCGGTCAGCAACAGACCATCGGTCAGCACATAGCTCGCCCAGTCAGGTCCCTTGGAATAAATTCCGCCCTTGGCCTTGAGTTCGTCCTCCACCAGGAACGGCACGACGTGGGTCAATTGCACCGCTTCTTCTTCGCTGTTGGTAAATCCCGTCACCTTCTTGCCCTTGACCAGTGGCTGACCATCGGCGCCCTTGGCATGACGCAACACGCCCGGCGCATGGCACACCGCCGCGACCGGTTTGCCTGCCTTGTAAAACGCTTCGATCAGGGCGATCGAATGTTTGTCTTCAGCCAGGTCCCACAACGGCCCATGGCCGCCGGGGTAGAAGATTGCGTCGTAACCGTCGGCCTTCACCGAGCTGAGTACGACCGTCGACGCCAACGCCGACTGTGCTGCGGAGTCCTTGCGAAAGCGCTCGGTGGCTTCGGTTTGCGCGTCCGGCTCATCGCTTTTCGGGTCCAGCGGTGGCTGGCCTCCCTTGGGCGAGGCCAGGGTCAACTGAACCCCGGCGTCCTTGAAAGCGAAATACGGGGCGGCGAATTCTTCCAGCCAGAACCCGGTTTTCTTGCCGGTGTTACCCAATTGATCGTGGGACGTTAAAACCATCAGGATTTTCATGTCGTCTTCACTCCGTCTCGGGACTGCAGTGGGGGCTTTAACCGTGATGCGCACAATGCTGCACATCGATCCTGCCGTATGACCTTCGTAAGGTGCTGATCGTTCGGTTTGCCGGGTGCCCAGCATACTGCGTGATAAGCGAAATCGCCTGTCGATAGCCACATTGAACTCAAACAAGTCGCGCTCTGATCGCTACACAGGCGTCAGCACCCGCGCTTCAAACAGCTTGAAGCGTTGCCTTTCAGCGACCGCAACGTGGCCTGGTGAAATATCCGGAACTTCAGCGTTCGATGAGTGGCGTTCATGGCCAATCGGGAAAGTCGGCACAAGCGCAATCAATACCGCGCTGCGCGGGCGATCGATTTATTTCTTGGGGGGGCATAAAGAAAACAGACAGGACTGACGGCTGATCAAAGTGTTCGCCCAGTGCATTGGCCTCGGCAATCCTTGCACTGGTAAAGAGCCCCTGCGCTGGGCGAACGAGAAGCATTTTAATTGAAGTCGTCGGGAAAGTCCGCGTTTACAACATGAAATTTGCAGTTACATCTATTGCTGAAATATCAACGGACAATTTATTCAAACAAAGAAACTCAAACTCACCCGCTCATTTCTGAATAGCAGATTGTTCTTGCACAACGCTTATACAAGAACAATCACCCTGCAAACCCAATATCCATTTATTTCAAAGTTGTTACTTTTAATACATCGGTATAAGTCACCACCACACTCTGGCCTTTTTTCAGGTCCTTGAGTTTGGCCTGAACTTCAGGTCGTTGGACGTCGATCGTTTTCGACTGGCCGGCAGGGTTTTTAAACGTCACACGATGGTGCTTGAGATCGATATCCGTGATCTGCAACTCCACCTTCACCTGACGGTAGGCTTCTCCACCGGGCTTGGTCGAGCCTGGTGCATTGCGGACTTCGCCTGTGTATTCGGCAGTGCCAGGCAGGCCTTTGTCGACGCTGGTGTCGAGGGAGACCGCGACCGAGTGCAGAACATCGACCTTGACCTGATCACCGGGTTTCAGCTTGTCCAGGTTCTTGGCCTTGTCCGTGAGTTGCAACGACACCTGATTGCCTTCAGGGCCTTCCAGCACCACCTGACGGTTAGGGACATCGACCGACACGACTTTGGTGGTGACATGATCGGAAATCACGGACTCCGCCAGCGGGATGTCCGCAGCGAAAGCGCTGAGGCTGGCAGTGGACAGCACAGCAGCCAGGCTGATCGCCTGGGTCAATGTGGAGAGCTTGCGTGTGTGACGTTTCATAGCGGTACTTTCCCTGTGAAGAATGGCAGCGAAAGGCGCTCCACCTTGATCAAGCGCCAACCGTGCCGATGAGCATAGACGCTGATCAGGGAGTGCTCGCGGTTTCTTGCACTGTGGATTCGCCGGATGGTCGCGCCTCGTCGGGGGCGTTCGGTGTTCCGGCTCAATACCCGGTCATTTCCAGATAGCCCTGTCCGCCATGACTGCCACTCAAGCGTACCGGCCCTTCCCAGTACGGAATGCGCAAATTCATCCAGGCGTTGGGGTTGAGGGCACTGATGACGATGTCCAAGTGCTTGCCGGGAATCTGAATCGACCAAGTGACCGGCATCGAACGCCCGGCCACCCTGGCGCTGTCCTTCACCGTGAGGCGGATGTCGCCGGCCTTCAACAACTGCGTCTGCCCCTGGGCGTCGATCCACGTACCGGTCAGGTAAGGAGCGCCGTCCTTTTGCCGCATGCGATAGAGCATCACCTGTTCGCCGCTGTCCAGGTGCAGGGAAAACCAGTCCCACCCGGTCTGGTTGGCGGTCAGGGGCTGGCTGCTCCATTCACGGTCGAGCCACGCGTGACCGCTGACTTGATAGCGCTGGCCATCGATTTCCAGGCTGCCGCTGGCCTGGAAAAACGGCTGGCTGTAGTAATACGACGCCTGACCCTGTTCGGATTTCTGGCTGAACCCCTTATCCCCTTGCAGCACCCATGGCTTTGTCGATGTCAGCCGCAGTTGATAGCCGAACCCCTTGTCGCGGGCGCTGAGTTGCAACTCTGTCAGTGGATCGGCACCCGTTGCCTGACTGCTCAAATGCCAGTCGTCGATCCACGCATTGAACGGCGTCAGGCTCACTCCGGCCAGGCCAACGCCACCACGGGCGTAGCGTTCGGCGGCGTGATGCACCGAGGCCGAAGTCACGGCCGCGTGGCCGAGCCACAGCGTCTGATTGCCCCAACCTGCCTGCTCGGACGTGGCTGTCAGGGCACTGCGAAACAGCGTCCATTGCACGCCGAATTCACGGCCCTGCTCGTCCTTGAGGTTGGCGGTGACGTACCACCACTCAATGCGAAAGCCATCGTGGGGGCCATGATCCGCCGGAAAACCAAACACGCGACCCGGCACCACCGGGGTGAATGCGGCCGCTTGATTGCCGAGGCCGGCAAAGCCTTTGTCTACCGGCGCCGACTGATCGCAACCGCCAAGCAAGGCGGCGATCAGCCATACGCCCAGCCTAATCCTCATGGGCAAAAGTCCTCAGCAGGTCAGCCGGTTGCGTGCGGTACAGCGAATACAGCGGCCATGCCGAGGCCAACAACGTTGCCAGCAACGCCAGCCCCATCAGCTGCAGCAATTGCAGCGGAAACACCCGCAACGGCAGGCGCCAACCGAAAGCCTGGACGTTGATCACCGCGTCCAGGCACCAGGCCAGGGCAATGCCCAGCGGCAACGCCAGCACCAGCGTCAGCAGCGCCAGCAACCAGGTTTGCCCGAGGTTGAGCAGCATCAGTTGCCGGCGCGTCACGCCCAGCGCCCACAGTGGCGCCAGTTGTCCGAGGCGGCTTTGGCTTTGTGTCAACAAGCTGATGAACAGCGCCACACCTGCTACGCACAGCGTCAGGCTATTGAGCGCGGCGGTGGCGGCAAAGGTGCGTTCGAACACTTGCGAGGACCAGCCCTTGAGCCGGGACTGATCGACGATGCGGCTGTCATCCAGCGCGAAACGTGCTTGCAGGGCGATCACGAACGGCGCAATCGACGCCGGTTCGATGCGCAGGTTGAAACGGCTAGGCGTCAATTGCGGCCAGCCGCGCAGCAGGTGGTTGACGTTAACCAGCACGTGGCCCTTCGGATTGCCGTAGTCGGCGTAGATCCCGACGATGCGCGGTGACCACGGCCCCGTGGGCGTGGGAATCGTCAGGTGATCGCCCAGTCGCACTTTCAAACGCCGGGCCAGTTGCTCGCTGAGCATCAACGCGTCGTCCTTGGCCAGACGATCCCAGGGGTTGTCGCCCAAGGCTTCCAGCAGTGGCCAATGCTCGCGGTAAGTCGGGTGATCGATCACGCCGAAGACATCCACCGGCCAGCCTTGCAACTGGATCGCCACTTGCCAGTTCGGCAGCACCGCCGTGAGCTGCGGCTGTTGTTTGAGCCAAGTGTGCAGTTCACGGGACTGGGCCGGGTTTTGCGGATTGAGGTACAACTCGGCGGTGAGCCGTTGCTCGAGCCAGTTGCTGAAGGTCTGGCGAAAACCGGCGGTCATGCTGCCGGCCCCGATGTTCGCCGCCAGCGCCAGGAGCAAGGCCATCAGTGCCAGACTCAGGGCGGGCAATTGCTGACGGCAATCGGCCAGAAACCATTGGCCGAGCACGGATCGACTGCCTCGGAGCAAGCCATTGAGCAACGTATTGAGCAGCACCGGCAAGGCCAGCGCGGCCCCCAGCAGCAGCGTCGCCATCAGCACGAAACCGCTGGCCAGGCTGTCACCGCGCAGCAACGCCAACCATGCGACAACCAAGGCCATCGCCGCCACCCAGCCCTGGCGCCGCAGCCAGCGCGCATGGGCCTGATGCCAGGCCTGCGGATTGGCCAGCGCCAGCAACGGCAAACGCGCCGCCCGCCACAAACTGTTGGCACCGGCCAGCAAGGCACCGAGCAGGCTGAGGCCGATCCCGCTAAGCCACCACAGCGGACTCAGGCTCAACTGCCCCGCCACTTCGGCGCCATACAACCCGCGCAGGCTGGCGGCGACATCCGGGAGCAATACGCTGGCCAGTAAATAGCCGCTAACCACGCCGGCCATTCCGCCCATCAGCGCCAGCACACCCAGCTCGACGGCCAGACAAGTGATCAGCATCCGCGCACTCACCCCGCAGGCACGCAGGGTTCTGAGCAAACCTCGACGCTGCTCCAGCGCCAGTCCGATGGCGGCGTGAACGATGAACAGGCCGACCACGAACGACAAGAAACCGAGGGCATCGAGGTTCAGGTGAAAGCTTTCGGTCAGGCGCGCCAGATTGTTTTCTTCGCCAGCGGTCTTGAGCTGAAGTTGCCCCTTGAACGCCTCCGGTAGCGTCGCGGTGAAGCCCTTGGGCAGCAGCAGACGCGACAACTGATCCGGCAATCCGAGAATCTGTTGGGCGAACCCGATGTCCACCAGCAACACCCCGGGGGCCATGTCGCCTTGCGCGTGCAAGGGCGGCAGTATCTGACCATTTGCCGCGAGCGGGCGCGCCCCTTCGCTCAGCCCCAGCGCCTTTAGCGTCTGCGGCGAAATCCAGGTGCTGCCCGGCGCCGTGAAAAAGCCGACAACCTGTTCGATGGCCAGGGCCTGCCCGGCCACCGCCGCACCGGCCGGCAATGACACCGGCTCGATGCCCATCAGTTGCAAACGCTGCTCCTCATGGCCCTGAAGTATCAGCCGGCCCTGCAACACCGGCGACACCGGCCAGCCCGCGCGACGCAAGTCGACGAACAACTGCTGGGAAAACGTCCCGCCCCCCGGCGCACTGAGACTGGCCTGGGGTTCACCACCGATCAACTGACTGGCGCGGGCATAGCTGTCCCGCGCCTGGCTGTTCAACGCTTGCACGCCGGTCAGCAGACTGGTGGCCAGCCACAACCCGGTCAACACACTGAAAAACTGTACCGGATGCAGCCGCCAATGGCTGAGCAACGCGCGCAAGGTCTGGCCGAAGATACGCATCTCAGCGCGCGCCTGCGCCGGCCAGACGCCCGCCGTGCAGCACCACTTTATCGGCCAGCCGCGCCGCGACGTGGGGGCTGTGGGTGACCATCAGCAGGGTCGTCGGGCTGTCATCGAGCAGTTCCAGCAACAGCTTGAGCACGTCATCGCTGGTGGCTTCATCGAGGCTGCCGGTGGGCTCGTCGGCCAACAGCAACGGTGGCCGCGACGCCAGGGCACGCCCCAACGCCACCCGTTGCTGCTGCCCTCCGGACAACTGCTCCGGATATCGCCGCAGCAACTCGCTCAACCCCAGGCGCTGCACCAGATGCGCCTGCCAACGCGGATCATGCCGCCCCGCCAGTCGCGCCTGAAACGCCAGATTGTCCTCCACCCGCAGGCTGCCGATCAGGTTGAACTGCTGGAACACCAAACCGATCTCGGTACGCCGCCAGTGCGCCAGTTGGCTTTCGTTCATCTGTTCCAGGCGATGGTCGCCACTGCGGATACTGCCGCGATCCACCTTGTCCAGACCGGCGATCAAGTGCAGCAAGGTGCTCTTGCCACTGCCCGACTCGCCCATCAGTGCCAGGCTGCTACCGGGTTTCAGGGTCAGATCGACCCCTTGCAACACCGGCAATAGCCCTTGGGGAGTGGCGTAGCTTTTGAAGACACCGCGGACTTCAAGCATGGAAGAACCTGTTGGATGAGCGTGGGCCAAGAATAGCGGGACTGAATGTTTTTTGTCCGTCGACGATGGCGGCCGCGCCCGGTCTGCGGCGAATTAAAAGGCTGACGACCGTTTATCGATTTGCGCGGCGCCTTTTGCAGCCCTTCCTGTGTGAAGCAAATCCAGCAGGGGCAAGCGCTTGATCGCAATTGGCCGCGAAACCGGAAAATACCCATCTGACCGTTGGCGGTGATGGATGTTGGAGGCTGGTCTATACCCCTTGGATTGATTTCCGAGTGTTGGAATCCACCGACCTTCCATGGAGGACGAACATGCCGCACCGAGTCATAGTCAACGCTGACGATTTCGGCCTCAGTGCCTGCGACAACGCGGTGATCCTGGGTGCCTTTCAGGCTGGAGTCATCAGTTCCACCACCGCCATGGCCAATATGCCGGCCTTTGAAGCGGCGTGTTCAATGGCCCGGCATCCGTTGCTGGAAGGACGCGTCGGCCTGCACTTCAACCTCACCGCTGGCCGCCCGTTGAGCCGGCGCATTCTGACGCGCCGGACCTTCTGCGACAGCGCCGGCCTGTTCGACCTCAACCTGTCCCGCGCCCGCCTCTGGCTCGGCCATCAGGATCGCCGCGCCGTACACGAAGAACTCGAGGCGCAATGGCAACGCTGCCTGGACAACGGTGTCAGGCCCAGCCATCTGGACTCCCACCAAAACGTGCACACCATCTGGCCGATCGGCGAAATCGTCGCGCGTTTCGCCGCCCACCAGGGGGTTCCCGTGCGCCTGGCGCGTAATCTGGGGCCCACGCAGAGCCTGCCCAAACGCATGTTCAAGCAACTGCTCAATCACCGCTTGAACAGCCTGGCCGGCGCCACCGCCGACTACGTGGGCACTCCCCAGGATTTGCGCAACGCCACCCCACCGGACGACGGCCTGCTGGAAATCGTCGCCCACCCCAGTCAACTGGGTGCCGACTTTGGCGATGCTTGTCTGGATCAGGGCGAGTCGCTGAGCGAACTGCTGGAACAGCGACTGCCGGGAGTGCCGAGGGTGGCCTATGGCGTGGCTGGCTTTACTCTGGACAACCCTGCGGAGTCGGTAGAGTAAACCTTCGCAACTTTTGCAACAGGATGTCGGAGCCACATCGCCCTACACACCCTTGGGAAAAAACACGAGTACGCAAGGAAATGTCTGACTGCCCAATCGTATCCACTTGGATACAGTTGAGTAATGAATTATCTTGTTCAGCAAACCAGCATTTTCGTGCAATGGCACGCTTCAGTTCGCGATGTGCGAGCCAGGATTGCCATAGCTCGCCGCATTGAGCGCGCTTCTGCGGGTAACCTTGGCGATGTCAAGCCAGTGGGTGACGGCGTTTCCGAAATGCGCGTGGACACTGGCGCGGGCTATCGAGTTTATTTCACGATGCGAAACGGTGTCGTCATCGTCCTACTGGCCGGTGGCGATAAATCCTCACAAAGCACTGATATCAAACGTGCAAAAAAATTGGCAAAGGAGGTTTAACCTTGAGCCAGACTTTGACGACTTTCGACATGGCAACACTGCTCGACAGTGACGAAGCTATCAGTGAGTACCTCTCCCAAGTACTGATCGAGGGTGATAATGAGGAGTTCCTTCGAGCTGTTGGCTACGTGATAAAAGCCCGTGGGATGACCCAGATAGCCAAGGATTCAGGCATGGGTCGCGAAAGCCTGTACAAGGCCTTCGCCCCAGGAGCGAAACCGCGATTCGACACGGTATTGAAAGTCATTCATGCCCTCGGCATTGATCTTTGCGCACAACCAGGCCATGTCATCAATCACTGAAATGCCTGATTGGATACCCTTCGCCTGGCCACTTACTTCACCGCCATCAAGGTAAAACACAACGGCAACTGCGCCGCTTGTTGCTGGTAGCGATCATAGAGTTCCTCGCGGTTGGAATGCGGGTACTCCTTGAAGTGGCTGATCTGCAATCCGGCCGCGATGGCGCCGGTGAAGATGGCACCCAGGGTGTGGACGAACCAGTAGGACGCAGCCGACGGTTGCTCGACTTTGCCTTCGTAGACGATCGGTTGGTTCTGGACAAAGGGCTCGGCACGAAAGTACGAGCTGTCCAGGCCGAAAGGGTCGGCGGACTCGGGATCGAACATTTCCAGGAACGGGTGGGTTTCGTACACCACCAGCGCGCCGCCCGGCTTCAGGGTCTGTGCCACGTGGCGGAAGAACTCGCCGATGTCCGGCATCCAGTTCAATACGCCGATGGTGATCAGCGCCAGGTCGAAGCGACCCTGCAACTGAAGCGGCAAGTGGTGAATGTCCGCCTCGATGAATTCGGGATCACGGGGTGAGCGCGACGCCAGTTCCCGCGCCTGATCGAGAAACGCCGCCGACTGATCGACACCCACCACATGCCTGGCACCCAGGGCATACAGCGACAGGCTTTCGCGACCGTTGTTGCAACCCAGTTGCACCACCGCCTTGCCGTCGACCCCGATCTGCGTCAGCAACCCGGTCAGGGTGTCATCCAGGCAAGAGAAATCGGCATGAGTCACCGCGCTCAGCAGCGCCTGCCATTCGGCGCTGTCCTTGTGGTGTCGGGCGGAGTCATTCCAGGCATCGCGGTTGCTGGCGATGGCTTTATCTTTTGTCGGCATTTCCATTGCACACTCCAGAATCGGGTCTTGATTGACCGCGCCGATTCTAGTTCATGCCTGGCATTCGCCCCATCCGGGCTTTGTTGTGATCTTGTAAACCAAGCCGCACCGACGCCTGGCCACGGGAGCGCTATAGTTAAAGGCCTTGGGGAAATGCGCGAAAGCCGATTTCGCAGGTGCTGCCATGAACAAGACCGAACAGACGCTGTTACTTGCCCTCTGCCTGACTGCCGCCACGACGGTGCTCGCGGATGACAGCCTGATGCAAACCGACCAGGCCAATACCGAATTCCATTATTACGGGGCAGACCAGCCCTTCGCCCACCCCTCGCCACCGTCCATAAACACCGTGCCGCCAGGGTCATACATCCCGACAGCGCCCGGTGACTTCATCCCGGTTTCCAGCGAGCATGTGTTTTCCGACTCACGCCTGCCGACGGTGGCGGATACTACCGTTCGCGTGTTCATACGCTCCTACGATCCGGAACGCGGTGTCTACGTGAACCAGGAAGTCCTCGACCCCTCGTGCATGATGGCCTGTCGCAGCGCACCGGACCCGGCCCTGTAATGGGCAGCTTCAAGCTTCAAGCTTCAAGCCTCAAGCCTCAAGCCTCAAGCCTCAAGCCTCAAGCCTCAAGCTTGGAGCTTGGAGCTTGGAGCTTGAAGCTTGAAGCTGCCCCCTTGAAGCTGCCCCCCCCTACTACCACTGCCGCTTGTCCGGGCGAGCGAGGCCGAGTTTTTCGATCCGGTAACGCAGCATGTCGCGGCTCAGGCCCAACAGGCGCGCGGACTTGGTGACGTTCCAGTCGGTCTTGTCGAGCATTTTGCGCACCATGTCACGCTCCACTTCCGGCAGGTTCATCGACTCGGTGCCGTTATAGGACGGACGTGGCTCGCTGGGGGGCGGCTCGTGCTGAAACATCGGCGGCTCGTCCATCAGGCTCAGGCAGACATTCAGCTGATGGGCGGCGATGGTGTCGCTCTGGGCCAGCAACACGGTTTGCTCGAGCATGTTGCGCAACTCGCGCACGTTGCCGGGCCAGCTGTAATTGAGCATCAATTCTTCGGCCTGATCACTGAAATGCAGGTGTGGCTTGCCATAGCGTTTGCCATGAGTCGCCAGAAAGTGGCGGGCCAACAACAGAATGTCTTCCCCCCTGGCATACAGGCGCGGCACCTTGATCGAGATGATACGCAGACGGAAAAACAGGTCGCGGCGGAACTTGCCCTGCTGGACCATTTGTTCAAGGTTGCAGTTGGTGGCGCTGATCACCCGCAGATCGACTTTACGCTCCTTGACCGAACCGACCCGGCGAATCGTCCGGTCCTCCAGCAGCTTCAGCAGCTTGGCCTGCAGCAGCAGGTCCATCTCACCGATCTCATCGAGAAACAGCGTGCCGCCATCGGCCGCTTCGACCAGACCGAGGCGACGATCCTTGGCGTCGGTGAACGCACCCTTCTCGTGACCGAACAACTCCGACTCCACCAGGTTGGACGGAATCGAGGCGCAGTTGAATTCGATGAACGGACCTTTGGCCCGCGGACCGTCGAAATGCAGGGCCCGGGCCACCAGCTCCTTGCCGGTGCCGGTTTCGCCTTCCACCAGTACCGGTGGCAGATCGGAGTTGGTCATGCGGCGTTCGGCGTCGAGCAACTGGCTGATGGTGCCCTTGAGGTAAGCCATCGGTGCCGATTCACCGATCAGTGCCTGCACCCCTGATTTCTGCGCTTCGCGTTCCTGGTAGAACGACAGCGTGCGCTCCATCCGATCGGTGGCCAGGGCCTTGTCCAGCAGCAGCTTGAGCTCTGGCAAGGCCACCGGTTTGGTCACGTAATGGAATGCGCCTTCTTTCATCGCCACCACGGCGTCTTCGACATTACCGTAGCCCGTCATCATGATCACTTTCAGATCCGGCGCGCTGATGCGCAATCTCTGGATCAGGTCGTGACCGCTCATGCCCGGCAAGGAGTTGTCGGTCAGCACGACGTCGGGAACGAAGGTTCCCAGTTGCTCCAGCGCGTCTTCCGCCGAGTGGCAGACAGTCACCTCGAAGTCCTTGCGCTCCAGGTAGGTCTGAATATTCTCGGCGAGGAGTTCATCATCCTCGACCAGCAATATGCTGTGCTCCATATTCCCCTCCCGTTGCCACTTTAAAATTGAGACGGACGCGGGTTCCTTCCTGCTCCTGGCTGGTCAGTTCGACCGAGCCTTCAAAGCGTTCCATGATTCTTTTGACCAGGGCAAGGCCAACGCCCAATCCCCCTTGTTTGGTCGTGAAGAACGGCTTGAAGACCAATTGTTGTTGTTGCCGGGTCATGCCCTTGCCGGTGTCATTGATCATCAGACTCACCTGCCCGGGCGACGTCGATTCGACATCGATGCTCAACACGCCGCCCTTGGGCATGGCTTCCAGCGCATTGGCGAACAGGCTATTGAGAATTTGCGTCAGCAGCACCTGTTGGCTGACGACCGGTGGAACACTCTTGGGCGTGAAGCGCACTTCGACATTCGAGCGTTTGATCAAGGGGTCGAAGGCGCTCAGGGCGTCGTCGACGGCCAACACCAGATCGACGTTTTCATCGTCGTCATTCACCGGGCGCAACGACACCAGCAACTCGCGGACCCAGCGTGACATGCGATCGACCTGGCTGATGATGTCGCCGATGTTTTTCTGCGCGGTCTGGCTGGCGATTTCCTGGGCCAGTTCCGCGCTGGAGCGGATGTTCGCCAGCGGGTTACGCAAACTGTGGGCGACCGCCGAGGACATTTCCCCCAGGGCGACAAACGTCTCGTTGGCGATCAGTTGTTTCTGCTGACTCTGCAGCAGCATGGCCGCCCGCCGCACGATCCAGAACAGCCCCAGGTAAATGGCCGCGCCACCGAGCAGGGTCGCCAGCCAGATCGCCTTGAATCCACGCTGGATGCGCGCCACCAGATCGACCGGCTCCTTGTAGATTTCCACCATGGCAATCACTTTGCTTTTGTCGGCGTTGAACATCGGGATGTAGTTCTCGACGAACAAATACTCGGGTTCGCGCAGCAGTTTTTGCTCGGGACGCTCCTCATCGATTTCGTGGTAGCTGGTGGACACCGTTTCCTTCATTTCGAAGGACTCGTCCAGCTCCTCGTCGCCTTCGACGCGCATGCCGATCATTTCCGGGTTGGTCGACCAGACCACGGTGCGATCCAGTGCATACACCACCGCCAACAGACAATCCGGCAGGTGCTCGACATGGTCGAGAAACTCTATGCGGGCAGCGGCCCGAGAACCGGGATTGACGTCGGGGTAGGCGTTGTCCAGCCGCGGGTCGAGCATTTCGCCCATGGTCCTGGTCGTGGTGATCCCGGCATGGCGAATTTCTGCGTCACCAATGGCCTGAATGAATTGGGCGGTGAGCATCGAATCGCGCTCGATGCTCTCTTCGACCACGAAGCGCGTGGACACATAACCCAGCCCCAGGGCCACCGCAGCAATGATGAAAAAGCTGGCCAGGGAAAACCAGCGCACCAGATTGAAGGCCGGACGCCAGCCCTTGCCGGGTGCGGCCGGTGTATCAGGCGCAGGTGTTTTTTGTTGTTCTAGTATCTGCATGGAACTGTCCTGGATACTTGAAACCAGTCTTCTTAGCCATGTTCCGAATCAGTGTAGGTGGCATTGATCGAGATAGGCTGCCCAATGAAAGTATTTCGCCACTATTGCGCCAGGGTCTTATCGGGTGCCTTGCCGGGCGGCGCGATGGCGTGACGATGTTCCGGCTCTTCTGCGCGGGTAGCCAACGACGTCGCGACCGGATGCTGACGGTCGGTTTCTTCCTGGAGGAAGTCGATGATGGACTGCGCCGAATGCTCGTCCATCCGCAGGTTGGGCATCGGTATCTTGTCGAAGCGTTCGAACAGCTCCAGGGCGATGGGGTCTTTTTCCGCGAGCATGCGGTCCGGCTCGCGAATCCAGCGGTTGAGCCAGGCCGGATCACGTTGTCGGGTCACGCCGACCAGATCGGGGCCAATGCTGCGCATGCCGATGCCCTGCCCGTCCAGCGGGCCAAGGCTGTGACACGACGCGCAGCGGGTGCGAAACAGTTCTTCGCCATTGCTCGGCGGCCGGATGGGCGGGGCGTCGGCGTAGCTCTGCTCAATGCTCGGTTGCTTCCAGTTCTGCAAGGTGTTGGCCAGTTGATCGGCCAGAATCCACGGGTTTTCGAACGGCGACGCTTTCATCCAGCGCCCGGTTTGCTGGTTGCCGACAATCAGGCTCAGGTTGTGATCCTTGCTGCGCCCGTTATCGACACCTTCGATGAACAAGCCCAGTTTTTGCCGCAACTCGGTGACATCGGCGAATTCCCCGGTGAGGAACTGCCACCCCGGCCCGACCTGGAAGCGTCGCGCATAAGCCTTGAGCACGGCGGGTGTATCGCTCAGGGGATCAATGCTGATGGAATAGAAAAAAACGTCCTTGCCGACCCGGTCGCCGAGCAATTTCTGCACCTGGCGCAAACGCGCGGTTTCCAGCGGACACGAGTCGCTGCAGGAGGTGAAGATGAAGTTGATCACCACCACTTTGCCCTTGATCAGGTCATCGAAAAAACGCACCTGCCGACCGTCCTGATTGGTCAGCAGGGTGTTGGGGAAATAGTCGCCACCCCAGGGAGTGGCGGAGTCGGCGACCGCCGTGTCAGCGGCTGTCGGCAGGGGGGCGGGTGTCGACGGCGACTGGCCGGCGACCAGCAACTGGCTGGCCAGCACGCAGGTCGCCAATACCAGCACCAGGTGCATGCCCCAGTCTCGTGAGCGTGGTGTTTGCCACTTCATGTCGACACCCTCCCGGTTCATGGTTTAACGGTCACTTGTGGGCCCAAGCCATCGCCCGTGCGGAAGGTTGGCAACGCGGCGGAGTTCACGTAGCGCACGCCGTCCCAGCTGGGCAGCGGTGTCGGCATCAGCTGGAATTGCCCCGGCTTCTCAATGTCCCAACGCAGCAGCATCGAGTTGTCCTCATGCTGGGTGTTGTGACAGTGCTCCATGTAGGTCCCGGCGAATTCGCGGAAGTTGATCGCCATTTCCACGTTGTCCAGGCCATCCTTTTCCGAGCCGATGCGGTACACGTCCTTGCGTGCCCATTTCTCCCATTCCGGTGGCGCCTTGCCGCCGCGACTGAGGATGATCCCTTCCTCGAAATGCACATGCACCGGGTGACTCCAGCCTGTACCGCCGGCCTTGATGTTCCACACTTCCAGGGTGCCGAAACCGGCTGCCCCGGCATCGGTGGGGCCGCTGGCCAACTGGGTCGATGCGTTCAAGCGACGAGGGTCCATGTGGAAGCCGAAGCCGCCATCGGTCTTGACCGTCCAGGGTGCTTCATCAGTGCCATCGGACCGACCGAAGACGAAGGTGCGGTGACGGGCCTTGGCCAGCAACGCCTTGTCGGCGCCGTTGTCGCGGTGGATCTTCAGCGGGATCATCACCAGGCCTTCAGCCTTGCCCGGTTTGGCCGGCTCGTACAGCGCCGGGTCCATCGCCAGGTCCTGACCGGTGTAGGGTTTGACGTTGAGTTGCAACACCTTGCCCACCGCCGGATCGCCCTTGTCCCACTGCGGTCCCTTGCTGGTTTGCTTGATCACCGCCAGGTATTTCTCGGACAACACGTCAGCCAGGGAGGCCGGTTCTTTCGGGCCTTTGCCATCGTCGTGCACCAGCAGGTTGACGAAGAAAATCTTGTCCCCTGGCTTGATGCCGTTTTTCGCGAAGTTGACGATGATGTCGAAGCGCTCGGCAATGCCCTGGGTGGGCAGGATTGCGTTGTGGTTCTGTTTATCGCCGTCGGCGTCGAGGTCCATGGTGCCGTCGAAAGGCACGCTGTGCTCCATGATGTTGCCGTCGTTGGCAATCATGTGGAACGGCACGCGGGCATAGGACACACCCGACCCCTTGGGCCCCTGGAACTCGCCGCTGGTGCCCTTGATTTCACGCACCAGCGCAAACTTGTAGTAACGCGATACCGAGCCGTTGAGCATGCGGAAGCGGTAGCTGCGGGCACGCACATCCAGGCTTGGTTTCCATTGCCAGTTGACCAGCACCTGGTCACCGATAAAGCCGTCGGTGTTGAACGGGTTGAACCACAGCTGACCGATCTGATCCCAGGCCTTGTCGGCGAACACCAGGTTGACGTCGTAGTCGCGGTTACCCCACGGCAAGGCGCTGCCGCTGGGGAAACGCAGGTTGACGCCGTCGTTCACCGATTCGTTGCCGCGATCCAGGGCGCTGTAGTAGTTCATCATCGCCGCGTTGCCCTTGTAGACGTTCTGCGCGGTGAAATCGAGCATGTGGTCGTGGAACCAGTGGGTGCTCATGGTTTCGCGCCAGTCGCCACGGATCTTGATCGTGCCGTTTTCGCACGTCTTGCGGCTGGGATTGACGTCGTTGGTCCACAGGGTTTCACCCGGTGCGCAGGGGAATGCCGCGCGTGGGTCATGGGCGTCGGTGTTGATGCTGTCATAGCCTGCCAGCTGGATCGGCCAGCGATAGTCGTAATACTGACCCGGGAAGAAAAACGCGTTGGCATAGCCGTCGCTTTCCGCCGGCGCGTGACCGTTGTGTTCGTGGGTGCTGATGGTGTGCAGGCCAAACCCCATGTTCGCCGACGGGTCGATGGGCAAGCCGTTGTAGTGGCGCATCAGCACCGGTTGGCCGTAACGCACCATCAACAATTTGGGCGGCAGGGTGCCGTCGAAGGTCCACACCGAGTTGTGGTTCTGCACGGGCATGGCCGGGTGAAAGCGCGCATCGACGCCCTTGGCGGTGCCATCCGTTGCCGGCACACCGGCGACGTTGTGATAGAGGCCACCGGGGCCGAACTCACCGACGGCATAGCCGTGCATCTGACGACTGTCACGCCAGCCGCTGTTGACCCGCGCACCGGTCTGCACGGTCTTGTAGGCCATCTGCGGGTAGAACTCGTTCCAGCGCTGATGCGACCAGCCCTTTCCTGGCGGCCGACCTTCAGCCGACGAACCGATGCGACGGTTGAGGAAATACTCGATCTGCGCCTGCCATGGGTTGCGGTCCACCACGTTGGCGTACTGGCTGGGAAACGGCGTCAACCCCGGTTGGCGCATGAAGGCATCGAGCGCCGCGCTGGGTGGCGCACTGCGGGCCGCATTGGTGGGGTCTTGTTGCGGCAACGGGCCAATGGCCGCCGGTGGAAACGGCAAGGGCGCCGCAGGCGTGGTGGGGTCGAGTTTTTCCGGACCGAATTCCTCGAACAGCACCAGTTGCTGCGTGAACGGTTGGGCACCAAACAACGGGCTCGGCTTGCCATTGGTGGGGTAGTTGAAACTGGTCTGCATCGTGGGCGGCAGAATGTTTTCTACCCGCGTGGAGTCACGCGTGCCTTTGACCCCGTCGGGCAAATCGAAGGAGTCTTTGTTGGCCTCCGGCATGGTGAGGATGGCGTTCAACGCGGCCGGCTCATCCGCCGGTTCATCGTAATAAGCAGAAGGGTCAGTCGGTTCGGGCTGTCGCTCGTCGTCTATGGGGCCAGCGCGCAGCGTCCCTGTGCTGAGTGTCATTGAGAGGAGGACGCTCAAGGGCGCCAGGCCAAACCACTTGAAGGGATACCGCGCTTTTCTGTCCATCACCAGCCGCCTCGTATGCGTGAAGGGGGTGATGGGGGTTTTGCAATTAACTCGCCAAATTTGTAACAGCGTTATACAAAAGGATTAATACTCAATGAAACAATGGCTTACCAACATCATTTCGCCATGACTTGAAAAACGACTGGGGAATGACACCCGCTAGCGGGGAAAGTTCGCCCCCATTTTCAGGGAATCAACTTGAACGACAGACGGACACGCGTACCCTCGCCTTCGCGACTGTCCAGCGCCACAGCCCCGCCAAAACGCTCCATGATGCGCTTGACCAACACCAGCCCGACGCCAAGCCCGCCGCGCTTGGTGGTGAAGAACGGTCGGAAGGCCATGGCGCGCTGTTCTTCATTCATGCCTTTACCGGTATCGCTGATCACCACACAAACGCTACGGGAGTCGATCGGCTCCAGGGTGATGGTCAGCGTACCGCCCTCGTCCATGGCTTCCAGGGCATTGGCCAGCAAACTGTTGAGGATCTGCGTCAGCTGTATCGGTTGGCTCAACACCATCGGCGTGTCCTTGGGCTCGAACACGACATTGACCCGGGCCTTGGCGATCTGCTGTTCATAAGCGCCGAGCGTGTCATGCAGCGTGGCCACCAGGTTCACCGGCTCGGCCTCGTCACTCAGCGGTCGCAAGGATTGCAGCAACTCGCGCACCCACTTCGACATCCGGTCGACCTGACCGATGATGTCATTGATGTTCTTGTGCGCAGGCCCACTGTCGAACTCAAGGGCCAACTCGGCGCTTGAGCGAATGGTCGCCAGCGGGTTGCGCAAACTGTGGGCGACCGCCGACGACATCTCGCCCAGAGCGACAAAGGTTTCGTTGGTGATCAACTGCTTTTGCTGCTGCGCCAGCAGAATCGCCGCGCGCCGCACAATCCAGTACAACCCCAGGTAAATAATGCCGCCGCCCAGGGCCGTGGCCAGCCAGATCAGCACCAGGCCGCGCATCATGCGATTGATCAGGTCCTGGGGCTCTTTATAGATCTCGACCATCGCGGTGACCTTGTCGCCATCGGCATCGAACAGCGGAATGTAGTTCTCGATGAAGATGTATTCCGGTGGCGTCACGAACTTCTGTTCCATGCGGGTATTGTCCACATCGTGATAGCTGGCCGATACCGGAATCATTGAGTCGAAGGCCCGATCCAGGTCTTCATCGGCATGAATGGTGGTGCCCATCAACGCCGGGTTGGTCGACCAGATCACCATGCGGTCGGGGGCATAGACGTTGGCCAGGATCACGTCGGGCAAGTGCGAAATGTGGTCGAGGAATTCACCGCGGGCATTGGCCCGGGCCATCGGGTCGACGTCGGGAAAGTCGCGGTCTTTGCGTGGGTCGAGCAATTCGCCCATGGTCCGCACGTTGGGGATCGACACATGGCGCACCTCGGCCGAGGCAATCGCGGTCAGGAACTGCGAGGTCAATAACGCATCGCGCTGCACGCTTTCGGTAATCACGAACCTGGTCGATACCGACCCCAACGCCACTGCCACCGTGCCGATCACCACCAGGCTGATGAACGAAAACCAGCGCAGCAGATTGAACGGCTGCTTGCGCCTGCTCAAGCGGATGTCGCCCTTCTCGGACGCCAGTGTTTTTGCCTGCGTGGTCATGGACGTTTTTCCGACAAAACCCCTACAGGATTTATAGCCCACTAATGGCAGTTTGCCCGACATTGGGCTTGATTCCCCCCCGCCCTTCCCCACCCATGCCGCTATCCCCACCTACCCCCAATGCTGGGGAAAGAGGCCCGTTCCCGAGATCGGGTCAGCGCCCTCGCTTGCACCGCGCAAGCCTTTGGCTCGGGCTTCTGAGGGGCATTTCCAGCGGTTGGTATGGAAGTTGCCGAAGCCCTGTCAACTGACCCATCCCCAAGGGGCAGGTACTCTGATAGAGGGAATACACATGCACCCTTTACTGTCCAAAACCGCGACCGCCCTGGTTGTGACCGCCCTGGCCCAGGGCATCGCCCAGGCAGCGCTGTTTGCCGTAGACCCCGGGCCCTACTTACCGGCCATCGGCTCCTTCGCCTCCTGGTACCAGGACACCCATGGCCGGACGCTCGATTTGTGCCTGTCCAAGGCTGTCAGTTCGCGAGTACCGAGTGCGCCCGGAGCTCCCACCTACATGTGCAGTCTGCTGCCGGCTCCCGGGATCTTCGACGATGCGCAACCGGTGGTCTTCCCGAGCAACTTCCCCGATGAAGCGTTCTGGTTCACCGGTGACGGCTCAATCGTCGATGCCGCTCGCGGCGTCAACCTGACGTACGTCAGTGCCGTCGAAGCTGCCTTCAGTGGTGGCGACCCGGTCGAAGGGGACCAGATCAGCTTTGCCCGCATCCGCATTCGCGTCGACGTGCCCACCGCGGGCACCTACGTCATCACCCACCCCTATGGCGTCGAAGTCTTCAACGTCGACACCCCCGGCCGCCGGGCGATCAACATGACCCGGGACATCGGGATCGGCGCGCCGAAGACCTACGACGGCGCGCTCAAAGGTGACGTCGGGCCGTTCCTGCGCAGCGTCAATGGTCCCTACACCGAAACCAACCCGGTCACCGGTTCCGCCGAGCAATTCGTCGGCGACCCGAACCTGGTGGAAGCCTTCACCGGCAGCCCGTTCAATACCAACTACATCCGCATTGAAGGCCCCAACGGGCTGGATCTGCGCACGACAGTGATGGCCATCTCCGGCAAGTTGTCGACGGTGGTCCGGCCGACCCCGATGATCGCCCAGCGCAGCACCTACTCGCGCACGGCCGGCGCCAGCGCGCCCGTGGCCCAGCAGGACGTTTTCGTGCTGGCCCCGCCGCCGCCCGCCAAGGTGACCCTGGACAGCAACAACCCGGTGCTCAACCTGACCGAGGCCGACACCACCGGCAGTTGGTACGCCCAGTCCGCAACCAACCCGACGTTGCCCAGCACCCTGCAGGTGACCGCCGACAATCACCTGGCCATCCCCAGCAGTACACCGACCACATTGCCCATCCCCCTGACTGACCTGGTGGTGATTTCACGCGCCGAGTACAGCCTGAGCACCGGGCAAATCACCGTGGTCGCCTCCACCAGCGATGAAACATCGCCGCCCGTACTCACCGCCACATCCGCAGGCGGTGCAACCATCGGGGCCTTGAGTGGCGACGGTGCAGTGAAAACCCTGTCCACCGGGATCTCACCGATTCCGCCGGCCAAGGTTCAGGTGACGTCATCCAATGGCGGCAGCGATACCGAAGAAGTGGTCATCGTGCAATGAACGCTCACATGGCCAGATCCTCATCAGGAGGCATCATGAACAAATTGCCACGCCTGGCGCTCAATGCCCTGGGACTGACTCTATCGCTGTCCGGCAGCGCTTTCGCGCAACTCGCCGCCGTTGACCCCGGCCCTTATACCTTTGCCACGGGGAAATTCCCGATCTGGTATCAGGACAACAACCTGCTGTCGATGGAACTGTGCCAGTCCCGGGCCGTGAGCTCGCGGGTGGCGGCCGCCACACCACCGGCCTACATGTGCACCCTGCTGCCGACACCCGGTATTTTCGACGACACCCTGCCGATGGTGTTCCCGGACAACTGGCCAGACGAAGCGTTCTGGTTCATCGCCGACGCCACCATTCCCAACAACGCCGCAGGCTATGGGATGGATGCGTATGTGGCGGGCATAGAAGCGGCATTCGCCGGGGGCAGCCCGCTCGATGGCGATCAAATCAGCTTTGCGCGGATCCGCATGCGGATTAACGTGCCTGTGGCCGGCACCTACACCATCACCCATCCCTATGGTGTCGAAACGGTCAATGTCACCACGCCCGGTCGGCGCGCCATCAACATTACCCGGGACATCGGCGTCGGGGCACCGGGGGTTTTCAACGGGGCATTGAACGGCGCGATCGGACCCTTCCTGCGCAGCGTCAACGGCCCTTACACCGAAGTGAACCCGGACACCGGGACCGTCGAGACCTTCGTCGGCGACCCTAACCTCACCGAACAAGTCACCGGCAGCCCCAACAACACCAACTTCGTGCGCATCCAGGGCCCCGCCGGGACCATCGAGACCAACCTCTTCACCGTGTCCGGCAAGGTCCTCGATAACCGGGCGCAAACAGCGGTGGAACTCAACCGCGCCACTTACCGCCGAACCTCGTCGGGCACCGGCACCAGCACCCGGGTCGAAGTCTTCGGCAAGGCCGACAACAGCTCCACGCTGTGCTTTCGCGAAACCGTCGCCCTGGTACCTGGCCCACCGCCAACCCCCTGCCTGACCAACCTGACCGGCGACGGTACGGGTCTGTTCTTCGGCCATCGTCTGTTCAACGGCCCCGTGCCTGCGGTGGTGGTGCTGACCGCCACCGATCCAACCGGCACCACTCGCCCGACCGCCGTATCGAGCAAACTCAATGACCTGGTGAAAATCCAGACCGCTCGCTACAACTGGAGCAATCACAGCCTGCTGATCGAGGCGACATCCTCTGACGAAGTGGCGGTGCCGGACATGGTCGCTCAAGGCTATGGCCGCCTGTCGAAGTCCGGCACCCTGCAACGCCTGACGGTGGCGGATCTGCCGCAACCACCCGCCAGGGTCACCGTCAAATCCGCCGCCGGCGGCAGCGACACCGAACCTGTTGTGGTGGTCGGCACCGCACCGGACAGTGGCGAGAACCAGGCGCCGATCGCCGTGGCCGACAGCGCGAGCACCAGCTTCGGCGTGCCGATCACCCTCAACCTGCTGGCCAACGACAACGACCCGGATGGCAACGTACCACTGAGCATCACTGCGCTCACTCAACCGGCCGCCGGCCAGGGCACGGTGGCGCAGAGCGGATCGACGGCCGTCACCTACACCCCGCCAGCCGTGGTCAATGCACCACTGACCACGACCTTCACCTACAAGGCGCAAGACGTCAAAGGCCTGGCCTCGGCCAATCCTGCGACAGTGACCATTACCGTGGCGCCCAACCAGCCTCCGGTAGCCGTCGCCGACAGCGTCGCAACCCTGGGTGTGGCGATCCCGATCAGCGTGCTGGCCAACGACACCGATCCGGAAGGCAACGTGCCACTCGCCGTCGCCAGTTTCACCCAACCACCGACAGGTCGCGGCACCGTCACCAGTAATGGCACGGTCCTGACCTACACCCCACCGGCCACAGTCACCACGGCCTTCACCACGACCTTCAGTTACTTCGCCCGGGACAGCTTCGGTGCTGTGTCGACGACACCGGCCACGGTCACGGTGCAAGTCTCGCCACGGCCTGCCGCGGAAACCTTCACGGTGACCACGGCCACGGTGTCCGCCCGTTCCAATAACCGCTTCACCTGGGACTTCGCGGGTACCTCATCGGTGACCACCGGCAACACCATCACCATTCAGGTCAGCACCCCGACCGGGCTGCAAACCCTGGGCACTACCACTGTGCCGGTGACCGGTCGCTGGAGGCTGACGGTGAACAACACCACCACGGTGATTCCGTCGGCGAACCCGACAGCCACCATCACCTCGTCCCAAGGCACCGTGCGCACCGTGTCGGTGATCTCGAACTGAGCCCTCGCCCCATCGACTCCCGAGTCGATGGGGCTGGCCTCCTCCCACAGGACAACGCCATGAATGCGTCGACCGCCACCCTGCTCTGCCTGCTTCTGCTTTGCAGCAGCGCAGGCGTGCGCGCCGACGACTTGATGGAGAACGAGGACCTCGCCCCTGCCGCCGATCTCGGCGAGCTGCCACCGCTAATTGGCCAGCACGCACTGATCGACCAGAACGGCCAGGCCAACATCGCGCTGTTGCAGCAGAACGGTCAGTCGCTGCTCGGCCAGATCGTGCAGTCGGGCAGCAATCAGGAAGCCTGGATCCTGCAACAAGGCAGCGACCTGATGGCCTTGATCACCCAGCAAGGTTCTGGCAACGCCGCTTCGATCATCCAGAGCGGCAGCCACAACCGCGCGCAGATCGCCCAGAACGGCAACAACAACGACGCCAGCATCGAACAGGCCGGCTCGGGACAGCAAAGCGCCGTCACCCAGGCCGGCAACGGCATGAGCGTATCGGTCAAACAATATCGCTAAAGCACTGCACCACTTGGAGGTTTCACCATGTTCAAACTGACGCCCCTCACCGCCGCCATCCTGGTCATTGTCAGTGCCCAGGCCTTGGCCGACGACAGCCTGTCCACGCAAACCCAGTACGGTACCGCCAACATCGCCGATGTGAAGCAGACCGCGGCTCCGCTCAGCACCGCCACCCAGCAGCAAACGGGCCAGGGCAACGATGCCGCCGCCGTGCAAGACACGGCCACCGGGACCATCAGCCAAACCCAAATCGGCGACTACAACGCCGGCTACGCCGAGCAATTGTTCGAGGACAACAGCACCATCACCCAGAACCAGGCCGGCAGCTCCAACATCAGCCATGCCAGCCAGTCAATCGGTATCGGCGGCAGCGAAGCCCTGCAGCAACAGGAGGGCACCGGCAACTTCTCGTTCATCTACCAGGACAGCCAGGAAGGCACGACCGCCAAGACCTACCAGTACGGCGATGGCAACGAAGCCAACATCGAACAGATTCAACTGGGCACGGGCAACAACGCCGTGATCATCCAGTACGGCACCACCAACTACGCGACGGCCGAACAGATCGGCCACATGGGTGGCCAGATCGACATCAACCAGGCCGGCAGCACCAACTATGCCTATGGCGACCAGCGCAACGGCACCGGCGGCGACCTGAGCATCAACCAGTCCGGCGACGCCAACGGCACCGAAATCTGGCAAGACACCCAGATCGGCGCCAAGGCCACCGTCTCCCAATACGGGCAGACCAACGAAACCGTGATCGACCAGAGCTTCGGCGAAAACAACGTGGCCCAGGTGGTGCAAGTCGGCGACCTCAACGCGATCTACGCCGACCAGTTCGAGTCCATGGGCTCGACCCTGGCGCTCTATCAAACCGGCTCGAGCAACGTGCACTTCACCTACCAGAGCGGCGATAACCATACCCTCAACGCCACGTCGGTGGGTACCGGCAACAAGGTCTACGCCAGCAACTGGAAAGGCCCGGAAAAAGGTGGTCAGTTCGGTAGCAACCAGCGCGCGACCGTCAATCAGAACGGCACCAACAACGTCGCCAACTTCACCCAGAAAGGCGCCGGCCACATCATGACCACCTACCAGACCGGCTCCGGCAACAAAACCACCGTGACCCAGGCCGATTCCTACAACGAGCTGTACTTCGACCAGAACGGCAGCGACAACATCCTCATCGCCGACCAGCGCGGCACCACCAACCTGGCCCAGGGCAGCAGCAACGGCAGCGGCAACAGCACCGAGTTCAACCAGGAAGGCACCGGCAACCAGGCGTTCACCACGCAGCTGTATGGCGACGACAACGTCATCACCATCAAACAGGCTGACACCATGAACGTGGCCTACGTCACCCAGGGCGGCACCGCCAACATTGCCAGCGTCAATCAGAGCGGCGTGGCGCAGACCGCCAACGTGCAGCAGTTCGGTACGGCCAACTCGGCGACTGTTTTGCAGAAGTAATTGTGTGGTGTGAAAAACCGCGGCCCTTTGTGGGGGCGCGGTTTTTTTATGCCGCGCAAAACATCTATGGCGAGCGAGCTCGCTCGCCACTGTGGATCGGTGCACCTGCGGGTGATGGGCCGGCTGTCAGGCCGATCTCGTCCACGATGACGCGGGCTGCCTGAATGCCCGCGTTGACCGGACGTTCATCGCGAGCAGGCTCGCTCCTACAGTGGATTGGGTACACCTGCGGGTGATTGGTCGACTATAAGGCCGCCATCGCTGGCAGGCCAGCTCCCACAGAGGATTGGGTACACCTGCGGGTGATTGGTCGGCTATAAGGCCGCCATCGCTGGCAGGCCAGCTCCCACAGAGGATCGCGTGCACCTGCGGATGATTGGTTGGCTGTCAGGCCGCCTTCGCTGGCAAGCCAGCTCCCACAGTGGATCGGGCTACACCTGCGGATGATTGATCGGCCTATAAGGCCGCCATCGCTGGCAAGCCAGCTCTCACAGAGGATTGGGTACACCTGCGGATGATTGGTCGGCTATAAGGCCGCCATCGCTGGCAGGCCAGCTCCCACAGAAAAGCAAGGCGCGCCACCCTGCTCTTCACCACTCATCAGGCCGAGCGTTAGCTCGCCTGCAGCTTTTGATCTTGATCCACCCGCCCCTTCGGAAGGCTGAGTGGAGGTGTTCATCCGGGGAGTGGCGCGCAGCGCCGTTCGACGCAGTCGAACACGCTGCATGTAGGTTGAAGCGAAGCCAACCGGAGGGCAGTGTCCCCGGATGGATACCGTAGCGAAGGAACGCCGAGCCCAAGCGAGGGGCCGGACGCCGGGGCGAGACCTTTTGGTTCCTTTTGTGGCGTTCGGTACGTGTCAAGGTAACTGTCGCCTTAGTCCTACAGTTGTTAGCCCGTTGCGTCCTTAATTTCAGGGCGCTCTGGGTTTAAATACACCGCATCTGCCAGCTTCCAGTTGCGTGTTCGAGTGCTCCAGCGGCTCGGATTAACCTCCCTGGCATCCTCATAAAGCACTGTCCTAGCTTGTAATAGAGCCGTTGCTTTGCCTTCGTGCCGCTCGTTTGGCGTCACGTATTTCAGGGCACTGTGGCGGTGATCTTCGTTGTACCACTCGATAAATTTCTGCACCCAAAGCCTTGCCTCAGTAACCGTATCAAATGGTTGATCCGGCCAGAGGGGGCAGTACTTTGCGGTACGGAAAAGTGCTTCGGCGTAAGCGTTGTCATTGCTCACCCTTGGTCGACTAAAGGATGGCTCGACGCCCAGGGCAATCATGCTTTCGCGTAACAAGGAACCTCTCATGACGTGGCCGTTATCCGAGTGCAGGACCAACGGACGACCCGCTGTATGTTCACGCAAGCATCCCTTTCTAAGCAGCTCACACGCGTGTTCGGCACATTCCACCTCATGCACTTCATTGGCTACCAGCTTGCGGCTGTAGACATCCTTGACCATGTACCAATAGAAAAAACGACCTCTGACAGTGCTGGGCAGCCAAGTGATATCCCAGCACCAAACCTGATTGGGAGCGTCTGCGCGATGCGTTGTCAGCACCCTGCGTTTCGGGGCTTTGGCTCGGCCGCGACGCACGTTTTGATTAGCGGCTTTTAACACACGGTAAAACGTCGACTCCGAAGCCAGGTAGATACCTTCATCAGCCAGTTTTGGAACGATTTGGTGCGGGGTGAGGCTGGCGTAGCCAGCCTGATTGGCAGCATCAAGCACCGCTTGGCGCTCTGTATCACTGAGCTTGTTGGCCGGAGCTGCCCGTTGAGCTAACAGTCGTCCATCACAGTCCGCGTGTCGCCAGCGTTGAACTGTTCGCAGGCTCAGCCCCAGTTCATTACAGGCTTGATATCGGCGAGCACCATTGAGCACCGCGTCCGCAATCAACTTCATGGCTTGCGTACGATCAGAGGCGTTGATCAGTCTTCCTTGTCCTTGCCCCAGATCGCATTGGCTTTTTTTCTGAGTTCCAGCAAAGCCACCGCCTCCGCACGTCCGGCGTCAGACTGTATCAATTGACGCTCAAGTATTTTGATACGCCGTTGCTCGGCCGTCTTAGAGGTTCGGGAGTTGAGATCAACGACCGGATTGGCGTTTTGGCATGCCAGTCGCCACTGCTGGATTTGCTCAGGGTAAATGCCTTTAATTCGGCAATACTGAGAGATCTCCACCTCGCTCAACGGCCCGGTTTCCATGACAGCATTGAATTTATCGGCGCTAGACCATTGGTCGCTGGTCTTGCCGTTTCCCGGCACGATCAAGCCTTTATCTCTAGCCATTTGTCTCCAATTTCGCAGTGACTGTGGTGTGAGATTGAGCGCAACGGCAAGTTCTGCCACTGATCGATTGAGGGGCGGCATCATTTGCAAAACGACCCAGTCTTTGAAGTCGTTGTCGTAGCGTTTACCTAACTTGGACATTGTTATGCACCTTCGCCCTCTTGAATGAACGAGTCAATCAACAAGGGCGACAGGTAGCCTGACACGGAGGGCGTTTGACAAAAGGGACTCGCCGTAAGGGCGAAACCCTAAGCCGCCGTTACCGCAGCAACGGATATGTACGCGGTCAACAACACACAGGTCGGCTGTCAGGCCGCCTTCGCTGCGATGCGGCGCCCCGACAAGCCAGCACCTACAGGGGAACAAGAAACATGAGCGGCCCAAAGACCACCCACCCTCACTCCCCCTGCCCCTCAGGATCCACCTTGTTCTGAGTCAAGTAACGATCCAGCGTCGCATTATTGTCCGGCGAATTATCCCCGGCCACCTGCCACAAACGCCGCTCGATGCCCTGGGCCAACAAATGCCCCACCGCCGCCTCGATCGCCGACAACACACACAACTGCGCCGGTTCGTTGGTGGTGTAACCGACTTCAGCCTCAAGCAATTTCTTGAATTCGATGAACTTGAACACCCCGGCACTACGGCCCACGGAGTAGATGGTCTTGCTGGTCATCACGTTGGCCAGCACCTGACCGCTGCGCACGTCCACCGCCCGCAGGTTGACCGTGACCTGATCCACGCGATACTCCCGGGAAATGTCGATGCCCAGGTAGCGCGCCCCTTCCCCGCCACTCTTCACGTTGGTGTCATAGGCGATGATGCCGCCCTCGAGCATCATGTTCGCCGCTTGCAGCGGTGGCAGTTCACCCTGGATGTTCACCGGGGTATTGGGTTTCTTTTGCGAGGCCCGGATGATCTTGCGCTCGGTCAGCAGGTTCTGCAGCCCTTCACGCTCCAGCACCACGAACCAGCCGCTGGCCTGCAGGGCGTCCATCAGCATGCTCGCCGCGCCCTGGGTCACGCTGGTGGAGAAGGAACTGGCGGGCGTCGGTTTGTACTGCCCGGTCTGATCGCGGAAACCATAGACGACCGCCATCAAGCGCCCCTTGGGCCGTGGCATGTTCAACAAGTCGTAGTAGGTCGAGGCCCTGGGGGTCAGGGTCGGGGTTTCGGTGTCCTGCTCGGCGCCGATCGGCTCGCGCAGACCGCAGCCTTGAAGCGCCGCCAACAGCATCCCCAGCACAATTATTTTTTTCATGTCCGTTACTCCCCGTCGTCCCAAATCCCCATCAAGGGGCCAGGCCATTGACCTTGATTTCCGACAGTTCGCCCGTCGCGCGGTCCGTCACTTCAATCGTCAGCTGCCCTGAGTCGTCGACGACATTGACGATGAAGGCATCGGTGGACAGGCTTCCCGTATTGCCGGCAGAGATGTTGTCCAGCAGTTGCCCCAGCAACCTCGATTGCAATTGACTGCTGAACCGCTCCAGGGCCGATGTCCCGGCCACGGTGGTGCGATCCTTCAAGTCCGGGTCGTCGTAGTCGTTTTGCGCCTGGGCGTTGTTGAGCAGCCAGGTGCCATTCAACGGGTTGCCGCCAAACGACGGGTTGATCGGCGTGTAGACCAGTTCGGTGGCCTGGACCAGCCCACAACTTCCCAGCCCGAGCAACCAGAGCCCCAGGTGCCGCGAGACCGTTTTCGTTTTCATAGTTCGTCCCTCTCAAGGTCCGTGGTGTCCTGCAACAAGGCTTCCAGCTTGCGCTGGACAACCTGCCCGCGTACCCAGTCGGCGGCGTCATAGGCCTCGTCCTTGAGCTCCACGGTGTTCGGCGGCAGGAAGCGCCGATAAACCAGACGCTGTTGATATTCCACGGTCACCAGGCTGCCCCAGCGAGCCGATGGCCGTTCGCGTACCACCAGGTTGAAATCCATCGGGCTGGTGGCGCGCAGGCGTTCACTGAACGCGTAGTAAAACTCGTGGCCGATGTGCGAGATCGTGTCGTCGATGATGAAGCCGAGCATTTCGTCCTCTTCGCCGGCCGAGGCGACACAGCTGCTCAGCACCAGGATCAAGGCCAGGCAGAAACGCTTCATGGCTGCAACGCCTGAGGGGTTTTGCTCTGGCCCTTGGCCGGGCCGGACGCACCATCGAGAAAGGCCTTCTCGGCCACGAACTGCCAGTCCTTGTAGCTGGCCATGCCGTTGAAGTCCGACCACTGGCTGGGAAAGTCCGCCTGTTTGAGCGGTTTGTCCGTGGAAGAACTGGCGATACCGGTGATACGGCCGTCGAAGCCGCGCATCAGGAACCAGTCGCCACCGCCAATCGGGTCCGGATAAAGCTGGCGCAGATGATGTTTGGCGTTGGGAAACCGCTCGTCCTGCAGCAGGTCGGCGAGTTCTTTCGGGTACTGGGCCAGGCCTGGCGAACTGCGGTAGTAGCTGCGCAGTGCCTGGGCGTACTGGGTGCCGACCCACAGCAACTGGCGTTCGCGATCGCGGCGCGAGGCGGTGGCCCACAACTCGCCGGCACTGGCCAGGCCCATGCCCATCACCATGATCAGCAGCAGCGCACCCAGGTAGGTGAAACCGCCCTGCGCAGCAGGCTTACCACTCGGAATAGAGGCTGCCATCACGCGCCCTCCCGGTGGCTCCGCTCTTGATATCAGCCACCCCGCCCTGTACGCCATCCGGCGGCGCCACCAGGACCCAGGCGTCCTTGCGTTCGGCGATCGGGTCCATTGGCTGGTTGCGCAAGTAGCGCTGCTCGACCATTTGCTCGATGGAATCGGGATAACGCCCGGTGTCGCCATAGTAGTGATCGAGGGCTTCACGCATGGCCGACAGGCTTTGGCGCAAGGTGGTCTCTTTCGAGGCTTCGAGGCTGTTGAAATAACGCGGCAAGGCGATGGTCATCAGGGTCGCGATGATTGCCATGACCACCATCAATTCCAATAGGGTAAAACCCTTTTCCCGGCGCATAGATTCACCACTCCCGGTAGGCGATGCCGTTGAGACCCTTGCCCCGGGCCCTGGAGTAAACGTCAAAGACGTCCGCGCCCTCCCGTGGGTTTTGAGCCGTGCTGTCATAGGCGCGCAACCCCCAGCCACCGTCGTCGTCACGCTTGGCCGGTGCCAATGGATCGTGGGGCACGCGCCGCAGGAAATAGAACTTGGCACCCTTGGCGCTGCGCACATCCCGCACACCCTCCACCAGCACTTTCAAGTTCGGCGGGTAGCCGCTGCTGTCGAGGGATTTTTCGATGTAACCGGCGTCGAAAGCCCGTTTGTAGGCGTCGATGGCATCGCGGATCTGGTACAGCGCGGTGCGCAGTTCCTGCTCCTTGCCCCGGCGCACCACGGTCTCGGTCAGTGGCGCAGCCAGGCCGGCCAGGAGGCCGACCAGAGCGAGCGTCACCACGACTTCGATCAGGGTAAAACCGCGTTGCGAGGCGTTCATGATCAAGGCTTCCCGACGCTGACTTCGACGTTGGTGGAAGCCACCGGCCGATCGAGGCGCTGAGGCTGGACCGACGATTCCAGCTCACGATTCGGCGCCTGGATGTGCATGCTGGTTTCGGTACCGGTGGTGAATTCCATGTCCGACGGGCTCTGGTACGGCAGGTTGCGCACCACCCGTGGGGTGATCGACAGCACCAGTTCGGATTTGCCGACGGTGTCCTTGTTACTGCCGAACAGGCGACCCAGACCGGGGATATCGCCAAGCCCCGGGATTTTGTTGCCGGTGGCGCCATGGTCGTTGCGCATCAGGCCGGCGAGGATCTGGGTTTCACCATCATGCAGGCGCAGGGTGGTCTGGGCGTTGCGGGTATCGACCTGCACCGGAATCGTGCCCTGGCGGGTCGGCTCCAGCGGCGTGGCGTTACTGACTTCCAGGGCGATTTTGATCGCCACTTCGTTGTTCAGGTGCACGGTAGGCTGCACTTCCAGTTTCAGACCGACATCCAGGTACGTCACGCTTTCGGTGATCACCGGGCCCTGGGTCGACGGCACCGAAGTGGCGCTGATGATCGGTACGCGCTGACCGATGTGGATGCGCGCCTGTTCACGGTTGCTGACGCGGATCACCGGGCTCGCCAGGGTATTGATGTCGTTGTCCTGGGCGTTGATCTTGGCCTGCGGCGACGGCGAGATGCTGATCCGGCTGGAATCGATGCCCTTGAGCTGATCGAGCAGCGTGACCGCCGAACCGTCGCTATTGACCACGCCGAAGGTGTTCGGCCATTGCAGGCCGAGGTCGAGAATGCGCTGGGTGGCGACTTCCATGACTTCCACTTCCAGCACCACTTCAGGGTTGGACTGGTCTTGGGATTGCAGGAGTTTTTCCGCCATGCGGATGGCATCGCCGGTGTCGCGCATGGTCAGGGTGTTGAGCCGTTCATCGACGAACACGTCGCGGGTCTTGAGCATGGTCTTGACCATGTTCAAGGCCGTGTTGGCATCGATGCTGGTCAGGTAAAAGGTGCGCATCACCAGTTCCTGATAATCCTTGAGCTTCTGCGGCGAATCCGGGTAGATCAACAGGGTGTTTTCGTTCACCACTTTCTGATGCAACTGGTTCTGTTGCAGCAGCAGTTCCACCGCGTCTTCGATGCGCACGTCACGCACGAAGATGGTGGCTTTCATGTCCGGGCGCAGGTCTTTGTCGAAAATGAAATTCAGACCGGCGACCTGGGACAGCACTTCGAAGATGGTCTTGAGGTTGGCGTCGCGAAACTCCAGGGTGACGGGCTTGTCCAGGCGCGTGCGCAGTTGCGGATAGGGAATCACATTGCGGCTCTGCACCAGACGCACATTGCTTTGCAGTTCCAGGGCGCCCTCATTGTTCGGGTCCAGTTCAAGGATCTGTTTGACCTGACGGTCGGCGGCGTAGATGTCGCCGCGACGCAGATCCCCACGGGCCAGCTCGAGTTTTTCGTCGAGACTGCGCAGGTGATCGAGCTGGCGTAAGGCGTCCTGGGCCCGGCGGTTGTTCGGCTCGATGGACAACACCCGGCCGTAGGTCAGACGGGCCGAGGCGAAGTCGCGCTGGGTGCGGCTCATGTCGGCCTGGCTCAACAGCGCCGTCACCGCACGGGCCCGCCCGCTGGTCAGCGCCAGGTGCAATTCGGTATCGCGGGGATTTTCGCGCAGGCCTTCCTGGATCCGTGCCAGGCCGGCTTCATACTGACCCGACGCCATCAGGTCGGCTCCCTCGTCCCTGGCCAGTTGCGCCGAACTGCATGCGGCCAGCCCCGCACAGAAACCCATGCTCATCAGCAATCGGAATGTGTTCATTGCGCGCTCCCCACAGACAGAGTCTGGGACAAATGCAGAGGCAGATAGACCAGGCTCAGTTCCATGTCGGAAATCCCCTCGATCTTCCATGTTGCGTCGATCACATCCCCTTTGCGCACGACGTAGATTTTCTCGCCGCTCTGCAAGAACACCTGCAGATCGGTACGGTCATCCATGCGGCCAATGAACTGGAAAGGCATCGGCGGTGCAGTGGGGACCTGCACCACCGGAGCGACGTTGACGGCTTGTTCGGTGACGCTGGCCAGGGTCGGTGCAACCTTCCAGCTGCGGGGGGCGAACAGGTCGCCGGCCGGGCTCAGGTCCTTGATCGCCGCCGGCGCGCCCGAGGCTGACGCGGCCGTCAGCTCGCCACGGGTTTTGCCTTTGGCGGGCGTGGCCACTGCCGCGACATCGGCCTCGCCGTCGCCGGCCGGTTTCAAGTAGTCGGGCAACCAGGCCAGCGCCGCCGCCACACCGAAGAACGCTACCCAGCCCATTGCGCGTTTGCTGTTCATCATGACCTCGACAGGTAAAGGGTCATGCGGATCCGCCCGGTCAGGTCGGTGTCGGCGATCTTCTTGCGCTGCAACTCCACGTCCTCCAGCACCACCGCCGGCAACTGGCCGAGCAAGGCGTGCAGGAAGCGCCGCAGTTGCGGGTAGCTGCCCCGCACCGGCAGCAGGATCTGGTAGCGCGCCAGGTGGGTTTTCGGATCGATGCCCAGGGAATACTCACCACGAGCCAGGGTGATGCGTTCCTGGGCGGCCAGCGCATAGATCTTGTCGATGGCCACGGTGGCCTGCGGCTGGGTCGGCAGCTTGCTGCGGAAATCATCCAGTTGCCGTTGCGGCACCACCGGCGCGGCCACGGTGCCTTCTTCGACTTTGGCCAGGTATTCGCGGGCTTCGCGGGTCTGCTGGCTGAGCTGTTGCACGGACTGCCAGTCGGGCAGCAAACCGGCCAGGCCATAGGTGAGCGCCAGCACCAGCAAAGCCAGCCCCGCCAGACCGGGCACGCCCAGGCTTTGCAGGTACTCGTGGACGATCAATCTAGGGATTTGCATCGCCAATCTCCCAGGTAGCCGACAAGTTGAATTGCACCGGGTGCTCCGGCACGTTGGCGACGATTTCGTGGCTGAGCAGCGACACATCGGACAGCTCGTCGCTGGCTTCGAGGCGGCGGTGGAAGTCGAGCATGGCGTCCAGATCCCGCGCCTCGGCGCTGATCCGCAGCTGGCCTTTGCGGGCATCCGGGGTCAGGGTCAGCAAGGCAATGTTGTCGCGGGGCATGGCTTCGAGCGTGGCGAACAACTGCTCCCAGGGGCGGCGCAATTGCTGGGACACCTTGCGCATTTCGGCCAGGTTCTGTGCCTGTTCGCGGGTTTCCGCCGGGGTCAGGCTGGCCTTGCTGCCCGTGTCGCCGGTGAGCACGCGCTGGGCGGTTTGCAGGTGACCTTGCTGTTGTTCGGCCTCCGCGCTGAGGTGTTGCTGGATCACGACGCAGGTCAGCACCAGCACCACACCGCCGGCCAGCAGGCTCCAGCCCAGGGGGCTGGCGCGGCGACGCGGTTGAAAGTCGAGCATCAGGGCGCGCATGTCAGGCCACCGCCCGAGACATGACGTACAGGCAATCGTGTACGGCTGTCCGGTCCTCTTCGAGGGTGCGCAGGTGCACACCGGGAACGTCGGGGTGTGAGTCGATACGGGCCGGCGCATGCAGGTACACGTTCAGCGGCCGTTCACTGGTGGAGGCCTGCAACTGGCTTTCGCGGCCGATCAGAGCGGTCAACGCAGCATCGCTGTCACTGCTGCCCACCGAACGCACCGCCGCCCAGCGCCCTTCGCGCGCCAGCAGCAACACACTGCGCACTGGTTCGGCGACCACGAACAGGAAGTCTGCGGCGTCGAAGCTCTTGTCGAAATGATTGAACGCGGCCATCAGGTACGGCTGCACCGAACGCAATTTCAGGCCGCGACCGCTGACCAGCGTGCGCAGGCGTTCGAGCAAGTCCTGCGGCAGCGCACTGGCGACGCGGTCGTAGCCGGCCGGTTCGGCCGAGAGCACCAGGCTCCAGGGTTGGCTCGGTACGCCGTAAAGGTCTTCGAAGCACAGTTGGGCAAACCCGCGCAGTTCTTCGGGGCTGCTGATCTGATCGCTCCAGGGCACCAGGCAGAAACGGCTGAAGTGCCCGGAGATCACCACGGTCAACTCCGCACCGGCGCGGGCATGCTCGCCCAGCAGCCGGTCGAGGGTTTCCAGGGCCACGGCCCAGGCATGGAAACCTTCATCGATGAAGCCGACGCTGCCCAGCCACAGGGTTTCGCTGCCCTGACGCCGACCCAGGCCGACACCACTGGCGCCGAGGACGGCGACATAACGCTCACGAGATAAAAGTGACACGATTGATCTCCTCGAGAGTGGTCCGGCCGTGTTGCACCAGTTCCAGCGCCGACTCGCGCAGCAGGCGCAAGCCACGTTTGCAGGCGTGGGCCTTGATTTTCGAAATGGGTTGGCGCTCGACGATCATTTGCCGCAGTTCGTCATCCAGGTGCAGCAATTCGGCAATCGCGCTGCGGCCGCGGTAGCCGGTGCCACGGCAATGGCCGCAGCCCTTGCCATGCACGAAGTGGTAGTGAGCGACCTGCTGCGGATCGAGCCCCGAGGTTTGCAGTTCCTCTTCAGTCGGGGTGTACGTCGTGCTGCAGCTGCTGCAGACCAGACGAATCAGTCGCTGGGCCAGTACTGCGTTGAGGGCGCTGACCAGGCTGTAGGGGTCGATTTCCATCTGGGTGAAGCGACCGATCACGTCGAACACGTTGTTGGCGTGAATGGTGGTGAACACCAGGTGCCCGGTGAGTGCCGATTGCACGGCGATCTGCGCGGTATCAGGGTCGCGGATTTCCCCGACCATGATCTTGTCCGGATCGTGGCGCAGGATCGAGCGCAGGCCACGGGCGAAGGTCAGGCCTTTTTTCTCGTTGACCGGGATTTGCAGCACGCCCGGCAGTTGATATTCCACCGGGTCTTCAATGGTGATGATCTTGTCCACGCCGTGGTTGATCTCGGTGATCATCGCGTACAGCGTGGTGGTCTTGCCGCTACCGGTGGGGCCGGTGACCAGCACCATGCCGTAGGGTTCGGCCGCCAGCCGGCGCAGTTGGCGCAGGGTTTCGTCTTCAAAGCCCAGGGCTTGCAACTGCACACCGCAGACCTTGTCCGCCAGGTCCTGTTTGTCGAGCACCCGCAGCACCGCATCCTCGCCGAAAATGCTCGGCATGATCGACACCCGGAAGTCGATCTGCCGGCCGCTGATGCCGATCTTGAAGCGACCGTCCTGGGGTACGCGTTTTTCACCGATGTCCAGTTCAGCCATGACCTTGACCCGGGAAATCACCTGTTCGGCGAACTCGTTGCCCTGGATCTTGCTGATGTTGTTCAGCACGCCATCGATCCGGTACTTGATCACCAGGCCGCTGCCGGTGGTGCCCAGGTGGATGTCGCTGGCGTGCATTTTCAGCGCGTCGTACAGGGTCGAGTTGACCAGTTTGACGACGACACTCGAATCTTCGCTGATGCTGGTCAGGGACAGGCTTTGCAGGTTATCGATTTCGCTGCCGGCGTCGCTCTGGGCGTTGAGTGACTCCACGGCGTGGAAGCTCTCTTCGTGGCGTGCCAGGTAGGCTTTCAGGTCGTCGGCGTGCACCAGGTACAGCGGCGCGCCGTGCAGGCAATCATCGATCCAGGCCAGACGGGCGGTGTCGAAGGGATCGGCAAACACACCGATGACCGCATCGTCGTGACGCAGCAGGGTGAATTCACGCTTGAGGCATTGGGCCAGGGTGACCCGGTCGAATACCGGGGTGGCTTGAAACAGGCTGTCGGTATCGAGCACCGGGTAATGCAGGGTCGCGCCGAGGCACTGGATGAAGGGCATGGGGGGCAGTTCGCAAAGCTCCCCGAGGGCATCCAGCATCCGTTCACCGGAACTGGCGGCCAGCGCTCGTGCCTGGGCTAATTGCTCACTGGAAAAACGGCTGGGTAGACACTCCGACGGCGACGGCTCGACAACAAGGGATAGACGGTCCATGGCTTGCTCTCCAACGCCCGGGGCTTTGAGCCCTGTCGACGCGGCGAGCTGGTTCGGCGGGGGCCGGAACGTCTTGTCGCGCCACTACTCCCCGGTGAGCAATTGTTCGTCGTCTGGCGCCATGGAGGCCGATGAACTTCGTCGGCGATCGGCAAGCACCCAGCTACCGTCGTACAACTGCAGCGGGAAACTTTCGGTCCTGCTCTGGCGTCGTTCGACGAATCCTTCGGAATCCTTCACACCTGCTTTGGGTTCGCGCTTCATCCCCAGAAGATCACAGACTGCACGGGCCAATTCCGCCAAAGGAAAGGGTTTGAACAGGATGTGGCTGACGCCCAGTTGCCGGGCCCGCTCGCAAACTTCTGCGGTGGGGTGGCCTGTGATCAGCACAAAATGACACTTCCTGTTCTGGCGGACGGCATCGAGCACCTCAAAACCTTCCATATCGGGCAAGCGGTAATCGAACACCATCACATCGGGTGAAAAGCGTTCGGCTTCGCCAATCGCCGCTTCACCGTTGTGTGCTATCCGGACTTCCAGCGCTTGTGCCTGCAGGTAGCCCTGGAGGTTTTCCGCAAGCAGCTGTTCGTCTTCAACAACCAGTACTTTGTTTAACAAGGTGGACTCCTTGAAACCGCAGGGCCGATTACCGAACCTGGTGGAGTGCGCGCCTTCAACAGGTCTAACGCACACTTCATGCCAGGCCGGGCGCCGGTCGTTTTATCGCTTCATGTCCTTGAATTTAAAAACAATGCCTTTTCGTCCACTTACCGTTCCCCCCAAAAACGGGGGAACCCGAACGGATTTGCATTGAATCGTTTCCCCACTTTTGGGGAAAAGCTCAATCATCGTCAACCCGTTCGATCCGATGACTGGATCGCAGCTGCGCCAGTGCCTGTAGACGAGCCTGAACCTGTTTCTGCCGGGCAAGGTACGCCCGGACCATGTCAAGTCCTTGCTCCTCTGTGACATCGGCGGCCTCCACTCGGTTCTCCAGATAGATCAAATGCCAACCCACTGCCGTGCGCACCGGGTCGCTGACGGCTCCCGGCGCCAGGGCAAAGGCTGTCGCTTCGAACTCCGGCAGCATTCGCCCCCGGGGAAAGTAGCCCAGTTCGCCGCCCTCGCTGGCCGAGGCGTCTTCAGACCCCTCCCTGGCGACACTGGCAAAATCGGCACCTTGCGTGATTCGGGTACGCATACCTTCCAAGCGTAGTCTTGCGGCTTCAACAGTGGAAGCATCCGCTCCCTGAGGCACCTTGATCAGGATATGCCTGACCTGTACTTCCTCGGGCCGGTTCATCTCGGCGCGGTGCTCCTCGAAAAATGCCCGTACCTGTTGTTCATCCGGCTCGCCGACTTGGGTCAGGTCGGCGAACACTTGCTGAGCCGCCAGTTCACGGCGGGTGTATTCGGCATAGCTGGCCTCATCGAAACCGGCGTCTTCCAGGCGCCGGGCGAACACCTCGGCACCACCGAAGGCCTGGCGGGTCTTCTCGACCTGGCTTTGCACCGTGGCATCGCTGATCACCACCCCGCGCTTGAGCGCCTCCTGCCAGAGCAGTTCCTTGTCAATCAAGGCATCCAGCGCCGCCTTGCGCAGCTGCTTGTAAGCCTTGGGATTGCGAATATTGCCCACCGAGCGCCCCTGATCCTCCAGGTACTCGGCGAAATAACGCTCCAGGCGCAGTTGGGAAATTTCCTCGCCATTGACCCGCGCCACGGCCGGACCGTTGCTGCAGTATGCCGCTGGCACCCACAGCGCCCACAGAACCAGCAAAGTGTTGAGTTTCATCTAGGGCCTCCGGTCAAGGCATCGCGGCAATCGGTTTGTAAGGGGCAACCAGGAAAAAACGCTGGTCAGGCAAGTCCACGGTGACGATGTGCGCGCCACTGAGGCCCTGGCGCCGACCCGGCCCGAAACTGATCAGCGGGGTCAGCCCGGTATCGAAGTCATGCAGGCCTTCCAGGGCCTCGATCAGTTTTTCGCGGCTGGCGTCACGCCCGGCCTGCTTCATGCCTTCGCTCAAGAGCATCATCGAGCTGAACGCACCGACTTGCAGAACCGCATGCTCGCCGCCCAGTTTCTGTCGCTCGCGCACCTGGGTCAGGGCCAGGCGCCCGGCCCGCGTCCAGTCGCTGGGCACGAACGGATAGGCCAGGAATACCCGACGGGAAAAGCCGCTGGGTACTTGCAGCAAATCACCCGCCACCTGATTCGAAGCGGCGAACAGGTAAGGCACCTGGCCCGCCGTCTGCAAGCGCTCGGCGAGCAGACTGAAACCGCCGCTGCTGCCCATGTAAAACACCGAACGCGAACCCAACGGCAACTCATCCTGCGTCGCCCCATAGGCTTGCAGGCGCACTTTCTCCCAGGCGTTGTCTTGCAGGTACTGGGCGAGTTTCTCTGCGGCCAGCCGTTGACCAGGCTCGTCCGGGTAGGCGATCAGCGTCGGCCCCTGCAGCACCCGCAAGGTGGCGGTGGCGTAATTGGCCAGTGCAATCATTTGTTCGCGCAGCCCCGGCAGCGGCTCGAAGATCTCTCGACTGGCCTGGGTCGTGCCTTGCAACGACAGCGGCCCGATCAGGGGCACACCGGCCTGCTCCAGGCGTGCTGCCATGTCCGCTTCCAGCGCTGGCGCCAGCGGTGCGATCAGCGCGAACACCTGCTCCTTGTCGATCAACTGGTCCAGCGCGCGCACGGCGCTGGCGCGGTCGGGGCCGGGATCGAGGATGGTCAGGCGCAACTGCCGACCATGAATCCCGCCCGCCTCATTGATGCGCGCCACGCAACCGTTGAGCACCGCCGCCACCGTGGCGCCCTCCTCGCTCAGCGCGCCCGTGCCCGGTAACAAGGTGCCCAGGTGCAGACTGTCAGCGTCGAGGCCCGGATCACGGTCATCGGCCAGGCGCTTGAGGTACGCCGTGAGGTTGTGCTGATCCTTCATCGACAACACGAACCTGGGCATCGCCGGGTCGAGTCGATTGTTGCCGGGATCGCGCCCCTCCTGAATCGCCCTGGCCAGCGTGCCCTCGGTGTAGGCCGGGTAACTGCGCCCGTTGATTTGCTGCTGGCCATAGGTGCTGGAGAGCCGCGTCCAGGTCAGGTCCGGCGGCCGCACGCCGCCTTCGGGACGGCCGATGCCATCGCGGCCATGGCAATTGACACACGGCAGGCTGGTGGCCGGCAGCAACATGCCAGCCGCTCCGACCCGGGCCATGATCGGCTCGCCACGGGCCGACACGCCCTCCCGGTACAGCCGTTTACCGGCGCTTTCGCTGGGGGTCAGCGTCATCGCCTGGGCGCTCAGGCTGATGCCAGACACCATGAGCAGGCCGAGGAAGAGGGCTTTTTTCATGGCCCGGACTCAGCGACCGACCACAGGCATTGTCAGCAACTGCAACCGCTGGGCAATGGCGGCGGCGGGTGCATCGGGCCGGATTTTGCTCCAGCGCTTATTGGCCACGTCGCCGACGATCAACTGCGTGGAGTGCTGCTCGGGGGTCGGCACGATCTGGCCGATGCGCCCCAGGACAAGGTCCATCTGCGCCTTGTCGCCGGTAAGGAAAAGCCAGTGGGGGCCATCGACGCCCTGCTTCAAGGTGTAAGCCTTGAGTACCGCCGGGGTGTCCCGCAGCGGATCACTGGTAAGGGAAATAAAGGTGATGCCGTCCGCCTTGTCGCCCAGCACTTCGCGTACTTCCTTGAGCTTCTGGGTGATCAGCGGGCAGGCGTCAGTGCAGCTGGTGAAAATCACGTTGAGCAGCACCACCCGGTTCTGCAGCGCGTCGCTGTAGAAGCGCAGGGTGTTGCCGTTCTGGTCCTGCAACGGGGTGTCGGTGAACCAGGTTTTTGCGTCGCGGGTGCCGCCCGCCGGGTGTGCCGTGGTTGCAGCAGACGCCGGTGCCGGTTCTTGATGGCCTTCGTGGGCGAAGGCCAGCGCACTGAACAGGCAAAGGCAGGCACTCAGGGCAATGCGCTCGAGGGTTCTCATGGCTGATTCTCCATGGCAACGGCCGTGTGCTTGGCGTGGGCATTGCGCTGGCCGCTGAGTTTCTCGACTTCACGACTCAGCACCGCCGGGTCGGTGAAACCGTAATAACGCGTCCAGTGACGGCTGTTGCCATCGCCGACCAGAATCAGCGGCGCATGGTTCTTGAAGTCGCCGCTGAAGGTGCCAAGGCCCTTGAGGGTTTCGTTGACCGACTGCGTGGTGCCAGTCAGCCAGCTCCAGCCCGGGCCGTTCTGGAAGGTCCGGGCATAGTCGTTCAGGCGCTTGGCGTCATCGCGCTGCGGGTCGATGCTGATCGACACCAGTTGCACCTCGGTACCGACCCGTGCGCCGAGCTGTTTCTGCACCTTGCCCATGATCGAAGACACCACCGGGCAGACCGTGGTGCAGCTGGTGTAGATGAAGCTCATGACCACGATCTTGTTGCTGACCAGGTCTTTTTCCAGGCGGACGGTTTTGCCGTTCTGGTCCACCAGCGCCACGTCGGCGAATTTGACTTGGGTGCTCTCGGGGGTGGCGCTCTTGGCCTGCATGTCGTGACCGGCATGTTCATCCGCCGAGTGGGCCAGCGCCTGGCCGATGCCGACAGCCAACAGGCAGAAGGTCAGCAGGCCACGGTGTGCAAATCGGTTCATGTCGATGTCCTCTTCAATGAGTTTCGCCGGGGGTCACCCGAACACTGGCAAAGGTCTGGTCGCCGAAATTCGCCCCCAGTGACGCCGCCCGCACGTGCAGGTACCAGGCGCCTTGTCGATTGAGGTTGACCGGGGCTTCATACACCCCGTTGCCGACTTCCAGGGCCGCGACCTCCCGAGGCCGTGAAGTCGGGGCCAGGAAGTAACGCACCTGAACATCCTTCAGCCCACTGCGCTCGGTTTTCTGCTTGCCCTGGACGATGCGAAAACGCACGACATAGGGGTTGCCCAACGTGGCGGTGGAAGTGTCGAGCATGAACTCCACGCTCGGCACGCCAGCATGAGGCTCGAGGTCCTTGTCGGCCTCGACCACGGTGGTGAAGCAATGAATGATATTCGGCTGATTGAGCAGGAACGCCACGTCGAAGCGCCCGGCCGGCGGCAGCTTGATCCGCGCGCTGTACAACCCCGGCTCGACTTCGCGCAGGCTGCGGTCGATCACCAGCGCCGCCCGCGCCACTTGCCCTCGATTGGGGTAACCGGACATCGGGGCGTTCATGCCTTCGGCGTAGAAGTAGGTGGTGTTGTCCACCGGGTTGACCACGAACACCGCGTTGTCGTCCCGCGACACCGCCAGGCTCGCGGCCAATGGCAGGTCACCGGCCAGGCGCGGCGCCTGGGGCCCGGCTTCGAAGCCCTGGCTGATGGGCGTACGGCCTTCGCCGAGTGACGCCAGGTTGATCATCGTCACCTTGGGCGAGGCCAGTCCGCGGATATAGGCGTAGGCCTTGGTGAACACCACCTGATAGGGCTCGGCGGACACGTCCAGTTCATGGATCAACGAGTCGGTGGCGGCGTCGATGACCGCCGCCTGGTTCTCCAGGGTATTGAGCACGATGCCGAAACGCCCGTCGGCGCTGAACCCCATCGGGCCGAGGCCCTGCTTGACCTTGATCACCCGCCGCACCGACTGGCTCGCCGCGTCCACCACCGTAACCGTGCCGTCCTTGCCGTCGGCCACATAGGCCGCGCCGGACAGTGGCGAGTACACCACCGACAACGGGTGCGAGCCGGTCTTGAGTTGTTTGACGATGGTCAGGCTGGCGATATCGATGATGCTCAGGGTGCCGTCGTCGCGATTGGTGACGAAGGCGAAACGGCTGTCCTTGCTGAAGGCAATTTCGTGATGGCCGCCCCCGGTCGCCAGGTGCTTGAGGGTTTTCAGGCTGTGGGTGTCGATCACCGTGACCCCGGACCGCTGCGCTGTCTGTGCGTTGTTGCCGACCCACAGCAGGCGTTCGTCCGGTTGCAGCGCGACACGTACCGGGTTTGTGCCGGCCGCCACCGAATCCACCAATTTGAATTGCTCGCTGTCGATCACCGCGACTTCACCCGCCGTCGGCATCGACACGAACACCCGCTTGTTGTCCCTGGGGGTGACCCAGTCCATCGGCGGTTGCTTGATGTCGATCCGCGCCAGGGTGCTGGTAATGCCACCCACCGACACCGACGGATCGACCACCGAGACGCTGGCATCGCGGTTCATCACCATGAGGAAGTAGCTGTTGAGATCGAGCAGGGGCCGCGCGCCGATGCTCGACTTGAGGAACACCCCGACCCGCGCCTTGCAACTCTGTTCGCGGCCCTGGGCCTGGTCGGCGGCAAGGGTTTGCGGGTCCAGCCAGGCGCCCGGCGCAACGCCCGCCAAGGGTTGGCCGGAAGCCTTGTCGGTAATGCGGAACTGCACGTCGGCGAACTGCCCTTCGCGCAATACGCCGTCCGCGGCCAGCGGCTTGACGTCGAGCGCCACCGACACGCCGTCACGCTCCAGCGACTGTCCGCTGCGGGGATCGGGCAACGCAACGTCGCTGAGCAAGGCCGGAGGTGACAGGCGCCATACTCCGAGGCAGATCAGCGCCACGCCGACAATCAACGCGCCGCTGGCGATTTTGATGGTCCTGTTCATACCCACACTCCCCTTCAGATCTGTGTCTGCCTCATCGCCCCCTGTGGGAGCGAGCCTGCTCGCGAAGAGGCCAGCACATCCAACATTCATGTGTCTGACACTCCGCCATCGCGAGCAGGCTCGCTCCCACAGGTGTTGCGTTGTTGCCCGGCCTACGGCGCCGGTGCCGGCTCCGGTTCGTTGGTCACCCGCAGCAATCCCCACAACCCGGCGGTGTTGCCATAGGCGCCGTAATCGCGGAACAGGTAATCACCCGGTATCGCGTTGCTGCCCCCGGCACTCGGGTGCATGAAGCTGAAGTGCGCCGCCGGCAGGATGCTTTCGTGGGCGCCGACGTACATCGACATCGGGTTGTAGCCAAACCGCACCGAACCCACGCCAGGCGTGCCCATCGGGTAGCCACCGGTGTCGCTCTTCTCGGGCTGGAACGGGTTGACCGACCAGACGTGACCATCGAGCTGGAAGGTGGTGCCGCGACTGCCGCCGGTCGGCATCAGGATGTGCGTGCGGAACGGTTGCCCCGGTTTGACGTACAGCACCGGCGTCTGCGGATCGCCGCCCACCAACGCGTTGCTGAAAGCCATGTGCGCGTTCTGCACATCGCCATAGCCATGACCGTCGGCGTGGCCGAACGGCGCATCCGGGGCGAGACCGAAGCGGTACCACATCGGCTCTGTCTTGAAGTTGATGGCCATGCTGGAGTTGTCCTGCGGGTCGGTCGGCACGCCCGCCTCCGAGGCAATGCCTTCCACCGGACGACCATTGGCCCAGCGCATGTTCAAGGCCTTCTGCCAGACCATGGCAAAGTCGCGATAGGGGGTTTGCCCCGGCGCGGTGACGGTCGCATTGACCTTGCGTGTGTCTTCCGTCCAAGTGGCGCCCACCGGCAGGATGCTCATCGCTGCGCCCAGGCCTTTTTGCGGCTGCTTGATCACGTCTGCCGGCGTGATGTTCAGCCCGCCGAACTCCACCGCCGTGGCGTTGATGTTGTCGACACTGCGGCCCAGTTGGGTGATCGGCTTGCCTTCACGCTCCAGGTGCCCGGCGTAGTACTGATAGGTACGGGTCGGGTACGGTCCGGTGTTGCCCACCCGTGGCGGCACGGTCTGGATCGGGTTGGTGCCGACGTTGGTGCCGTCGGATTTGGTGATGTCGTAAGCCAGCAATTGCGCATGCAGGCCCACGGTGCTCGATGGCCGCAGCAGGTTATTGCTGAAGGTGGTCGAGCCCTCGCCGGCGTTGCGGTCACGCTTGACCATGCCCATCACGGTGGCCATCTGGGGCAGGTCCGGCATCACGCTGGGCAGACGGTTTTCCAGGGTGATGTTGATGCAGTCACCGGCCGCCGCACGCAGTACAAGCGGTTCCACCGGCACGCCGGGTTTGAGTTTGCCGGTGACCGGATCGAGGTCGGCCTTGCGCACATAGAGGATCGCGGTCGGGTCATGCAACGGCCCGCTTTGCCCGCCGATGGTGAAGGTCAGACCGTCTTCAGGGTCGGTCACGGTGACTTGTGGAATGCTCACCGCCCGCGAGTTGAAGACCAGGGTGCCACCGGCCGGATTCAACGGCCCGCCGACGTGTTGCCCAAGCCCCGCCGAGTCACCGATGGCCAGCCCCAAGGGGTTGCCGAGGATGTCGTTGGCCAGGGCCGCGACCACTTCATAGTTGCGTTGCGGGGTCGGCCGGGTGCCGATGCCGTTGGGGTTGGCGCCGATCCGTGGACAGGTGCCATCGAAGGCCACGGTGTTGCGCATGCCGGCCGGTTTCGGGTTGTTTGGCAGCGCGAACAGGTCGTTGCGCTGGGCCGTGTAGTTGCGCATCACACCCCAGATGCCGCTCCAGTAACCTTCCAGCGAAGCGTCCATGGAGTACAGGTAGTCACCGGTGGTGGCCGCCGAACTGGAGAGCATCGAGACCGGCGCAATGAAGCCCATCTGCTCGGAGATCCCGATCATCTGCGACGCGCGCCAGCCGGAGTTGGAGCTGTTGCCGAAACCGGAACCGCTTTGCAGCCACTTCACGCCGTGCAGGGTGACGTTGTGTTCCTCTTCGTGACCGCCGGCATGCACCCGCAGCCGCACGTTGTCGCCGGTGTAGGTGCGCAGCATCGGGGTGAACGGATCGCCCGGTTCCGCGCCGCCCTTGTTGATGTGCGGCGGGAACAGGGTGGTGCCGCCGGTGGGACCGGTGGCCGCGCTGATCAGGTTCGGCGCCAGGTTCATCGCCGGGATCGCACGGTCGGTACGGCTTTGCATGGCGTACGCCAGATCGCCGCCCAGGCCATCGGCCTGCATGCCGCGCTTGCCGTCAGGGCCGACCTTGTTCGGGTCGTACACCCGCAGGGCCAGCGGTTCGTTGCGGTAATTGACCACGAACATGCCGGGGTCATCGACCGATATCGCTTGCGGGCAAGGCCGGCTCGGGCAGCCCGGCATCAGACCGCCACGGGCTTCGACCACTTGCTCAAGCAGGGTCTCGGCTTCCTTGCGCACCGGCGGATTGATCGCGTAGCGGAAGCTGTCGGCGGTGGCCGGGAAGCGTTGCGCGTCAGGAATGCCATTGGGACCTGCGCCCACGTACACCCCCGCTTCATAGGCGTGCTGGAAGTCGCTGTATTCGAGGAAGAACTCACGGAAGCTGTCGTTCTTGCCGTCACCGTCCAGGTCGCCGGTGGAGATCACCGCTTGCCACGACGTCGGCCCGCCGTCCTGCCGCGCGCCGCTGTACAACGGCTCGCCGGTTTCGGCGTGGAACCAGGTGGAACCGGCCGGTTCGGCCAGCACGGTGGCGTACAGGCCAATCTGTTGGTGCGTCGATGGGCCGAGGTGGTCATGGGTGAAGATGGTGCCCAGGCCACGGTCGACACCCTTGGTGTTCACCACCGGATCGACGAACCAGCGTTGCATCGCGGTGCGCGCGCCGACCCAGTCGGCCCGGCCGTATTGGCCGAAGAACGGATGTGCCTTGGCTTTCGGGCACGCGGCCGTGCCGTCGCGCGGGTCGGTGCCTTCGCACTGGTTGAACTGGCGAATGGCGTGGATGCGTTCTTGCACGGCACCCGGTGAAAGGACGCCGTCCTCGTAGTTCCAGCCGTTGGCCGAACCGTCGGCCGCCGTCAGGTCCCATTTCGGCAGGTGGATGTGCTGGCCGATCACGTCGGTCGGTGTGCGCACCTGATAGTCGTCCATCTCATAGATGGCCGGCACCAGGTTGGTTTGCTGGTACTGCACGCAATCGAAGGTGTTCATGCGCATCACCAGTGGCTCTGGCGGACGCTGCTTGGTGATCACCGGCCAGGCGTCTTCCCACAGCGCGAGAATGCGCGCCTGCGGGAAGTGGTAGCCGACTTTGTTGTACACCGCGTCGAACTGAATGTTCGCCGCCTTGTAGATGCGCGGACGGTCGGCGGTGAAGGTCGAGGCACCGCTGAACGACATGCCGTCGATCCGCTCACCGCTGTTGAACTCACCGCTGCCGGCACTGCTGGTCAGGCGCTTGGCCCGGTCATCCATGCAGGGTTCGTAGTACGGTGCGCCCGCCATCGGCAGCGCGCCGTTGGTGCGGAAGTTGCGCGCCACCACCTGGTTGCCCGGCAGCACGGCGAAACTGGGGTGTTCTTTTTTGGCGTGGAACGCCATGGCTGCCTGCTCGACTTCGGTGCCTTCTTCGGGCAGGTACAGCGGCTTGGCGCGGGTCACTTCCTTGGAGAAATCCAGGGATGTGGTCACCGTGTGCGCCTCGCCGCCAGAGGCGAAACCGTCCAGCGAGTGACGCCCCAGGCCACCATCCCAGCCACCGGACTGCGCCGGATCGAGGTTGGCCCACAAGGCATTGCCACTCGATTTCAAGGCCTGGGCCTTGGCCGCGTCGAGCATGTCCAGCGGTGGGGTCGGCGGGCGTTGGCCGACCGAACTTTCCATACCGCCGATCCAGAAGGGATAGCCGGGGTTTTTCAGGCTGCCGTCGGCATTGCGGTTGGCTTCGCTGCGATCCACCAGCGCCAGCGAACCAATCGCCTGGCCCACCCCGTTGCCGCCATGATGCCCGCTGTCATCGTCGCCCTCTTCATCGTCGTCATCGTCATTGGCGGCCACCAGGGACTCGCTGATTTTCGGTACGACCGCGACTTTGCCCGGCATCGGCGCCATGGCTTTGCCCGGCAGCGGTACCACCGCCGGAATCGGCGTGCCGGCCACAATCTCACCATCGGGCAAGGCCCGTGCACCCGCCGCCGGTTTACCGCTGCGCAGGGCATAGGGTTCGCTGTGGTAACCGTCGGCGCCCTGTTGCGAGACTTCGAGTTTGGTGCCTTCTTCAAAGACGTCATGGACCCGCCACATGCTCCACATGCCTTGGGCAAAGTGCGGGTAGAAGTGGCAGTGATAAATCGCATCGCCCGCTACCCGGTTACGGTTGCCCGAACCGCCGTTGGCGATTTCATAGGTGTAGCCGGCGCCCGGCCCGATGCCCTGGGCGTCCACGTAGTCGGAGTTGTCGTCGTTGGGGTTGAACAGCCACTGATGCCCGTGCAGGTGGAAGATGTGCTGCTCATGGCCGTTGTGGGTGTTGCGGAATTTGACGAAGTCGCCGATGTAGCTGTGGTTGACGTTGGACGGCTCGGACGGATACAGCGCCATGGTCGCCTTGACCCCGACCTGATCGGCCCTGGGCACTTCACCGGGACGAATGTTTTCCAGCCCGGCGTTGGCCGGTACGTCCACCAGCATCGCCACGTCGCCGACGGTGTGAGAGCTGAGGAAGAATTCTTCATAGGCACACGACAGGCAATCGTGCATCGGCCCCACGCCCAGTCGGTTGGCCACGACCTCGGCGCCCATGCCGCCGGAACCGTAGTTGATCATGAAGCCATCGCGGGTCGGCTCCAGCACGTGGGCCATGACCGGGTCGGCCCAGTAGCCTGGAAACGCCTGGGTCGCGGCGGTTTCATCCTGGAACTGCGAAGCGAAGTCGCGGAAAGGCTCCAGACGATTGGGCAGCGCCGGGTTGCGTTTGCCCATGGATTCCAGCGGATAGGTCGAGGGCGGGAAGCTGCCGTCGGCGTTGCTGCCCATGACAATGGCGTCACTTTCGCTGGAAATGATTTCGTTGCCGTCGACCATGTTGATGATCGGCGTGCCGGCCTTGCCTTCACGTATCCAGGGCTGGCGCTGCGGGTAGCGCGCCTGGTAATCGACGATCGGCTGGCCGGCCGGGGTGCGCCCGGTGGTGGCCAGGCGCATCTCTTCTTCGGTCACGGTGTTGCGGTAGGTGCGACCGCCCTTGGGCACCACCACCACTTCGCCGAACAGCCCGTTGGCCACGTTGCCGGCCGCCCCTTCGCCACCGAAGGTCGCGCCACGGCTGCTGGCGGCGAATGCGCCTTCACGCTCGGCGTACAAGGTGTAGCTGCGCGTGGCACCCGGCGGGATCAAGGTATTGGCGTTGCGTCCGGTAAACGAAGCGATGTCGTCGATGCTGTTGACCGCTTGCATGCCGTTGACCTGGAAACCGACATGGCGGTCAGTGACCTGCTCATCGACCTTGAAGGCATTCTCGTTGCCGACTTCGACTTCGCCCTCCACGCCGCCATTTTCGTGCGAACCGGGGTTGGCCTGATAGGCCAGGAGGTTCTGCAGGTTGATGGTCAGGCAGTCGCCGGCAGCGACCCGCAATACCAGCGGACGCGGACGCTTGTCGGGGCGCAGCGACACCTTGCCCGGCACCGCGGCGCCGCCCTGAGCCAGGGATATCTCATGATCATCGACCACATCGCGACGCAGGGCGAACATCATGCCGTTAACGTTTTGCGCACCGAGGCGGTTGAACATCAGCGGCTGATCCAGCGCCACGACGTTGGCCACCAGATTGCGCTCACAGCGCGCAGCCGCTTCGGCCAACTCGACGCCGAACATCGAGGCCGCCAGCAGCAACAAATGAAAGACGGATGGAACGTGGAAAATGCCGGTCATGATCAAGGGCCTCGCTGTGGGTGCTCACAGGGAATAATTCTCGACAACTCCGTTGAGCAATCTGCATGCCATAAAAATTACGTTTACTTTTCATACGGTTACGATTGGCACTTGATACATCGGGGGATAATTCCCCACTTATTCCCCACTTTTTCGCCGGGGCCACCATGCCCCAATGTTGGGGAAAACCACCCCACGGCTTACGTTCACAGCGGGGCGTCGGCCGACAAGCCCTGCAAACGCCGGTACTGGCGCAGCACGCTGGGCACATAACGCTGGGTTTCGGCGAACGGCGGGATCACGCCGCCACGGCTGAGCACCGCTTGCGGCCCGGCGTTGTAGGCCGCCACGGCGAGGGCGATGTCGTTGTCGAACAGGGTCATCAGCCGCTTGAGATAACGGGCGCCGCCCTGGATGTTGGCCTTGGGGTCGTAGACGTCGGTCACGCCCATCTCGCGGGCCGTGTCGGGCATCAACTGCATCAAGCCACCGGCCCCCTTGGCGGACACCGCACTGGGGTTGTAGGCCGACTCGGTCTTGATCACCGCGTGCAATAGGGCGGCCGGCAACTGGTTGGCCGTGGCCGCCGCCGACACCAGCTCGGCGTAGGGTTGCGCGGCAATCATCTGCGGCTGTTGATCGAGGCTGACCACCGCCGCCGCGGGCTCGTGAATGACCCGTTCATAGTGCCGGCCGGGGCGGTGGACGTTGGACAGGACGAAGTTGCCGTTGGCATCCGTGGACACGAACACATCGGCTTGAGCGACGCCCGCCAGCAGCAGACAGCCGAGCATTCCCGTGGTGAGTGTTTTCATTGTTATGCCTCCCCTGCCCGGCCCCGAAAATTGGGGGTTATGCCCCAATGGCCAGTCGTGAATCAGCCATACGCAAGCACTGTGCCGAAAGCGCAGAAGCCCGTGGCACGCGGGTTACAGGGAGACGCCCAAGCCTTGACCAACCCTTTGCATGGCAATTGCATAAGGCCCTGATGCGACCCTTCTGCCGACTGTGTGAGGTCATCATGAATCAGCGACTGTGTTTCGCCCCGCGTGCCCAACGCGGCTTCACTCTGCTCGAACTGCTGGTGGTGCTGGTGGTGCTGGGGTTGTTGGCCGGCATCGTCGCGCCGAAATATTTCGCTCAGTTGGGCCGCTCCGAAGTGAAGGTGGCCAAGGCGCAAATTGAAGGACTGGGCAAGGCCCTGGACCTTTACCGCCTGGAGGTCGGCCATTACCCGTCGACCGAACAGGGTTTGCAGGCGCTGGTCACCGCGCCCAGTGACGAACCCCACTGGACCGGTCCGTACTTGCAGAAAAAGCTGCCTCAGGACCCGTGGGGCCGTAACTACACCTACCGCTACCCTGGCGAAAACGGCGAGTACGACCTGCTGTCCATGGGCAAGGACGGGCAACCCGGCGGCGAAGGCGAGAACGCTGAAGTCACCAGTTGGCAGTGACGGACATGGCCACCATGCGATTTCATCTCAAAGCCGTCGGCAAGGCCGGCGTGGTTTCCATGACCGTCGAGGCACCGGGTCACAGCGAGGCGCGGCGCATCGCCGAAGACCAGGGCCTGCGGGTGGTCAGCCTGCACGCCGAACGTCATTGGCGGGCGTTGCGCCTGAAGCAGCGCGAGACGTTCAACCTGGTGTTGTTCAGCCAGGAATTGACCACGTTGCTCAATGCCGGCCTGCCGTTGATCGATGCCCTCGAAAGCCTGGCGGAAAAAGAAACCGCGCCCCAGGCCCGCAAGACCTTGAGCGAGCTGGTGCGCCTGCTTTATGAAGGCAAGTCGTTTTCCCAGGCGTTGGCCCAGTTGTCGGCGGTGTTCCCGCCGTTGTACGTGGCTCTGGTGCAATCCAGCGAGAAGACCGGCGCCGTCGGCGAAGCACTGGGCCGCTATGTCAGCTATCGCCAGCGCATGGACGAGGTCCGCCAGAAGATCATCAGCGCCTCGATCTACCCCATGCTGTTGTTGGTGGTCGGGGGTGGCGTGGTGCTATTCCTGATGGGCTATGTGGTGCCGCGCTTCAGTCTGGTGTTCGAAGGACTGGGGTCAAACCTGCCGTGGCTGTCGCAGATCCTGATGAGCAGCGGCATGTTCCTGCACGCCCACCAGGGCGAGTTCTTCGGCGCCTTGCTGGCCGTCATCGTCGTCCTGGTGCTGCTCAAGCGCCAACCGGCCTTTCGCCGGGGCGTGGACCACCTGATCGAAAAACTCCCGGCGGTACACCAGCGCATTTTCATGTACGAACTGGCGCGTTTTTATCGCTCCCTGGGGATCCTCTTGCAAGGCGGCATTCCCCTGGTCACCGCCATGGGCATGGTCCGTGGCCTGCTCACGGTGGCCTCGCGCACACGCCTGGACCAGGCGTGCGAGCGGGTACGCGAAGGGCAATCGCTGTCGACGGCGCTGGAGCTCAATCATCTGGTGACCCCGGTGTCCCTGCGCCTGCTGCGTGCCGGTGAACAGTCCGGCAACCTCGGGCAAATGATGGAGCGCAGCGCCGACTTCTACGACGAAGAAATCAGCCGCTGGATCGAATGGTTCGTGCGCTTGTTCGAACCCTTGCTGATGACCTTCATTGGCCTGTTGATCGGGGTGATCGTGATCCTGATGTACATCCCCATTTTCGAACTGGCCTCGAGCATTCACTGACCGCTCTGGAACGGGGCCTGGCACCGCGACGGACGATTTATCGACGTCGCAAATGAATAAAGCGGGACGTTGAGGTGTTTATCGACAGTTCCTGCTGAATAAAGCAATGCATTGCATTGTTTATCAACGTTCCACCTGAAGAAGAAGACGGAGATCGATATGCACATGAACAAGCTTATGCTGGCTGTTGCAATTGGCGCAGTTCTGTCGGCATCTACCGTACTGATTCCGGACAACCTGTCCGGGGTTTCGAGCGCTCACGCAAGAGAAGGGGGTAGTGGTGGAGGTGGCGGCGGCCACGGTGGTGGTGGCGGCGGTAGTGGCGGTGGCGGTGGCGGCCACGGTGGTGGCGGCGGCGGTAGTGGCGGTGGCGGCGGCGGTGGCGGCCACGGTGGTGGCGGCGGCGGTAGTGGCGGTGGCGGCGGCGGTGGCGGCCACGGTGGTGGTGGCGGCGGCGGAAGTGGCGGCGGCGGTAATGGTGGTGGAAGCGGCAGTGGCCACGGTGGAAGTGGCAGCAGCGGCAACAGCGGCAGCGACCATGCTTCGGGGCACAGCGGCAGCACAGCTTCCTCCGGCTCGGGACGCAACAGCAGCCACGCAGAACCGGGTGATGACCATGGGGTTCATCGTGCCGGCGAGGTGGGCGACGACCACGGCGTGCACCATGCCGGACAACAGGCAGGCGACGACCACGGCGCTCATCATGCCGGTGAGGTAGGCGACGACCGCGGAGCCCATCGTGCTGGCGAAGTCGGGGACGATCGCGGCGTGCATGTGGGTGGCGAAGCAGGCGATGACAAACGGACCTGACATTCACTCATCAACACACGATCTGTGGGAGCTCGCTCCCACAGATATCCAAGGCACCCACAACATCTGCGCCCGACACAAATCCCCTGGAGCTGGCTTGCCAGCGAAGACGGTCTATCAGGCCCCATCCCTGTTGAATGGCCCGCCCCCATCACTCTGATCCAGCCGCTCGCGCAAAAACTCGATCAACGCCTGCACCGGTCGCGATGACTGGCGGTGTTGCGGGTACACCGCCGACAGGGTCAACGGCTCGGGTCGATACTCATCCAGCACCGACACCAGCCGCCCATCCTCCAATGCCGAACCGACAATGAAGGTCGGCAGGTATGTGATGCCCATTCCCGCAATCGCTGCGTCCTTGAGCAACTCGCCGTTGTTGACCCGCATGCGCCCGGTGACGTTGACGGCCAGCGGCTTGCCCTGCCCTGCGAAACGCCATTGCACCTGACGGCCGTGGCCATAAGGCAGGCAGTCATGGTTGTGCAAGTCTTCGGGTTTGAGCGGCGTGCCGCGCTCGCTCAGGTAAGCCGGGCTGGCGCAATACACTCGCTGGATGGAGGCGATGCGACGGGCGATCAGCGTCGAGTCTTCGAGAATGCCAATGCGCAGCGCCAGGTCGTAGCCCTCGCCCAGCAGGTCCACCGGCCGGTCACTCAAGTCCACTTCCACCGCGACCTCGCGGTAGCGCTGCAAAAACGCTGGCAGCAAGCACCCCAGATGGGCCAGGGCAAAGGACAGCGGCGCACTGACGCGAAGGGTGCCGCGCGGTTCGGTGGTCTGGCCGGCGATACCCTGCTCCACTTGCTCAACCTCGCTCAGCAAGCGCAGGGCCGACTCGTAATAACTCTGCCCCAGGGGCGTGACGTCCAGTCGCCGGGTCGATCGATTGAGCAATCGCACGCCGAGGCGCTCTTCGAGTTGCATCAAGCGCCGACTGACAAATTGCTTGGACAGCCCCAGTTGATCGGCAGCGGCCGTGAAGCTGCCGGAGTCCATCACCTGGCAGAAAATACGCATATCTTCGAAGGGGTTCATTGTCACATCCCGGTTGACAGTCAAACACTTTATAGCGGCTTTTTCCCGTTTAGGCACCCTATTAATCTGTGCTCACGGTGTTGCTGAGGCCTGAATCACACAGCCACCAGCAGCCTGAAACCCAGGTACTTAACGTCCAAGAATTCAAAAAGGATTTGCCATGAACATCGTCAAGAAAACCCTGACCGCTTCCCTCCTCGCCCTGTCCATCGGCAATGCATTCGCCGCAGGCAGCCCCGGCGTCGAACACAACACCCAGGCCTTCCTCGAAGCCCTCGCTGCCGGGGGTGGCAAACCGCTGGAGCAACTGAGCCCGAAAGAGGCGCGTGCGGTGCTGACCGGCGCCCAGGCCTCGGTGAAAGTGGACCTGTCCGGTGTCGAGGTGAGCGACCGCGCGATCAAGGTCGATGGCCAGACCCTCAACCTCAAGGTCGTGCGCCCGGCCAAGGTCAACGGTGAATTGCCCGTGTTCATGTTCTTCCACGGTGGCGGCTGGGTACTGGGCGACTTCCCGACGCACCAGCGGCTGATTCGCGATCTGGTGGTGGGTTCCGGTGCCGTCGCGGTGTATGTCGATTACACACCCTCGCCTGAGGCGCATTACCCGACCGCGATCAACCAGGCCTACGCCGCGACCCGCTGGGTGGCCGAGCACGGCAAGGAAATCGGCGTCGATGGCCAGCGCCTGGGCGTGGCCGGCAACAGCGTCGGCGGCAACATGGCCGCAGTCGTAGCCTTGATGGCCAAGGAACAGAAAACCCCGGCACTGCGCTTCCAGCTGTTGATGTGGCCGGTGACCAACGCACAGTTCGACACAGGCTCCTACCAGCAATTTGCCGAGGGCCACTTCCTGACCAAGGGCATGATGCAGTGGTTCTGGGACAACTACACCACCGACAAGGCCGAACGTGCGCAGATCCACGCCTCGCCCCTCAAGGCCGGCGCCGAACAGCTCAAAGGCTTGCCGGCCGCCCTGGTGCAGACAGCCGAATTCGACGTCTTGCGCGATGAAGGCGAAGCCTATGCCCGTCACCTCGACGCGGCGGGCGTGCCGGTCACGGCGGTGCGCTACAACGGCATGATCCACGACTTCGGCCTGTTGAACCCGCTGAGCCAGATTCCCGAAGTCCAGGCAGCGGTGCGCCAGGCAGCACTGGAGCTCAAGACACACTTGAACTGAGTCCTGTAAAAAGCCTGCCTTCGAACCAATGTTGTAGGAGCGAGCCTGCTCCGGGCGGAGTTCCGACGATGGACTTAAGAACGCCGCGTTTAATCAGTAAACGCGCGTTATCGTTAACGACCATCGCGAGCAGGCTCGCTCCTACAACATCGGCCTTCGGGCAGGCTTTTTTCGGTCCGCCTTTTTAAATGGAGTTTGCCCATGTCCTTTCTCCTGGCTCACCTGCTGTCCTGGAGTGCCCTGTTGCTGGTGATCGATGCACTGCTCTGGCATCTCGCACCGTTCAAGCACCGCGTCACCCAGATCGGCTGGCGCACCGGCCTCTTCCTGGCCTTCAGCACGCTCATCATCAATGCAGGCGTCAGCCCGTTGCAGGCACCGTTGTTCGCCGATGATCGCGTGGCGCAACTGGGGGCCACCGCACTCGGGATTCTCTGGTGGCTGTATGCGGCGCGGGTGCTCACCGAAGTCATTGGCCTGGTGCTGATGCGTCGCATCGGCCACAGCGGCCGGCTGTTACAGGATGTGATCGGTGCACTGGTGTTTCTGGCCGCTATCGTCGCCGCGGCGGGCTACGTGCTGGAGCTTCCGGTCAAGGGGCTGCTGGCGACTTCCGGGGTGGTGGCCATCGTGGTCGGCCTGGCGTTGCAGAGCACCTTGAGCGATGTGTTTTCCGGCATCGTGCTCAACACCACCAAGCCGTATCAGGTGGATGACTGGATCTCGATCGACGGCGTCGAAGGCAAGGTGCTGGACATCGACTGGCGCGCCACCCACCTGCTCACCAGCGCCGGCAGTACCGCCGTGGTGCCGAACTCGGTGGCGGCCAAGGCGAAGATCGTCAACCTCAGTCGCCCCAGCAACATGCACGGGGTGTCGATCAGTATTCAAGTGCCTAACCACATTCGTCCGCGTCGAGTCCTCGACGCGTTGGACCGCACGCTCCAAGGCAGCAGCAGCCTGCTCTTGAACCCGGCACCCAAAGCGGTATTGAAAGAGGCTGGCGAAACCCTGTCCGAGTATGTGGCCAGCGGTTTCATCGCCGAACTCGGCAAAAAAAGCGAAGTGCGCAATCAGTTGTTCGACCTGGCCCATCGGCACCTGGAAGCGGCCGGTATTTCCCGGCAGCTCGATGGGGTGATCGAGCCTTCGACGCGGGCGCGAGCCTTGCTCGACGAGGTGAAGATTTTCCGTTCGCTGAGCGAAGACGAACGCGATCAATTGGCGCAGTCCATGACCGCGCAACAGTACGCAGCGGGCCAGGTGGTATTGGGACTGGGCGAAGTGCCCGACAGCCTGTTCGTGATTGCCACTGGCGTCGTCAGTGCTTCGGTGCCCGACGGCTCTGGTCAAACCGAAGCCGGCCGGATGGGGCCGAGCGAGGTCATGGGCGAACAAAGCATCCTCGCCGACACCCCCTCGCAAGCCACGTTCACCACCCTGACTTCGTGCATCATTTACCGCCTCGACAAATCCCTCACCCGCCACTGCATGGAGCAGCGCAGCGAAGTCGGCCAGGCCTTGAACAAGCTGCAAGCCGTTCGGGAGCAGAACAGCCGGCTGGCGCTGATGAGCAAACCGGTACCGATCAAGAAAGGCGGTTTTCTCGGCTGGTTGCAAAAACGCTGAGGCAAAAATGCCCGCGGGTTGGTGCGATGTTGTTCAGCCAGGAGAAAGTGAACCACTGTAGGAGCGAGCTTGCTCCGGGCGGCGTTCCGACGATGGACTCGAGAACACCGCGTTTAGCCAGTAAACACGCGTTATCGTTAACGACCATCGCGAGCAGGCTCGCTCCTACAGGACAGCATTACCCGCAACGCGCGGGCATTTCGCGGTGCCAGTGAGACGGCTTATTTGGCAGTGAACTTGGTATAGCTGTTGATCAGGTTGCGGTAGTTCGGCAGGCGGTTCGACAGCAGATTCGCCAGGCCTTCCATGTCGTTGCGCCAGTCGCCCTGCAGCTCGCACGCCACGGCGAACCAGTTCAGCAGGTGCGCACCGGCCGCCGACATGCGCGCCCAGGCGGCTTGTTGCACGGTGGTGTTGAAGGTACCGGACGAGTCGGTGACGACGAACACTTCATAGCCTTCGGCGATGGCCGACAGGGTCGGGAACGCCACGCAAACATCCGTCACCACACCGGCAATGATCAGTTGCTTGCGACCGGTGGCCTTCACGGCTTTGACAAAATCCGCGTTGTCCCAGGCGTTGATCTGGCCAGGACGGGCAATGAAGGGCGCATCCGGGAATTGCTCTTTCAGTTCAGGCACGATCGGGCCGTTGGGGCCGCTGTCGAAACTGGTGGTGAGGATGGTCGGCAGGTTGAAGAACTTGGCGATGTCACCCAGGGCCAGCACGTTGTTCTTGAACTCGTTGGGCGAGAAATCCTGCACCAGCGAGATCAGGCCGGTCTGGTGGTCAACCAGCAGTACAACGGCATCGTCTTTGTTCAGGCGTTTGTACGGAACATTGCTCATAAGAAACTCCTTGGTGGATGGATATTGCAGGTAGCGCCGGGCCATCGGGCCGGCGCTTTTTTGTATTCGTCAGAAAGCAAAGCACGAGCAGCCGAAAGCGCCCCAGAAACCGGCGAAATCGCTCACCGGTGCATTTGACAGTCGCGCCCGCTCATGGCTGTGGGAGTGCACCTTGCAAGGCCCGCTGCACTGGTGAACCTGCGCCTGCAGCGGCGAGCTCGGCCGCCAGTGCCCCGGCACTTTGACCACCGGCGACCAGTCCGGCAGCACCGGCACACTGGCCGGCCCGAGTTTTTCGAAATCACCGGCGGCGTACACCACCTTGCCGCCGACCACGGTCAACACCGACTCGATCCACTTGATCGCTTCTTCATCGACGCTGAAAAAGTCCGCGCTCAACGCCGCGACGTCCGCCAATTGCCCGACCTTGATCTGGCCCTTCTTGCCCTGCTCGGACGAGAACCAGGCGCTGCCGTGGGTGAACAGTTCCAGGGCGGTCTGGCGCGACAGGCCTTCGGCATGCAATTCCATGCCGCCGACGGTGCGGCCGCTGACCATCCAGTACAGCGAAGTCCACGGGTTGTAGCTCGACACCCGCGTCGCATCGGTGCCGGCGCCCACCGGCACGCCTTCGGCCAGCATGCGTTTGATCGGCGGCGTAGCTTCGGCGGCTTTGGCGCCGTAACGCTCGACGAAATATTCGCCCTGGAACGCCATGCGATCCTGAATCGCGATGCCGCCCCCCAGCGCCCTCACCCGCTCGATGTTTTGCGGGGTGATGGTTTCGGCGTGATCGAAAAACCAGGGCAAACCGTTGAACGGGATGTCGCGGTTGACCTTCTCGAACACGTCGAGCATGCGGCTGATGGATTCGTTGTACGTGGCGTGCAAACGGAACGGCCAGCGCTGCTCGACCAAATGACGCACCACCGGTTCCAGTTCGTCTTCCATGGTTTGCGGCAGGTCCGGACGCGGCTCGAGGAAGTCCTCGAAATCCGCCGCCGAGAACACCAGCATTTCCCCGGCGCCGTTGTGCCGCAGGTAATCGTCGCCCTGGTGCAGGGTCACGCTACTGGTCCAGTTTTTGAAGTCGGTCAGTTCTTCCTTGGGCTTCTGGGTGAACAGGTTGTAGGCGATGCGCACGGTCAGTTGCTGGTCCTTGGCCAACTGCTCGATGACCTGGTAGTCGTCCGGGTAATTCTGGAAACCACCACCGGCATCGATGGCACTGGTCAGGCCCAGGCGGTTGAGTTCACGCATGAACTGGCGTGTCGAGTTGACCTGATACTCCAGTGGCAACTTCGGCCCCTTGGCCAGCGTCGAGTACAGAATCATCGCGTTGGGTCGTGCCACCAGCATGCCGGTCGGCTCGCCATTGGCATCCCGGACAATCTCGCCGCCCGGCGGGTTCGGGGTGTTGCGGGTATAACCGGCCACGCGCAGCGCCGCGCGGTTGAGCAAGGCGCGGTCATACAAATGCAGGACGAACACCGGGGTATCGGGCGCGGCCTGGTTCAGTTCCTCGAGGGTTGGCATGCGTTTTTCGGCGAACTGGAATTCGTTCCAGCCCCCCACCACCCGCACCCACTGCGGCGTCGGCGTACGATCGGCCTGGTCCTTGAGCATGCGCAAGGCATCGGCCAGGGACGGCACGCCTTCCCAGCGCAGTTCGAGGTTGTAGTTCAGGCCGCCACGGATCAGGTGCAAGTGCGAGTCATTGAGGCCCGGAATGACGCAGCGCCCCTTGAGGTCGATCACTTGCGTGGCCGAACCGCGCAGGGCCATCGCTTCGGCATCGCTGCCCACGGCGACGAAGCGGCCGTCGCTGATGGCCACCGCGCTGGCGAGTGGCTTCTCACGGTCAACGGTATGAAATTGGCCATTGAACAGAATCAGATCGGCGTTCATCGCGTTTCCTTGGTCTGGGTGGATGAGGATAGCCAAGGCGCGAACAAACGCGTTGCCATTGGCATGAACAGGTACACCACCGACAACACGATGGTCAGGGTGATCAGGAAGGTCGCGACCACGTAGTTGGAGAGCCAGGCATTGAGCTTCAACAGCGGCCCCCAGAGCAGCGGCACCAGCAAGGTGTGCGGCAGAATCACCAACAGCGTCACCACGGCCTGCTTCCAGCGTGGCGGCGGCGAGCCCGCCTCGGACGCTGGAGCGAACCAGAACTCGTTCACCGGGTTGACTTCGGTCTGGTCACCGTCGGCCAGCATGGGTGTGGCTTCGCTGATCAGCGCCTGACGCTGCTCCGAGTCGAGCCAGCGTTGCATCGCCTCGGTGGAGCAAAACCGCAAGACGCAGGTGTAGGTGTCGAGGCCGGCGTGCTTGCCACGAACCACGTCCACCCCCAAGTGCCCGTCCCACTGCCCGGCCACTCGGACAATGTTGCGCAGCCAGGCTTCGTAAGGCGCTTCAAACCCGGCCTTGACCCGGTGCTTGATGATCAGTGTCACGACCTCTTCGAAACCGCGCACAGGTGTGTCGAGCAAATTGGATTCAGGCATAACGAAAGGCTCCGGAAAATCGGTGATTGAACGCCAGCGGCCCCGGCCCGGCGATGAGGATGCTGGTGAACAGAATCAACAGCAGCCAGCCGAACTGGCCTTCGGCCAAGCTCCATTGCGGATGCACGATCAACAACGCCACCAGCAGCACAAACAGAACAGGCAAGCAGGCCAGGCGCACCAGCACCCCGGCGACGATCAGCAACGGGCACAGCACCTCGGCAAAAATCGCCAGCATCAGCGTGAGATTCGCCCCCAGGTGGAACGGGTCTTCAATGCGCTGCAACTCGACAGCGTAGTTGAGCAGCTTCGGCAAACCATGCACCCACAACAGGAACAACGCCGCGCTGACCCGCAAGAAAAGCAGCCCGACGTCCCTGGCCCGTTCATCCCAACGCGAAACAATCATGACCGCCCCGCACAAATGAAAAACGACCGGCATGAAGGCACCGGAACTTGATTCGATAGTGACGGGGCCAGGACGGGAAAAATTGGATGTACGTGCTCTTTTTGCGCGGGGCTCGTGGCCACGGGGCGACGTAGGCGCCTGTAGGAGCGAGCCTGCTCCGGGCGGCGTTCCGACGATGGTCGTCAACGATGACGCGGGCTGTCTGAATGCCCGCGTTGCCCGGACGTTCATCGCGAGCGGGCTCGCTCCTACATTGGATAAGGTGCACCAGCAGATGATTGGTTGGCTGTCAGGCCGCCATCGCTGGCAGGCCAGCTCCCACAGTAGATCTGGTACACCGGCGGGTAATTGGTTGGCTGTGAGGCCGCCTTCGCTGCGATGCGGCGCCCCGACAAGCCAGCTCCTGCAGTAGATCAAAGGCGACCACGATCAAGCCGGAATCGGCAACGGCACCGACATGAACTGACTGATCCGCGAACGCAACCAACGCTCCGCCGGATCATTGTCATGCACCCCGCTCCAGGCCATCGACAGTTGCGCCGCGTCGATGGGGAACGGCGGGTCTTCGGCACGCAAGCCACACCCTTCCACCAACGCACAGGCCGCATAGTCCGGCACCGTGGCGATCATTTCGGTGCCGGCGAGCAAGGCGCGCAAGCCACTGAACTGCGGCACACCCAACACCACCCGGCGGGTGCGACCGAGCTTGGCCAGGTCCAGATCAATGTTGCCGCTCAGGTCCCCGGAAAACGACACCATGGCATGGGGCCGTTCACAATATTCGTCCAGGGTCAGGGTCCCCGGCCGCTTGTCGCCACGCAGCACTTTGCAGGGAATGTCGCGCAGTTTCTTGCGCTTGGCATTGGCCGGCAGGTCCGTGGTGTAGCTCACGCCCACGGAGATTTCCCCCGATGCCAGCAACGCCGGCATCAACAGGTAATTGGCCCGGCGCACGACCACGACAATGCCTGGCGCCTCTTCTTGCAGCTGACGCAACAGCGGTGGAAACAAGCCGAACTCGGCATCGTCCGACAGGCCGATACGAAACACTTCGCAACTGGTCGCCGGGTCAAACTCCTTGGCCCGGCTGACCGCCCCGGAGATGGTGTCCATCGCCGGTTGCAGCTCCTTGAGAATCGCCAGCGCCCGCGCGGTCGGCTCCATGCCACGGCCATTGCGCAACAGCAGCGGGTCATCGAACAGGTCGCGCAACCGCCCCAGGGCAGCACTGACCGCCGGTTGGCCCATGAACAGCTTTTCCGCCACGCGGGTCAGGTTTTTTTCGAACATCAAGGCTTCGAAAATCACTAGCAGATTCATGTCTACACGGCGCAGATCGTTACGGTTCATGGGCACGGTTCCCTTGTGTGATTAACCAGGCGCGAAGGCAATGATTGTCTCTGACTTTACTGAAAACTGCCCGCTTCACCCGGGAGGAATTAACAACGTTTAACTCGTCAGGCACAGGGCCGCGCCCAAGAATGAAAACCTCTGCGCAGAGCTGTTTTTCTTCCAGAGGGAAGGCACTGGCCAACAGGCCGTACGCCGTTGCGTTCCCACCGACACGGACATTGGACATGGTTTATTCACAGCAAACCGCCGCCCGCGCCCCGGTCCGCGAACCGTGCAACACCAGCAGTGGCGGGCTCAGTCCGCAGCGCGAACGGCTGGTGAAACAACTGATCCTCGATCGCCTCGGCGAAAGCCTGGAAGTCACCGAACTGGCCCGGGCCTGCGCCCTCTCGCGCAGTCATTTCTCCCGTGCGTTCAAATGCAGCACCGGCTATTCGCCCCAGGAATGGATTCGCCAGCAGCGCATCGCCCGGGCCAAGCTGTTGATTCAACACACTGACCTGAGCCTCACGCAAATCAGCCTCGAATGCGGCTTTTGCGATCAGGCGCACTTCTGTCACATGTTCACCCGCAGCGAAGGCATCAATCCGTTTGCCTGGCGCTGCCGGGTGGTACGCTCCGTCCTTCAATTGTCCCTGTAAGCCCACGGTTTGCCGGCGCTGGCGATTTCACGATCACCTTCGTCGGCAAGCCGTGCTGCTGCAGGGTTGCGTTATCGCGATGCAACCCTGCGGTGGTTCTCCAGGACTTAACCCTTCAGAAACGCCAGCAAATCGCTGTTGAGTTGATCCTTGTGGGTGTCCGTCAAGCCATGGGGCGCGCCAGGGTAGACCTTCAACGTAGAACCCTTGACCAGCCCCGCCGAAGCGATGCCCGCCGCCTCGATCGGCACCACCTGATCGGCGTCGCCGTGTACCACCAGGGTCGGCACGTCGAACTTCTTCAGGTCCTCAGTGAAGTCGGTTTCCGAAAACGCCTTGATGCAGTCGTAGGCGTTCTTGTGGCCGGAGGTCATGCCCTGCATCCAGAACCAGTCGATCATGCCTTGGGACGGCTTGGCGTCAGGTTTGTTGAAGCCGAAGAACGGGCCGCTGGCGAGGTCTTTATAGAGTTGCGAACGGTTCGCCAGTGAGGCCTGACGAATGCCGTCGAACACCTCGATCGGCAGCCCGCCGGGGTTGGCCGCCGTCTTGAGCATCAGCGGCGGCACCGAGGAAATCAGCCCGGCCTTGGCCACCCGACCGGTGCCATGACGACCGATGTAGCGCGCCACTTCGCCGCCTCCGGTGGAGAAACCGAACAGCACGGCGTCGCGCAAATCCAGGTGTTCGATCAGTTGCGCCAGGTCATCGGCGTAGGTGTCCATGTCGTTGCCAAACCACGGCTGGCTGGAACGGCCGTGCCCACGCCGGTCGTGGGCGATGACGCGGTAGCCCTCGGATGCCAGGAAGATCATTTGCGACTCCCAGCTGTCGGCATTCAACGGCCAACCGTGGCTGAAGACAATCGGCTGACCGGTGCCCCAGTCCTTGTAGTAGATCTCGGTGCCATCGCGGGTGGTGAACGTGCTCATGAGGCGTGCTCCTTTACGTCGGGGTTGGGGTGATGCAATGGGATACGGGCCCCATGCGCTCGGCCAGCCGCGCCACCCGCTCACCCAAATGGGCGGCGGTGCAGCGGTCTTCAGGGGGCGGCGCCAGGTCGGGGGACTGTTCGACATTCGACTGGGCCATGGCGCCCAGCGAACTGCCCAGCCGGTTCAATTGCCCGTCGAACACGCCGGTGCCAGAGCGCGCGGGCAACAGGTCGAGGCCGACCCAGATCATCGAATGCTGGGCGGCGAACACGGCCATTTGCAGCAAGGTATTGAGTTTGTCGCCGCACAGGCAGCCGGAATTGGTGAAGCCGGCTGCCAGCTTGTCGCGCCACGGCTGCGCCAGGTAAAACGCGGCCGTGGCTTCCATGAAGCCCTTGAAGGCGGCGGAGGCGCTGCCCATGTAGGTCGGGGCGCCGAAAATGATCGCGTCGGCCTGGTGCAAGTGCTCCCAGTGCTCGTCCACCTCTTCTACCGCGATCAGCCGGCAGGTGCTGCCCAGGTGCCGCTCCACCCCTTGCGCCACGGCTTCGGCCATGACCCGGGTGTGGCCGTAGCCGCTGTGATAGACCACGACCACCTTGCTCATTGCGGTGTCCTCCAGACAGGCAAAATCCATGTAGGTGCCGCCGCAGGCTGCGCTTGATTTTAGAAGCTAAAATCAACGATTCGCAGGCGACGGCAACGCTTACAGGATTGGAGTTTTGGGTGTAGAGCGGACGCAGGACGAGTTAAACGTTGTTAATTTTTCCTGGCGCGCCAAAAGCCTCGACCGCACCTTTGTCAGCTTCGGCCCCAATCAACACGGGACCGGGCAATAGGCTGGCAAACACAGCGGTCGATACTGGCATCATGCAGTCATCCGAGCCATGCATTGCGTTCGGGAAATAACCTGATAAACATGTTTGAAAGCCGCGAACTAGACGTATGCGATCAGGAGTAAACCGTTGACCTTTCCCCCCGAGCAGGCTGTCCATTTCGGACCCTACAGGATCTACCCCGGACAACGCCTCGTGATGGAGGCCGAGCGGCCCCTGCGCCTGGGCCGGCGGGCCATGGATATCCTGTTGATCCTGCTGGAACACGCCGGGAATGTGGTCAGCAAGCAACACCTGATGACCGAAATCTGGCCCAACAGCGTGGTGGAAGAAATCAACCTGCGGGTGCACATGGCTGCCCTGCGCAAGGCGCTGGGGGACGGTCAGGCCGGTCAGCGCTACATCGTCACCGTGGCTCAGCGTGGCTACAGCTTTGTCGCGCCGTACTCGCTGGAGCACATCGAGCTCGACCGGCCAAGCGAGCCGGTTGAATCGAGCAGCCATAACCTGCCCCTGCGCCGCACCCGCATGATCGGCCGGCAAGCGCTGGTCGACAGCCTGATGACGCACCTGCCGCACCAGCGTTTCATCACCCTGGTCGGCCCCGGCGGGATCGGCAAGACCACCGTGGCGCTGCGGGTCGCCGAACAGCTGATCGGTCGCTATCGGGACGGAATTCGCCTGCTGGACCTGGCGCCGATCCACGATCCGTCGATGATCACCGGTCATCTGGCGACGCTGCTCGAGCTGTCCCTGCATGATGCAGAACCCTTGAACAACCTCGCCATGTTCCTGCGTGAACGCCAGATGCTGCTGGTCATCGACAATTGCGAGCACCTGATCGACAGCGTGGCGCTGCTGTGTGAAAGCCTGCTGCGTGGCGCGCCGCATCTGCACATCCTGGCCACCAGCCGCGAGTACCTGCGGGCTGAAGGCGAATTCGTTCAACGCCTGGAGTCCCTGGACTGCCCCCCGCCCATCGCCGTGCTGGACCGCGCCCAGGCCCTGAATTTTTCCGCGCTGCAACTCTTCGTCGAACGGGCCATGGCCAGCCACGACAGCTTCGAATTGACTGATGCCGATCTGCCGCGGGTCATCGATATCTGCCGTCGCCTCGATGGCATCCCGCTGGCGCTGGAACTGGCGGCCGGGCAAGTCGCCAGCCTTGGCCTCGAAGGTTTGCTCAGGCAACTGCAAGGCAGCTTTCGCCAGCTCACCCCGCACAACCAGTCAGCCCTGGGTCGGCATCAGACCCTGCGCGCCACCCTGGACTGGAGCTTCGATCTGCTCAGTGTCTGCGAACAAACGTGCCTGCGCCGACTCGGGTTGTTCCGTGGCGGCTTTACCCTGACGTCGGCAGCGGCGGTGATCGTCGGCGAACAGGTGGAAACGCGCGAGGTGTTTGGCTCGATCACGCAACTGGTGGCCAAATCCCTGCTGAACGTGGACGTCGGTGACGAAGAGGTGTTCTACCGTCTGCTCGACACCACGCGCAGCTATGCCCTGGAAAAACTCGAACAGGCCGGCGAGTTGCCCGCCACCCGCGAACGCCATGCCGAACGCTGCCTGGCCTTGATGCATCAGGCGCAAAACGACTGGGAGCACATTCCGACCGGCCTGTGGATCGAGCGCTATGCCCGTAGCCTGGAAGACGTCCGTTCGGCACTCGATTGGGGCTTGGCCGTAACGGGGCCGCACACCCTGGCGATCCGTCTGACGGCGACCTCGACGCCCCTGTGGCAGGAACTGTCGCTGCTCAAGGAGCACGGCGGGTATGTGCGCAAGGCGCTGGCCTTGCTCGAAGCGGCGCCCGAGCCCTGCCCGCGCTTGAAAATGTCCCTGAAACTGGCCTTGGGCAGCGCCTGTTATCACGCTCAGGGCGGCACGGCGGAAACCATCGAAGCCTTCGTCTGCGCCCGCGCCCTGGCCAGGCGCTGTGACGATGTGGCCGGGCAATTGCGTGCGGTGTCCGGGCATCTGGCGGTCAACCTCAGCTGCGGCAACTATCAAATGGCCCTGGAACAGAGCCAGCAATTCGACCGCCTGGGGCTCAACGGCGATGCGGTACTGGACCTCAGTACCCACCGCCTGCGGGTACTGGCCCTGCACTTCGCCGGGGATCAGCATCGGGCACGGATGAATGCCGAGGAAGTCCTCCAGCGCATGGCCCACAGCGGCCATCTCAACCGTTTCACCCATGGTTTTGGTGTGCAATATGACCAGAGCGTTGCCGCCCTGACCATCCTTGCGCGCATCCTCTGGATCCAGGGCCAACCGGAACAGGCCTGGCGCACGGCCCGACAGGCGCTGGACATTGCGCTGCAGATCAATCACGGCACGTCCATCTGCTACACCCTGGCACTGTCGGGTTGCCTGATCGCCCACTACAACGGCGACACCCGCACCGCCCGCGAGCTCTTGTACCTGCTGCAGGAACAGGCGCAAAAACACTCGGTACAGCTGTTCTATTCCTGGGCTCAGCACTATGCGCGGGTCATCCACCGTGCCGACGCGCCGGCATTGCCAGGCCCGGGCGCGGGTTTGATCAAGGAAATCATGGTCACGCTGGACAGCACACTCATCGATGACGATTTGCTGCAACGCGCCGACACCGGCGCGGCGGGCTGGTGCACGGCAGAGATTCTGCGGGCCCGGGCCGACGCACTGCTGGCAGCCGGCAGCCCGGTGAACCACGACGCTGCCGAGAGCGTGCTGATCAGGGCGCTCAATGTAGCGCAGCACCAGGGGGCCCTGGCCTGGGAGTTGCGCAGCGCCACTTCGCTGGCGCGGCTGTTTCAGCGTCAGGGACGCTATCGGCAAGCTCATGAGCTGCTGGCGCCGATCTACCAGCGCTTTACCGAAGGCTATGCCACCCCGGACCTGATTGCCGTGCGACGCCTACTCGGCGAGTTGCAGGAGCACTTGCCGGCCTGATGGCTTGGGTGCCCGAGCGATGTGAGTGGCGTAACGCATTTCGAAGGTGCATAAGGCGCCACTGTGTTCGAGTTTTTCCAGGGCATAGCGGCGGGTGGTGTTGAGAAAACGGTAGCGCGTCAGCCCATCGACCTGTTCGCGCGACAGCAGCGATTTGAGCGCCAGGCCCTCCATCACGTGGCGCAGGGTGGCGGGCAACAAGGTGGCGCAACTGATCACACCCATCGCGGCGTCCAGGGTAAACGCCGACTTGAACACCGCCAGACGCTGCAGCACGATTTGTTCCACCGGGCTCAGCCGCTCATAGCTCCAGTCCAGGGCGGCCTTGAGCGTCTGGTGGCGCGGCACGGCGGTGCGTCGCCCCTGGGTCAGCAGTTGAAAACAGTTACCCAGCTGGGCTTGCAGCCCCACCAACGCCAACGCATCGATCTGCGCCGCCGCCAGCTCTATCGCCAGGGGCAAGCCGTCGAGGTGCTGACAGATTTCGCGTATGGCCTTGAGGTCCTGTTCGCGCAAGGCAAAGCTTTGTTGGCGGGCTCGGGCACAGCTGACAAACAGCTGCACCGCCGAATAGCCCATGACCTCGGCGACACTGCCCAGGGCCGACGCTTTCGGGACCAGAAGCGGTGGCAGCAACTGGACCGATTCTCCCTTGGCCAACAGCGGTTCGCGGCTGGTGGCGAGAATCGACAGCCGGGGTGCCGCGATCAGCAGCGCCTCGACCAGTGTCCGGCAACGTTCGAGCAGGTGCTCGCAATTGTCGAGAACCAGCAACGCATGCCATTGCCCCAGCGCATCGAGGTCGGCGCCCACCTCCAGATCCAGGGTGCTGGTCAGATGATCGACCACTTGCGCCGGGTCATCGATCATCGCCAGATCCACCCGCCACACTCCGTCACGGTAATGCTGCAGCAGCAGCTCGGCGACTCGCACGGCCACGGTGGTCTTGCCGATGCCGCACGGCCCGACCAGGGTCATGAAGCGTCGTACCGGCAGTTGCCGCACCAGGCTGCCGACCACCGCATCGCGACCGGTGACCGGTGTCAGGCGCGCGGGCAGATTGTGCTGAGGTTTCTGTAGGTTTTCGAAGGCGACGGACGCGGCCGCCGCGGCCTGGCGCACCGGTGCGACGAAGCTGTAACCACGCTGGGGAATGTTGACGATGTAACAGTGACCGTTCTGCCCGTCACGAAAGGCCCGGCGCAGTGCGGCGATGTGCACGCGCAGGTTGATTTCCTCAACCACCGACCTTGGCCAGACCTGAGCGATCAGTTCGTCTTTGCTGACCACCGAGCCGGCGTGCTCGACCAGCACCTGCAAAATATCCAGGGCCCGTCCGCCCAGGCGCAGCGGCTGATCGCCTTCCACGACCAGGCGTTGATTCAGATGGAACGCGAAGGGGCCGAAGTGCAGCACCGTGTCGCCGTTGATATCTCTGAGGCTATTCATGCATCGTCACCTGCTGGAACCTGCCCGGCACGCGAGTCCATCCAGGCTCCGTACCTTCCTTGCAATGAGTTCAGCGATATCTTGGCAGGCTTGGGTGACGGTACAACTGCCACAGGGGGAGCGTCACGGCCATTACGGTGCGCACGACGGACACGGGCTAGCTGAACTGCTCTCGGTACTGGGTCGGGGTCAGGCCAAGCTTTTCACTGAACAGAAAACGCATGTGTCGCACGCTGCCAAAGCCACTCTTGAACGCCACGGTCTTGAGCGGTAAATCGCCGGTTTCCAGGAGGTTGCGGGCACGGTCGATGCGGGCACTTTGTAGAAACTCCATGGGCGTCATGTCGACTTCCCGGGCAAACACCCTGGCGAAATGCCGTGGGCTCATGCTGGCCAGACTGGCCATGCGCTCGATGCTGAAGGCTTCGTCGAGGTGTTCGAGCACATGGTTCTGCACCCGGGTGATGGCCGTTTCATGGGGGGCCACCGCCGCCATCAACGGACTGAACTGTGCCTGACCGCCCTGGCGTTTCATCACCACCAGCAGCACCTTGGCCACATCCTGGGCGACTTTTTTGCCATGGTCTTCAGCGACCACCGCCAGCGCCAGGTCGATGCCCGCGGTCACGCCTCCAGAGGTGATGAGGTTGCGGTCCTGGACGTAAATCTGGTCAGTCTCTACGGTGGCCCTGGGGAAGCCCTTGATCAGGCGCTCGGTGTAGTGCCAGTGGGTGGTCACGCGAAAGCCGTCGAGCAGACCGGCATGGCCCAGCACAAACGCCCCGGTGCAGATCGAGCCATAGGTTCGGGATCGACTGACGTTGTGCTTGAGCCACTCGAGCAAGGGCGGATGTTTTTCGTTGTAGGCACCGGGGCCGCCGGGCACCAGCAGCAAATCAAAGCCGTCACAGGCCTGGTCGATAGGCTGGTCGGCCTGCACCTTCACGCCATTGGACGCCCGCAGTGCGCCGGGTTCAGTGCCGATGGTCGTCAGCACATAGTGGTCGGCGGGTTTGAGATAGCGGTTGGCAATGGAAAATACCTCCATCGGCCCGGCCATATCGAGCAGGAGAAAGTTGGGGAACAGCACCATTGCCACGGTTTTCATGGGTTTGAATCATCATTGAAATCAAGGAAGACCCGCGCATCGAACCCGCAGGAGCAAGTCCGCCCCCACAGGGTTCGCGCCCGGCATTAAAAATGTGTGTTGAGCATTATGGCTAAATTCACGGCGAACGTCGGTGATTCATTTCGCAAAACTGTCAACCTGAGGGGGACAGTATTTCAATTTTCATCTACTTATTGCATCAACGAGTAAATATTAACCTTCTCCTCACTCGGACGAATCAACGTCCCCACAGGAGATTTCATCATGCTGACCCTTCGCAAAGCCTCGGAACGCGGCGCCGCCAATCACGGTTGGTTGAAGTCGTTCCATACCTTCTCCTTCGCCAACTACCGCAACCCACGGGAGCAAGGCTTCTCCGACCTGCTGGTGATCAACGACGACCGCGTGGCGGCCGGCAAAGGCTTCGGCCAGCACCCGCACCGCGACATGGAGATTTTCTCCTACGTGCTCGAAGGCGCGCTGGAACACAAGGACACCCTGGGCACCGGTTCGGTGATCCGCCCCGGCGACGTGCAGCTGATGAGTGCCGGCAGCGGCGTGGCGCACAGTGAATTCAATCATTCGGACAGCCGGCCGGTGCACTTTCTGCAGATCTGGATCGTGCCGGACGTCAGCGGCGCCAAGCCACGCTACCAACAGGAGCACTTCAGCACGCAGAAAAAACGCGGTCGCCTGCAGCTGATCATCTCCCCCGACGGCGCCCAGGGTTCGTTGAAGGTGCGTCAGGATGCGCGGGTGTACGCAGGACTGATCGATGGCAAGGAAAGTGCGACCCTGGAACTGGCCGCCAACCGCTATGCCTACGTGCACGTGGCTCGTGGCAGTGTCGAACTTAACGGTTTGTCGTTGCAGGAAGGCGATGGCGTACGGGTTCGCGAGGAACAGCTGTTGACCTTGAGCAACGGCGTGGATGCCGAAGTCCTGGTGTTCGATCTGCGTCCGCAAGAGTTGCCAGAAATGCCTTGAACACCAACTGTAAGGCCAGGGAGCTTGCTCCCTGGCCACCGTTTATTCCCCTGTCCCTGCAAACCCCGCGACAATCTCATCGATCACCGCCCGCACCCGGGCGGTATGCCGCAAGTCCGCGTGGGTCACCAGCCAGACGTCATAGGGCAGCGGCCGCGTCCGCTCGGGCCATAACCTGACCAGCCCGTCCCTCTCCCCCAAGTACACCGGCACCTCCCCCAGCCCGACGCCTGCCGCGATGGAGCGGCGCACCAACAGACTGGAACTCAGGCTGGCGACGATCCGCCCACGCCCCAAGGGCTCGTTGACCAGGCTCATGTCTTTGCCGGCCTGCAAATAAGGCTGATACACCACCAGATCATGCCCCTCGAAGGCCGCTCCCGGCTCCGGCACGCCGTGGGCGTCCACATAATCCTGTGAGGCGAACAGGCCCACGGGCCAGCGGGCGATTCGCCGGGCGATCAGGTCGGGGTTATCCGGCCGGGTATTGCGCACGGCGATGTCGGCTTCGCGTTTGGCCAGGCTGAGGATTTGTGTCGAGGCGTCCAGTTGCACCCGCACATCAGGATGCAATTGATGCAGACGGGCGACGGCCGGAATCAGGAAGTCGATGGCCAGGGAATCGGTGGTGGTGACGCGCACGGTGCCGGTGAGCCGATCATCGAGGCCCTGGATTCGGCGCTCCAGTTCCAGCGCCGAAAGCTCCATTTTCTCCACCGCGCGCATCGCTGCTTCGCCTACCGCCGTCAGGGCATAGCCTTCGGAGGTACGCAAAAACAACGTTGCGCTCAAGGACTTCTCCAGCGCCGTGATTCGCCGCCCTACGGTGGCCTGATCCACCCCCAGCACCCGCGCGGCTCCGCGCAGCGTTGATTCGCGGCAGACCGCGAGAAATACCCGTGCGTCATCCCAGTTCATAAGGCCTCTCCCCGACTGATGCACATTCGCATCGCTGCAACGTGAAATTGCAGCATTATTGCATCATAAATCCCCGATATGCTGGCCTCCAGAGTAAACCCACAGGACAAAGCTCATGCTCAACGCCTCATCTCCCACCCCTGCCCCGCGCAGCGCAATCTGGATGCCGATCTTCGCCGGCCTTTGCGCCAGCCTGGTCAGCATCGGTCTGGCGCGTTTTGCCTACACGCCGTTGATTCCCTCGCTGATCCAGGCCCACTGGTTCAGCGCCAGTGACGTGGTATTTCTCGGCGCCGCCAATCTGGTGGGCTATCTGATCGGCGCGCTGATCGGTCACCCGCTGGCTCGGCGCACCTCCAACAATACTGCGCTGCGCCTGATGATGCTGGCGGTGACCCTGGCGTTTTTCGCCTGTGCCTTTCCGTTGTCGGTGAGCTGGTTTTTCGCCTGGCGCTTGCTGTCCGGCATTGCCGGTGGCGCGATCATGGTGCTGGTGGCGGCAACGGTGTTGCCGCATGTGCCGGCTTCGCGCAAAGGCCTGGCCAGTGGCGCGATCTTTCTCGGGATTGGCCTGGGCATCGCCGGGTCGGGGACGATCGTTCCGCCACTGCTGAGCCTGGGCCTGCAACAAACCTGGCTCGGCCTGGGCGTGCTGGCGCTGGTCCTGACTGCGGTCAGCTGGTTCGGCTGGCCATCGGCCACACCCCATGCGCTGGCGACCACGCCGACCGATAGCGCGTCAACGGCGACAAACCCGAGTGTCTACCTGTTGTTTGCCCAGTACGCGTTCATGGCGGCCGGGCTGGTGCCGGCCATGGTATTCCTGGTGGACTACGTGGCCCGCGGGCTGGGGGCCGGGCAACATGTCGGCGCGCTGATTTGGGTGATGTACGGCCTCGGGGCGATTGTCGGACCGGTGAGCTACGGCTTTCTGGCCGATCAACTGGGGGCGAAATTGAGCATTCGACTGGTGCTGGCAGTGCAAGCGATTGCCGTTGGCCTGCTGTCGATCTCCAGCGCTTTTTGGGCACTGGCCTTGCTGGCGGTGATCCTCGGTTCGTTCCCGCCCGGCATCGTGCCACTGGCCCTGGCGCGGGTTCACGAACTGATTCCCGGACATCACCAGCAGCAGATCGCCTGGAGTCGCGCCACCGTGTCCTTTGCCACCTTCCAGGCCATCGCCGGTTTTGCCTACTCGGCGCTGTTCAACGCCAGTGGCGGCCATCACGCCCTGATGTTCGTGATCGCGGCCGGGGCTATCGTCGTTGCATTGCTGTTGGAACTGGCGGTGCGTTTATCGGGCCAACCGAAAGAGGCTGCCTGCATCAAACCGACCGTTGCGTGAACCAGACAGCCCCCATGCGGGACCGCGCTTGCCCGCGATGAGGTCGACACCTTCAACATTGATCGCGCCTGCCAAACCGCCATCGCGAGCAAGCTCGCGCCTACAGTTATTCAAATGTTTCAATTCCTGAGAGGTAACAAACATGACCCTCCCCCAAACCATGACCCAGATTGAAATCACCCAGCCCGGTGCACCCGAAGTCCTGCAACCGCGTCAGGTACCCTTGCCTGTGGCGGGCCCCGGCGAAGTGCTGATCCGCGTGCACGCCGCCGGGGTAAATCGTCCTGACGTGCTTCAACGCGCCGGGAAGTACCCGATGAAACCCGGCATGAACCCGATTCCGGGGCTGGAGGTGGCCGGTGAAGTGATCGCCATCGGTTCAGGAGTCAGTGACTTCATGGTCGGCGACAAAGTCTGCGCACTGACCAACGGTGGCGGGTATGCCCAGTATTGCGCCGTCCCGGCCAGCCAGACGCTACCGACTCCCGAGGGCATGGACTGGGTGCAAGCGGCAGCGGTCCCGGAAACCTATTTCACGGTATGGGCCAATCTGTTCGACATGGGCGGCGCCAGCAAAGGCCAGCGAGCGCTGATTCATGGTGGCACCAGCGGCATCGGCACCACTGCACTCATGTTGTGCCGCGAGTTCGGCATCAAGGCATTCGCCACCGCGGGCAGCGAGGAAAAGTGTGCGGCGATCCGTCAATTGGGGGCCGAAGCGATCAACTACCGCGATCAGGACTTCGTCCAGGTCATTCAGGAAAAAACCGCCGGCCAGGGGGTTAATGTCGTTCTCGACATCATGGGCGGTTCGTACCTGAACCAGAACATCGCGGCATTGGGCATGGACGGCCGAGTGGTGATGCTCGGTTTTCTCGGTGGCGCTCATGCCAGGGACGTCGATCTGCTGGCGATCATGGGCAAGCGCGCGGTGATCACCGGCTCGCTGTTGCGCGCACGCACCCGAGAAGAAAAAGCCTCGATCGCCGAACAACTGCATGAGTATGTCTGGCCCGTGCTCGCCGCCGGGCGGTGCCGGCCGATGATCGACCAGGTCTATGCGCTCAACGATGCGGCCCAAGCCCATACGCGCATGGAAGGTGGCGATCACATTGGCAAGATCGTGCTGCGTGTGGATTGATATCCGCGCAAATCCCTGTGGGCGCATGCCTGCTCCCGAAAGCGGCCTGGCAATTGACATGAATGTGGAATGTCACAGCCTCATCGCGAGCAAGCTCGCCCCCACAAGTCGAAATTATTCCTGTTGCCGGCACACATCTGTTAAAACGCGCACTTCATGTCTGTGCCGGTAGACCACCCGATGCCCTCTGCTTTTCTCACCCGTTTGCGCCCACGCTGGCTACCGCTGCTGTGCATGGCCGCGCTGCTTGTCGGCCTGCCGGTGAGTTGTGGCGCACTCAAGTACAAAGAGCGCGAGCTGCTGTTTCGCATCGAACCGGGCACGGCCGGCTGGTATCGCGGCTTGCCGGGGGACGTTCAGGAGTTCGATATCAAGCCCGCGAGCTTCAAGGCCGGGCAGAACCTGCATGCCTGGTGGTGGCCGGCGGCGCGCCGCGATGCGCCGGCGATTCTCTACCTGCATGGCGTGCGCTGGAACCTGACCGGCCAGGCGTTTCGCATCGAGCAATTGCGCGCCATGGGGTATTCGGTGCTGGCCATCGATTACCGAGGGTTCGGCCAGAGCCACGGTGACCTGCCATCGGAAGCCAGCGTTTACGAAGACGCCCGGGCCGCGTGGGAGCGTTTCACGGCCATGCAGCCGGATGCCGGAAAGCGTCTGATCTACGGTCACTCACTGGGCGGCGCGGTGGCCATCGACCTCGCCGCCGACCTGGCCGCGCAGGCGAAAAAGGATCATGTTGCGGTGCCGGTGCGCGGCCTGGTGATCGAATCCACCTTTACCTCGCTGGGCGATGCGGTGGCGGAAGTCGCCGACAACAACCTGCCGGTCAACTGGCTGCCGGTGCGCTGGCTGCTGTCGCAGAAGTTCGACTCCATCGACAAGATCGTCGACATCGACATGCCGTTGTTGGTGGTCCATGGCCTGGCCGACCCGTTCATGCCGTCGCGATTCAGCCAGCAGTTGTTTAATGCGGCCAACGAACCCAAGCGCTTGTTGCTGATCCCCGGCGGTACGCACAACAACAGCATGAGCCTGGGCGGCAGGCAGTATCGCCAGGCACTCGACAGTTTGATGAAGGCCAGCTAAGCCTGTTACGCACCCGGCAAAGCGTTATGCGGATTCACTTTGCCGGGCTTGATCCGTTAATCAGGCCTCGATGTGCAGCCCCTGTGTTCTCTCGATCGGCTCCTGTCTGGCTTTCTTACGTAGCTGATCCAGCCAGGAATCTGTTGATGTCAGTTCCAGCGCGCTTCTTTTAAACAACAATCCATAGTCAATCATCTTATGGAAGTTATTCAGGTCCAACGTCACCTTACACTCGAACTGTTTTTTATCCAGTTCGACTAGCTCAACCACGGCCTTGGCGTGGTTGAACGTCAAGGATTGCAGGTCCTTTCTCTTGTTTAACAGGATGTTCAACATGTCTTTTTCATAGTCCGTCAGAACGTTCGGGGGCGCAGTGACTTGCAACTGGCCGTTATCGGCGACCGTGTAGCCGAACGGTTTTGCGGCCAATTGGGGCCATTTGCTGTGAAGATCGGCTTTGAAGTCGGAGTAGATTGCGTCGATTTCTTTGAGCGCATCGGCTGCGCGGGATTCTTTTGCCCAGAGGATTGTAAATCTAAAGCTGTCTATCCGACTGTATAGACCAACGTACCCGGCGCCTAAAGGGGATGTATCAATAAAAGCCTCCACTGCATCCAAGTCATCCATGGTGAGGCCTGTAATAGCAGGCGCCTGGAGTTTCTCGATGGCCAACCTCACTTTCTTATCAATCAGCGGCTTTTCTGCTTCGTCTGGTGGGTTGTGTTCAGTGGTTGCCTTCACCATTTTCGGGTTGGGCATTTGAGTTGATGCAGCGGCATTTATATTCATATCAACTTCTCGTCATGGGGATTCCATGTTGCATAACGGCCAGAACGGGAAATGGATGACCTGATAAATGCGTAGGATAAATCCGAACAACAAGTAGGTATTTTCGAGTAGGTCGTTGCTGACCAAGATAAAAGGCCTGCTGTAACGCCAGCGATAAATATGTACCGTCTTTTACAAAGAGGAGAACGCTTAAATACAGATGCCTGCTTGGGCACAACCGCTCCAGAACTTTTACTTCTGGCATCTGATTTAAATTATGAGAACGTCATCATGTGGATTACTTGCTTTAAAAATATCGGGGTACGCTCGGTGCTATTGTTTTGGGGAATGTTCCTGGTGGCCGGCGTAGCACCGGCGATGTCTTTTACAATCTGGGCTTTTGGCTGATCCAGATTCAAGGAAAAGAAGCCTCAGGGGTGGGAGGCCATAACGTGCCGAACGTTTCGTTCGCGCAGATCTGTTATCAACGGATGTTGCATAACTAAGCATCAGCATTCCGAATAAGAAGCAGGTATTTTCCAGAGGGTTATTGTTGGCTGTTACTCAGCGATAACCCCGCGCCTGCAGATCGAACAACTGCGCATAGCGCCCGCCCTGGGCCAGCAGATGCTCATGATCGCCGCGCTCGAGCACCTTCCCCTGATCGAGGACGATGATGTGATCGGCGTTGCGCACGCTGGAAAAACGGTGAGAAATCAGCAAGGTCATGCGGTCCTGGGTGTGCTGGCTGAAATGCTCGAACACCGCGGCTTCCGCCGCCGGATCGAGCGCCGAGGTCGGCTCGTCCAGAATCAGGATATCGGCATCGCGACGCATGTACGCGCGGGACAACGCGATCTTCTGCCACTGCCCGCCGGACAGCTCCTGGCCACCGGCAAACCAGCGCCCCAGTTGCGTGGCATAGCCGCGATCCAGACGTTCGATAAAGGGCGCGGCCATGCCCTCGGCAGCGGCCTCCTGCCAGCGCTGTTGATCGTCGAACGCCAGGGTATCGCCCACGCCTATGTTCTCGCCGACGGAGAACTGGTAGCGAATGTAATCCTGGAAAATCACGCCGATACGCCGACGCAATGCATCTTCCTCCCAGGCCTGCAGGTCGCTGCCATCAAGCAGGATGCGCCCCTGATCGGGCCGGTATAAGCGGGTCAACAGTTTAATCAGCGTGGTCTTGCCCGAACCGTTCTCCCCCACCAGCGCCAGGCTGTGGCCGGGGACAAGGTGCAGATCGATGCCTTCCAGCGCCGCACGACTGGCGCCCGGGTAACGAAAACCGACATTCTCGAAACGCAAGCCATCGCCGGGCACCGCACCGACGGTGAGGTGGCCAGTGTCGACCACCACGGGTTCGGCCAAGTATTCGTAGAGGCTCGAGAGGTAGAGGCCATCTTCGTACAGACCGCTGATGGCGCTCAGGCTGCTGCTCACCGCCGTCTGACCCTGTTTGAACAACACCAGGTACATGGTCATCTGTCCGAGGCTGATGCTGCCGTGCACGGCATCGACCACCACCCAGGCATACGCCAGATAAAACGCCCCGGTGCCCAGCAAGCCGAGAACGAATCCCCAGCCATCGCGGCGCAGGGTCAGGCGCCGGTCTTCGGCGTAGAGACGGGCAAACGTATCGCGATAGCGCTGCAACAACAGCGGCGCGAAACCGAACAGTTTGACCTCCTTGATGTAGCCCTCGTGGGAGAGCAGCGTCTCGATGTAGGACTGTTGTCGGCTCTCTGGCGCACGGCGGGTAAACAGGCGAAAGGCGTCTCCGGAAAAATGCGCCTCGGCAAAGAACACCGGCAACGCACCGACCACCAACAGCACCAGCGCCCACGGCGAAAAATGCACCAGCAGCACGCCAAAACTGATCAATACGATCAGGTTCTGGATCAGCCCCAACGACTTCATCACCAGGGCCAAGGGTCGGGTCGAGGCTTCGCGGCGCACCCGCACCAGCTTATCGTAGAACTCGGAATTCTCGAACTGCACCAGCGACAATGTCTGGGCCTTTTCCAGAATCATCGTGTTGACCTTCTGCCCCAGCTGCACGCGCAGCAGCGACTGCTGGACCGACAGCGCGCGCTGGGTGGCGGACAATAATGCCAACACACCCGCCTCCATCAGCACATAACGCACCACCGGCCACAACGGCGCACTGCCCTGTTGCGCATGCAACTGCATGGCGAACACCACGGCGTCGACGATGCGCTGCCCCAACCAGGCCGCGAGCGCTGGAAGAACGCCGGCAATCAGCGTCGCCAGCACCAGACCGAGAAACAACCCGCGCGAGGTACCCCAGACCAGCAGCAGGGCACGTCGGGCCTGGTCGAGCAGTGAGGTGAAGCGAATCAGTAAGGCGCTCACGCCTCGGACTCCACTGAAGTGCCGGCCCGCTCCCCCTGATACCGGGCCCGATAGCGCCCCGGGCTCTCCCCCGTCCACTTCTTGAACGCGCGGTGGAACGCACTCGGTTCCTGAAAACCCAGCTGTTCGGCGATGTCGCTGATGCTTGCCCGACTTTCCCGCAATTGCTCGAACGCCACGGCACGCCGTACTTCGTCTTTGATCTCTTGATAGGAACACCCTTCACGCTCGAGTTTTCGGCGGAAGGTGCTGGGGCTCAAATGCTGTTCGAGGGCGAAGGCCTGCAAGGTCGGCCAATCACTGTAATGGCTGCTGCGCAAACGCTGATGCACCTGGGACGCCAGGCCATGCTGGTTGCGGAAGCGGATCACCAGCCATTGCGGCGCGGTGCGCAGGAACACTTTGAGCGAAGCCAGGTCCTGAACCACCGGCAAACGCAGATAGTGACTGGCGAATTCTATTTCGGTGCGCTCGGCGCCAAAGGTCAGATTCGGCCCCCAGAGCAGTCGGTCATCGCTCAGCGGCAGACGCTTGTGGCGAAAGTCGGCACGGTCGATCGGGATGCGCCGGCCACCGAGCCAGCACAGCAGACTGATCATCAGCACCAGGTACGTTTCTTCGCCGAAGCGGCTGGCGTCTTCGGTGGCCGAATGGCTGTCAAGGCTGATGACGGCGCGTTTACCGCGCACGGTCAGGGTGCCGCGAAAGTCGCGCAGGAACAGGCCGAAATTGACCAGGCACTGGCGCATGGCCTTGTGCAGGTCGGGTTCCTGAATCAATGCCCGACAAATCAGGGCGAAAGCGCCCGGTGGCATGCCATGGGAGTCGAGTCCGAAAAACTCGTCGTTCAACTCGCGGATCTGGATCAGCCACAAAGCCGCAAACGCATTGGCCGGCACCCGCGCCATGGGCTGCCGGATCACCGCCGGATCGATGCCGGCCTGCTCAAGCACGGCCCGCACCCGCTGCGGGTCGTCCCCTATCCCGTGGAGCATTGCCTGTACGAAGTAGGCGGCCACTGAGTCCTTTTCCCGCATGTGAACGCTTCTCTCCCCATCACCCGAAATGGCAAAAAACATCAGTGCCGTTGAACAGTTTCGGCATAGGACAACCGCCCCGCCAGCTCTAGACTCCGGGCCAATAGTACGCCTTCGGCCATCACGGCGGCCAAGGTATCGCAAGGTTTTACTGGAAGGACGGCAAGATGAATCTGCAAAACATTGGCGTGATCGGCGCCGGCACCATGGGTAACGGTATTGCGCAAGTCTGCGCCCTGGCCGGTTTCAGCGTGACCTTGATCGATATCTCCGAGAGCGCGCTGCAAAAAGCCCTCGCCACTGTCGGCAAAAATCTCGATCGGCAGGTCGCCAAGGAAACCCTGACGCCGGAGCAAAAACTCGCCGCCCTCGACAAGATCCGCACCAGCACCGAATACGCCAGCCTGAAAGGCGCGCAACTGGTGATCGAAGCGGCGACCGAAAACCTCGATCTGAAACTGCGAGTGCTGCAACAGATCGCAGCCCAGGTCAGCGCCGACTGTGCGATCGCCTCCAACACCTCGTCGCTGTCGATCACCCAACTCGCCGCCAGCGTTAGCCAGCCTGAGCGTTTCATCGGCCTGCACTTCTTCAATCCGGTGCCCGTGATGGGCCTGATCGAAGTCATCCGCGGCCTGCAGACCAGCGACACCACCCATGCCCTGGCACTGGAAATGGCGACCAAACTTGGCAAAACCGCGATCACCGCCGGCAACCGTCCGGGTTTTGTGGTGAACCGGATTCTGGTGCCGATGATCAACGAAGCCATCCTGGTGTTGCAGGAAGGCTTGGCCAGCGCCGAGGACATCGACGCCGGCATGCGCCTGGGCTGCAACCAGCCGATCGGCCCGCTGGCTCTGGCGGACCTGATCGGCCTGGACACCCTGCTGGCGATCATGGAAGCCTTCTACGAAGGCTTCAACGACAGCAAATACCGTCCGGCGCCACTGCTTAAGGAAATGGTCGCCGCCGGTTACCTGGGACGCAAAACGGGGCGCGGCTTCCATGCCTATGCCTGAGCGTTGCTCGCGTTTCGCCGAATACCGGGACAAGGTGCTGGAGCTCTTTGCCAGCAAAGGTTTCGGTCAGGTCGGCATGCGTGAGCTCGCCACGTGCCTGGGGCTTTCCCCAGGCTCGCTGTATCACCATTACCCGAGCAAACAGCACTTGCTGCTCGATCTGATCGAGGAGTTCTACGAAGAGCTGTTGGCCACCCTCGGGCGTATCGAGAAAAAAGCCCCGGCCAGGCGTGATCGACTCAACAATCTGATCCGCGCGCACTTGAACCTGCATCGCGACATGCCATGGCATTTTCGTCTGGCAGAGCGCGACGGCGGCTGCCTGAATGAAGAGCAACAGGTACGGGTTCAGCATCTGCGCGAGCAATACGAGCGCAAGTTGCTGCTGATGCTCGGCGCGCGTTCGCGGTTCAGTGAGGCGGGCCAGTTGGCGGCCGGGCACGCCATTGCCGCGCTGCTCAACAGTGCGCCCACCTGGTTGACCTCGCACACACTCGATGAGCGCGAGCACGACGAGCTTCTGGAAAGCATGGTGAGCGGCGCCATCGAACGCCTGCTGGCGCCACGCCGCGCGAGCGAGGCAATAAGCCTGGCCTCGTCTATCGAGAAAACATCTAAAAAAATCCAGGCTCCCGCCACGACTTAGCGCTTTGCTTGCCGGGTCAATGCCATCGGAATTTTGCCGTCGAACGCAACGTCCAATCCGATGCGCACCTTCAATGACCGGGAGCCGAATCATGAAAATCAATCCCTACCTCATCTTCAACGGTGACTGTAAAGCCGCGTTCACCTTCTACGCCCAAAGCCTGCAAGGCCAGATCGAAGCCATGATGACTTTCGGTAAAACCCCTGCCGGCGAACACATGCCCAAAGACCTGCACAACCTGATCATTCACACCCGCCTGCTGGTGGGCGATCAAGTGCTCATGGGCTCGGACACCACGCCCGATCGCCCGGTGGACGACATGAGCGGTTGCTCGATTTCCCTCAACGTCGACAGCATCGCCGAGGCCGAGCGGGTCTTCGCCGCACTGTCGGAGGGCGGCAGTGTGCAAATGCCCCTGGATGCCACGTTTTGGGCGGCCCGTTTTGGCATGCTGGTGGACCGTTTTGGCGTGTCATGGATGGTCAACTGCGAAAAGGATCAGTGAGCACACCCTGCTGATCGCGATGCTCAAGGCATGAGAAAGCCCGACCGGCAAAGGTTGGGCTTGCTGGCAACTCTCGGGCCGTCTGCTACCGTCAAATAGTCACCCGCATAGCAGCGACCTTTCGGAGGATCCCCTATGCCAGTCCATGACCTGTCATGGTCCACCCGGTTGAAACTGTCGCTTCTGGCTGGCGGGCTCATCGCCACCCTGCTGGCTCTCGGCGGGTGCGCAACCGTCGACGCCCAAACGACCGCTTATGTCGGCGTCGAGCATCCCGCGCCAACACTGCCCAGTGAAGTGGTCGTACTGCGTACCGAGCCGCTGCGCCCGCATGTTCGATTGGGTGAAATATTGATTGACGCCAGCGTCGATCCCGCGCCACCCATCACCCAGGTAGAAGAAAAACTGCGGGATGAGGCGGCCAAGCTCGGGGGCGATGCGGTGGTGGTGGTCTATGACCATATTCAACCGGTGGGCGCTTATGTCAACGGGCCACTATGGGCTCGCGATGTACAGACCATTGAGGGGCGCAAGCTTAAAGGGATCGTCATCAAGTACCGATAGTGTGGTCCTGCGCCGAGTGGCCAAGGCAACCTTTCGTCGTAAATGAAAACGGAACGACACCTGAGCCCCCTGTCTGGCTTAGGGTTTGCAAAGGCCCGACGTAGCACCCCAGAACGACATAATTCTGACGCGGCTGCGCCTCAATTCAACGCTTAAGGACGCCAGCGATACGCTTGGTCAGTCACCGGAGATGTAACGTGTCAACTCTCAATGAAATCGCAGCGAACCACGCGAGAATGGCCAAGGCAAAGGAAGAAGAGTCGACCGGACTGAGTGAGCGACAGCTCCATGTGGTGGGCAGTATCGAAATCCAGTCCGTGGATGCGCAGCAGCATGTGCCACTGCACCTGATGGCTGGCACGCAGGACAATAACCTTGGACAGGCGATCAGCTACTCACTCTGACTGCGGTGAACGTTGCGCATGCCCGACAGTGTTCACACCGGGGCATGCGACGATGCCAGACATTCAGGGCGAGGAAATCAGCCCATCGCCCAGCAACGGACATACCTGACTTGCCCGAGGCAAACGCCAGTCGCAAACCGTCCGGCGTGGAAGCTTTATCACGGTAACGGCTGGCGGCCGCTAGTCAAAGAACGGCTCAACCTCCGTCCGGCTGCCGACAAAGAAGCTGTCGGCCACCAGTCGCAGCGGCTGGAGGTCCAGGTCACTGGCTTTGTCGGCAATCAACTGCTGAAAATGTCGATACACCGCCGCGTACTCGCCCTCCTCCGACACGGCCTGGCGCACACCATCAATACTCAAGCGCGCCCCCCCGTTGTCCAGTCGCAGGATACCTTCGGTGCAACGAATCTCGATGCTCCAGAGCTCGTCATGTCCGTGGTCGAAATCGAACTCCGCGCGAACATCGAGGTGGCGCGCGTCAGACATTTTGATGGAAGCGGCGATGGGCGACTGGCAGTTTGCGGGGACTCGCAGTTCGGCTGACTCAACGAACAGCGGCAGCGCCAGCAGATGGGTGGCAATCGACAAGGCGTTGATGCCCGGATCGAAGACGCCCAGGCCACCAGGTTGCCAGATCCATGCCTGGCCGGGGTGCCATTTGCGAACGTCCTCCTTCCAGTCGATCTGCACGCTTTGCAGGGTACGGGTGGCCAGCCAGTCACGGGCGGCTTCGATGCCGGGCGCATAGCGTGAATGCCAGGCGAACAGTCCGCTGACCCCTTGCTCCTCGGCCTGATCTACCAATGCCATCGCTTCGCCCAACGTGGCGCATGGCGGTTTTTCCACCAGAACGTGTTTGCCTGCGGCCAGCGCCTGACGGACCAGAGCGAATCGCCCCTGGGGTGGCGTGCAAAACGCTATCGCATCGACATGCGGGCCACGTTCGAGCAACTCGCTCAGGGACTGAAAATTCTCTACCCCGGCGCAGGGCCGCCCTTGCGTGGCGACCGACACTAACTGGAACGCGGGGTTGGCGTTGATGGCTGGAACGTGTTGATCCTGGGCAATCTTGCCGTAGCCCACCAGACCGAGACGGATCGGTTGCATCAATGACTCCTGATTTTTTTGTACTTATGGGTTGGCCGGGATTGAACCACTGTTTCTCTCGACTGGGTAATGTTCGGCTGCCTTGAAGGCCAGCTTTTTCCTGACGCTCCCTTCGTCAGCGCTCAAATTGGTCCGTGACGGTTGCCTGGAGGTCGTGCCCGCCAGGCAATTGGCGCAGGCGGCTTATTTTTGCAAAACAACCAGTGGAGTGTCCTTCTTGACGATGTAGGTCGCCAGTTCCGAACCGGCGGTCGTGCCGATGTTCGTCGCGGTGTGGGCGGTTCCTTCCGGAATGTACAGCGAGTCACCGGCGTTGAGAGTCACCGCTGGCTGCCCCTCGAGCTGATACTGAAAGGTGCCACTGATGACGTAAGCCACTTCCACACCGGGGTGCGAATGCCTGGGTGCTGCGACCCCCGGCTCGAAGTCAACGCGGACCTGGATCACTTCGCGGTCGGAAACGCCCAGATCACGTTTCACCAGATCCGTGCGATGCAGGCCTGTCTGCCAGCTTTTTGCCGCAGACGTCTCGTGTGCCGCTTCAGCCTGTGCCATCCCCGCGAATGCACAAAGGGACACCGCGGCCAGGGCGGCAGCAAACCTGCCGAGAATCTTATGGGTGTTGAAACGAGGCATTGAATTTCTCCGGTCAGTGCACGGTAAACGCCGAGGCGGGTTTCGCTCATGCAGTGCGTCCATTTCGAGTCAACGGTGTATCTCCCACATGTCCGACTGACCGGTTTTTGTATGCCGAGGTCGCTGGCGACACTGGAGATACACAGCAATACAAACCCAATGGGCGCGTGCGTTTTCCGGCTTTTTCCCCGCGATCCACACCTTCACGCATTCGCCTCGGTGCGGGGCCAACAGCAGCGCGCACTCCGACCGGCATCTATAGGCAAGACCTATGCAAAGGATTGCATATCGGTCTTGGACCCTATCGAACAAACGACAGAAGATTGTTTCACACCCAAGCAACACCCAAGCAATACCCAACCAGCAACCCCGACAGGAGATTCTCCATGCAACAGTCTCACGCTTACAACGACACCAGCCTCGAACTGACCGCCAAAATCCTGGACGCCAAGGCTCGCAAAAACCTGTCCTTCGAGGACCTGGTTGAAGGCACCGGCCTTGGCCTGGCTTACGTCACCGCCGCTCTGCTCGGTCAGCACCCGCTGCCAGAAAACGCGGCGAACGTGATCGGCAAGAAACTGGACCTGGACGCCGATTCGGTAGCCCGCCTGCAAATCATCCCGCTGCGCGGCAGCCTGTCGGGTGTGCCGACCGACCCGACCATCTACCGCTTCTACGAGATGATCCAGATCTACGGCACCACCTTGAAAGCCCTGGTTCACGAACAGTTCGGCGACGGCATCATCAGCGCCATCAACTTCAAACTGGACATGAAGAAAGTCGAAGACCCGGAAGGCGGCCACCGTGCGGTGATCACCCTCGACGGCAAGTTCCTGCCACTGCGTCCTTTCTAAGGACCTAACCGGACCTGTCATTCGGCCCGCAGCCTTTGTGGGCCCGCTTCAAAACCGACCGAACCCGCTTCTATCAATCAGCCCATTGGAATGGAGGACTCGTCATGCAAAAAATTCTGTTTCTCGCCCTGTCCCTGACGGCCTCGCTGTCAGCCTACGCACAGGGACCGGTGGTCGCACCAGAAGCCGTTCCCTATGCCTACGGCATGCATCTGGATATCGCCAAGGTGATCAACATCACCCCGGCCGCGGATGTCTGCGGTCCGACGCCCGTGCAGATGACTTACAAGGATTCCCACGGCGATACCCGAACGCTGGAATACAACGTGATCGGTACCGGCTGTACCAACTGATCGTCACTCAATCATCACGCAATCAATGAAAGGTACGCATCATGAAAGCGCTCATCGAAGGTTTTTTGAAGTTCCAAAAGGAAGCGTTTCCACAACGGACGGACCTGTTCAAACACCTGGCCACCACGCAACACCCAGGCACGTTGTTCATCACATGTTCCGACAGCCGCGTTGTACCGGAGCTGCTGACCCAGCAAGAACCCGGTGAGCTGTTCGTCATTCGTAACGCCGGCAACATTGTGCCGTCCTACAGCCCGCACCCGGGTGGCGTGTCGGCCACTGTCGAATACGCCGTGGCCGTGCTGGGCGTGACCGATATCGTGATCTGCGGCCATTCCGATTGCGGTGCCATGACCGCCGTCGCCAAGTGCACATGCATGGATCACCTGCCTGCCGTGGCCGGCTGGTTGCAACATTCCGAATCGGCCAAAGTCATCAATGAGTCGCGCCCTCACGCAGATGAAGCCGCCAAAGTGAGTTCGATGGTGCGTGAAAATGTCATCGCTCAACTGGCCAACATCCAGACCCACCCGAGCGTGCGCCTGGCCCAGGAAAAAGGCCGGCTGAATCTGCATGGCTGGGTCTACGACATCGGGACCGGTTCGATCGACGCCCTGGACGCCGACAACAAGACGTTCAAGTCCCTGGTCAAGCACCCGACGACCTGCGCCGTGCAGGCCCGTCCCGAAAAAGCCGTTGCCTGATCAGGCACTGACTCCAGCCGTACGCAACAGGCTTGAAGGATGAGCGGCCGATGGCACACGACTCACAAATCCAGCACCAGGGGGGCATCGCCTTCCCTGGTTTGTGCCGGCACTGCGCAGCAAATCAGCACATCCCCTTCGGCCGGCATTTCAGCCGGCAGGTTCAGATAATGTACGTGCCCGCTGATCAGTCTGGTGCGGCAGGTACCGCAGGAGCCACCCCGGCAACTGAAGTCCGGGTTCAGGCCTCGGCTTTCCGCCAGCTCCAGCAAACTCCCGCCGCCTGGCTCCCAACGCGCTTCCTTGGCTGAAGCGGTAAACAGCACTTTGACCGGGTGGCTCGCCGCCGGTATTTGCTCGACCGCCGGGGTCAGTTGATCCCGCTGGCGAATCAAGGTCGAAGGTCCGAAAGTCTCGGCGTGAATACGATCATCACCAATGCGCAACGCGCGCAGGCCGTCATACAACGCCTGGGTAAACGCCCCGGGACCACACAGGTAAAAGTCGTAATCATCCAGGGGCAGCAACGCTTTGAGCAGTTCGACATCGACACGCCCCGCCACTTCAAAATCCTCACCGACGCGGGCATGGGTCTCCGGCTGACTGAGCAGACGCAACGCATGAATTTTATCTTTGGCGCGGGTGGCCAGTTCATACAACTCGTCGCGAAAGCCCAAGTCGGCCAGGCTCCGCGCACTTTGAATGAACCAGGTCGGGCGAGTGCGACGTATGCGTTCCCCTTGATAGATCACCTCGCGCAGCATCGACAGCATGGGGGTCACGCCCACGCCTGCGGCCAACAGCACCAGCGGACGATGCTCGTCCGCCTGCACCGTGAAGCGGCCCTGAGGAGCACGGGCTTCGATCAGGTCCCCGACCTGAATCCGCTCATGCAAGTGCGACGAAACCCGTCCGTCACGCTTGACGCTGATGCGGAAAAAACTATCGGAAGGTGCGCTCGACAGGCTGTAGGTCCTGACCAGCGGCGCTTCACCCTCGGCCACGCCAATGCGCACGGGCAGATGTTGACCCGCCTCGAAGCGCGGCAAGCCGGCGCCGTCGTCAGGTTCAAAGTAAAACGAACGAATCGTGCTGCTTTCATCAACGATGCGGGTCACCCGCAACTGTCGCCATTGATCGCGCAAGGCGTCGGCCTGCAAACGGCCTGCGGCTTGCTCCCAACTGCCGGTCATCAGGCTATTGGGCGAAAACCCTTCGAAGCGCCAACGCACAGCCAACACAGCGGCTCGCCGCACGACATGCTCCACGGTCAGCGTCCATAGCCGCTCGGCCCCCTGGAACGCGGCGATTTCCGGGGCCTCGAGAATGACTTCGGCACGCCCGGCGACTTGCAGCATATCGCCTGTTTCAAAATCGACGAACAGCAGCCCGGCTCGCGGGTTGAGCAAAAAATTGCCCAAGGTGTTGAAGTGCAGGTTGCCGGCGAAATCGGGAATGGTCAGCACATTGCCTTCAATCCTGACGAAACCCGGATTGCCTCCCCGGTGCGAGACATCCACCGAGCGTTGGGTGACATCGCCGTCCAGGTCCACGTAGCTGGCCACAAAGAACGTATCCGCCTTGCCGATCGTTTTACGGGCAGCTTCATCGAGCTCATTGAAACGCTCTGCCCGGGCGCTCGGCGAGCAGTGTCCAAGGCTCACCGGATCGACCTGGCGCAACTGGATGTATTGCGGGCAATTGCCGAAACTGTGCACCACAGAAACGCAACAACCGCCAGAAGAGGCGGTGCTGATGTTGCCGTTCATGCGATTGCGCCTTCGTGTCTTCAGGTCGATGCCGAGTAACCCTACGGCGGCGCCCGTTCGCAGTGCCGGTTTGACTGGATCACTGTCCGCCGGCAGGCGATCGAGTTGCAGCACCCGTGGATCCGGGGAATGGGCAAAGCCTGGAGGGCCTTCGATCAGGGTGGCCCAAGGTATGCCTTGCTCATCGACGGCGCCCAGTACCAGATAAGGTAACTGGCTATAAAACAAGCGGTGCTGGTCGGGCATGTAATCGCGTATGACCCTGCGTCCGTTTGCCTCCATCACCTGGGCGACGCCAACGCTTTCCTGTAAGTGCAACTCGCCTGCATGCCAGGGCGATGCCCCCGGCCCGTCTGTCTGACTCATGATCACCTCTACGTTTTTCCATTCGTAAACAGGTGCATCTCGCGCGCAAAAAACGAGCGATGGTCTGCATGGGTTCTACGGCACTTGCGGCGCCTCGTACCAATCACGGCCGGGTGTGGCAAAGCGCATTTTTTGACGGATGAACGCGGCATTTTCGACGCTGGTTATTTGCTCCAGCAGCACGAACGCCACTTCGGTGGCAGTGCCCGGCCCACTTGAGGTGATGATGTGGTCATCGACCACGACAGGCCGATCGACGAAGCGGGCCCCGGTTTCCACCAGTTGGTTTTTCCGTTTGCCGCCCTCCTGGTGGTAGGTCGTCGCGCTCCTGTCACGCAATACGCCAGCCACACCCAGGCATATCGATGACACGCACACACTGGCCACGGGTTTGCCGGTTTCGACGAAGTGACGGATGGTCGACAGGAAGGGTTCGCTCAACGCTTCCTCATAAAAGCCTGCCGGTTCGAAACCACCCGGCAATGCCAGGGCATCGAAGCCACTCACGTCCAGGTCGCTCAATAAAAAACCGGGGATGAGCGTCAGACCAAAGGTGGTCACGATTTTTGCGCGAAGGCCGGCGTTGACCAATTCAACGGGTTGGTCCCCGAGCAGATTGGCCCAGCCAAGCACATCGGTGAAAGCCGCCATTTCCAGTGGCTCTACGCCGTTGGCCAGTAACATGAGCACGCGTTTCATCGGATCCGAGCCTCTGCTGCATGGAGGGGTTTAACAGTGAGTGCTCATGCTCTGCCGTAACCGCCATGGAGAGAACGACCAAAAAAAGCAATCCACTGTTTCGCCTGCTGAAATGGCGGGATCGACCGCCAGGTCACGCTGAAATCGCTCAAAGCGCATCCGGCCGCAGGGCTGGATGCTCACGGAGCCCGTCGACGATGTAATCGACAAAACTGCGCACCCGCATCGAGGCCCTGCGCCTTTCGCGATACACCACATGCACCGGCAAGGCCGGCAGTTCAAAAGGTTGCAAGACCCGTTTCAATCGTCCGCTGTTCAAATAGTCGAACAACGGATAGCTCAAACAGCGCGTCAGACCGGCACCATGGGCCGCCGCATCGATGGCCGCCTGTACCGTGGCACAACTGACCTGCGACCGGGCCTTGATGTTGTTGGGCTCGCCCTGCGCCTGAAAGTCCCATTGGACCTTGTCCCTGTAGGCCTTCGTGGCGATCAGTCGATGACGCTTGAGGTCTTGCGGTACATCGGGTTCACCGTGAGTGGCAAGGTAGGCAGGACTGCCGCAAACGATCGAGCGCACATGGCCAACCTGCCGAGCGATCAATGACGAACTCGGCAAATGCCCGACCAACACCGCGACGTCCAGCGCCTCTTCATTCATGTTCGGAAAGCGATCATGGTAATGGGCGAACACTTTGACTTCGGGATACGCCTCCATGTAACCCGTCAGCAAGGGGGTCATGACATAACGGCCGAACAGCAGCGGCAGCAGCACCGTCAGGTTGCCCTGCGCTTGAACATGCGAACCTTTGGCCGAGGCCTCGGCCTCATCAACCGCCTTGAGGATGCGGGAACAATCGGCCATGAATGCCGTACCCGCTTCAGTCAATGTCACCCCTCGGGTACTGCGCACTAACAGCGGCACACCCAGGCGCGCCTCCAACCGGGCGATGGCGCGCACGACCGTCGGGCCGGAAACGCTAAGACGACGTGCCGCCGCGGCAAGGCTGGGATGCTCCGAGAGCGCCTCGAACACGATCATTTCATGGTAACGGTCCATCATTACGCACGCTTGCCGACAGGTCTGAGCGCCGGGTCGTTCCCCAGTCGTTCGGCCAGGAAATCCACGAAGGTACGAACCTTTGCGGGCACGCGATTGTTTTTCAGGTACACCACCTGGATCGGCAACGCAGGCGGTTCAAACGCCTCAAGCACCACCTCCAGTTCACCTGCGGCAACCTGGCTGGCCACTTGATAGGACAATACCCGGGTGATTCCCCACCCCAGGCAAGCCACATTGATCGCCGCCTGATTCGCAGTGACCACAAGCCGCGGATCAAAGCGAAAGCTCAAGGGGTTGCCGTCGCTCTCAAATTGCCAATCGCTGAGCAGATGGCTGGCCGAAGACATCACAATATTGGCCGATCTCAACTCTGCGGGGTGAAGCGGCCTGCCGTATCGCTCAAAGTACGCCGGCGCCGCGCATATGACCTGCCGCACCTCACCGACCTTGATGGCGTGCTGATTGTTCTCGTGCAAATGGCCAATGCGAATGGCCACGTCGATGCCTTCATCGACCATGTTCACGACACGGTCAACCAGCAAGGCGTTGAGATGCACTGAGGGAAACTGGTCCAGATAACGGGCCAGCAGTGGCGCGATGTATAACTCGCCAAACAGCACCGACGCCGTGACTGTCAAATTCCCGCAGGGTATCGAATAACTCCCGGCGGCGGCCTCCTCCGCTTCCTCGACCTCACTCAGGATTCGCCGGCAATCTTCCAGATAGCGTTGCCCCGCTTCGGTGAGGTGCAGGCTGCGGGTCGTTCGAGAGAGAAGGAGTGTGCCGATTCGCTCTTCCATCGCGGCGATGGCACGGGTCACGCTGGGAGGAGAGATATTCAGGCGCCGGGCGGCGGCGGCAAATCCTTCCTCCTCGGCGACCGCCATGAAAATCTGCATTTCTTGAAAGCGATCCATAGACGACTCTCTCTCCAATGAAAGTACAGCGCGGTATCTGGCTGCCGATGCGTGCAGACTCGATCTGCCAGTATTGTCGGCCGCATCGATTTTCGCACGCGCCGTCGGGCTGGCCGGTTTGACAGGAAGCAATCCAGGAAAAAACCACGTAGGTGTAGGCGGCAATGTCGGCGACCGTCGGCTTGTCACCGGCCAGGAATGGACGTTGGCCCAGCTCGTCTTCCATGACTTCAAGCAAGCCATGGGAGCGTTTGATGGCGTCTTCGGCGTCATAACCGGCGCCAGATACGGTGATCAACCGTGCGTTGGCAGGCCGAGTTCACCCAGCGTAATGATCGCTGTGCACGGCTCTAATCGCCCACCGTGGTTCCTGACACCAATTCCATGAAGGCGACGGATGCTGCGCTGTGGTAGTTGTTTTTGCGCCGCAGTAACGCCGCTCCGCGTCGAGGTCCGTTGTCCATCAACGCGAGCTTGCGCAGGGCGCGGTCCTGGGTAGCGATCGGCTCGGGAAGAATGGTGGCGATCGCCGTGTGCCGGATGACTTCCAGCAGTGTGTTGACCGAGTTGACCTCGATCGCCACCTTCGGCGTGATCCGCGCGCTTGCAAAGTACTCATCGATACAGACGCGAGTGACGAAGTCCGGCGTCAACAGGGCAAACTCCAGTTGAGCAACCTGCTGGGCCGTCAATGGCGTCTTGCAGTCGTACAGCGGGTGATCGCGCCCGACCATCAGCCCCAGGGTTTCGATAAAAGCCGGAATCGATTCGATGTCCGCGTTTCTCACTTGGTCAAACGCGATCGCGATATCCAGCGAATCCTCCGCCAACCCGGTTTCGATATCGTCCATCGACAATTCAAAGATTTCCAGATGGATGTTGGGATAGCGGTTTTTGTAGTCGCGTACCAGTGGCCCGACGAGATACGCCATGAACGTCGGTGTCATGGCCAGGCGCAAGGTGCCCCGGGACAAGTCCTTCACATCGTGCAGTGCGCGCTTGCCAGCGGCCAACTCCACCAGCACGCGACGCGCGCATTCGATGTAGGCCTGCCCCGCGTCGGTCGGTTTCACGGTCCGTGATGTTCGGTCGAACAGCACAACGCCGAGCGACTCTTCCAGTTGCCGGATCTGTTGGGACAAGGTCGGTTGGGAAACATGCAACGCCTCGGCGGCGCGGGTAAAGCCGCCGTTATCCGCGACGGCCAGTAAATAGCGCAAATGTCGTAGCAGCATGTGGGTTCCCCTTCGATAGGCTCTGCTTATGCGCTGCATTGTATTCGCTCCTGGACGCTATCGGTCAGTCGACAGCAGCGGGCTACAAACCCAGGAGCATCGCCTGATCGTTCATGCCAGATCGCGGCCTGGATTGTTTCACCCAGCACAATTGAGTCATGACATCCCTGCTGGTTCTCTGATTGCGCCGGGATGGCGAGACTGAACACAGAAGCCATTGCCACTTTTGACGCACACGCGCTGTGCGGTCCTTGCAGGGAAACGAAATGACTTACGACTTTGATTTATTTGTAATCGGTACAGGTTCCGGCGGTCCCGACGCCGGCGACATCATTCGTCATAGCGTCACGGAGCTGACCTTTACATCGCCTCGGCATGCCTCGGTAACCCTATGGAGATCAGTGCTGCGAGCAACACGAATGCGCTCGATATCCACAAGCACGCACCGAGCCCATACACCTGATAAACCCAGCCGGAGAGCACCGTGCCTGCCAACCGTCCCATGGCGTTGGACATGTAGTAAAACCCCACATCCAGCGACACGCCGTCTTCCTTGGCGTATGACACGATCAGGTAGCTGTGCAGCGAAGAGTTCACCGCGAACAGCGCACCAAAGACCATCAATCCACCGAGCAACACCCCCTGTTGCGACAGCCCGGTATTGAGCCCCAGAGCAATGGCCGCAGGCAGGCCCGCCAGCGCCAGCGCCCACAAAAACGCCGCACGACCATCGGGTACGTGCCCACGTTTCTTGCCGGTGATGGCCGGCGCAAAGGACTGGACGATGCCGTAGCCAATCACCCAGGCCGCCAGGAAGCCCCCGACCGCCCAGAAGTCCCAGCCGAACACGCTGCTCAGGTACACCGGCAAGGCCACCACGAACCAGACATCGCGGGCGCCGAACAGGAACATCCGCGCCGCCGAGAGGATGTTGATTGCCCGGCTCTTGGACAGGATGTCGCGAAACCTGGGCTTGGCTTTGGCCTTGCCCAGGTCCTTCTTCAACAGGATCAGACTGCTGATCCAGATCAGCGCCAGGACACCCGCCATCGCCAGCAAGGCACCTTTGAAGCCGATCGATGCCAGCAAGGCCCCGCCCAGAAAGAAGCCGACACCCTTGAGTGCGTTCTTCGAGCCGGTGAGGATCGCCACCCACTGGTAGAGCTTGCCCTGCTGCCCCTCCGGAACCAGCAGTTTGATGGAGCTTTTGGCGCTCATCTTGTTCAGGTCTTTGGCAATCCCCGACAGCGCCTGGGCACCCATCACCCACGGGATGGTCAGCCAGGCGCCAGGCACCGTCAGCATCAGCAGCGCCGCGACCTGAAGGCCCAGCCCGATGTTCATGGTCCGGTTCAGGCCCAACCGGGCGCCGAGGTAGCCCCCCACCAGGTTGGTGATCACGCCAAACAGCTCGTAGAGCAAAAACAGGGCCGCGATTTGAAGGGGGCTGTAGCCCAACGCGTGGAAGTGCAGCACCACCAACATGCGCAAGGCGCCGTCGGTGAGGGTGAAGGCCCAGTAATTGCCCGTGACCAGCAAGTACTGCCGCACTGGCGGAGCGAGGGCTGACAACACTTTCATGACCGCTCCTCAGACTGCCATTGCGACCATTCTGGCCAGTTCGACGGTGCGGTTGGCATAGCCCCATTCATTGTCGTACCACGCATAGAGTTTGACCTGGGTGCCATTGATGACCATGGTCGACAGCGCATCGATGATCGATGAGCGCGGATCGGTACGGTAGTCGATGGACACCAGGGGGCGTTCCTCGAAGCCGAGGATGTCTTTGAGCTCGTTCTCGGAAGCGTCCTTGAGCAGTTGGTTCACCTCTTCGACCGTGGTGGCTCTCTCGACTTCAAAGACACAGTCCGTCAGCGAAGCGTTGGCCAATGGCACGCGTACGGCATGGCCATTCAGGCGCCCACGCAGCTCCGGGAAAATTTCGGCAATGGCGGTGGCCGAGCCGGTGCTGGTCGGAATCAAACTCATCCCCGAGGCACGCGCTCGGCGCAGGTCCTTGTGCGGCTGATCGAGAATGCTCTGGGTGTTGGTCAGGTCGTGGATGGTGGTGATCGAACCGTGGCGAATGCCCAGTTTCTCGTGGATGACTTTCACCACCGGCGCCAGGCAGTTGGTCGTGCATGAAGCGGCGGTGACGATGCGATGTTCCGCCGGTTTGAATAGCTGATGGTTGACGCCCATGACAATGTTCAACGCGCCCTTCTCTTTCACTGGCGCACTGACCACCACTCGCTTCACGCCTTGGTCCAGGTAAGCCTGGAGCACCGCAACCGTCTTCATTTTGCCGCTCGCTTCGATCACCAGATCACAGCCCGACCAATCGGTGTCGGCAATCGCCTTATTGGCCGTTACCTTGATTCGTTTGCCGTCGATGACGATGCTGTCGCCCTCGGAATCAGCCTGGTAATGCCAACGACCATGTACCGAGTCGAAATTAAGCAGGTGCGCATGAGTCGCCGCGTCCCCCGCTGGATCGTTGATCTGCACGAATTCAAACTCTGGCCAGCTCCAGGCGGCTCGCAGCGCGAGACGACCGATCCGACCGAAACCATTGATGCCAACTTTGATCGTCATGTTGTGGTGCTCTGTGTCTGTTGTCAGTGGGCGTTCGACGGGATATCGAACCGGACGATGTTTTCAATAGGGGCAGGATGCTGAATCGCTTATGGACGCAACGACCAAACCGGTACGGGCGCCCTTCTTCCCTGGGCACCGGGCAGTACGGAATATGGGTGTTGTGGCACGGTGAAAAAGCCTCAGATGGAGCGCTGATTAACACGTTTCATGAGTTCTTCCGCCGACTCCTTGCGCTCGGAGTAGCGATCAACCAGATAGTCCTGACGGTCGCGAAGCAGCAGCGTGAATTTCACCAACTCTTCCATCACATCAACGACACGGTCGTAGAACGGAGAAGGTTTCATCCGGCCGTTATCGTCGAATTCCATATAGGCCTTCGGCACGGAGGATTGGTTAGGGATGGTGAACATGCGCATCCAACGTCCCAGCACTCGCAGCTGATTGACCACGTTGAACGACTGCGAGCCACCGCACACCTGCATGACGGCGAGGGTTTTGCCCTGGGTCGGGCGTACCGCGCCCATCGCCAGTGGCACCCAGTCGATCTGCGCCTTGAAAACCGCGCTCATGGAACCGTGGCGTTCTGGAGAGCACCAAACCTGCCCCTCGGACCACAGCATCAGCTCGCGCAGCTCCTTCACACGTGGGTGATCGTCCGGTGCGTCATCGGGCAGCGGCAAACCGGACGGATTGAAAATCTGCGCCTCGGCGCCGAAGTGCTCCAGCAGTCGGCCGGCCTCCTCGACCAACAAGCGACTGAAGGAGCGCTCACGGGTCGATCCGTAGAGCAGCAAAATGCGCGGCTTATGGGTGGAGGTCTTCTCGATGCCCAGCTTGTCAGTCGATGGGAAATCAACCAGTTCGGTATCGAGTTGGGGGATTTGGTCATCAAACATAGTCTTTGTCCTGCGCAATGGCGCTCTTGGATTCATCGAACCAGCGGCGTTTCAGCCAAAGGGCCACACCGACCAGGGATATCAGTACCGGCACTTCCACCAATGGGCCAATCACCGTGGCAAACGCAGAGGAACAGGATTTTCATCGAGCGATCTCGTAGTCGAAGGCGCAATCAGGCGATTTTGCTTGCACAGCACACGGCTGCACGTTCAGGACGGTCACCCATTTCATCAAGGCGTTTGGCATCAGGGCTCAGCCAATGCTTGTTGCTTTCCAGCACGGTAGTCAGCACTTGATGAACCCAGTCAGGGAGGTTCGGGTGCAGGCGGTAATACACCCATTGACCTTGGCGACGGTCCGACAACAAGCCACACGTACGCAATTGCGCCAGGTGCCTGGAGATTTTTGGCTGGCTCTCGTTCAACGCGCAGGTCAGCTCGCAAACACAAAGCTCTCCTTCACGGGTAATGAGCAGCATGGTGCGGACACGGGTGTCGTCAGCCAGGCATTTGAAAACAGTGGTCGGTGTCAGATGGTCGGCCATATCGATGCTCAGCGTTTGGTTTCACCAGGATGAATATCTTGATGCGCTCATGAATGTCGTGAGGGGTGCCGGCGCTTGCGGGTCACTGCGAAATCTCAACTCATATACGATTTAACGAATATATGTTTTTACGTATATAAGGTAAATGAAAAGAAACGAAATATTTCCTCAAGGTGCCTGTTCCTGAGGATAACAGTCAGCTCAAAGCCCTGATTTTAAGGCGAGCGGCAGGCTAGCACCTGGCGAAATGCTTTGGATATATGGGGAAAATTGAATATTAGAAAGCTGTAATGAGTCAGTCGCTCACACAGAAACAGTCTCACGCCTGTTCGCATCGGCTAGTGATGCCTGCGCGAGTGCGCCCAATGTACCCACCTGCCGAACACGGCAGGTGGGTACAGATCCGATCGACACGAACAATGTTGAGCAGCCGAAAGTGGCCAAACCAAAGCCATCAACATCGGGAACGATCAATCAACACGGCTGCCGCAGGTGACTGGCCTTGGGGATGTTCAAGCCCCCCTTCACTCGCAACTGAAGACCGGACGCAAGAACGCCTCCAACACCTCGTATCCATCCAGGGGCAGAACATGGGCGATGAACTGATCCGGTCGCACCAGTACCATTGCGCCCCGCTCACGATCAATGCCGCGCAACGCGAATACATCCAGACGACTGTCCGCGGTGAAGACCTTTTCATAGTCAATCAACCCGTATCGTCCTTTTCGTGGAAGCAAAAGCGGAGGCAGATCTTCCAGGCGCAATGTACGGTGAGGTTGCTGGAAAATCGCCCGTACATCCAGGATGCCGTCCATGTCAGCGCTTAGAGCCGCGATGCGGCGCAACGAGGGGGACGCGGCTTCGCTCAAAAAATTGCACAGACCGCGCAGACCTGTCTGCTCCTTGTCAGAAAAGGCGTAGAGCGTCCAGCGGCCATCAGCACAAGCCGTGTGCCCCAAATGGACAGGCTTGGCGTCTGCCAGGCGAATCACGGGGGCCGAGTGGAATCGGCTTCCAATGTGCAACCCCTCGGCCAGATGCTGCCAATGACCCTCCCCCGTCAGCATTCCAGGCTTGTAGCGTGTTGCCACACCTGCCGTATAACGCCCGGCGCGGACAAAATACTCTTGCACTTCAGCGGGGTCGATTCCGCTAGAGTCAGGGTTATCAGGGTCCTTTGGCCGTCCTCCCATCAGTGCCGCCCAGTGCTTGTCGAAGTCGATCAGTTCCTGAGCGACAGGCTGACGTTCTTGGCTGTAGGTTTTCAGGAGAGTGGCATCGCTGCGCCCCTCGAGCACTGCTGCAATCTTCCAACCGAGGTTGTACGTGTCTTGCATTGAAACGTTCATGCCCTGGCCAGCCTTGGCACTGTGCGTATGGCAAGCGTCACCGGCAATGAAAACTCTGGGTTCACGCTCATCACCCTGTTGATCCAGGGAGTCGTCAAAGCGATCGGTCAGACGTTGCCCGACTTCGTAGACCGAGGACCAGGCGACTTCCTTCACATCCAACGTGTAAGGATGAAGAATACTCCGGGCAATCGAGACCATCTGCTCGATGCTGGTTTGCCGAATTGACTGACGATTGTCCTGATCGACAATGCCAAGATCGACATAGAAACGAACGAGATGACCTCCTTCGCGAGGAATGATCAGCAGATTTCCACCCGTCGCGGACTGAACAGCCGCCTTGAGACGAATGTCGGGGAAGTCGGTTACAGCCAATACGTCCATCACTCCCCAGGCATGGTTGGCAGCATCGCCGCGCAGTTGTTGCCCGATAGCGCCACGCACCACACTGCGGGCACCATCGCAACCGACCACATACCTGGCTCGAATCTGGCGCTCCTGCCCCTCGTGACCGGGATCTGTACGGCGCAGGGTCACCTGAACGGGATAGGGGTTTGTGTCGTCACGCGCAAGATCGACGATTTCCCAGTTGTAGTCAGGCACCAGCCGGCGGCTGGACTTCTCCATGGACTCAAGCAGGTAATCCTGGATTCGCGCCTGATTGACGATCAAGTGGGGGAATTCCGACAGGCCGTCCTCGGTGTCCTGGACTCGCCCCGTACGGGTGATCGAACCTCGATGACTGGCGTCAGGTCGCCAGAACACCGTTTCGTTGACCCAGTAGGCCTCACGCAGCAATCGGTCGGCCAGGCCAAAAGCATTGAACATCTCGACTGTGCGGCAGGCGACTCCATCGGCCTGTCCCATCAGCAGAGGCCCGGAGCGCCTCTCGAGGATGCGCGTCACGATGTTTGGAAATGTCGAGAGCTGGGTTGCCAATACCAATCCCGCGGGACCGCTGCCAGCAATAAGTACATCAACTGCTTCAGGCAATTCGTGATTGTGCACCCCCTCCTTTGCGGGTTGCAGGCAGGGATCACCCGCGTGGAAACCGTTGAGATGAAACTGCATGAATGTTGTCCTCACTCTACGTGAACGATGGTGACCGTTTGGCCTGTGCCTTTCGGTGCGGCGACTCGCCCCCATCAGGGGGCCAGGCGTTCTCAGAACGGATAGTTCGCGCCGTTTTGTCTCCAGGTGATCCAGTGAGCCCGGGTGAACTCGTCAATGGCGTAATGGCCATTGAACCTCCCCAACCCGGAGTTCTTCTCACCACCGAAAGGCGCATTCGGCTGGTCGTCCACAGTGATGTCGTTGATGTGGGTCATGCCGGCCACAATCCCTCGCGAGAACTCGATACCCCGTTGCATGTCGCGAGTGAAAACCGCACTGGAAAGCCCGTACTCACTCGCATTCGCGAGGTGTAGCGCATGGGCCTCGTTATCGGCGACAAGCAGAGGAAGTACCGGGCCGAAGGTTTCCTCCAGTGCCAGTTCGTGGCTCGCGGGAACCTTGCCGAAAACATGAGGCGGCAATACGAGGCCATTCGGCTCGCCGCCATGAAGCTCCTCAAGGCCGGAGTTCCTTGCGTTGGCGAGCTTGGCCTGCAACGACTGCATCTGCGCCTGATTGGTCAGCGGACCGATGACCGTATCGGCTGCCATGGGGTCACCCACCTTGAGTTTCCTGACACGCTCGACGACCAGTGCGGCGAAATCCGCGTAGAGCGAACGCTCGACAATGACCCGATTGGCACTCATGCATATTTGACCCTGGTGGAGAAAACGCCCAACGACAGCGGCATGAGCCGCCAGCTCGACGTCAGCGTCCTTCAGGACAACCAGAGGGCAATTGCCGCCCAGTTCCAGGGCAACCCTCTTGAGGTGGGCGCCGCCAGTAGCAATCCGTCCGACATTTCGCCCAACCTCAGTCGAACCCGTGAAGGAAACCAGACTCGGCACCGGGTGCTCGACGAACGCATCACCGATTTCAGAGCCGGCACCGACCAGGACGTTGATCACTCCGGCCGGAAATCCCGCTTCCTCAAACATGTGCGCTATCAGCAACCCACCGCTGACAGCCGTGTCACTGGCCGGTTTGAGTACAACGGTGTTGCCCAGCGCAATGGCCGGAACGACCGAACGCATACTCAAGTAAAGGGGGAAATTCCAGGGGCTGATAACCCCCACGACCCCCAGCGCTTCGCGGAACACAAAACTCTGCTCACCCGGTTTGTGGCTGCTGAGGATGCGCCCCTCGACCTGGAATGGGAGCCCCGAGCACTCCCTCACCAGTTGCAGCGTGTTATGCCATTCGAACCCCGCCTTGAGCCGGGTACTGCCCGACTCCCGGATCAGCCATTCGACAATTTCTTCGGCTCGCGCCTCCATTACACGGGCCAGGTTCTCCAGCAACTGGCGGCGTTGCCCAGGAAATGTTTTCCCCCATGCATCCTGAGCCGTCCTGGCAGATTGGTAGGCGTCATCGAGATCGCCGATAGAGGCCAGCGGCATCTCCAGAAGCTTTTCGCCGGTGTACGGATTGTTATCCTCCAGGCGCCTGGCAGAGCGACCCGTGCGCCAGGCACCGTTGATGTACTGATGACCTTCAATGAGATAGCGCGGTACTTGAGTGTGTTCCATGGTGCAAATCCTTGATCTTCATGATGTGCCAAAGAGCTGCGCTAGATGCGCGCTCAAAGCACAATCGACAGTTGATGAACAAACGAGAAAGACGCGACGGCACGGAAGGGATCTAAAGCCCTTCCCGTGCCTTGAGTCGTCGCTGAAAGTGGTGATCGCCTGGCAGGTGGCTCAGGCTCCGTTCGACGCACCACTTGCAACCCAGCAACCATGGAAAGCGTCACGCAATCGGATGGGCAGCTTGATCGTGGCGACAGGCCCTTTTTCCGGGTGGGCCGCCTCAAGGATCGCCACCGAGGCGAGCATCCGGTCGTGATGATCCACCACGACCAGCAGATAGCCCTCGTGGTCGGCGGCGGGAACCAGTTGTGGTTCCTGGAACGAATCGGCATCGCGAAGATGCAGTGCACTGACAGCACCGCTTTCGACGTCGACACGAACCAACAAGTTGGAGCCAGGCCCGATGGGGCCGGAGATGTTCAGGGGAAGTTCAGGGTTGATGCCACCGTAGTAGATGACCCGGTGCTTCGCCGCAACCACTCGCCCGTCTACCCGAGGAAGTTCCCCGGGGATGGGGCTGAGCTGTCGCGAGCTGAAGCTCTGCTCAGGATCCTGCGCATCAAAGCTCCAGCGGGTCAGGAAAGGCGCCGCCTCCTCGGGGTTGTAAGGCGCGCCGTCCGCGTCGGGAATGCCCGGGAAGGCATTGCGATGGGACAGACACAGGTCGATGTAAACCATGCTGCCTTCGTTATAGGCATTACCCACGTGAAACGAATAAGCCGCAGGCCGTTTGAACCACCGCAGCTGATCCACCGAGCCATGACGCGGCAAGATGCCGATCCAGCTCTCCTTGTCACGCTCCCACACCCAGTGATCCCCACCCTCGCGCATGCGTTCGACGTCGGCAGTCGTCGGGAAGACCATGAAGATGACGTAGTCCTGAGTGACCGCGAAATCGTGTTGCATTGCGGTATACGGCGCTTCAAACCAGTCTTCGCGGATCAGGTTTCCGTGCTTATCGACCACACCGAAGACCATGTCCCTTGAACCGAGTCCGCCAGCCTCATAACCAAACAGCAACCATTCCCCTGTGGCAGGGTCGATTTTGGGATGGGCCGTCACGGTCTTGCTCGTCAGCCTGCCTTTGAAGTCCCAGGTTCCGCGTGTTTCAAGGGTGTCAGGGTCCAGCTCGTAGGGCAGCCCATCCTCTTTCAGGGCGAACAGACGGCCAGCGTGGAAGAAAGCGGTTGTGTTGGCGGAGCTACCACTGACCGTGGCCACAAGAGGATCGTCGGTGAAGGGATTGCGATAGGCACCGAACAGGGCGCGACCCGCTTCGCGCTCGGCGAGGAAGCGCTCGGTGCGGACGTGACGCATACGGAATTCAACTCGCCCACGGTGAAAGCGAAACAGACTCACAACGCCATCACCGTTCACGTAGATATCGTCGCCAAGCTTGGGCGCAAAGCGTGGATCGGGACCACATCGATACCAGGTACCCTCGATCTCGGCCGGAATCTCTCCCGTCACCTCGAGATCCAGGATCTCGCAGTCAGTGCGCATCGGGGCATTGTAGCCAGTGAAATTAGGCAGAGCCGGAAATTGCAGAGTCATGTGCATCACCTAAATCGTAGAACCGGTTCGACCGGATTCTTGTTTTCATGCTCGCCGCAATGGGCGAAACCCTGGAGCTGAGCACAGCATCCGAGCACGAATTTAGACTTGGAAAGGCGACGCGACTTGCCTGAGCGATGCGACAACTTGACTGTCAAGGACAGCGTTTGCTGAAAGCTGTCGCACGCGACTCCAGTTTCCTCAGAACCGCGGCATATCAGTACCGGAATAGCGTGATGCACTGGCTCAGCTCAACGCTGAGGTGTTGTAACGCGTCGCTGAAGCCAGTGCTTTCGCTCGCTTTGGCAGCACTTGCCTGCGCATCGTCTCGCACCTTGACGACGCTACGACTCACTTGCTCGGCTACGGCACTCTGCTGCGTGACCGCCGCAGCGATTTGCTGGTTCATTTGCTCGATCAGAGAAACCGACTGTGTGATCGATATCAAACTGTGATCGGCCAGACGGACTTGCTCAACGGCCCTGCTCGCCTGCACCAGGCAATCCTCGCTGCGATACATGGCTTGCCGCGTCAGTTCTTGCAGGGACTCGATGGTCGTGGCGATATCCATCGTGGCGTCCTGGGTTCGTCTTGCAAGTGCCCTGACTTCGTCTGCAACAACCGCAAATCCGCGCCCTTGATCTCCCGCGCGAGCGGCCTCGATCGCGGCATTGAGCGCCAGGAGGTTCGTCTGCTCGGCAACAGACTTGATCACATCGAGTATGCCGCCGATTCGCTCACTCTCTGCGGACAAGGAAACCATACTGGCTTTAGTTGCCAGCACGCCTTCTGCCAAACCATCGATCCTGCCCACGGCGTCAGCCACCATCATGGCGCCGGATCGCGCCTGCTGTTGCGCATCGCGCGCCGCCACAGACGCTTGCTGCGTATGGCTCGCCACTTCATGCACACTTGCAGCCATCTGCACGAGTGCCGACGCGCTCTGCTCTGCTTCCTGGCTTTGCCTGCGCGTAATCTCGCCGGCGCCTGCACTGATAACAGCGCAGCCGGCCGCCATCACCGATAGCGTTTCAACGCCGCCGCCAATCCGCTCAACCACCCCACGGAAATCACAGACCATGCGGCGAGTCGCAAGCAGCAACTGCCCTGACTCATCCTGTTGGCGAACCTCGATTGCAATGCAAAGGTCGCCTGCTGCTACGGTACGCAACACCGAGACGGCATGACGCAGAGGCAAGACGATCTGACGGTGCAAAAACAAAGCAACGGCACCCGCCACCAGGAGGAGAGCGAAACAGCTGAAACCCATAAGGCCTGGGATTCGTTTATCGAGCGCCGCCATTTCTTTGCCAGGCGCCACATAAGCGGCCTCTGCAAGACCCAGCAATTTGGCAGATTGTTGTTCCAGGTCTTCATACGCCGTCCCTCCATGGGAAGCCCCATCCGCAATACCCCTCAAGCGATCAAAAGACGCCTGACAGGCTTTCGTAGCGGACTTCATTTCAACCAGGAGCGCCCGTTGCTCACGGCTCAAGCGCCCCCCCCAGAAGCGCGTCCAACCGAGACTGCAGAGCATTGAGCGACGCTTGGGCGCGCTGCGCGGAGTCCGGAGATCCAGAGCGGACGTAATCCTGCTGAGCCACCTTCGCACGAAGCAAGTGGATCTGGCTTTCAGCAATACCCGTCATCAGGTCGCCGCGTTCTAACAATGCGAAGATGTTGATGAAGCCCACACTGGCTACGCCCAACGCCACCACGACAACCAATCCAAAGCCTAGAAGCAACTTGCGACCAATCGAGAGATTGCTCAACACATACCCCATACGGGTACCCCTTTTATTGTGGAGACCTGAACGGCACTGAGAAGTGCAAGGACCCTCAGGATTGACCGGGGCTTCAGGCTCCAGGGTTTCTTGTTATTTATTCTGGCTGCGCCAGCGTTGACCAAGGCTGTCAGTCAACTGGATGGAGAAATTGATACGGCGATGCGCAGACAGGAGAACAGCAGGTATTCCACCGAGTTTTTTGTCCTTCGGTGGAATACTGCCTTCAGCCGGTCAGGCTATGGTGATGCCTGACATCCCGGGAGCAATCAGGCCCTTCGGATCCAAGGCTTTCTTGATGCGCCGATTGAGGTCCATTTGCGCCGAGCCATAGACTTGCGCCGTTTTCTTCATGAACGCGGGATTACTGCGATACACCCCATACCCCGCCTTCGCGAACGTCGCTTGCGCCTTTTCGAAGAAGGCATACGCCCTCTTCTTCTGATCCTCATTGCTGCGGTCATAGAACAGGTTGAACAGATGCACCATGCTACGGCCGTTCAGGAAGAACGCATCGATGAAATCGAACTCGAATTCGGCGGCAAGCGATTTCATCATGTCGATCTGTTTGATCGCCTCACTGCCTCGGGTCGGGCAGATCGGAGCAAACCAGATCAGACCGCCACCCCCAATCCAGTTGAGCAGTGCAAACTCCTGAAGGTCAGGCGTTCCCGTAAACATGTCATGGAAGTGATGCACCAGTTTTTCCGGCAGTACGTTCAGTTGCTCGCCATGCAGCAACATCCCACCCGCGGCCTTGGCTTCCTTTTCAACGAATTTGAGGTGGGCAGCGATCTGATCCTTGGTGCCGTATAGAGCGGCGGTCATGGAGATCGTTGGCTGATGGTTTTTCTGAGCAAACGCCTGGATTTCGTCAGCAGTGAGAGCGCCAGGTCCAGGCTTGATCACCGAGCGGGGAACACCAGCAAGCGCCATGCCCGTAGCGGTCGACGCGATCAACAGGGGGGACCGGACGGTCTCGGACAACTTCAGCCGGCGCCCCAAGTCGACAGCCTTTTCGACATCTGCGTAAAGCGGGAAGCTGATCGTGAAAATCTCGTAGCTTTCCGGGGCGGACATCAGCCACAGCCCGAGCTTTGTGACGATGCCGAAGTTGGACTGACTGAAAATGCCATCCAGATAAGGACCATACCCATATTTGTTGGTCTGCCAGGCGCTGGTACCTTCTATGCCGCCGAGTCCCGTCCTGACCACTTGACCATCGGCGAGAACCACTTCCATCCCGCAGCAGGCCGAGAACTGTTCTGCGTAGGCGGTGTACCCCTCGCCGCGAATGAGGGTTTGCCCGAGCGGCCCCACCAGCGGTCCAGGGCCAGGCACGCTCAGCCAAAGCGGAATGTTGTGCTCCTTGATATAGGCGTGAAGCTGGGCATAGGTGACGCCAGGCTCGACCAGGGCAGTGCCCAACACAGGGTCCACCTCAATGATTTTGTTCATCTTGCGCAGGTCCAGAAGGAGCTGCCCTGGTACGGCAGGCAAGGCCTCCCCGTAGCCAAAGTTCCTGCCCGTCGAGATAGGCCACAGCGGGATCCCATACTTATGACTGACTTTCAGGACCTCCTGAATCTGCTCCACACTCGACACGGAGACCGCACCGGAGGGTGCATAGAGTTTCTCGTCAACAGGAATGTAGGCCTTCATGTAAGGCGACATTGATTCATCGGCTACAAAAACGTTGTCGTTGCCGACAATCGCGGCGTACTCGGAGACGGCTTGGTTGAAGGTATTTTGGCTCACGCCAGCAGGCAGATTGGTTGAAGTGGTCATGTCACAGCTCCAGGGAAACAATCAAGTCAGAAGGACGAAAGAGACGTAGGGGGTTGAGGAGACGGGGCTTTCGGACTGCCATCCCCCTGGCGGTTCTCTTCTTTGTACAGCCGAAGCCGCCGAGACACCGCTCATTGCCGCCCAACTCTTGCGTCCAACACGCGTCGAACTCGAGACGACGCCCTCTTGCGTGACGCCTGGAGAATGCAATCGGATGCCTTGAGTACCGGAAACCGCTTGCGTATGCCGCAGATGGTGCAGAACCACATGTCGAGGCATCTGCGATTGAAGGATTTCCCAGTCCCCCCATTGGACCAGCCCCGCAACCATTAGCCCGCTTGCGGCAACCTCCTGAATGAACTCGGCCAAGGTACGGGGTGTAACGCCATCCCTCCACGCCACGCGCCGAATCCTGGAAGAAGGGAGATGCAGTGAATGGGCGAACGCCACGTCGAAAGCTCGCGATGGACGTGACTGGTTGCCGACCAAGAGGACAGGCCGCTCGACAGGATCGAGACCTGGAGAGGCCATCAAGCGGGTGGGCAAGGCAAAAGAGAGCCCTCCAACCGCCAGGGCCGCTCCACTTCGATTGAGAAACTGCCGACGGTTCATTGCCGCTCACCTTGATCGGCGGCAACGGGCTTCAATTGCTGGATGTATGCGCCAAGCTCAGAAAGCGACTGATCGTCGATGTCCGTGGCAGGGAGTCTAGGCATGGCCCCTACGCTGTTACGTACCTTCCACTGCACTACTGCCGCAGGGAAGCCTCGAATCGACAGCGCAATGCCTTCCTCGTGACAGCGCGCACAAACGGCCTGGTAAACTTTCTGAGGGGAACGGTCCTCGGCTAAGGCAGTCACTGATAGCGGCAGGCTCGATAGAAGGAGCAGGACTATGGCAGAGAGATTTCGACTGTTTCGAGGCGTGGACACTGGCCGCGGCATGCGGCATTGGCTTGGCAAGGACATAAGTTTCACCTGGCTTTCTTGTTGTTGATGGCCGCTCAATCAGCGGTAGAAAGTGCAGTGAAACCTTAAGAGCCCGATACCTCCTTCGACTTGCCTGGATCAGCCTGGTTTTGATCCGTCGAGACACCTCAGCCGAACACTCAGCGTATGAGGGACTTGCGATACGCGCGAGGTGTCATACCAAAAGCCTCCTTGAAACTGCGACTGAAGTGGGAGCTGCTGCTGAACCCCACGCTAAATGCAATTTCAGTGATGGAACGATTGAACTGCGAGACGTCCAGCATTTGCTCGGCACAGCGACTCAGCCTTCTCTGCCAGACATAATCGCTGAAGGTGCACCCAAAGCAGTTCTGAAAATGGCGATGCAGCGATCGTGATGACCAATTCAAGTTACGCGCGATGACTTCCGCATTCAGACTTGGATCATGCAAATTCTCCTCGATACACCCCTGGATCATGGCAATGAGAGAAGGCTTGGTTTTTTCTTCCTCTTCACCGGAACAGGACTGCTCGATGGCACTTTCCAACACACCAAGAAGTGCGTCCCCGACAGATCTGGAGGCCCTGTAGGAAAGGCTTGAATACTGCGCCAGTGCATCGTGCAGCATGCTGCGCAGCATCCTGGGTAGTCCTACTTCGGTCTGAAGGTGGTACAGACGCCCGCTGCCGCCAAGGCTGAACCGCTGGCCTGCCAAAGGAATGATGATTTGCTCGCACCCCTTTGAACTGGTCACCTCCAGCGATTGATTCACGTCGATAAGCGCGAATTGGTTGGGCACCAGCATCAGGGTGTTCCCGCCTTGCTCGAAATGGCTGACGCCGCCCTCCTGAAGCACGAGCGTCCAGTTGGTTCCTTCATGAGCCTGCGCGGCACGGAACTTCCTGCGATACCGATGCGGACTCGCCATCATTCGACAAATGTGGAGATCACCCAGGTCACCGAACTCCAGTCGCCCTCTGAACCCCCTTGGACTGTAGGGTTCGACAGAGCTCTCCTCGTTCTGCCTGACCACTGCGGACGTCTGGCCTGCGTACAGGCTTATACATTGGGCCCACTGAGCCATGCGCTCTCCCGCCGGGAGCTGCTCAGTTGACAGGATCGATAGTTGATTCATGGGAGGGCCCTCTTCTGCTCATCGTTCAATGGTAGAGGTGGCACGGCGCACCGGACACGAGTATGTCCGAAGCGCGCGAGCCAGCCTACACCACTGATCGACTGGTTCGGATAATGTCAGAAGGCGTGGGCCAACCGAACCTGCACGACGTAATCGTTGCGCGCGCGATTTTCCACTTGAGACTCGCGGTAAGTATTCAACCAGAACCCGTCCGACTTGTTGATGGCCCAAAACAGGCCCGGACCGATCCCCAGCACCTTCTCACGCGAATCCTCCAGACGGTGGCCGTTCGCTCGATCATCGGTCACCTGCTTGAAGTAATAGCCATTGAGTCCCAAATGCAGCCCTGGAGCGACTTCGTACGAGGTGGTGAAGTTGGCCCAGGCAGCCTGGCCGGCCTGGACGTCTCGCAAGGACTGACCGTTGAAGAACTGAGGCGTGCTACTGGCAGGGTCGTCGTTCTTGAAGTTGTACAGATACTGAAGACGCCAGCTCACCTCGAACCCCGGAGAGGGGAGCCAGGTCGCGGCCCAGTAAGGGTTCAGTGAGAAATGGTTTGCACCTTGGTTGATGTCTTTGTGAGGGTCGTACTTGCCCACGGGAACGATGACGTCAAATGCAAAACGCTGGGAGAAGACAGGTCTGCCCTGCGCGTTGAAGACAGGGTCGAACTGAATCTGCGGGCCGGTAGTGAGATCACCCAGACCCGTCGCGTTGTCAGCCAGCGCAGGACCGGCAGCACCGAAGGAGGCATCTACCGTCGTCAGCGGAATAATCGCATTCCAGCCAAGGTGAGCGCCCATACCGATCGTGGATGGCGAGATGTAACTGATCTGATTCAGCAGGACCGTGGCCTCGATGCTGGGATCGTCAAAGACAGCCACATCCTTACCCTGATTATTACGAATCGACGTCGCCCGACTTTGTCGCAGGTATACAAGATGAGTCCAGCCAGGCGGCCCGGCAAACCCGTCGAAGAAACTGGTGACCCCGAGGTTGATTCCGGATGGCTGACTGACGGAAGGTGGCGGAGCTTCTGCGGCATTAGCAGTGGAAGCAGCGATCATCACACCCAGTGACAACCAGGCACGCTGTGTAAGAGATTTCATTGTCGGCTCTCATTTTTTGTTTTTGTACGCGGCCGAAAGGCCGTGCCGCCAATCTAGTTTTGAGCCGAGTGCGTGACTTCCCCTCACCTGCCAATAGTTGCTCAAGAGCGCCAGAGTATCCGGACAGGCCTTATCCCTCGTTCGATAAGCGCCCTGTCGGCCTCATACGCCCAAACAATGGCACTCCCAGACAAGAGTGGCCGATACGCGCAAGACCACCGTCGTCATCGTGCCGATCGTGTCACTGGAGGGCGACTTCGGCGATGCAGGGGCGGATCTGAAGGACAATGGCTACGGACTGGGTGACAGCGTCACCGGTGCGTGACACTCAAGCTGGCGAAACTGCAGGGGCCAACTCACGGCGCACCGACCATGATCCGGCGCACGAGGGTTCAATACTGTCTGAGCGCGCGCGACTGCCGTCGAGCGTCACGGACCTCGACGGCAACTGGCGAAAACCGGGCGGAACGGTGCGCTAGCGCTCACCCAAGGTACGCCTCAATCAGGGTATCGGACCTGAAACCCACGTTTGGTCGTCGCCTTCGGGTGGCGGGTGTCAGGCTACGCAGCGAAGGTATTCATTTTTCCAGCTCGGTGAGTACGCCGACCACCAGGTGCAGGCTTTTACCCGCACTTTCAGTGCGTCGCACGTTTTCCTGATTGCTCGCAGAAATCACCACCAATTCGCTGAGGTTGCGTGAAATATCTTCGGTGACCAGCGTCTGTTCTTCGGCCGCAACGGCGATCTGCTGGTTCATATCACAGATGGTCTGCACCGCGTCGGTTACGCCGCCCAGAATCTTGCCGGCAAGCTGGACCTGATCAATGCCGCTCTCGATGCTGCGCTTCCCACTCTCGATGGCTTGTACCGCACTTTCTGCGCCCTTTTGCACGGTGGCGATGATGGTGTTGATTTCAGCCGTGGACTGGGCAGTACGTTGTGCCAGGTTGCGTACTTCATCGGCCACGACGGCAAAGCCTCGCCCCTGCTCGCCGGCCCTGGCAGCTTCAATGGCGGCGTTCAGCGCCAGCAGGTTGGTCTGTTCTGCAATGCTGTGGATGACCGCCAGCACCTCACCGATTCGCCCACTGTCATCTGCCAGGCGATGGATGACTTTAGCCGTGTTGGTGATTTCATCGCGGATGTCGTTGATGCCGTTGACCATGCCTACCATGGCTTTTTCGCCTTGCTGGGTCGCGTTTTCGGCATCGTCGGCGGCGCGTGCAGCCCGCGTGGCATGGCTTGCAACTTCTTGCGCGGTGCTGGCCATTTCTTCCATCGCAGTAGCGACCTGATCCAGGCGCAGACTCTGGTCTTGTATGCCTTGACCCAATTCGATTGCGATCGAATTCAGCTCACCACTGGCCGCATCCAGCTGGCGGGTACTTTGTTCCAGGCGCATGGAAGTTTCCAGGCGCACATCACGCAAAGTATCCGCGGCCCATTGCAGGCAACCCGCCTGGTCTATCCGGGCATTGTTTGCCCGTTCAGCGCCATGGCTTCTATCCAACAGCTCAATGCATTCGAGCAAATGGCCCAGTGGCGCGAATAACACACGGTTGAACAACCTCAGAGCCAGTAACCACGCCAGCCCACCAACGGCCAGAAGTGCCAGGACTCCCGTGAACCATGTCGGTTCAGACAGGACGTTAGTGAAAAAGTAGACACAGAGCGGCACCGATAGCATGACCAACAACAGGCTGGCCCCTATCGACGTCAGCACCTGTGTGCGTATCGAACGCTTGAACAACATGAACGCGGTCCTCGGTAAACGAAGGGTGTAAATCGAGAAGCGATTAATGGCCCAATGGTGCCTGTTCACTTTGTGTCAGCGGAGTTTGTGCGGTATCGCTCTGCACCCGCGCCGACGTTGCAACCTGAGGCTGCGCCTCGTCGTCGCTGCTCACCGAGCGGCGAAAACCCTTGATCGTCTCGCCCAAGTCGGATCCCAGGCTCTTCAGGCGTTTACCACCGAACAGCACCGCCACTACGAGCAAGAGCACCAGCCAGTGTTTCCAGTCGAACAGGCCCATGACCACCTCCGTATTTATTATTCAAAGCCCACCACTTGACGGTGGGCACGGTAGAAACGGATTACTCGATGTCTTCGTAGGGCAGGCCCACGTAGTTCTCTGCGATGTTGACCAGACCGGCGTGTGAGTTGAAATAATATTCACGGTCGGCTTGCTGCATCTTCTGGTCCCACGCGTCCTTGTGATCGCCGAAGTCGTGCAGCAGGTTGGTCATGAACCAGCTGAAACGCTCGCCCTTCCAGACACGGCGCAGTGCCAATTCGGAGTATTTCTCCAACAAGTCCGTACGCCCTTCCTTGTAGACCTTGACCAGGATGCGATACAGGTAGCACACGTCCGAGGCGGCCAGGTTCAGGCCCTTGGCACCGGTTGGCGGCACGATATGGGCGGCGTCGCCGAGCAGGAACAACTTGCCGTACTGCATCGGCTCGACGACGTAGCTGCGCAACGGCGCGATGCTCTTTTCCAGCGAAGGACCGGTCACCAGCTTTTGCGCCACGTCCTGTGGCAGACGTGCCTTGAGCTCATCCCAGAAGCGTTCGTCGGACCACTCCTCGACCTTGTCGGTCAGCGGTACTTGCAGGTAGTAACGGCTGCGGGTCAGCGAGCGCTGACTGCACAACACGAAGCCACGGTCGTGGTGGGCATAGATCAGCTCGTGGTTGACCGGTGGGGTGTCGGATAGCAGTCCCAGCCAGCCGAATGGATACACGCGCTCGTAGTGGGTGAGCACCTCTGCGGGAATGCTCTGTCGGGCAACCCCGTGGAATCCGTCGCAACCGGCAATGTAGTCGCAATCGATCCGATGAGTCTGGCCATCCTTTTCGTAGGTGACGTAGGGACTTTCGCCCTTCATTTCGTGCGGTTGCACATTCGCGGCTGAGTAGATGACTGGAGCGCCACTGGCGGTGCGAGCGTCCATCAAATCCCGGGTCACCTCGGTCTGGCCATAGACCATTACCGTCTTGCCGCCAGTCAGCCCCTTCAGGTCAACACGCACGCGCTTGCCGGAAACCAGCAACTCAACGCCGTCGTGGACCAGGCCTTCGGCATCCATGCGTTCGTGGACACCGGCTTCGCGCAGCATGTCGACAGTGCCTTGCTCCAGCACCCCGGCACGAATACGGTTGAGGATGTATTCAGGCGTTTGACGTTCGATAATGACATTGTCGATACCGGCCTTGTGCAGCAATTGGCCCAACAGAAGACCGGAAGGACCAGCACCGATGATAGCGATCTGAGTTTTCATTATTTTGGCTTCTCGTAAGCACTCCAGCCGATGCGGAACAGCGGCCGGATGTTTTAGATTTATTCTTCCCTTGCATTTTTACTGACAAATTTTCGAAAAACAGGGGATAAAACCCACGAGAAATTGCACTTTTAGTAATTCGGTTCGATTATCGATTAACGCACTACCTCCTCGTATTAACTCCCGGCAGGTCGGTTGAACAATGAAAACAGGTCTCACTAACATCCCTGTATTTAAGTTGTACGGAGAAAGCCAGACGTGGCCAACGTCTGACTTGCTGCACTGTGAGTCCATTCCCAAACGTAGCAGCCTGCATCATTGGGAGATCAAGCCACACCGCCATGCCGACCTGTTTCAGCTGCTATATGTCCAGCGCGGTCAGGCTGTGGTCGAGATCGAGGGCAAGCGCAGTGATGTGCTGGAAGCGGCCATTCAGGTCGTCCCGCCCATGACGGTGCATGGCTTTCATTTCTCAGAAAACGTCGAAGGCTACGTCCTGACCCTGAGTGCTCCCCTGGTCGCCCGGCTGGAGGCACAAATGGGCGCCCCCCTGACTGTTTTAGCCTCAACGGGTTGTTACCCGGTCGGACGCGAGCGCCGCTATCTGACGCCCCTGTTCACCGCACTCCACCACGAATACCTGAACAGCGCGCCGTCCCGAGACCTGCAACTGCATTCGTTGGTCAGCGTACTGATGGTCTGGATCAGTCGACAACGACAAATGAAGACCTCACCAGGCAACCTTGGCGAACGCAATCAGCACATGCTTGGCCACTTCATCAAGTTGATAGAGCAGCATTACCGCGAGCACCTTAGCGTCGATACCTTTGCTCATCGCATCGGGCTCTCCAATGTGCATCTCAATACCTTGTGCCGGGAACTGACAGGGCAAACGGCGCTGCAAATGATTCACCAGCGTGTGATGCTGGAAGCCAAACGAAGCTTGATTTATACAAACATGAGTATCAGCCATCTGTCCGATCATCTCGGCTTCAGCGACCCCACCTACTTCTCGCGTTTTTTTCGCCGCCTCAGTGGCCAGACTCCGAATGCCTTCCGCCATGCGGCCAGGCATGGCGACAGCGAGACCTGAACATTCGAACTTTCCGCGGCCAGCCGAATTCTCTTAACAAAAACCGCCGAGCGCGTCGGAAGAAGAGATTTCAATTGCCCCAATTAATTCGCAAACCATTGATTTTAAACTAAATAATTAATAATCGGAGTTGGCACGATAGTTGAGAAGCGACCTTGCGGGAATTCATATCCCGCATCGTTCACAACAATAAAAAGGCTGGACTTCTCATGCGTCAAACACTCACTCACTGCACTTCCCTTGCCTTCGGCGCTGGCCTGCTCCTGGCCGGCAGCACATCACTGGTTCAGGCTACCGAAGGCGGTGTCTCCTCCTGGCCAATGGGTATCGAAATCTACGGCATGGGGGTTCTGCCGCCACCGGGTACCTACGGGCAGTTGTTCGTCGGCAACTATATGGCCGACACCTTGCGCGATAACGCGGGCGACAAAGTGGCCGACATCGACCTGCGCGTCACGACGCTCGTGCCACGGTTTGTCTGGGTCACCGAGCAGCAAGTACTCGGTGGCAACCTCGGCTTCCACGCACTGCTACCGCTCAATGACATTCGGCTGAACATCAAGGACGGCCCGCACGAACACAAGCGCGGCCTGGGCGACGCTCACCTGGGTCCGGTGATCGGGTTCCACCACAGCGACAAGTTCCACACCGCCATGGGTGTCGACTTCGTGGTGCCTACCGGCGGCGAGTATGACAAGAACGACTTGGTCAACCTCGGCACTAACTACTACACCGTACAAGCGGTATATGCCATGACCTACATGGACCCGGCGGGTTTCAACGCTGATATGCGCCTGATGTACGATTACAACTTCGAAAACCAGGACACCCACTACCAGTCCGGCCGCGAGCTTCATGCCGACTACACCCTTGGTTGGGGCCTGGGCAATGGCTGGGTACTGGGCATCGGTGGCCACGCCTACAAACAAGTGAGCGATGACCAGTGCAGCGCCGCTCATTGCGCCGCCGCAGCGGCTGTCGAGGCCGCTGACGGCAACCGCGGCAGCTCCTTCTCCGTCGGCCCGGCCGTTCAATACGCGAGCAAGGATGGCTGGTTTCTCAGCGCCAAATGGCAAGATGAATCCGGCGTACGCAACCGTGCCGATGGCCAGACCTACTGGCTGAAGTTCACGATCCCGCTCTGAGCCTGACCCGACGCCAGCCATGACAACGCCCCATGACCATCAGATCAGGGGGCGTTGCATGGCCCGCTTGCCGGTTTCGGCCCTAGCTTCCCTTGAGGCGATAGCTGACCTGCGCGCGACTCATGCCGAGCATTTGCGCCGCCGCGGTGATGTTCCCCCCCGAGCGCTCGAGCGCCAGGCGCACCAGGCGCAGCTCGATTTCTTCCAGGGACATATTCAACACCCGTTGGCGTCCGGAGACGAAGGCCTGCAAACTCTCCAGAACGGGCTCGCGAAGCGCTTCTGCCCCGCCCTCTCCTTCGATGGATTGCGCGGGTGCCGGCACTTCATTACCCGCCTCATCGCGTTGCTGCACGGCAGACAAGCGCCCTTGAGGGGTCAGGCCGATGGCCGTCGCCATCAACGGCGCTCCAGCCTCGGCCAGATGCACCATGTCGATCACCTCACCGTCACTGGCGGCAATCACACCGCGTTCGATCAGGTTCTGCAGCTCACGAATATTGCCGGGAAACCGATAAGTGAGCAGCGCGTTGACCAGCCGCGTGCTGAAACCCGCCAGCTGACGCCCATGGCGCAAGCTGAAATGGCGCAGAAAATAACTCATCAGCAACGGGATATCTTCGCGACGTTCCCGCAACGGTGGCAGATGAATGGGAAAAACATTCAGTCGGTAGAACAGGTCTTCACGAAAACGCCCGGCCTCAACCTCGCGACGCAGATCCAGGTTAGTCGCCGCGATAATCCGTACGTCCACGCGGATCGGCGCCGTACCACCGACCCGCTCGATCTCACCTTCCTGCAAGGCTCGCAAAATCTTGCTCTGCGCACTGAGGCTCAAGGTCGCAATTTCGTCGAGGAACAACGTCCCACCATGGGCTCGCTCGAAACGCCCGGGCCGCGAACGCTCGGCGCCAGTGAAGCCCCCCCGCTCGACACCGAACAATTCGGCCTCCACCAGATTCTCCGGCAGGGCCGCGCAGTTGAGCGCCACAAGCGGCATATGCTGCCGCGAACTCGATTGGTACAGCGTTCGGGCGAATAGCTCTTTTCCGACGCCTGACTCACCGATCAACAACACCGTCGCCTGCGTCGGTGCGACACGTTGCAGCAATTGGCTTGCCGCGACAAACGCAGCCGAAATGCCCACCAACGGTTTGCCGTCTACAGGCTCTTCCAGTTTGGCAACGGTGGTCTCAACGCCCGAGGTGTAAGTGCTGCGACTGAGAAAGTCACTCGGATCCAGATACGCCAGGTCAACGTCGATATCGTCCCACTGTTCGGCCGGCTTGCCGACGATGCGACAGGCTTTATGCCCCATCGAACGGCATTCCAGCTCGCGGAACACCACCAAGCGACCGAGCAGTGACGACGCATAACCACTCGCATAACCGATCTCCATCCAGCACGCCGGTTCGCCCCCCAGGCCGTAGGCGGCAATGTGTTCGTCGTCTTCGAGCGAGTTGTGCCAGAGAAATTCGGAATAGAAGTGACCGATACCCGAGTCGATCTCGAAGCGCACCACCTCGACATTGACCATGCCTTCGAGCATGTGCAGTCGTGGGCCGGCGCTGTACAGACTGGCGTGATCACCTTCCGGCCATTGTTCGCTGACCTGGGCGGCGTCGCGTGCTCCAGCCTGCCAACCAATGCGGGTCAACTGGCCGCGCGCCTTGTCGAACCCCAGCGCATCGATCAGTTCGCGGCGAATGGCGCCGAAGGCAGAGCCCTGCAGCAGCATCACCCGCTGGCCACATAACCAGATGCTTCCGTCCTGGGGGGCGAAAGCCACCGTTTCAGCCAACTGCTCGGCCGAAGGCAGACCGCTGGCGCCAAACTGGCTGGCCCGGTCAACGATATAGCGCTTTTGTCTGCCGAGCATCTGCTTGAGGAATTCCTCATCGGCAGGACGGTTATTGTTATTAGGAGTCATAGGGTCAACAGGCGGCAGGGAAGTAAAGTTTCAAGTATGCCCGGACAACCCGCACGGTCAATCCGTCAGTGACTGACCACCTGCCTTGCGCCCCCACATTTGTCCGATAACCGCACAGATAAAACCGAAAAAAAACCGGGCGTTGAGCTTTCAGCGGCCTGCAGCATCCTCTTCATAAAATTCCGCGCTGGCGACTATAACGTCGACCCATGAACGTGCAACGGTCATCACAAATACGACTAACTACTTGATTTTATTGAGTATTTTTCATCGCGCCGAGGCTTGGCACGATAGTTGTTATCCGCAGGTGATGAGCCAGGCCGCCTGCTCGCGTCGGCCTCATGGCTGAGCCGGAGCATCCCCGGGTTCCTGCCACGATAAACCGCAAAAGTCTTCGATCATCGGCGGCGCCCCTGATCGATGCCCTTTCGCACCAATAAGAGAGAAAACTCCATGACCGTAACTCGTCTTGCCTATCAAAACCTTGAACTGCAGCCCCTCGCCGGACAATGGCGCGCCGGCAGCGCCGGTCGTCCACTGGACGTATTCGACCCCTTCACCCAGAAAAGCTTGCTGCAGATCACACTGGCCAATCGCGATGACCTCGACGAGGCCTACCGCAAGGCACGCGAGACCCAGGCCCATTGGGCTGCCAAGGGGCCGGCCGAGCGTGGCCAAGTGCTGCTCAACGCGGTGAAGATCTTCGACGAGCGTCGTGAAGAAATCATCGACTGGATCATCCGCGAGTCCGGCAGTACGCGCATCAAGGCGCAAATCGAATGGGGCGCCGCCCGCGCCATCACCCTGGAGTCGGCCAGCCTGCCAAGCCGCGTGCATGGCCGCATTATTGCGTCCAACATCCCGGGCAAGGAAAGCCGCGTTTACCGTACGCCGCTGGGCGTGATCGGTGTGATCAGCCCGTGGAACTTCCCCCTGCACCTGACCGCCCGCTCCCTGGCACCCGCCCTGGCGTTGGGTAATGCCGTGGTGGTCAAACCGGCCAGTGACACCCCCGTCACCGGGGGCCTGTTGCTCGCGCGCATCTTCGAGGAAGCCGGCCTGCCAGCAGGCGTACTCAGCGTGGTGGTCGGTTCCGGCGCGGAAATCGGCGACGCCTTCGTCGAGCACCCGGTACCGGCGTTCATTTCCTTCACCGGCTCGACCCAGGTCGGACGCAACATCGGCCGAATCGCCAGCGGCGGCGAGTACCTCAAGCATGTCGCCCTCGAGTTGGGTGGCAACAGCCCGTTCGTGGTCCTGGCCGATGCCGACATCGAACAAGCCGTTAACGCCGCCGTGGTCGGCAAGTTCCTTCACCAGGGCCAGATCTGCATGGCGATCAACCGCATCATCGTTGAGCAGCCGCTGCTGGAAACCTTCACCCAGCGCTTTGTCGAACGCGTCAAAGCCCTGCCTTACGGCGACCCGAGCAAAGCCGAGACCGTGATCGGCCCCGTGATCAACAGTAAGCAACTGGCTGGCCTCCAAGAGAAGATCGCCACCGCCAAGGCCGAAGGCGCCACGTTGCTGGTTGGCGGGGAAGCCCAGGGTAACGTCTTGCCGCCTCACGTGTTCGGCCAGGTCACTGCCGACATGGAGATCGCCCGTGAAGAAATCTTTGGCCCTCTGGTCGGGATTCAATCCGCCCGCGATTCCGAGCATGCCCTGGAACTGGCCAATCGCAGCGAATATGGACTGTCGAGCGCTGTGTTCACGTCCAGCCTGGAGCGCGGCGTGCAATTCGCCCAACGCATTCACGCCGGCATGACCCACGTCAACGACATCCCGGTCAACGACGAACCCAACGCACCTTTCGGCGGTGAGAAGAACTCCGGTCTTGGCCGCTTCAACGGCGACTGGGCCATTGACGAGTTCACCACCGACCACTGGATCACCCTGCAACACGCCCCAAGGCCGTATCCGTTCTGACCCGAATCCGGCCTTCCATGAACCAACCTACCAATAAGAATATGGAGTACGAAATGCACTCACTCCTCAACAGCCCTGCTGTGAAACGGACCCTTGTTGCCTGCTTTACCCTGCCGTTTATCGTGCTGGCGGGTCATGCAGCTGCCGATGGCGACGGCGTCTGGAAAGGCGGCGAAAACGTCTATGCCAAGGTGTGTGGCCACTGCCACGAGAACAAGGTCGGCCCACAAATCACCGGCCGCCAACTGCCACCGCAGTACATCACTGCGATCGTACGCCACGGCTTCCGTGCCATGCCGGCCTTCCCCGCCTCGTTCATCGACGACAACTCGCTGCAACAAGTGGCCGAATACATTTCCAAAACCTCCGCCCCCGCGGCCAAACCTTGAGGAGTCAGGCATGAACATAGAACGTCGTGTACTGCTCAAGGGCATGGCCTTGGGCGGCCTGGCCGGCGTGGCCATGAGCAGCTCGGGTCTGACCATGGCCAATCGTGTAATGGGCAGTCAGGCCCATCCGGTTCTGCCGACCCTGGCCCTGGTCAGCGGCGAAGTCGCCGAGTCGGCCTTCCTTCAGGGGATTAGCGCCAGCCCGGCAGGCGGGCAAGTCAAGGTACAGCGTACCGACCTCGGTCTGAGCTTCATTCTCGGCCTGGATAAACGCCTGCGCAGTGGTCAACCACAACGCATCATCGGCCTGGTCGACGATGCCAGTGCCGCACTGATCATTGACCTGGCGCGCAGCGCTGGCGCTCGCGTGCAGTGGATCGGCCAGCACCGCGCCACGACCCATGCCTCGCAGCACCACCTGCTCAGCGCCGAGGCCGCCAGTGGCTGCGCCCCGCAGCTGGGCCTGAATTTGAACGCCTGCGGCACGGGCTTCAGCCTCAGCGAATACCGCCTGCATGGCCAACAGGCCCCGCTGCAAGTGTCCGCGGCCGCACGCAGCACTGCCGGTTCCGAGCAATGGGCAGCCACGCTGGGCTACACCCTTGCCGCCCTGGGCACCGCCAACACAGGCCAAGCGCCACTGATCGCCAGCCGCCCATCGCCGCTGACCGGTAATTTCGTTTCGTTTTCGATCGAGGCTTGAAGGAGCTAACCAAATGACTGAGAAAAACAACAAGCCCCTGCTCCCGCGCGGCGTCAACAGCGCAAACTTCGAGCAAGCAATCGCCAAGTTTCGCAAATTGCTGGGCGATGAAAACGTCCTGACCAAAGATGATCAACTGATCCCGTACAGCAAGATCATGATCGCCGTGGACAATGCCGAGCACACGCCGTCTGCCGCCGTCACCGCCACTACCGTCGAACAGGTGCAAGGGGTGGTGAAGATCTGCAACGAACACAAAATCCCGGTGTGGACCATCTCCACGGGTCGTAACTTCGGTTACGGCTCGGCCGCGCCAGGCCAGCGAGGTCAAGTCATACTTGACCTGAAGAAAATGAACAAAATCCTCCACGTCGACCCGGAACTGTGTACCGCCCTGGTAGAGCCGGGGGTGACCTATCAGCAGCTTTACGACTACATCCAGGAACACCAACTGCCGTTGATGCTGTCGTTCTCTGCACCGTCGGCTATCGCCGGACCACTGGGCAACACCATGGATCGTGGCGTGGGTTACACACCCTATGGCGAACACTTTCTGATGCAGTGCGGCATGGAAGTGGTGCTGGCTAACGGCGATGTGTACCGAACCGGCATGGGCGGAGTGAAAGGTGACAATGCCTGGCAGGTATTCAAGTGGGGCTATGGCCCGACGCTGGACGGAATGTTCACCCAAGCCAACTATGGTATCTGCACGAAAATGGGTTTCTGGCTGATGCCGAAACCGCCCGTATTCAAACCATTCGAGATCAAGTTCGAGAACGAATCGGACATCGCCGAAATCGTCGAATTCATCCGCCCGCTGCGCATCGCCCAAGTCATTCCGAACTCGGTCGTCATTGCAGGCGTACTCTGGGAGGCATCCACCTGCAACACCCGCCGCTCCGACTACACCACCGAGCCGGGCGCGACCTCTGACGCGATCCTCAAGCAAATTCAGAAAGACAAGAATCTCGGCGCCTGGAACGTCTATGCCGCGCTGTACGGCACCCAGGAGCAGGTCGACGTCAACTGGAATATCGTCACTGGAGCCCTGAAGCAACTGGGCAAGGGGCGCATCGTCACCCAGGAAGAGGCCGGCGACACCCAGCCGTTCAAGTACCGAGCCCAGTTGATGTCCGGGGTGCCTAACCTGCAGGAATTTGGCCTGTACAACTGGCGTGGCGGCGGCGGCTCGATGTGGTTCGCACCGGTGAGCCAGGCCCGAGGCAGCGAGTGCGACAAGCAACAGGCGCTGGCCAAGAAGACCCTCAACAAGCACGGTCTGGACTATGTCGGCGAGTTCATCGTCGGCTGGCGCGACATGCACCACGTCATCGACGTGTTGTATGACCGCTCCAACCCGGAAGAGACCAAACGCGCTAACGCCTGCTTTGCCGAACTGCTCGATGTATTCGAGAAGGAAGGCTACGCCGTCTACCGCGTCAACACAGCATTCCAGGATCGAGTTGCGCAGAGCTACGGCCCTGTGAAACGCAAACTTGAACATGCCATCAAACGTGCGCTGGACCCGAACAACATTCTGGCACCAGGCAAGTCGGGCATCGACCTCGCCAATTCATTCTGATTGCTCTTGAGGCCCCGCCAGGTCTGTCTTGGCGGGGCTTTGCTATTTGTAGGAAACGAAATGACCCACACACAACTGCTCGTTGCCAGCGCCCTGTTGCTGGCAGCCCCTCTGACGCAAGCCCAGGGCGACGTGGCTCAGGGCCAAGCCCTTTTCAGCACTCAATGCGGTTTCTGTCACAGCCCCGAAGCGGGTAAGAACCTGATGGGGCCGAGCCTGCACGGCGTGTTCAATCGCGCCAGCGCCCAGGCGCCGGCTTTCAACTATTCCGCCGCCCTGCAAGGCGCCAAGCTGCAGTGGAATGACGCCAACCTGGACAAGTGGCTGACAAGCCCTGCCAGCTTGCTGCCGGGCAACATGATGATGTTCCCGGGGCAGCCCGATGCGCAGAGCCGCCAGCACCTCATCGCTTATCTCAAGAGTTTGAAGTAAGCACGTTATTGAACAGGCCATTGGACACCGACACCGCCTGCCACCGTCCCCTGGCCAAGGCTTGGCTGTCGGCAGGGCAATGCCGAACTACAACGCCCTTTTATCAAGGACCTTTACCCGGCACTCGACAAGACGTCAGTCAGTGGTGTGCCCGAACATAATGTTCGGGCACCGATCCGCACCGTGGTCGATCGCGGTGCTCACCCCGATATTCGGCTGGGCCAGAAAACGCCAGCCGTCCGACTTTGGGTAGGGAGAACCGGTGATCTTCATCCGCGTCATTGCGCGGTGCCAGGCCTTCTCGGTTGGGCAGAAGCCGATGGAAAACCGCGGCCAATACCTGAAACTCGCAAACGGCGGCAAATCACCTTGCATTATAAGACTAACGTATTACGCCGTTCGTCGATGATGGCGTGTTGATATACGTACACGACGCATGGAAATAAGTATCATCCGCCCCGCCTTTTCTTCCAACCCACTACAAACACCCCGAATAACGAGCTTTAAGTCTCCGCATGCACAAGCAAGGAATCATGGATGTTCGCTCCAGCTAACGGCACACGCTCAACAAATCTCAGCATGATCCATCTGTCATCATCAGAGTTCTGCTGCATCGAGCGCTTCATCACTCAATACATCCGGACCAGAGATATTGAGCCAACTGAAGGCGCCCGGCAGCGCTTGCTTGCCGCTCTGGAGGACTACCCTCGCGCGGTGCGTGTGGCCCTTTACGAATTGAATGCGTGGCTGGATAACCGCCTCCAATTGAGGGCCTTACACCCGCAATGCGCGCGCGCCATTGATGAGTGGGTCAACCAGAGGCTTAGAGGGATTTGGGAAATCGCAGGCACAAAAAAACCCGCGTGATGGCGGGGCTTGGCAAGAAGACACTTAATGAAAGTGCTTGAATTCGTACTTGGCGACGTTCGCTCTCCCATCACCCAGCAGGTCATGGCCTCGCCATATGAGCGGGATCAAAGTCTCGACGCCTGAGGCGTCCACGGTACTCGCCACGAATGCTTCCTTGACGATGAGCTGGAGTGCATGGGTCGCCTGCTCCTTTTTGGCCGGGTCATGAATGTCGTGAGCAAGCGCTACGTTCAGAGCATGCTCTTGAAGCCCCCCCTTTCTATTGGCCTGTTCGACTTGCTCAAGAAGTGCCTTGATGTAATTCCAATTGCGCTTGATATGTAAATTCACTCTGCCATTTCAGGTCAAATGAGAATAGTCAGGGAATGGAGCCCCCATAAAAAAACCCGACGCAGTGGCCGTGCTTCTTTCACGCATGACTATCTATTTGCACTTTCTGGCCGCAACTCACCAAATTTTCAACGAAATAAAAGCCATTAATGTGCCGACCACTCCTGCGAAAACACCAGGCTGAAGAGAGGCTGAGGGAGTGACTTTTCCCTATCAAAATCAATAGCCTATCCAAACAAGCAATACAGATCCAACACAGCTCGGCATCACGAATACAACTCATTTTTATAAAAAATATTTTAGAAAAAGACACTAACCTTGTTCTCGTACTAGTCGATGGCCTCTCAAAGGAACCAAGGAGCAGTCGGAATGAGAAATAATCAGCCTGTAACACAGCGTGAGATTTCACTCGCACCTCAGCAGAAGCTTATTTCGACGACAGATGTTCGAGGTGTCATTACGTACTGCAATGACGCTTTCGTAGAGGTCAGTGGTTTTGATAAAGCCGATCTGATTGGTGCCCCGCAAAATATCGTCCGTCATCCTGACGTCCCCCCTGCCGTATTTGCCCACATGTGGGGTGCGCTCAAGCAAGGCCGCCCGTGGATGGGTATCGTCAAAAATCGCTCCAGAAATGGCGATCACTACTGGGTCAACGCATACGTCACTCCAATATTTGAAGGCAGCCAGGTAGTCGGCTTTGAATCGGTCCGGGTCAAGCCGACGGCTGATCAGGTCCGCCGTGCTGAATCCCTCTATAAGCGCATCAGTCAGGGGAAGCCGGCCATCCCTCGGCAGGACAGCTGGCTGCCCGCTCTATCGGGCTCTTTGCCCTATGTCGCCATGGGTTTGGTGGGTTCCTTGAGCGGTTTGTTCTTCAGCGCTCCCGTGGCAATAGCCGTGGCCACAGGCATTGCCGTGCCGATCGGTTTGCTCGCTTCGCGCTGGCAGACTCGGGGCACCCTGCGCCTGTTACAGATGGCTGAGCCCTCGACCTCCGACTCACTGATCGCTCAGATGTACAGCAATGCCCGGGGACCACAAGCCCGTCTGGAGACAGCCTTCGTCAGTCAGGCCGCGCGACTGAAGACTTGCCTGACACGCCTGCAAGACACCGCCGAGCAACTCAGTGCGCTGGCTGGACAATCTGACCTGCTGGCCACTGACAGCTCAAACGGCCTTGATCGCCAGCGCGTCGAAACCGAGCAGGTGTCTGCGGCCGTCAACCAGATGGCAGCGACCACCCAGGAAGTCGCCAGCCACGTCCAGCGCACGGCGGATGCCACCCAACAAGCCAATTTGCTCACGGGTCGCGGCCGCGATGTGGCCCGAGACACCCGCGAGGCCATCGAACGCCTCTCCACTGTCGTCGGTGAAACCGGGCTGACGGTTGCGCAATTGGCCAAGGACAGCAATGAAATCGGGACCGTCGTTGACGTGATCAAAGGTATCGCCGATCAGACCAACCTGTTGGCACTCAATGCCGCCATCGAGGCGGCACGTGCCGGCGACATGGGCCGGGGATTCGCCGTAGTGGCCGATGAAGTTCGTCAGCTGGCACAGCGCACCTCGCAATCCACCACCCAGATCCATGACCTGATTACCAAGCTCCAGACGTCGTCCAATAACGCTGTGCAATCCATGGAGCGTGGTCAGCGTCAGGCCGAAGAAGGCGTGACGTGGGTGCTTGAGGCAGACAAGGCCTTGGTGGGTATCAGTGAAGCAGTTGCTCACATCACCGAGATGACCACGCAGATTGCCGGCGCCACTGAAGAGCAAACCGCCGTTGCCGAGGAGATCAGCCGCAATATCACAACCATCGCCCACCTGGCCGATCAAACCTCGGAACAAGCGCACCAGTCTGCGGACTTGAGCAAAGAACTCACCAGAACTGCGTCCACCCAGCACTCATTGGTCGAGCGCTTCAATCGATAACCCACCCGACCCCGTCATCAAAAAGCCCGTACCGGCGGCGGGCTTTTCACATCCGCCCTGTCACGCCTTCGTCACATCGACCCCGCACAATGCGGGCAGCCAAAGGGATTTGGCCCATCTACAAAGAGCCCGACCAAGTGTCGGGCTTTTTTCATTTCGGCAACGTGCTTTTCACGAAACGCTCACAGAATTGAGCGCAGATTGAGCATACAAAAGGATTTGACCCCAAACAGAACAGCCCGACCTCGTGCCGGGCTTTTCTTTGCCTGCGATCCGCTCAAGCACCCGCCGCCTGGACTGTGGTTTCACTCGCTGTGGAGCAAAGCCATGCCTCTGCCAGACGATCCTGCGCATCAATCCAGGCGCTTCAGGAAGTGATGGCAGGAAATCTGGTAGTGGCGTTGCATGTAGAGACGATGAGCAGCCGCTCTGTCCATACCGACCCCGGAGTCAAGATGCACAGCCGCGCAACCCTGACGCGCAGCTTCCTCTTCAGCCCAAGCCACCAATCGCGAGGCGTACCCCTTGCCGCGACTTTGAGGCAGGGTCGCAATGTCCACGATGTAGAGCGACTTCCCCAGCCACAGTGAATATTGAATCCTGTAGCCCAATACGCAAACTGCCGACGCCAGGCCCTCTTCCCACAAGCCGATCAGATGGTAGCCATTGGGGCGAAGCATCTCGTCGATCCTGGAGGTAATCTCCGCCGGTGAGTATTTCGGCCACAACTCACACAACGCTGCAGCTGCCTGATTAGTGTCAGCAGCACCAATCGGCTTGATGATCGAAGACATCCCGTTCCCTCTGGCAATTTGCGTTGGGCCACATGTTACCCCGAAACTGCGTCGCCTAAACGCCGAGGACTACACCGCAAACCTGCGTTCAACGCCCCAGGTCCTGGCCGGTATTACGCTCGAAAATCGCCCCCTCGATACCCAGCACTTCACGCGTGTCGGCATAGATCCCCACGCCCTTTTCCCAGACGTGCTTGATCGACTGATCGGCGCAACGAATCCGGTAGTTGAGTTCGAATGGTTCTTGCCGCGACAGGGCATATTGCACCTCACGCCAGACGTAATCGGCATCCTGCGCCAGGATCAGGCTGTTGTAGGTGAACTCATGGTTGTCCACCAACCGCTCCGGTGGATACCCGGTCAGTTGCAAACAACCGGCACTGACGAATTCCATGGTCCAATCGCGATTGTTGCGGCCGCGATAGATCAGCCCCGGCATGCTGTCCAGCAAACTCATGCTGCTGCGCTGACTGGCCTGCAAGGCAACTTCGCGGCGTTTGTGCGCGGTAATGTCCCCGGCCACAAGATAAAAACCCTGAGTCTCGCGCTTGAGGCTGACGTCAAACCAACGCAGCTCCCCCGAGGGGTGAACAAAGCGCAACCGCTGGCTGAAGGAAGTCTCGGGACGCCGACGCAGTTCATTCAAGGCCTGACGCCACAACGAACGGTCCTCATGGTGCACATAGTCGATGAGGTTGCGCTCCGGACCCGGCCTGTCCATCAGCTCGACCCACGCCAGGTTGAAGTGGGCGATCTGCCCGTTATCGCGCAGTTCAAGCAACGCCGCCGGAAAGCGATCCATCAGGTGCAAGGACGGTGCCTGCACAAATGCCTCTGGCCGTTCCATCATCTAATGCCGCTCCTCGTGTCTCACCGACGCGCCGTTGTGTACCCACGCCGCCAGCTCCAGACGCGAGTGCTGGCCGAGCTTCTGCAACAGATTGCGCACATAGATCTTGACCGTGCCATCGCTGATCCCCAGTTCCCGACCGATCTGTTTGTTGCTCATGCCGGCGACAATCAGGGCCAGGGTCTGGCCCTCGCGTTCAGTAAGGTTGCCGGTGTCCAGAGGATCGGCATCCTGCGCGGGGCGGTGCAACGATTCGTCCTGATCGGCCAACAGGGCAATCAGGGTCGAATCCAGGACGATCGCGCCCTTGTGACAATTGCGCATGTAGGCCAGCAAGGCATCGGGCTCGGTTTCCTTGAGCACATAACCGCTGGCCCCCAGGCGCAGGGCCGTCAACAACTCGGCGCGATCCATCGACGCAGTGAGCACCACCACCTGGCAATCGAGGCGCAACTGACGCAGTTCATCGAGCACCTGCAAACCGCTCAAGCCAGGCATGTGCAGATCCAGCAAGACCTGCTGCGGTGCCAGGCTCACCGCCAGGTTGATGCCTTCGCGGCCGCTGGCGGCCTGCCCCACCACCTCGAAGTCGTCACTGGCGCCGAACAGCTGCGCCAGGCCCTTGCGAAACAGCGGGTGATCATCGATCAGTAATAAGGTCGTGCAGTCCATCGAAACTCCCCTGTGGCAGGTCTTGGTGATGGCAAAGGCCGAGGTGTACGCGAACCCCGTGCGGGCGGATCGCTTCAATGCTCAGCCGGGCGCCAATGCTCGCGGCGCGTTCGCGGATAATCGCCAGGCCGAAATGGTTGTCCTCCCCCGATGCCGGGCTCAGGCCGATGCCGTCGTCCTCCACCGTCACCGAGACATCGCCGTCCTGGTTTTGCCGCAACTCGATGCGCACATGCCGCGCATGGGAATGGCGCACCGCGTTGGCCAGTGCCTCGCGAATGATCTGCAGAATCTGCAATTCGGTTTCCGGGCTCAAAGCGTCATCCGTCAGGCGATTGTCCAGTTCGAAAACGATGATGCAGCGCCGCGAGAACTCGGCGACAGAGTCGGCCAATGCCTGGCGCAGCGAACGCCCGTCCATGGTCAGACGAGCGCTGGTGATCAGCTCGCGCACCTGGCGCTGCAGCTGACTCAAGCCGCCGCACAGTTCCTGCAACGCGGCGAAGGCCTGCGCAGGCTCGCCCAACTGCGACTGCAGCCAATGCGCCTGATATGACAGGTAACCCAACTGCTGGGCCACCGAGTCGTGCAGCTCACGGGCCAGGGCGCCGTGCCGGGACGTCGCCTGTTTACGCTGTTGCTCACGGGTGTAGCAGCGCAAGCGCACGGTGACGCCGACCGCCTGCGCCGCCTCTTCCAGCAACTGGCGCCAGCTTGCGTGGACCGGTTGTGGGGTATCGAGCAACAACACCCCTTTGCTCGAATCGTCGCTGTACGGCAAGGCACACAGCAGGCGATGTACGCCCCGTTGCCGGCAAGGGCCACAGGCCTGAGCCACATCAGGCAATGTCGAGTCACGCCAAGGGCAACGCGCAACGTCCTGACAGCCCTCGAGCAATCCGCGCCGTGCCGGCCCCAGGTCTTCGCCACCCAGGATCAGATTCAGTTTGCAGGTCGGCAACAATGCTTCGAAACGATCCAGAAAACCCGACAAGGCACCGTCAGCGTGCACCTGGCACAAGGGCAATCCGGCCAGCAGTTTGCGCACGTTGCGTGCCTGTTCGGGGCGAATACGCCCCAGCCAGAGCGGCCACCACTGCGGTCGTGTTCGCACTATTGATAACTCCCCGTCCGGTTACTCAGCCCTGAGCGAAGACCAGCAACTTCCATGCCCCGAACTGGCGTTGCGCAGGGCTTATCTCCAAAGGCATAGCCCTTTTTCCGGATTGAGAAGATTTTCTCCATAGGAAAGTATCTTCCCTAACAGGAAACAAATTCCCAGTCCAACGCCACCTTTCTCGCCCTTCGACAGGCGCGGAACAGCCAGGAAAGCCCACATGACGGATAGACACAGCGCCGCCCCGGACCGACTTCACAGCCTCCCGCGCTATCGCCAGCCGCTGCCTCGTAACAGCGTCACCCGGCACATTGTGGTCATGCAATCGGCAGCCGCCTGCTCGCCCGTTGTCGGTGAACTGGAACAGCCCTTGGTGCTGAATGGCGAGAACGCCGACTTTTCCCGGCGCCTGCAGCGGGCGCTGGTCAGCGCCACGGTCGGCAGCCATCTCTACATCATGGGCGACGAGGCCTTTATCTGGCGCATTTACGGCGAGGCCCGCAGCGCCGGACTGGAAAATGACGAGATCGACATGACCCACACGATTGCCGGTGCGCGCCTGGTGTATTGCGTGCACTGCGGCCTGACTCAGGCCGCCGGGCCGGAGTCGCTGCTGATCTGCATCGGTTGCGATGTCGGGCTGGAAGTCCGGGAGCACTTTTCCCGCCGCCTGGGGGCGTACCTCGGCGTTTGCACCAACCCCGACCAGCCTTATGCCGGGGTCCGGTCATGAGCGCCGTAATCCAAGTGCGGGTCAGCGCGGCGAGAATGCTGACCCCAGTGGTGCGCGAATTCACCCTGCA